>JADJAB010000002.1 GCA_016704435.1 Rhodobacter sp. | reverse complement strand
GGGAGAGCACCGGGTCGGCGGCTTTGGCGATCTTTTCGGCGACGAAGGCTCGGCCTTCTGGATCGGCCGGCGGGCGCTGGCGGCGGCCTCGCGCCAGATCGACGGGCGGGCACGGGCGACGGGCTTTGCCGATACCTTGTGCGCAAAGATCGGTGCCGCGCCCGATACGCTGATCGACTGGACCTATGCGGCGGCGGATCGGCGGGCGCATGTCGCTTCGGTCGCGCGGGCGGTCTCGGCGCGGGCGGGGCAGGGCGACGCGACAGCGGGCGAAGTGCTGGATGCGGCGGCGGCAGAGCTGGCCCTTGCGGCCCGCGCGGCGGCCGCCGCGGCGGGCTGGGCCGCGCCGCTGGTCTGGGCCTGCGCGGGGGGCGTTTTCGCCGATACGCGGGTGCTGGCGGGGGTGACCGGCCGGTTGGGCCTGGCACCGTGCCCGCGCAAGCTGCCGCCGGTCGGCGGTGCGGCGCTGGACGCGGCGCGGCGGGCCGGATGGGCCGTGGATGAGGCCTGGATTGCAACATTGGCCGCCGATCTGGCGGCGCGGGGGGTGACGTGAGAACACGACACTCGAACCGGAAAGAATTCGATGCCGTCGATCACTGAAAAGGTCATCCGCGACCAGTTCCCCTATCTCGCGGCGGCGCTGGGCCAGCCCCCCGCCGGCGATAGCGGGCAAGGTGCTGGTCTTCACCGGCTGCGGCTCTTCCTACTATCTGGCGCAGGTTCTGGCGGCGGCGGCCAATCTGGCCGGGCGGTCGGCGATTGCCGTGCCCGGAGCCGAGTGGGCGCGGCGTCCGACGGCCTATCTGGCCGACCCGAAGGGGACCACGGTGATCGGCCTGTCGCGATCGGGCACCACGACCGAGACGCTGCAGGCGCTGCAAGCCTCGCGCAATGCGGGTCTCGCGACGGTGGGGATTTCCACCACGCCTGAAACGCCGCTGCTGGAGATGTCGGATCAGCCGATCTGCCTGCCGACCGACCCGCGCGAGGGCATCGTGATGACGGTCTCGACCAGCCTGATGCTGCTGGCGGGGCTGCGGCTGTGCGGCGGCACGGTCACCCTGGCGGATCTGGAGGCCTGCGGGCCGCACTGGCGGCGATGGAGACGGCGGGGCCGGTGCTGAAAGGGCGGTCGCATCTGGTCTGCCTGGGCCGGGCCGCTTTACGGCCTGGCCTGCGAGGCGGCGTTGAAGCTGCAGGAGATGAGCCTGAGCTACGCGCAGGCCTTCCACCCGATGGAATACCGCCACGGCCCGATCTCGCTGATCGACGAACGGTCGCTGCTGGTGATGCTCTATTCCCCGGCGACGGCGGCGGAAGAGGCGCTGGTGGTGCGCGATGTGCAGGCCAAGGGCGCGCGCGTCATCGGCTTCGGAGGGCCGGGCGATCTGTCGATTTCGCTTCCCGGCAAAGGCGCGGTCGCGGCACTGGTCGCGCTGCCTGCCCTGCAGCTGATGGGTGAGATGGTCGCCCTGCAGAAGAACCTGAACACCGAAGCCCCCCGGCACCTGACCAAGGTCGTCGTGCTGAACGAAGGATGACGAAAATGGCCAAGATTGCCCTGGTGGGGGCTGGCTCCACCGTTTTCGCGCAGAATATCCTGGGCGATGTGTTGTCGAACCCGGAACTGTCCGACAGCGAGATCGCGCTTTATGACATCGACGCCGAGCGGCTGCGAACCTCTGGGATAATGGCCCGGAGGATTGCCTCGACGCTGGGTCTGACGGGCCTGCGCGTCACCGCCACGACTGACCGGCGGGCGGCTCTGACAGGGGCGGACTTCGTCATCCTGATGATGCAGATCGGCGGCTACAAGCCCGCGACGGTGATCGACTTCGAGTTGCCGAAGGGGTTCGGCCTGCGCCAGACCATAGCCGACACCCTGGGCATTGGCGGCATCTTCCGGGCGCTGCGCACCATCCCGGTGGTCTTCGACATCGCCCGCGACATGGCCGAGGTATGCCCGCGTGCCCTGATGATGAACTACGTCAACCCGATGGCGATGATCACCTGGGCGATGCAGGAAAGGTTCCCCGACATTGCCTACGTCGGCTTGTGCCATTCGGTGCAGGAAACCTCGGGCGGCCACCTGGCGCGCGTGCTGGGCGAGGATATCGCCCGGATCGACTATCGCGCCGCCGGCATCAACCACGTCTCGTTCTTTTCCGACTTCCGCAAGCGCCTTCCCGGCGGCGGAACCGAGGATCTGTATCCCCGCCTGCGCGCCATTGCCGAAAGCGGCAATTATCCCGAAGGTGACCGGGTGCGCTTTGCGGTGATGAAGCACTTCGGCCATTTCGTCACCGAAAGCTCCGAGCATTTCAGCGAATACACCCCCTGGTTCATCAAATCCGCGCGGCCCGATCTGGTGGCGGAATTCCAGGTGCCGCTGGATGAATACATCACCCGCTGCAAGGACCAGATCGCCGAATGGGAGGTGCTGAAGCATGAGCTGGAGGATGAAAGCCGCCCGCTGCCGGTGGAACGGTCGAACGAATATGCCGCCGCCATCATCCACGGCATGGTGACGGGGACCAACCATCTGATCTACGGCAATGTCCGCAACAACGGGCTGATCGAGAATCTGCCCGCCAACGCGGCCGTCGAGGTGGCCTGTCATGTCGACCGTGGCGGCATCCAGCCGATCCGCTTTGGCAAGGTCAGGCCGCAGCTGGCCGCGATCATGCGCTGGCAGATCAACGTGCAGGAAATGGCGGTGGAGGCCGCGCTGACCGGCAAGCGCGAGCACATCTACCACGCCGCCATGATGGACCCGCATACTTCTGCCGAGCTGTCGCTGGATGAAATCCGCAAGCTTTGCGATGCGCTGATCGACGCGCACGGCAACTATCTTCCGGCCTACCATTAGGGGGCGGCGATGACCCCGGTCTCCATCCGCGATCTGGTGAAACGCTACGGCGCCGCGCAGGTGCTGCATGGCGTCAGCTTCGACGTGGCGGCCGGAGAGTTCATCGCTCTGGTCGGGCCTTCGGGCTGCGGCAAGTCCACCCTTCTGCGGATGGTGGCGGGGCTGGAGGATATCACCGGCGGCACCGTGTCGATCGGTGGCCGCGTGGTGAACGATGTCGCCCCGAAACAGCGCGACATCGCCATGGTGTTCCAGAATTACGCGCTTTATCCGCATATGTCGGTGGCGCAGAACATGGGCTTTTCGCTGCGTCTGCATGGTGCCGACCGGGCCGAGATCGCCCGCCGGGTGGCCGAGGCGGCCGAGGTTCTGGGCCTGACGGCCTACCTTGACCGGATGCCGGGCCAGCTGTCGGGCGGCCAGCGACAGCGGGTGGCGATGGGTCGCGCCATCGTGCGCCAGCCGCAGGTCTTTCTGTTCGACGAGCCGCTGTCGAACCTCGACGCCGCGCTGCGGGTGCAGATGCGGGCAGAGATCCGCGCCCTGCACGACCGGCTGGGAACCACCTCGATCTTCGTGACGCATGACCAGGTCGAAGCGATGACCATGGCCGACCGCATCGCCGTTCTGCGCGCCGGGCGGCTGGAACAGGTGGGCCGCCCGCTGGACCTATATGACCACCCGGCGAATGCCTTCGTGGCCGGGTTCATCGGATCGCCGGCGATGAACCTCTTGCCGGGGCAGGCGGCGGCGGGGCGGGTGGTGCTGGCCGACGGACTTGCCGTGGCAACAGAAGCCCGCGCCGAAGAGCCGGTGATCTGGGGCATCCGCCCCGAGCATCTGGAACTGGTGCCCGAGGGCACCGAAGGGGCGCTTGGCGCTGAAGTCGTGCGGGTGGAAAGCACCGGCACCGCGGATTTCGTCTCGACCAGGGCGGGCGGGCTGGTGCTGGACGCGCTATTCACCACGCGGCCCGCGTTGGCAAAGGGGCAACGGATATGGCTGCACCCGATGGCTGGGAAATCGCATCTCTTCGATGCCGAAACCGGGGGGCGGCTGCAATGAAACTGCCCTTGTCCGACTTCCGCCCGGTGCCCAAACTCGTCACCACGGTAACGCCGATCGCCGGCCCGTCGCTGCCCTTCATCGACGCCCACAACCATCTGGGTCAGTTTGGCGGCGGCTGGGACAAGCGCCCGCCACAAGCCTTCTTCGACCATCTGCAGACCACCGGCTGCCTGCATTACGTCGATCTGGATGGCGGCTGGGGCGAGGAAGTGCTGGACGACCGCCTGCGCCGGTTCAAGGCCCTCGCACCAGACCGCTACCGCGTCTTCGGCGGGGTGAACTGGGCGCTTTGGGCCGAAGAAGGTGCGGCCTTCCCCGACCGCGCCGCCGGCCGGCTGCGGGCGCAGGCCGCGCGCGGGGCCGAGGGGCTGAAGATCTGGAAGCCGTTCGGCCTCAGCGTCCGCGACGACACCGGCGCGCTGGCCGCGGTGGACGACCCGAGGCTGGCGCCGATCTGGGACACCGCGGCCGATCTGGGCCTGCCGGTGCTGATCCACGTTGCCGACCCGGTGGCCTTCTTCGACCCGATCACGCCGGAAAACGAACGCTGGGACGAGTTGGGCAACCACCCCGAATGGTCTTTCCCGCCGCCCGACTATCCGCCTTTCGACACCATCATCTCGGGTTTCGCCAATCTGGTTCGCCACCACCCGCAGACCACCTTCGTCGGCGCCCATGTCGCCTGCTATGCCGAAAACCTGGCCTGGGTCTCGGCGCTGATCGACGAATGCCCGAACCTTTACATCGACTTCTCCGCCCGCATCGCGGAACTGGGCCGCGCCCCCCGCGCCGCCCGCGCGCTGATGCTGCGCCACGCCGGCCGCATCCTGTTCGGCACCGACGCCGGGCCCGACCCGGCAACCTATGCGATCTACGCCCGCTTTCTGGAAACCGCAGACGAATACTTTTCCTATTCGCCCGACCCGGTGCCGGGGCAAGGGCGCTGGAGGATCTACGGCCTGCACCTGCCGCCCGACGTGCTGGCGAAAATCTACCACGACAATGCCGCGCGGCTGTTCGGCCTGCCCCGGCGCGCGGGCGCAAAGGACAACACCCAACCCCCAAGGAGGACGCCATGAAACACCTGACATCGACCGCCCTTGCCCTGATCCTTGCCGCCGGCGCCGCGCGGGCCGAAACCACCATAGATTTCGCGCTCTGGGGCAGCCCCGAGGAAGGCGAGGTCTGGAAGACCATCGCCGCCGAGTTCGAGGCCGCGCATCCCGACATCAAGGTCAACATCGAGGTCGCCGACTGGGACGGCTACTGGGAAAAGCTGCGGGTGCAGGTGGCGGGCGGCGAGCCGCCGGATGTCTTTGCCATGGACGCGCCGCTTTACCCCGACTGGCAGTCGCGCGGGGTTCTTTTGAACCTGCAGCCCTACCTTGACGCCAACCCCAGCGCGCTGGACGGCGTCTATCCGATCACGCTGGAGGCATATCGCACGCCCGACGGCCTCTTCGGGCTGCCGCGTGATTTCCAGACCATCGTGCTTTACTACAACAAGGACATGTTCGACGCTGCCGGGCAGTCCTACCCGGACGATAGCTGGAGCTATGACGACTTCCGCGCCGCCGCCGCAAGGCTGACGCTGGATGCCAATGGCGACGGGGTGAAGGAGCAATGGGGCTTCTGGGCCGAGGTCTATGACATGGAGCCGTTCTGGGGCCCCGTGGTCTGGGCCTGGGGCGGCAGCCCGGTCGATCCGGCGGCGGGCACCACGCTGGTCAACACGCCCGAAGCACAGGCGGCGTTCCAGTTCATCCATGATATGTGGAAGGTCGACGGTTCGATGCCAAGCGAGCAGGAGCTGGCGCAATACGGCTACGATGGCTTTCTGGCCGGTGTGGCGGCGATGGGCTTTTCCGGCCACTGGTCGGTGCCGGAATATGCCGCGGCGGGGCTGAACTTCGACGTGGCCCCACTGCCCATTGGCCCGGCGGGGCGGGCAACGGGCGTCAACTCGGCCGGGTTCGTGATCTCGGCCGACACCGATGCGCCGGACGCTGCGTGGCAATTCGTGCAATTCGCCATCTCCGAGGCCGGACAGGCCAAGCTGGCCAATATCGGGCTGGCGGTGCCGATCCTGGAATCGGTGGCGAAAGGCGAGGCCTATCTGGGCCAGCCGGTCCAGATCAACCAGGCGCTTTTCGTCGACGCACTTGACTATGCCCATATGAAGCCGGTGTTCCGCGGCTATGAGGAATGGTCCTCGGCCGTTGGCGACGCCTTGAACCTGGCGTGGTCGGGCGAAGAGGCGCTGGCCGATGCGCTGGCGATTGCCGCGGAAGACGGCGACGCGGCGCTGGCGAAAAACCAGTAGGCATGGGCAACCTGCGTCCCATGGGGCCAGAACGGTGGTGGGTGCTGGTATTTCTGGCGCCCACCCTGCTGGGCCTGCTTCTGGGCACCTTCGGGTCAATCTTCGCGACCCTTGGCATCAGCTTCACGGACTGGGACCTGCTGACCCCCGCCACCCTGGCGGGGATCTCGAACTACGTCGATCTGCCGGGCGACCGGCTGTTCCGCAATGCTTTGTGGAACACGCTGGCCTTTTCGGCGCTATATGTGCCGGCAACCGTGATCATCAGCCTGTTCGTCGCTATCGGCCTGAACCGCCGCATCCCCGGCATCAGCTTTTTCCGGGTGGCGTTCTTTCTTCCCACGGTCTCCAGCCCCACCGCTGTCGGCCTGCTGTGGACCTGGATCTATGCCGAGAACAATGGCCTGATGAACCGGATCGTCACCGCGCTGGGGGGCGATCCGGTCAGCTGGCTGTCGCGCGACGTGGCGCTGTATTCCGTCGTCATCGTCAATGTCTGGGGGGCGATCGGCGGCGGGATGATCATCTTTCTGGCCGGACTTCAGTCCATCCCGAAGGATCATTGCGAGGTCGCCGCGCTGGACGGCGCGACACCCTGGCAAAGGCTGCGGTTCATCACCCTGCCGGCGCTTGCGCCCGCGATGTTCTTCCAGATCGTGCTGACCACGATCAACGCTTTTCAGGCCTTCGACTACATCTACATCCTGACCCGCACCGGCAATGGCAATTCCACCATGCCGACGCTGGTCTTTTCGATCTACCGCACCGGATTCCGCTTCTTCCGCATGGGCGATGCGGCGGCGCAGGCGGTGGTGCTGACGGGCATGATCTTCGTGCTGACACTGGTCTACTTCCGGCTGCAGAAACGCTGGGGGGCGCAAGCATGACACATCTGCACTGGCCAAACCGGTGGGGCGATGCGCTGGCCTTTGTGGCGCTGGGCTTCGGCGCGCTCTGCATGATCGGGCCCTTTGTCTGGATGATCGCCACCAGCCTGAAACCGGTGGCCGAGCAGTTCGACATGGCCCTGATCCCGGCCACCCCGACATTGGAGAACTACCCGCGGCTGTTCGACATCCTGCCGATGCATCTGCTGCTCTGGAACAGCTTCAAGATCGCGCTGATCTCGACCTTCGGGCAATTGCTGACCTGCTCGATGGCGGGGTTCATCTTTGCCGTGGTGCGCTTCCCCTTCCGCAACGCGATCTTCGTCATCCTGCTTTTGACGCTGATGGTGCCCGGCCAGATCACCGCCATCCCGCAATTCATCATCTTCAGGTTCCTCGGCCTTTACGGCACCCAGGCACCGCTTTACGCCCCTGCCTTCCTCGGCGGCGCCTTCGGCACCTTCCTGATGCGGCAATACTTCCTGACCATCCCGATCGAGCTGGCCGAGGCGGCGCGGATCGATGGTGCCTCGCTGGCACGGATATTCTTCACCATCTACCTGCCGCTGGCCAAACCGGCGCTGGCTGCATTCGCCATCTTCGCCTTCATGTTCTCGTGGAACGAGCTGTTCACCGCGCTGATCTACCTGCCGTCCGATCTGGAAAAGACCACGCTGACGGTGGGGCTGGCGCTGTTCCAGCAGCAATACTCGGGCCAGTGGCCGTTGATGATGGCGGCCTCGCTGTTCTCGGTCGCGCCGATCATCATCGTGTTCTTCCTGGCACAACGCCACTTCATCGCCGGCATCAGCATGAGCGGGCTGAAATGACCCGGCGGCCGTTCGGCGCGGGGATCAGTAAAGCCCCAGGTCGCGCATGATAGAGGGCCAGTCCGAAATGCGCTGGCGGGCCTTGTCGGGGTCGCGCGCGGCGACAGCGTGGGTGGCAAGGTTCAACAGCGTGGCCAGCGGCCCGGTGCTTTCCAGAAAGGACCCGACCTTGGTCGAGGCATGAAAGACGAAAGGCGTGTGCGCCTGCGCCCAGGTGTTCAATTCGTCCGTCACCACGACGACCTGCTGGCCCAGCCGGCGCGCGGTGCGCACCACAACCTCGGCCTCGCGCGCGTAAGGCACCATGTCGACCAGCACCAGCGCCCGCCTTTCCTGTGCGCGGCGGGCCGAGGCGACCCATTCCACCAGCCCCGCGTCATGCGCCGAGATGAAGCGCACCGATCCGCGCACGATACCCAGCCGGCGGGCGAAATCCTCGGCCAGGCCGCGCACGGTCTGAAAGCCGGTCACGAACACCTCGTCTGCTGTGTCGATGGCGGTGATCGCCTCGGCCCATTCCGGCCGCGCGATCTGCGCGCCAAGGCCCAGCACGGCATCGGCATCGCGCTTCAGCAGCGTCCCCAACTCACCGTCCAGCAGACGCATGTAGCGGTCCGTCGGATGCGCATGCAGGTTGGCCGCCGCCGAGCCGACCTCGGCCTTCAGCTCTGCCATGCCGCGAAAGCCGATGCGGCGCAGGAACCGGCTGACGGTGATTTCGCTGACCCCGGTCTTGGCCGCGATCGAGGCACCGGTTTCCAGGCCCAGACCCGCCTCGTTCAGCACCAGCCATTGCGCAATCACCGCCTCGGACTTGGTCAGATCGTCCTGAACGGCGCGCAAACGGGCAGCAAGCGCGGATTCGGTCGGTTTCGGGCCAGGGTGGCGCATGACATTCTTTACATCAAAAACAGTGAATGGTAGGGTTCTGTCATAGACAGCATGCCCGAGTCCCGGCCACAAAGTCAAAGGCCAACATCGCAAAGGGAACGGGCGCCAACCGGGAGAACCACATGAAAACGGAACTGAAGGGCCTTTCCCTTGGCCTTGCACTGTCGCTCACGGCGGGTGCGGCCGAGGCCGAAGGCACGCTGGCGCTGTACAACTGGGGCGACTACATCAACCCCGAGATCCTGCAGAAGTTCACCGAGGAAACCGGCATCGCGGTGACGCTGGACACCTATTCCTCGAACGAGGAGATGCTGGCCAAGATCCAGGCCGGGGCGACGGGCTATGACATCGTCTTTCCCTCGGTCCACATGAACGACATCATGCTGAAGCTGGGGCTGTTGGAGAAGACCGGCATCAACGAGGCCCCGGAATTCGCCAATATCGACCCGGCAAACCTGCGGTCAAAGGAAGACCCGGCCAGCGAATATTGCCTGCCCTATGCCTGGGGCACCGTCGGCATCTTCTATAACGAGGATGTTACAGGCCCAATCACCGGCTGGACCGATTTCTTTGCGATCCCCGAAAAGACCGGCGGCAAGATCACCCTTCTGGACGACATGCGCGAAGTGTTGGCGATCGGCCTCATCATGACCGGCGCCTCGGTGAATTCCGCCGATCCGGCTGAGGTGCAGGCGGCGACCGACTACATCCTGGCGCACAAGAGCGGGGTTTCGGCCTTTACCTACGAATCGATGCCGATGCTGACCTCGGGCGACATCGCGGCAGCGCATTTCTTCGTCGGCGGCAATGTGTTCTTCACCGAAATGCCGAACATCAAATACATCATCCCGGCCGAGGGCGGCACGATGTACCAGGAAAACATCTGCGTCCTGGCTTCTGCGCCCAACAAGGACAACGCCCGGAAGTTCATGGAGTTCTACCTGAAGCCGGAAATCGCCGCCTTGAACGTGGCGCAGCAGTTCAACGGCACCGCCAATGTGCCGGCGCGCGATCTGGTGCCGGATTTCATCAAGAACAATCCCAGCATCACCGTCGGCGCCGAGACGCTGACCCGGCTGCATATCTTTGAAGATATCGCCGGTGCGCTGAAGTTCTATGACCGGGCCTGGAACACCATCCGCACCGCCCAGTAACGCGACGGCGGCCCCGGCAGAGGGGCCGCCCTTCCCCTACAGGACAATGCCATGGCCTTGCTGGAAATCCGCGCCGCCCGGCGCGTTTTCGTGACACCAGAAGGCGGCCGGGTGGCGGCGCTGGATGGCGTCGATCTGGACGTTGGTGCCAACGAATTCGTCACCCTGCTTGGGCCATCGGGCTGCGGCAAGACCACGCTTCTGCGGTCGATCTCGGGGTTCGAGGCGCTGAATGGCGGCTCGATCGCGCTGGACGGGGCGGACCTGTCCAAACTGCCGCCGTTCCGCCGGCCGGTGAACACGGTTTTTCAAAGCTATGCCCTCTTTGGCCACATGAGCGTGGCGCGCAACGTCGGCTATGCGCTGGAGGTGCGCGGCGTGGCCAAGGGGCAGCGCGAGGCCAAGGTGGCCGAGGCGCTGGAAAAGGTGGGTCTCGACGGCATGGGTGCGCGGCGGCCGTCACAGCTGTCGGGCGGCCAGCGGCAAAGGGTGGCGCTGGCGCGGTCGATCATCGCCGAGCCGCGGCTCTTGCTATTGGACGAGCCGTTGTCGGCGCTGGACCGCAACCTGCGCCAGCAGATGCAGCTGGAGCTCAAGGCGTTGCAGGCGCGGCTTGGCATCGCCTTTGTCTTTGTCACTCACGATCAGGAAGAGGCGCTGACGATGTCGGACCGGATCGTGGTGATGCGGGCGGGAAAGATCGAACAGATCGGCCCGCCGCGCGACATCTACCGCCGCCCGAAAAACCGCTTCGTGGCCGATTTCATCGGCGAGACCAACCTGTTCGATCTGACGGTGGAACGGATCGAGGGCAGTGAGGCCCGCGCCCGCACCCCCGAAGGGGTGGAATTGGTGCTGCCATCGCAAGGGCTGGTGGCGGGGCAGGCAGTGACGGCGGTGCTGCGCCCGGCCGATTTCACGCTTGCGGCGGCGGGTCTTGCCGGCACCGTGACCCGCGCGGTCTATCTGGGCCAGGACCTGCATTTGTTCGTGCAGCCCGCAGGCGGCGGCGCGGAAATCCGCGTCACCGCGCGCGACGGGGCCGCGGCGCCCTCGGCGGGAGATGCGGTGCATCTGGCGCATGATCCGGCCGCCGTCCATGTACTGGAGGCGGCCTGATGGCGCTGCGCCGCCAATCCATCGTGCTGAGCGTGCTCCTGGCGCCGGTGACGCTGTTCCTCGGCGTGTTCTTCCTGATGCCGCTGGCGATCATTGCGCTGTTTTCGCTGCTGACACCCGGCCTTTACGGCGGGGTGGAATGGTCGTTCTACCACTGGAACTATGGCCGCATCTTCGGCTGGGCCGACGGCCTGATCGAGATCTTCGAGCCGATCTACCTGCAGATCCTTGCCCGCTCGCTGGGCTTTGCCGCGCTGACCGTGCTGCTGACGCTGGTGCTGTGCTATCCTGTTGCATTCTGGGTCAGCCGGCTGCCACCGCGGGCGCGGCTGATCTTTCTGTTCCTGGTCACCCTACCGTTCTTTTCCAGCCTGATCGTGCGGCTTTACGCCTGGCTGTTAATCCTCAAGCCATCCGGCGTCTTGAACTCTGCCCTTCTGTCCAGCGGCCTGATCTCGCAACCGCTGGAGATCCTCTACACCCCCGCCGCCGTGGTGCTGGGCATGGTCTATGTCATGGTGCCCTTCATGTTCCTGCCGCTGTTCGCGGCGATCGACAACCTGGACCGGGCGCTGGTCGAGGCTTCGATGGACCTCGGCGCCAACCGGGTGCAGACCTTCTTCAAGGTGATCCTGCCGCAGACCCTGCCCGGAATCATGGGCGGGGCCGTCATCGTCTTCATTCCCTCGGTCGGCAACTTCGTCGTGCCGGACGTGCTGGGCGGCGCGAAGGGGCTGATGATCGGCAATCTGGTGGAACAGCAGTTCCTTTCGGCCCGCAACTGGCCCTTTGGCGCGGCGCTGTCGATGATCATCATGACGGTGGTGCTGACGGTGCTGATGGTGTCGATCGCCCGCGCGACGCGCCGGGGAGGTCAGAATGCGTAACCCGATCGGATGGGCTGCGCTGACGGTGTTTGCGCTGGCCTTCTTTGTCTTCATCTACGCGCCCCTGTTCGTCATCATCGGCTATTCGTTCAACTCGAACCCGGTCAACATGATGGTCTGGGACCATTTCACCTTTGACTGGTATCGCGGCCTTCTGGGCCTGGCCGATCGCTCGCAGGACGGTGCCGCACAAAACCGCGCGCTCTACATCGAAAGCACCGACCAGATGCTGGCGGCGCTGCGCACCTCGCTGACGGTGGCGGCCTTCACCACCACCATCTCGACAGTGATCGGCACCGCGACGGCGATTGCGCTGGCGCGTTACAGGTTCCGGCTGAAGGGGGTCTACAACGGCTTTCTGATGCTGCCGATGATGATGCCCGACATCGTGCTGGGCATCGGGCTTCTGATCTTCTTCGTCACCATCGGGATGAACCTGTCGATGCTGACCATCATCATCGGCCATTGCACCTTCCTGACCTCTTACGTCTTCATCATCGTGCAGGCCCGCATGGCCGGGCTGGACCCGGCGCTGGAGGAGGCATCGGCCGACCTTGGCGCCAGCGAGTGGGTGACCCTGCGCAAGGTGCTGTTGCCGCAACTGGCGCCGGGCATCCTGGGCGGCGCGCTGCTTGCCTTTGTCATCTCGATGGACGATCTGGTGATCACCTATTTCGTGGCGGGCACCGGCGACACCACCTTGCCGGTCTTCATCTTCGGCATGATCCGGCGCGGCGTGAAGCCCGAGATCAACGCCATCGCCACGCTCATCATCCTGGCCTCGGTCGTCATTGCGGCGACGGGGCTCTGGCTTCGCAGCAGAAAGACCGACTGACATGACCCAAAGCCGCCCGCGCGCCCGCGACCTTGGCCTGCCGTTTCCCGGCACCCCCGGCCCGCTGAACGCCATCACCGACGTGCCGGGGCTGGCGGTCGGGTTCTGCACGCTGACCGATCCCGCCCGCAAGATGCGCACCGGCGTCACCGCGATACTGCCACGGCCGGGGCATGACCCGCAGCCGGTCTGGGCCGGGATCTACGCGCTGAACGGCAATGGCGAGATGACGGGCAGCCACTGGATCGCCGATGCGGGCTACTTCCTGGGGCCGGTGATGATCACCAACACCCATGGCGTTGGGGCTGCGCATCTGGGCGCGACGCGCTGGATGATCGACCATTACGCCGTGTATTTCGCCAATGAACACGCCTGGGCGATGCCGGTGGTGGCGGAGACCTATGACGGGCTGCTGAACGACATCAACGCGCTGCACGTCCAGCCCGAGCATGCCATTGCCGCGCTGAACGCCCGCAGCACCGGCCCGGTCGCCGAAGGATCGACCGGCGGCGGCAACGGCATGATCGCCTATGAGTTCAAGGCCGGCACCGGCACATCGTCGCGCCGGGTCAGCATCGGCGGGCAGACCTACACGGTGGCGGCGCTGGTTCAGGCCAACCACGGTATCCGGCCCTGGCTGACGATGCTGGGCCAGCCGGTCGGCAAGCTCCTGCCGGAAGGCGCGTTCCGGTCGCAGGAGATGGGCTCGATCATCGTGGTCATCGCGACGGATGCGCCGCTGTCGGGCCTGTCGCTGCGGCAGGTGGCCAAGCGGGCGGCGATCGGCATCGGCCGGGGCGGCACGCCGGGGGGCAACAGCTCGGGCGATATCTTCCTGGCGCTGTCGACCGCGAACGAAGGCCCGATGCCGCAATTCGCCGGGCCCTTTGCTGACCAGGGCAGAGCTGAACATCGACGGGCTGGACCCGTTCTACCTGGCCTCCGTCGAGGCGGTCGAGGAAGCGGTCATCAACGCCATCGTGGCCGGAGAGGACACGCCCACCGTCAAGCCTGCGGGCAAGATCTGCCGCGGCATCGACCACGACCGGCTGCGCGCGATCTTCGCGAAAGGCTAGGCCTGCCGCAGCGCCTTGCCGGCCGTGTCGAACAGATGCGCCTTGCCGGGCTGGATCGCGATGTCCACCGGGTCGCCGGGTCGCAACGCGACATGGCCATGCTGGCGCACCATCAGGGGGCCGATGCCCTCGACCTGGGCATAGATGTTGGTGTCCGATCCCAGATGCTCGACCACGTCGGCAATGCCCGTCATGGTCGAGGCGGCGGGGTCGGCCAGATCCAGATGCTCGGGCCGGATGCCCAGTTCGGTCACATCGATTGAAACGCCGGGCAGCGCCAACAGCACGCCGTTGCCCAGCCGCACCCCGCCTTCGGCCGGTGTCACCGCAATGACGTTCATGGTGGGAGAGCCGATGAACTGCGCGACAAAGCGGTTGGCCGGGGTTTCATACAGATCCAGCGGCGTGCCGACTTGCTGGATGATGCCGCCGTTCAAGACCACGATCCGGTCGGCCAGGGTCAGCGCCTCGACCTGGTCATGGGTGACATAGACCATGGTGGCGTCCAGCCGACGATGCAGGCGGGCGATCTCCAGCCGCATCTCGACACGCAGCGCCGCGTCAAGGTTCGACAGCGGCTCATCAAACAGAAACGCGCGGGGATCGCGCACGATGGCGCGGCCCATCGCCACGCGCTGGCGCTGGCCACCCGACAGCGCCTTGGGCAGGCGCGCCGTCAAGGCCGACAGCCCAAGCGTTGCCGCTGCCGCCGCCACCTTGGACCGCCGCGCAGGTGTGCCCTCGCCACGGATCTCCATCGAGAACCCCATGTTCCGGGCAACGTCCATATGCGGGTAAAGCGCGTAGGACTGGAACACCATGGCGATGTCGCGATCGCGCGGCGGCACTTCGTTCATCCGCTTGCCGTCGATGCTGAACTCGCCCTCGCTGATCTCTTCCAGCCCCGCGATCATCCGCAGCAACGTGGACTTGCCGCAGCCCGACGGCCCGACCAGCACGATGAATTCGCCGTCGTTGATGCGCAGGTTCACGTCGCGCAGCACCTCGACCGCGCCATAGCGCTTTTCGACTCCGGTCAGTTCCAGCCTTGCCATGGCCTATCCTTTCACCGCGCCAGAGGTCAGACCCTGCACGAGGTAGCGTTGGATGAAGATGAAGAACATACAAGACGGCACCAGTGCCAGCACGCCCGCCGCCATCATCTGCCCCCAGTCCACCGAGAATTTCGACACGAAAGTCAGCAGGCCCACCGGGAAGGTCATGCTGGCGTTCGACTTGATCAGCATCAGTGCGAACAATACCTCGCTCCACGCCGCGGTAAAGACAAAGCCCAGCGTTGCGCCCAGACCCGGCAGCGTCAGCGGCAGGATCACCTTGCGCAGCGACTGGAACCGGGTGCAGCCATCCATCATGGCGGCGTCCTCCAGATCCTTGGGGATGCCGTCGAAGAAGGATTGCATCAGGAAGGTGGCGAAGGGGATGTTGAAGGCGATGTAGACCAGGATCAGGCTGGAGAGCGAGTTCAGCAGGCCCATCGCCGCGATGATCCGGTAGATCGGTGCAATGATCATCAGCAAGGGAAACATCTGCGTCAGCAGCATCAGCGCGATCACCAGGCGCTTGCCGCGGAAATCGAACCGCGAAAAGGCATAGCCCGCGCCCGCCGCGATCAGCGTCGCGATGGCCGCTGTGGACAGCGACACGATCAGCGAATTGCCGAAAAAGCGCAGGAAATCAGTCTGCCAGATCACGGTGGTGAAATTGCCGATGGTGAACTCTGACGGCCAAAGGGCCGTGCCTTCGGTATAGATAAGCCGGTCGGGGGTGACGGCGATCTTGATCAGCCAGTATAGCGGGAACAGCGCGAAGCACAGGTAGAAGGCGATGGCCGCCAGTTTGCCTGTGCGCATCAAGGGGTTGGCTCTTTGCCAGGTTGCCATCTCAGACCCTTACCACTTTGCGGCGCAGGAACAGCACCAGCACCGCGTAAAGGAACAGCAACAGCAACAGCGCGACCGACAGCGCCGAGGCATAGCCGAAATCCAGCTTCTTGAAGGCGGTGGTAAAGATATAGGTCGACAGGATCTGGCTGGAATTGGCCGGCCCGCCGCCGGTCATGATGAAGATCAGATCGGCGAAATTGGCGATCCAGATGGTACGCAGCATCACAGTGATGGCGATCATCGGCGCCAGAAACGGCAGGGTGATCTTGGTGAAGCCTTGCCAGGCGCTGGCGCCGTCGATCTCGGCCGCCTCATACAGCTCGGACGGGATGGATTGCAGCGCGGCCAGAAGGGTGATGGCAAAGAACGGCACGCCAAACCAGATATTCGCAGCGATCGGCCCCCAGATCGCCAGATCGGGGTCGCCCAGGATGTTGTAAGGTTCAGACAGCACGCCCAAGGCAGCCAGCCAATGCGGCAAGGGACCGATCAGCGGATTGAAGAGCCAGGCCCAGACCAGCGCCGACAGGAATGTCGGCACCGCCCAGGGCAGGAAAACCAAGGCCTGAAACAGCCGCCTGCCGGTGAAACGCGTGTTCAACAGCAGCGCCAGCCCCAGCCCCAGGAAGAACTGGAAGAACAGCGAGCCAAAGGTCCAGACAAAGGTGTTTTCCAGCGCGATCCAGAACATCCTGTCGCCCCAGAGCGCGACATAATTGTCAAGCCCGGCCCAGGCGGCCTCCTTGGGGCGCAACAGCATGATGGACTGGAACGAATAGGAAATACCGATGACCAGCGGCACCAGAATGACCAGCGCGATCAGCACGATCGCGGGCGTGAGGTATAGGTAGGGCTCGACCACATGGGTCCAGTAGAACGAGCGTCGCGCCCGGATTTCTCCGGGCGCTTTGCGGTGGCTTGCCGTCACTGCTTGGCTTTCCACGCGGCGTATTCGCCGGTCAGGAAGGCAGCCCATTCATCGCCCAGTTCCTGCGCCGTCTTCTGGCCCAAAAGCGCCTCTTGTGCTGAATCCTTCAGGATGGTCGAGGTGAAATAGCCCCACTGCTCCAGATAGGTCGGCATGATGGTCGGGACGTAGTTGTCCGAGTTCATCTCTTCGAACCAGCCCTTGAACTGTTCGCTCTGGAAGTAGGGGTCCCGGTCGGCGCCCATGTGGATCGGGATCACGCCGACCCGCTTGGACCAGGTGGCGTTGGACTCCGGGTTGGATAGATGCGCCACCAGGTTCCAGGCCGCATCCTGGTTGGGCGAGGCGGCGAATACCGACCATCCGGCGAAACCGATCGTCGGAAAGGCCTTGCCCGCCGGGCCCACGGGCATCGGGATGACGGCAAAGTCCTCGGGCGCCATGCGTTCGGCAATGGCGATCAGCGCATCGGGGTCCTGGTCAAGAAAGGCGCAGGTGCCCGAGTAGAAGCCCGCCACGATCTCGTTGAAGCCCCAGTTGACCGAATCTTTCGGCGCATAGCCCTTCTGGTAGATGTCCATCAGGAACTGCAGACCCGCGACCGAGCCGGGTTCGTTGATGCGGCTTTGGCCGTCGGCGGTGAAGAATTCGTTGGTGCCGTTCATCACGGCCGCCATCATGATCCAGCCGTTGGTGCCACCGGGGCCGCCGCGCAGGCAGTAGCCGTACTTGCCGTCCAGTTCGGATACGGCCGCCATTGCGGCCATGAATTCGTCCATGGTCTTCGGCGGCTCTGCCACGCCCGCTTCGGCCAGCAGTTTCTTGTTGTAGAACATTGCCCGAATATAGAAGCCGTAGGGGATTTCCGTCATCTTGCCATTGGCAAGCTTGCCCATGTCGATGGTCTTCTGGGTCAGCGTGGCGCCATGCTCCCAGCCGGCGATGCGATCATCCAGCGGCGTCAGCTGGTCGGCATAGAGCGCCTGCCAGGTGTCCGGCATCTCGATCACGTCGGGCACATCGCCGCCCGCGACCATGGTGGCGACGGTCTCGAAGGCCTGGCCCCAGGGAACCGAGACGATTTCTACCTCAATCCCCGGATTGGCGGCCTTGTAGCCATCGACCAGGCCTTGCAGCACCTCGGTCCGTTCCGGGCTGGTGATCACTTCGACCAGCTTCAGCGTCTCGGCATTGGCGGCGCTGCCCATCAGAAGGGCAACCAGCCCGGTGACTGTGAAAAATCTCTTCATCTCTCTCCTCCGGTTTCTGTTGGTTCAGGTTCTGCTGTGCTGCAGGGCGGACTCGATATCCGCCCACAGGTCTTCCGCCGCCTCCAGCCCGAGGCTGAGGCGCACAAGGTTTGGCGACACGCCGAATCTGCGCATCGAGTTGAATTCTCCGGCCTGCGCCAGACCCACGCTGGCGGGCAGGATCAGGCTCTCGAAGCCGCCCCAGCTGACGCCCAGCCGGAAATGCCGCAGCGCGTCGGCCAGTTCGGGCACCTTTACGCTGTCGTCGAATTCGACCGACATCAGCCCCGATCGCCCGGTCAGCCCCGGCGTGGCATTGGCCCCCGGAGAGTTGACGCGCCGCACGAAGGGCAGGGCCGACAGCCGGTCGACGAACAGGTCAGCGGTGTCCTGATGCTGGCGCATCCGCGGCACCAACGTGCGAAGGCCGCGGATCAACAACCAGGCCTCGAACGGGGCCAGCTTGGCGCCGAACAAGGGCAGCGACAGGTCGCGGATCGTGGCCATCTGTGCGGCCGAGCCGACGACCACGCCGGCCACCGTATCGGAATGCCCCGAGATGTATTTCGACGCCGAGTGCAGCACGATGTCGATGCCCGACAGGACTGGCCGCTGATGCACCGGCGTCGCCCAGGAATTGTCGATCATGCTGATCACGCCATGCCGTTTCGCATGGGCCGCGACCTTCGGCAGGTTCAGCACCGAAAACACCACCGAGGTGGGGCTTTCCAGATAGGCCACCTTGACGCCCTTCAACAGATCAGGGTCGTCTTCAAAGGCCGCCAGCGGGTGATAGTCGACCGCGATGCCGAACGGCCGCAGGATACGCTCCATGAAGCGGTAGGTGTCGGGGTAGACGTGCTCGACACAGGCGACCCGGTCGCCGGGGCGCAGAAAGGCCATCAGCGTGGCGGAAATCGCCCCCATGCCACTGGCAAAGCCCACCGCCGCCTCGGCACCTTCGGCGGCGGCCATCATCGCTTCGAAGGCCGCAACGGTGGGGTTCTGCACCCGCGTGTAGATAGGCTGATTGGTGCGGCCGGCCATGCGGTCTTCGAAATCGGCAAAGCTGTCAAAGGAAAACAGCGAGGTCTGGTAGATCGGCGGCGTGATCGAGCCGCCCTGGCCATCGGCCACGCCTGCCAGCAGGGTTGCAAGATCGGGAAGGCGGCCAGAGTCAGGCATCGGGGGCTCTCGCTTCGGGGGCTTTGGCGACTTCGGCCGCGGCGGTGCCGACACCGTCGAGTATCTTCTCCATCACCGCCACGGCGCGCGGCGCATCGCCGGCGATGATCGCCTCGGCCAGGTCGCGGTGCAGCGGGATGGTCGCATGGCCGAGTTGCGGCTGGTTGAACGGCGCCTCATAGATGTCGTGAAAGCCGCGGTGGATCTGGTTGATCACCTTGGCGAACAGCGGGTTGCCGGTGGCTTCGTGGATGGCTTCGTGAAAACGGTAGTCGGCGGGCCGCCAATCCTGACCCGCGGCATGCACGGCCAGAAGCTCGCCCAGCCGCAGCGCGATCAGTTTGCGGGCCTTGTCGGTGGCCGAACGCGCGGCGATCCGCACCGCCTCGATCTCCAGAGGGCGGCGCACGGCGAGCATACGCTGCAGGCTGTCGGCCTCGATCTGCACGGTCAGGGGCAGGTGCAGCGACCGGGTGGAGATTTCCGCGACGATCCGGGTGCCCGCCCCCTTGTTGCGGGCGATGATGCCCAGCGTTTCCCATTGCCGCAGCGCCTCGCGCACGGTGGACCGGCCAAGGCCGAAGCGGCGGGCCATCTCGACTTCGGGTGGCAGGCGGTCGCCCACCCCCAGGCCTTCGTCCTCGACCAGCCCGGCCAGCAGGCGCAGTACCTCGCGCGGACGGCGCGCGGCGGCTGGATCGGGCTGGGTGTCGGGGGCGTGTTTCAAGATCGGCAGGTCCCACGGCAGGGGCGACTCGGAGGTCAACGCTGGCTTATGTCCGACAATGTGTCAACAATGTCGGACATAGATCGACGGCACGGCCGGGCTGGCCGCTGATCCTGCCGTCTTTGCGCGGCGATGGGATTGCCGTTGCCGGAAAAAAGCGTCACGGTGGCGACCGGGCAGCGGGGTATCGTCCCTTGGACAGATTACCTTTGCCCCGCCTTCGGGAACCGCCAAACGGGAATCAAGATGCGCTACCATACTCCGACGAGTTTCGAGGAAGCCTCTGGGATCGCGACCGCCGCCACTGGCGTGCTGCGCTATCTGGCCGGGGGCACGGATGTTCTTGTGCAATTGCGCGCCGGAATGGTCCGGCCTGACGATCTGATCGACCTCAAGCACATTCCGGGAGTGGCCGAGATCGCCGCCACCAAGGACGGTGGCTGGCGGATCGGCGTGGCGGTGCCGGGCATCGTGCTGGGCGGCCACGCGGGGGTAAAACGCGACTGGCCCGGCGTGGTCGAGGGGATGGAGCTGGATCGGCTCTACCCAGGTGCAGGGCCGCGCGACGCTGGTCGGCAACCTGTGCAACGGCTCTCCGGCGGCGGATGGCGTGCCGGCGCTGGTCGCGGCGGGCGCCATCGTCACGGTGACCGGACCGAACGGATCGCGCGAAGTGGCGGTGGCCGATATTCCCGCCGGGCCGGGCAAGACCGTGCTGAAGAAGGGCGAGCTGATTTCCGCCGTCACCCTGCCGCCGCGTGGCAAGCACGGCGGCGACGCCTATCTGCGCTTCATTCCGCGCACCGAGATGGATATCGCGGTGGTCGGCTGCGCGGTGAACCTGACGCTGGACGGCGACCGGATCGCCACGGCGCGGGTGGTGCTGGGGGCGGTGGCGCCGACGGTGATTCTGGTGCCAGAGGCGGCCAAGGCGATCATCGGCACCACGCTGGACGCGGCGGCGCTGGACAAGCTGGCGGCAGCGGCCTCGGCAGCGGCGCGGCCGATCACCGACAAGCGCGGCACGGTCGAGTTCCGCACCGAAGTGGCCGGAGTGCTGGCCAGACGGGCGGCGAAGATCGCCCATGACCGCGCGAAGGGGGCCGGCAAATGACAAAACATCACGTCACCACGATCGTCAACGGCGAGACCGTGGAATTCCTGACCGAGCCGCGCGAGACGCTGCTGGACTGCCTGCGCGACCATCTGGGCCTGACCGGATCGAAAGAGGGCTGCGGCACCGGCGATTGCGGG
The DNA here is from genome assembly GCA_016704435.1 of Rhodobacter sp. Taxonomy (GTDB): domain Bacteria; phylum Pseudomonadota; class Alphaproteobacteria; order Rhodobacterales; family Rhodobacteraceae; genus Pseudogemmobacter. Next base: position 445,388 of record JADJAB010000002.1, on the reverse strand, counting down.
GCCTGTTCGGTCACGCTGGACGGCGTTCTGGTCAGTTCCTGTCTGGTGCTGGGCGTCGAGGCCGAGGGCAAGAAGATCGAGACGATCGAGGGCATGGCGGCGGGCGCCGAGTTGCACCCGCTGCAGCGCAAGTTCATCGAACATGCGGCTCTGCAATGTGGCTACTGCACGCCGGGGATTCTGATCGCGGCCAAGGCACTTTTAGCCGACAACCCCGACCCGACGGAAACCGAAGTGCGCTATTGGCTGGCCGGCAATCTCTGCCGCTGCACCGGCTATGACAAGATCATCCGCGCCGTGATGGATGCGGCCGCCGAAATGAGGGGGGTAGCCTGATGCCGAAGGACAATGCCACCGGTGAATTCCGGCTGATCGGCACCCGCCCGAACCGCCCCGACGGGTTGGACAAGGTCACCGGTCGGGCGCGCTATGGCGCCGACATCGTGGCGCCGAACATGCTGCATGCGGCGGTGGTTCGGTCTCCGCATGCCCATGCGCGGATCAAGAAGATCGACGCCACCAAGGCGCTGGCGCTGGAGGGTGTGAAGGCCGTGGTGACGCGCGCCGACCTGCCCAAGGGGTTGACGGGCGAGGATCTGAACCTGCAGGAAAACACCCTTGCGGGCGATGTGGCGCTGTATGACGGCCACGCCGTGGCGGCGGTGGCGGCAAGCTCTGCCCTGCTGGCACAGGATGCCGCCCGGCTGATCGAGGTTGAATACGAGGTGCTGCCGCATGTCATCGACGTCGATGCGGCGATGGCCAAGGGCGCCCCGGTGATCCGCGAAGGGGCCGCCGATTACTCGGTCCCCGAGGGGATGCACCCCAATGTGGTGCGCCACATGGAGTTCGGCCACGGCGATCTTGAGGCCGGCTTCGCCGCCGCCGATCTGGTGCGCGAACAAAGCTACAAGACCGAGGCCACCCACCAGGGCTATATCGAGCCGCATGCCTGCCTGGGCCAGTTGGGCGAGGATGGACGCGGCGAGATGTGGGTCTGCACGCAAGGTCATTGGTACATCCGCCGGATGTCGGCGGCCGTGCTGGGGATCGAAGCGGCGAACCTGCGGGTGACGCCGTCGGAAATCGGCGGCGGCTTCGGCGGCAAGACAACGATCTTCATGGAGCCGCTGGCGCTGGCACTGTCGCGCAAGGCGGGCGGGCGCCCGGTGAAGCTGGTGATGAGCCGGGCCGAAGTGCTGCGGGCGACGGGGCCGACAGCCTCGGCCTCGATGGACGTCAAGATCGGCATGACGAAAGACGGCAAGATCACCGCCGCCAGCGTGAATTTCCGCATGCAGGGCGGTGCTTTCGTCGGCATGTCGCCGATCGGCGAGGCGCTGCCTTGCGCCTTCGCCTGCTATGACCTGCCGGCGGTGCATCATGTCGGCTACGAGGTGCTGGCCAACCGCCCGAAAGCGGCGGCCTACCGCGCGCCCGGCTCGCCGATGGCGGCTTTTGCGGTGGAAAGCCTGGTCGACGAGATGTGCCGCGAACTGAAGCTCGACCCGATCGACGTCCGGCTGAAGAACGGCGCGAAAGAGGGCACCAAGTCCAGCTACGGCCCGGTCTACAACCGCATCGGCCTGGTCGAGACGCTGGAAGCCGCCAAGGCGCATCCGAACTATGCCATCAAACTGGGCCCCAACCAGGGTCGCGGCGTCGCTTCGGGCTTCTGGTTCAACCATGGCGGCGAAACCTCGGTGTCGCTGGCGATTGGCGAGGATGGCACCGTGCAGGTGTCGATCGGCACGCCCGACATCGGCGGCAGCCGCGCCTCGATCGGTCTGATGGCGGCGGAAAAGCTGGGCATCGCCTACGAGGACGTGCGGGTGAACGTGGTGGAAACCGGCGCGCTGGGGGTGAACGAACCCACCCACGGCAGCCGCGCCACCTTTGCCAGCGGCAAGGCCGCAGTCGAGGCCGCCGAGCAGGCGATCCGCGAAATGTGCCGCCGCGCCGCCAAGGAATGGGACATTCCCGAAGAGGCGGTGGAGTGGAAGGACGGCGCGGCGATGCCGGCCGGGCCGAACGCAGGGAAGTTCCCGCCGATGTCCATTGCCGAGATCGCGTCGAAGATGGGCTCGACCGGCGGTCCGATCTCGGGCCACCACGAAGTGACGGCCGAAGGTGTCGGCGCCAGCTTCGGCACCCATGTGGTCGATGTCGAGGTCGACCCCGAGACCGGGCGGACCACGGTGCTGCGCTATCTGGTGGTGCAGGACGCGGGCCGCGCGATCCACCCGGCCTATGTCGAGGGCCAGTATCAGGGCGGGGCCGCGCAGGGCATCGGCTGGGCGCTGAACGAGGAATACGTCTATGGCGAGGATGGACGGTTGCAGAACCCGATGTTCCTCGACTACCGGATTCCGGTCGCCTCGGACCTGCCGATGATCGACACGGTCATCATCGAGGTGCCGAACCCCGGCCATCCCTACGGCGTGCGCGGTGTGGGCGAAACCGGCATCAGCCCGCCCTTGCCGGCGCTGGCCGCTGCGGTGGCCGAAGCCGCTGGCGTGCGGCTGCGCAGCCTGCCCATGACACCGGCCAAGGTGCTGGCGGCGATGCGGGCCAGGAAGGGCTAGGCCCGATGGCCCGCGTCCACCTGTGGTCCAGCCTGCGCCGTCTGGCCGGTGGTGCCGAAGTGGTCGAGGTCGAGGCCGCGACCGTGGGGCAGATGCTGGATGCGCTGGTCAAGGCGCATCCCGGCCTTGCCCCCGCGATCGAAGCCGGGGTTTCGGTGGCGGTGGATGACGAGATCATCGCCAATGCCCGCCACAGCCCTATCCACCCGGAGAGCGAGATCTATCTCTTGCAACGGCTGAAGGGCGGCTGACGCCCCCCGCTTCAGGCCTGCATGGCGGACTCGCAGGCCGCGCCGGGAAAACCGGAAACGGCGGCCAGGATCTGCGCCTTTTCCGGTGCCAGAACGGCTGCGGTCGACAGCCCGTCGGCCAGCGCCGCCGAAGGCGCCGAGATGCTGACGCCGCGCCAGCGGGGCAGGGCGGGCTCTCCGGTCGCCGGGTGCAGGATGTGGCCGAAGCGGCCCGCGGCGTCGAAGACCGTGCCCAGCGGCGCCGAGGTCGCCAGCGCGCGGGCGCGCAACGCGACGCTGCCGCCTTGTTCCAGCATCACCGGCCAGTCGCCGCCATCGGGCTGCCCGCCAAGGGCGCGCAGCTCGCCGGTGTCGATCAGGATGTCGGTCAGGCCTTCGGCCTCCAGCAGTGCGGCGATGCGGTCGGCGATGTAACCCTGGCCGATGCCGTTCAGCGTCAACCCCATGCCGGGGGCCATGGTGATCTCGCCCGCGTCCAGCCGCAGGTCGGCCCATTGCCCAAGCGCGCGGGTCGCGGCCAGCGCGTCGACCGTGGGCCGGCTGCCCGCCGTGGCGCGTTCGGCCCAGAGCGCCCACAACGGCTGCACCGTCGGGTCGAACAACCCCCCGGTGGCACGGTGGATGCTGCCCGCCAGCGTCAGGCATTCCAGCAACTCGGGCGGCGGTGCGGTCAGCCGCGCGGCGGCGTTCAGTTGCGACAGGGCAGAGTCGGCCCTGTAGAGGCTGAAGATACCCTCCAGCCGGGCGATCTCGGCCGCGGCACGGGCGGCGATGGCCTCAGCCTGCGGGTGGTCCAGCCGGATCGAGGCGCGGGCGCCAAGCGCGACCCCGGTCCAGATCTGACGCGGGGCGGCAAGGGCGGGGCGGGCCGCGCCAAAGGCAGCGGCGGAAATGGCCAGGAAACGGCGGCGGTTCATCTGCATTGTCATCCTCCGATCTTGTCGGACAGGGCCTTGAGGCGGTTGTCATAATCGGCGTCGTCATCGCCGTCGCCCGGAAGCGCAACGGGGGCGATGACGGCCGAATCCGGCACGGCGGACAGCGCCATGACGGCACCGCCCTTCTCTCTTGCAAAGGCGGCGGCGTGGTCCAGATCGGCAAAGGGCACCAGTTCGGGCGCGCCCATGCCGCCTTCGACGGCGGCGCCCACCACGTAATGCGCCGTATCGGCGGGGATCCAGTTCATCGCGCCCGGATCGTCCCAGGTGGCCCCCGGTGCGCCCATGTCGTTGACATAGATCGCCAGGATCACCCCGTCCTGTTCCGGCAGCCGGGCATAGGCCACCGCATCGCGCACCTGCGAGAAATAGAGCGGCGTTCCCGGAAACCCCTCCAGATGCACCTGCGCCTTGGGGCCGGGATGCTCCAGAATATCCATCTGGCAGTAATGCCCGACCGCCTCGAAGGTAAGCGCGACGGGCGAGATGTCCTGCGTCTCTTCCTTGCAGGCGGCCAGCGCCAGCGTCAGGGCGAAGAGGAGGGCGCGGTTCATGGTGTCACCTTGCGAAAGGCGGCTGTGGCCAGCGCCAGCGCCGCAAACGGCCAGATCAGGACCGAGGCCGCCGATTGCCAGAGCGGGATGGCGTTTGCCGCCCCCGCCACGCCCGCCGCCGCCGCCGTCGCCTCGGATGCGGCAAGGTTGTAAAGGCGGAAGGCATCGGCCGGGTTGGCAAGCAGGGCAAAGGGGAAAGCCTGTGTAGTGAACCAGCCGCCGTTGTCGGTCACCACGGCGGCCAGGAGGCCCAGATCAAACAGCACCACGGCGCCCAGCCACAGACCCATGGCCAGCCCGGCGGCGCCGGAGGGGCGGCGCGCCAGTGACGACAGCGCATAGCCCGCACTCAGGAAGGTGGCGCCCAACAGGACCGAGGTCCAGCCCAGCCGCCAAAGCGCCGGCAGGCCCGAAACGGCGCCGGGATCTGCCCAGAACGCCGCCACACCCGCCAGCCCATAGCCCACGGCAACCGCCAATGTCAGCACCGCCAGATGGGCGACCAGCTTGCCCAGCAGGATTTCCACTCGCGCCACCGGATAGGTCAGGATCAGCGGCAGCGTGCCCCGCTCCACCTCTCCGGCCACGGCGTCAAAGGACATCAGCAGCGCCACCAGCGGCACCAGATAGACCGCCAGCGAGGTCAGCGAGGCCACGGTGACCGACAGCCGGTCTACCCCCAGATCGCCGGTCGGCGCGGAACCCGCCGCCGAAAGCACCAGCGCGAACAGCGCCATCAGAACGACGGCGATCGCCACCCAGCGGTTGCGCAGCGCGATGCGGAATTCGGTGCCGGCGGTGGCGAGGATGCGGGTCATCATTGCCCGTCCCTCCGGCTGACGTGGCTGTAGATGTCTTCCAGGCTGGGCGGCACCACCTCGACATCCTCGATCTTGTCGCCAAACCCGGTGATGCGGGCCAGCGTGGCCAGCTTTTCGTCCTGCGGGCAGGTCAGCCGCAGTTCGGCGCCGACGCGGATGGCGCCGGGCAGGGCGCGCTCGATCTCGGTGGCATGGCCGTTGCGGGCGGTGACATGCAGTGCCACCGGCAGGGCCGCCATTCGCCGCAGGTCGGCCAGCGTGCCCGAGGCGACCATCCGTCCGCCCGACAGGATGACGATCCGGTCGGTCCGCGCCTCGACCTCGGTCAGCGCGTGGGACGACAGCAGGATCGAGGCACCTTCGGCCGCCAGCCCGTCCAAGAGCGCATAGAAATCACGGCGCGAGACCGGGTCGAGGCCGGAAGTCGGCTCGTCCAGCACCAAGAGCCGAGGCTTGCCGATCAGCGCCTGCGCCAGCCCGACGCGCTGCCGCATGCCCTTGGAATAGGTGCCGATGCGGCGCGTTGCGGCTTGATGCAGACCGACGCGGTCCAGAAGGCCAAGCGCCAGCTTTGGGCTTTCGCCGCGCAGCGAAAGATACTGCGCGATCTGTTCCTGCCCGGTCAGGGCGGGGTGAAAGGCTACGTTCTCCGGCAGGTAGGCCACCTGCCCCCGTGCCGCAGCCGAGCCGGGTGCTGCGCCGCAGACCATGACCTCGCCGCTGTCATACGGGATCAGGCCAAGGATGATCTTCATCATCGTCGACTTGCCGGCGCCGTTATGGCCCAGGAGCGCCACGCGCATGCCCGGTTCCACCGTCAACGAGACAGCATCCAGCGCCTTTTCCCCGGCGAAGGTCTTAGTGAGAGCCGAGATCGTCAACGTCGAGGTCATCATAGGTTCCTTGCGCCCAACGGCCCGCGACCTCGGCCTCGGTCGCCGCCATGTCGGGCGGGACGGGGATGGAAAGCGCGGCCATCAGGGGGAATGAATCCAGCACGCCGCCGGGCAGGGTGGCGGGAAAGTTTTTCTGGCTCCACCGCACCAGTTGCACGGCGGGCGCGCCGGTCAGCAGGGCCGCGGCGGGTTGCGACCACAGGATATGGTCCATCAGGTCATTGGGGCGGAACACCGAATCGGCGATGCCGTCGCCGTTCAGGTCGAAGGCCGGATGGTCGGACCAGAAGTTGCCACGGCTTTCATGGCTCCACTCGACATGCTTGGTGCCGACGTATTTCACCTGCTCGCGGTTGCCGATGAAGGCGTTTTCGGTCAGCACGTTGCGTTCCGACCCGGCGGTGAAGTGGATGCCGATGCCGCAGCCCTGAAAGCGGTTGCGAAAGATCAGGTTCTTGTGGGCGTTGTAGATGAACAGGCATTTCTTCGCGCCGCCGCGCACCAGATTGCCCGAGACATCGGCGTTGTTGGCATAGTTCAGCATCACCCCATAGTCGCGGTCGCCTAACGACAGGTTGTCTTTCACCGTGACCCGGTTCGAGAACATGATGGCGAAGCCGAGGTGATTTCCGATGCTGATGTTTCCCGACAGCTCGCTGTCGTTGGTGTACATGAAATGCACCGCAAAGCGCAGGTCGCGGAAGGTGTTGTTGCGGAAGGTGTTCTTCTTGGAGGCATTGGCGAAGATGCCGTCGCGGCCCCAGCGGACCGCGTTGCCGTCCACCAGCGCACCGGGGCTGTTCCAGACATAGATGCCATTGCCGCGGTCGTTCAGGCGGGACTGCTGGGTGCCCTCGATCACGTTGCCGATCACCTTCGCGTCCAGCCCGCCATGCACGTCGATGCCATGCAGGTTGCCAAGGACTGCATTGCCCTCGACGGTGGCACGGTCGGCCTTCTTGACGATCTTGATGCCGGCATCCAGCGTCTCGCCGCTCATCCCCGATCCGGTCACGGTCAGCCCGCGGACGGTCACATCGGGGGCGGTGATGGTGATCACCGTGCCCTGGCCCAGACCGTCGATCACCGCCTTGCCCTCGGCGGTCAGCGTCAGGCTTTGGTCGATGGTCACGGCGCCAGGATAGTGACCGGGCGACAGGATCAGCACATCGCCGGGGTCGGCTCCGGCGATGGCCTGTTGCAATGCGCCCGGCCCTGGCATGACCCGAACCTCCGCCGCCCAGACGGGCAGCGACAGGATCAGGGACAGCAGAAGGGCCGGGCGCAGGATCATGGCTCAGCTTGCCTTCGGTTCCACGAACATCCGGCCGCGCATCTCCATGTGCAGGGCATGGCAGAACCACTGGCAATAGTACCAGTAGACCCCGGCCTGCGCCGCAATGAAGGTGACCGAACTGGTCGCCTGCGGCCCGATTTCCATCGCCACGCCATGGTTGCCCATGGTGAAGCCGTGGGTCAGGTCGTCGATGTCGTCGAGGTTGGTGACGATCACCGTCACCTCGTCGCCTTGCTTCACGGTGAAGGCCTCGATGGCGAATTGCGGCGCCTGGCTGGACATGTAGACCCGCACCTTGTTGCCGTCGCGGATGATCGTGTCCTGATAGTCGTCCAGGTCAACGCCATCGGCTTCGGCCATCTTGCGGGTTTCGGCCCACATCTGGTCCTGCCGGTTCCAGACCGACAGCGGGTTCACCTTCGATGCGTGAACGATGATGCTGTCATGCGGCTCGGCGAAGGTCGGGCCGTCATGCACCAGCGTCAGCTTGTCGCCGTCGATGGTGAACACCTGCTCGTTTTCCGGCTTCAACGGGCCGACGTTCAGGAACCGGTCCTTCGAGAACTTGTTCATCGTGATGTAGAACTTGGCCGAGGCGTCCAGCGTCTCGCCCTCGGCGGTGGAGTTGTGGCCGGGCTGGTAGTGCACGTCCTGCTTGGTGACGATCGGATCGACCGCCTCGCCGGCAAAGGCCCGGACCGCCTTTTCGATGTCCCAGACCACCACCTGGCTGTCCAGGAACAGCGTCGTATAGGCGCGGCCCTGGCCGTCGAAGGCGGTGTGCAGCGGGCCAAGGCCCAGCTCCGGTTCCGCCACCACGACCGACCGCGGATCGGCGTCCTTGTAGAACACGTCATCCAGCTTGCGCACGTCGATCACCGACACGGTCGGCGACAGCTTGCCACCGATGCACAGGTGGATCTTGTCGGGCGCCATGTTGCAGCCGTGCGGGTTGTTCGGGATCGGGATGTAACGGGTGTAGTTCTTGTTCTGGCCCTTGCGCCCGTCGATCACCTTGACCCCGTTCAGCTCCTGGAAGTCGCCGTCGGCGATTCCCTTCTCGATCTCGGCGATGTTGAAGACGACGACGTGGTCCATGTCGGCCGACGTCATGTCGGCCAGCGTCATCCCCATTTCCGAGTTGTAGGAGGTCGAGAAGGCATATTTGCCCTCATAGTCCGCATCGGTGTTGTCAAGGTTGCCGCTGACCATGACCTGCCAGGCGATCGTCATGTCGTCGGCATTCAACGCGGTGTAGAAGTTCACATACTCCTCGGGCTTGTCGAGGATCGTGCCATCGTTCACCATCGGCACCTCATCCTCGCCATTGGCGAAGACATAGTTGGTGCGCGGCCATTTCTGCGGGCGCAGACCGTGGATGCCCTTGGCATTCGGGATCTCGACGATCTTGTCGCATTTCATCACGTCGCAGCGCACGCGGGCGACGCGGGTGTTGGCCTTGTCGTTCATGAACAGGTAGCGGCCGTCGTACTTGCCCTCGGTGAAGGACATGTGGACGTGGTGCAAGTCGCCGTTGCGCGGCACTTCCAGCCCGTTGGCGGCCAGGTATTTCTTGGTCTTCTCGGTCAGACCCTCGGTCATGATCTTCTTCGACTCGTTGGTGATCCCCCAACCGGTCGCCGAGCAGATGTTGAACACCGGCACGCGCATCAACTCGCGCATTGACGGGATGCCAAGGATGCGCATCTCGCCGCACTGGCCCGAGGACCAGAAGCCGTAGTATTCGTCCAGCTGGCCGGGCGCGACCGTGGCCCCTTCGCCCGATGCACTGGCCGCGCCGGTCGAGGCCAGCACGCCGAGGCCTGCCGCGCCGCCGGTCAGTGCCAGCCGCCCGCCGCCGACCGCGCCGGCAAGTGCCGCGCCGCCCGCCGTGGCGCCCAGAAGCGCGCGCCGGCTTAGTCCTGATTTATGTTCCTCTTTCATGTGGAACCTCCTTTTCAAGTTGAGACTTGGGGTTTGGGTGAGTTCGGGTGATGCCCGAGGTCGCGCGCCGACGAGGCCGAGGCGGTCTCGCGCCGCTTTTCCTTCTTGATGACAACCGGGCAGATGGTCTTGGACTGGTAGAGAACCTGGCAATGCAGGCAGTCCACGCATTCGTTCGGGTTGATCTCTCCGGTCGGATGAATCGCCTGGACCGGGCATTGATTGGCGCAGGTCTGGCAGGGGCTGCCGCATTCCTTGTAGCGCTTCAGCCAGTCGAACATCCGCATCCTGGCCGGGATCGCCAGTGCCGCACCCAGCGGGCACAGGTAGCGGCAGAAGAACCGCTCGACGAAGAGGCCGGCGATCAGCAGCGCCGCGGCATAGGCCACGAAGGGCCAGGCGCGGACGAATTTCAGGATGATCGCGGTCTTGAACGGCTCGATCTCGGCCAGATGCTCGGCCTGTTCGATGCTGGTCAGCGAAACGCCGAACAACCCGAGGAAGATCATGTACTTCAACGGCCACAACCGCTCGTGCAGACCCCAGGGCAGGGTCCATTGCGGGATGTGCAGCGCGCGGCCGATACGGTTCAGAAGTTCCTGCAGCGCGCCAAACGGGCACAGCCAGCCGCAATAGGCCCCGCGACCCCAGAACAACAGCGCCGCAGCGACCGAGAACCACAGGATGAAGGTCAGCGGGTCCAGAAGGAACGCCTGCCAGCTGAAACCGCTGACCAGCGCGCCGAACAGCGCCATCAGGTTGACAACTGACAACTGCGCATTGGCGTAAAAGCCAAGGAACACCAGCGTGACGGTCAGGAACCCCATGCGGAACCAGAAGAAGGCACGGGCGTTGCGGGTGGCAAGGGTCTGGAAGAAGAACACCAGGGTCAGCACGGCCAGCATCGCGGCCAGCGCCAGGATCTGCAGTTGCTTGTCGTCCCAGATGCGCTTCCACAGCAGCGCCTGGGCGGCGCCTTCGTCCTCGTCGGCGGCGGCCGCGGTCGGCTTGGGCGCTGCGGCCGCGGCGATCGGCCGCAGATAGGCCTGTGGCAACTGGTAGCCGAGGTCGAACGTGGTGAACAGCTTTTCGATCGGCCCGACCTCGCGATGCACCAGAAGCTGGATGCGGAACGGCTTGGACGGGTCGAAGCCCACATCTGCGGGGATCTTGAACAGGTCGGATTCGGCGAACTGCGGCGCACCATCGGCGGCCACGGCCATCAGCCGCTTGTGCATCTTGTCGCGGAACCGCACCGACACGTCGTCCTGGATCAGCACGATGCGGTCGAAGATGCCGCCGCGCACATAGCCCGACCCCTTGAAGGAATAAAGCCCGCGCCCGACAATGACGATGGCGTGTTCGCCCGGCTGCAACCAGCCCGCAAGGTTGGCATATTCCGCCTCGCCCAGCACGGCCTTGCCGATGCCGGGAACCGAGACGAGGGCAGTCTGCATCTCGATGAAGGTGGTTTCCGGCGCCTCGGTCAGCGGCCGTTCGGCGGCGCGCTGGTCATCCAGCGCGGCGAAGGCGGCATTGATCTGGCCCACGTCCAGCGCCAGCCGGCGCAGCGTGCCGTCGCCCTCCATCGCCATCCAGCTGGCGGGGGCGGCGGTGTCGGGGTTGACCTCGAACACCGGGCCGCTGGCCTTTTCCGGCGCCTTCAGCCCGCCCAGACCCAGCGCGCGGGCGACCTTCAGACCCGAGCGCACGATGCTGTCGTCGATCACCATCACGGTGACGGTGGCGCCCGAGATGATGTCCACGTCATGCCCGGTGCCGCCGGATTCCGCCTCGGCCACCAGATCGAGGCCGATATAGCCAGCCACCATGGCCTTCATCTTGGAATCGGGAATGCCGATCAGCACGATCGGTTCGGAATGCTTGACCAGCGCGACGCCGATGACCTTTGCGTCCAGGTCCATGGCGACCATGGTGTGGATCGGCTTGCCGGAATAGCCGGTGGTGCCGACGAAATCCGATGTGATGAAGGCCCAGCCAATGGTCTCGCCGCCCTTCAGAAGGGGGGCGACGGCCACGTCGTCGTGTTCCGGCCCGAAAGCTTCGGCCCCGGCGACGAGTTCGCTTGCGGGAGTGTCGCCAAGGTACTGCGAGAGTACCGTTTCAGCCAGCGCGGGCACAGCGGCCAGGCAAAGGGCGACAAGGGAGAGGAAGAGGCGGATCAGGGTCATTGACGGGCTTCCGAAAGTGGTTGCCCGTTCCGGTGGCACTTTCCGGGAGACTGCCGGGGCGCAGCACAAGGCAGCGCGACGGCGGGTGCCGTGTCATGTCGTCCCGGGTTTGCGGGCGGAGGGCCCCGGGCTTCCGGCCGCAGATGGCGCGAGGACCTCTGCGCAGTTTGGGCGCCGGCCTGCCGATGGCTGCGCCGAGCCGCCCGTTGCGGGTTCGCGCCGGTGGCAGTGGGCAGCGCCGGAACAGAATTGTCCAGACAGTCCGGGCAATGGCTGCAATTCATCGGCGAGTCGGATCGCTTGCCGTCGGCGTCGAGATAGATGGTCTCGACCCCTTCGTCAGAGCAGATCACAAGCGAATCAGCGCCTTGCGAATGCGCCAGCAGCATGGAACGCGACCCGCCAGCCAAGGCAAATGCCAAGGCCAGCAAGCAGACCACAACCATCTGGAGAGCTTTCGACATGCCGCCTCTTACCAATTGGGGCCGTCGTTTCCTTGACTAGGATCAAGTCGATCCGGCCCCAGCAGCCATTGTGGGCCGGATCGGGTGGCAGGTTCAATGCCCTTTTGCCGGCACCCGTTCTTCCAGCTTGCGGAAGGCAAATGCCAACAGGCCCGCGATCACCAGATAGACCACGGCCAGCAGCAAGAGCGGTTCGTAGACAATGAACGTGTCCTGCCTGACGCGCGAGGAAACTGCATAGATCTCGACGATGGCGATGGTTGCCACCAGCGGCGTTGCCTTCAGCTGAAGGATGGTCTCGCCGCCGAGCGTCGGCAGCGCGCTTTGAATGGCTTGCGGCAGCCAGATGCGGCGGAACTTGGTGAAGCGCGGCATGCCGAAGGCCTCGGCGGCCTCCAGCTGGCCACGCGGCACGCCGGCAAAGGCGCCGCGCATCACCTCGCCCTCATAGCCGGCATAGGACAGGGTCAGCGCCAGCACGGCATAGGGCCAGGCCTGCCGCAGATAGGGCCAGAGGCTGCTGTCCTTGATCCACGGAAACTGCGGAAAAAGCGAGCCGAGGCCATAGTAGATCAGCCAGATCTGCAGCAAGAGCGGCGTGCCGCGGATGATGGTGCAGAAGATGCGGGCGGGGGTGGACAGATACCAGGGGCCAATTGCCTGCGCCAGGCCCAGCGGAACCGCCAGCAAGAACCCCAGGACAGTGGTCACCGCCAGAATCCACAGCGTCCGCCAGATGCCCTCGATCGCCAGGGGTGTGTATTTCGGTATCCAGTCCCAGCGCAGGGTCATCGCGCACCACAGGACCAGCGCCGCAAAGAGCGCGATCATCACGATCCGGTGCGGCAGGAGCCATGTGCGCAAGCCGGTCATCCGCCTGCCTTTCGCAAGGATGGCTGGCCCCGGCGCGCCCAGACCTCAAGCCGGGCAAACACCCGGCCCGACAGCAACGTGACCATCAGATAAAGCGCCCCGGCTGCGAGGAAGAAGGTGAAATATGCCCGCGTGCTGCTGGCCGCCTGCCGGGTCTCCAGCGTCAACTCGCTGAACCCCACCACGGCCAGAAGTGCGGTGTCCTTGGTGGCGATCAGCCACAGGTTCGCCAGGCCGGGAATGGCAAAGGCCATCATTGCCGGAATGGTCACCCGGCGCAGCAGCAGCAAGGGGGGCATGCCGAAGGCGCGCGCCGCCTCGATCTGGCCGATCGGAATGGCCTTGATCGCACCGCGCAGGATTTCGGTCGAATAGGCGCCCTGCACAACGCCCAGAACCGCGATCCCGGCAGCGACGCCACTGATCTCGACCGTGCCGTAACCCATTGCTTCCGAGGCCTTGTTGATAAGGTCCGTGCCGACATAATACAGGATCAGGATCAGCACCAACTCGGGCACCGCGCGCACCACCGTGGTGTAAACCGCCAACAGGTCGCGCAATATCGGGCCGCCGTACAGCTTGCCGTAAGCCCCCGCGAGGCCGATCAGAAGCCCAAGGCCATAGGCGCCCAGGGCAATCTGCAACGAGTTCATCAACCCGCGCAGAAGGTTCCCCCCCCAACCGGGAGGGGAAAGCGACAGAAGTTCGATCACCCGATCCACGGTGCTGTCTTAGCCGCCGTAGATATCCATGGCGAAATACTTCTTGGTGATCTCGTCATAGGTGCCGTCTGCGCGGATGGCCTTGATTCCGGCATTGAACTTTTCGCGCAGCTCGTCTTCGCCCTTGCGCACGCCGACACCCACGCCCAGACCCAGGATCGCCGGATCATCGGCAACCGCACCCTTGATCTCGCAGCAGGCTCCGGCCTCCGAGGCAACGAAATCGGCCATGGCAATGCTGTCGGCCTGGATCGCGTCGATCCGTCCCGAGGCCAGATCCTGGTTCGCTTCGTCCTGCGTCTGGTAAACGCGGATTTCGGCCGCTCCGGTAAAGTACTGCTGCGCATAGGACTGGTGAACCGTCGAGGCTTGCACGCCAAGGATCTTTCCGGCCAGCCCTTCCGGTGTAGCCGTGATGTCTGCGGATTTGTCGGCGATCACAACGGTCGGTGTGTTGTAGTATTTGTCCGAGAAATCGATGGTCTGCATCCGCTCTTCGGTGATCGACATCGACGCCACGATCGCATCGATCTGCTTGCCGGTCAGGGACGGGATGATGCCGTCCCAGGCCGTCGGCGTGATGACGCATTCCAGTTCCGATGCCTTGCAGATGGCATCGATGATCTCGATCTCCCAGCCGACCCAGTTGCCCGCGGCATCCGGCGACATGAACGGCGGATAGGGTTCGGCGGCGATGCCGATCTTGATCGGTTCGGCCAGTGCGGCACCCGTGGTCAGCGCCAGTGTGGCAATGCCGACGGCAAGCAGTGATTTCAGTTTCATGGTGGTCTCCCCTTGGTGGTTGTTTGCGATTGTCGTGCCCGTCGTCACGCGACGGTTTTCAGGAACTGCTTCAGCCGGTCGGAACGCGGCGCGCCGAACACCTGATCCGGTGGGCCCTCTTCCTCGATCCGCCCTTCATAAAGATAGATCACGTGGTCCGAAACCTCGCGCGCGAAATTCATTTCATGCGTCACCAGGATCATCGTGCGCCCCTCGGCGGCAAGATCGCGGATCACGGTCAGCACCTCGCCCACCAGCTCGGGGTCCAGCGCGCTGGTCGGTTCGTCGAACAGCATCACCGACGGCTCGATCGCCAGCGCCCGCGCGATTGCGGCGCGCTGCTGCTGGCCGCCCGACAGGAAGGACGGATAGACATTGGCCTTTTCGGCCAGGCCCACCCGCTCCAGCAGGGCCATGGCGCGGTCATGCGCCTCGGCCTTCGGAACACCCAGCACATGCACCGGCACTTCGGTGACATTCTCGATCAGCGTGCGGTGGGTCCACAGGTTGAAGGCCTGGAACACCATCCCCAGCCGCGATCGCACCCGTTCGATCTGGCGGCGATTGGCCGGTGTGCCGTCGGGACGCAGGACGATTTCCTCGCCGCCGATGATGATCCGGCCAGAGCTGGGCGTCTCCAGAAAGTTGATGCAGCGCAGGCAGGTCGACTTGCCGGAGCCGGAGCCGCCGATGATGGCGACGACATCGCCCTTCTTGGCGGTCAGCGAGACGCCTTTCAGCACCTCGAGCTTGCCGAAGGACTTGTGCAGGTCTTCGACGCGGATCGCCTCGTCCGCTGCCGATGCCTGCGCCGGTCGGGTCGTCATGGCGGCAGTTGCCATATGGCGCGGCCTCCTCTGGGTCCGGCCCAATAGTCGACAACTTGCGCCGATGTGCAAGCACGTCCTTGAAGACAGGGCCAGTTTTCTGCCGCCGGGCGGGTCACATCACCAGCGGCGCGACGCGATTCTCGATCAGCCGCACCAGCGACAGCGCGGTCAGGGCGCTGCTTTTCGGGTTGGCGGCGAAGGGGCGGTTGTCGAGCGTGATCTCCATTCGCCCGAAATCGCCGGTGGCGATGACGCGGTGACGGTTGAGCCTGGCGGCGGGGTCGGCGACGAGGCGGATTTCGGTCTGGTCGGGGCCAAGCCCGGCCAAGGCCGAGATCAGCGCGACATTGGCGTTCTGCGGGTATTCGGTGGCCGCAAGGCGGGCTGGCCCGGTGAAGAATGCGTGGGCTTCGGCCAAGCGGTCCAGATCGCACAGTGTTTCGGCCCGGGTGCCGCGCCAGGCGGCCGGAGGTTTGGTTACTTCGTGCATGACCGAGGCGAGGGAAAGCCGCGCGGCCGCCGCCAGCGCGTCGATGCCGCCCAGCGCGCCGGGCGGGATCAGCACCTGCCGGCCGGCAGTGCGCGCCAGTTCGACCAGTTCCGCCAGCACCGCGTCATCGGCAAAGGCCGAGGTCGAGGCCGGCGCGAAATCGGCCCCTGCTTCCAGCGCCGCCCGGCCCCAGGGCAGCACGGCGGCGCGGCCCGCGGCCTCGACCACCAGATCGGGGGCCAGCGCGGCCAGCTCTGCCGGGTCGTGGATCAGGGTCACGTCGGCAAGCCCGGCGCGCAGGGTCGAGGCATCGCGCACCGCCACGCCGGCCAGCGTGACCGGGGCTGCCCGCGCCGACAGAAGCCGCGCCACTTCGGCGCCGATGGCACCCCAGCCGACCAGAACCAGCCGCAGGGTCATACCCCCACCCATGCCTGCACCTGATCGTGGTTGCGGTCCAGATCATCCCCGGTCCCGGACCAGACCGTGCGGCCCTTTTCGACGATGAAATGCCGGTCGGCCAGCCGCTTCAGCACCGAAAACGTCTTGTCGATCAGAAGGATGCACTGCCCCTCGGCCTTCAGCTTTTCGACCACGCGCCAGATTTCGGCGCGGATCACCGGGGCCAGGCCCTCGGTCGCCTCGTCAAGGATCAAAAGCCGCGGGTTGGTCATCAGCGCCCGGCCCACCGCCAGCATCTGCTGCTCGCCTCCCGACAGCGTGCCCGCCATCTGGCCCGCGCGTTCGTCCAGACGGGGGAAAAGCTCGTAGATGCCAGCCAGCGTCCAGGGCCGGGCCGCGCCCAGTCGGTTCGCCGCCGTCGCCACCAGGTTTTCGCGCACCGTCAGCGTCGGGAAGACCTGCCGCCCCTCGGGAACCAGCCCGATGCCCAGCCGCGCCACCTTTTCCGGCGGCAATCCGGCGATCGGCTTGCCGTCATGCTCGATCGCGCCGGCCTTCACCGGCAAAAGCCCCATGATCGCCCTTACCGTCGTTGTCTTGCCCATGCCGTTGCGGCCCATCAGTGTCACCACCTGACCCTCGGCGATCTGCAGGTGAATGTCGAACAGGACCTGGCTGGCGCCGTAAGCCGCCTGCAAGCCGGAGACCTTCAGCATCAGGCGTCCTCCTCGCCCAGATAGGCCTCGCGGACGGCAGGATTGGCGCGGATGTCGTCGGCGCTGCCGGTGGCGACAACGCGGCCATAGACCAGCACCGAGATGCGGTCGGCCAGGGCAAAGACCGCCTCCATGTCGTGTTCGACCAGCAGCATGGCGGCATCGCCGCGGGCGGCGCGCAGGGTCTCGATCATCATCTGGCTTTCCAGATGGCCAAGGCCGGCCATCGGCTCGTCCAGAAGCAGCAGGCGCGGCCGCAGCGCGAAGGCCATCATCAGTTCCAGCTGCTTTTTCTCGCCATGCGCCAGATCGGCGGCGTTCTGGTCGGCGCAGGCCCTAGTGCGGTGCCGGCCAGCGTGGCATCTGCCTCGTCCCAGATCTTGCGGCGCTGCGCTGCACGGTCGAAAAAGCGCAGATGCCCGCCCAGACGCGCTTGAATGGCCATGCCGAGGTTTTGCCGCACCGTCATGTCATCGAGAAGCGAGGTGATCTGGAAGGTCCGGCTCAGCCCCCGTTCCACCCGTTCTGCCGGGGACAGATGGGTGATGTCGCGGCCGGCCAGATGGATCGTGCCGCCATTGGGCCGCAATTCGCCGCAGATCTGGTTGATCAGTGTCGACTTGCCGGCGCCGTTCGGGCCGATCAGGGCGTGGATCTCTCCGGCCTCGACGGTCAGGGTGACATCGTCCGAGGCGACGAGGCCGCCGAAGCGCTTTCGCAGGCCGGAAAGCTTCAGAACCGGGGTCATCGGCGCCACTCGACAATGCGGCGGACCAGCCCCATCAGTCCGCCCCGCGTGGCCAGCACGACGACCAGCAGGATGATGCCGACCGGCAGCGCCCAGTGTTCGGTGAACCGGCCCAGCGTGGTTTCCAGCGTGAACAGGGCCCCCGCTCCGATGAAGGGCCCGGCCAGCGTGCCGACACCGCCGAGGATCACCATCACCATCAACTCTCCCGACTTGGTCCAGTGCATCATGTCGGGCGAGGCAAAGCGCAGGAAGTTGACCATCAGCGCGCCGGCCAGCCCCGCCCCCGCGCCGGAAAGGGCAAAGGCGAACAGCTTGGCGCGGGTGGTGTCGACGCCCATTGCCGCCATCCGGCGTTCGTTCTGGCGGATGCCGGCGATGGTCTGGCCGAAGGACGAATTCACCAGTCGACGCAGGAACAGGTAGTAGCCTGCGGCCACTACCAGCACGATCCAGTAAAGCGTGGCCTTGTCGCGCATGTTCAGCCCGAACAGTTCATTGGTGCGGCGGACCATGATGCCGTCCTCGCCGCCATAGGTCTTCAGCGAGACGACGAGGAAGAAGAACATCTGCGCGAAGGCCAGCGTGATCATGATGAACTGCACGCCCCCGGTGCGCAGCGCCAGCGCCCCCACCAGCGCAGCGGCCAGGCCCGAGACGATGACCGCGGCGGGCAGCGTCAGCAGCAGCTGGTCGGTGCCGGGGATCAGGCCCAGGAACGCGGTGCCGGCATCGAAGTGGTGATAGAGGATGCCGACGACATAGCCGCCGATGCCGTAGAAGGCGGCATGGCCGAAACTGACCATGCCGCCAAAGCCGAGGATGAAGTTCAGGCTGGCGGCAGCCATGCCAAGGATCAGCACCTGCCCGACCAGCCGTGTCATTGACGACTGGCCGGTCGCATCGGCCACCAGCGGCACCAGCGCCAGCAGCACGAACACGACCAAGAGCCCAAGATGGCCGCGCTTCATCCTAGCCCCCGGCCGCAAACAGGCCGCGCGGCCGGATCAGAAGCACGATCGCCATCATCAGATAGATGCCCATCGACGATATGCCGACGCCAAGCGCCTGCGCCTCTGGCCCCGGCATCACGCCTTGCAGAAGGCCGGGCAGAAAGGCGCGCAGCATGGTGTCGATCATGCCCAGCACCAGTGCCGCCACGAAGGCGCCCTTGACCGAGCCGACGCCACCGACCACGACCACGACGAAGGTGGCAAGGATGATTTCTTCGCCCATCCCCACCTGCACGGCCAGAATGGGCGAAGCCATGATCCCGGCCAGACCGGCCAGCAGGGCCCCCAGCGCGAAGACCGCCGAATAGAGCCGCCCGATGTCGACCCCAAGCGCGCGCACCATCTGCCGGTTGGTCGCGCCCGCCCGCACCAGCATGCCGATGCGGGTCTTGTTGATCAGCAGATACAGCCCCACCGCCACCGCCAGCCCCACCGCGATCACGAACAATCGGTAGGCGGGGTAGGGCAGGCCGGGCAGCACCTCTACCGCACCGGACAGCAGGGCAGGCGGCTGCGAGAAAAGCGGCTGGCGGCCGAAAATCAGCGTCACGCTCTGGTTGAAGATCAGGATAAGCGCAAAGGTGGCCAGCACCTGGTCGAGATGGTCGCGCTGGTAAAGCCGCCGGATCACCGCAAGCTCCATCGCCAGCCCGACCAGCGCGGCGGTGACCAGCCCGACCGGCAGGCCGATCCAGAAATTGCCGGTCTGCATCGTTGTCCAGGCTGCGGCAAAGGCGCCGACCATGTACAGCGCGCCATGCGCCAGGTTGATCACCCCCATGATGCCGAAGATCAGCGTCAGACCCGCCGCCAGCAGGAACAGCGTGACGCCATATTGCAGGCCGTTCAGGAACTGCTCGACGAGAAGGATCATCTCTGCAAAGCGCCCGGTGCGGGTGTCAGGAAAGGGCCGGGGCGCGGATCATCGCGCCCCGGCCAAGCGGATCACATCTTGCAATCGGCGGCGTAGACATCGCCCACCGCTTCGCGGATCTTTTCCTTGGTGACGATCTTCGGGTTGCCGGCGTCATCGGCGGCGATCTCGGTCAGATACCAGTCCTGCACCGGGTGCTGGTTCGGCCCGAAGGCAAAGCTGCCGCGGGTCGAGGCGAAGTCGGCCTCTTTCAGCGCGGCCGAAAGGGCGGCCACATCGTCGCCACCAACCTTGTTCAACGCGCTGCCGATCAGAAGGCCGGTGTCATAGGCCTGCTGGGCATAGGTGGTCAGCGGCGTTTCCGGGTAGGCAGCGGCCCAGGCAGCGACCATGGCCTTCGACGCCTCGTTGTCGAAGTCGTCGTTCCAATGCGTCGTGCCGGTGATGCCGACAGCCGCCGGGCCGACCGCCTTCAGGATCACGCCGTCATACGAAGGCTCTGACAGCACCATCGGGATGGTGCCCAGCAAGCCGGCCTGCTGGTATTGCTTGAGAAAGGCAATGCCCTGCCCGCCGGGGTGGAACTGGAACACCACATCCGGCGCCTTGTCGCGGATCTGCGCCATTTCACCGGCAAAGTCGGACTGTTCGACGCCGGTATAGATCTCGGTCACTTCACCGCCGAATTCGCGGGTAAAGCCGGCGATGGCGTCCTTGCCGGCCTGGTAGTTGGGGGCCAGTGCCACGGCGGTCTTGTAGCCCAGCTTCTTGGCGGCAGCGCCCGAGGCTTCGTGCAGGCTGTCGTTCTGCCAGCTGACAACGAAATAGTTCGGGTGGCACTTGGCGCCCGCCAGCGGCGACGGTGCCGCATTGGGGCTGACGTAGATGCCGCCCAGGTCCAGCGTTTCCGGCACCACCGCGCCCGAGACGTTGGAGAACACGATTCCGGTCAGGATCTTGATGCCTTCCTCGTTCAGCATCCGGTCTGCGATCTGCAAGCCCACATTCGGGTCGCGGGTGTCGTCTTCCACGATCAACTCGACCTTCGCGCCAGCGGCATCGAAGCCCAGCTGCAGGCCATTGCGAATCTGCTCGCCCAGATAGCCGGCGGGGCCGGACAGCGTGGTGATGACGCCGATCTTGGTGCCCTCGGCCCAGGCCGGAAAGGCGATCGCGGCCATCAGGCCGGCCGTCGTCAGTAGTCTTTTCATGTCGTCCTCCCGTGGTTTTTCTCGTTGTGCGTGCCAGCATGGCAGGGCCTGAAATTATTTCAAGCCTGAAGGGTCTACAGCTTTACCCAGCCTTCCGGCGCCTGCTTGCCGGGGTGGACCGTGCCGCAGGACGGGCAGGTGCGCAACGCTTCGTCGGCGTAGAAGGCGGCATAGATCGGCGGCAGGTCATCGACGATCGACTCCAGGTCGATCTCGGCCCGGTGGACCCGCGCCTTGCAGCCAAAGCAATACCATTCGATCGCATCCAGCGCGCCCTCTGGCCGTGCCGGTTCGATCACCAGCCCGATCGAGCCTTCCTGCGGCCGTTGCGGCGAATGGCGCATATGCGCGGGCAGCAGGAAGATATCGCCCTCGCGGATCGGCACGTCGTAGAATTCGCCAGTCGCGGTGTCATGCAGCTTCAACAGCATGTCGCCCTTCAACTGGTAGAAGAATTCTTCCACCGGGTCGTCGTGATAGTCGGTGCGCTGGTTCGGCCCGCCGACGACGGTGACCATCAGGTCGGAATCCTTGAACACCATCTGGTTGCCGACCGGCGGCTTCAGCAGATGCTTGTTCTCGTCGATCCATTTCTGGAAGTTGAAGGCGGCAAGTCTGGTCATGGTCTCGCTCCGGCAGGTCAGGCCCGTTTCAGGCCACAGGTTTCAAAGGCAATGTGCGTGCGGCGCTTTTCGTCTTCGGTCAGCTCCAGGCAGGGCGGACGCACATGGCCGCCGGTCTGGCCCAGCAGCGATTGCCAGTATTTCTGGTGGCTGTGCGGCTTTTCCGCCGGCCGCGTCGATTTCAGCGCCTGGCGCACCGGCTCCAGACTGTCGCGGACGCGGCGTGCCTCGTCCGCCCGCCCGGCCAGAGCCAGATCGGTATAGTCGCGCATCCGGCGATCTGCGGTGGTCTGGATCAGGTAGGGCGGCGAGGAACACAGATAGAGCCGCCAGTCCAGTTCCAGCACATTGTCCAGCCATTCCTCTTCCGAGGCGGTCGAGACGATGATCCGGTCGCCCGCCAGCCGGGTCAGTTCGGCATACATCAGGCGCGGCACGGAATACTTGATCGCCACCACCGTCTCGATATCGGCCAGCCGGTTGCACAGCGCCGGCGACATCAGATAGCCGCTGTCGGGGTGGCTCCACAGCGCGATGCCGATATCGACCTTTTCGGCGATGGTCCGGTAATAGCGCAGCAGGGTTTCATCCTGTTCGCGGAAGAAATGCAGCATCGGCGCGTGAACGACGATGTAATCCGCCCCGCAGGCTTGCGCGTGGCGCGCAAGGTCGATCACCACATCCATGTTCTGATCCGAGCACGACATGATCGTCTGCGCCCGGCCATCCGCCGCGCTGACCGCAAGGTCGAAGGCGCGCTTGCGTTCGTCGAGGGACATCGAAAAGAACTCGCCCTGCTTTCCCGCGATGAAGAAGCCGTCGATGCCAAGGTCGGCGATCCAGTGGTCCATATTGGCACGAAAGCCGTCTTCGTCGATGGAGAGATCGGGTTTGAACGGCATCAGCGCAGCGGCCCAGATGCCGCGCATATGGGCAAAGGCGTGGGATTTCGCTGACTTGCGGTCGTATTTCATATCCTGGCTCCGGCGATGGTGGGGTCACTTTCCAGCGCCATCCGGTGCGAGATCGTCTTGACATGGGTATAGTGATGCAGCCCCTCGGCCCCGCCCTCGCGGCCATGGCCCGAATACTTCACCCCCCCGAACGGCACTTCGGCAACCGAAGCCTCCAGCGTGTTGATCGAGACATTTCCGGCCTCGATCTCGCTGGCCAGCCGGTCGGCGTTCGCCGCCGAATGGGTGAAGCCATAGGCAGCCAGACCAAAGGGCAGGGCATTGGCCTTGCAGATCGCTTCGTCCAGCGATTTCACCGGGTTGATGACGGCCAGCGGCCCGAAGGGCTCTTCGCGCATCACGCGGGCATCGTCGGGCACATCGGCCAGCACGGTGACCGGGTAGAAATAGCCCTTGCGGTTCGGCCTGGCGCCGCCGGCCAGCACCTTCGCCCCCTTGTCGCGGGCGTCGGCAACCAGCGCCTCCATCGCCTCGATCCGGCGCGAGTTGGCGACCGGGCCCATCTCTGTGCCCGGCTCCAGCCCGTCGCCGAAGCGGACCGAGGCGGCACCGTCGGCGAAAGCCCCGGCGAAGACGTCAAACGACTTTTCCGCCACGAAGAACCGGGTGGGCGAGGTGCAGACCTGCCCCGAATTGCGCGCCTTGCGGCTGGCCGAGATCACCCCGGCCGCCCGCGCATCGACATCGTCGCAGACGATCACCGGCGCATGGCCGCCCAGTTCCATCAGGACCGGCGTCATCGACCGCGCTGCCAGTTCGGTCAGGTGAATACCAACGGAAGTGGAGCCGGTAAACGCCACCAGCCGCACCTGATCCTGCGGGATCAGGAAAGCGGAAATCTCGGCCGGCACGCCGAAGACAAGGTTCAGAACGCCCGGCGGCAGGCCCGCATCCTGAAACGCCCGCGCGATGTGGACGGCCCCGGCAGGGGTTTCCTCGGCGGCCTTCAGGATGATCGAACAGCCCGAGGCCAACGCGCCGGCGATCTTGCGGGCCGGCTGGCTCATCGGGAAATTCCACGGCGCGAAGGCGGCAACGGTGCCGACGGGTTCCTGAACCACAGTATAGCGGATGCCGGGGGCCGAGGGGATGACCCGGCCATACATCCGCTGCGCCTCGCCGGCGTCCCATTCGAAGACCTCGGCGCCGCGAATGACCTCCAGCCGGGCCTGGATCAGCGGCTTGCCGTTCTCCATGGTGATCGAGGGGGCGATTTCTTCCGCCCGCTCGCGCATCAGCCGCGCGGCGCGCAGGATGATGTCGGCACGGGCGCGCGGCGCGGTGCGGCTCCAGATGCGAAACCCCTCGTCGGCGGCGGTCAGCGCATCTTCCAGATCGGCCTTGCGGGCGATGGGCAGGCGGCCGATTTCGGCCTCGGTAGCCGGGTTCAGGACCTGCAGGCTGTCGGGCGTGTTGCGCCACTCGCCCCCGATGAAAAGCCGCAATTCCGGGTAGCGCATCCGGTCTCTCCCCATTCCGTCACCGGCCCAGACTTCCCCGGTCTTGTCGTGAATGCAAATGAAGTCTTTGCCCTTGGCTATTCCATATGAGAATATCAGATCGAAAAAGACGAGGCCCGCCATGACCCCCAACCTGGAAACCCGCCTCGGCCCGCGCGCCCTGCGGCTGGTCGAGACCATCGCCCGCGAAGGCAGCTTGCTGCGCGCCGGGCAAAGCGTCGGGCTGTCGCAATCGGCGGTGACCAAGGCCTTGCAAGACATCGAGGCGACCTGTGGCCTGCAGCTTTTCGAGCGCACCAACCGGGGCGTCCGCACCACCCCCTACGGCGAGGTTCTGGTGGCTCACGCCCGGCTGATCCTGACTCAGCTGCGCCACGCCGGACAGGAACTTGCCGATCTGCAAAGCGGCGCGGGTGGGCGGGTCGCGGTGGGCACGCTGGTGTCGGCCGCCGTCGCGCTGTTGCCGGCTGCCATCGCCGAGGTGCAGGCGACGCGGCCGAACCTGACAGTGAAGATCGTCGAGGGCACCAACGACACCCTCTTGCCACTGCTGCGCTCGGGCGAGTTGGATCTTG
This sequence comes from Rhodobacter sp., assembly GCA_016704435.1. GTDB lineage: Bacteria > Pseudomonadota > Alphaproteobacteria > Rhodobacterales > Rhodobacteraceae > Pseudogemmobacter. The sequence continues at coordinate 421,152 of JADJAB010000002.1, read as the reverse complement.
TGGTGGGCCGCCTGCCCGCGCTGTCCAGCGGGCAGGGCATCGCCGAAGAGGTGCTGTGCGACGACTACGCGCAGATCGTGGTGCGCAGCGGCCATCCCTTGCTGGCGCGTCCGGCGCTGGCATTGGGCGACCTGCTGGATTGGCGCTGGATCCTCCCGCGCGAGGAAACCAGCCTGCGCCGCCAGATCGAAGAGGCGTTCCGGCTGCAGGGGCTGCCGCCACCTTCCTACGGCGTCGAATCGGTCTCGGTCCTGGCCAACCGGGCGCTGATCCTGCGCTCGGACTATCTGGCGGTCTGGCCGGTGCAGCTGGCGCGGGCCGAGGCCGAGCGCGGGCTGGTCGAGATCCTGCCGATCGCACTGCCGACAACTGCCCGCCCCATCGGCATCTCGACCCGGCGCGAAGGCCGCCTGTCGCCTGCCGCCGCGCTGCTGATCGCGGCGCTGCGGCAAGAGGCGGGGTAGCGGCGGCTTGGCTCTGGCGGGAAAGTGGCTCAGGATCGGGCAAGGTTTTCGGAGACAGCGATGAAGATCAACGGCACCCCATACCGCAGCATCTGGCGGGATGACGCGGGCGAAGTGAAGGTCATCGACCAGCGCTGGCTGCCGCATGAATTGCGCATCGTGCCCTTGCGCAGCCGCGCCGATTTCGCCGCGGCCATTCGCGACATGTGGGTGCGCGGGGCGCCGCTGATCGGGGCGACGGCGGCCTGGGGCATGGCGATGGAGATGGCGCGCGATCCTTCGGACGCTGCGCTTGAGTCCTGCCATGCCGAGTTGAACGCCACCCGTCCGACGGCGATCAACCTGTCCTGGGCGCTGGACCGGATGCGCGCGGCGCTGGCCCCCTTGCCGACCGTTGCGCGCGCCGAAGTCGCTGCAAGGCTGGCTGAGGAGATCTGCAATGAGGATGTAGAGATCAACCGCCGCATCGGCACCCACGGCGCGCAGATCATCCGCGACATCGCCGCCCGCACGGGCCGGGCCAATATCCTGACCCATTGCAACGCCGGCTGGCTGGCGACGGTCGACTGGGGCACCGCCACCTCGCCGATCTACCACGCGCATGACGCGGGCATCCCGGTGCATGTCTTCGTCGACGAGACCCGCCCGCGCAACCAGGGCGCCCAGCTGACGGCATGGGAACTGGGCAGCCACGGCATTTCCCATGACCTGATCGTCGACAATGCCGGCGGCCATCTGATGCAGCGGGGCGAGGTGGACATGGTGATCGTCGGCACCGACCGCACGACCGCAGGCGGTGATGTCTGCAACAAGATCGGCACCTATCTGAAGGCATTGGCCGCCCATGCCAACGGCGTGCCGTTCTACGTTGCCCTGCCTTCCCCGACCATCGACTGGCGGTTGAAGGACGGGTTGCGCGATATCCCGATCGAGGAGCGCAGCCCCGAAGAGGTCACCCATGTGCAGGGCCGCGACCCGGGAGGCCGCGTGGTCAACGTGCGGATCACCCCTGAGACCACGGGCGCCCGCAACCCCGCCTTCGACGTGACGCCCGCTGCATTGGTGACGGGTCTTCTGACCGAACGCGGCCTGTGCCCGGCGACCGAGGCAGGCCTCGCCGGGATGTTCCCTGACCGGGCGTTGCAATGACGTGCCATTGCCTGCGGGCCTTTCAAGGGGGCCTCGCTGCGCTCGGGCCCGGCGGGCGCCGGGAGGGGAAGGGGGCCTCGCTGCGCTCGGGCGCGGCTGACGCCGCCGGGGGGCGGGAATGACGGCGCCGGTGCTGGACTTTTCCTTCGAGGAAGCCTCGCTGCGCTCGGGCGCGACTTGCGTCGTCGGGGTGGACGAGGTGGGTCGCGGCCCGCTGGCGGGGCCGGTCACGGCGGCGGCGGTGCGGCTGGACCCTTCCCGCCTGCCCGAAGGCCTGCGCGACAGCAAGGTGATGAGTGCCGCCGCCCGCGAACGGCTGTTCGACTGGCTGATGGAGCACGCAATGGTTTCGGTCGCGCATGCCTCGGTCGAGGAGATCGACCGGCTGAACATCCTGCGCGCCAGCCATCTGGCGATGGAGCGCGCGGTGGCGGTGCTGCCCGCCGACCATGCGCTTGTCGACGGCAACCTGATCCCGAGGGGGCTGGCCTGCACCTCGCAGGCGATCATCAAGGGCGACGCCAGATGCCTGTCGATTGCCGCCGCCTCGGTCGTGGCAAAAGTGACACGCGACCGGATCATGGTGGATTTGGCGCAACAGCACCCCCCCTACGGCTGGGACCGCAACATGGGCTACCCGACCAAGGCCCATCGGCAGGCGCTTCTAGATTTCGGGGTGACCCCGTTTCATAGACGTTCCTTCGCCCCTGTCCACAATATCTTGTGCCAAGCTAATTCTTCAACTCCTTGATTCAAAAAAGAATTTGACGGCGAATCGGCTCTGACTCATGATTCAGGGCAACAACGGCACGACCAGATGCCGGGGACAGAGGCAGAAGAATGACGACCAGCAAGACCACGGCGGAGGGTATCCTTCCGCTGAACCAGATCCTTGGCGGCGACTGCATCGAGGTGATGAATTCCCTCCCTGCGGGCTCTGTCGACCTGATCTTCGCCGACCCGCCCTACAACCTGCAGCTCAAGGGCGAATTGCTCCGGCCGGACAATTCCAGGGTCGATGCGGTGGACGATCACTGGGACCAGTTCTCCTCGTTCCAGGCCTATGACACGTTCACCCGTGCCTGGCTGCTGGCGGCCAAGCGGCTCTTGAAGCCGAACGGCGCGATCTGGGTGATCGGCAGCTATCACAACATCTTTCGCCTTGGCGCCGAGTTGCAGAACCAGGGCTTCTGGCTGTTGAACGACGTGGTCTGGCGCAAGTCGAACCCGATGCCCAACTTCAAGGGCAAGCGGCTGACCAACGCGCATGAAACGCTGATCTGGGCCAGCCGCGACGAATCGGCGAAATACACCTTCAACTACGAGGCGCTGAAGTCGCTGAACGAAGGCATCCAGATGCGGTCCGACTGGGTGCTGCCGATCTGCACCGGGCATGAGCGGCTGAAGGACGAGGCCGGCGACAAGGCCCATCCGACGCAAAAGCCCGAAAGCCTGCTGCACCGCATCATTCTGGCCACCACCAACCCCGGCGACGTGGTGTTGGACCCGTTCTTCGGCACCGGCACCACCGGCGCCGTGGCCAAGATGCTGGGCCGCGATTTCATCGGGATCGAGCGCGAAGAAGCCTATCGCCGCGCCGCCACCGCCCGGCTGGCGCGGGTGCGCAAGTTCGACGCCTCGGCGCTGGAAGTCACCGGCTCCAAGCGGGCAGAGCCGCGCGTGCCTTTCGGCCAGGTGGTCGAACGCGGCATGCTGCGGCCGGGCGAAGAGCTGTTCTCGCTGGGCAACCGCCACAAGGCCAAGGTCCGCGCCGACGGCACCTTGATCGGCAATGACGTCAAGGGCTCCATCCACCAGGTCGGTGCGGCGCTGGAAGGCGCGCCCAGTTGCAACGGCTGGACCTATTGGCACTTCAAGCGCGACGGCAAGATGGTGTCGATCGACATCCTGCGCCAGCAGATCCGCGCCGAGATGGAGGCCGACGGCACCCGCCCGAACTGAAGGCGCAGCCCCCCGAATACGAGTTTACGCCAGCATCCTGGACCGCCCGGGATGCCACTGCCCCGCCATGTCCGCATGGCGGGGTCTTTTCTTGCGGCGGGCTTGTCCGATCGCCGAACCCCGCGCAGTATTGGGCATGAGCTTCGATATCCGCGCCCTTGCGCCCGAAACCTGGCCCGCCTACGCCGCGTTGGTTGAACGCAACCGCGGCGTGTGGGGTGGCTGCTGGTGCATGGCTTTCCACCCCGAAGGCATCGGCCAGACGGGCCAGTCTCCCGAAGGCAACCGCACCGCCAAAGAGGCGCGCGTGATCGCCGGCACCACCCACGCAGCGCTGGCCTTTGTCGGCGATGATTGCGTCGGCTGGTGCCAATTCGGCCCCACTGCGGAGCTGCCCCGGATCAAGAACCGCGCGGCCTATGAGGCCGGTCTGACCCCCGCCCGCCTGCCTGACTGGCGCATCACCTGTTTTTTCGTCGACCCGGCGCACTGCCGTCAGGGTGTGGCCGATGCCGCCCTTGCCGGCGCGGTGGCGCTGATCGCCAAGGCGGGCGGCGGGCGCATCGAAGGCTACCCCGATGCACCGCAGGGCCGCACCTCGGCATCGTTCCTGTTCAACGGCACCATCGCCAGTTTCGAAAAGCGGGGCTTCACCCGCAACCGCCAGATCGGCAAGACTCGCCGGGTCATGGCGTGCGTTGTGGCGGCGGCTTAGGGCGCGCCCGCCGGCATCGGGTTCTGCGCCTTGTTATAGGCCTGCCAGTCGGTGGTGTCGGGGTAGAACTGCTTGCGCCAGGCCCGCACCCGCGGGTTCATCATCCGCCGCCACAGGGGCGGGATCAGCGCCGCAAGCGTCATCACCGGATAGCCATAGGGCAGCTGCGGCGCGTCATCGGGGGTGTAGGTCTGCAACAGCGGAAAGCGGCGGTCGGGCTTGTAGTGGTGGTCGGAATGGCGCTGCAGGTTGATCAAGAGCCAGTTCGACGCCCGGTGATCGGCGTTCCACGAATGATGCGGCATGACGTGTTCATATTTGCCGTTTCCAAGATGGCGGCGGGTCAGCCCGTAGTGTTCGACATAGTTCACCAGCTCCAGCTGCCAGATCGCCACCAGCGCCTGAAAGGCGAACAGCCCAAGACCCAGCCAGCCGCCCAGGCCCAGCGCCAGCGCCAGCATCGCCCCCTGCAGCGCCCAATACCGCCAGAACGGGTTCGACGGGTGATGCCACGGCAACCCCTTGCGTGCCAGCATCGCCCTTTCCGCCCGGAAGGACGAGCGCAAGCCATCGCGCAGCACGCGCGGGAAAAACCGGTGGAAGTTCTCGTTGTAGCGCGCGGTCACCGCATCGCGCGGAGTGCCGACGTAAAGATGATGCACCCGCAGATGTTCGCTGCGGAAATGTGAGTATAGCACGGTGGCCAGCAGCAGATCGGCCAGCCAGCGCTCCAGTTTCGATTTCTGATGCATCAACTCGTGGCTGTAGTTGATGCCGATGGTGCCGGACATCACCCCCATTCCGAAGAACAGTGCAACTTTCTCGACGATGTTCAGATGCGCGGCCTGCGGCACGAACCACAGCATGAAGCACAAGACGGCGAACTGCACCGGAAACCAGATCGTCGTCAGCAGCTTGTAGAGGTAAAGCTCGTCCTCGGGCGTTTGCAGATCGGCGTTGTCTTCGTTGCGCCCGGTGATGGCATCCAGCACCGAGAACAGGCCCCAGGAATACAGCGGCATCAGCAGGACGAAGACCCCGCCAAGCCCCATGCTGATGAAGGCCACCGGAACCGTGCCCATCGACAGCCAGAACGGCAGCGCCTGGCGGGGTTGCGAGATTTCCTCGGGCGTGATGGTGGACATCGGGGCCTCCTGCTGGCGGCTATCCTACGGCGGGGGGCATGTTAGCTCAACGCGGTGAAATTGCGCCAATGGCAAGGTCATGGGCCTTGCGCATGACGGTGGGCAGGCTGGCGGGGGCAAGGCGGGTGAAACTGCCGCGCAGGGGGCGGGCGTCGGTCACGGTCGCCCGCACGGCCAGGATCAGGTGGAAATGGGTGAAGGTGTGGCGCACTTCGCCCACCTCCCGCCAATCGGCCTGAACCGGCGCCGGGCCGCCCGCGTTGTCCCAGCCATCGCCGGGAAAGCCCGTCATGCCGCCCAGCAGACCCTTTGCTGGCCGGGTTTCCACCAGCCACAGAGGGCCGTTCCTTGCCAGCCAGACGATGCCGCGCCGCGTGGGTCTTTCCGCTTTCGGCAGCTTGCGGGGCAGGTCGGCCTGAATGCCTTGCGTGCGGGCCTGACAAAGCCCGGACAGCGGACAGATCCCGCAGGCGGGGCTGCGGGGTGTGCAGATCGTGGCGCCAAGGTCCATCACCGCCTGGGCATGATCACCGGGGCGGTCAGACGGCGTCAGGCTTTCGGCCAGCCGCGTCAGTTCCGGCTTGGCCTTTGGCAGCGGCGTTTCCACGGCGAAAAGCCGGGCCATCACCCGTTCGACATTGCCATCGACCACCGTCGCGGGCGCGTCAAAGGCAATGGCGGCGATGGCCGAGGCGGTATAGGGGCCGATGCCGGGCAGGGTCAGCAGGCCGTCGCGCGTGGTCGGAAAACCGCCGCGCGCCACCACCGCGCGGGCGCATTTCAGAAGGTTGCGGGCGCGGGCGTAATAGCCAAGGCCAGCCCATTCGGCCATCACCTCGGCGTCTTCTGCGGCGGCCAGCGCCGCCACATCCGGCCAGCGCGCCGTGAAGCGGTGGAAATAGTCGCGCACCGCCGCCACGGTGGTCTGTTGCAGCATCACCTCCGACAGCCAGACTGCATAGGGATCGGGCCGCACCCCCGCCTTGCGCGCCGCGGGGCCGACACGCCAGGGCATCACGCGGGCCTGCGCGTCATACCAGTCGCGCAGCAATGATGAGGCCAGAGGGGCAGCGTCACGCAATCTTTATGCTCCATCACGGCAGGGGCACTGGCAGGAAGGGCCGGTTGCGGTAAGATAGCGATCAAACGGGCAAGGGCCAGATGCAACGCAAACCATCCTCCCCGACGGTCCAGCGCCGGATGCGCGGCTTCGAGCCCGCCTTCGGGCTGATGACGCGCGAGGTTCGCACCGCCGGCGAAAAGCGCGGCTTTGCCGTGGCCAGGCTGCTGACCCATTGGGAAGAGGTGGCCGGACCCGATCTGGCGGCGGTGACGCGGCCTGTAAAGGTGGGCTACGGCCGTGAAGGCCTGGGTGCCACGCTGACGCTGCTGGTGCAGGGCGCCTCCGCCCCGGTGGTCGAGATGCAGAAGGACCGGCTGCGTGAACGGGTGAATGCCGTCTACGGCTACAACGCGATCTCGCGCATCCACCTGACCCAGACCGCGCCCACCGGCTTTGCCGAGGGGCAGGCCATGTTCGCGCCCGCCACGGCACCGGCAGAAGCAGCGCCGGACCCGGAGCTGGCCGCGCGCGCCCATGAAACCGCCGAGGGCGTGGCGGATCAGGGCCTGCGCGCGGCCCTTGAACGACTGGGGCAAAACATCTTAACTCGCCGCAAGGCTGAAAAGGGCAAGACATGATGAAGATGAACCGCCGGGCGATGATCGCCCTTGCCGCCGCGATGGCTGCATCGCCCGCGCTGGGGCAGGAAACGACCACGACGGAGACCGCGACCGAAGCGGTCGCCGGGCCGGAAGTGAAGGATTTCTCGATCGGCAGCCCCGATGCACCGGTCAGGATCGTCGAGTACGCCAGCTTCACCTGCCCGCATTGCGCGCATTTCACCGAAGATGTCTTCAAGCCCTTGAAGCGTGACTACATCGACACCGGCAAGGTCCACTTCACCCTGCGCGAGGTCTATTTCGACCGCTACGGCCTCTGGGCCGCGATGATGGCGCGCTGCGGCGGCGAGCTGAAGTATTTCCCGGTCGCCGACATCCTGTTCTCGACGCAGTCCGAATGGGCCGGGACAGAAGATCCGCTGGTCGCCGTGGACAACATCCGCAAGATCGGCCTTTCCGCCGGCATGACGACCGAGCAGCTGGACGCCTGCATGAACGATGCCGACATGGCCGGCGCGCTGGTGAAGCGGTTCGAGGAGAACATGAAGGCCGACGAGGTCGAAGGGACGCCGACGCTGTTCATCAACGGCGAAAAGCATCCGAACATGTCCTACGAGGACCTCAAGGCGCTGGTCGACGCCGCCTTGGCGGGCTGAACCCATGACCGCGCCGCTGGAGGGCATTCGCGTCATCGAACTGGCGCGCATCCTGGCCGGGCCCTGGGCCGGGCAGACCCTGGCCGATCTGGGCGCCGAAGTGATCAAGGTCGAGGCACCCGAAGGTGACGATACCCGCCGCTGGGGCCCGCCCTTCATCGACAACGGTACTGACCGCTCGGCCGCCTATTTCCACAGCTGCAATCGTGGCAAGAAAGGCATCACCTGCGATTTCCGCACGGCGGAAGGGCAGGAAACCGTCCGCCGTCTGGTCGCCGGTGCCGATGTGGTGATCGAGAATTTCAAGGTCGGCGGGCTGGCGAAATACGGGCTGGACTATGCCAGCCTGAAGGCGGTGAACCCCCGGCTGATCTATTGCTCGATCACCGGTTTCGGCCAGGATGGCCCCTATGCCCACCGCGCGGGCTACGACTTCATCATCCAGGGCATGGCCGGGTTGATGAGCGTGACCGGCGAGCCGGATGGCCAGCCGCAGAAGGTGGGCGTGGCGGTGACCGACGTGTTCACCGGCGTCTATGCCTCGACCGCCATTCTGGCTGCGATCATCCAGCGCGGACGCACCGGCGAAGGCCAGCACATCGACATGGCGCTGATGGATGTGGCGACCAGCGTCATGGCCAACCAGGCGCTGAACTACCTGGCCACCGGCGTTGCGCCGCAAAAGATGGGCAACGCGCATCCGAATCTTGCGCCCTATGCGGTGTTCGATTGCGCCGATGGCTGGATCATCCTCGCCACCGGCAACGACAGCCAGTATCGCAGGCTTTGCGCCATCCTGGGGCTGGACGACATGGCCGAGGCGCCCGAATTCCTGACCAACGCCGACCGCATCGCCCACCGGGCCGAAATGACGGCGCGGATCACGGCGGCGACGAAAGGCTGGAAAATGGCCGAACTGCTGGAAGCCTGCGAAGGGGCGGGCGTGCCAGCCGGCCCGATCAACGATCTGGAAGGCGTCTTTGCCGACCCGCAGGTGGTGGCGCGCGGGATGCGCATTGCTCCGCAGGACATTCCCGGCGTGCGCAGCCCGATGACGTTTTCCGGAGCGGACCTCTGTCTTGACCGTCCGGCGCCGAAACTGGGCGAGCATCAGAACCAGGTGCTGGGCAAGGGCTGAAAGGCCGCACTAGCCTTGCGCCACCCGCAGCCCGTTCATCACGCGCACCAGCGCCTCGCTGATGCCGGGTTCCGACAGCGCATGACCGGCCATGCCGACCATCTGCAACTGGCACGCCGCCCAGCCCTGCGACAGGTCCCAGGCCGATTGCGGCGGGCAGACCATGTCATAGCGCCCCTGCACGATCACCGCCGGAATATGCGCGATCCGGTGGCGTTCGCGCAGGATCCAGCCATCGCTTTCCAGAAAGCCGCCGTTCACGAAATAATGGTTCTCCAGCCGCGAAAATGCGCGGGCATATTCCGCCGGGCTTTCCCCCAGCGCGCCCTCGTTCTGGATCGAGGCCAGCGCATTCTCCCACTGCGCCCAGGCCCGGCCGAACCGCGTTTCCTCGACCAGATTGCCGGAGAACAGGCGCCGGTTGTAAGCCGCGATCAGGTCACCCCGCTCGGCCTCGGGCACGGGTGCGGTAAAACGCTGCCAGAGGTCGGGAAAGAACGTGCCCGCGCCGCCACCGTAGAACCACCGCAACTCGGCCTGCGTCATCAGGAAGACGCCGCGCAACACCAGCCGCGACACCCGCTCGGGGTGCGAAAGCGCGTAGATCAGCGCCAGCGTCGCGCCCCAGCTGCCGCCAAAGGCGATCAGCCGCTCGATCCCCAGCGCCTTGCGAATCGCCTCGATGTCCGAGACCAGGTGCCAGGTCGTGTTGCCCTGCACCGAGGCATGCGGCCGCGACCGTCCGCAGCCGCGCTGGTCGAACAGCACGATCCGGTAATGCGCGGGGTCGAAATAGCGCCGCATCGCGGGCGAACAGCCGCCTCCGGGGCCGCCATGCAGCACCAGGACCGGCTGGCCTTCGGGGTTGCCGCATTGCTCGACGTAGACCCGATGGCCATCGCCCATGTCGATCACGCGCTGATCAAACGGGTCGATCGGCGAGTAAAGGTATTCGGCTGCGCGCTTTTGGCCTGATCTCTGGTCCATCTCCCCCTATATAACGCGGGCGGGGCACGAGTCTAAGCGCAATCGGCCACCCCGCCTGATGCCGGAAGGAGATGCCATGGAAACCACCGTAGACCCCGCCGAAGTGGCGAAGTTCGAAGCCATGGCCGCCGAGTGGTGGGACCCGAACGGCAAGTTCCGCCCGCTGCACCAGATGAACCCCTGCCGGCTGTCCTATATCACCGCGCAGATCGCTGCCGAATTCGACCGCGACCTGACCGCGCCGCAGCCTTTCAGGGGCCTGCGCCTGCTGGATATCGGTTGCGGCGGCGGGCTTCTCAGCGAACCGATGGCGCGGCTGGGGGCCGAGGTTGTGGGGGCTGACGCGGCCGAGCGCAACCTCCCCGTCGCGCGGCTGCATGCCGAGCAATCCGGCCTGACCATCGACTATCGCCACACCACGGCCGAGGCGCTGGCGGCAGCGGGCGAGGCCTTCGATGTCGTGCTGAACATGGAGGTGGTGGAACATGTCGCCGACCCGCTGGCCTATCTGACGGCCTGCCGTGATCTTCTGAAACCCGGCGGGCTGATGGTCTGCTCGACCCTCAACCGCAACGCGAAAAGCTTTGCCATGGCCATCGTCGGCGCCGAATGGGTGCTGCGCTGGCTGCCGAAGGGCACGCATGTCTGGCAGAAGTTCATCACGCCCGAAGAGCTGTATGACCTGATCCGCCGCGCCGGGCTGGACCCGGTCGACCGCAAGGGCATGGTGTTCAACCCCCTCGCCTGGACGTGGAGCTTGTCGGACCGAGACCTTTCAGTGAACTACGTCACCACCTCGATCCGCCGCTGAGGGCGCCGTGAAATCGGCGTGAAAGCCGATCCGCAGGATATTTTCGCCGCGCCAGCCGCCTTGGCCTGTGCCAGTCTGACCGCATTCGCGGCAGGCATTCGCGGCAGGTATTTGCGGGGGCAGGACATGGCTGGGCAGGACTTGGCATCGGCATGGCAAGAGGTGCCCGAGGGGCTGGACCGAGGCGGCTATGCGGCCTGGGAGGCGGCGGTCGAAGAGGCGGCGGGGGGGCCGCCGCGTCTGGTTCCCGTCCTTGGTCGGTTGACCGCACCGGCAGGCAACCCGATGGATCTGGCCGGTGCCATTGCTGCCACGCTGGCGCTGCCGGATGCAGAATTCGCCCGCCACGAACGCGACCTGCTGGAGACCGAGCGGTTGCACGCCGGGACCGGCTGGCCGCATGAGGTGCGATTCGTCGCCTATGCGCCGCGATCCCTGCTGGCCGCGCCGCCGCCGTTCTGGCAGATCCTGGGCGTCGGTCCGGGCTTCATCCCCGCCGAGTCCGCGCCCGCCCCGGCCCCGGCGCTGGACCTGTCCAGCCTGCCGGGCTCGCTTTCGGCTGATCAGCCGGTCATGGCGATCATCGACGAAGGCATCGGCTTTCTGAACGCCCGCTTTCGCAAGTCGCCCCGGAAGAGCCGCTTTCTGGGCGTCTGGCTGCAGGCCGACGAACGCCGCGCGCAGGGTCTGGTGGGGCCATGGGGCGACATCCGGCTGGGGCGCGTCCTGACCGGGGACGAGATCGATGCCCAGCTTTCCACTGGTCTGCCCGAGGCCGAGATCTACGCTCAGGTGAACCGCGCGCTCTACCCCCCACCTGCCACGGCGGCCACCGGCCGGCGCGTCGGTCACGGCACCCATGTCCTTGATATCGCTTGCGGCGCGGGCTTTGCTGATCCGATGGCAGCGACACCCATCCTGGCCGTCCAGCTTCCGCCCGCGTCGATCCGCGAAACGGCGGGGCGGCGGATGGAGGCGCATCTGGTGCAGGGACTGCGCTGGCTGTTGGCCGAGGTGCTGCGGCTGTCGGACGGCGCGAATGTGCCGCCGGTGGTGCTGAACCTGTCGATCGGCTCGCTGGCCGGGCCCGGCGATGCGACGGAATTTCTGGCCGACTGGCTGGGATACGAGATCGGCCGCCATCGCCGCATGGCGCCGGGGGCCGAGGTGCGGATTACCGGCGCCTATGGCAATGCGCGCCTGTCGCGGCTGGTGGCGCGGGCCGAGGCGCGGATCCAGCGGCCTGTGGTGCTGGACTGGCGCGTGCTGCCCGATGACGGGACCTCCAGTTTTCTGGAGCTGCGGGTGGACAGGGCGCTGACCCATGGCCTGTCGCTGCGCCTGACCCCGCCGCCCGGGTCCGGCCTGCCCGCGCTTTTGGCACCGTGGGCTGCGGCGGCAAACGGCTGGTGGCTGGCCGATCCGGGGCGTGGCCCAATCGCGGCTGTGGCCTTCCTGCCCGAAGGCGGCCAAGCCCTGTGCCATTTGTCGCTGGCGCCGACGCGCGCCGCGCCGGGCGCCGCCCGTGCCGCGCCCGGCCTGTGGAAGGTCACGCTGTTGACGGCGCAGAACGAACCCGTCCGCGTCATCGCCCGCGTCCAGCGCGACGACACGCCCTTTGGCCACGCCCCGCTTGGCCGGCAAAGCTGGCTCGACCATCCCGAAGGCTGGGCCTGGGAAAGCGACGCGCGCGACTATACGCTGCCGGGGCAGGGGCCGGTGACGCGCGAAGGCTCGGCGGTGTCCTTTGCGGGCGGCGGCCGCGACGAGATCTACCTTGTCGGATCGCTTCGGCGGGGCAGGGCGGGTCCGGGCAGTTGGCGCGCTTCGGCCTTTTCGGCCGAAGGTGCGGTGCATCTGGCGCGTGCGGGAGAATCGATCGGGCCGACGATCAGCGCGGCCGGAGAGCGCGGCGGCGCGACCGGCGGCATTCGCGCCGCGGGAACGCTGTCAGGCACCTCTGTGCGGCTGTCGGGCACCTCGATGGCGGCGCCCGCAGTGGCGCGGCGGCTGGTGGCGTTCTTCCGAGACACCGCGCCAGCCGATCGCAGCCTCCTGGCTGAACGCGCGGCCCTGATCGGCACGGGTGGCTGGGCGGCAGAGCCCGACCCGAGGCTGGGGCATGGCACGCTGATCCCGGCCTGAGCCGCCGACAGCCGGCTCAGGCCACCGGCACCTCCGGTCCCGGACCCCATTCCTTCACCGCCGCGCGCCACAACTGCGGCAGCAGGCTCCAAGCCCTGGCCTCGGCCACCCTGGCGCTGCCCTGACGCCAGCCGGTCGAGGTTCCGACCCCCAGCGCCGCCACCCATTTCGACAGCGTGAAATCGCCCGACCAGTCGTCGCCGCGCGCGCCGAATTCCGGCACCGGGAAGTCCTTGCCGCCGCCGAGGCAATGCGCCACGAACCCCAGCGCCACCGACAGGCCCAACAGCCCGCCATGCGCGCTGTCCACCGGGTAATGCACCCCCGCCACCGTCCGGTTGTCGGCGATCCGCTGCGCCAGGCGGAACAACAGGACCGTTTCGTCCACCGCTGGCGCCGCCTCGGCCGCCGGCGTCAGCCGGTTCAGCACCGCATCGACCAGCGCCGTGTCCGCCGTTCCTCCTCCCGACAGTCGCAGCGCCGCGATCGTGGTCGCCAGCGCAAAGGATTCCGTCGCGTGGCCCGGAAGGATAGGCCGAATGGCCCGGCGTCTCGATCACCGGCTGAAGCTGTGGCGACAGATCGCAGGGCCGGGTGACCGAACAGAAATGCTTGATCCGCTGTTCCTGGCTGACCACGGCGTCATACATCGCCCCGATCAGCAGCATCGTATAGGGCCGCCGGTTCCATCCCAGCCCGTGCTGGGCCGCAAAGAACGACAGAAGGTCGTTGTTTTGCGCCAGGATCTCGGGCAGCCGGTCGGCGCGCAGGTCCATCGCCGTGCGCAATTCGGCCATCTGTTCGGCGATCTTGGCCGATCCGGGCGGCTCCAACGCCAGCATCTCGTCCGCCCCGCACAGCGAATAGCCGGTGGCGTTGGGGATGACCTCGAACAGCCGCAGCGCCTCATGCGCCAGAACTGCGGCGCGCGGGTAGTCGGCCTGGCGCATCAGCCGGGTCAGTTCATCCGCCACGGGGAATTCGCGGTCGGGCACGCTGCCGTCCCAGTATCCCATAAGCCCCTCGGCGGTCAGGGCCAGCGCGGTTGATAGCCAGGACGACCCGTCCGAGCCGTGCGACCCGTGCGAGCCATGCGACCCGTGCGAGCCATGCGACCCGTGTGAGCCATGTGAGCCGTGTGACCCGTGCGAGCCGTGTGACCCGTGCGAGCCGTGTGACCCGTGCGAGCCGTGTGACCCGTGCGAGCCGTGATACCCGAATACCGCCATCGAAACCTCCTGGTGCAATGGCCCGACCTTGCCGCCGAAAACCGGGGATGCCTAGCGGGCGCATTGCCCCTGCCCGGGGTTTGACGCTGAATTCACGGATGTTGAACCCGGCGGCATGCGCGCTATGGTGGCGCAAACAGTGGTGGGACGATTGAATGTTCATACGCCTGGTCGGCGTTTTTCAGGTGCTTGACGATGCGGGGCTCGATTGCACGCCCCGCGGCGCCAAGACCCGTGCCATCCTGGCGGTGCTGTGCCAGACGCCGGACCGCCGCCGCCCGCGCCGCTGGCTGGAGTCGAAGCTCTGGTCGGACCGGGGACCGGAACAGGCCTCGGGCAGTCTGCGCCAGGCGTTGATGGAGTTGCGCAAGGCGCTGGGCCCCGCGGCGGATCTGGTGGTGGCTGACCGCGACTCGGTCCGGCTGGGCGAAGTCGGGACCGATCTGGAAACCGACCCCGCAGCGGCGCAAGAGGCGCTGCTGTCGGGGCGCGACTTTCTGGAAGGCATCGACATTGTCGACCCGGCCTTTCTGGACTGGCTGCGCGAAGAACGCGCCCGCGTGGCCGGGGCGCTTGGTCTGGCGGGGCCGGATGCGGCGCCCGCCCCCGCCGGCCTGTCCACCAGCCCTGCCGCCCCGCCCTTTGTGATCTCGTTCGGCTCCCTTCCCGACGGCGCTGGCCGCTTTGCGGCGCAGGACCTGGCGCAGGCGGTGGCCCGGCTGGCGTCGGAATTCGCCGAGGTCGAGGTGTTTGGCAGCGGCGGCGCGCCGTTGCCCGACGACCTGCCCGCGGCGGGCCTTGAACTGCATCTGGAAGGTGCGGCAATCCGGTCCGAATTTCACATGATGGCCAGTCTGGTCCTGCGCAATACCGGCCAGACAGTGTGGAGCCAGCGCATCGCCGTGTCCGGCCCCGAAGATGTGGCCGAGCGGCGCGGCGACGTGCCCGCCATGGTGTTCCAGGCCGCCGAGGCCGCGCTGATGCAGATGCCGCGGCTGGCCGAAAACCCTCTCTGCACGCCGCTGTGCCGGGTCAATGCGCTGATCGCCCGCGCCGTGACCGAGATGTTCAGCTATGATGCCGAACGGCTGCGCGCGGCCGACGCGCTTCTGGCCGAGGCCTCAGCGATCGAACCATTGGGCCGGATCGACGCCTGGCGCAGTCTGGTCCGCCAGATCATGTTCGTGGAGCGGACCGAGGGCCCCCGGCCCGGCTGGAAGACGAATCCGACGCTTTCGCCCGCCGCGCGCTGGAACAGGCGAACGGCAACCCGCTGGTGCTGGCGCTGGTCAGCCAGACGCGGGTGATGGTCGATGAAAACCCCGAGGCCGGCACGGTCCTGGCGCGCGATGCCGTGCGGCTGTCGCCGTTCAACGCCTTCGGCTACTGGTCCGAAGCCGGCGCCGACATCCGCCATGGCCGGCACGACGAGGCCCTTGCCGCCGCCCGCATGGGCACCGAGATCGCCTCGCGCACCTCCATCGGCCATTGGTGGGAGGCGCTGGCAGGCCTGGCCGCGTTGCGTGGCGGCCACGTCAGCGCGGCCATCGCGCATTATGAGGCCGCGTATTACCGCGCGCCCAACTTCCGCGCCGCGATGCGCCATCTGGTCTATCTGTATCTGGAAGCGGGCGCTGCCGAAAAAGCCGCCCGCGTCCTGAAGGCCCTGTTGCGGGCCGAGCCGGATTTCTCGGCCGCCGCCGTCCTGCGCGAAGACTACCCGGCGATCACCCTGCGCCGTAGCGGCCTTGCCGAACGCCACGAAGCCGCCCTTGCCGCGCTGGCAAAGGCGGTTGCGGCCGACTGAGGGCGCGCGGGATCAAGTTGCGCCCATCGGAAAAGCAAGGGATGCTGCGGGGATGAAGCTGTTGCAGCATCTCTGGCGCTTCGTCGTCGCGGTCTGGACCCGGGTGGGTGACGGGCATTTCGGCCTGGTCGCCGCCGGAGTGGCGTTCTTTGCCATGTTCGCCGTCTTTCCCGGTCTGGCCGCGCTGGTGGCGATCTGGGGGTTGATGGCTGACCCCGGCGTCATTGCGGGCTATCTGCTGGTGGCCGAACGCTTTCTGCCGCTGGACGCCGCAAGGCTGGTGCATGAGCAGGTGATGGGCCTGCTGAATGCGCCATCGGCAACGCTGGGCTGGACCACCTTCGTCTCGCTGGCGCTGGCGCTTTACTCGGCCCGCGCCGGGGTGTCGGCGCTGATCCAGGGGCTTGATGTGGTGCATCGCGCGCAGCCGCGCGGGTTCTTCTGGGGCTATGCGATGGATCTGATCCTGACCATGGCGCTGATCGGGGCGCTGATGGTGGCGCTGGCGACGGTGGTAATCGTGCCGATCCTCCTGCGCTACGTCACGCTTGGCACGTTCGAGGCCTGGCTGACCAAGGTTCTGCCCTGGGCGGCGATGTTCCTGTCGGTGCTGACCTGCCTGTCGATCCTCTACCGCTTCGGCCCCAACGTGCCGGGCGGCTTCAAGTCGGGCTGGATATCCGTCGGCGTGCTGTTCGCGGCGCTGGCCTGGGCCGGAGTGTCGATGGGCTTTTCGATCTATCTGTCGAACTTCAACAGCTATAACCGGATCTATGGCTCGATCGGGGCGGTGATCATCCTGATGATGTGGCTTTACCTGTCGGTCTGGGCGATCCTGGTCGGTGGTGCCATAAACGCCGAACTGCACGAACGGGCGCGGCTATTCCGGGCGATGGGGCGCGGGCGATAAGGGGCCCGCCCCTGTTGCCCTAGACAAACCGGTTCCACAGGTTCTCCAGCCGCTCCTGCCGGCCCGATTTCGGCTGTGGCTCCAGCCCCTCGGCCGTCACCCGCGCCGCTGCCGCCTCCAGCCCGCCCTTCAACATCGCCTGCGCGGCCGGGGCCTTCCAGCCGGCATAGCGTGCCGCCTTCGCGGCCTCCATCTCTCTGCTTTCCAGCAGGGCTGCCGCCGATTTCAATGCCCGCGCGCAGGTATCCATGCCGCCGACATGCGCCAAGACCAGATCCGCGGGGTCCAGCGACTGCCGCCGGATCTTGGCATCGAAATTGGTGCCGCCGGTGGTATAGCCGCCCGCCTTCAGGATTTCGTAGAACGCCACCGCCTTTTCGGCGTGGTTGTTCGGGAACTGGTCGGTATCCCAGCCGGATTGGTAGTCATTCCGGTTCATGTCGATCGACCCGAATATCCCCAAGGCCGCCGCCAGCGCGATTTCATGCTCGAAGCTGTGGCCCGCCAGAATGGCATGGCCCTGCTCGATATTCGTCTTCACCTCGCGCTCCAGCCCGAAGTCCTTCAGGAACCCGTAGACCGTCGCCACGTCGTAATCATACTGATGCTTCGACGGTTCCTGCGGCTTCGGCTCGATCAGTATGGCGCCCTTGAAGCCGATCTTGTGCTTGTACTCGACCACCTGTTGCAGGAACCGCCCGGCATGGTCACGCTCGGCCTTCAGGTCGGTATTCAAAAGCGTCTCATAGCCCTCGCGCCCGCCCCAGAGGACGTAATTCTTCCCGCCCAGGGCATGCGTTGCATCCATGTTCGCCTTCACCGTAGCGGCGGCATAGGCATAGACGTCGGGGTCCGGGTTGGTGGCCGCCCCGCTCATCCAGCGGCGGTGCGAAAACAGGTTCGAGGTGCCCCACAGAAGCTGCGTCTTGTGCGCGGCTTGTTTGGCCGCGAGGTAGTCGACAATCTCGTCGAGGTTGCGCTTGCTCTCGGCAAAGGTCGCCCCTTCGGGCCGGATATCGGCATCGTGAAAGCAATAGAACGGCACGCCGAGGATATCGAACATCTCGAAGGCCACATCAGCCTTCATCCTGGCCAGGGCAATCGTGTCGCCAAACCACGGCCGCTCGAAGGTCTGCCCGCCAAAGGGGTCGCCGCCGGGCCAGGCAAAGCTGTGCCACCAGGCCACCGCAAAGCGCAGATGGTCCTCCATCCGTTTACCCATCACCACTTCATCAGGGTTGTAATGGCGGAAGGCGAACTCGTTGGCCGAAGACGGGCCTTCGTACCTGATCTGCGGAATGCCCTTGAAGAAATCGGTCATGTCAGAGGTCCTTGAGTGCAGTTTGCGCCGCCCGGAACCGGGCATGGCCCGTGTCAAAGGCAGCTGTCAGGGCGGGGTCAGGCATGACCACGCGAGAGATCTTTGGCAAGGTCGCCACTTCGGCCCCCGCCCCGGTGGCGGCCATCAGCGCCAGCCGTGCGGCCCCGAACGCGCCGCCGAAGTCACCGGCCACGGGCACGGAAACCGGCACATCCAAAGCCGTCGCAATCGCCGCCAGCCAGTAGTCGGACTTCGACCCGCCACCCACCGCCAGCAGATGATCAATCCGCGTCCCCGTCGCAGCCAAGGCATCGCGGCAATCGCGGATGGCAAAGGTCACGCCCTCCAGCACCGCACGGGTCGCTGCCTTGCGGTCGGTGGCGTGTTCCAGCCCGGCAAAGCCGCCGCGCACCGAAGCCGAGTTCAGCGGAGTCCGCTCCCCCCCAAGATAGGGCAGGAAGCAGGTCTTGCCGGGCGCCTGCAAGGCGCCAAGCTCGCCGGTCAGCGTCGCCGCATCGGCCCCCACCAGCCGCGCATACCAGTTCAGCGCATCGGTTGCCGCCAGAATCACGCCCATCTGGTGCCAGGTGCCGGGCAGCGCATGGCAGAACGTATGCACCGCCGTCGCCGGGTCTGGCTGATAGCCGTCATTTGCGGCGAACAACACGCCCGAAGTGCCAAGGGACACGAACGCCTCGCCCGCCCGTACCACGCCCACGCCGACGCCAGAGGCCGCATTGTCGCCGCCGCCGCCGGCCACCACCACTGCCCCGGGCAAGCCCCAGCGCGCGGCCAGCGCATCGCGCAAGTGGCCCGAGACGGCCGAACCCTCGACCAGTCGAGGCATCTCTGCCCGGCTCAGCCCGGTCGCGGCCAGCAAGTCATCCGACCAGTCCCGCGCGCCGGTATCCAGCCAGGCGGTCCCGGCGGCATCCGACATCTCGGCGACATGATCGCCGGTCAGCCACAGCCGCAGATAATCTTTCGGCAGCAGAACCTTGGCGACCTTGGCCCGCAAGGCCGGCTCGTGCCGTTCCACCCAAAGCAGCTTCGGCGCGGTAAAGCCGGGAAACACGATATTCCCGGTCACCCGCCGGAACATCGGGTCGCCGTCCAACTCTGCCGCCTCTTCATGCGCACGGGTGTCGTTCCACAGGATGCAGGGTCGCAGCACCTCGTCGCGCGCGTCCAGCAGCGTGGCGCCGTGCATCTGCCCCGACAGGCCGATGCCCCTGACCGCGGCCAAGCCCATGCGCCGCCAAGGCATCCAGCACCGCCTCTGCCGCCGCGATCCAGTCGGCAGGCGACTGCTCGCTCCACCCTTCATGGGGGCGTTGAACGGTCAGCGGCGCGGTCGCCTCGGCCAGCACGCGCTGATCGTCGTCGATCAGAAGGCCCTTCAGGCCAGACGTGCCCAGATCCAGCCCGATATACATCACGCCGCCTTTGCAGGCTGCTTGCCCAGGATGATCATCCCCAGAATGTCGTCATCGGTGACCTCGTTCACATTCACCGTGCCGACCAGCTGGCCGTTCTTCATCACCGATGCCCGGTCGCACAGCTTCATCACGTTGTGGATGTCATGCTCGATCAGGAAAATCCCCAACCCCTGGGCCTTCAGCTCCTGGATCAGTTCGGCCACCATCTGCGTCTCGTGCGGGCCCAAAGCCGCCGTCGGTTCATCCATGATCAGGATCTTGGCGTTGAAATAGACCGCCCGCGCGATGGCCACCGATTGCCGCTGGCCACCCGACAGGGCCGAAACCGGCACATTGAACTTGGCGAAGTTGGGGTTAAGCCGGCCCATGATCTTGCGGGTCTCGGCCTCCATCTGGGCATCGTCCAGAAAGCCGCCCTTGCCGACGATCTCGCGCCCCAGAAACAGGTTCGACGCCGCATCCAGATTGTCGGCCAGGGCCAGCGTCTGATAGATCGTCTCGATGTTCTGGGCGCGGGCGTCGCGAGGATTCTCGATCACCACCCGATTGCCGTTGATCAGGATCTGCCCGCTGTCGGGCCGATAGGCGCCGGAAAGGCACTTGATCAGCGTCGATTTGCCTGCGCCATTGTGGCCCAGAAGGCCCACGACCTCGCCGGGGAACAGATCGACCGTCACCCGGTCCACCGCCTTGATACCCCCGAACGCGATCGAGATATCCCGCATTTCGACCAGCGGCGTGCCACGGTTGGTTTGAACGTTCATGGCAGCCCCCTATTTCACGCGCTTGCGGTAGACGATGTCCAGATACACGGCCAGCACCAGCACCGCGCCGACCACCATCTTCTGATATGACCCGTCGCCAAAGCCGATCAGCACCATCCCCGATTGCAGCGATTGCATCAGCAATGCGCCCAGAATGGCACCGTAGATCGTGCCGACGCCCCCGGCCAGCGAGGTGCCCCCGATGACGGCGGCGGCGATGACATAAAGTTCGTCCAGCTCTCCCAGACTGTTGGTGGCGTTCTTCAGGCGCGCACTGGCGACGATGGCCGAAAGCCCGGCCAGAAAGCCCATCAGCGCAAAGATCCTGACCGTCATGGCGCGGGTGTTGATCCCCGACAGCTCTGCCGCATCCGGGTTGCCGCCGATGGCATAGACATAGCGGCCGAAGCGCGTGCGACTCATCATCAGGGTCATCACAAGTCCCACGGCAATCAGGATCAGCACCGGAATGGCAAAGCCATGGCTGATCACCAGCCCCTCTTCGGGCACCGTCAACCCGTTGGCGGCGGCGAATTCCCTCACGGTGCCGATGGGCCAGGGATAGGCGTTCACCACCAGCGTGGCGCCGATCACCAGCCCGCAACCCACAGTGGCCATGAAGCCTTCGGCCCAGACAGGACGCAGTGGAAAGCCGTGGCTTTGCCGTGCCTTGCGCCCCGAGGCCAGCATCCACAGGATGCCCGCACAGGCCAGCGCGCAGACGATCCAGCTGCCGACCGAGCCGATCGCGCCATAGGGCCCGCCGCCCAGCAGCACGAAGGTGCTGTCCACCGGGCTGATCGTCTGCCCGCTGGCCACCAGAAACGCCGCCCCGCGCCAGAACATCAACCCGCCCAGCGTGACGATGAAGGCCGGGATGGCGCAATAGGCCACCAGCCAGCCATGAAACGCCCCGATCGCCGTGCCCAGAGCAATGCCGACCATGCAGGCGATGACCCAGATCGCCGGATGCCCAAGGCCCAGCCATTGCGGCAGCACCCAGACCTGCGTGATCCCCATGATCATCGCCGTGAACCCCAGGATCGAGCCCACCGACAGATCAATATGCCGCGCGATGATCACCAGGACCATCCCGCAGGCCATGATTCCGACCGAGGCCGTCTGAACCGAGATGTTCCACAGGTTGCGTGGTGTCAGGAACGTCGTCGCGTCTCCCGAGGCCGCACCGGTAAAGATCGACGGCCGACCCAGCTTCAGGATCGAATACAGCTCGAACCCCAGCCAGATCAGCGCCAGGGCGCCGATCATGCCCAGAAGGCGGGTGTCAATCTCGGTCGCCCTCAGAAAGCGGCGCAGCGGGTTGCCGCCAGTTGCGG
The DNA here is from genome assembly GCA_016704435.1 of Rhodobacter sp. Classification (GTDB taxonomy): domain Bacteria; phylum Pseudomonadota; class Alphaproteobacteria; order Rhodobacterales; family Rhodobacteraceae; genus Pseudogemmobacter. The sequence goes on along the minus strand of JADJAB010000002.1, from coordinate 399,490 downwards.
CGACGGGAGGGGCGTGAGGGGCGGTGGGCGGGCTATCTGTCATGTCCTCGTCCGGCATGTGAAAGGGTCAGGATGCAGACGGGCAGGGGGGCGGGGCCAAAGCCTTGCCATGCCCTAAACCCGCGTCAACGCGCGGGAAAGAAAAGAAAAACCCCGGCGCAGGGATCTCCGGCGCCGGGTAAGATTGCCTTACTGGCAGGCGGCCACGCCGTCCGTTGCCCCTTCGCAGGCCTGCTCTTTCGAGATGTGGCCCGCGTCGATCACGACGTTCAGGTTGTCCTTGGTGATCGGGGTGGGGGCCAGGAAGATGGCATTCATCTCGACACCCTTCTCGCCGCCCGCCCATTTCACCGCGTTCGGCACCGCGTCCAGCGCAGCCCCACCGGCCAGCGCCCCGGCGATTTCCGCCGCCGCCGCGCCCAGCTGGCGGCTGTCTTTCCAGACCGAGACGGTCTGGGTGCCGCGTGCCACACGGTTCAGCGCGGCAAGGTCGCCGTCCTGACCGCCGACCGGAACGGTCAGCCCCTGCGCCTGCAGCGCCGCGATGACGCCGCCCGCCATGCCGTCATTCTCGGCCAGCACGGCATCCACCGCGTTGTTGTTGGCGGTCAGGATCTGCTCCATGTTCGCCTGCGCGTTGTCGGGCTTCCAGCCTTCGCTGAACGCCTCGCCGACGATCTTGATGGTGCCCGCGTCGACATCGGCGCCGATCACTTCCATCATGCCTTCCAGAAGGAAGCCTGCGTTCGGATCACCCGGATCGCCCTTGATGATGGCATAGTTGCCATCCGGCTTCACGGCCTTCACCGATTCCGCAATGATGCGGCCCACGCCCTTGTTGTCAAAGGTCAGGTAGAAGGCGCGGTTGTCTTCGATCAGGCGGTCATATCCGACCACCGGAATGCCCTCGGCGGTGGCCTGGTCGACGGCCGGGCCGATCGCATCCTTGTCCATCGCCAGGATGATCAGCGCATCGGCGCCTTGCGCGATCAGCGCCTCGACATCGGTCAGCTGCTTGGCCGCCGAGCCCTGCGCGTCGGCGGAGATATAGGTGTTGCCGGCCGCTTCCAGCGCGCCCTTGATGGCGGCTTCGTCGGTCTTCCAGCGCTCTTCCTGGAAATTCGACCAGCTGACGCCGATGGTCAGGCCCTCGGCCAGTGCGGCCGACGAGAACCCGGCCGCCGCGATGATCGCGGCGAGAAAGGTCTTTTGCATGCGTTCCTCCCGTAAGATGCGGCCAGCGACTGGCCGGTCCGGCAGATTCGCCGGCACGTCGGAAAAGTGACGCTAATAAATTCAGTTGTCAAAATAAAAATCATGAGCAAAGCTGCTTATGCCCAAAAGGATGACGAGAGATTGCCGCGATGCGGCGGAAATCAAGCCATGTACCCACGATATGGGTAGATTTTAGTTCGGGGACCGAAGAAATAGTGCCGCAGGTGCAAAAAGACGACGCTGCAGCCGCCCGCAAGGGCGTCGGCCCGCTGATTCCGCCGCTCTCCGAGGCGCAGCGCCCCTTGCGCCAGCAGGTGTTCGAGCGGGTCCGCGCGGCGGGGCTGATTCCCCGCGTCCAGCTGGCGCGCGAACTGGCGGTGTCGCCCGCCTCGGTCACCACCATCACCCAGGACCTGATCGAGACCGGCCTGATCGAAGAGGTCGCCGCCCCCCGTGACGGCGAGGCCGGGCGCGGTCGTCCGGCCGTTGCCCTGGGCGTGCGCGCCGATGCCTGCCGCGTGGCGGGAATGAAGCTGTCGGACCGCGAGCATACTTGCGTGATCGTCGATTTTGCCGGCAGCCTGATCGCCGATGACGTGATCCCGCGCCGTCCGGGTCCGATGGCGCTGGACGATCTGCTGGACGCGATCGAGACTCTGCTCGACCGGGTCTGCGCCAAGGCCGGCATGCCCCGCGCCGATCTTTCCGCCATCGGCATCGGCGTGCCCGGCTTTGTCGATGTGGCCGAAGGCATCGTGCTGTGGTCCTCGGTCCTGAGCGAACGCCAAGTTCCCCTTGCCGCAGCCGCGCAGGCCCGGCTCGGGCTGTCGGCGATCATCGACAACGACGCCAATCTGGTGGCGCTGGCCGAGCTGTGGTTCGGCGCCGGGCGCGGGTTGTCGGATTTCGCCGTGGTCACCATCGAGCATGGCGTCGGCATGGGCTTCGTGATGAACCACCGTATCTATCGCGGCACCCACCGCGTGGGGATGGAGTTGGGCCACACCAAGGTGCAGCTGGACGGCGCGCTGTGCCGTTGCGGCCAGCGTGGCTGCCTCGAGGCCTACGTCGCCGATTATGCCCTGGCGCGCGAGGCGACGACGGCGCTGAACTGGGGCCACAAGGAAGGCCAGTCGATCGCCGTTCTGCTGGAAAGCCTGTACGACCACGCCAAGGCCGGCAACGCCACCGCCCGCAGCATCTTTCGCCGCGCCGGGCGCTATCTGGCCGTCGGGCTGGCCAATGTCGTCAACCTTTTCGACCCCGCGCTGATCATCCTGTCCGGTGAGCGGATGCGCTACGACTACCTCTATGCCGCCGAGACCCTGGCCGAGATGGACAATCTGGCCATCGCCACAGGTCGCCCCCGCCCACCGATCGAGATTCACGCCTGGGGCGACCTATTGTGGGCGCATGGCGCGGCGGCGCTGGCCCTGTCGGAGGTGACAGAGCGGATCCTGGCGGGCCAGCCGCGCGAGATGGCGGCGCAATAGGCACGAGGTGGCGCGGGACCGGGTGCCTGGCAACCCGGTCCTGGACCGAACGCCGCCGATCAGCCCTTCGGTTTTTTCGGCGGCACGAAGCGTTTGGAGGTATCGCGCGCATCGGTCTTCGGCGCGGCGGGTTTGGCGCCGGGCTTGCGGGCAAAAGGCTTGGCGCCCTTCGCGGCGTAGGGCTTCTTGTCCCCCTCGGCTGCCGGTTTCGTGCCCCAGCTGCGGCTGCCTTCGGGCTTTGGTCCGCGCTTGTCGGCGGTGCCTTCGCGCTTGGCATAGGGGCGGGCGTCTTCGCCCTTGCCGGCCCAGGGCTTGCGGCCTTCGCCAGCTTCGCCACGCGGGGCGGGCTTGCCCTCGGCGCCATGGCTCTTGTAGCCGGCGGCGCGTGCCGGGCGGCTGTCGCTGCCGCCCTGCGACTTGAAGCCGGACGACTTGTAGGCGGGCTTGCCCTCGTCGCGGGATGCGCCCTTGCCGGCCCGGTCATCCGGCGTCCAGCGCGGCTTTTTCACGCCTTCTGCGCGGGGCGCCGCGTCGTCGCGGCGGACATAGGGCTTGCGCTCTGCGCCCGCCTTCTCTGCGCCCGTCTTCGCGGCATAGGGCTTGCGCTCGCCGTCGCCTTTCGGCGCATAGGGCTTGCGCGGACCATCCTCACGCGGCGCGTAAGGCTTGCGCTCGGCAGTCGCGCGCGGCGCGTAGGGCTTGCGCTCGGCATCGTCCTTGCGGGCATAGGGTTTGCGCACGGCCTCGGCCGGGGCGGCGTCGTCCTCGACGATGCGCGGCGGCTTGGGCTGATAGGGGGCCTTGTCTTCGCGGCGCGGAGCGGGGCGGGGCGCAGGGCGGCCCAGATCGGGCTCACCCGCCATCTTCTCCATGCTCAGACCCTGATCGATTTCCAGGCTCTGGCCAAAGCGCGCCTCATGCACGGCGGCGATCTGGACAAAGGTTTCTTCCTGCTGCACCCGGATCGCGCCGATGCCGTCCTTGGCAATCCCGCCGGCATCGCAGATCTTCGGCAACAGCCAGCGCGCCTCGGCCCGGCCGGTATGGCCGACCGAGATCCGATACCAGACCGACGGCCCGAATTCATTGCGGTCGCGCGGCGGCAGGGCGGCGGGCGGCGGCAGGCTGTCGGACAGCTCCTCGGGGGCGCTGCGGCCCTGACGCCACAGGCGGATGAAGGCGGCGGCGACATTGTCGGGGCCCCAACGGTCCAAGAGCACGGTGGCCATTTCAGCCTCCTCGCCCGGTGCTTCGGCCAAAGCCGGATGTTCCACCACCCGCTGGTCTTCGCGGCCCTGCACGTCTTCGGCCGACGGCGCCTTGCCCCAGTTCGCCTCGACCTTGGCACCCTGCAGCAGCCGCTGCGCCTTGCGCGCTTCGGCAGGTGGCACCACCAGCACCGAGGTGCCCTTTTGCCCCGCCCGACCGGTCCGGCCCGAGCGGTGCAGGAGCACTTCGGAATTCGAGGGCAGATCGGCGTGGATCACCAGTTCCAGCCCCGGCAAGTCGATGCCCCGCGCCGCCACGTCTGTGGCGATGCAGACCCGCGCCCGGCCATCACGCAGCGCCTGCAGCGCGTGCATGCGTTCCTGCTGGCTGAGTTCGCCCGACAATGCCACGGCCTGAAAGCCCCGGTTGATCATGCGGGCAAACAGATGATTCACATTCGCCCGCGTCTTGCAGAATACGATGGCGGCGGGGGATTCATGAAACCGCAGCACGTTGAAGATCGCGTGTTCCTTGTCGCGCGCCTGCACCGACAGCGCCTCATAGGCGATGTCAGCATGCTGCCGCGCCTCACCGGCCACAACCACCCGCAGGGCGTCGCGCTGGAAGGTGCGGGCCAGTTTTTCGATTTCCTTTGGCACGGTGGCGGAAAACATCAGCGTCCGGCGGTCTTCGGGGGCCGAGCCGAGGATGAATTCCAGATCCTCGGAAAACCCCAGATCCAGCATCTCGTCGGCCTCGTCCAGCACCACGGCGCGGGCACCGGAGAGGTCAAGCGAACCGCGTTCGATATGATCGCGCAAGCGCCCCGGCGTGCCGACGACGATATGCGCGCCGCGGTCCAGCGCCCGGCGCTCGGTGCGCGCGTCCATGCCGCCGACGCAGGTGGCCAGCTGCACCCCGGTCTGGGCGTAAAGCCATTCGAATTCGCGGTTGACCTGCTGGGCCAGTTCGCGCGTGGGGGCCACCACCAGCGCCAACGGCTTGTCGGCCGGCATCAGCCGGTCGACGCCGCCCAGCACCTCAGGCGCAATCGCCACGCCAAAGGCCACCGTCTTGCCGCTGCCGGTCTGCGCCGAGACCAGAAGGTCGCGCCCGGCCACGCCTTCCTTCAGCACGGCCTCCTGCACCGGGGTCAGCGTTGCATAACCCTTTTCCGCCAAAGCCGCTTGCAGCGGCCCGGCCATCGCCAGATCGTTCATCCTGTTTCCTGTCCGGGGCGCGCGCGGCACCCCTGTGAAGCCACATTGCGGCCTCATCATACCCCAGCCGCGTCCCTCCCATGCGGACACAGCCCCGGAGTCCTCAGGCCATCGGGGTCCATACACGGGTTCGGGGCGGGGGGGAAGGCAGAACTCGAGATTGCATAACGCCAGCGATTTGGCCGCTGTATCACGCCTGTTCCAGATCTGGCAGTGCGAGTCTGAACCGGCGCTGCGTTGCATGGCACTTGCGTATCCCGGCAAGAAAAAGATCCATCGGTGTTTAGCCCTGGGTTTCTGGCAATGATCTATGTTTATGGAAACTGTCAGGCTAGGGGCATCTCCAATTGCCTCAGTCTGCTGCTTCCTCATAGAAGGTTCACCTTGCGGTTCGTCGGGCAGGAAAACCCGGGGTTCGAGAAGGCCGAGACCGTTTTTGTGCACGCGCCATTCGTCCAGAATCTGGAAGGGCTGCTTGATGAGGGCACTACGATTGTTCGGTTGCCAGCCATTCTGTTTACCGGCTTCCACCCCGACATGATTCATTACCCCAACGTCAACTCCCCAACCGGGAGCACCTCAGTCCGAGCACCCATTCCTCGAACTGCCGAAAATGGCGCTTGGATCACGGCGAACAAATAGGGGCGAATCCCCCTACCGTGGCCTTCCAGACCACCAGTTCTGGAAACGCGCCGTCGCCATGCCAGCAATGTCCGAAGCCGATCCCGTTGTTGAAGCTCGCTTCCGTCTCACACGCACAGACCGAATCGCGACAGCCGGAAGCTGTTTCGCGCAACATATCGCGCGGACTATTGTTTCGTCGGACTTCAACTACTTCGTGTCCGAGAAGGCCCCTGCGGGAACCTCTCCTGACCTGGCCGAAGCACGTCAGTTCGGTCTTTTTTCAGCACGTTTCGGCAACATCTACACGACTCGGCAACTCGTACAGTTGTTCGAACGCGCCTACGGTCGTTTCCGACCGAAGGACGACCATTGGATGGGCCTCGATGGTGGCCTGATCGATCCGTTCCGGCCCACGATTGAACCCTCAGGCTTCTCGTCGGTCGAAGCTCTGCACCTCGACCGAGAAACCCATTTCGCTGCAGTCCGCGACATGTTCGAGAATCTGGACGTTTTTGTCTTTGCTCTTGGCTTGACCGAATGCTGGCGCGCAAAATCCGATGGCGCGGTCTTTCCGCTGGCACCAGGCGTGGCGGGTGGCCGAATGGACGCTGCTGCCTACGAGTTCCACAATCTTACCTTCTCCGAGGTGTCGGCAGATCTGGCTGAGTTCTGGAAAGGGCTGCGCGAGATCAATCCTTCCGCGCGCATGATCCTGACCGTCTCACCTGTTCCGCTGATCGCGACATACGAGCAGCAAAGCGCCCTTGTTTCCACGACCTATTCCAAGGCCGTGTTGCGATCCGCCGTCGAGCACATCACCCGGACCCAACCCCAAGTTGCGCACTTTCCCTCATATGAAGTGATCACTGGCAATCATGCCGGCAACGCCTGTTTTGAGGATGATCTCCGCACGGTTAGAGCCGAGGGCGTCGCTCATGTGATGTCGCTTTTTCTGCGCCACTATGCTGGCCAGGACGGGCCGGTTTCTGCAAAGGCCCCGCCGCAAGCGCGTGAAACAAGGGCCATTCCGGACGACGACAAATTCCTGCGTCTTGCCTCCATCGTCTGTGACGAGGCACGGCTTGATCCCGACGCACCACTGCCACACCGAGGGACATCGGGTTGAATCCTTTGCGGCCACCGCCATCTCGCACTATCCTTTCCCATCATGCCCGCCCTGTGCCGCGATTGCCTGACCCGTTTCGACACCGGCGCGCGCTGTCCCGCCTGCCGGTCGCCCCGCATCGTCGCCCACCCCGAGCTGGAAAGCCTGACCATCGCCCACATGGATTGCGACGCTTTCTATGCCTCCGTCGAAAAGCGAGATGACCCCTCGTTGCGCGACCACCCCCTGATCGTCGGCGGCGGCACCCGCGGCGTGGTGTCCACCTGCTGCTATCTGGCGCGGATCAAGGGCGTGCGCTCGGCCATGCCGATGTTCCAGGCGCTGAAGCTGTGCCCCGAGGCAAAGGTGGTGAAGCCGCGGATTGCCGCCTATGCCGAAGTCAGCCGCCAGATCCGCGCCATGATGGAAGAGATGACGCCCTCGATCGAACCCCTGTCGCTGGACGAGGCGTTCCTGGACCTCTCCGGCACCGAACGGCTGCACGGCGCACCCGCTGCCGTGATGCTGGCGCGGCTGACCCGGCGGATGGAAGAAGAGCTGGGCGTGACCGGATCCGTCGGGTTGTCGCACAACAAGTTCCTGGCCAAGATCGCGTCCGACCTCGACAAGCCGCGCGGGTTTTCGGTGGTCGGGCGGGCCGAGACGGCGGATTTCCTGCGCGCAAAGCCCGTGCGCATCATCTGGGGTGTCGGCACCGCCACGCAAACCGCGCTGGAAAAGGCCGGTATCCGCACCATCGCCGATCTCTTGCGCTGGGACCGCGCCGATCTGGTCGCCCGCTTCGGCCAGATGGGCGAGCGGCTCTGGCATCTGGCGCGCGGCGAGGACCACCGCCGCGTCAGCCGCGATGAAAAGCTGAAGTCGATCAGCAAGGAAACAACCTTTGGCGAAGATACCGCCGATGCCGACATCCTGGATGGCCATCTTTGGCGGCTGGCCGAACAGGTTTCCGATCGCGCCAAGGCCAAGGATCTGGCCGGCCGCACCGTCACGCTGAAGCTGAAGCGCGGCGATTTCCAGCTGATCAGCCGCCGCATCGCGCTGGACGACCCGACCCAGCTGGCCGACCGCATCTATCGTGCCGCGCGCGGGCTGTTCGACCATGCCGGAACCACCGGGCCATTCCGGCTGATCGGGGTCGGCATCTCCGATCTTGCCCCGGCGGCAGGGGCCGACCGCTCGACCGACCTGCTGGATCCGGGCCGCGGGCTCCGTGCGGCGGCGGAACGGGCGGCCGACGACATCCGCGCGAAATTCGGCGCCGATGCCATCTTCAAGGGCCGCGCCCTGCGCTGAGCGCTTAGCCTTGTCTTAACCCCTGTCTGCGTAGTTTGGCGTCCCGACCTTTCCTGCAGCCGGACGCGGATATGACGACACAGACCGAGATGGAAACGACCCTGCGCAACGCCATGGATGCGCATGCCAAATGGAAGCTGCGGCTGAAGACCGCGATGACGACGCGGCACAGCGACATCTCGCCCGAACACGCCGCCTGCGATGACCGGTGCGAGTTCGGCAAATGGCTCTACAGCGAACAGATCAGCGATGAGACGCGGTCCTCGATGCCCTTCGTGGTCGTCCGCAACCTGCATGCGGAATTCCACCAAGTTGCCTCGCTCGCGCTGGAAGGCGCGTTGAACGGCAGCCGCAGGGCGCGCGATGACACGGCGCGGGAGGCGTTCGACGATTGCTCGGCCAAGCTGAACAAGGCCCTGCAAAAATGGCTGGGCGAGGTGCGGGCGACCTAGGGGCCACCCCGGCAACGGTTGCGCTTGAAGCGCCGCCGGCCGCTGACGCGGCCGTTTGCCAAACCGGTCACTCGGCCGCCAGGGGAAGGTCGCTGCGCTGGCCGCCGCAGATATCGGCCACCACGCCCGACATCAGGCGGCGGAAGGCTGCGAAGCCGGGTAGCGGCGCGACGCGCGCCTCGTCCATGTAAAGCGCGCGGTCGATCTCGATCTGGACGACATGGCAATTGCGCGATGGCCGGCCATAGGCCTGCGCGATATAGGCCCCGGCAAAGGGCGCGTTGCGCGCCACCCGCAGGCCCGCGGCGGCAAAGGCGGCCTCGACCCGGTCCATCACCGCACGGTCGGCGGCGGTGCCGAAACGGTCGCCCAGAACCACCTCGGGGCGCGGCTGGCCGGGGCGGGCATGCGCCTCGATCGCCTCGTGCGGCATCGAGTGGCAGTCGATCAGGACCACTTCGCCGTAGTCCTGCCGGGTCTGCTCCAGCAAGGCCCGCAGCGCCGTGTGATAGGGGTGCCAGCAGGTGCGGATGCGGGTCTCGGCCTCGTGCAGGGGCAGCTTGCCGGCATAGATCTGCCGCCCGCCCGCCACCACGCGCGGAATGACCCCCAGCCCCGAGGAAATGCGCGGATTGTGCGCGTTTCGCGCGACGCCCTCGATGACCGCCGGGTCCAGCTCGTCCGCGGCGCGATTGAGGTCGACATAGGCGCGCGGCACCCGCGCCGCCAGCAGCGGGGCGCCCAGTTCGGGCGCCATGTCGAACAGCCGGTCGACGAAGGCATCTTCCGACGACCGGATCGCCAGCCGGTCCAGCCCGCTTTGCGCCAGGAAGGACGCCGGATAGTCGCGCCCCGAATGCGGCGAGGCAAAGATGACGCTGGTGCTGCGCACGGACGGCATCGCGAGGTGAAAGGGCGCTGCGGGCATCGGAACTCCTGGCGGTCAATGTAGACCGGAAAACCCGCGCAGCAAATGACGGAATCAGGACTTGAGGAGCGTCTCGCCCAGTTCGCGGTAGCGATCGGCTGGCTGCATCAGGGCCGGTTCGACCAAGGCGGCGCCGCCCGACTGCAGGCCTTCGGCGATGTCGCTTCGCACAAGCGGGGATATCGTCTCGAAGTAGCGGCCCGCCTCGGCGTTGGTGCGGCTGGCAAAGCCGTCGGTGCGTTCGGTCCCGGCCAGCAGGGCACGGTCAAGCTCCCGCTTGCGGGCCAGGAAGGCCTGGTCGGCCGCCAGAAACGCCTCGCGCGCGCCATCGCGCACGAAGTCGTCGCCAAAGAAGGCGCGCAGGTCTTCCCAGCGCTGTTCGGGCGTCTCGACCCTGTCGATCATCGCGGCGGCTCCTGTCTGTTCGGCGGTCATCAGGACCGGAGAGTCCTTGGGATACATGCTGTGCAGATAGATCAGGCGGACCGGAAAGCGGGTATAGGCACGCTCGCCGCGCGGACCATAGATCAGGACCGTGCCATAGAAGCTGGGCGGCCAGACCAGCGGGCTGTCCATGGCCTTGCCGGCGGCGGTGAAGATCGAATTGGCCATCTGGTGGCACACACCAAGGATGCCGTAGACGATGCCCGAACAATCGCCCAGATACCAGTTGCCGCCCGATCGCCTGTCATAGTCGCTGCGCCCCTTCCAGCCCGCGCTGCCGTTGGCGGCAATGTAGCGGGCCATTTCCAGGTCCATCGGTTCGGATTTCCCGATCCAGGGGTTGGGAAAATGGCCCCTCGCGAAGCGCGCCGGATAGACCGGGTGCTTGCCCTTGGGCTGGCCGGCGCCGCCATAGCACTGGAACTTCACCTTAGCGTCCGGTGCGCGGCCATAGGTGTGCTCGCCGATCCGGATCCCGTCGATGATGTCGGCGATGTCATAATATCCGCAGGTCATCTTTGCCTGGGCCAATTCCGCCATGTCCGAACTCCAGGATGAAAAACGCTTGGGCCACAACTCTAGCACGAAAAGGACCGGCGCCCAAATCGGCGCCGCTGCGGCCCCGCAGGCCGGTCTGGCGCCCACCGGGACGGCCGGCTGCGAAAGCCCCTTGAACCACCTGCCGACTCCTTCTATAGACCCCTCAACCGACGCGGTTTGCCCCGCGTCCTTTTCGTTTGGCCGAAATGGAATGGGGCGAATCGAGCGGCAGCGTGGGCGGTTAGCTCAGCGGTAGAGCACTACGTTGACATCGTAGTGGCCACTGGTTCGATCCCAGTACCGCCCACCATTCACCGTTTCCCGAAAGGGAGACATGAGTTTCATCTGGCGCCGGATACGCGCCGCGAAAAGGGAGGGACGACCATGAAGGTTGCCAACTCGCTCCGCTCGCTGAAGACGCGTCACCGCGATTGCCAGGTCGTGCGCCGCAAGGGCCGGGTCTATGTGATCAACAAGACGCAGAAGCGCTACAAGGCCCGCCAGGGCTGAGCAGCGCTTCCGGCAAGCCGGAACATGAAGGGGCCGCCCGCGGGATACCGGGGCGGCCTTTTTCATTGTGCCAGGCGTCCGACCAGACCAGAAGCCCGGATGCGCCGCGTGATCCGGTTTCGCGGCAAGGTTTATGAGCTGGATGCCGGGCTGATGGCACGGCTGCGCCTGCGCGAGCGCCCCGAGGGCGGCCGAGAATGAGGCTCTATTCCTCGGCCACCTCGCCCTTCGTGCGCAAGGTTCTGGTGCTGATCCGCGAGGTCAGGATCACCGGCATCGACCTGGTCCCGGTTTCCGGAACTGCTGTTGCGCCGGGCACGATGCCGGTGGATCACAACCCGCTGGGCAAGATCCCGGCGCTGGTGCTGGACGATGGCCGGACCTTGTTCGACAGTCGGGTGATCTGCCGCTGGCTGGACGACCACGCCGGGGCAGGGCTTTACCCGGCTGCGCCGCAGTTGTGGAACACGCTGACGCTGGAGGCGCTTGCCGACGGCATCCTGGAGGCGGCCGTCCTGATGGTCTACGAATCGCGGCTGCGGCCGGAAGAGTTGCGCTTCGCCCCCTGGATCGAGGGGCAATGGGCCAAGATCGACCGCGCGCTGAGCGCGTTGGAAAACACCAGGATGGATCATCTTTCCGGCCCGCTGGACATCGGCCAGATCGCCGTCGGCGCCGCTCTGGGCTATCTGGACTTCCGCCATGATGCGCGAAACTGGCGCAAGGACCGGCCCGACCTGACGCACTGGTATCAGGGGTTTTCGGCGCGTCCGTCGATGCAGGCCACCGTGCCGCAGGGCTGATCTGCGCGCCCCATCGGCCACAGGCAGCGGAAATCGCCAGTCATATCCGAGAAATCGGCATCTGCGCGGCTTTGTCCGCTGGACGGCCCGCCCTGCCTTGTCTAAAAGCGCGACCGGCAGGGTTTCGGGCAGCCGCGACCCCCGTTTTCCATGGGCCGCGTCTCCTGCGGCCATGCAAGGGAGAGGAACTCGTGTCCCACGCAGAAGCTGACGCAGGCAACCGCCGCGATTTCCTGTACTACGCCACCGCCGGGGCCGGCGTCGTGGCCACTGGTGCCGCGGTCTGGCCGCTGGTCGACCAGATGAACCCTTCGGCCGATGTTCAGGCGCTGTCGTCGATCTATGTCGATGTCTCGGGCGTCGAGGTCGGCACCCAGCTGACGGTGAAATGGCGCGGCAAGCCGGTTTTTGTTCGCCGCCGCGCGCCCGAGGAAATCCAGGCCGCCCGCGACGTGATACTGGACCAGTTGACCATCGACAAGCTGTCGCAGAACGCCAACAAACCCGATGCCGATGCCAGCGATGCCAACCGCTCGCTGGACGAGGCGGGCGAGTGGCTGGTGATGATCGGCGTCTGCACCCACCTGGGCTGCGTGCCGATCGGCAATGGCGCGGGTGATTTCGGCGGCTGGTTCTGCCCCTGCCACGGCTCGCACTACGACACCTCGGGCCGCATCCGCAAAGGGCCGGCGCCGCGCAACCTGGACGTTCCGGTGGCGCAATTCACCGACGATTCCACCATCCTGCTGGGCTGAGGAAGAGAAACATGGCTGGTATTCCCCACGACCATTACGAGCCCGGTTCGGGCGCCGAAAAATGGCTGCACAAGCGGTTGCCCGTTGTCAGCCTTGTCTATGACACGCTGATGATCCCCACGCCAAAGAACCTGAACTGGATGTGGATCTGGGGCATCGTGCTGGCCTTCTGCCTGGTGTTGCAGATCGTCACCGGCATCGTGCTGGCAATGCATTACACGCCGCATGTCGACATGGCCTTCGCCTCGATCGAGCATATCATGCGCGACGTCAACGGCGGCCACATGCTGCGCTATCTGCATGCCAACGGCGGCTCGCTGTTCTTCTTTGCGGTCTACTGCCACATCTTCCGCGGCCTCTACTACGGCAGCTACAAGGCCCCGCGCGAGGTGACCTGGATCATCGGCATGCTGATCTACCTGGCGATGATGGCCACCGCCTTCATGGGCTATGTGCTGCCCTGGGGCCAGATGTCGTTCTGGGGTGCCACGGTGATCACCGGTCTGTTCGGCGCCATCCCCGGCGTCGGGCCGACCATCCAGGAATGGCTCCTGGGCGGGCCGGCGGTCGACAACGCCACGCTGAACCGCTTCTTCTCGCTGCACTATCTGCTGCCCTTCGTGATTGCCGCCCTTGTGGCCGTCCACATCTGGGCCTTCCACACCACCGGCAACGGCAACCCCACCGGGGTTGAGGTGCGCCGCAGCTCGAAGGAAGAGGCGCAGAAGGACACGGTGCCGTTCTGGCCCTACTTCGTGATCAAGGACCTGTTCGCGCTGGCGGTCATTCTGGCAATCTTCTTCGCGGTCGTCGGCTTCATGCCGAACTACCTCGGCCACCCCGACAACTATACCGAAGCCAACCCGCTGGTGACGCCCGTGCATATCGTGCCGGAATGGTACTTCCTGCCGTTCTACGCCATCCTGCGCGCCTTCACTTCCGAAGTCTGGGTGGTGCAATGGGCCAACATGCTGTCCTTCGGCATCATCGACGCCAAGTTCTTCGGCGTTCTGGCGATGTTCGGCGCCATCGTCGTCATGTTTCTGGTGCCCTGGCTTGACACCTCGTCGGTCCGCTCGGGCCGCTATCGCCCGATGTTCAAGTGGTGGTTCGCGCTTCTGGTCATCGACTTCGTGGTGCTGATGTGGTGCGGCGCCATGCCGGCGGAAGAACCTTATGCCACGATCAGCCTGATCGCTTCGGCCTACTGGTTCGCCTACTTCCTGATTATCCTGCCGCTGCTTGGGGTCATCGAAAAACCCCTGCCGCAACCGGCAACGATCGAGGAAGACTTCAAGGCCCACTACCCCCACGCGGCCGAGTGACGGAAAGGATCAACGCAAAATGTTCCGCAAGATCGCAATCACCACCGTCTCTGCACTGGCGTTCAGCATGGGTGCTGCCCAGGCCGCCGGGAACGGGGAAGTCCACGATGTGGCATTCAGCTTCGAAGGCCCGTTCGGGAAATACGACCAGTTCCAGCTGCAGCGCGGCCTTCAGGTCTTTACCGAGGTCTGCTCGGGCTGCCACGGGCTGAAACAGGTGCCGATCCGCACGCTCGCCGACCCCGGCGGGCCGCAACTGCCCGCCGATCAGGTCCGCGCCTATGCCGCCTCGCTTGACGACGTAGAGCTGCCCGGCGGCGAATCCCGCCCGCGCGAATGGACCGACAAGTTCCCGTCGCGCTCGGGCGATGGCATGGGGCCGGACCTGTCGCTGATGGCCAAGGGCCGGGCTGGGTTCAGCGGGCCCTACGGCACCGGGATCAACCAGATGTTCAGGGGCATGGGCGGGCCGGAATACATCGTCTCGATCCTGACCGGCTATACCGGCGAAGAGATCGAGGAAGCCGGTTCGATCTTCTACGAGAACCACGCCTTCCCCGGTGGCAAGATCGCCATGTCTCCGCCCCTGTCGGACGAGCAGGTCGACTATGCCGATGGCCACCCCAACTCGTTGCATCACATGGCCGAGGATGTCTCGGCCTTCCTGATGTGGGCAGCGGAGCCGAAGATGATGGCGCGCAAGCAGGCCGGTTTCGTCGCCGTGACCTTCCTGGTGCTGCTGTCGGTGCTGCTCTATCTGTCGAACAAGAAGCTGTGGGCCGGCACCAAGGGCAAGAAGTTCACCGCCTGATAGCCGCTGACGGAAAACCATCGCGAACCCCGCCCCTGATCCGGGCGGGGTTTGTCGTTCAGACGCCCAGATAGGCTTGCAGCGCGGGCGGGGGGGCGGCAAACAGCGCCGCCGTGGGCGTGGGCGGATAGGCGACGCCATCCGCCACCAGCACCGTCCGGTCGGCAAAGCGGCGGGCGTCTTGCGGGTCATGCGTCACCATCAGCACGGTGGCACCGGTGTCCGTGGCGACCTCGTCCAGCAGGTCGAGCATCTCGGCCTTCAGCGCCGGGCCAAGGGCCGCAAACGGCTCGTCCAGCAGCAGCAGCGGCCGCGCGCGCAGAAGCGCCCGCGCCAGCGCCGCGCGCCCGGCCTGCCCGCCCGACAGTTGCGCCGGCTTGCGGTCGCCCATCCCCACCAGCCCGACGCGCAGCAGCACCGCATCAACCGCCGCGCGCTGGTCGCCCGACAGCCGCAGATCGGGCCGCAGCCCGAGGCCGAGGTTCTGCGCCACCGTCAGATGCGGAAACAGGTTCTGATCCTGGAACAGGATGGTCAGCGGGCGCTCTCCCGGCGGCAGCGGAGCAAGGTCGGCACCGTTCCACAACACCCGGCCCGAGACCGGCGGGAAAAACCCGGCGATCGCCGACAGCAGCGTGGATTTTCCCGCCCCCGACGGGCCGATCAGCGCAATCCGCGCGCCCGGTTCCGCCTGCCAGTCGGCGGTCAGGCGGAAATCGTCCTGCCGCAGGTCAAGCCCGTCAAGCCTCAGCATGGCGTCCCCATCGGTCGAATGCCGCAAACAGCGCCAGCGCCGCCGCAACCAGCAGAACCGAGGCCCCCGCCGCCGCCTCGGTCCGGTAGGCGCCCTGCAACCGCTGGATGACCAGCGGCAGGGTCGCCTCGGCCTCGCCGGCGAACAGTGCAATCACCCCAAGGTCTCCCATCGACAGCGCCGCCGCAAGGCCGGCGGCAAAGCCCAGCGGCCGGCGCAGGCGGGGCAGGGTCACAAGCCGCAGCCGCGCGGCGCCGGTCAGCGACAGGCTGGCCGCCAATCGGCCGTAATCGGCCTCCAGCGCGCGGGCGTCGGGCAGGATCAGGCGGTAGGCAAAGGGCAGCGACAGCGCCGCGTTCACCGCCACTGTCACCGGCAGGGCAAGCCTCATCGGCGGCGCGAAGGGTTGCACCAGCAGGAACAGCCCGGTGCCCAGCACCAGCCCGCTGGTCGCCAGCGGCAGCGCCGCGGCAAGGTCCAGCCAGCGCGGCCCGCCCCGCGCCACCGCCTGCGCCAGCACCAGCGCTGCAGCCATGGTTACCACGACCGAGGCCAGTGCCACCGCCACAGACCGCACCAGCGCCGGCCAGACCGCGCCCGGCATCTCGGCCAGCCCCGGCAGGCCGCGCAGCAGGACCGCCGCCATCGGCGCCAGCAGGAACACCGCCGCCACGGTCAACGCCGCCGCATCGGCGCCGCGGTGCCAGCCGCCAGGGCCAGCCATCGGCAGCGTCCGGTCGAGCCCCGCGCCGAACCCCGCCGCCCGTGCCGCCGCCCATGCCGCCAGCGCCGCCGACCCGCCGACCAGCGCCTGCACCAGCGCCAGCCCCGCCGCGTGGCCCAGATCGAAGTCGAAGCGCACCGCCTGATAGATCGCCAGCTCCAGCGTCGTCGCCCAGGGCCCGCCACCCAGGATCAGCGCCACTGCAAATGAGGTCAGGCACAGAGCGAAAACCGTGGCCAGCGCACCCGGCAGCACCTCGCGCAGCATCGGCAGTTCCAGATGCCGCGCCACTTCGCGGGGGGAGAAGCCCAGGGCAGCGCCCAGCCGGAACCGCTCGGCCGGGATCGCCTGCCAGCCCTGCAGGATCATCCGGGTGGCAAGGGGCAGGTTCAGGAACACATGCGCCAGCACCACGCCTTGCAGCCCATAGATCGACAGCGCCGGCAGGCCCAGCGCGGTCAGCACGGCATTCACCACGCCGCTGCGGCCGAACAGCGCCAGCAGCCCCATCACCGCCACGATCACCGGCAGAAGGAATGGTGCCCCCATCAGCGTGATCAGCGCCCGCCGCCCGGCAAACCGCCGCCGCGCCAGCGCCCGCGCCACCGGCACCGCCAGCGCGACCGAGACCGACGCCGAAAGCGCGGCCTGCAGCAGCGTGAAGCGCAGCGCCGCCCCGTCGGCGGGCGACAGCGACAGCCCCCCCGCCCGCAGTGCCACCGCACCGATCGGCACGGCCACCAGCAGAAGGGCCGCCGCCCCTACTGCGCCAGCGCTGCTTGCCATTCCGCCAATGCCGCACTGCGGGCCGCCGCCGCCTCGTCTGCTGTCATCAGCAGGCTGGTGGCCGGACGCGCCGTCTCGAAACCTTCGGGCAGGGGGACGTCACCCGCCGGATACATCCAGTTCGTCTCGGGGATCAGCGCCTGAAACTCCGCGCTTTGGGTGAAGGCCAGGAAGGCATCGGCCAAAGCGGGCTGGTCTGTTGCCGCCAGCTTTGCCGAGACCTCGACCTGCAGGTAGTGGCCTTCGGCGAAGGGCGCCCAGTCCTTGCTGTCGTCGCCTTCGGCAAGGCGGTGATACGCCGGCGAGGTGGTATAGCTCAGCACCATGTCCGCCTCGCCCTCCAGAAACAGGCCGTAGGCCTCGGACCAGCCGGGGGTGACGGTGACGATGTTGTCGGCCAGTCCGGCCCAGACCTCCCCCGCCTTGTCGCCATGCGCCGCCTTTACCCAGAGCAGCAAGCCCAGCCCGGGGGTTGATGAGCGCGGGTCCTGGATCACGATCTTCACCCCGCTCGCCGCCAGATCGGCGAAAGAGGTCGGCGGAGCGGGCAGCCTGGCCTTGTCATAGACAAAGGCGAACCAGCCCCAGTCATAGGGCAGGAACAGCGGGTCGTCATAGGCCACCGGCAGCGCGGTGGCGGCGGGCTGGCCATGCGGCGCGAACAACCCGGTCGCGGCGGCGGCGGCGGTCAGGCCGGTGTCCAGCCCCAGCACCACATCGGTTTCGCTGGCCACCCCTTCCAGTTGCAGCCGCGCCAGCAAGGCCGCGCCATCGCCCGCCGCGACAAACCGCAGATCGCAGCCGCAGCTGGCCTCGAAGGCCTTCTCCACCGCCGGGCCGGGGCCCCATTCGCTGATGAAGCTGTCATAGGTCAGCACGGTCAGGACAGGCGTCTCAGCCGTAGCCGCGCCCGACGAAAGGGCAAGAGCCACGCAGGAAATACCAGCCGCAAGGGTCAAGGCCTTCATCGCTTCCTCCAGTTGCGGCGGATGGCCGGGCACGGAAGAGATCCGATGCACCTTCCCTCCGCCGGTATGATCCGGTTCAGGTTCAACGGGTCCGCATCGCTGCATCTCAGCCCGTCACCGGGCACCCCGAGGTATCGCTGACCATAGGCCCATTGCCGGCGGGTGCAAGGGGGTGCGCGGGGGAAAGGGCTTGATGCCGGGCCATCGGCAGGGCTATGCCCGGCAGGCAGTTGGGAGCCTGAGCATGAGCCTGAACACCTACGGCCACCTTTTCCGCGTGACGACATGGGGCGAAAGCCACGGGCCCGCCATTGGCTGCACGGTAGACGGCTGCCCGCCCGGAATCGCGCTGACCGAGGCCGATATCCAGCCCTGGCTCGACAAGCGCAAGCCCGGCACCTCGAAGTTCACCACCCAGCGCAAGGAGCCGGATCAGGTCCGCATCCTGTCGGGCACCTATCAGGGCCAGACCACCGGCACCCCGATTCAGCTGATGATCGACAACACCGACCAGCGGTCAAAGGATTACGGCGATATCGCCAGCCAGTTCCGGCCCGGCCATGCCGACGTGACCTATCACTTGAAATACGGCCTGCGCGATCCGCGCGGCGGCGGGCGCTCCAGCGCGCGGGAAACCGCATCGCGCGTGGCGGCAGGGGCGGTGGCGCGGGCGGCGCTGGCGGTGCTGGCACCTGTGGTCAGGATCACCGGCTACATGGTGCAGATGGGCCCTCGCACCATCGAACGCACCCGGTTCGATGCGGCAGAGATCGACCGCAACCCGTTCTGGTGCCCCGATGCCGTGGCGGCGGCGGATTGGGCGGTCTACCTGGACGAGTTGCGGCTGGCCCACAACTCGGTCGGCGCGGTGATCGAGGTGGTGGCATCGGGCGTCCCGCCCGGCCTTGGCGCACCGATCTACGGCAAGCTGGACGGCGACCTTGCGGCGGCGATGATGTCGATCAACGCCGTGAAGGGGGTCGAGATCGGCGCCGGGATGGCGGCGGCGGCCCTGACCGGGGTGGAGAACGCCGACGAGATGGAGATGGGGCCGGACGGGCTGGAATTCGCGTCCAATAGCGCGGGCGGCATCCTCGGCGGCATCTCGACCGGACAGCCGGTGGTCTGCCGCTTTGCGGTCAAGCCGACCTCGTCGATCCTGACGCCGCGGCGGTCGGTCAACACCGCGGGCGAGGCGGTCGAAGTGGTGACCAAGGGCCGTCACGACCCCTGCGTCGGCATCCGCGCGGTGCCGGTGGGCGAGGCGATGATGGCCTGCGTCCTGCTCGACCATCTGCTGCTGGATCGCGGCCAGACCGGCGGCCAGCGCGGCACCATCGGCTGACCGGAGGTCAGGCGGGCAAGGGCAGCCCCAGCAGCCGCCGCGCGGTGTGCCAATCCGCCACCGGCCGGTCGTGCTGCTGGCACAGCGCGACCACCCGCGCGACCAGTGCGGCATTCGACGGTGCCAGCCGGTCGCGGTCCAGCCGGACGTTGTCCTCCAGCCCGGTGCGGGCGTGACCACCCGCCGCGATCGCCCATTCGTTCAGGACGATCTGGTTTGCCCCGATCCCGGCCGCGCACCAGGGCGCACCCTCGCCGAACAGCCGCTTCACGGTATGGACGTAATAATCGAAGACATCGCGGTCGACCGGCATGGCGTTCCTTACCCCCATGACGAACTGCACATAGGGCACATCGCGGATTTGCCCGGCCCGCCACATTTGATGCGCCTTCAGGATGTGGCTCAGGTCGAAGGCTTCGATCTCGGGTTTGACGTCATGGGCCAGCATCTCGGCCGCCAGCCAGTCGACCAGATCGGGCGGATTCTCGTAGACGCGGCTCGGAAAGTTGTTCGACCCGACCGCAAGGCTGGCCATATCGGGCCGCAGGGCCAACATGCCACCGCGCTCCGGCCCCGCACCCGACCGGCCGCCGGTCGAGAATTGCACGATCATGCCGGGGCAGTGCCTGTGCAGCCCCTCTTGCAGCCGGGCGAACCGTGCGGGGTCGCTGGTCGGTCGGCCTTCGTCGTCGCGCACATGGCAATGCGCGATGGCGGCGCCGGCCTCGAAGGCCGCCTGCGTGCTTTCGATCTGTTCCGCGACGCTGACCGGCAGGGCCGGGTTGTCCGCCTTGGTCGGCACCGAACCGGTGATCGCCACGCAGATGATGCAGGGTTCGCCCATTCGTCAAAGACCCGGATGCTTCGGCCGCATCCGCCCATTCAGCCCGATATCCGGGCCGCGCGCAACGATCCGTCGCGCCATCGGTCAGGCCGGGGCGGTATCGGCGACAAGGCGGCCGTCTTCCAGTGTCAGGATGCGGTCGGCGCGTTCCAGGATGCGGCTGTCGTGGGTGACCATGACGGTGGTGGTGCCGCGCACCTCTCCCAGCCGCTTGAGCAGGCTGACGACATTGGCCGCGCTGTCGCGGTCCAGCGCGGCGGTGGGTTCGTCGGCAAAGACCACCGCGGGGCTGGCCGCCAGCGCACGGGCGATGGCGACGCGCTGCTTCTGGCCGCCCGACAGGTTGGCGGGCAGATAGTCCAGCCGGTCGGCCAGGCCCAGAAGCGTCAGGATATGCGCGGCGGCCCTGGCCTCGGTGGCGGCGTCGGTCGTGGCATGGACCTGCAGACCCATCCGCACGTTCTGCAGCGCAGTCAGGCTGCCATGCAGGTTGTGGGCCTGAAAGATGAAGCCAAGGCGGCGGCGCAGCCGGGTGGCCATGTCTTCCTTTACTCCATGCAACTCATGCCCAAGCAGCGCGACCGAGCCTTCCTGGACATCGCGCAGGCAGCCCATCAGCGTCAGAAGCGTGGTCTTGCCCGAGCCCGAGGGGCCGACCATCACCGTCAGCGTGCCGGGGCGGATGTTCAGCGTGACCTCGTAGATCGCCTGCTTGCGCGCCTCGGCGGTGCCGAACCAGTGATTCAAGCCATTGATGCTTATGGGAAACTCGGTCTGCATGGGGCCCCGCTCAGAACAGATCGGCCGGGTCGGCAGCGGCCAGCCGACGGGTGGCGAAGGCGCCAGACAGGGCGGCCGCGACGATGGAGCCGACAAAGACCGAAACGGCCATGCCCGAGGTCATCGCCAGCGGCAGCGTGGTGGCCATGGCCATGCCGGTCAGCAATCCGGTGGCGATGGTAAAGCCGGGAATGAAGCCCAGGATGCCCAGGATCAGCGCCTCTTCGAAGACGATGCCCAGGATGAAGCGGTGGCTGTAGCCCATCGCCTTGAAGGTGGCATATTCCGACAGGTGGTCGGCCACGTCGGTGGACAGCACCTGGTACAGGATCACGATCCCCACCAGCACGCCGATGATGACGCCGAAGCCGAAGATGATGCCGGTCGGCCGCTTGGTCTGCTGATACGAAAGATCGGCGGCGCCGGCTTCGGCATAGCTTCGGATGCGCAGGGTCTTGTCCGAGACGATGCCGCGCAGCCGGGCGGCCACCGCCACCGGGTCGGCACCGGGGCGGACCTGCAGCAGGATATGATCCGGGGCGCCGGACCGGCGGGCGGGGAACAGCGTCAGGAAGGTCTGGTCCGACACGATCATGAACCCGTCGCCGCCGAAGCCGCCGCCCCCGGCGAAGGTATCATACAGCGTCAGCGTCGTGCCCGAGACCTCGAAGGTCAGCGGGCTTTGCGGGCGGATTCCAGCGGCCTCTTCCTGCGGAAGGCGCGGCTGTTGCGGTCAAGGATGCCCGAGTTCTGCAGTTGCAGCGCGCCCGACTTGGCCGCAAGGTCGGGGCTGATGAAGCCGGCCAGCGTAGGGTCGATGCCATAAGTGGTCAGCCCCAGCGTCTTTTCCGGGCGCTGCCAGCTGATGTTGCCGACGAACAGCCCGGTGCCGGCGGTGACATCGGGGTCTTCCAGCGCCTGGAACAGCCATTGCCGCGCAACATTGCCGCCTTCGGTCATCGAATTGGCGTCCGAGGCAGAGATCATGATGTCGGCCGCGAAGAAGCCATAGGGTTTCAGCGTGGCGACGGCCATCGAATTCATGATGCCCATCTGCACGAAGACCAGCACATTGGCGAAGGCAACGCCGGCCAGGGCGGCGGCAAAGCGGGTGCGGCTGTGGGTCAGTTGCAGCCAGCCGATCGGCAGGCGGCCGAACAGCGCTTGCAGAAGGCGGCTCATGGTGCGGCCGGGGGTGCGGCCGGGGCGTGGGTGTCGATCCGGGCGATCACTTCCAGATTGGTATAGCGCGCGGCGATTTCGGACGAGGCCGGGTCCAGTTCGACCATGACCCGGATCACGCGGGCATCCGTGTTGGCGGCGGTGTCGTCGGACAGCAGGCCCTGCCGCCCCACCGTCAGCCCCACAAAAGCAACCCGCCCCTGCAGCGTGACCCCCAGCGCCGCCGCCGCCAGTTCCACCGGCTGGCCCGGCGTGACCTGCGCGATGCGGTCCTGATAGATCTCGGCCTCGGCCATCATGTGCAATGTGTCGCCCATCTCCATGATGCCTTGCGTCGGCGGGCGCTGGCCGGGGGTGGCGTGGATATCCAGGATGGTGCCGTCGATCGGTGCCCGGACGGCGGCGCGGGCCAGGTCCGTTTTCGCGCGAGTCAGTTCCGCCTCGGCGGCGGCAAGGTTGCGGCTGGCCACGATCACGTCCGGCTGGGCTTCGGTGTCGGTGCCGGTAAAGCGCGACAGCGTGGCCTCGGCCTTGACCACGGCCGCGGCGGCCTGCTTGGCCGCGGCGCCGACGGCATCGAGGTTGGATTGCGTGACGACGCCGCGGCCAAAAAGCTCGGTCGTGCGGGCAAGGTCGCTTTGCGCCTCGGCGGCGGCGACCGTGGCCTGCTCCAGCACCGCCTCCGCCTCGGCACGCGAGGTTTCGACTGCGGCGCGGGTCTGCGCCAGCGTGGCCTGGCGGATGGCCAGATTGGCCTCGGCCAAGAGGACCGCCGATTGCAGCTGGCCTTCGTTGTCCAGCCGGGCGACCACATCGCCCCTGGCCACCAGATCGCCGACCGCAACCAGAATCTCGGCCACCCGCGCGTCGCCGGCGCCGTAGGGGGCGGCCACGATCGACACATCGCCGCGCGGCATCAGCCGGGCCAGCCCGACGACATCGGTCGCGCGCATGGTCTCGGCCATTTCCTTCGGCAGCTCGATCTCGGGCGGCAGGGCGATGGGCGAGGTCGAGCCACCGCCCGGTGTCAGCCCGGTCAGGGCGTAGAATTTCTGCAGGCCCGGCGGCTGGTAGTACATGCCCAGCACCCCGCCGGTGAACAGGAACAGCGGCAGCAGCAGCAGCAGCAACCAGCGCTTGCGAAACCGCAGACTGCGCTTTGGCGGCGCCACTTCGGGGGTGACCACCGCAAGCGGCAGGTCGTCTTCGGTCTGATCGGTCATCTGGCGCCTTTCAGGTCGCGGGCGAAGCGTCTTGCGCGTCTTTAGTCTACGCATTCACGATAGGGAATATGATTTTCGTCACAACCCGCTTCAGGCGACCTTTCGGTCACAGCGCATCGCGGCGGGATCCGGCACCAGTTCCAGAAGCCGGGTCAGGCCGCAATTGCCGCGGACAAGGTCCTCCAGCGTGACCGGGTCAAGCTCGTGGTAGAACGCCTCCACCGCGCGCGAGATGAAGCCGCGCAGGCGGCAATCGGTGACCAGGGGGCAGGTGTTGCCCTCGGGCGCGAAGCATTCCGCGAACGGCACGCCGGATTCGAACAGGCGGAAAACCTGGCCGATCGAGATGTCTTGCGGCGCGCGGGCCAGTTGCAGCCCGCCCGTCCGTCCGCGCTGGGTGACGACAAATCCGTTGACCTGCAGCTGGTGGATGACCTGGGCCAGATGGTTGCCGGAGGCATTGCAGGCCGCCGCGATATCTGCCGCGCGCAACTGCCGGCCCGCGTTTACGGCGCAGGACATCAGGACGCGGGCGGCAAGGTTGGTGCGGATGGTCAGGCGCATGGGACGGGTCCGGCGAGCAGTGAAGGGGGGCAGGGAATTCCTGCAACGGATACACCGGATATCGCCGCGCGTATCTGATCTGGATCAGCTTTGGCGCGGCCTGTCCGCTGTCTTCATCTGCGCCAGCATCTGCCGCAGCAGCGCCACCCGGCGCGGCCGAAAGCTGTCGGCCGTAGGGACAAGGCCGGTCATCATTACCAGGTGAAAGCGGCGAAAATCCTGCCGCAGCTGGCAAAAGGCCAGGCACAGCAGGGTGCGGTCAAGGAATACGACCGACAGCGGCCAGATCCGGCGCTGCGTCTCGGCTCCGGTCCTGTCGCGGTAGGTGATGTCAACGGCGCGTTCCTCCCAGATCGCCTCGCGCAGGGTCGCCAGGTGGGCGGGCGCGGGCGGGCGCTTTTCAAAGCGGTAAAGCTGATGCGCGGTGTGCAGCGCCTGCGCCTGCACCCGGTCGGGCAGAGTGGCGATGATCTTGCCCAGAGCGGTGTCCGCCGCCCTGGCCAGTGCCGGGTCTCCTGCCAGCCGGATCTCGGCCAGGCCAAGGGTCAGCGCCTCCACCTCCAGCCGGGTAAGCATCTGCGGCGGCAGGGCGGGGTCTTCGGCCAGGGTATAGCCATAGCCCGCCGCCCCGTCGATCAGCGCGCCGCCCGCCCGCAAGGCCTCGATATCGCGATAGATCTGGCGCGGGGAAACACCGGTCTCCTCGGCCAGCCGGGCGGCGGTGACCGGGGCGGGCAGGCCGCGCAGGGCGGCCAGAAGGCGGAACAGGCGGTCGGCGCGGGGCATGGCATGCTGACAGGTTCTGGCAGGAGCCTTCGGTTATAACAGACCCAGCGAAACCCACCAACCGCAAAGGACCATTGCCATGCTGACCCTGTTCCACGCCCCCAACAGCCGCTCTTCCGCCATCGCCGCCCTGACCGACGAGATGGGCATCGCCGACCGGATCGAGACCCGCATCGTCACCATCCCGCGCGTCGACGGCACGGGCGGGCGCGACCCCGCCAATCCGCATCCCGAGGGCAAGGTGCCCGTGCTGGTCCACGATGGCCGCGTCATCACCGAGCGCGGCGCGATCATCCTGCATCTGAGCACGCTCTTTCCCGACTCCGGCCTTTCACCGGCCGTCGGCACCCCCGACTGGGGAGTCTTCGCCAGCTGGCTGACCTGGTATCAGGGCGTACTGGAGCCGGTGCTGATCTTCGAAGCCGCAGGCATTGCGCATGACTGGCTGGACACGACCTTCCGCACCCATGCAGAAGCCGCCGCCCGCATCCGCTCGGCACTGGAACAGGGCCCCTGGCTGATGGGCGACCGTTTCACCGCCGCCGACCTCCTGGTGCATTCGCCCTATGCCTGGTTCCAGGATGCCACGCCGGACGACCCGCTGATCCGCGACTGGGTCGCCCGCTGCAAGGCCCGCCCCGCCCGCCTGCGCGCGCAGGCGCGCGACGCAGCGCTGATGCAAGAGGCAGCTTGACCCCCCCGGCCTTGCGCCTCGGAAGGTGCGCCACGGGTTCTTTTTCGGGGGTTTGGGGGGCACAAAGTCCCCCATCGCCCGAGCCCGTTGCGCCCGCCAGGGCGCAGAGGCGAGACATCAGGCTTGCGGCGCAAGCCGCGCCATTGCCTTGCCCCGGTTCAGGCCGCTGCCAGCGCCAAATCCAGCAGCGCCTTGATCTCGGCCTTGCCGGTCTGGGCGACGACGCGGCCCAGTTCCGCCTTGCCCTTCAGCACCACCAGCGTCGACCGGCGCGGAATGTTCAGTGCCTTCACCAGATCACCATTGCCCCACCGATCCCAGTCGACGTTGATGAAGCTGATCGCCCTGGCATAGGCCGGGTTCTCCTGCAGCAGCGCCTCGATCACGCGACCCTGGGCGGCGCAGGTGCTGCACCAGCTGGCCCTGAAGTCCAGGAACACGGTCTTTCCGGCGGCCAGTTCGGCGGCCAGAAGATCGGGCGCATAGTCGCGCGCTGCTGCCTGGGCGGCCAGGGGCATGGCCAGCGTCACGGCGGCAGTGGCGGTCAGGAAATCTCGACGGTTCATCATGGGCTCCTTTGTGCGGGGGTCAGAGGGAAACGGACAGGTCGATCAGCCAGATCGGCAGCACCTCCAGCGCCCAGGCCTCGACCCGGTGCTGCAGCTTGAACAGCAGCGCCAGCCCCACCGCCAGCAGCACGGCGCCCATCAGTGGCCTTGCGACCTGTGCCAGACGCAACAGCGCGGCGCGGCGGCCGAGAAGGGTGGCCCGCGCGCCGTAGGCCAGTGCCAGCATCACCGTGGCCACGCCCAGGCCGAAGGCCAGCATCACCGCGCCCGCGAAGGCCAGTCCCTGCCCCTGCGAGGCCAGGCCGATGGCGCCGCCCAGCGTGGGGCCGATACATGGGCTCCACACCGCGCCCAGAAGCGCCCCGGCGGCGGCCTGCCCGGCAAGTCCGGCGCCCGCGGTGCCGTCGATCCGGGCGTCGGCCCGGGCGGCGAAACCCGCCGTCACGGCGGCAAAGCCCGCGTTCAGGCGCGGCATCAGCAGGATCAGGCCAAAGGCCACCATCAGCCCGGCGCCGATCTGCGCCATCCGGTCGGCATCCAGCCCGACAGCGGCGCCGAAGGCGGTGACCACAAGGCCAAGCACCGCAAAGCTGCCCGCCATGCCGCAAGCCAGCGCCAGCGGCCCCAGCCGGTGCCCCTGCGCGGCACTGGCCAGCACGATCGGCAGCACCGGCAGGACGCAGGGGTTGATCAGGGTCAGCAGGCCCGCGAGATAGCCAAGGACGATATCCATGCCAGCCGATACGGCCCGCAAGGCCAGGCCGTTTCCGGCGTTTCAGCCGCCTGACGGCTTCGTGATCGCCGATATCCGGGCGCGCTGCACCAGAAGGATGCCGATCATGGTGACGGCGACGCCGATCATGTCCCAGCCCTTCACCCGCTCGCCCAGAAGCGCCACCGCGAAGGCCACGCCGAAGGCCGGGTTCAGGAAGTGGAACGAGGCCGCCCGGACCGCCCCGATATCGCCGACCAGCCGGAACCAGATCAGCGTCGCGGCCAGACCCGGCCCGATGATCTGCCAGGCAAAGGCGCCCCAGAAGGCCGGGGTCGGGTCAAGGCGGAAGCCTTCTGTCGCCGCGGCAATGCCGCCCAGCGCGACCGAGCCGACCAGCATCTGCAACCCCACCACCATCAGCACATTGCCGCCCGAGGCGGCGCCGCCAATGGTCAGTGTCGCCACCGCCAGCGCCAGCGCACCCAGCAGGCACAGCACGATGCCCACCGCATCGGCCCCGCCCGACAGCCGCGTCTGCATGATCAGCGCGACGCCGACAAAGCCAGCCGCCAGCCCGGCCACGCCAAGCGGTGCCACCCGCTCGCCCTTGAAGGCCCAGCCCAGCGCCGCCACGATCAGCGGCATCGAGGCGGCGATGATCACGGCCAGCGAGGCCTCCACCCATTGCATGGCGATGAAGTTGAGGCCGAGGTAGGCCGCGTTCTGGCACAGCCCGAAGACGATGACCGACCGCGCCTGGCCGCGGCCTAACCGCCAGCTTTGGCCCAGCGCGCGGGCCAGCGCCACGGCGATCAGCCCCGAGATGGCAAAGCGGACGGACAGCGCGGTCAGGGGCGGGGCATGGGCCACGATCACCCGCGCCGTGGCAAAGGCCGACGACCACAGCGCCACGAAGATCACGCCCATCGCAATGGCGCGACGGTCGATGCTTGTCACGGTGCCGGCGGCTCCCACAATTCGATCGGGGTGCCTTCGGGGTCATGTACCCTGGCGAAACGGCCATAGCTGCCGTCGCCGTCCCAGTCGGCCCGGGTTTCAACCGCAATGCCTGCGGCGGTCAGCGCGACGATCATCTCTTTCAGACCGTCGACCCGCAGGTTCAGCATCCATTGCTTGTCAGCCGCGAAATAATCGCTGTCGCTGCGAAACGGCGCAAAGACGGTGGCACCGGCCTCCTGCATCCAGATTTCCGGGCCCGGAGGCGAGATGTCGAAGTGGCGCTTGTACCAGTCGGCCAGGGCCTGGGGATCCTGCGCGCGAAAGAAGATCCCGCCGATGCCGGTCACACGGGCCATTGCGATCTCCGAAATGAAAAGGGCCGCCGCGAGGACGACCCTTTCATGACATTTCGTCTGGCACAAGGCCGCGTGTCAGCCGTTGACGATGTCCTTCAGCGCCTTGGCGATGGCGAACTTCACCGTCTTGTCGGCTGCCTTGGTCATCGTTTCGCCGGTGGCGGGGTTGCGGACCTGGCGCTCGGGGCGGGCGCGGCAGGCGACCTTGCCGAGGCCCGGCAGGGTCACGGCGCCACCGGCGGCAACCTCTTTCGACACGACGGCCGCAACGGCGTCCAGCGCGGCGGCGGCGGTCTTCTTGTCGCCGCCCATGGCATCGGCAACGGCGGCCACGAGTTGGGTCTTGGTCATCGGCTTGGTGGACATGGGTCTATCCCTTGTGTTGTCGCTACATGTTATTCTTGATCGGCCTGTCTTCCCCCAGGCCGTCCCCGCAAGCGGGCCACGGTCCAAACACATGCTTTCGGCGTTGAAATCAAGCCCAAGAACGACGCATCCGGGATATTTTCACGCGAATTTCGCGGTTCAGAGGAAGGCAGTCTCTTCAAAGCTGCGCAATTTCCGGCTGTGGATCCGCTCCAGCGGCATGTCGCGAAGCCGTTCCATGGCGCGGATGCCGATCAGAAGGTGGCGGCTGACCTGTGTCTTGTAGAAGTCCGAGGCCATTCCGGGCAGCTTCAACTCGCCATGCAGGGGTTTGTCGGAAACGCACAGCAGGGTGCCGTAGGGCACCCGAAACCGGAACCCGTTGGCGGCGATGGTGGCGCATTCCATGTCCAGCGCCACGGCGCGCGACTGCGACAGGCGGCGGACCGGGCCAGAGTGGTCGCGCAGCTCCCAGTTGCGGTTGTCGATGGTGGCGACGGTGCCGGTGCGCATGATGCGCTTCAGCTCGAACCCCTCAAGCTGGGTCACGTCGGCGACCGCCTGTTCCAGCGCGATCTGAATCTCGGCCAGCGCGGGGATCGGCACCCAGACCGGCAGGTCGTCGTCCAGCACATGGTCTTCGCGCAGGTAGGCATGGGCCAGCACGAAATCGCCCAGCTGCTGGGTGTTGCGCAGGCCCGCGCAATGGCCAACCATCATCCAGGCATGCGGGCGCAGAACGGCTATATGGTCCGTCGCGGTCTTGGCGTTCGACGGGCCGACGCCGATGTTGACCAGCGTGATCCCCTGACCGTCGGCGCGTTTCAGATGATAGGTCGGCATCTGCGGCAACTTGGCGATGGTTTGCAGCATGGCGTCCGACCGGGTGATGACCTGATTTCCGGTGGCCACAAAGGCGGTATAGCCCGAGGCCGGGTCCTCCAGCATCTGGCGGGCGAAGGTTTCAAACTCGTCCACATAGAACTGATAGTTGGTGAAAAGGACGTGGTTCTGGAAATGCCCCGGATCGGTGGCGGTGTAATGCGCCAGCCGGGCAAGGCTGTAATCCACCCGCTGCGCGGTAAAGGGCGCAAGAGGGGCAGAGCCGTCGGCATAGCGGGTCAGCGTGCCGTTGACGATGTCATCATCGGTCGTCAGCAGGTCGGGCACGTCGAAGACATCGCGCAAGGAGAAATCCAGCACGCCTTCTTGTGGCACCGCAACGCCCGGGTTTCCGGCCACGGCGAAATGCACCGGAATCGGCGTGGATGAGGGGCCGATTTCCACCGGGATGTTGTGGTTCTGGATCAGAAGACCGATCTGCTGGATCAGGTATTGGCGAAAGAGGTCAGGCCGGGTGATCGTGGTGGCATAGGTGCCGGGCCCCGACACATGGCCAAAGGAATGGCGCGTGTCGGTGTAGCCAAAGGTGGTCACGGTCAGCCGGATTTCCGGGTAGAAGGCACGGACGCGCGTGGCAGGCCGGCCGGTGGTGATCGCCTGGTTGAAATGCCACGACAGATGCGCCGTCGCCTCGGCATAAAGCCGCTCCAGCCGGGCCACTGCCGCCTCGGCTTCGGTAAAGCTTTCGGCCTGGGTATCGGGTTGGGGAAGAAGGTAGCCCGGTGCGTCGTCTTGCATCTTGTCCGTCCGTCACGTTGATCCGGCATTAAGCCGGAACCGGGGGGCTTTCGCAAGGGATGGCGCGCGGGCAGGTCGGCAGGTGCGGAAGATCACGATTTCGGCATGGTCAGCGGCATGGGCGGGGTCAAGCGACGCCGTCGTGCCATGGACCGGCACCGCAAAGGTCCGCTCGGCGCCGGCGCGCCTTTCAATCCTGCATCGTTCCTGCCGCAGGATGCCGGGGTGCCGCCGGCTTGCAATGCCGTCGCCGCGCCGCGATAGTCCGCGCCATGCAAACGCTGCTTTCCCTTGGCCATGGTTATTCCGCCGCCGCCCTTGCCCGCCGCCTGCTGCCGCAGGGCTGGGCGGTGATCGGCACCACCCGTTCCGCGACAAAGGCCGCCGCCCTGCGCGCCGAGGGGGTGGAGCCGCTGCTCTGGCCCGGCGATCTTGCGCCCGCCCTGGCGCGGGCGACGCATATCCTGGCCTCGGCGGCGCCCGATGCGGCGGGCGACCCGTTCCTGCGCGCGGCACCACAGATCGCGGCGGCAAAGGCAGAGTGGGTGGGTTATCTGTCGACGACGGCGGTCTACGGCGACCACCAGGGCGGTTGGGTCGATGAAGACACAGCCCCGACCCCGGCCAGCGACAGGGGCCGCCTGCGGGTACTGGCCGAAGGGCAATGGCTGGCGACCGGGCTGGCGGTGCATGTGTTCCGTCTTGCCGGCATCTACGGCCCCGGTCGCGGCCCGTTCGAGAAGGTCAGGAACGGCAGCGCCCGGCGCATCATCAAGCCGGGCCAGGTGTTCAGCCGGATCCATGTCGAGGATATCGCCCAGGTGCTGGAGGCATCCATCCGCCGCCCGAACCCGGGTGCCACCTACAATCTGTGCGACGACGACCCCGCCCCGCCCGAGGATGTGCTGAGCGAGGCCGCCCGCCTGCTGGGCCTGCCCGAGCCGCCCGCAGTGGCCTATGCCGCCGCCGAGATGTCGCCGATGGCGCGCAGTTTCTATGGCGAATCAAAGCGGGTCAGCAATGACCGCATCAAGCGCGAGCTGGGCGTGATCCTGCGCCACCCCGACTATCGCCACGGCCTTGCCGCCCTGCTGCGGGATGCCACTCCGGGCTCCTGACGCCGCGTGGTCAGGCCCCCAGCGCGGCCAGGATTTCGCCGTGCAGGACCGGGTTGGCGGCAATGGTGCCCTTTGCCAGCGGGATCGCCTCGTTGAACCGCAGCGCCGCACCGGTCCGGTCCGTCACCCGGCAGCCGGCCCGTTCGGCGATCAGCGAGCCAGCGGCGATGTCCCATTCCCAGGCTTCGCGCAGGGTCAGCATGGCGTCATGCCGGCCCTCGGCCGCAAGACACAGCCGGTAGGCCAGCGAGGCGCGGAAGCTGCGCTTCAGGTCCGGAACGCCCTTTGGCCAATGCTCGGGCGCCAGTGCGGCACGGGTGGTCAGCACATCCGCGCCCACCAGTTCCGTGCGCGTGCTGGCCGCGATGGGCAGGCCGTTGCGCTGCGCCGGGCCGTTGGCGGTGGCCGCATAAAGCCGCGCTTTTGCCGGCAGGTGGACCACGCCCGCTGTCACCCGCCCCGCCGTGACCACCGCCAGCGAGATCGCAAAGTTCTCTTCCCCGGCAAGAAAGGCCCGGGTGCCGTCGATCGGGTCCAGCAGGAACACCTGCGCGCAATCCAGCCGCGCCACCGTGTCCGGGGTTTCCTCCGACAGCCAGCCATAGCCGGGCCGTGCCGCGCGCAGCCGGGTTTCCAGCGCTTCGTTCACCGCCAGATCGGCCTCGGACACCGGGCCATGCTCGCCGCCCTTGTCCCAGAACTTCGGTTCGCGCCGCCAGAAATGCAGCGCGATCCGGCCCGCCTCGGTCGCGGCCTCGGTCAGCAGGGCAAGGTCGTCAGCTTCCGGCAAGGGTCAGGCCTTCGACCAGCAGCGACGGCACCCGGATCGACAGATGCGCGCGGGCGTCGTTCGCCGGGGTGATCCGGCGCAGCATGTCCTTCAGGTTGCCCGCAATGGTGCATTCGTTCACGGCATGCGACAGCCGCCCGTTCTCGACCCAGAACCCCGCCGCGCCGCGCGAGTAATCACCGGTCGTCGGGTTGATCGTCGCCCCGATCATCGAGGTGACCAGCAGCCCCGTGCCCATTGCAGCGATCAGGTCCTCGCGGTTGTCAGGCCCCTGCGTCAGGTCGATGCAGGTGGTCGAGGGCGCGGGCGGCGCCGAAGTGCCGCGCGCGGCATTGGCGGTAGAGGGCAGGCCCAGCTTGCGCCCCGTTGCCAGATCGAGCACCCAGCCCTGCAACACGCCGTCCTGTACCAGCGTGCGGGGCGCGGTGGGCAGACCCTCGGCATCGAAGGGGCGCGAGGCGCCGATGCGCGGGCGGTGCGGGTTCTCGGTCAGCGACAGGGCGGCGGGCAGCACCTCTGCGCCCATCAGGCCGGCCGCCCAAGACGCGCCGCGCGCGATGGCGGTGCCGTTGATCGCCGACAGCAGATGCCCGATCAGCGAGGCGGCGACCCGTTCGTCGTAAAGCACCGGGAAATGGCCGGTCGGCGGCTTGACCGCGCCCAGCCGCGCCAATGCACGTTCGGCCGCCAGCGCGCCGATCCCGGCTGCATCGGGCATGTCGGCGGCATGGCTGCGCGCCTCGCCGGCCCAGTCGCGCTCCATTCCCGTGCCGGCGCCGCAAAAGGCGGTGGCCGACAGCGAGCGCGACGACCTTGCATAGCCGCCGTGAAAACCGTTGGTCGCCGCAAGGTGCATCTCGCGGCGCGACCAGCTGGCCGAGGTCTCGACCTGCGAAACGCCGCTGGCGGCAAGGGCTGCGGCCTCGGCGGCGCGGGCTTCGGCCTCAAGGGCC
Source organism: Rhodobacter sp. (assembly GCA_016704435.1). Classification (GTDB taxonomy): domain Bacteria; phylum Pseudomonadota; class Alphaproteobacteria; order Rhodobacterales; family Rhodobacteraceae; genus Pseudogemmobacter. The sequence goes on along the minus strand of JADJAB010000002.1, from coordinate 366,621 downwards.
GCGGCCGTGGGCTCGGGCGACGGGTCGCACAGGTCCAGCGCGGTGGCGTCGGTGTTGCGCGCCAGTTGCGACGGGTCGGCCAGCCCGGCGGTGGGGTCATCCGGCGCCTCGCGTGCCATGGCGACGGCGCGTTCGGCCAGCGCCGCGATGGTGGCGGCCGAGGTATCAGAGGCCGAAACGCAGGCCTGCCGCCGCCCGATCAGCACCCGCAGCCCGATCTCGGTGCCCTCGGCGCGTTCGGCCTGTTCCAGCCGGCCCTGCCGCAGATCGACGGTCAGCGAAGACCCGGCCACCGCCAGCGCATCGGCGGCCTCGGCGCCGGCGCGGTTGGCGGCATCCAGCAGGGCCTCGGTCAGGGCGGCAAGGGTCGGGGGCATGGCATCGGCTCCGGGATCTGGCTGCGGATCAGGTAGCCCTGCCGGGGCCGTGGCGCAAGGCATGGCGCGCGGCTGCGCTTCGTGGCGCACAGGATCTGCGACGAGGCCGGTTCAGCGGATGCGCTGGCCGTTCAGCACGAAGCTGCGGTCCTTGAACTCGATCTCGGTGACCAGCCGATCCGCGCCCCCCTCGATCCGGCCCATGAACAGCAGGCCGAAGCGCGCGGCGGTCAGGTCGTCCTCGCTCATCAGGCCCAGTTGCTCGAACCGGTCGATCAGCGCATTCGCGCCGGTGGTCACGAAGCTCATCTTGCCTTCCGGCCGCGGCACATCGGGATAGGTCACCAGATCGGTGAAGTCGAAGGACAGCCCGCCCGAGCCCGTCATCGTCAGCCCAAGGCCCGAGACCAGCAGTTCCGCCAGGTCGAGCGAGGCTTCGGTGAACGGCGGCGGGTCGTCGGGGTTCATCTTGAAGCCCGGCTCCAGCGCCTTGGGGTCCAGCGTGTAGGTGCCCGCAAGGTCGATCACCAGCGACATCGGATCGCGCGGCATCACCTTGCCCGGATCGGCCAGCGTCCACAGCTCTTGCGACAGCGTCAACCCGGTCAGCTTGAACACCGCGCCCCAGACCGGCGCATCGCCGCCCTTGGGCGCGTTCAGCCCGTTTGCCGCAGCGGCACCGGCAGCGCCGGGAAAGCCCAGCGAATAGGCGTTGCGATATTCGGTCAGCGAAGCATCGAACTCGCCCAGCGGAAAATCCGGGCTGCGGCCGCGAAAGAAGATCCGGGTCGGGCCGATGAAGCTGTCATAGAAGATGCCCTTGCGGTCGAAGACCAGCGAGGTGCCGCCGTTCGTCGTCGACAGATCCATCGCCACCGGCCCATCGGGCGAACGCGGCGCGTCGAAGGTGAAGGCCAGCGGGCCATGGGTGCCGCTTGCGTCCAACAGCAGCCCGTTGTCCAGAAGCCCCAGGAAATCGGCCAGCCCGCCTTCGCTGCGGTCGATCCGGTCCATCACCACTTCGGTTCCGGGCGGGGCAAATCCGGTCAGGCTGACCGCGATGGACGACAGGTCCAGCGCCATCGAGCCCTTGATATCCTCGGCCGGGATATCGATCCGCATCTCGGCATGCAGCGTGCCGAGCGAGCCGGAGCCATCCGCGGCAAGCGCCGGGCCGGCCAGATCGTGCCGCCAGGACAGCGCCAGGTCGGCCACTGCAAGCGCCACGAAGATATCGGCCGGGCCTCGCGCACCGGGCGGCAACACGAACGGGTCGAGCGAGGCCGAGATCGAGCCCGCCGTGACCGTCGCATCGGCCTTGTCGCCCAGGCTGTGGACCGTGATCGCCAGATCGGGCGCGGCGACGGTCAGCGTCAGCCGGTCGGGGTCGTTCGGGCCGGGCGGCAGGTCCAGCGTCAGCGGAAAGCGCGGCGGCAGCTCCACGATGACCGAACGGTCGGCGGTTTCGCGCAGGGTGATGTCGGGCAGCAGGATCAGCGCGCCATCGCCGATGTCGATCGTCGGCCGGGTCAGCACCAGCCGGTCGCCACGCCGGCTTTCGCCGGCCGAAACCCGCGCGCCGGATTCCGCCACGGCCTCCTGCATCAGCGCCCAGACCTGATCAGCCGTCACCTCGGCCTGAACGACGCCGGGAACCAGGAGGCAGGGAAGGCAAAGCGCAGTCAGACGAAACGGGACCATCAGGCAAACTCCCACGAAGGCAGGCGGAAAGGAAAGGCGCGGCGGCCGGTATCAGGGTCGCCGCGCCGCGCCGGGTCAGAACATCTGCTGGCCGTTGACGAACAACCCGCCATCGCGAAACTCGATCTCGCTGACCAGCTGGTCGGGGTTGGCGCCGGGGCGGGCGAACATGGCAAGGCCCATCCGGGCGCCCATCATGTCATCCTCGGGCACCACGCCGATCGCCACCAGCGCATCCAGCAATGCGTTGATCCCGTCCATGGTGACGGTGATCTTGCCCGTCGGTGCGGGGAAGCCGCCATAGGGTTGCAGGTTGGCGTTGTCGAAGGTCAGCCCGCCCGCCGCGGCAACCTGCGCCCCGGCCGCGCGGGCCAGCACTTCGGTCAGCTCCAGCGTGAACAGCTTGGCCGGCAGGTCGGGGCCGCTGTCCATCTGGGCGGCAGGGTCGAGGATGTCGACCGTCCAGGCGCCGGTGCCGTCGATATCGGTGATCAGCGTCACCGGGTCGCGCTTCAGCTGCTGGCCGGGATCGAAGATCGCCCAGACCTCTTCGGTCATCGTCAGGTCGACCAGCCGCAGCGTGGCGGAGAACGGCTCGGGCGTGTCCGAGGCCTTGACCGGCATCGCGATGGCCAGCGCGATCTCGCCGAAGGACGAGGCGATCTGCTGCAGGGGCATGTCGAAGCCGGTGGCGTTGAAACTGCCGCCGCGGAGCGCATAGCCATAGTCCAGTTCATCGGCATTCAGCAGGACATGCACCGCAGCCCCGGTCAGCGTGCCGTCGAAATGCCCGGTGGTCGTGCGATCGCTGAAATCGAAGACCATGCTGATCGGTCCGCTTTCAAGGGCGGTGTCGACCATGAAGCCGGCGGCCAGCGCAGCCGAGATGTTGCCAGACTGGATCAGCGCCTGATCGACCATCCCGGTCTTGCTCTTGATGGCCAGCGCCCCGGTCTTCATGCTGCCCGAGAGCACCCCTTCGCCGCCTGGCTCCTTGGCATTCACCGTCAGTTCCATGGTCTCTGCGGTCATGTCATTGGTAAATGTCGTGACGGTGCCGCCGGGCTGCGCGGAATAGCCGCCGGAAAGCCCGGTCAGGGTTGCGACGCCACTCATGTCGAGGGCTGTGCCGTCCTGATCGACGATGTCCTTTGCCGTGAACGTCATCGCCGCGGCGGTCATGTCGAAGACCGCGGCCTCGGCCGTTCCGCTTCCGATGATCGAAAGCTGATCCCACGTCACCGCAAGGGTCAGTGATTTCGGCCCGTCGGCGCCTTCGGGAAAGGCGATGAGAGCCTCGTATCCGGCTGGGTAGGTGATCTCGACGGTGCCGTCGCCGCGATCGCGGAAGGTGGCCGAGCCAACGGTCGCGGTAACGGTGGGCCCATCGGCAACGGTCATCGCATAGGTGATGCCGCTGACCGTCAGCGTATCGCCGCTGCGATCGGTCCCGGCGACGGTGACCGTCTGTCCGTATGAGGACGACAGGGCCTCGATGCTGGCCCAGGCCTCTTCGGGGGTCAGGGCAGTGGCAGACTGGGCCGGGAGGATAAGCGCAAGCGCCGTGGCGGCACGGGTGAACCTGGGGGTCATGGATCAAGCCTCGGGGTTGAAATGTCCGGATCCATGGTGTCGTGACGAGCGACCCCGCGCAAGGGGGATCGGGTGCTTTTCCATAGCGGCGGGGCGATATAAGGGAACGACCAGTGCAGGGGGGGCGGCAAATGATCGCGGTGGAAACGGAAGACGGCTTGCGGGAAATCAGGTTGGCGCGGCCCGACAAGGCCAACGCGCTGACCGAAGCGATGCTCGCGGCGCTGGTCGAGGCGGTGGAAGCCGCGGGCGACGAACGGGCACTGATCCTGACCGGCGAGGGCAGGGTCTTTTCCGCCGGCGCCGATCTGGAGGCCGCGAAAGCAGGCCTTGCCACCAGCCCGCTGTGGGAGCGGCTGTCCGGCGCCGTCGCGGCCTTTGCGGGCCTGACGATCGCGGCGCTGAACGGCACGCTGGCGGGCGGCGCCTGCGGCATGGCGCTGGCCTGCGATCTGCGGCTGGCGGTGCCGGGGGCGAAGGTGTTCTACCCGGTGATGCGGCTGGGATATCTGCCGCAACCCTCGGACCCGGCGCGTCTGGCGCGTCTGGTCGGCCCGGCGCGGGCCAAGCTGATCCTGCTGGCCGGCGCGAAAGTCGAGGCCGAAGAGGCGCTGGCCTGGGGCCTGATCGACCGCATCGTGCCGCCCGAGGCCCTGATGAAAACGGCGCGAGGGCTCTGTGCCGATGTTCTGGGGGCAAGTGCGGACCACGTTTCCGCCATCAAGCGGCTGGTCGTCTAGCGCGACAAGATCCTTGAGGAAGGATTTTGCAGATTTCCTGCCGAAGGAATCTGGCGCGCTCACCGCCGCCGGTGCCCTCCTGGGGGCCGCGAAGGAAAGCCGGGCGGTCGTCTGGCGATCCGATCGAGGAACCTGCGCATCCGGCCCGATGGTCGCACAGCCGCTGGCGGGTCGAAGCTGCGCATGAGCTCCGCTTCGGGAAAGCGGGCGTGGGCGTCCTTGTGGCAGATGTGGTGCAGCAGCACCGTCGTTCCTCTTTTGCCGCCCTTCAGGCGCGGCACCAGGTGGTGCGGGCTTTGCGGCGGTGCGGGCGGGACCTGACGCAGGCAAAGCGGGCAGGTGGGGTGCGATCATCTTGTGCAGGTGGTCATTCCTTGGCAGAGGATGGTGCAGCGGAGGAATTCCGCAAGGAGAACGCGATGGGCGGGCAATCCGACATGATGGCGCAAGCGTCGGCCTGGCTGGACTGGGCCTGGCAGCATGCGCTGGGCTGGCTGACCTCGCCGGCCGCCTGGTCGCAGCTGGCGCTTCTGGTGCTGGCCTGGGGGCTGGCACATCTGGCGTCAAAGCGGCTGGCGCCGGTGATCGAGCGGGTTCTGACCCCGAAGGACGGCGCCAGTGGCCTTTTCGCGACGCTGTTCCGCTTTGCCCTGCGGTTCCTGCCGCTCTTGCTGCCGCTGCTGGCCTATGGCCTGACCGCGGTGGGCGAAGGGTTGACACGGGCCGCCTTCGGCAGTGGCGAGGTCATCGCTTTCGGCAAGCGCGTCTTCCTCTTGCTGGCGGCGCTGGCGCTGGTGCGCCAGGTGCTGACCGACAGGTTCCTGCGGCTTCTGGGCCGCTATGTGCTGATCCCGGTGGCCGCCCTGCACACGTTCGGCCTGTTGGAGCCGATCACCGGTTGGCTGGACGCCTCGCAGGTGAACCTGGGCAATATCCAGTTTTCCGTCCTGGCGCTGATCCGCGGCGCCATCGCGGGGTCCTTGCTGTTCTGGCTGGGCGGCTGGTCGAACCGGCAATCGGCCGAATACATCAAGGCCCAGCCCGAATTGCGCCCCGCCACCCGCGAACTGGCTGTGAAGGCAGTCGAGGTGCTGATCTTCGGCGCCGCCTTCCTGTTGCTGATGTCGATCATGGGCATCGACCTGACGGCTGTGGCTGTGTTGGGCGGTGCGCTGGGCGTCGGCATCGGCCTTGGCCTGCAGCAGATCGCAGCCAATTTCATCTCGGGCATCATCCTGCTGCTGGAAGGCCAGACCACCGTCGGCGACTATGTCGAGCTGGACGGCGGCGAAAAGGGAACCATCGTCAAGATGACCGCCCGCGCCTGCGTGCTGGAAACCTTTGACGGCAAGTGGATCGTGGTCCCGAACGAGCATTTCATCACCTCGCGGGTGGTGAATTACTCCGACCAGGGCAGCGCCAACCGCTATGAGGCGGCGTTTTCGGTTTCCTATGACACCGACATCAACCTTGTGCCGGGGATCATCACCCCGGCCGTCGCGGCGCTGCCATTCGTCTTGCAAAAGCCCGACGGGCCGGATTGCGAACTGGCGGGGTTTGGGGAGTCCAGCGTCGATTTCATCGTGGAATACTGGGTGAGCGGTATCGACGACGGCAAGAACAAATATGCAAGCCATGTGCTGTTCGCGATCTGGAACGCGCTGAAGGCGGAGGGGATCGAGATGCCATTCCCGCAGCGGGTGGTGCATATCCGCAATGAAGCGCCGCCCAAGCCCGCAAAGGGCGCAAAGCCCGCAAAGGGCGCCGGGGCGTGACCGAGCCGCTGGACGCGCTGGTCATCGGTGCCGGTCCGGCCGGGCTGATGGCGGCGGAAGAGCTGGCGCAGGCTGGCCGCCGGGTGGTGGTGGCCGAGGCCAGGCCCAGCCCGGCGCGCAAGTTCCTGATGGCCGGGAAATCCGGGCTGAACATCACCAAGGAAGAGGCGCCAGCCGCGTTCCTGGCCGCCTATGAGGGCGACTGGCTGGCGCCGATGCTGGCGGAGTTCGGGCCAGCGCAAGTGACCGGCTGGTGCCGGGGGCTGGGGCAGGAGGTGTTCACCGGGTCTTCCGGCCGGGTGTTTCCGGTGGCGATGAAGGCCTCGCCGCTGCTGCGCGCCTGGCTGGCGCGGCTGGGGGCTGCGGGGGTGGAGTTGCGGACGCGCTGGCGCTGGCTTGGCTGGCAGGGTGCGGATTTCCGGTTCCAGACGCCGGAGGGCGAACGGCCGTTGCGCCCGGTCGTCACGGTGCTGGCACTGGGCGGGGCGAGTTGGTCGCGGCTGGGGTCGGACGGCGCCTGGGTGCCGTGGCTGGCCGCAAAGGGGGTGGAGGTTGCGCCGTGGAAGCCCGCCAACATGGGGCTTGCGGTGGATTGGTCGCCGCATATGGCGCGGTATTTCGGCTGCGCCGTGAAGGGGGCGGCGCTGCGCGCCGGCTCCGCGCTGTCGCGCGGGGAATTCATCGTCTCGGCCCGTGGGCTGGAGGGCGGCGGGGTCTATGCCGTGTCGCGTTCGGTTCGCGAAGGCGCGGCGCTGGTGCTGGACCTGATGCCGGACGTAGCGGTGGCGGAGGTTGAGGCGCGGCTGGCCCGGATGAAGCCGGGCGAGAGTAATTCGAACCGGTTGCGCAAGCTGGGCCTGTCGCCGGTGGCGGCGGCGCTGGTGATGGAATGGGGGCGGGGGGAGGCGCTGACGGTGGTGAAGCATCTTTCCGCGCGCCATCTGGGGCCGCGCCCGCTGGACGAGGCGATCTCGACCGCCGGGGGCATCACCCGCGCCGCGCTGACCGACGATCTGGAACTGCGTGCCCTGCCGGGGGTCTTCGCCTGCGGCGAGATGCTGGATTGGGAAGCGCCGACGGGGGGGTATTTGTTGACGGCGTGCCTCGCGACGGGGCGATGGGCGGGGGCGGCGGCTTTGCATTAGCGGCGGGGGTTTGACCCCCCCCCCAGAGTTTTTTGCCGAGATGAAGCTAGGGTGGTTGAGAGAATAGCGCCACCGTCAAGCCGGTGAACTATTCGAGCTTCTTTCTTGCAAACCCCATAGCAATTGTCCTCACTAACTCGATCGCGGCATTGCCGCCAGTTTTAGCAACTGCTTCCTTGGTCTTCTGCCAAATGCCGTCGTCGCGAACTGCTGCAAGAAAATCGTGACCTGAGTTTGTAAGCCAGGGTGAGTTGACGTTTTGACCATTGTGAAGAGCCCTGCGTCGATCAAATCAGAAGCGTTCAAGACATGTTCGCTCCTCTTTGATCTTCTGCCGTCGAGTCGCCGTGTCTCCTGGCATCAGAAACAGCCATTCGTCATGTTCTTCGTAGCTCAGAAGCAAATTGCGGATTTGGTCATCGTCTCTTTTCACCTACTCAACCCCCCCGGCAGATCCGGCATGTCCAGCGCGGAAAACCCGTAGTGCCGCAGCCAGCGCAGGTCGCTCTCAAAGAACGCGCGCAGGTCGGGGATGCCGTATTTCAGCATGGCGATGCGGTCGATGCCCATGCCGAAGGCAAAGCCTTGCCATTGGTCGGGGTCGACGCCGGCCGCCTTCAGCACCTTGGGGTGGACCATGCCGGAGCCGAGGATCTCCATCCATTTGTCGCCTTCGCCGATGCGGAGCTGGCCGCCGATGTTGGAATAGCGGATGTCGACTTCGGCGGAGGGTTCGGTGAACGGGAAATGCGAGGCACGGAACCGCAGTTCGACCTTGTCGACCTCGAAGAACGCCCGGCAGAATTCCTCCAGCGTCCATTTCAGGTTGGCCATCGAGATGTCGCGGTCGATCGCCAGCCCCTCGACCTGATGGAACATCGGCGTGTGGGTCTGGTCCATGTCCATCCGGTAGACGCGGCCGGGGGCGATGACGCGGATCGGCGCGCCCTGGTCCATCAGCGCGCGGATCTGCACCGGGCTGGTATGGGTGCGCAGCACATGCGGCGGGCGGTCGTCGCCTTCCGCGCGGTGCATGAAGAAGGTGTCATGTTCCTGCCGCGCGGGGTGTTCGGGCGGGATGTTCAGCGCGTCGAAATTGTACCAGTCGGATTCGACCTGCGGGCCTTCGGCCACCGCAAACCCCATGTCGGCGAAAATCGCGGTCAGCTCGTCCATCACCTGCGACACCGGATGGATGGTGCCGATCCGGCGCGGGCGGCCGGGCAGGGTGACGTCCAGCCATTCGGACTTCAGCCGTTCGTCCAGCGCGGCATCGTTCAGCGCCGCCTTGCGCGCGCGCAGAGCGGCGTCGATCTCGTCCTTCAGCGCGTTCAGATGTGCCCCGGCGGTCTTGCGCGCCTCCGGGTCCATCTTGCCCAGGGTCGACATCAGGGCGCTGATCTCGCCCTTCTTGCCGAGTGCAGCCAGCCGCACCTCTTCCAGGGCTGCCTCGCCCGAGGCCCCGGCCACGGCCGCGATGTACTTTCCACGGATTTCGTTCAGATCCATCCCAGCCTCCGGCCCTTGCGGGACCGGGGTTAGCGGGGCAGGCCCTTGATTGCAAGAGGCCGGTCAGGCGCTGCGGGCGCGGGCGGGTTGGCGAACGGGGTGCCAGCCCGCAAAGGCAAAGCGCGGGCGGTGCGGCGCATGGCCCAGCGACAGCGGCGGCAGGGGCAGCGGACCGCGCGGGCCGAGCTGGCGGATGACCAGCCGCAGCGCTTCGGGCGGCAGCGCGAAACGGGCGGCGGTGAACTGGCCGGTGACCATCGCGTCTGTCAGTCGGACGGCGAAGGCGCGCGCGGTGGTATCGTCAAAGCCCTTCGGCGCCTCGCCCCGGTGAAAGCCCGCTGCGGCGGCCTTGGCCAGGATCAGTGCGGCGGTCGCCCTGTCGCAATCGGGGCGCAGGGTGATGGCATTGGCCGCGATCAGAAGGTCGATCGTCGCCCTGGGATCGGCGAAGTCGAGGCCGAGGGCAAATTCGTGCCACATGTCAGGGCCTTCCGGAAGGAGGAAGGCGGTCAGACCTTGGAGCATGGGGACGCAAGCACACATGGAAACACCGGAGAAAAGTTAACGTTCTGTCCGGTGTCGCGGACGATTCGGGCGACATTGCGGCCATTCCGGGGGATTGTTCGTTCAGCGCGAACAATCCGTCCCGGAACTGGCCCCCGGGCCGGGCGCTGTCTCTTGCCCCAGGCTCTATCGCAGATGCGACTCAAGGAAATAGAGCTGCTTGTCCAGATCGCCCGACAGGCCGGTCAAGAGATCGGCTGTGACCAGATCCGACTCGTCCTCGCAGGTCTCGATCCCGTCGCGGGCGGCATTCGACACATCGGCCAGCGCGCCGGCCAGCGCCTTGACCACGGCCATGCCGTCGCGCGTGGCCTCGGGAAATTCCTTCAGCCGGGTCGCTCCGGCAGCATCCGACAGCCGACCGCGCACGAACCCGCCCAAGGCGGCGGTGCGTTCGGCCACGGCGTCGATATGGCCGGTCAGCACGGCGTGGAGTCCGTCGAAATGCTGGTGCAAGGCGATGAAATGGGGCCCGGTGACGTTCCAGTGCGCGTGCTTGGTGCGGGCAGCCATGTCGGTCAGGTCGGCCAGAAGCTGGTTCAACAGCGCCTCGACCTTTTCGCGGTTCGGACGGGCGATATCGATGCGGGTGGCGGTCTGGGCGGGCATGGGGGCCTCCTATCTGTTCGGGCTATCGGTTCGGGGTTTTCATGGTCCGGGATGTAAACGCCGGGCGGGATCGGATGGTTCCAAGGCCGCAGCGGGGTGGCCGGGCGGGTCAGTTCCCGGTGGCCTCAAGCTCGGCAGTCAGGGCCGTCGCAGGATCGGCGTCAGGCGGGCAGTCAGCAGGGCGATCAGATCCGCGGCACCATAGGAGAAACGATCGGGGATATTCAGGACATGCACCGGTTTGCCGCGCAGCAGGTGCGGGAACAGGGCTTGCAACCGCCGGGCCTGACGCCCCTCCATCACACAGATGAGATCGGCGGCCTCCAGATGCTCGGCCCCCAGCCGTTCATCGGCATCGTTGGAAAGCCCGGCGAAATCGCTGGTTATGCCGGGCCAGGTACGCACCAGATCGGCGGTTGTGGGGCTGCGCATCCGCGCCTTTCCGCACAGGAACAGGACATGAGTCAACCGCACCCCTGGAAGGGAAAACCCCGCCCCTGTCATCGGGCGGGGCTTGAATTTACGCAGAAAAGAATTCGTGGCCTTACGCCAGCGCGGCGCGGGCCTTGTCGGCGATGGCGTTGAAGGCATCGGGCTCATGCACGGCCAGATCGGCCAGAACCTTGCGGTCGACCTCGATCCCGGCCTTCGCCAGGCCGTTGATCAGACGCGAATAGGTGAAGGCCGGGTCGAACAGCCGCACCGCGGCGTTGATCCGCTGGATCCACAGCGCGCGGAACTGGCCCTTCTTGGCCTTGCGGTCGCGGGTGGCATACTGCTGGGCCTTGTCCACCGCCTGCGTGGCGGTGCGGAAATTGGTGGAGCGGGCGGCATAGTAGCCAGCGGCCTTCTTGATCACCTTGCGGTGACGGGCATGGGTGACCTTGCCGGATTTGACGCGGGACATCTGGGGCTCTCCTTACCGGTTGTACGGCATGTATTTCTTGACGATCTTCTCGTCCGCAGCGCAGAGGATCATGGTCCCCGAGGCATCGCGGATGAATTTCGTCGTGCGTTTGATCATGCCGTGGCGCTTGCCGGCCACACCGGCCTTCACATGGCCATTGGCCGTGAAGGTGAACCGCTTTTTCGCGGCTGACTTGGTCTTCATCTTGGGCATTTCACTCTCCAGTGTTCATCGCGCATCACGGCATGCCACTTTCGCCGGCCGCGCGGTTAGGTTCGAAGCCGCTCCTATAGGGGCAGGCCGGAAGAGGCGCAAGCGGATTCGCGCGGGTTGGCCGTCAGTTCACATAGCGGCCGACCACGTTCATCATGACATCGGGCACGTCGCCGAACGTATATCCCCCCGGCTTTTGCGAGATCGCCAGCGCGATCAGGCCGGCCGCCGCCATCAGCATCAGCGCGCCCACGCGCGGGACGCGGCTCTCGGTCCATGCCGACAGCAGCGACGGGATGGTCAGGACACCGAGAACGATCCCGATGGTCAAAAACAGGTCGGTGTCCATGAAACCCTCGCCACCGGTTAACGCGGCGTAAGATTAGCCGGGGTCCACCTTGGAAATCAATCGCTCGTCGCAGGGCGCCACGCGCAGGATGTTGGTGGTGCCGACAACGTTGAACGGCACCCCTGCGGTGACGACGATATAGTCGTCTTCCTCGGCGAACCCGTCCGAGCGCGCGGCGCGTATGGCTGACAGCACGGCGCCCTTGAACCGCTCCTGCTCCGGCACGATCACGCAATGTGCGCCCCAGGTCAGCGCCATCCGCCGGGCAGTGGTGACCAGCGGCGTCAGCGCGATGATCGGCACCCAGGGGCGTTCGCGCGCCACCAGGCTGACCGTGGTGCCCGACTGGCTGAAACAGGTGATGGCCTTGATGTTGGTTGCCTCGGCGATCTCGCGCGCGGCGGCGACGATGCCGTCGGCCACGGTTTCGCGCTTGACCACGCGGCTGGGCCTCGATCACGGACCGGTAGGTCGGGTCCTTCTCGACCGACTTGGCCACGTTGTCCATGGTCTGCACGGCTTCGACCGGGAACTTGCCGGCTGCCGATTCCGCCGAGAGCATCACCGCATCGGCGCCTTCGTAGATCGCGGTCGCCACGTCCGACACCTCGGCCCGCGTCGGCATCGGGTTCTCGATCATCGATTCCAGCATCTGCGTTGCCACGATCACCGGCTTGGCCGCCGCCCGCGCGCCGCGCACCAGCCGCTTCTGGATCGGCGGCACCGACCAGACCGGCAACTCCACCCCCAGATCGCCGCGCGCCACCATGATTCCGTCCGAGACCTTCAGGATTGCGTCATAGGCCTTCACGGCAGCGGGCTTTTCGATCTTCGACAGGATCGCAGCGCGGCCCTTGGCCAGTTCGCGCGCCTCGGTCACGTCTTCGGGGCGCTGCACGAAGGACAGCGCCAGCCAGTCCACGCCCAGATCGCAGGCGAACTCCAGGTCGGCGCGGTCCTTTTCCGACAGCGCGGCCAGCGGCAGCACCACATCGGGCACGTTCACGCCCTTGCGGTTGGAAATCGTGCCGCCCACCACCACGATGCAATCGGCAAAGTCGGGGCCGCAGGCCTCGACCTTCAGGCGGATCTTGCCGTCATTGACCAGCAGGCTGGAGCCGGGTTCCAGCGCGGCAAAGATCTCGGGGTGCGGAAGCTCCACCCGCTTGCCGTCGCCGGGCGCCGGGTCCAGGTCGAGCCGGAAGCGGTCACCGTCTTCCAGATCATGCGCCCCGGCCCCGAAGATTCCGACGCGCAGCTTCGGCCCCTGCAGGTCGGCCAGGATGCCGATCGGGCGGCCCAGATCCTTTTCGATCTGGCGGATATGGGCGTGCTTGGCGCGGATGTCGTCATGCGTGCCATGGCTCATGTTCAGGCGGAACACATCGGCCCCGGCCTCGAACAGGGCGCGGATCATCTCGTAATCGCTGGATGACGGACCAAGCGTGGCCACGATCTTCACATTGCGGTGGCGGCGCATCTGCCATCCTCCTGCTTGCTGCTTCGGTTGAACGTGGGCCGCCTGCGTTATGGCGCAAAGCCTCGCGCCCCGCAACGGTTTTTGGCCAATTGGCGCCGCTGGGCGCAAACGGCCGGACTGGACGGCGCATCGCCTTTGGAATATCCCTGATCCGCAAGGGGATAAGGGGTTTCCGTGGCGTTTCACATCGAAGGCGAAGACCGACCGGGGCGCTGGCTGGTGACCTGCGACCATGCCTCGAACCGGGTGCCGGACTGGGTCGCCGGCGGCGACCTGGGGCTGCCGCCGGCGGACATGGTCCGCCATATCGCCTGGGACCTGGGCGCGGCGGGGCTGGCGCGGGCGCTGGCCAGGCGGCTGGACAGCCCGGCCATCCTGTCGGATTTCAGCCGCCTGGTGATCGACCCGAACCGCGGCGAGAATGACCCGACGCTGGTGATGCGGCTTTACGACGGCACCATCATTCCGGCCAACCGCCACCTGACCGAGGATGACATCGACGAACGGCTGACCCGGCTTTACCGCCCCTATCACGCCGCCTATGCCTGCCTGGCCGCGCGCCGCCCCGATACAGTGATCGTCGCCATCCACAGCTTCACCCCGCGCCTGCAATCGCGGGCGCCGCGACCCTGGCATGTCGGCATTCTCTATTCGCACCGCGACGACCGCCTGTCGTGCCCGCTGATTGCGCGGCTTCAGGCCGAGCCGGACCTGTGCATCGGTGACAACGAGCCCTATTCGGGGCATCTTCCGGGGGATGCGGTCGACCGGCACGCGCTGTCCACCGGCCGCCACAACACGCTGATCGAGTTGCGCCACGACCTGATCGGCCGGGCCGAAGACCAGCACGCCTGGGCCGGCCGGCTGGCGCCGATCCTTGAAGAGGTTCTGGAGGGACTGAGCGATGGATGACCAAACCCGCACCGAACTGGAAGCCGCCGCCTTCCGCGCGCTGATGCATCACCTCTTGGTCAAGCGCCCCGACGTGCAGAACATCGACCTGATGACCCTGGGCGGCTTTTGCCGCAACTGCCTGTCGCGCTGGTATCAGGAAGCCGCGGCGACGCGGGGAATAGTGCTGTCGAAGGATGCGGCGCGAGAGATCGTCTACGGCATGCCCTATGCCGACTGGGTGGCGCGGCACCAGACCGAGGCCGGCCCCGAAAAGCAGGCGGCCTTCGAAGCGGCCTTCGCGGAAAACGTCGCCAGGAAGGACTGACCCTGTGCCAGGATTCCACCACGGAAAGCCCGGCCGCCTCAGCGTGCCGCCTCAGCTTGCCGCGTCGCAGTTCGTCAGGGCAATCAGGCGGGCCGAATAGTTCGATGCCTTGTTCTTCGTCATCACGCCGAACGCGCCGACCTCGAAATACTCGTCGGGGTAGGCTGTGCCCCCTGTCGGACCGGCCTTGACCGCAAAGCCCTTGCCCTTGGCCACGGTCTTGCTGGCGATCTTCTGATCCGCCCCGCCTGAGTTCGTGTAGCGGTAGGTGCAACTGCCAAGGCTGTCGAAGCAGCTGTAGGGCGCGAACTTCTCCCAGTTGCCGTCGGCCCAGTCCTTGCGCACCAGTCGGCCCTTGGCATCGTAGAACGAATGCCGCACCAGGGCTTTCGGATTGTCGGCCTGGGTGACCTTGGTCCTGTACTTGCCGGATTTCTTGCCAAGGAAGGTTTCGGTCACCACCTGGCCGTCCGAATAGCTGGTCGTCCAGCTGCACCCGACCGGCATCTTGCCAAAGTCGATTTGCGCCTCGGCCGCGTTCGTTGCGCCAAGGACCAAGGCCAGCCCGCATGCCGGCAGGGTCGTCAAGATCCGCATCGTTTTCGGGTCCTTGCCTGTGAACCGCCCGACATATCGGGTCGCTTGTCACGAGGCATATCACAGGCACCGGCCGAGGCAATTGGGCCCAGCACTACATCCCCGCCCAGCGCAAGACCGCGGCCACCACCACGCCCAGCAGCGCCGCTGCCACATCGGTGCCCAGAAGGACCGTCAGCCCGACCACCGCGCCCAGCGACAGCACTTCGACCAGCCCCCCGGCGGCCAGCGCCTGCGCGGTGATCCCGGCCATCACCGCCAAGGGCGTGGCCTTCAGCGCCGCATCCAGCCGGGCCGAGGGCGGCAGGAACCGCATCGCCATATAGCCCGCCATCCGGCAGATCAGCGCGGCGGCGGCCATCACGGCCAGCATGGCGGGCAGGGAGGGCATCATCGCAGCACCCCCGGCCTCGCGGTCAGCGCGGCCACTGCGGCCCCCGCCAACCCCGCCGCCACGATGCCCCAGCCCGGTCCGGCCAGCGGCGTCACCGCCAGCGCCGCCGCCGCCCCCACCGCCACCGGCACCAGATGGACGCGGGTCTTCACCATTGCCGCCATCATCGCGGCCGCAAAGGCGGGCAGCATCAGGTCCGCCCCAGCGCGTGCGGGTCCGGCAGCACCGCGCCGAACAGCACGCCCACCAGCGTGCCCGCCAGCCAGGCGCCGACCACCGGCACCCCGGTGCCCACCAGATAGGCGCGGTCCGCTTCGCCCTTCTCTGCCGCCCGCATCGTGGCGATCCAGTTCGCATCGCCCAGCAGGACCATGCTGCCATAGCCCGCAGCGGCCCCCGCCTGCGACAGCCAGGCTGGATCGTCGCGCCGAACAGCAGGTAGCGCGCGTTCATCACCAGCACGGTGGCGAACAGCGTCAGCAGCGTTGCCTCTCCCGCCTGGATCAGGCTCATCGCGGCCAGTTGGGCGGAACCGGAAAAGACCGATACGCTCATCGCCAGCGCCCAGCCCCAGCTAAGCCCCGCCTGCGCCGCGACCAGCCCGAAGGCCAGCCCGTAGATGAAGATCGCCGTTCCCAGCGCCACGCCGACACGAAGGCCGCGCCGGAAGCCGGCAAGGGAAAACGCCGCACGCATGCTGTCAGACGGCGGCTTTGCGCATCTCGTCGATGTAGATCTCGCGCAGCCGCGTGGCGACATGGCCCGGCTTGCCACTGCCCAGAACTGCGCCGTCGATCTCGACGACCGGCATCACGAAGGTCGAGGCCGAGGTGATGAAGGCCTCATCCGCCTGATCGCCTCAGCAATCGAGAAATTGCGTTCCTCGACCTCCATCTGCGCCTCGCGGGCAAAGCGCAGAACGGCGGCGCGGGTGATGCCGTGCAGGATGTCCGACGACAGCGCGCGGGTGATGATCCGGCTCCCCTTGACGATATAGGCGTTGTTCGAGGTGCCCTCGGTCACAAAGCCGTCTTCGGTGAACCAGGCGTCATCCACTCCTGCCTTTTTGGCCATCATCTTGCCCATCGCGGGATACAGCAGTTGCACCGTCTTGATGTCGCGCCGGCCCCAGCGGATGTCGGGGATCGAGATTACCTTGATCCCCGCCTTTGCCACCGGATTGTCGGCCAAGCCGGGCTTCGATTGCGTGAACAGGACCACTGTCGGCGGCAGATCGGCGGGCGGATAGGCAAAATCCCGGTCGCCGGGATTGCCGCGGGTGACCTGCAGATAGATCATGCCCTCGTCGATGCCATTGCGGGCGACCAGCTGGCGATGCACTTCCAGCCATTCCGCCTCATCCAGCGGATTGCGCATCTCCAGGGCGTCCAGGGACCGCTGCAGCCGTTTTGCATGGCCGCCAAAATCGACCAGCTTGCCGCCCAGGACCGAGGTCACCTCATAGACCCCGTCGGCCATCAGGAACCCGCGATCAAAGATCGACACCTTGGCCTGATCTTCGGGCAGGTAGTCGCCGTTCACATAGACGGTGCGGGTCATTCTGGGCCTCCGGGCTGATGGCCCGTTCTTCCCGCCCTTTCGTCGGAGGGTCAAGGGGCGGTCAGCAGATCGGCCGGGTCAAGGCGCCCCAGTTGCAGAAGGTGCCGCAGCACTGTTGCCACGGACATTGCGTCGAAGACGGCGTCATTCGCGGCCCTCACGCCCGGTCAGGCCGAAATGGGCGCAAAAGGGGTGGCTGCGCAGTGTCTTGACCACCTCCAGCGTCAGTCCTGCGCGCAGAAGCACACTGCAGGCATTGCCAAAGCGCTGCGGCGGCAGGGGGCGGGAATGCCTGCTACCCGGGAGCTGATCGTCATCAGGCCCAGCTCGTCCTTGCCATCGGCCTGGGCGATACTGGTCAGGCTGGTGAAGGCAGGGTGAAGTGCGACCCGGTTGCCGTGCCGGTCTTTCGGGCGCACCAGACGCATGAATCGAGGTCCAGGCGGGAAATCCGCCGCAAGCCCAAGTTGGACAGCGCCGATCCGGGCGACGGTGGGGTCGGGATCGTGCGGGCCCATCCAGAAGCGCCGGAAAGAATCTTCGTTGGTCAGGAACTCGCGGTCCGATTTGACGGTATGGTTCATGGCTAGCCCCACAAGGCGGGTGGTGCCGGGTGGACGCAGCGGTCGTCATATTGAACCGGTGGATCGCGGTCCTGGGCCATGTCGGTGGGGCCATCAAGGTCGGACCAGTCGGCACCCTGGGCCAGCAGGATCGCCGGGGCCATCGCCAAGCTGGAGGCGACCATGCAGCCCACCATCACCTTGATCCCCAAGGCCCGCGCGGTGTCGCGGGCGGCAAGGGCCTCGGTCAGCCCGCCGGTCTTGTCCAGCTTCAGGTTGACCACGTCATAGCGGCCGACCAGCCCGGCCAGACTGGCGGCATCATGGGCGCTTTCATCGGCGCAGACGGGCAGGGGGCGGGCGATCTCGGCCAGCATCTCATCGGCGCCCTGTGGCAGCGGCTGTTCCACCATCTCGACCCCCAACCGCAGAAGATGCGGGGCGAGGTCGGTGTAAACCTCGGGTGTCCAGCCTTCGTTGGCATCCACGATCAGCCGCACTTTGGGGGCGCCCTGCCGCACCGCCTCCAGCCGGGGCATGTCGTCGGGGGTGCCCAGTTTCACCTTCAGCACCGCACGGCGGGCATTGCGGGCAGCGGCGGCGCGCATCCTTTCGGGCGTGTCGAGCGAGACGGTGAAGGCAATCTCCACCGGTTGCGGCGGCGCAAGACCGGCCAACTGCCAGACCCGCTTCCCAGCAGCTTTCGCCGCATGGTCCCATAGCGCGCAGTCCACCGCATTGCGGGCTGCACCGGGCGCCATGTCGCGGTTCAACTGGTCGCGGGTGATCCCTTCGGGCAGGGCGGCGATGGCGGCGATGGCGGCTTCGACCGTCTCGCCATAGCGCGGGTAGGGCACGCCTTCGCCCCGGCCGCGATGGCCGCCGCGCGTGATGGTGGCGGTGATCACCCGCGCCTCGGTCTTGGACCCGCGCGAGATGGTGAAGGGGTTGCGCAAGGGGAAGCTATCGGCGGTGGCGGTGATCATCGGGCACCTCATCATTGCAACGGAAATCTTTGCCCGGCCCTGCGTCGGGTGCAAGTCCCGGCCGGACATGCTGCAACAGCGAAAGTGATGTTGCGCTGCGGCACGCAATAATCTATCGCTACGGCGATACGTCTTGAAATATCCTTACCTCGAGGTTCCGATGAGCTTTCGCATCCAGCCCAGTCCCGCTGCCCGCCCCAACCGTTGCCAGCTGTTCGGCCCCGGATCGCGGCCCGCGTTGTTCGAGAAGATGGCGGCATCGGCGGCGGATGTGATCAACCTGGATCTGGAAGACTCGGTCGCGCCGGACGACAAGCCGCAGGCGCGGGCGAACATCATCGAAGCCATCAACGATATCGACTGGGGAAAAAAGACGCTTTCGGTGCGGATCAACGGGCTGGACACGCCCTGGTGGTATCGCGACGTGGTCGAGGTGCTGGAACAGGCAGGCCCGCGGATCGACCAGATCATGATCCCCAAGGTCGGCTGCGCGGCCGATGTCTACGCGGTGGACGCGCTGGTGACGGCGGTGGAACGCGCCAGGGGGCGGGTGCGGCCGGTCAGCCTTGAGGTGATCATCGAGACCGCCGCCGGGATCGCGCATGTCGAAGAGATCGCGGCGGCAAGCCCCCGCTTGCAGGCGATGAGTCTGGGGGCGGCGGATTTTGCAGCCTCGATGGGGATGCAGACCACCGGCATCGGCGGCACGCAGGAGAATTACTACATGCACCGCGACGGGGCGAAATACTGGTCGGACCCCTGGCATTGGGCACAGGCTGCCATCGTTGCGGCCTGTCGCACGCATGGGGTGCTGCCGGTCGACGGGCCGTTCGGGGATTTCAGTGACGAAGAGGGGTTCTTGGCGCAGGCGCGGCGGTCGGCGACGCTGGGGATGGTGGGAAAATGGGCGATCCACCCCAAGCAGGTCGCTCTGGCGAACGAGGTCTTCACGCCCTCCGACGCGGCAGTGACCGAGGCGCGCGAGATCCTGGCCGCGATGGAGGCGGCGAAGGCTGCCGGTCAGGGCGCGGCGGTCTACAAGGGGCGGCTGGTGGATATCGCCAGCATGCGGCAGGCCGAGGTGATCGTCCGTCAGGCCGAGATCATCGCCGGCGGTTAAGCAATTGAGCGGCTGCGCCGCAAGCCTCTTGTCTCGGCTCTGGCCTGCGGCCAACCGCCTCGGCGTTTGGGGCGCCTCCGGCGGGAGTATTTGCAAAAGAGCAAATCAGGCGGTGTCGGGCCGGCGCTTCAGCGGCATGCAGATTTCGGTCAGCAGCTGTTCCGGCGCGGTGTCCATGGGAGTGTTCAGGTAGAGCTCGAACACAGGGCTGTCAGCCGGTTCCTCGCCCGATTGCGGCAGCCAGAGGCCGAACAACTCGTCATAGGCGGCGGGCAGGCCGGCATAGGGGCCCCTTGAAGGCAAGCACCGCATGGCGGCCGCCGGGCAAGGTCACCTCTTCCAAAGGGGCTGCCAGCGGCACCTGCGGCCCGCATTCGAACCCGGCATGGCTGCGCAGATCGGCGGCGGCAGTGTCGGCAGGGCTGTCGTAATAGACGCCGACCATATGCCCCATCTGCGGGAAAAGTCCGCGTGGACCGATGGTGGCGCCCAGCCGTTCAAAGGCCCGGCCAATCTCGGGGTAGGGGCCCTTGTGCGGCACTGCGGCCAGACGACGGGCGGGGTCGGTGCGGATGGAAACGGGAAACATGAGGGGTCCTTTCCGGATCAGATGAAGCGGCACGGGGCGCAACTCTCCCCGCTTGCGAAAGGCGGTGGGCGTGGCCTGATAGGCGTCCGCAAAGGCGCGGGAAAAGCTGGCAAGGTTGGGGTATCCTACCCGCCTTGCCACCACGGCCAGCGGGTCAGACCCCTGCACCAGCGCCACCGCCGCCCGGTGCAGCCGCATCCGGCGCACCGTATTGGCCGCGGTTTCCCCGGTCATCGCGTGATAAACCCGGTGAAAGTGGAACCGCGACAGCGCCGCCACCTCGGCCAGCCGGTCCAGCGACAAGTCGCCATCGGGGTTGTCGTGGATATGCTCCACCACGCGGGTCAGCCGCCTTTCGTAATCATTGGCCAAGGCTATGCCCTTTCAGTTGCCCTTCGCTATCCGATCCATGCCAGACCAGCCTGTCACAAATCTTGCCGAGTTGCACTTTGGCCCCCACCGCCCGGCAGGGTAAGGCAAGCGGAAATACGCCTGCAGGGCCGGTGCGGCACAATGTCATATTATTGTTTTTGAATATGTTCGCTTTGCTTGCGCGGCCATCCAGCGAAAGGAAAACACCGTGAAATCTCTTCTTCTCTCTGCCGCCTTCGCCCTTTCCCTTCCGGGCGCTGTGCTTGCCCAACAGGCCATGACGCCCCAGGAAAAGGGCCTGTCGGCGCCTGTTGTCATGCTGATGCCCGCCATCATGAAGAACGTCGATGCGCTGGGCCTGGACGCGGCGCAGAAAGCCGCGCTGGCCGAATGGATGGCGGTTGCGCCGCAGAAGCGCGGGGCGCTGGAGGATGAAACCGCCGCCCTGCGGGCCGAGATGGCCGCCGCGATCCTTGCCGGCGCGCCGGTCGAAGAGCGCGAGGCGCTGGCCGCAAGGATCGGTGAAAACGAGACCGCGCTGGTCATGATGCGGTCGGGCTGCGTCGACAACCTGCGCGCGATGCTGACGCCCGACCAGTTCGCCAGGCTCCTCGAGATTGCCGCCGCCCGGTGACGCCGCAATGATGCGGCCGCATGGATGCGCCGGGCGGTGGCCAACCGTCTGGCGCGCCTTTCGCCGATGCCGAGTTGCACTTTGCCCCCCCTCCGGCCATATAGGACGGATCTGAAAGAGGGTTCGTTCATGATCTATCTCGAGTTCGAAAAGCCGCTGGCCGAGATCGAGGGCAAGGCCGAGGAGCTGCGCGCCATGGCGCGCTCGAACGAGGGGATGGATGTCTCAAAGGAAGCCGAGGCGCTGGACCGCAAGGCGGAAACCGCGCGGCGCGAGATCTATGACAAGCTGACCGCCTGGCAGAAATGCCTGGTCGCCCGCCACCCCGACCGGCCGCATTGCAAGGACTATGTCGAGGCGCTGTTCAGCGAATTCACCCCCCTGGCGGGCGACCGCGCCTTTGCCGACGATCACGCGGTGATGGGCGGCCTGGCGCGATTCAACGACCAGCCGGTGGTGGTGATCGGCCATGAGAAGGGCCATGACACCAAGTCGCGGATCGAACGCAATTTCGGCATGGCCCGCCCCGAGGGCTATCGCAAGGCGATCCGGCTGATGGATCTGGCCGACCGCTTCGGCCTGCCGGTGATCACGCTGGTCGATACCCCCGGCGCCTATCCCGGCAAGGGCGCCGAGGAACGCGGCCAGGCCGAGGCGATCGCACGCTCGACCGAAAAGTGCCTGTCCCTTCGGGTGCCGCTGATCTCGGTGGTGATCGGCGAGGGCGGCTCGGGCGGGGCGGTGGCCTTCGCCACCGCGAACCGCATCGCCATGCTGGAACATTCGGTCTACTCGGTGATCAGCCCCGAAGGCTGCGCGTCGATCCTGTGGAAGGATGCCGAACGGATGCGCGAGGCGGCCGAGGCGCTGCGCCTGACCGCGCAGGACCTGAAGAAGCTGGGCCTGATCGACCGCATCGTCAAGGAACCCGTCGGCGGGGCGCAGCGGGCACCGGCCGACAGCATCCAGGCCGTCGGCGCCGCCATCGAGGCGATGCTGAAGGAACTGGCGGGCAAGAAGCCCGACGCCATCATCAAGGACCGGCGCGAAAAGTTCCTGTCGATGGGCGCAAAGGGGCTGGCCGCGTGAGCCGCCTTGCCGCCGCCCTTGTGGTGGTGGCCTGTGCCGGACCGGTCTCGGCGGGCACGCTGGAGGGCCGCCTTGTCACCTTTACCGTGATGACCTGGGACGACCCGGCGCAGCCCTTTCTGCAGGCGCGCGGCAAGACCGTGACGGTGGGCGAGGGTGTCGAATTCGGCCTTGGCCCCGAAGGGTTGAGCGGCGGGCTGGAGGTGGTGCCGGTCGAGGTGCAGATCGGCCCGCAGCGGGTGGAACTGAGCTATCCCAAGGGCCAGGGGCAGTTCTACACGGCAGCCTTCAACGGCTATGTCCTGCGGTTCGAGACCGACTGCGCGCTGTTCGCGGGCTGGAAGCTGGACGCGGATTTCACCACCTTGCCGGTAACCGATGCCGACATCTTCACCGACAAGGGCGCACTCTACATCAACGTCTCGGGCATGGGCTATGGCCCGTCGGCGCGGCTGGCGGTCGATCTGGACGTGACCGACTGCCCGCTCAGTTGAGCAAAGGTGGCAGCGACATCAGAGCGCCGAAAGAGTCGAGCTTGGCCACACCCCACCACCCCGGGTCATACGCGATAAATACCGCCAAGCCGTCGCCTTCTGGAACACCGGGCTCAACCCAGTTGTAATCCCTATGGACAGGGTCAAATTCGGTGCTGCCGACCACCAAGCCCTCTACGCTGGCCCTAAAGCGGGCCCCGGCCCCCCGGGGGCGGCCCCCCCCGCGGGGCCGGGGGGGCGCGCGGCGGCGCCCCCCGGGGGGGGGGCCCGCGGCCGGCCCCGGGGGGCCCGGGGCGGCGGGGGGGGGCGGGGGGGGGCCGGGGGGCGGGGGCCGGCCGCGGGGCCGGGGGGGGCCCCGGGGGGCCGCGGGGGCCGCCCGGGGGCCCCCGGGGGGGGCCCGGCGGCCGCCGGCGGGGGGCGCCGGCCCCGGGGGCCGGCCGGGGGCCGCCGGCGCGGGGCCCCCCGGCGGGGGGCCCCCGGGGGGGCGGCGGGGCCGCCGCCGGGGCCCGGGGCGCGGGGCCGGCCCGGCGGCGCCCCCCCCCCGGGGGGGGGGGGGGGGGGGGGGGGGCCGCCCCCCCCCCCCCCAAGTGTCATCTGCCCTGACGAATTCCTGCTGGCGAATGGTGCCCCGGGGGGGCGTCCAAAAAGGGGGGGGTCTCCCGCGGCGCCGGGGGGGGAAAGAAAGGCGGGGGGGGGGGGGGGCCGGGGGGGAAGGGGGGCCGGTTTCGGGGGGGGTTTTGGGGGGGGGGGGGGGGGGGGGGGGGGGGGGGGTGGGGTCCCCCCCCCCCCGGCCCGCGCGGGGGGGCCGGGGGGCCGGGGGGGGGGGGGGTTTTCCCCTTTCCGCCCTCCCGGGGGGGGGGGCCGGGGGGGGGGGGCGGGGGGCGCCCCCCCCCCGGGGGGGGCCCCGGCGGGCGTACGCGGGCCCCGAAGGATCGGTAACCAGTTGACATGATCATGCATGCCCGCATGTTCTCGGCCACACCCCAGATTGCGACATAAGTCAGATTTTCGATCGTTGAACCCGAAAGACTATCGCGCGCCAGAAACTCAACACGCGCTCTTTCCTTCGTTGTCAGGGCCTTGGTTTCAAAGCCTTTGAAAGGCTAATCGCCCATTTTCACGCAGCCCAGGCAATTGTCAAAGATCAGCCGCATCGCCAGTGCTTCGTTCTCTTCGATCTCTTGAGCAGTGGCTGGCAGGGCCGGCGTCAGGGCGGCAAGAAGGAAAAGAACCGCGCGGATCGGCATTGGCAATCTCTCATTTGGGCTTTTTGGGTTTCTTCGGCTTTGGCGGCGCGGTTTCCGACGCCACCACCCGCAACACGCGGGCGCAGAGCTCGGGGTCGTCCAGCACTTCGGAGCCGATGATATAGTCCTTGCTGCCGGGATAGGCCGGGCCGCGCTCCACCTCGGGCAACAGCGCCAGCGCGCCCGCAGTCGGCTTGATGAAAAGCGTGTCGTCGCAGACGAAGGCCACCGTCTTGCCTTCCAGATACAGCGCGTATTCGCCGAACATCCTGCGGCTGGTCAGCGGCAGGGCAGACAGGGTGTCGGTCAGATGGTCGATGGTTGCGGCGCTGGTGGACATCGCGCCAGCATGCGGCGGATCGCCTGGAATGGCAATTCCGGCGGGGTCAGGCCGGCGTCTCGGCCGCAAGCAGGCGGTCGAGTGATGCCAGCAGCGCGTCCCACCCGTGCTTTCGGCCCGCCATGCCGTCCGAAGGCCCGATGCAGGCGATGCTTTCGGTAAAGACAAGCCGCGTGCCACCGCCATGGTCATCGAATTCGACCGTCGCGACCGAGGCGGAATGGACCCGCCCGTCCAGCGCCATGGAATAGGCGAACACGATATGCGCCGCCTCGGCGATATCAAGGTAGGTGGTCCGGTTTTCATGCTGCCCCATCGGCGAGACGAAGCGCGCCAGTTCGTGGCCGCCGGTGCGGAAATCCAGCGCATAATCCTGCGGCATCGGGCCGCCACCGCCAAACCAGGTCCATTTGCGGGCCGGATCCGTCCAGGCGGACCAGACATGCGCCAGGCATCGCGGGTAGAGGCGTTCGATTCGAAAGCGGTCGTGCGTGATCTCGGCATGGTCGGTCATTCGGGAGTCCTTTCAAGCAGAGCGCCCAGCCGGTCCAGCCGCATCTGCCACCTTGCGCGGTGACTGGCCAGCCAGTCCTGCGCTTCGGTCAGACGGGCCGGCTCCAGCGTGACCATGCGCACGCGCCCGGTCTTTTGCGACGAGACCAGCCCGGCCGCTTCCAGCACCGCAAGATGCTTCAGAAAGCTTGGCCCCGCCATGTCGAAGGGCTGCGCCAGCGCGGTCACGCTGGCCGGGCCTTCGTCCAGCCGGTCGATCACGGCAAGGCGGGTCGGGTCGGACAGGGCGGCGAAAAGCCGGGCGAGAGAGCGGGAATGCATAGCCATGCGGCTATGTAACAAACTCTGCCGAGGCTGCCCACCAAGACATAGCCTGCTGGCTATGCTATTTTCGCTCCACGAACC
Source organism: Rhodobacter sp. (assembly GCA_016704435.1). Lineage (GTDB taxonomy): Bacteria > Pseudomonadota > Alphaproteobacteria > Rhodobacterales > Rhodobacteraceae > Pseudogemmobacter. Next base: position 341,537 of record JADJAB010000002.1, on the reverse strand, counting down.
CGGCCTCGGCCATCAGCCGGTTGGAGTTGGTCTCGACCACGTCTTCCAGCCGCGCCATGAATTCGGGGACCGGCAGGCCTGCCGGAATCTCGGGCAGGAATTCAACCACCGCCAGCCCCGGCTTGCGCAGGATCGTGCGCTTCGGCCAGAAGATGCCGACATTGGTCGCCACCGGCACGCAGCGCTGGCCAAGCTGTTCGTACAGAAGGCCGGAGCCGACCTTGTAGGCCCGCTTGACCCCCGGAGCGACCCGCGTGCCCTGCGGGTAGATGATGATCTGGCCGGGCGCGGCGGCGCCGCGGGCAACATCGGCCTTCATCTTGGCGATGGCGGCGCCACGCTTGCCGCGGTTCACCGGCACGCAGCCCATCCGCAAGCCGTATTGGCCAACGAACGGGGCCCACATCAATTCCCGCTTCATGATGAACTTGCCGCGCGGAACGGCGGAAAAGATCAGAAGGATGTCGAAAAAGCTCTGATGCTTGGCCGCGATCAGCACCTCGCCCGTGGGGGGCGTGCCGCGGACTTCCGAGCGCAGCCCGCACAACAGGCGCGCGGTCAGCTTGACCCACCAGCAAAAGCTGTGCGCGGCGGCAAAGGCCCCGTTGCGCGATGCCAGCGCCCAGGGGAAAAATACAATCCCGATCACCGCCAGCGCCAGATACATCTGGACAACGAAGATCAGCGACAGAACCCAGCGGATCGCGGTCATGGCAGCTCCTTCAGCTTGGCAAATGCGGCGCGGCGGGTGGCGACAAAGGCCACCACAGCCGCAAGCGGCGGCAGGACGAAGGGCCAGAGCCAGCCAAGGCCGGTAAAGCCAAGCCCGGTCAGAAAGCCCCCGGCGGCATCGGCACGCGGCAGCAGTGCCACGCCGATCAGCCCGGCCAAAGCCCCCGCCGCCGCGCCCGACAGTGCCCGAAGCGTGAAGCGCCGCACGAAGGCGCGGGCGATGTAGCTGTCCTTCGCGCCGATCAGCCGCAAGACCCGGATCACCTGCGCGTTGGCGGCCAGCGAGGCATTTGCCGCCAGCGTGATCATCGCCGACATGGTCGCCCCGATCAGCGCGATCGCCAGCCAGCCCAACAGACGCAACCGCCCCGCCGCCTCGGCCAGGGGCCGCCGCCAGCGGGTGTGGTCGTCCAGCACCGCGCCCGGCGCCTCGGCCGCCAGCCGATGCCGCAGGCCCTCGCCGTCATAGCCGGGATCGCCCTCGACCACCTCGATCAGCCGAGGGATCGGCAGCGCCTCCAGCGGCAGGTCGGGGCCGAACCACGGCTCCAGCAACTTGCGCGACTCGTCTTCGGACAGCGCGCGGGCGCTGGCAATGCCGGGCGTGGTGGCCAGCAGCGCCAGGATCGCGTCGGTCTGCAACTGCACCTGGTCGGGCGGCGCCGACAGGCGGATCGTCGCGGTCCGCGCCAGCGCGTCCGACCAGCGGCTGGCCAGCCGGCCAGAGGCCAGCGACAGCGCCAGCGCAAAGACGCACAGAAAGGTCATCGCCCCGGCGGTAAAGGTCGTCAGCCAGGCGGTATGGCCCGACGGCGGCACCACCCGGTCGGCCTGTCGACCGGCGGCTACCAGGCGCTGAAGCGGGCCAGGCAAGCTCACAGGTCGGCCCCCGCAAGCTGGATGCGGCGCTTCGATATCCGTAGCACCCGCGTGGCGACCTGCGCCTTGGCCTGGCGGATCAGGTTCAGGTCATGTGTGGCAACCAGGATCGTCTTGCCCATCCGGTTCAACTCCACCAGCAGCGCCAGCAGGCGCAGCGACATCTCCCAGTCCACGTTGCCGGTGGGCTCGTCCGCCAGAATGACATCCGGCCCCATGATGATCGCCCGCGCCAGCGCCGCCCGCTGCCTCTCGCCCCCCGACAGCGACGGCGGCAGCGCGTCGGACAGGTGGTCCAGGCCCACCCAGCCCAGCAGATCGGCCAGGTCGCGGGTATCGCCCGCCTTGCCCGACACCATCAGCGGCAATTGCACATTGGCCGCCAGCGGCAGATGATCGAGGAACTGCACATCCTGATGCACCACGCCGATCCGCCGCCGCGTCCGGGCGATATCGTCGCGCGACAGGCTGCGCACCTCGCGGTCGAACACCGTGACATGGCCCGAGGTCGGCAGCAGCTCGGCATAGGCGAGCTTCAGGAAGGTGGTCTTGCCGGCGCCCGACGGTCCGGTGAGGAAGTGGAACGACCCCGGTGCCAACCGCAGGCTGACCTCGGACAAAAGCTCTCCCCCGCCGTAGTTGTAGGCCACGTTTTCAAAGGCAATCACACAGAGAACCCTTTTTTCACTCTTCGCGGACCAAGAATGGACCGTTACTGTTGCGCATTCAATCGCATGAGGGTTAACCATTACACAAGAGCAGGAGACGAAGCCTTGGACATGAACCGGATCGTTGCTACTACTGCGAACAATCCGCGTGTCGGGCTGGGAGACAGGAAATGAGGCTGGTTTGCCCGAACTGCGACGCGAAATATGAAGTGCCGGATGATGCGGTGCCCGAAGGCGGCCGCGATGTCCAGTGCTCCAGCTGCGGTCACGCTTCGGCGACCGGCACCGAAGCCGAGCCAGCCGAAGCCGAAGTCCCTCCCGCTGACACCCCGCCCCGCCGCGACCTGGATGATGGCGTTCTGGCGATCCTGCGCGAAGAGGCGGAGCGCGAGAAGAGCCCGCCGCCCGAGGCGCAGAAATCCGGCGCCCACGGGCCGAGGCCGAGGGCCAGATGCAGGTCCAGCCCGAGCTGGGCGTCGAGGCGGCTGCCCCGGCGGCGGCCTTGTCGCCGACGCAGCGCCGTCTGGCGATGCTGAAAGGCGAGGACCCCGACGCCCCGCCGCCCGAACCGGCCAAGCCCGCCGCCCGGCGCGATCTTCTGCCCGATGTCGAAGAGATCAACTCCACCCTCCAGCCCAGCGAGGGCAGCGACGACCCGGATGCCGAGATCGACGCCCTGCCCGATCTGACCAGACGCCGCAGCGGGTTCCGCAGCGGGTTCTTCCTGATGATCCTGCTTCTGGTCGTCGCGGCCGCCGTCTATATCGCCGCGCCGAAACTGGTGGCGCAGTTCCCGGCGATGGAGGGCGCGCTGACCGCTTACGTCGCCGGCGTCGACGGGCTGCGGATCTGGCTGAACGATCTGATGAACTCGGCCACCCAGGCGCTGAACGGCGGCGACGGCTGAGTCTTCCGGCCCGGCCGCGCGGAGGCGGGGGCCAGCGCGGCCGGCTGGCGGGGCCCGCTCCCGGCAAGCCGCCGATCAGGCAGCGAACGCCTCAGAACAGGTCGAGCAGCCGCTTCAGGTAGTCCAGCTCTTCCACCGGGCGCCCGGCCTCGCCCGAGCGGCGGCGGATTTCGTCCAGCAGCTCCTGCGCCCGCTTGTCGGGATCGTTCTGCACCATGTTCTGGTCAGACCCGATGCGCGCGGCATCGCCCGGCTCGCGGCCCAGGGGATCGCGGCCCTTCGGATCGGCGCGACCGGCTTCCTGCGTGCCGCCGTTTTCCTGGCCGTCACGGTTTTCCTCGGCCAGCGCGTCGCCGAATTCCTTCATGCCCTCGCGCATCGCTTCCATCGCGTCGGCCTGGCGGTCCAGCGCACCGTCCAGATCGCCGTCTTCCAGCGCCCGCTCGGCCTCGCGCATCGCTTCTTCGGCGCGGTCCAGCGCGTCGCGGCCGGCTTCGCCGGTCTCGGTGCCGTCGCCCGGCAGCTTCTGGTCCTGAAGGTCGCCCAGACGTCCGCGCAGATCGCGCTGGCGGTCGGCCAGCTCGCCGGGGTCCTGACCCGGGTCCTGACCGTTGCGCCCCTGCTGCAAGTCGCGGTAGGCGTCGTCCGACAGGTCCTGCTGGTCCTTCAGCGTCTCGCCCAGATCGCCCATCGGGCCCTTGCCTTCGCCCTTGCCGCCCTCGCCCTGGGTGACCTGCATGTTCTCCATCAGCTGGCGCAACTGTTCCATCAGCGCCATCGCCTCGGCGGTCTTGCCTTCCTTCATCAGACGCTCGATCTCGTCCAGCATCTGCTGCAACTGGTCGCCGGTGATCTCTTGCCCCTCGCCGCCCTTCGGCATGCCTTCGGGGTTGCGCTGCGCCTCTTCGGACAGTTCTTGCGTGTAATCCTTCATCGCCTGCTGAAGTTCCTTCATCAGCTGGTCGATTTCCTCGGGCGAGGCGCCGTTGCGGATGGCCTCTTCCAGCCGGTCCTGGGCGCGCTGCAGCCGCTCCATCGCCGAGGCAAGGTCGCCCTCCTCGAACATCAGCGCGATGTTCCACAGCGTTTCCGCCATCGCGTCGCGCTGATCCGTGGTCATGCCGCCCTGCATCTTTTCCAGCTCGCGCAGCGCCACCCGCAGATGCAGCGCGGCGCGGTCCGAGCGCAGGAAATCCTCGGGCCGGTTCGACACGGCTTTCAGGATTTCCACCGACCGCGGGCCGTTGACCCGGTTCCACAGCAGGTCGCGGCGCATCTCGATCACTGCGGCCGCCATCGGGTCGAAGAACCGCCGCCCGTGCAGCAACACCGGATAGGGCATCGATTCCGCCACCTGCCCGGCGGCATCGGTGGCGGCAAAGACCATGGTCACCGGCAGGTTCGCCAGCGCGTGCTTCGAGAGGTCGTCGACCAGGATTTCGGTAAAGTCCTCGCGCCCGCCCTTCAGCGGCATCGGCAGGTCCAGCACCACCGGTGCGATCGGCTCCGGCTCCACCGTCAGGCCGTGGTGGCGGCTCACCGCTGCCAGGTCGAGCGTGATCGTCACCCGGCCGGCCACCACGCCGTAATCGTCACGCGCCTTGAAGCCCTGCTTGAAGGTGCCATCCGCCTCGCGCGTCATCTCGCCCGAAACCTCGATGGCGGGCAGGCCGTCGGGCGTGGCGGTGATCTGCCATTCGCGCCCGCCTGGGCCTTCGATGGCCAGACGGCCCGACTGGCTGACGGTCAGGTCGGTCAGCCCGGCGACGCCCTCGGGCTTAGGCGTCTCGGGGGTGGCCGAGACGGGCTGCGGTGCCACCTGCGCGATGGTCTGCTCGACGACGAGCGCGCCTTCGGTGCCGTAAAGCCGGATCTGGATGCGGGTTCCGACCGGCACTTCCAGCGTCGCGGCGGTCACGTCCGACAGATAGACCGACGGTTTGCCGGTATAGGCCGGCGGTTGCGCCCAGCCCTCCCAGGACGGGCCGCCCACGGCCGCAATCGCCGGACCGGGGGCGATGCCCGCCACCGAAGACACCCGCCAGAACGAGCCGAACAGCGCCGCCATGACGGCGGCGGTCAGCGCCACATAGCGCAGCGAATAAGGATCGCGCGACGACAGCCGCAGATCGGGAGCGACCGGCCTGGCTTCGGCCGCACGGGTGGCCATGCGGGCCTGGTGTGCCCGCCAGACCGCCAGCGAGGCCGGGTCATGCGCGCCGATGATCTGGGTATCTTCCAGCGCCGCCAGCGGGCGACCGGGCAGGGTTGCATCCAGCCGCGCCAGCGCCTCGGCCCGGACGGGCTTGCGGAACTTGCGCCAGCCCCAGAAGGCCGCGACCAGCGCCGCCGTGCCGACCACGAAGGCCGCGATCTGCACCCAGAGGATCGGCCCCAGATCCTGCACCCCGAAGGCCAGCGCCGCGAAGGTCAGCAGCAGAATCGTCCACAGCGGCCAGAAGGCCCGCGCAATGCGCTCCGCCCACATCCCCAAGAGGGTCAGGCGCAACGGCCAGACCAGCTTTCTCAGGGCCTCGGTCGGATCAATCGGGGTCATTCACCGCCTCGTTCGGCCGGACGGGGTGTCACAGCCATGGGGGAAGTCTATCGCGCGAAAGCATTTCGTCAAAGGTAGGCCTTTCCCGAATGACGGCATAGTGATCCCCCATCACCAGCACCTCCGGAACCAGCGGGCGGCTGTTGTATTCCGACGCCATCACCGCGCCATAGGCGCCGGCACTGCGGAAGGCCACCAGATCGCCCTCGGCCAGAAGCGGCATCTCGCGCGCCTTGGCAAAGGTATCGCCGGTTTCGCAGACCGGGCCGACAATGTCGAAGGGTTGCGTCGGCGCCCCCGGCGCGCCTTCGATCACCGGAATGATGTCGTGATGCGCGCCGTACATGCTGGGGCGGACCAGATCGTTCATCGCGGCATCGAGGATCAGGAAATCGCGCCCCTCGCCGTTCTTCACCCAGACGACGCCGGCAACCAGCATCCCGGCATTGCCCGAGATCAGGCGGCCCGGCTCGATCTCGATCTCGCAGCCCAGATCGCCCAGAACACGCTGGATCATCGCGCCGTAATCGGTGGGCAGTGGCGGCTGGTCGTTCGACCGCATGTAGGGAATGCCAAGGCCGCCGCCAAGGTCCAGCCGGCGGATCTGATGGCCGTCTTCGCGCAGTTGCAGCGTCAGGTCGCGGACCTTGCGAAAGGCCGCCTCGAAGGGCGCAAGCTCGGTCAGCTGGCTGCCGATATGCACGTCGACGCCGACGACGCGAAGGCCGGGCAGCGCCGCCGCCTCGGCATAGACCGCGCGGGCCCTGGCGATGGGGATGCCGAACTTGTTTTCCGATTTCCCGGTGGCGATCTTTTCATGGGTCTTCGCGTCCACATCCGGGTTGACGCGGATGGCAACCGGTGCGGTGACGCCCATCGACACCGCGAAGTCCGAGATCGCCCGCATCTCGGGTTCGCTTTCCACGTTGAACTGGCGCAATCCGCCTTCCAGTGCCGCGCGGATTTCCCCTCGCGCGTCTTGCCGATGCCGGAAAACACGATCCGCTCGCCCGGCACGCCGGCGGCCTTCGCCCGCAGGTATTCGCCGATGGATACCACATCCATCCCCGCGCCCAGATCGCCCAGTGTCTTCAGCACGGCCACGTTGGACAGCGACTTGATGGCAAAGCACACCAGATGCGGCAGCGGCGCCAGCGCCTCGGTGAACAGGTGGAAATGGCGGGTCAGGGTGGCGCTGGAGTAGACGTAGAACGGCGTCCCGACGCTGGCCGCGATTTCGGGGATCGCGACACCTTCGGCATGCAGGACGCCGCCCTTGTAGAGGAAATGATCCATCTGCGACCTTCCCGGCTGGTTGCGCCCGCTATAGCCAGACCAGCCGGGCTTCGCAATCGCGCCCGGTCATGGCTGCGCAAGCAATCCGGTCAGTTGCCGGCGATGCCGACCTTGGCCATTCCCGAGACGCTGATCCCCGGCTGGGCCATGGCTTTCGACGGCGGCACCGGCGGGCCGTCGGCACCGCAAGCGGCAAGGGTTGCAAGCGAAAGGGCGGCTAGGAAGCGCATGGCAGGTCCTCGGGGCGGATAGGTGTCAGGGGGAATAGGTGATGGTGCCGCCGCCCTCGATCCCGGTCGAGATCGCAGGGTAGACCGAGGTGCCATTCGGGCCGATGGAGATCCCGGCCTGCAGTTGCGGGTCAACGCAGGCAGCAAGCAACAGAAGGGCGATCAGCGGGGCGGTCAGGCGCATCGGCGGCTTTCCTCGGGGACGCAGCGGCAGGGTGCGCAATTTCGCGCCGGATTTCCAGCCCGCTTCGTTGCGACAGGCGGCCTTGCGCCGGGGCCTCAGCCCAGCGCCGCCTTCCACCGCGCCACCTGCGCGCGCACCTGATCGGGCGCGGTGCCGCCGTAGGACATGCGCGAGCGGACCGAGTTTTCCACCCCCAGAACCGAATGGATACCTGCGGTGATGCCGGGGTGGACGGCCGTCATCTCGGCCAATGCCAACTCGGGCAGGTCGCAGCCCTTGCGTTCGGCCAGCGCGACCAGCGTTCCGGTCACATGATGTGCCTCGCGGAACGGCAGGCCGGCCTCGCGCACCAGCCAGTCGGCCAGATCGGTGGCGGTGGAAAAGCCGCTTGCCGCCGCCTGCTTCAGCACCTCGCGGTTGGCGGTCATGTCGCCGACCATCCCGGTCATCGCGGCCAGACCCAGCATCAGGCTGTCCGCGGCGTCGAAGACCTGTTCCTTGTCTTCCTGCATGTCCTTGGAATAGGTCAGCGCCAGCCCCTTCATCACCGTGAACAAGGCCACCGTCGCCCCCAGGATCCGCCCCAGCTTGGCGCGCAGCAATTCCGCCACGTCGGCGTTCTTCTTCTGCGGCATGATGCTGGAGCCGGTGGTCCAGCGATCGGAAAGCCGGGCAAAGCGGAACTGCGCCGAGGACCAGATCACCAATTCCTCGGCAAAGCGCGAAAGATGCATGGCGCAGATCGAGGCGGCCGCAAGGAACTCCAGCGCGAAATCGCGGTCCGACACCGAATCGAGCGAATTGGCCGTCGGCCGGTCGAACCCCAGCGCCTTGGCCGTCATGTGCCGATCGATCGGAAAACCGGTGCCCGCCAGCGCCGCCGCGCCAAGCGGGCATTCGTTCATCCGCCGCCGCGCGTCGTCAAAGCGGCTGCGGTCGCGGGCGAACATCTCGACATAGGCCATCATGTGGTGGCCCCAGGTCACCGGCTGCGCGGTCTGCAGATGGGTGAAGCCCGGCATCACCCAATCCGCCCCCGCCTCGGCCTGCGCCAGGAAGGCGCGCATCAGCCCGCTCAGCCCTTGCGTCGCCGCATCGCACTGGTCGCGCACCCAGAGCCGGAAATCGACCGCCACCTGATCGTTGCGGCTGCGGCCCGTGTGCAGCCGCTTGCCGGCCTCTCCGATGATCTCGGTCAGGCGGCTCTCCACGTTCAGGTGAATGTCCTCCAGCTCGACCCGAAACTGGAACTTGCCGTCTTCGATCTCTGACAACACCGTGAGCAGGCCTTCCCCGATCGCCTCGGCATCGCTACCCTGCAAGATGCCCACCGCCCCCAGCATGGCGGCATGGGCGCGCGACCCGGCAATATCCTGCGCGTAAAGCCGTTTGTCGAACCCGATCGAGGCGTTGATCGCCTGCATGATCGCGTCCGGCCCTTCGGCGAAACGCCCGCCCCACATCTGGTTGGCGGCCCCGGAGCTGTCTGTCGCGGTGGTGTCGGAAGTGGTCATCGGGTTTGGGCCTTCGGAAAGGGATTGTGGTGCGGAAACTTCTGGCGGTTATCTACACGGGCCTTGCGCTTGGTGCAAATCCGGCGCTGGCGGATGTGACCGCGCTTCTGACCGGCGACATGGCCAAGCTGACGCTGTCAGACCCGCAGCCGCTGCCGGAGGCCGCCCTGATCACCCTTGACGATGCCGAGGCCAGCCTGGCCGATCATCGCGGCAAATGGGTGGTGCTGAACTTCTGGGCCACCTGGTGCGCGCCCTGCCGGGCGGAAATGCCCGCGCTGGACCGGCTGCAGTCCGCGATGCCCGAGATCGCGGTGGTTCCGGTGGCGACAGGGCGCAACGCGCCCGAGGCGATTGCGCGGTTCTGGCAGGAGGCCGGGGTCGAACATCTGGTCAGCCTGCGCGACCCCAAGAGCCTGTTGTCGCGGCAGATGGGCGTCGCCGGGTTGCCGGTGACGGTGATCCTGAACCCCGAGGGGCTGGAGGTGGGCCGTCTGATCGGCGATGCCCACTGGGACGGCCCCGAGGCGCAGGCGGTGCTGCGGGCGCTGATGGCGGGCGGCTAGGGGCCCCGCCAGCCTCGCCAGCCTCGCCAGCGCGTCGAGCCGCCGCAGCCGCTTCAGCTGCCGCTCTTGCCCACGTTGCCCGGTTGGCGCGCCTCTGCTAGCCTGCCGTGCACAGCCTTTTCAGAACGCTCCCTCTTGCCCGGCCGGACAATGCCCCAGATCAGCCGCCGCCTCGCCCTTGCCGCCCCCCTGACACTTGCGCTTGCCGCCCGTCTGCACGCCGCCGAAACCATCGGCACCACGCTGGAGCTGACCGGCTCGGGCCGGCTGATCCGTGACGGGCGGCAGCAGCCGCTGGCCATCGGCATGGGACTCGCAGAGGCGACACCATCCGCATCGGCCAGAAGGCGCTGGCGCTTCTGATGCTGAACACCGACACCCGCATCAACATGGGCCCCGAGACCGAGCTTGTCCTGGCGCGCTATCTGGCCGATGCCGGCGGCAGCATAACCCTGGGCGGCGCCATCGTCTTCGACCGTCCCGAAGGGCGGCCGCCACTGGACCTGACCATCCAGACCGAATTCGGCGCAATCGGCGTGCGGGGAACGCGGTTCTTCTTCGGCCCGTCGAAAGGCAGGATCTCGGTCTTCGTCGACCGTGGCACAGTCGCGGTGACGAATGCCGGGGTGACCCGCAGCCTGCACGGCGGCGACGGCGTCGACCTGGCCGCTGGCCAGCCGCCCGGCGACGTGGCCCGCTGGAAGGCCGCGCGGATCGCATCGGCCTTTGCGCTGGTCGGGCTGGCGCCCTGACCCGAGGGGCCTTTACGCAGGCCCCCTGCTGCGTGCAGCATCCGTGCCGACGGGACGAAAAGGGGCATCATGGCCGGCCACGCATTCTGGAAATCCTTTCGCATGTTCGCGCCGCTTGCCCCCGAGGCGCTGGATGCCATCGCCGCCGCCGCACAGGCCCGGCACTGGGCACCGGGCGAGGCGCTGTTCCGGCGTGGCGATCCGGGCGAGTGGCTGGTCGCGCTGGAAAAGGGCCGGGTGCGCATCTCGCTGCTGGCGCGATCCGGGCGCGAACTGGTGTTGCGTCAGGCGGGCCCGGCCGAGATGCTGGGTGAGCTGGCGCTGTTCGATGCCGACCCGCGCTCGGCCGATGCCACGGCAGCCGAACCGACCCAGGGCCATATCCTGACGCGGGCCGATTTCCGCGCCATCGCTGCCCGCCACCCGGCCTTGAACGATGCCGCGCTGGCGCATCTGTCGGCCATGCTGCGCGACACCACGGAGCAGCTGGAATCGATCGCGCTCTACCCGTTGCGCGCCCGCGTGGCGCGGTTCTTCCTGTTCGCGCTGATCCAGTTGAACGGCGACGATATCCCCGAGGGCGCGGCGATCCGGCTGGCCGTCAGCCAGGGCGAACTGGCCGCGATGCTGGGTGCCAGCCGCCCCAAGGTGAACCGCGTTCTCCAGGAGTTTCGCGAAGAGGGTATCCTGGCCGACGATGGCCCAGGCGTCTGGCGCTGCAACGCCACCGCGCTGCGGGCCGAGGCCGCGGTCGATGCCTGACCGGCCGGCCCGCCGCCCGCACCGCCCGCGCCGCCTGCGCGCGGCCGGGCTGACGCTGGCGCTGGCGGTGGTGGCGGCGCTTGCGCTGGGGCTGGCGCCGCCCTGGCTGGGCCTGTGGCAGGAACGCGGGCTGGATGCGATGATCCGCGCGCTGCCGCCCGCCGCCCGCGCCGCGGGGCCGCCCGTCGTCGTGGTGGACATCGGCGCGGCGGATGACCGGGGCGCGCCCTGGGACCGGGCCGCCTCCGCCCGGCTGGCAGCGGCGATTGCCGACCACGGGCCGGCGGTGGTGGCCTGGGATGTGGTCTTTTCCGGCGCTTGCGACGGTGCGGCTGCCAACACTGCCCTTGCCGCCACGCTTTCCAGCGCACCGACGGTGCTGGGCTTTCTGCTTGCGGGTGCGCCACCGCCGCAACGACAGCCCCTTCCGGCGCCGTCGCTGGCGGTCGGCTCGCAGGCGCTGCCCGGTCTCTGGTCTGCGCCGGGGGCCGAGGGGCCTTGCCCGGCCTTTGCCGCCGCCGCCACAGGCCTGGGCGCGCTGTCGCTGCCGGGCGACCAGACCGCGCGGGTGCGCGCGGTGCCCGCCGCCGTGGCGGTCGCGGGCACGGCCCACCCCTCGCTGGCGGTCGAGGCGCTGCGTGTCGCAAACGACCTTCCCACCCCGCTGATAGCGTTCGAGGACGGCACCGCGACGCTGCGGCTGGGCGCGGCTTCCTTTCCGCTTTCCCGCGCCGGGATGCTGCGCTTTCGCCCCAGCCCCGCCGCCACCCGCACTGCCCGCACCCTGGGCGCCCAGGCCGTGCTGAAGGGTGCCGCGGCGGACCGTCTGGCCGGGGCCATCGTCTTGGTCGGGTCGTCGCTGCCGCAACGCGGCGGGTTGCGCCCGACGGCAGAAGACCCGCTTTACCCCTCGGTCCAGATCGCCGCCGATCTGGCCGAGGGGATGCTGTCCGGCCGCCTGCCCTGGCGCCCCGATGCAGCACCCGCGACCGAGGCGATGGCCGTTCTGGCCGCGGGCGCCGTGGCGGCGGCGCTGGTGGCAACCCTGCCGCCGCTGGCCGCGCTGGGCGGCACGCTGGCGCTGGCCGTGCTGTGGAGCCTGGGTGCCGGGGCGGCCTTTGCCGTCGCCGGGCGGCTCTATGACCCGGCCCTTCCGGCGCTGGCGCTGATCCTTGCGGCATCCGCCGGCGTGGTGGTGCAAGCCGGCGCCACCCACCGCGCCGAGCGCGCCCTGCGCGGACGGATCGGCCAGCTTCTGCCCGGCCCGGTGGTGGCCCGCCTGATCGACGACCCCGGCCTTTTGCGCCTTCAGGGCGAGCGGCGCGAGATCACCGCGCTGTTCACCGACATCGAGGGCTTTTCCGCCACCGCCAACGCGCTGCCGCCCGAGGCGCTGATCGCCGCGCTGGACCGTTACTTCACCGCCGTCTGTGCCGTCGTGCTGCGCCATGGCGGGATGATCGACAAGATCGTCGGCGACGGCGTGCACGCCCTGTTCAATGCGCCGCTCGACCAGCCCGGCCATGTCGATGCCGCGCTGGCCGCTGCCGCCGAAATCATGGCGGTGACCGAGGCGCTGCGCCCGGAACTGGGCCTTGGCCGCACCCGGATCGGGGTCGAGACCGGCCCGGCGATCCTGGGCGATGTCGGCTCGGGCGCGCGGATCGACTATACCGCGCATGGCCCGGCGGTGAACCTTGCCGCCCGGCTGCAAGAGGCCGGCAAGACGCTTGGCCCGGCGATCATCATCGGCCCCGCGGCCGCTGCGCTGACCGGCCAGCCCTTGCGACCGCTGGGTGAGGTCGATCTGCGCTCTTTCGGACGGCTGCCGCTGTTCACCCGCGACTGACCCTGTTCCGCCGGGAACAGCGCGCACTGCCCCCGCCCGCTATTTCCTGGCCATCGGAAGGGCACGCCCTTCACCGCAGACAGCAAGGAGACGTTTCATGCCACGCCATTTCACCTCTCTCGCCGCCGCGCTGACCCTCGGCCTTCTTGCCGGCACCCCGGTCCTTGCGGCAGACCTGACGGTCGAGATCATGGGGATGAAATTCGCCCCCGCGACCATCGAGGCCAAGGCGGGAGACACCATCACTTTCATCAATCGCGACGGCGCCAGGCATTCGGCCACGGCCACCGACGGTTCGTTCGATACCGGCGTTCTGAAAAAGGGCGAAAGCGCGTCGATCACTGTCGGGGCAGCCGGGAAGGTCGATTTCTTCTGCACCCTGCACCGGTCGATGAAAGGCAAGGTCGTGGTGAAGTGACCCCGGATGGTCACGCCCCGGCGCCGGACAATCCCCGATCGGTGCCGGGGGACCATTGCTAGAGATCGAAGCTGGCGAACACCGGCGCGTGGTCTGACGGCTGCTCCCACCCCCGCGCCGCCCGCAGGACGCGGCTGCCATGCGCGGCACTGGAACTGTCGGGCGTGGCCCAGATGTGATCCAGCCGGCGGCCCTTGTCGGCGGCATCCCAATCCGGCGGCGCGATAGCTCCACCAGCTGTACAGCAGCCCCTGCGGCAGGTCCTGCCGGGTGATGTCGACCCAGCCCCCGGCGTCTTGCGCTTGCGCAAGATGCTCCACCTCCACCGGCGTATGGCTGACGATCTTCAGAAGCGCCTTGTGGTTCCAGACGTCATCCTCGCGCGGGGCGATGTTCAGATCGCCCACCAGGATCGACCGCGCCGGCCGCTCGGCCCGGAAGGCATCGCGCATGTCGGTCAGGTAGTCCAGCTTCTGGCCGAATTTCACGTTCTCCGCCCGGTCCGGAATGTCGCCGCCGGCGGGGACATAGCAGTTGTGGATCACCACGCCGTTTTCCAGCCGCGCCGCCACATGCCGCGCATGGCCCAGGCCCGCATGGTCGCGGTCGCCCGCATCGGTGATCGGCAGCTTCGACAGGATCGCCACGCCGTTATAGCCCTTCTGCCCGCGCGCCACCATCCAGCGATAGCCCAGCGCGGCAAATCCCTCGGTCGGGATCTTGTCGACCGGGCTCTTGCATTCCTGCAGGCACAGCACGTCCGGCGCCTCTTCGGCGAGCAGCTTCTGCACCAGTCCTTCGCGCAGGCGGACCGAGTTGATGTTCCAGGTGGCAAGGGTGAAGGGCATCGCGGTCTCCTGCTGCATCGCGGGGCGGAGACTAGGGCGGGCAGGGTGCCGCCGCAACCGGCTGCGGGTTACGGCAAGGCAGGCGGCGGGAAAAAAGAATGCCCGGACAGAGCCGGGCAAGTCCAACAGGGAGGTGCCGATTGTATACCATGGAATCCGCTTGCCGCGAATTGCTGCAAATCAAATGTCGCGAAGCCATGGCTTTTCTGCCACAACCCCCGATTGCGCGGGGCCCCGCCCGGCGGCTTGACCCGATCCGGCCTTTCGGCCAGCGTGCCGCGATGTCAGCCCGTGGCCTATTCCGCAACCGCGACTTCCGCCTGCTGTTCGCGGGGGCTTCGGCCACCAATCTGGGCGACGGGGTGATGATGGTGGCGATGCCCTGGCTGGCGACGCTGCTGACGCGCGACCCTTTTCTGATCGGCCTGGTCGCCATGGCGCGGCACTTGCCCTGGGTCCTGCTGGCGCTGCCCGTGGGGTGCTGACCGACCGGCTGGACCCGCCGCAGCTGCTGGCCTGCGATCCTGGGGCGGGCCTGATGCTGGCCCTGCGGCGCTGGCGCTGCTGGCGTGCCCGGCGTGGCGGCGGTGCTGGCACTGGCTTGCCTGGCCTTCTTTCTGGGCAGTGCCGAGGTGTTGCGCGACAACACCGCGCAGACGCTGCTGCCGCGCGTGGTCGCACGCGATCAGCTGGAGGATGCCAACGGGTTTCTGTGGGCGACCGAGCAGGTGGCAGGCCAGTTCCTCGGGCCGCCGCTGGCGGGCCTGCTGATCGCGGTGGCGGTGGCGCTGCCTTTCGGCCTGAACGCCGCGATGCTGGCGCGGTCCGTGGCGCTGGCCGCCGCGATCGGCCTGCCGCGCAGGTGCCGGCGGCACCGATGCGATTCGGCCCGGCGATGAAGCAGGGCCTGCGGTTTCTCTGGGCGCATCCGGTGCTGCGACCGATGGCGCGCTGGGGGCGTTCAACTTCATCGGCGCGGCATTCTTCGCGCTGCTGGTCCTTTATGCGCAAGAGGTGCTGGGCCTTTCGGCAGCCGGCTATGGCCTTTGCTGTCGGCCGCGGCGCTGGGCGGGCTGGCGGGCAGCCTGGTCGGGCCAGGTCTTGCGCCGGATCGGATCGAGAGCGGGTCTCATGGCGGGCCTGTCGGGTTTGTCGCAGGGCCGGCGCTCGGCCCCGGTGGGCGGTGGGCGGCGTGGTGCTGGAGGCGTTCGCCAACATGCTGTGGAACCTGCGTCGGTCAGCTATCGCCAGCGGCCTATCCCGCCCGCCTGTTGGGCCGGGTGAACGCCGTCTACCGGTTTTCGGCACCGGGCCGTGGCCTTCGGCGCGCTGGGGGTGCGTGGTGGCCTGGGGAGGGCCGGGCGGCGCTGCCCTCTTAGGTGTGAGGGCTGGGCCTGCTGATCCTGGCCTATGTCGCGCTGCGGGTGCGGATCGCGTAAAAAAGGCCGGGCACAAGGCCCGGCCAGTCCAACAGGGAGGTTGCCGTGTCATGACCCCGGCACGGCAAGGGGAACGATGACGAGATTACACGGTCAGTGTGATCTGCTTCAGTTAATAACCCGTGAATCCGGCAACAATCGGACCATGGCGGGACAACGGTGCGGCATCACGCCACCAGTCGATAGCCGCCGCTTTCGGTGACCAGCAGCCGCGCGTTCGAGGGATCGGGCTCGATCTTCTGGCGCAGGCGGTAGATGTGGGTCTCCAGCGTATGGGTCGTCACCCCGGCGTTATAGCCCCAGACCTCGTGCAGCAGCACATCGCGCGCCACCACGCCCGATTGCGCGCGGTAGAGGAATTTCAGGATGTTGGTTTCCTTTTCGGTCAGGCGCACCTTCTTGTCCTTCTCATCCACCAGCATCTTCTGGGCCGGCTTGAACGTGTAGGGGCCAAGCTGGAAGATCGCGTCCTCGGATTGCTCATGGGTGCGCAGTTGCGAGCGGATGCGGGCCAGCAGGACCGGGAACTTGAACGGCTTGGTGACATAATCGTTCGCGCCGGCGTCGAGGCCCAGGATCGTGTCGGCGTCGCTGTCATGCCCCGTCAGCATCAGGATCGGGCATTTCACGCCCTGCTTGCGCATCCGGCGGCACAGCTCGCGGCCGTCGGTGTCGGGCAGGCCGACGTCGAGAATCACCAGGTCGTAGATCGCGGCCTTGGCCTTTTCCATGCCCTCGGCGCCGGTGCCGGCCTCGAAGACATCGAAGTCCTCGGTCATCACCAGTTGTTCGCTCAGCGCCTCGCGCAGGTCGTCGTCGTCGTCCACCAGCAGGATCTTGCGAAGTTGTGCCATCTCGGGGCCTCCTTTGCCTGTGATCGGGATATTCGGCGCGTTCACGAATTGCGCAAGATTTGCGACAGGCGGCTCACGGGGGGGGCTGTCTGCCCCCCGGGCGCGAA
Organism: Rhodobacter sp.; assembly: GCA_016704435.1. GTDB lineage: Bacteria > Pseudomonadota > Alphaproteobacteria > Rhodobacterales > Rhodobacteraceae > Pseudogemmobacter. The sequence continues at coordinate 324,975 of JADJAB010000002.1, read as the reverse complement.
TGCAGGCATTCGCGCCGCCCCCCGAGAGTATGGGCCAAGATGAAGGAGGCTTCCTGTCGCAGGGCTTGCGGCTTAGAACGGGGGCATGAGCCTGGGTCCGAGCATCGTCGAACGTCTGGCCCGTGCGCGGGCGATCTGCGCATGGGGGTGCCGGTGATGCTGGTCGGCGCCGGCGCCGGCGCGCTGGTGGTCGCGGTGGAGGCGCTGGGGCCGGAGAGGCTGGCCGATCTGCGCGGCTTCGGGCGGCTGGAACTGGCGCTGACTGCAAGGCGCGCCGAGACGCTGAAGGCGCGGGCCTATGACGGCGACCTGGCGCGGGTGGCGGTGCCGGCAGAGGCGGGGGCCGACTGGCTGCGGCGCTGGCCGACCCGGCGGATGATCTGCGGGTGCCGTTGAAGGGGCCGCTGCGGGCCTTGCGCGACGGCGATGCGGGTCTGCACCGGACCGCACTGGGGCTGGCGAAATCGGCGCGGCTGTTGCCGGCGGCGCTGCTGGTGGCGGTCGACCATCCGCTGACCGTAGCGCTTGACAACGGGCTGACGCTTCTGCGGCTGGACGAGGTGGCCCCGGAACTGGCCCGCATGTCGCCGCTGGACGAGGTGGTGGCGGCGCGGTTGCCGATGGCGGCGGCGGGGGCGGGGCGGCTGCATGTCTTCCGCCCCGAGGATGGCGGGGACGAGCATTGCGCGATCGAGGTCGGCGCGCCTGATCGCGCCCTGCCCGTGCTGGTGCGGCTGCATTCGGCCTGTTTCACCGGCGACGTGCTGGGCAGCCTGAAATGCGATTGCGGGCCGCAATTGCGCGCCGCCCTGGCGCAGATGGGGGCGGAAGGGGCCGGCGTCCTGCTGTATCTGAACCAGGAGGGCCGGGGGATCGGTCTGGCCAACAAGATGCGCGCCTATTCGCTGCAGGACCAGGGCTTCGACACGGTCGAGGCCAATCATCGGCTGGGCTTCGAGGATGACGAGCGCGATTTCCGCATCGGTGCCGCGATCCTGCGCAAGATGGGCATCGCCAGGGTGCGGCTGTTGACCAACAACCCGCGCAAGGTGGCGATGCTGGAGGCTTGCGGGCTGACCGTGGTGGAGCGGGTGCCGCTGGCGGTCGGGCACACCCCGAGAACGCCGCCTACCTGGCCACCAGGCCGCGAAATCGGGGCATCTCCTGTGACGCCCGCGGACCTGGTGCTGACCCGCATGGGTGGGCAGGGCCGGTGCTGCACTGGGCGGTGGGGTAGGCCAAGCGCGGGCGTGTGGCCGCGGCTGGCAGGCGGTGGCTGTCTCTACCGGCCCGACCGGATGGTGCGTCCGGTGGGTGGGCCTGCACGGCCTCGACCTGGGGCCCATACAACCTGGTCCGCGCCCCGCGCTGGAAGTGGGGGGCCGAACGATTGACGCTGGAACGCGGGGCCGGTCGCGCTGCGGCGGCCCGGGGGGCGCACGCGCCGGCCCGGGGCGCGACGAAGCTGACCATGGACCCCTTGTCGTGCCGGAAGCCTGGCCGTTAGGCTCTTCCAAACGTTTGGATTGCCACCCTCGCCGAAGGGCCGGGGGAGAGAGGGGGTGGGCTGGCGCGCGGGGCCGTGGAGCGCGCGCGGCCCGACTATCTGGCTTTCCGCAAGGCGCTGCTGACCGCGCTGCGCAAGGGGTGGCGGGCGGAGGCCTAAGGCTGGACCTGACCTGGAACGATCCAGCGCCCCTGGAGCGGGACCGGGATGACGGGGCGCGCGCCCGGGGCATGTCGCTGTGCGTCGATCTGGTGCTGAACCACACCGCGAAAGAACACCCTTGGGCGAAGAAGGCCGCGAAGGGTGACGCGAAGTATCAGGACTACTACCTGATGTTCGATTCGCCCGATCTGCCAAACCGCTTTGAAGATACGCTGGTCGAGGTGTTCCCCGACAATGCGCCGGGCAACTTCACGCATTGCCCGCAGATCGGCGGTTGGACGTTATGGGTGGGGGGGTGGTTGAGCTGGCACCCCTGCCAGTCGGAACCCGAGGTGATATGCTGCGGCCTGGGGCCGCACGGATCCCAGCGATCCATGGAAGAGGCGATCTCCCGCCGGCCCTATTGGGGCGCGGGCTGCTGACGGGCGCGAAGGGAACCTGGCCTATCACAACAGCCTGATGGTGCAGTTCTGGTCCTCGCTTGCCACACGGGATGCGCGGCTGATGACCCATGTGCTGAGCGGTTTCCCCGACCGCCTGACCAATGCGACCTATGCCACCTACTGCCATGGATTGCACGGTAGGCGCCACCTTTTGCGCGCACCGGGCCTTCCTGTCCGAGTTCTACGAGGGCGGCTTTCCCGGCACCTTCGCCAGGGGCGCGCTGTTTCAGGTGAACGAGGCGACAGGGGACAAGCGGATTTCGGGCAGTTTCGCGTCGTTGACGGGGCTGGAGGCAGCACTGGAGGCCGGGGATCCGGCAGCGGCGGATCTGGCGGTGCAGCGGATGCTGATGGGCCATGCGCTGATCGCGTCCTTCGGGGGGATCCCGTTGATCTACATGGGCGATGAGCTGGCGTTGTTGAATGACCGTTCGTATGTGGGTGATCTTGCCCATGCCCATGACAGCCGCTGGATTCACCGGCCGATGATGGATTGGGACCGCGCGGCGACGCGGCATTCGGGCAGCGATGCCGCGGCGGTGGTGTTCCGCGGCACAAGGGCCATTCTGGCCCGGCGGCGGGCGGTGCCGGGGCTGCATGGGGGGGTGCCGACGCAGATTCTGCGGGCCGAGGCGGCTGGGGTCTTCGGCTTTCGCCGGGATGCGCCGACAGGGGCGATCCTGTGCCTGTTCAACTTCACCGAAGGCTGGCAGCACCTGCCCGAGGGCTGGCTGCGGGCCGAAGGGGCCAGCCGGATGCATGATCTGTTGTCCGATCAGCCGGTGCAGCTGCACGCCGGCGACCTGGCGCTGCCGCCCTATGCGCGGGTCTGGCTGACCTAGGCCTTGGGCGCGTAATCCCGTGCGCCGAAGATCGCGCTGCCGACGCGGACATGGCTGGCGCCATGGGCGATCGCGGCCTCGAAATCGCTGCTCATCCCCATCGACAGGCCCCTGAGCCCGTTCCGGGCGGCCATCGCACGCAAGGCGGCGAAATGCGGCGTGGAATCCTCTCCCTCCGGCGGGATGCACATCAGCCCGACAACCGGCAGGCCCATATCCCGGCAGGATGCAATGAACGCATCCGCCTCGTCCGGCAGGATGCCGGCCTTCTGCGGCTCTGCCCCTGTATTCACCTGCACGAACAGATCCGGGCACGCCCCCTGGGCCTCGGCCAGCCGGGCCAGTCTTTCGGCCAGCGAGGGGCGGTCCAGCGTGTGGATCGCGTCGAACAGGTCGACCGCCAGCTTGGCCTTGTTGGTCTGCAAGGGGCCGATCATGTGCAGCTCCACCCCCGGATAGAGCGCCTTCCAGGCGGGCCATTTCGCCGCCGCCTCCTGCACGTAATTCTCGCCGAACAGGCGGTGGCCCTCGGCCAGCACGGCCTCTACCCGGTCAGCCGGCTGCACTTTCGACACCGCGATCAGCCGCACTTCGCCCGGCTTGCGCCCGGCCGCCGCTTCCGCCGCCTGCACGCGGCCCGTGATTTCTGCCAGTCCCATCGTTCAGTCCTTGATCATCCCGTCCTGGCGCAGCCGCCCGATCATTGGCGCCAGCCGCTCGGCATACCGCTCCCAAGCGCGGACCGAGCCCTTGTTGATCGGCTGGCGCACCTGGAACACGCTCAGGGTTTCCACCTTGCGGGTGTTGGTGTGGAAGTTCAGGCAGGCGTCCTCCCACTCCAGCCCGCAGGCGGCGATCAGCGCCCGGCTTTGCGGCTCCGGGTCGGCCACCAGGTCTTCATACTGCACCTCGTGGAACCAGCCCGGCACCCGGTCGCGCCAGAATTCGATCATCCGGTCGAAGGTTGCGTAGTGCCGTGCCAGATCGACCTGGTCATAGGCGTAAAGATGCGTGCCCACGGGGAAGACGTTCTTGTAGATCGACAGAAGCGTGTCGCGCGGATCGCGCCGCACCACGATGAAGCGGGCGTTCGGCATCGCCAGCTTCATCAGGCCCAGCGTCAGGTAGGTCTGGATCGACTTGTCGGTGATCTGCGGCGTCTCGGGAAACCGCGCCCGCATCATCGCGGCATATTCCTGCCCCAGTTGAACGATTTCCGCCCCCGGAATCGTCTTGGCAGGCCGCAGTGCCCCGCCCGGTCCCACCGGCATCAGCCGCGCTTCGCCCAGTTCTCCCGCCCCGGTCACGCGGGAATGGCTGGCGATGATCTGTTCGATCAGCGTGGTGCCCGACCGCGGCATCCCGGTCACGAAGATCGGCGCGGCCTCGGTGGTGCCGGGCAGGACGGCCTGCCAATCCATCCCCTCCAGCGCCGCGATCAACTGATCGATCTGGGCTTCGCGCTCGGCGATGTCATAGGGGTGGGCCTTGCGCATCAACGCATTCGCCGGGTCCAGATAGTCGAACACATGGGCATGGTCGCCTGCATCCTCCAGTGCCTTGGAGATTGCAAAGCCAAAGGCCATGCGGTCGTTGTCCTTCGTGGCCGGGTCGGCCAGGTGCCGCTTCATCTCGGCCAGCAACGGCTCTCCGGCTGCTGCCTTGTGCGATGCGTAGTACAGCCGATACGGTTCACCCGCTTCCGGCTTGGCGGCGATGGCGGCCAGCAGCTCTGCCTCGGCCTCGGCAAATCGGCCAAGCCCCTGGAGAAACACCGCGAAAGCCCCCCGCACCGTGGCGTTCTGCGGCTCCAGCGCCAGCGCCGCGCGAAAGTCGGCCTCGGCCTCGTCGTCGCGGCCCAGATGCGCGGCGGCCTGTGCCAGCATCATCAGGGGCATCGCGGCCTTGCGGCCGGTAGCGCGGGCAGCGGCGGAAAAGGCGGCATGGGCGGCAGCATAGTCGCGCAGGATGGTATGCGCATTGCCCATCGCCTGAGTCACATCCACCCGCTCCGGTGCCAGCGCGGCGGCGCGGTCCAGCCAGTGCAGGGCCGCGAGCGGCTTGCCATCGGCCAGAAGCTGGTGGCCCAGCCCGGCCAGTGCCGAAACCAGGTCAGGGGTCAGCGTGATCGCGGTGCGCCAGGCGCGGCGGGCATCTTCGCCACGGCCAAGACGGGCAAGGACCGGGGCCATGTTGGCATGGGCCTCGGCATAGCCGGGAAAGATGGCGAGGGCGGCGCGAAAGGCGGCCAGAGCGGGCTCTGCGCGGCCAAGCGCGGCCAGCGCGGTTCCCCGCGCATTGGCGGCCAGCGCACAGCGCGGGTGGGCGGCCAGCACCCTCGCCGCGGCAGCCTCGGCTTCCCGGTGTTTTCCGGCGGAAACCAGCGCAACCATTTGCGCCAGCTGCGGTTTCGCGGCCCCCCCGGTCGGCGGGCGGGTTCCCCTGGAGGTGGCACCGAAGCGGTCCTGCAGGGCTGCCTTCTGCGGCGCGGCCAGCGGCGCGGCCGCGAGCCGTTTGAGGAATTCCGCCCTTGCCGGAGCAGAGCCCTGCAGCGCCACGGCCTCGGCCAGGGTGGCCCAGACGGCGGGTTGGGCGGTGGCCAGTTCGGCGGCGGCGGCGGCATGGATCAGTGCGGGATCAAACCGGTCCAGATCCAGCAGCAGCCGGGCGATCTGGTATTCCACCTCGGCAATGCGCGGGTTGGCGTCATGGATCGCGCCGAACATCTCCAGCGCCTCGGCGGCCTGCCCCGACTGCATCGCGGTCATCGCCCTGGCGTAGGCCTGTTTCAGGTCCTGGGCAGAGGGCGGCGGGGTCGGGGCCTTGGGCATTGCGCTGATGTCCTTGCGGTGTCGCCCGGCACCCTAACGGCTGGCCCGGGCAAAGAAAAGCAACCGCCAAAGGAAAAGGGCGGGCCAATGGCCCGCCCTTCCCCGATCAGGTGATCGTCAGATCAGAACGACATCCCGAGACCGATCGACCACTGGTCCTGGTCACCGACGGTGGTACCGTCCATGTCCGAGCCGTAGCCGGCCATCACAACCGCGCCGCCGCCGAGATCGTAGTTCACAGCCAGACCCCAGGAGTCGACGTCCGGACCAACTTCCGGGTTCGCAACACCGTAGTTGAAGTGGGTCGACAGAGCGCCGGTGTTGTAGTTCAGAGCCAGACCGGTGTGCGTGAAGTCGTTCCGCGCAGCGTTGTCGAAGCCGAAGTCAGAGAAGCTCAGCGAGGCCGAGAAGCCAGCAGCCAGCTCGGCACCGATGGACAGGCCGAGCACGTCGCCGTTCTCGTCCATGTTCACCGGCCTGGCGCCACGTCAAAGACACCAGCGTCGGTGAACGGGCCGTCCAGGTTGCCGGACTGGTAAGCCAGACCAACGTTCAGCGTGGTGCCGCCCAGGTCGGCGTTGTACTTCACGCCGATGCCCCAGATGTCGTCAGCATCCACACCCGGTGGGCCGACCGAGCGCCGAGACCCTGTTGTCTTCCTGCTCGGCCGAGATGGCGAACGAGAAGGCACCGAAGGTGTTTTCGTAGCGAACGACTTGACCGTCGCCCTGGCCGTCAAGGCCGGTGGCGCCATACCAGGCGACGTGGCTGGTGTGGTCGTCGGTCAGCGAGGTCAGCGCGCCGGCGTCCTGGATGGCCCAGTCATGCGCGCCATCGGTGTCGCCCATGGTCAGCTTGCCGAAGGCACCCGACACATAGACGGTGGTGCCCGAGTCGTCGTCCAGGGCAACGTTGGTCTCGTCCAGGTCGATCTGGGCGCCGAACTCGAGCCCACCGTCGGTGGTGCCCGACATCTTGAAGGTCACTTCGACGTCCTGGTGGAAGGCGATGTCGCCAATGGTGTTCGACCAGACACCGATTTCAGCGTAGCCGGTCACCGCAACTTCGGCGGCGGCGAAGCCGGCGGTGCCCGCCAGCATGGTGGTAGCAAGGAGAATCTTCTTCATCGTTTTCCCTCGTTTGGTTCAAGGATGCCCAGCTCAGGGGAATCCGAGTTGGGTATGGAGCGTATTTCGGCCCTTGGACGGCTGATTGCAACGACGACAGGCGGGGCGCCGGGAATCCGGCCGATGATGGTGCAGCTATGCCACAGTATGCGCTTGGGGCGGGTTTCCCGCTCCGGAACGGCGGTTTGCGGGGGGGTGCGCGCGTGCGGCCAAGGGGAAAGGCCTTGTTCGGCCTTGGCGGCTCGGCTAGACAGCCGATGTAGCCTTTCGGAGACCCGCATGCCCCTGTCGAATGTTCCGCGCGCAACGCTGGCCATCGGTCTTGTGCTGGCCCTTTCGGGCTGTGGCGGCCTGTCCAGCGGTGATTCCGGCCTGTTCGGGCGCGGCAAGCGCGACGGGGTGATCACCGAAGGCGAATTCGAAAGCCGCCAGAAGTCCGATGAAAAGCGCGCCGCGATGGCCGCGGCCGAGAATGACGGCAAGCGCCGCAAGGGCACGATCTGGGATCTGTTCAAGAACTCGGACGACCCGAACACCACGGTCGAAGTGAACAAGTACCTGTGGCAGGCCAGCCTCGAGGTGCTGAACTTCCTGCCCGTCGAATCGGTCGACCCGTTCACCGGGGTGATCGTGACCGGCTATGGCACGCCGCCCGGCGGCGGCCGGGCCTACCGCGCGACGATCTATGTGCAGGACCCCGCGCTGGATGCGCGCAGCCTGAAGGTGGCGCTGCAGTCGCGCGGCGGCGGGGCGGTCAGCGTCGAGACCCAGCGCGCGGTCGAGGATGCGATCCTGACCCGGGCGCGCCAGCTGCGGATCCGCGACTCCAAGCTGTAAGGGTGGCGGCGGGGGGCCGGCCCCCCGCGCACGAATGCAGGCATTCGCGCTGCCCCCCGGAGTATTTCTGCCAAGATGAAGCCGGGAACCGGGAAGGGGTGGACCTTTTCCGGCCCCGCGGTGTAATTCCGGCGCGGAACCCTTTACGAGGCCTGTCTGATGTCGCGCTATGACCCTTCGGTGATCGAACCCCGCTGGCAGAAGGCCTGGGACGAGGCGCAGGTCTTTGCGGCGCGGCGCGATCCGGCGCGGCCGAAGTATTATGTGCTGGAGATGTTCCCCTATCCGTCGGGGCGGATCCACATGGGCCATGTGCGCAACTATACGATGGGCGACGTGGTGGCGCGGGTGAAGGCGGCGCAGGGGTATTCGGTCTTGCATCCGATGGGCTGGGACGCCTTTGGCATGCCGGCCGAGAATGCCGCGATGGAGCGGGGGGGGCACCCCAAGGACTGGACCTATGGCAACATCGCCGACATGAAGGCGCAGATGCGGCCCCTGGGCCTGTCGATCGACTGGAGCCGCGAATTTGCCACCTGCGACCCGGAGTATTACGGCCAGCAGCAGGCGATGTTTCTCGACATGCTGGAGGCCGGGCTGGTCTATCGCAAGGCCGCCATGGTCAACTGGGACCCGGTCGACATGACCGTTCTGGCCAACGAGCAGGTGATCGACGGCAAGGGCTGGCGATCCGGTGCCGAGGTGGAGCGGCGCGAGCTGGTGCAGTGGTTCTTCAAGATCTCGGATTACTCCGAAGAGTTGCTGGAGGCGCTGGACGGGTTGACGCATTGGCCCGAGAAGGTGCGGCTGATGCAGGCCAACTGGATCGGCCGCTCGCGCGGGTTGCAATTTGCGTTCGACACCGTGGGCGCGCCGGAAGGCTTTGACAAGCTTGAGGTTTACACCACCCGCCCCGATACCCTGCTGGGGGCGTCCTTTGCGGCGATCAGCCCGGATCACCCTTTGGCCAAGGCGCTGGAGGCGGATCCGGAGGTGGCGGCTTTCGTGGCCGAATGCCGGCGCGGCGGCACCTCCGCCGAAGAGATCGAGACCGCCGAGAAGATCGGCCATGACACCGGCATTCGGGTGAAGCACCCGCTGGACCCGACCTGGGAGCTGCCGGTCTGGATCGCCAATTTCATCCTGATGGACTACGGCACCGGCGCGATCTTCGGCTGCCCGGCGCATGACCAGCGGGATTTCGAATTCGCCACCAGATACGGGCTGCCGATCCCGCCGGTCTTTGTGGCCGAGGAAGCCGACGAGGCCCGGTTGACCGAGGCCTTCGTGCCGATGAAGTCGGAAAAGCTGCGCTATGTCCGCGGCTTTGCCGGCGAAGGGGTGCAGACCGGCGACGAGGGCGTGGCCGCCGCCATCGCCCATGCCGAATCCCACGGCTACGGCGCCGGCGTCACCAAATTCCGCCTGCGCGACTGGGGGTTGAGCCGCCAGCGCTATTGGGGGTGTCCTATTCCGGTGGTGCATTGTGCCGCCTGTGGCGTGGTGCCGGAAAAGAAGGCGAACCTGCCGGTCGAACTCCCGTATGACGTGGCCTTCGACAAGCCCGGCAATCCGCTGGACCGGCATCCGACCTGGCGCGATGTACCCTGCCCGTCCTGCGGTGCCCCGGCGAAACGCGAAACCGACACGATGGATACCTTTGTGGACTCAAGCTGGTATTACGCCCGCTTCACCAGCCCGCATGCCGCCACCCCGACGGTGGCCGAGGATGCCGACTACTGGATGAACGTCGACCAGTATATCGGCGGCATCGAGCATGCGATCCTGCACCTGCTCTATTCGCGCTTCTTCGCCCGCGCGATGCACAAGACCGGCCATCTGCCCGCCAAGGCGGTGGAGCCGTTCTCGGCGCTGTTCACCCAGGGCATGGTCACGCATGAGATCTACAGGACCACCGATGCCAAAGGCCGCCCGGTCTTTCACCTGCCCGAAGAGGTGATCCGGTCCGACTCCGGTGGCACGTTGAAGGACGGCACGGCGGTGGAGGTCATCCCCTCGGCCAAGATGTCGAAGTCGAAGAAGAATGTCGTCGACCCGAAGGACATCATCGCGCAGTTCGGCGCCGATACCGCGCGCTGGTTCGTGATGTCGGATTCGCCCCCGGAACGCGATGTCGAATGGACCGCCAGCGGTGCCGAAGGGGCGCACAAGCACCTCAACCGGGTGTGGACGCTGTGCGACCGCATCGGCCAGATGCCTGCGGACCACCGGGGCGAGGGCGACGACGATCTGGCGCGGGCGACCGCGCGGGCGATTGATGATGTCACCCGCGGCATCGAAGGCTTTGCCTTCAACAAGGCCATCGCCAGCCTCTACGCCTTTGCCAACACGCTGGGTAAGGCCAATGCCTCCACCCCGGTGATGAAACAGGCGATTCGGACGATGGCGCAGCTGATGCAACCGATGACGCCGCATCTGGCCGAGGATATCTGGGCCCATCAGGGCGGCTCGGGCCTCTGTGCGCAGGCACCCTGGCCGAAGGCCGATCCGGCCCTGCTGGTCGACGATACCGTCACCCTGCCGGTTCAGATCAACGGCAAGCGGCGGGCGGAAATCAGCGTGGCGAAGGACATGCCCGCGGCAGAGGTTGAAAAGCTGGCGCTGGCGAATGAGGATGTCATCAAGTTCCTGGCCGGGCAGCCGGTCCGGAAGATCATCGTCGTGCCGGGACGCATCATCAATGTCGTCGTATAGCCGCCGCTTCCTTCTGCTCTGTCCGCTTGCGCTGGCCGCTTGCGGGTTCACGCCGGCCTATGCGCCGGGCGGGGCGGCGACCAAGTTGCAGGGCACGGTGCGCGTGGCCGACCCGTCAACCAAGAACGGCTTCGATTTCGTCGAGCGGCTGGAAGAACGCATCGGTCGGCCCGAGGTGCATCGCTATGACCTGGCCTATACCATCGTCACCGAGACGGTGGGCGTTGGCGTCACGCCCGACAACCGGATCACCCGCTACAACCTGAAGGGCGCGATCGACTACACGCTCTCGGATACGGCGACCGGCGCGCGGATCACCGGCGGGCGGGTGCAGAGCTTTACCGCCTTTGCGGCCACCGGCTCCACCGTGGCAGGGCTGGCGGCGGAAGAGGACGCGGGCTACCGGCTGATGCGGCTTCTGGCCGATCAGGTGGTGGCGCGGCTGATCGCCGAAGCCGCCAGATTGCCGTGACGGGGCTGCCATGATCCTGAAGGGCGCCGAGGCCGCGCGCTATTGCGCAAAGCCGGAGCCTGCGCGCGCCGGGCTGCTGATCTTCGGTGCCGATGCCATGCGGGTGGCGCTGAAACGGCAAGAGGCGATTGCTGCGCTGATCGGGCCCGAGGGCGAGGCCGAGATGCGGCTCGTCCGGATGTCGGGGTCTGACCTGCGCAAGGATGCGGCCCTCTTGCCGGATGCGATCAAGGAGGTGGGGTTCTTTCCCGGCCCGCGCGTGGCCTTTGTCGAGGAGGCCAGCGACGGGCTGGTGGAAACCATCGGCGCGGCGCTGAAGGACTGGAAGCCGGGCGATGCCGTCATCGTGGTGACGGCGGGCGGGCTGACCGGCAAGAGCACGCTGAAGGGCCTGTTCGAGAAGGCGCCGAATGCGGTGTCGATCGGGCTTTACGACGATCCGCCCAGCCGCGACGAGATCGAGGCAGAGCTGAAGCGTGCCGGCCTGTCCCGGATCGCGCCCGAGGCGATGGCTGATCTGACCGTGCTGGCCCGCGCGCTGGACCCCGGCGATTTTCGCCAGACGCTGGAAAAGGTGGCGCTCTACAAGCATGGCGACGACACGCCCCTGACAACCGCCGAAGTCGCCGCGATGGCCCCCGCCACGCTGGAGGCAGAGCTGGACGAGGTGCTGCACGCCGCTGCCGAGGGCCGCGCGCGCGATGTCGGCATGCTGATGCGGCGGCTGGAAGGGCAGGGGGTGGTGCCGGTGACGATCTGCCTGATGGCGCTGCGGCATTTCCGCAGCCTGCATGTGGCCGCGACCGATCCGGGCGGGGTGGCGGCGGGGCTGATGAAGGCGCGGATCTTCGGGCCGCGCCGCGACCAGATGCAGCGGCAGGCACAGGCCTGGGGGGTGAAGCCGCTGGAAAGCGTCGTCGCGCAACTGCTGGAGACCGACTTGACCCTGCGCTCTTCCAGCCGCGCGCCGGGGATGGCGCTGGTGGAACGGATGCTGATCCGCATCGCGATGACCCGGCGTTAGCGCGGTTGTTGCTGCGCCTTCGCCCGCCTCGCCCCGCGCCGCGTCGAAGACATCGTCGGGAAGGCCCTCCGCCTTGACGCCGCCCGCCGCGCGCCGCACCCTGCCACGGTTGTCCGAAGGAGGCCGCATGGCCCGCGCCAAGCCCGACCTTTCGCCCGTCCAGGCCTTCCTGGAGCCGCTGGCCAGGCTGGCGCTGCGCGATCCGATGATCGAGGCGCTGGTCTTTTGGGAAAGCGGCGGCTGGCCGTCGGCACCCGCCGAGGCGCTGGAGGCCGAAGAGATCGCCTTCTACGCCGAGGGCCTGCTCGAGGAAGGCTTCCGCCTCGACTGGCGCATCCATGCCCGGCCCGATGCCCCCGACCGCGCCGATCATGTGCGGCTGTATCTGTGGGAAGACGGCGCCGCACCGCCGCCGGCACCCGACCTGCCGCTGCTTTCCCGCGCGATCTGGCCGGAGCCGGGCGCGTGAACCGGGTCTTCCGCGCGCTTGGCCCCGCGATGCCCTGGCCGAAACCGCAAGAGGCGCTGCGGGCAGGGCTTGGCGCGGCCCTGGGACTGGTGGTGGCGGGCGTGGTGCTGCACCGGCTGTCGGGGGGCGCCGTGCCGATGCTGATCGCGCCCTTCGGGGCGACGGCATTCCTGATCTTCGCGGTGCCGAACAGCCCGCTGGCGCAGCCCTGGTCGGTAGTGGTGGGAAGCGTGGCCTCGGCGCTGGTGGCGGTGCTGGCGGTGCATGCGGTGCCGGCGCAACTGCCCGCCGCCGCCCTGGCGGTCGGGGGCGCGGTGCTGGCCATGGCCGGCTTGCGCGCCATGCATCCGCCGGCCGGCGCGGTGGCGCTGCTGGTGGTGTTGACGGCCGACCCCGCGGCGCTGCCCGGCCCCGGCTTCGCGCTGTTCCCGGTGGCCGAAGGCGCGGCCCTGCTGGTGCTGTGCGGGGTGCTGTGGAACCGGCTGACCGGTCGCGTCTATCCGTTTCGCCAACCCGCCGCGCAAGGCCCGCACGGCACGTCCGATGCCGCGCCCGAACGCCGCCTCGGCCTGCTGCCCGACGACCTGCAGGCCATCCTCGACCGCCTGCGCCTGTCGGCCAACCTGGGCGCCGAAGACCTTGGCCGCGCGCTGGAGGCCGCCGAGGCCGAGGCCACCGCCCGCCACCTTGGCGCCCTGTCCGCCGCCGACGTGATGTCGCGCGATGTCGTCACCGTGGCCCCCGACACGCCGGAGCCCGAGATCGCCGCCGCCTTCATGCACTACCGGTTCAATACCCTGCCGGTGCAGCGCGAGGACGGATCGCTGGCCGGGCTGATCCTGGACCGCAACCTGATCGCCGCCGATTCCGCGCTGACCGCCGTCGACCTGGCCGCCCCGGTCGTCACCCTGCCGCCCGAGGCCGGCCTGGCCGAGCTGCTGGCGCTGATCTCCGACGGCCGCCAGCAAAGCGTGCCGATCGTCGAGGGCGGCAAGCTGGTCGGCATCATCACCCGATCCGACCTGATCGCCCTGATGGCGCGCAAGGTCCGCATGGAGGAACCCGCATGACCGATATCTTCGCCCGCCTGCACGCCGATTGCGCCGCCCTTGGCACGCGGCTGTTCACTGTCACCGCGCTGGATGAAGGGGCGGCGCTGTTTCGCCGGGTCTACACCTCGCTGCCCGCCGAATACCCCGTCTCCGGCACCAAGCCGATGGAGCGCGACGGCTGGCACGACCACTGCATCGCGGGCCGCCGGACCTTTGTCGCCAACACCCCGCCCGAATTCGCGAAATACTTCTTCGACCATGCGCTGATCGTGTCGCTGGGCCTTGGCTCCTGCATCAACATCCCGGTTCACGACGGCGCTGGCCCGGTCATCGGCACCGTCAACATCCTGGCCGAGGCCGGGCATTTCACGCCCGAAAGGCTGGCCGCCTACCAGGCGCTGGTCGCCACCGCGCAGCCCGCCCTTTGCGCGGCGCTGCCCAAGGCCTTGCGGGCTTGAACCGTCTCGCCCCCTTTTCAATTGCAGCCGCCGTGGCGCTGGGCCTTCCAACGCCTTCTCCGGCGCAGGATGCCGCAGCCGATGCCGCCGCGATCCGCACGCTGTCGCTTTACACCACCGCGCCGGGCCAGCCGTTTTCGGACCTGCCTTCCTACGGGCCGACCTTGCGGTTACCCATGTGATCGAGATCGACGGCTGCATGCTTCATATCCGGGAAACCTCGGCATTCCGGCAAGGCGATGTCGAAACCCTCCACCAGACAATCGACCTGCGCGATGTGGCGGTGATCTTTCCCGACACTCCGCCTGATCCCGATGACCTCGATCCGTTGACGGACCTGCACCTGATTCCGAAAGCGGGTCCGGGCGTTCCGACCCTGCGCAACCTGCCGGAACAGATGTCCTTTGACGAGGCCTTCCTGTCGCAGCCGCTGGACGGGTTCAGCCTCTACCGCTACCGCGCCCAGTCGGCGAAATATGTGGCGCCGCCCAGCCATTCCCTTGAAGACCGCTCTCGCGCCTGGCGCCTTGGCGCGGCGGTCAAGGCCTATGCCGCGGCGCATTGCCCGGACTAGGCGGCCACCTCGCCGCCACGCCCTTGCGCAACGCGGCAAGGCCATGCACCAATCGCGCCATGGCCTTCACGCTGCGCCAGCTGCAGTTCTTCATTGCCGCCGCCGAGGCCGGATCGGTCACCGGCGCGGCCCGCGCGCTGTCGATCAGCCAGTCTTCGGTGACCGAGGCGATTCGCGCGCTGGAGGATGATCTGGGCGTCACCCTTTTCGACCGCATGGCGCGGGGGCTGGAGATTACCCACAAGGGCAGCGCCTTCCTGCGCCACGCCCGCCAGATCCTGGCCGATGTCGCCACCGCCCGCTCGGCCTTTCGCGACGAAGAGGAAACCGCCCGCGGCCGGCTTAGCCTGGGCGTCACCTCGCTGGTGGCGGGCTATGTGTTGTCCGACATCCTCAGCCGCTTTCGCCGCGCCCATCCGCAGGTCGATCTGAACGTGACCGAGGATAACGGCGACTACCTGCAGCACCTCCTGATCGGCGGCGAGCTGGACGTGGCCGTCCTCTTGACCTCATCGGTCAAGGACCGCATGGCGCTGCATGTCGAGACGCTGCTGGTGTCGCCCTATCGGCTGTGGCTGCCGCTGGGCCACCCCTTGGCGCAGCAAGAGGCGATCGCGCTGGAGGATGTGGCGGGCCAGCCCCTGATCCAGCTGATGGTGGACGAGATCGAGGAATCGACCCGCCGCCTGACCGCGGCCCTGCCGGTGAAACCCGAAATCGCCTTCCGCACCCGCAGTGTCGAGGCGGTGCGGTCGCTGGTCGCCACCGGGGCGGGGCTGGCGATCCTGCCGTCGCTGGTCTACCGGCCCTGGTCGCTGGAAGGCGACCGGATCGAGATCCGCGATGTCTCGGGCGATCTTCCCTCGGTGCAGGTCGGCCTGGCCTGGCGGCGGGGCGCGCCGCTGTCGGGGCCGGCGCACAACTTCGTCCGCTCGGCCCAGTCGGCGATCGCCAGCCGGTGACCTACTGCGATCCGCCGACGAAGACGTAGTAGACGTTCGACCCGTCCGTCGCCACCGCCACGCCGATGTCGCGGATCGACGGATTCAGGATGTTCGCCCAATGTGCCGACGAATTGCGCCAGATACCCGCCGCGGTGTCGGCACTGGCCTTGCGGCTCTTGCCGATGTTCTCGACCGCCGCCGAAAACCGGTAGCCCGCCGTCTTCAGCCGCTTCTGCAGGGTCGGCCCGCCGGGGCCCTTGTGGCTGAAGAAGCCGCGGCTGGCCATGTCGCAGGCATGCGCGTCGGCCGCCTTGTCCAGCTTGCCCGAGGGTTTCAGCCGGGCCAGCCCCTTTTGCGCCCGCGCGCCGTTGATCCAGTCGATCAGCCCCGATTCCATCGCTTTCGCGCCAGCGGGAACCGTGCAGGCCAGCGCCGTGCCCGGGAAAAGCCCCGCCGCCAGAACCACCGCCAAAGCCAGATGCTTCATCGCCCGCTCTCCCTGCTGCCGCCTGCAAGGCAGCATAACATGACTCTGCGCCAAAGCATTGTTCGATTTGCCATCGGTTTTTCCGATACCGCGCATCCGCGTTTTGTTATTGCGAAGTCAGCGCCACGGCCTAGGCTGGCAGCCAACGACCGGACAACCGGCGTCCCGCCTTTGCGGGCAAACCCCAGAGGGAGTCTCCGATGAAGACCATGAAGCTCATGGCCACCACGGCGCTTGGCGTCGTTACCGGCCTTTCCCCGGCACTTGCGCAGATGACCGAGATCGGCCCCGGCGAGGGGCAGGTGAACATCGTCGCCTGGCCCGGCTATATCGAGCGCGGCGAGACCGACGCCGCCTTCGACTGGGTCACCAAGTTCGAGACGGCCAGCGGCTGCAAGGTGAACGTCAAGACCGCGAACACCTCCGACGAGATGGTGGCGCTGATGAACGAAGGCGGCTTCGATCTGGTCACTGCCTCGGGCGACGCCAGCTTGCGTCTGGTGGCGGGCGATCGGGTGCAACCGGTCAACACCGACCTGATTCCGTCATGGTCCACGGTCGACGACCGGCTGAAGGACGCGCCCTGGTTCACCGTCGACGGCGTGCATTACGGCGTGCCCTACATGTGGGGGCCGAACGTGCTGATGTACAACACCAACGTCTTCGCCGAGCCGCCGACCTCGTGGAACGTGGTGTTCGAGGAGATGGACCTGCCCGACGGCAAGTCGAACAAGGGCCGGGTGCAGGCCTATGACGGCCCGATCCACATCGCCGATGCCGCGCAATACCTGATGTTCCACAAGCCGGAACTGGGGATCACCTCGCCCTACGAGCTGAACGAGGACCAGTACAAGGCCGCGCTGGACCTCTTGCGCGTGCAGCGCACGCTGGTCAGCCGCTACTGGCACGACGCCTTCATCCAGATGGACGACTTCAAGAACGAGGGCGTGGTCGCCTCGGGATCCTGGCCGTTCCAGGTGAATCTCCTGAAGGGCGAGGGCCAGCCCATCGCCTCGACCATCCCGCAGGAGGGGGCCACCGGCTGGGCCGACACCACGATGATGCATGTCGACGCGGCCAACCCGAACTGCGCCTACATGTGGATGGAGCATTCGCTGTCGTCGAACCTGCAGGCCGACCTGTCGGTCTGGTTCGGGGCCAACCCCTCGGTGCCGGCCGCCTGTACCGACGGCCGCGGCATGGCGACGGCGGAAAGCTGCACGGCGAACGGGATGGACGATTTCGACCGGATCCGGTTCTGGACCACCCCGGTCTCATCCTGCCCGGCGGGCGACTGCGTGCCCTATTATCGCTGGGTCAGCGACTACATCGGCGTGATCGGCGGCCGCTGAACCGGATGCGCGACCCCGAGGCCATGCGGCCTCGGGTCGGCACTTCCTGCGCCCGTCCCGGCCGGGTCGGGCGGCATTCCTCCATTGTCGAAAGGCGCGCATGACCGCTGCTGTCGAATTCCGTTCCGTCTCCCGCCACTTCGGCCCGGTCAAGGCCGTGGATCGGGTGGACCTGACCATCGCCGAGGGATCGTTCTTCGCGATGCTGGGGCCGTCGGGATCGGGCAAGACCACCTGCCTGCGGCTGATCTCGGGGTTCGAGCAGCCGACGGCCGGCGCGATCCGCATCTTCGGCGAGGATGTCTCGGCGGTGCCGCCGCATCTGCGCAACGTCAACACCGTGTTCCAGGACTATGCGCTGTTTCCGCACCTCAACGTGCGCGACAACGTCGCCTACGGGCTGATGGTCAAGGGCATGGGCCGCAGAGCGCGCCTTGCCCGCGCCGAAGAGATGCTGGCGCTGGTGCATCTGGAAGGCTACGGCGACCGCAAGCCCGCGCAACTGTCGGGCGGCCAGCGCCAGCGCGTGGCACTGGCCCGTGCGCTGGTGAACGAGCCGCGTGTCCTGCTCTTGGACGAACCGCTTGGCGCGCTGGATCTGAAACTGCGCGAGGCGATGCAGGACGAGTTGAAGGCCTTGCAGCAAAGCTGGGCATCACGTTCGTCTTCGTTACCCATGACCAGAACGAGGCGCTGTCGATGGCCGACCACCTGGCCATCTTCAACGAAGGCGGCATCGCCCAGATCGGCACGCCGCAAGAGATCTACGACCGCCCCGCGACCCGCTTCGTCGCCGATTTCGTCGGCTCGTCCAACGTGTTGCCGCCTGCGCTTACCCAGGCGCTGGGCGGACCCGCCGAATGGGCTTCGCTTCGCCCCGAGGCAACCCGCCTCGCCGCCACCGGCCCGGTCTCCGGCACCGTCACGGCGCTGCGCTACCTCGGGTCCGGCACCCGTGTGGTGCTGAGCGCGCAGGGCACCGAGATCGCGGCCCTCATTCCCGCCGGCCAGCCGGTTCCCGCCGAAGGCAGCACCGCCGCCATCGCCTTCGACCCCGGGGCGCTGCACCTGATGGGGGGCGCATGATGTCCCGCGTTGCCACCTTGTCGGGCCGTGGCGCTGCCCACCCCCCCCCCCCACGCCCCCCCCCCCCCCCCGCCCGCCCGCCCCCCCGCCCCCCCGCCCCCCGCCCGGCCCCGGGGCCCCCCCCCCCCCCTGTCCTTCCGCCCCGCGGCTTTGCCGATCGCTGGACCGCGCTGATCTGGCGGCGGCCCAACCTGCTGCTGGTGCTGCTGGTCAGCCCGCCGCTGATCTGGCTGGGCGTGGTCTATCTGGGCTCTCTTGTCGCGCTGCTGCTGCAAAGCTTCTACTCGATCGACGAGTTCTCCGGCGTAGTGAAGCAAGAGGTCACGCTGAAGACCTATGGCGAACTGCTGCCGGCCCAGAACCTCGACATCATCATGCGCACCGTCGTGATGGCCGCGGCGGTGACGCTTGCCTCCGCCATCCTCGCCTTTCCCATTGCCTATTTCGCGGCCCGCTATGCGCGCGGCAAATGGAAGGCGCTGTTCTATCTCGGCGTGATGATGCCGCTGTGGTCGAGCTATCTGGTCAAGGTCTATGCCTGGAAGCTGATCCTCGCCAAGGAGGGCATCCTCACCTGGGTGTCGGAGCAGCTGCATCATCGTTGCTGCTCGACGGCGTGGCTGTCCATCCCCGGTCGGCGGCAACTCCGCTGTCCACCTCGCCGATCGGCACTTTCGCGGTCTTCGTCTATGTCTGGCTGCCCTACATGATCCTGCCGATGCAGGCCGCACTGGAGCGGGTGCCGACCTCGATGCTGGAGGCCAGCGCCGACCTCGGCGCCACCCGCCGCCAGACCTTCTGGAAGGTGATCTTTCCGCTGGCGCTGCCGGGGGTGATCGCGGGGTCGATCTTCACCTTCTCGCTGACGCTGGGCGACTACATCATCCCGCAGATCATCGGCACCTCGGCCTTCTTCATCGGCCTGGCGGTCTATCCGCGCAGGGCACCGCCGGGAACATCCCGCTGGCCGCCGCCTTCGCCGTCGTGCCCATCCTGATCATGCTGGTCTACCTGACGCTGGCCAAACGCGCGGGGGCTTTCGATGCGCTCTGACCGGCCCTCCCTTGCCCTCCGGCTCTCGGCCATCGGCGGGCTTCTGTTCCTGCATCTGCCGATCCTGCTGATCTTCCTTTACGCCTTCACCACCGAGGAGCGGACCTACCAGTGGCCGCCGCCCGGCCTGACCACGCAATGGTTTGCCACCGCCTGGTTCGACCGCCCCGACATCTGGCCGCCGCTTTACCTGTCGCTGAAGGTGGCCGTCATCTCGACCGTTCTGGCGCTGATCCTCGGCACCCTGGTCGCCGCCGCCATGGCGCGCGCGCGGTTCTTCGGCCGTGACCAGCTGTCCTTGCTGATCATCCTGCCGATCGCGCTGCCCGGCGTGATCACCGGCATGTCGCTGCGCTCGGCCTTCGGGATCATGGACATCCCGTTCTCCACCTGGACCATCGTCCTGGGTCACGCGACCTTCTGCGTCGTCGTCGTCTACAACAACGCCGTCGCCCGGTTCCGCCGCCTGTCCGGCTCGATGATCGAGGCCGTGCTGGACCTCGGCGCCAACGGGTTCCAGACCTTCCGCCACATCCTTTTGCCCAACCTCGGCTCGGCCCTTCTGGCCGGTGGCATGCTGGCCTTCGCGCTGTCCTTCGACGAGGTCATCGTCACCACCTTCACCGCAGGCCAGCAATCCACCCTGCCGATCTGGATGCTGAACGAACTGGTGCGCCCGCGCCAGCGCCCGGTGACCAACGTCGTCGCCATCATGGTTTTCGTGGCGACCTTCCTTCCCATCCTCATCGCCTACTACCTCACCCGCTCCGGCTCCGAGACCGCCGGCATGGGCAAATGACAGGAGCTCGCAATGGACACGCTTTCCACCATCGACACCGCCCTGCTGATCGGCGCCGCCTTCGAGGCCGGGCAAGAGGCCAAAGAGCCGATCCTGAACCCGCGCACCGGCGGGTTGATCCTTGAGGTGCCCGAGGCCTCGACCGCACAGATCGACCGCGCCGTCGCCGCCGCCCGCAAGGCCTTTGCCCACTGGTCGCGCACCACCCCCGCCGAACGCTCCGCCGCCCTTCTGCGCATCGCCGACCGGGTCGAGGCCGAGGCCGACGCCTTTGCAGCGCTTGAGGCGCTGAACTGCGGCAAGCCGATCAACGCCGCCCGGAACGACGAAATCCCTGCCATCGTCGATTGCTACCGCTATTTCGCCGGCGCGGTGCGCTGCATGACCGGCACGGTGGCGGGCGAATACCTCTCTGGCCATACCTCGATGATCCGCCGCGATGCGGTCGGCGTCGTCGCCTCGATCGCGCCCTGGAACTACCCGCTGATGATGATGGCCTGGAAGCTGGGCCCGGCCATCGCAGGCGGCAATACAGTGGTGTTCAAGCCGTCGGAACAGACGCCGCTGAGCGCCCTGAAGATGGCGAGGATCCTGGCTGACGAACTGCCCGAAGGCGTCGTCTCCATCGTCGCCGGGCGGGGCCAGACCGTCGGCAGCTACCTGATCAACCACCCCGGCGTCGACATGATCAGCCTGACCGGCGATGTGGCGACCGGCAAGAAGATGCTGGATGCCGCCGCCAAGACGGTGAAGCGGACGCATCTGGAACTGGGCGGCAAGGCGCCGGTGATCGTGTTCGACGATGCCGACATTGCCGAGGTGGTCGAAGGCCTGCGCGCCTTCAGCTTCTACAACGCCGGGCAGGACTGCACCGCCGCGTGCCGCGTCTATGCCGGCCGCAAGGTCTATGACAACCTGGTGGCCGACCTGACCTCTGCCGCCGCCTCGATCACCCTTGGCGCCGAAGACGATACCACCAACGAGATCGGCCCCCTGATCAGCCAGCGCCAGCGCGACCGCGTCGCCAGCTTCGTCAACCGCGCGCGGGAACTGAACCACGTCCAGATCACCACCGGCGGCGAGGCGATGGACCAGGGCTTCTACTACCGCCCCACCGTCGTCGCCGGCGCCAAACAGGATGACGAGATCGTAAGGCGCGAAGTGTTCGGCCCCGTGGTGTCCGTCACCCCGTTCTCGGACGTGGACGATGCCGTCAGCTGGGCCAATGACAGCGACTATGGCCTGGCGTCCTCGGTCTGGACCCGCGATGTCGGCCGCGCCATGGCCACCGCAGCGCAGCTTCGC
Source organism: Rhodobacter sp. (assembly GCA_016704435.1). Lineage (GTDB taxonomy): Bacteria > Pseudomonadota > Alphaproteobacteria > Rhodobacterales > Rhodobacteraceae > Pseudogemmobacter. The sequence goes on along the minus strand of JADJAB010000002.1, from coordinate 303,436 downwards.
TACGGCTGCACCTGGATCAACACCCACTTCATGCTGACCAACGAAATGCCGCATGGCGGGCTGAAACAATCCGGCTACGGCAAGGACATGTCCGCCTATGCGCTGGAAGACTACACCGTGGTCCGCCACGTCATGGTGAAGCACGGCTAAGCCATCGGCACGGGCAATGCCGCCCGCGCCGCATCAGGGGAGAATGACCATGTTCAATCGTCGCAACCTCTTTGCCGCAGGCGCCGGTGCTGCCGCCGCCACCCTGCTGGCCACGCAAACGGCCCATGCCGAGGACGGGGCCGAGGCCACCCTCACCGCCTACCTTGCCGCCTGGAATGCCCATGACAGTGCCGCCGCCGCCGCCCATTTCGCCGAGGATGTCAGCTATTTCGACGCCTCCGTCGGCACCGCCATCACCGGCAGCGAGGCCGCCAAGACCGGCGTGATCGACAATTTCCTGACGGCGGTGCCCGATGCCTCCTGGCAGATGACCGGTGCGCCCATCGTGCAGGGCGACCGCATCGCCTTTGAATGGGAATTCTCCGGCACCAACACCGGCGCCTGGGGCGATGGCACCCCCGCCACCGGCAAGACCTTCCGCTTCCCCGGCGCCTCGCTCTTCACCATCACCGGCGGCAAGATCAAGGTGCAGAATGACTATTACGACGCGCTCGGCTTTTACAAACAGCTTGGGCTGATGTAACCGCGCCGCTTGCGTTCGCTGCGTTAACCCCGCTTCTGCGGGCAAATGTGCCATACGTTTGCCAGACGCAATGCAGACGCTTTGCAGACCGGAAAAAATCAGCAATTCCAGTCTGTTAACCCTTGATTCGCCGACCTTGGCGGAAGCGCGGCATTTCATCCCGGCAAGGTCGTTGTCGCGGCCCCTCGGGCGTCAGTTCATCGGCGCGCCGCCCTCGGCCTTGCGCCGGGCGACATGGGCCGCCAATGCCTCGGCCCGGTCTTCGGCCAGCTTCGGCTCCCGATACTCGGCCAGCACCTTCGGCCATAGCGCGGCTGCCCGTTCCGCCGTTCCGATGCTTCCTGCCGCCTTCCACGCCTCATGCGCCGACCAGTCCGACAGCAGGGGCCGGTGAAACGCCTCGCGATAGCGGTCCAGCGTATGCTGCGTGCCGAAGAAATGCCCGCCGGGGCCGACCTCGGCAATCGCCGCCAATGCCAGTTCGGCCGGGTCGGTCGCCACAGGCTCCATAACCCCTTGCATCATCTGCAACATCTCGGCATCCAGCAGCAGCTTTTCAAAGCTGGCCGTCAGCCCGCCATGCATCCACCCCGCCGCGTGGTTCAGCAAGTGAACACCTCCCATCACCGCGCCCCAGATCGCCATCTGGGATTCGTAAGCCGCCTGCGCATCCACCGCATTGGCCGAAGTGACGTTCGATGACCGGAACGGCACCCCGACATGCCGTGCCAACTGCCCCGAGGCCATTGCGGCCTTGGCATATTCCGGCGTTCCGAAGGCGGGCGATCCGGTCAGCATGTCGACGTTGCTGGTGAAGCCGCCATACATCACCGGCACCCCCGGCCGCACCACTTGCGTCAGCACGATCCCGGCCAGCGCCTCGGCATGCTGCAACACCAGGGCCCCGGCCAAAGACACCGGCGCCATCGCGCCTGCCAGCGTGAAAGGCGTGATCACATTGACCTGCCCATGGGCGGCCAGCGTCATCAGCCCCTCGGCCATCGGTACGTCCAGTTGCAGCGGGGAATTGGTGTTGACGATCCCCAGCAGGCACGGGCTTTCCGTCATGTCTTCAAGGCTTTGCCCCATCCCGATCGCCGCCATCTCCAGCCCGTCCACGGTGCGGGCGCGGCCCAGGGTCTGGGTCTGCCAGTTCTTGTCCAGCAGCCGGATCTGGGCCGAATAGATGTCCAGATGACGGGTCGCGGCGGGCAGGTCCATCGGCTCGAACGGCCCGCCGCCTTCCTGCTGGATCACGTTCAGGACCTGCACCAGCCGCAGGTAGTCCTCCATCTCGGAAAGCCGCCCCTCGCGCCGCCCCCCCGCCAGATCCATCATGTAGGCCGGCCCGCCGACCGAGGCGAAAACCATATCTTCCCCACCCAATGCCAGGTCATGCGCCGGGTTCCGCGCGGCCAGCCGGAACGCCCCCGGCACGGTCGCCAACCGCTCCGCCACCAGCCCCGGATCCAGCCGCACCATCAGATCATCCACCCGCGCACCCGCAGCGCGAAACCGGTCGCGCGCGCCACCGTCCAGCACCCGCATGCCCGTCTCATCCAGCACCCGCAGGGCGGCCAGATGGATCGCCTCCACCTGATCGGCCGAAATCACCTCGACCGGCGCCAACCGCCGCGCCACCTGCCCGAAGGGCCTCTGCGGCACCGCCTGCGGGCGACGGGCGTCAGATCGGCGGCTCATGTCGGAATCGCAAAGTCGCGGAGAATCAAGGGAATAGCGGCGAGTTCCCGCGCCGTCCGATGCGCGTGGTAGATCGCATGCGCCAAGGCGCCCGGCGCATGGGCATCGCCCGCAAGATGCACCGAGTCCGCACCCGATGCGCGCAATTCGTCGGCCAGTGCAGATCGCGCCAGCCGAGTGACGCTGCCTGCACCTGCGCCGCTGCGCCGAGAACATGTGCCGCAGCCGCACCGCGCCGCCCGCAAACCCCTCCACCCGTTCGGATGTGCGCAGGGCCACCCCGCGCTGCGCGAAGGACTGATGCACCTGCGGCTGTTCATTGGTCATGAAGCCCCAGGCGGCGGCGTTGCCTGCGGTGGTCACATAGGTCACGGCAAGCCCCTGATCGGCCAGCATTTCGGCCAAAGCCGAGCCCATGTAGTAGTTGTCGAAATCATGCACCACGACCGGGCCCTCCGGCATCCTCCCCGCCGCAATGTCCGAAGGCGTGAACACCCCGGGCCCTTCCACCCGGCCCGCCGGAATCTCATTTGGCCCGCACAGAGCCCTGTCCCAATCCGCCCCGGTGGCGACCACGATATGATCGGCACCAAAGGCCAGCGCCTCTGTCGCGCTCATCGGGCTTTCCGCGTAAAGCTGCACGTTGGGCATCGCCCGCAACTGCCCCAGCCGATAGTCCACAACCCGGAACCACTGCCGCAACCCCGGCAGGCTGCTTTCCCACAACAGCCGTCCGCCAAACTCCCGCGCCCTTTCGGCCACCGTGACGGCAAACCCCCGGCGCGCCAGCGTCAAGGCCGCCTCCAGCCCCGCAGGCCCGCCGCCGATGACCAGCACGCTGCCGGCCCCGTCCTTTGCCACCTTCTCCGGATGCCAACCGCGCCGATATTCCTCGCCCGCCGTGGGGTTTTGCGTGCATCGCACCCAGACGCCGTCATGCCAGCTGGAAATGCAGATATTGCAGCCGATGCACTCGCGGATTTCCGCCTCTCGTCCGTGGTCGATCTTCTGCGGCAGGAACGGGTCGGCGATCGAGGGCCGCGCGCCGCCGATCAGGTCCAGCACCCCGCGCTTGACCATCGAAACCATCGTATCCGGAGAAGTGAAGCGCCCGACCCCCACCACCGGCTTGTCGGTGACCTTCTTCATGAAATCCACCGTCGCCTCATGGCTGCCTTCGCCGGAGAACCGACTGGGAGAGCAATCAAAAGCCGAATAATCCATCTTCACATCGAACAGATCGGGCGCGTCGCGCAGCAGCCCGACCACCTCATGCGCCTCGCTCTCTGCCACTTCCGAAGGCCGCGCCCGCAATTCCTGCATCGACATCCGCAGGGCCACCGCGCAGCGCCCGCCGGTCGCATTGCGCACCGCATCAATCAGCTCTTCGGTCAGCCGCACCCGGTTGCGGACCGAGCCGCCATAGCCATCGGTGCGGGAATTATAATCGGACAGCAGGAACTGATAGGGCAGGTAGCCCATGCCGGAATAGACATAGAGGATGTCAAAGCCCGCCGCCTCCGCCCGCTTCGCCGCCTCCGCATGCCAGCGGATCAGGTCGCGGATATCGCCCGCATCCATCACCTTCGGCCGCGCTGCCGTCATGAACCCCACATGCGTCGCCATCCAGGGTACGCCGGACGGCGACAGGGGCGCATCCCGCGTGGTCCGGTTCATCGCTGCCGCCCCGCCGTGCCACAGCTCCACCCCCGCCAGCGCGCCGTGGGCGTGAACGGCATCGCACATCAACGCATGCGCGCGGGTATCGGCATCATCCCACAGCGTTGCGTTCGGAAACGGGCTGTCATCCGAACTGGAATGGACCGAGCAGGCCCCGGTGCAGACCACGCCCCAGCCCCCTTCGGCCTTCATGCCGCGAAACGCCGCCCGGACGCGGGGAAGCGTTGGTCATGCCAGAGGCATGCGGCACCTGGAAGAACCGGTTCGGCGCGGTCTTCGGGCCAATCCGCACCGGCTGGAACAGGATGTCATAGCGGGGATCGCGGGGCATGGTCTGACCTTGTTGAACAAACGTATAGTAAGGTGGGAATCGTTTTTCGGTCAAGCATGCTTTGCGGTTTGACTCGGGTTGTCGCCTTGTTGCATGTTTGTTCAACAAGAAGGCCTTTGCATGATCCGCACCGACTTCCCCTATCCCGTCGAGGTCACCGGAAACCTCTTCATCCCCTTGCCCGACGGGACAAGGCTGGCGGCCAAGCTGTGGCGGCCCGCAGGGCAGGGCGCGCATCCGGTGATTCTGGAATACCTGCCTTACCGCAAGCATGACGGTACCCGCGGCCGCGACCAGGGGATGCACATGTATCTGGCCGGGCATGGCTACGCCTGCCTGCGCGTCGACATTCGCGGCACTGGCGAAAGCGAAGGCGTGCTGCATGATGAATACAGCCCGCAGGAACAGGAAGACGGCTGCGATCTGATCGCATGGATAGCACAGCAGGCGTGGTGCGACGGGCAGGTTGCCATGATCGGCATCAGCTGGGGCGGGTTCAACGGGCTGCAGATCGCCGCTCGCCAGCCACCTGCGCTGAAGACCGTGATCGCCGTGGGCTTTACCGACGACCGCTATGCCACCGACGTGCACTACATCGGCGGCTGCCTGTCAAAGGACAACATGGACTGGTCGGGCACCATGGTCGCCGGCATGGACCTGCCGCCCGACCCCGCCCTGCATGGCGACAGATGGCGCGAGATCTGGCAGCAACGGATCGAGGCGAACCGCCCCTGGGGCCTGACCTGGCTGGCCCATCAGCGCCGCGACGATTACTGGCGGCAGGGCTCGGTCTGCGAGGATTTTTCCGCAATCAAGATCCCCGTCTATGCCGTCTCGGGTTGGGCCGACAACTACTCCGAAGCCGTCCCGCGCCTTCTGGCCGGCATGACCGCGCCCTGTCGCGGGCTGGTCGGCCCCTGGGCACATTCTTTTCCGCAGGACGTGACGGTGGGCCCCGCCATCGGCTGGCTGCAAGAGGTGATCCGCTGGTGCGACCACTGGCTGAAGGGCGGCGATACCGGGATCATGGACGAGCCGAAACTGCGGGTCTGGATGCAGGACTCCGTGCCGCCGAAGACCTGCTACGACCATCGCCCCGGACGGTGGGTGGGCGAAAGCGAATGGCCCTCCGCCCGCATCACGCCCCGGCGCTATTTCCTCGCAGGGCGATCGCTGGCGTCCGAGCCGCAGCCCGGAACCGCGCAGATCCGCTCTCCCCTCTGGGTCGGGATCGCGGCGGGAGAGGTCGGGCGATACGGCGCCGATGCCGACTGGCCGCCGGACCAGCGCGAGGATGATGGCGGGTCGCTGGTCTGGCTGAGCGAGCCGCTGACCGAACGGCTGGAGATCCTCGGTGCGCCAAGGCTCACCCTGCGGGTGGCGTCGGACAAACCGCTGGCGCTGGTCGCGGTACGGCTGAACGATGTGGCCCCCGATGGCGCATCCACCCGCGTCACCTTGGGGCTGATGAACCTGACCCATTGGCAGGGCCACGACCGGCCGCAGGCGCTGGCGCCTGGTGAACCGATCACGGTCGAGGTGGAACTGGACGACATCGCCCATGCCTTCGCCCCCGGTCACCGGATCGGGCTGGCACTGTCATCAAGCTACTGGCCGATCGCCTGGCCGTCGCCCGAACTGGCCGTGTTGACCATCGACACCGGGGCCGCCACGCTGACTCTGCCGGTGCGCCCGCCCCGGCCCGAAGACGCCACCCTGCGCCCCTTCGATCCGCCGGAATCCGCGCCAGAGGTGCCGATGGTCGATTATCCCGTCGCCGCGACCTCTCCGCGCCGCATCACCCGCGATCTGCTGTCGGGCCGGATCACCGTCGATTTCCCGCGCTGGACCTATGACCATGAGTTCACCGATATCGGCATCCGTCAGGCCAGCGACGGCTTTGCCCGCCATACCATCACCGAGGGCCAGCCGCTGAGCGCCGAAATGTCCACCCACTACCGCGTGACGCAAACCCGCGCCGATGGCACTTTCACCCATGAAAGCACCAGCCGGATGACCTGCGACCACGAGAATTTCCACGTGCAGGCCGAGATCATCCTGACCGAAAACGGCGCGGAGATCTTCCGCCGCACATGGCAGGAGGCGATCCCGCGTGACCACATCTGAGGCCCCGAAATTCCGTCGCTATTCGGCCGAGGACCGCGCCCAGATGCTGGTGCAGGCGGGGCTTGCCTGCCTGGCGACCGGCGGCATCACGGCGTTCACCATCGACAATATCTGCCGCCGGGCCGAAGCCTCTCGCGGGCTGATCGCGCATCACTTCGGCGGCAAGGACGGGCTTCTGGCGGCGGTGTACGAGGCCGCCTATCAGCCGATGCTGGCGACCCTGCGCCCCGGGGGAGAGCCGCTGCCGCTGGGCGTGCTGCTGGACGCCATGTTCGACGCTGAAAGCCACTCGCCCGAAAACCTGCGTATCTGGTTGGCGCTCTGGGGCGAGGTGGCGGTGAACCCTGATCTTCGCGCGGCGCATCGTCGCAACTACGGGCTTTATCGCAACACGGTGGAACTGGCCATCGAAGCGCATTGCTTTGTCCGCGGCTTGAGGATCGACGCGGGCGCCCTGGCGACCACCGTGATCGGCCTGATCGACGGGCTCTGGCTGGAGCAGTGCATCGACCCCGAGGGCTTTGACGCTGCAAGCGCCCGTGCGGCCTGCAAGGGCCTGCTGGAGCCGCTTCTCGGCCCGCTGGAGGTTGGCGATGGTGCTTGACTCACGCTTCTGCCCGGTCGCAAACTTCCTCGGGAAAGGCCTTTGCGGCCAGAGGTCTGCATGAAATCCGAAACCGTCGCCCTGACCGCTGTCAGTCCGGGCACCATCCGCGTCCTGACGCGTCATGTCTGGGGCAAGGCGGGGCAGGGGCCCAAGGTCTATCTGCAATCGGCCTTGCATGCCGACGAGATGCCGGGCGCCATTGCCCTGTGGCACCTGATGGACCTGCTGGACCGGGCCGAGGCCGAGGGCCGGATCACCGGCGAGGTCGTGGTGGTGCCGCTGGCCAATCCGATCGGTCTGACGCAATGGCTGCAGGGAAAGCCACAGGGACGGCAAGACCTTGAATCGATGCGCAACTTCAACCGCGGCTATCCCGATCTGGCCGCGCTGGCGGGCGATGCGCTTGCGGGTCGGTTGACCGGCGATGCCGACCGCAACTGCGCCCCTGATCCGCGCCGCCTTTGCCGAGGCGCTGGCCGCCGAGACCCCGCAGACCGAGGTGGACGAGTTGCGCATCCGGCTGATGCAGGGCTCGCATGACGCCGACCATGTGCTGGACCTGCACTGCGACCATGCGGCGCTGATGCATCTCTATGCCTCATCCGCGCGGCCCGAGATCACCGACCTCCTGGGCCGCTGCACGGGCGCAGCGCTGGCACTGATCGAGGATGTCTCGGGCGGCAACGCCTTTGACGAGGCGCATACCGCGCCCTGGCGCGCGTTGCGCGAGCGGTTCCCCGACCACCCGATCCCGGCAGGATGCTTTTCGACCACGCTGGAATATCGCGGCCAGCGCGACGTGGATGACGCAACGGGCGCGCAGGATGCCGAAAACCTTATGGCCTTTCTGGGCGCGGTCGGCGTCGTTTCCGGCGCCCCCGCCCCCGCCCATCCGCCTGCCCGCCACACCCCGCTTGCCGGCGCGGGCGAGGCCTTCGCCCCGCAAGGCGGCATCGTCACCTGGGCGGTGGAGCCGGGCGCCGAGGTCAACGAAGGCGACACGCTTGCCCATGTCTCGGACCCCGCGACCCGCCGCCGCCTGCCCGTGCCCAGCCCCGCCACCGGCCTGCTGTTCCGGCGCGAGTTGTGGCCGTTCTGCCTGAAAGGCCAAAGCCTGTGCCACGTTGCGGGCGACACCATCCTGCGGCAGGGCGACCTGCTGTCCGATTGAAGACCAACAGAAACGACAGGGAGTAACGACGATGAAAACAACAGGAATTGGCCGTTGGCTGGCCGGGGCCGCGCTGGCCCTTTCGCTGGGCGCTGCCGCCCCGGCGTTTGCCGATGACGTGCTGGACCGGGGCATCGGCTCGGAATGGTCCTCGCTGGATCCGCAGGTGAACTTTGACGGCGCCGCCGGCTGGATCCTGATGGATGCCTATGAGGGGCTGGTGACCTATGGCCCCGGCGGCGACGTCCAGCCCGGTGCGGCCGAAAGCTGGGACATCAGCGAAGATGGCAAGACCTATACCTTCCATCTGCGCGAAGGTCTGAAATGGTCGAATGGCGATCCGATCGTGGCGCAGGATTTCGTCAATTCCGTCGCCCGCACGCTTGACCCTGCGACGGTCAGCGAAAAGGGCTACTACTTCTATTCTGTCGTGCAGGTCAAAGGCGCGGCCGACATCGCCAATGGCGTCACCACCGACGCCTCGGCCCTGGGCGTCACCGCCCCCGATGACCGCACCGTGGTGATCGACATGCTGACGCCCGCGCCGCATATCATGTTCATCATGGGCGCCTTCCAGATCCCGCCGCTGCACACCCCCAGCCTGCAGGCCAACGGCGCCGCAGGCTTCGTCGACCCCGCCAAGGTGGTCTCGAACGGTGCCTATGTGTTCCGCGAGATCGTGCCGCAAAGCCATGTGCTGCTGGAGAAAAACCCCAACTACTGGGATGCCGCCAATGTCGCCATTCCCTTCGTCAAATACTATGTCACCGAAGACGTGACGACCGAGTTGAAGCGCTATCAGGCGGGCGAGTTGGACATCACCTATGACATCCCGGTGAACCAGATCGAGGCGCTGAAAGCCTCGATTCCCGAGCAGGTCTTCATCTCGCCCGCGACCGAAGTGACCTACTACTCCTTCGACCTGACCAAGCCCGAATTGCAGGATATCAACGTCCGCATGGCGCTGTCGCTGGCGATTGACCGCGAGGTGCTGCAGGAAAAGATCGTCAAGGGCGGTGCGATTCCCAGCTATTCCTATGCGGGCGGGTTCGATCCCACCTATGACGGCCCGAAAATGCCCTATGCCGAACTGACCCAGGCCGAACGTGAGGCCAAGGCGGTCGAACTGATGACGGCGGCGGGCTTTGGTCCGGGCAATCCTTTAAAACTGAACATCATCACCACCGTAGCCGAAGACCGCACCCGACTGGCGCAAGGCGTGGCCCTGATGTGGAAAAAGGTTCTGGGCGTCGAAGCCACGGTAGAGCCGATGGAGCGCAAGGCCTGGCTGGACGCCTTTTATGCCGGTGGCTGGGATGTGTTCGCCGACAACCTGATCGGTGATTTCGCCGGGGCCGAAACCTTCCTGGCCTATCAGCGCCCCTCGTCCGATCCCGGCTACAACTGGGTCAAGCCCGAGTATGACGCGCAGATGGATGTCGCGGCCACCAAGCCCGACGCCGCCAGCCGCAACATCGAACTGGCCAAGGCGGAGAAGATCCTGCTGGATGATTTGATCTTTGCCCCCATCGCCATCGAGCCTTCGCGCTCGCTGGTCAGCCCGCATGTCAAGGGCTGGGTCGCTTCGCCGACGGGTTACTACAACAGCCAGTTCCTGTCTTTGGAATGATCACCGGCGGCGGCCTTCGGGCCGCCGTTTCCCCTGGGGGCTCCAGATGCTGAGATTCATCCTCAAAAGGCTGTGGAACGGTGGCCTGACTTTGGCGGCACTGGTCACGCTGACGTTTTTCGTCATGCGGCTGGCGCCCGGCGGGCCGTTTTCGAAGAACCGCAAGATATCGCCCGACGTGCAGGCCAATATCGAAGCGGCCTTCCATCTGGATGAGCCGGTCTGGAAGCAGTTCGGCCGTTTTGTCTGGGGCCTTCTGCATCTTGACCTTGGCCCCTCCACCCGGTTCCGCGACTATTCGGTGGGCGACATCATCGCCTCGGGCCTGCCCTATTCGCTGACCATCGGCTTCTGGGCGGTGGTCGTCGCCTCCGTCGTGGGCGTGGCACTTGGCATCGCCGGCGCCCTGCGCCGCAACGGGGTGACCGACTATGTCGCCGGCATCGTCGGCGTCATCGGCATCGCGATTCCGATATTTGTCATCGGCCCGATCCTCCAGGTGATCTTCGCGCTGAAACTGGGCTGGCTGCCGGTCGGCGGCTGGGACGCCGGGCTGCGCAGCCTGATCCTGCCGGTCTTGGTGCTGGCGCTGCCGAACATCGCCTATATCAGCCGCCTCACCCGCACCTCGATGATCGAGACCCTGCGCGAAAACTATGTCCGCACCGCGCGGGCCAAGGGCATCGGCTGGCGGCGGACCCTGTGGAAACACACGCTGAAAGGCGCGCTTTTGCCCGTCGTCGCCTATCTTGGCCCCGCCACCGCCGCCATCATCACCGGCTCTATCCTGATCGAGACGGTCTTTGCCCTGCCCGGCATCGGGCGGCATTTCGTCGATGCGGCCCTGAACCGCGACTACCCCTTGGTCATGGGGATCACCCTTCTTTATGGCGGTCTTCTGATCCTGTTCAACATCGGCACGGATGTCGTCCGCGCCTGGATGGACCCGAGGTTGCGCAATGCCCAGTGACATCACCTTGCACGAAGCAGCTCCCGCCCGCTCGGCTTCTACCCTGCAACTGCAATTCCGGCGCTTTCGCAAGAACTGGCTGGCGATGGTGTCGGTCTGGCTGCTGGCGGCGGTGGTGCTGGCCTGTTTCCTGGGCCCCTATGCCTTTCCCTTCACCGGAGAGGATGCCGATTTCGACAACATCTCTGCCGGGATCAACCTGTTCTCGGCCCACCCCTTTGGCACCGATGATTTCGGGCGCGACCTACTGGTGCGGGTGCTGGAAGGGGGCCGCGTATCGCTGACCATCGGCTTTCTCGGCGCTTTGGTCGCGGGCGTGATCGGCGTGCTTTATGGTGCTGTCGCGGGCTTTGTCGGCGGTCGCGCCGACGGGCTGATGATGCGGCTGGTCGAGATCCTTTACGGCTTTCCCTATGTGATCCTTGTGATTCTGCTTTCCCTGCTGTTCGGCGGCGGCAACATCGCCCTTTTCGCCGCCATCGTCTTCACCCTCTGGCTGACCCCCGCCGTCATCGTCCGCGCCCAGGCGCAATCGCTGGCGCGCAGGGAATTCGTCGAGGCCGCAAGGGCCGGCGGCATGACCAACCGCCAGATCATCATCGAACATATCGTGCCGAACTGCATCTCGGTCGTCATCGTCTACGGCAGCCTGTTGGTCCCCGAAGTGATCCTGTCGGAGTCGTTCCTCTCCTTCCTCGGCATCGGCATCAAGGAACCGCAGGCCTCATGGGGCAACCTGATCCAGACCGGCACCAACGCGATGGACACCGACCTTCGCCTGCTGCTCTTGCCCGGCATCCTTCTGGCCACCGTGCTGTTCACCCTCAACTTCATCGCCGATGGCCTCAGGGACGCGTTTGACCCCAATGACCGCTGACCCGCTTCTTTCCGTGCGCGATCTGACCGTGCGCTTTCGCATGCCCGAGGGCCAATCGGTCGCCGTCGATGGCGTCTCGCTTGACCTTGCGGCGGGCGAAGTGCTGGGCATTGTCGGTGAAAGTGGCTCTGGGAAAAGCCAGATTCTCTATGCGCTTATGGGCCTTCTGGCCTCCAATGGCGCTGTCGGCGGGCAGGCGCTGTTTCAGGACCAGGACCTGCTGGCCATGACGCCGCGCCAGATCGACCGCGTCCGCGGCCAGTCGCTGTCGATGATCTTTCAGGATCCGATGACCTCGCTCAACCCCTATATAAGGGTGGGCGACCAACTGGCCGAAGGGCTGATGGTGCATCAGGGCCTGACGAAAAGGGCCGCGCGGGCCGAGGCGGTCAGGATGCTGGACCGTGTCCGCATCCCCGATGCCGCCAACCGTGCCCGCCGCTATCCGCATGAATTCTCCGGCGGCATGCGCCAGCGGGTGATGATCGCGATGGCACTGCTGGCGAAGCCCCGCCTGCTGCTGGCCGATGAACCCACCACCGCGCTGGATGTGACCATTCAGGCGCAGGTGCTGGACCTGATGGCCGAACTGGCGCGCGAGACCGGGACGGCGATCATCCTTGTCACCCATGACCTTGGCGTGGTGGCGCGGCTGTGCGATCGCGTTGCTGTTCTCTATGGTGGCCGGATCATGGAGGAGGCCCCGGCCGACCTGCTGTTCGACGCCCCCGCGCATCCCTATACCCGCGGCCTGCTGGCCGCCATGCCCCGGCTGGAGGCGGCGCTGACCCCGCGCCTCGGCACCATTCCCGGCACCCCACGGTCAGGCGGCGGCGACGTCGCCGGTTGCCCCTTTGTCGACCGCTGCGAGGTGCGTTTGGCCGTCTGCGCCACCACCCGGCCGCCGCTCTACGAATTGCGCGCCCTTGGCCTTGGCCGCCGGTCCGCCTGCCACCTGTCGGAGCCTGCGCCATGAGCCTGCTGGAAACCCGCAACCTGGGCGTCGGCTACACCATCCCCGGTGTCGGCCTGTTCGGCGCGACCCGGCTTCTGCCCATCGTCCACGATGTCTCGCTGGCGCTTGAACCCGGCCGCACCCTCGGCGTGGTGGGCGAAAGCGGTTGCGGCAAGAGCACTCTGGGCCGCGCGCTGTTGCGGCTGATCGAACCCTCGGAAGGGCAGGTGCTGTGGCAGGGCCAGGACATGGCCCATATCCCCGACCTGCGTCGCCGCCGGGCCGAGATGCAGATCATCTTCCAGGATCCCGTCGCCGCGCTGGACCCGCGGATGACGCTGGGCCGCATCGTCTCGCGCCCCCTGGCCACCTTTGAACCCGGCCTCTCGCGCAAGGACGCCCGCGCCCGCGCCGTCGAGGCCCTGCAACAGGTCGGCCTTTCGGCCGATTTCGCCGACCGCTACCCGCATGAACTGTCGGGCGGACAGGCGCAGCGCGTCGGCATCGCGCGGGCCATCGTCGGCCGGCCGAAGATGATCATCTGCGACGAGCCGGTCTCGGCGCTGGACGTGTCGATCCAGGCACAGGTCATCAACCTGTTGATGGACCTGCAGGAAAGGATGGGGCTGGCGCTGGTCTTCATCTCGCACAACCTGGCCGTGGTGCGCCACATCAGCCATGACGTGATGGTGATGTGCCTGGGCCGCGTGATGGAAACCGCGCCCCGCAATGCGTTCTACACCCAGCCGCTGCACCCCTATAGCCAGGCCCTGATGCAGGCCGTTCCCGAGCCGGACCCAAGGCGCGAGCGCGGCCGCATCGGCACCTCGCTGCCGGGCGAATTACCGTCCGTCCTCACCCCGCCGCCCGGCTGTGTCTTCGCCAGCCGCTGCCCCAAGGCCGCCGACCTCTGCCGCCAGGAGCGCCCCGAGTTGCGCCCGGTGGCCGAGGGCCGCACCGCCGCCTGCCATTTCATCGAGACCTGACATGACCCAAGACCTCGCCTCCCTCTGGGCCGCCGTGCCCCAGCTGTCCAATGTCCACGCCTCGGCCGATGGCAGGTGGGCCTTCTGGTGCTGGTCCGGCCCGACCGAGACCGACGACGTCTGGTGCGCGCCGCTGGACGGCTCCGACCCGCCGGAGCGTCTGACCCATGGAACGGATCACTTCGGGATCCGCGATGTCTCGCCCGATGGCAGCCGGTTGATCCTGGCGCAATCGGTGCATTCCAACGAACACGACCACCTCATGCTGCTGGACCGCGCCAGCCGCGTCCTGACGCAACTGACGCCGGTGCAATCCAGCCATTACCTTTACGGCGGCAGCTTCGGCGCCGACGGCCGGGCGATCTTCTTCACCGCGAATTTCGACTATGGTTCTGCCGAGGTGACGCTAGGCGGCTGGCTTTGGCGCCAGGACCTGACCTCCGGCGCCCGCAGTTGCCTGGCCCGCGCCGATAGCCCGTTCGAGACCGGCCCGAAACTGTCGCCAGATGGCACCCGTCTGCTGTGGCACCGCCACGAATTCGCCCCCGCGGGCACGCAGCTCTGGGTGCTGAACGTGGACGGATCGGATTGCCGCGAGGTGCTGAACCTTGGCCCCGCCAACAATGCCCGTGGCGTCTGGCTGGACGATGACCGCATCGCCCTTGTCGCCGACCGTGACGGGCGCGACGGGCTGGGCATCCTCACCCTGTCCACCGGCACGCAGGACTGGCTGGCCGAAGAACCTGCCCTTTTCCCGCATGATGTGCTGGCCGGCACCGGCCCCGCCTTCCTCTGCATCCACCATGACCGCAGCCATACCCGCGCCGCTTTGGTCGAAGGCCGCAGCCTCCGCCCGCTGCCCAACACGTCAGGACGCCGCAGCCTTCTGCCACATGCCGCCCTGCCGCAAGGCGGCTGGCTGGCCGAGGCCTATGACGCCGACGCCCCGCATGATCTGGTGGCTGTGGCCGCAGACGGCACCTGCCGGATCATCGCCCAGGCGCCGGAAAACCCCGCGCGCCAGCACGCCACCCCGCAGGACTTCCGCTGGACCGCCCCCGATGGTCGCCCGGTGCAGGGCTGGCTCTACCGCCCGAATGGCCCGGCAAAGGGCCTGATCGGCTACGTTCACGGCGGCCCGACCTGGCATTCCGAAGACTGGGTGAACCCGAAGATCCAGTTCTGGGTCGCCTCTGGCTATGCGGTGCTCGACCCCAACTACCGAGGCTCCACCGGCTTTGGCCATGACCACCGCGAGGCGGTGAAGGACGACGGCTGGGGCGGCCGCGAACAGGCCGACATCCGCGCCGGTCTTGAGGCGGCGCGGGCGGCGGGCATTCCCGGCCCCATTGCCGTGGCGGGCAACAGCTACGGCGGGTTCTCCAGCTGGTTCGCCATCACCCGTGCCGCCGATCTGGTGACGGCGGCGATTCCGATGTGCGGCATGTATCGCCTCGACATCGACTACCACGCGACTGAAATGCCCCACGGCCGCGCCTATTCCGAAGAGATGATGGGCGGCACGCCAGAGGAATTTCCCGAGAAATACGCCAATGCCTCGCCCGGCCGTTTCATCGACCGGATCCGCGGCCATGTGATGATCGTGCATGGCCTGGCCGACAGCAACGTCGGCCCGGAAAACACCCATGCGGCGGTGCGCGAGCTGACGGCAGCGGGTATCCCGCATGAGGTGATGCTGTTCGAGGACGAAGGCCATGGCGTGTTCCGGCGCAGCAATGTGGACCGCTACCTGCGGGCCTCGGCCGCCTTCCTGGAACGCGCCTTCCGCGACGGCATGCGCGGCTGACGGCTTGCCTTCCGCCGCCGTCGCCCGGACACTGGAACGATGAGCGACCTGCACCTTGGCCTGAAACAGCGCGGCACGCTGGCGATGACGCCGGCGCTGCGCCAGGCGATCGGGTTTCTGGCGCTGGGCAATGCCGAGCTGTCTGCCCGGCTGGCCGATCTGCAATCGGCCGTGCTGACCCTGACCCCGGCCGAAAAGGCCACGCCCGGCGCCTGGCTCGATCTGGTGCGCCATGTTGCGCCGCGCGGCGGTTCGCGCCCGCCGCCGATGGCCGGGCAGGCCGGGCCGGGCGGGCTGGAGACCGACCGGATCGCCGCCGCGGATCCCGGCCTGATTGCCCATGTCGAGGCGCAGCTGCCGCTGCTGGTGCGCGCGCCGCAAGACCGCGGGCTGGCCCATGCCTTTCTTGTGGCGCTGGAGCCGAGCGGCTGGCTGGGTGCCCCGGTCGCCGAGATCGCGGCGGAAGCGGGGGCTGCGCCCGACCGGGCCGAAGCGGTGCTGCGCCAGTTGCAGCAGGCCGAGCCGGCGGGCCTGTTCGCGCGGTCGCTGGCGGAATGCCTGGCATTGCAGGCCGAAGACCGCGGCCTGCTGACCCCGGCCTTCGCGGCGCTGCTGGACAACCTCCCGCTGCTGGCCGCCGGCGACATCCAGGCTCTGGCAGAGGAATGCGACGCCCCGCCCGACGCAGTGGCGGCGATGGTCGGCCAGTTGCGGCGGATGGATCCGAAGCCCGGCGCCGCCTTCTCGCAGGCCGTCGCGCCGCCCCGCCCGCCTGACCTTCAGTTGCGGCGCGATGGCGATGGCTGGCTTCTGGAATTGAACAGCGAGAGTGCACCCGTCCTGCGGCTGACGCCCGGCGCCGAGACCTCGCCCGACCGGCTGCGCGAGGCCCGCGCGCTGATCCTGGCGCTGGAGCGGCGCCACGCCTCGGTGCTGGCGATTGCCGGCGACATCGTGGCGGCGCAGGACGCGCATCTGCGCGGGCAGGCGCCGCTGGCCGCGCTGACGATCAACGACCTGGCCGCCAGCACCGGCCTGCACCGCAGCACCGTCAGCCGGGTGACGGCGGCGCTGGTGCTGGCCCTGCCGCGTCGCACGGTCAGCCTGCGCGCGCTGCTATGCGCCGCCGCCCCGGCTGCAAGGATGTCCGAGGCGGCGCCGTCGGTGCAGGCTGTCTTGCAACGGATGCGGGCGCTGGTCGCCGCCGAAGACCCGTCGCACCCGCTGGACGACGCGGCGATTGCACGGCTGCTCTTGCCCGAAGGGGCGGCGCTGGCGCGGCGGACGGTGGCGAAGTATCGCGCCCTGGCGGGCATTCCGCCCCGATCAGCCCGCCGCATGGCGTGAAACGCAAACGCCGCCGCGTGAATGTCACGCATCAGCCCGGCAAGCAAGCGCGCACCCGGCGCCACGGCCCCCGCAACCGTGGCACGGCTTGTGCATGCAGAGGGGTGTCCGAACCAACAAGGACCACGGCCTCCGTCCCGCGGGGGTCATCCACAAGGGAGAGATCGATGACCGCATTGCCGCGCCTTCTGATGGCCACAGCGCTGGCCGCCTTGCCCATTCTGCCCGCCCCGGTGGCGGCCGAGGATCTGATCGTCGGCTTCACGCTTGATGCCGACACGCTGGACCCCGCCAACCACCGCAAGCGCGAGACCGAGACCGTCATCCGAAACATGTATGACGGGCTGCTGACCCGCGATGCAGACATGCTGGTGGTGCCGGAGATCGCCGAGTCGATGACCCAGGTCTCGGCCACCGAATACGATTTCAAGCTGCGCCCCGGTATCAGGTTCCACGACGGGACCGAGATGACGGCCGAGGATGTCAAGTTCACCCTGGACCGCGTGGTCCTGGACGGCGGCATGGGCGATGGCGTCACCAGCCCGCGCCAGGGGCTGATGGGCCCCATCGCCTCGGTCGAGGTGACGGCGCCGGATACGGTGCGG
The DNA here is from genome assembly GCA_016704435.1 of Rhodobacter sp. GTDB lineage: Bacteria > Pseudomonadota > Alphaproteobacteria > Rhodobacterales > Rhodobacteraceae > Pseudogemmobacter. The sequence continues at coordinate 285,948 of JADJAB010000002.1, read as the reverse complement.
ATCACGCTCAAGGAGCCTTGGCCGATCCTGCCCGCGATGCTGCCGAACCAGCAGATCGTGTCGAAGGCCTGGGTCGAGAAGACCGGCAACGACGGCGTCGCCACCGCCGAAAACGGCACCGGCCCGTTCAAGCTGGCGGAATGGCGCAAGGGCGATGCGCTGATCCTGGAGCGGTTCGAGGACTACTACGGCGGTGCGGCGGATATCCCGCCGGTGGGCAAGGCCTGTGTCGACCGCGTGATCTTCAAGATCATCCCCGAAAGCGCCAGCCGTGTTGCCGCCCTTCTGGCCGGCGAGGTGCATATCATCAACGAATTGCCTGCTTTCTCGATCGGCCAGGTCGAGTCGAACGAAGGCACCCAGGTGATGACGGTGAACGGCACCCGCAGCTTCTTCATCGCGATGAACCTGGAAGGCGAGTATTTCGACGATCTGAAGGTGCGCCAGGCCGCCGCGATGGCGATCGACAAGCAGCTGATCATCGACAAGATCCTTGAAGGCACTGCTTCGCCCATTGACGGCATCCTGTCGCCCGATGCCTTTGGCGCCAGCGCATTGCCGAAGGTGGCCCACGATCCGGAAAAGGCCATGGCCCTGCTGGCCGAGGCGGGCTATCCGGACGGGATCGACGTGACGCTGGACACCGAAGGCGCCTTCAAGGATACCGCCGAGGCGCTGGCCTCGATGCTGACCAAGGCCGGCATCCGCACCACGGTCGTGGTGGGCGAAAGCGCACAGCTGACCGACAAGTGGCGCACCAAGGGCGGCGCGAAGTCGGGCGACATGTATTTCTCTAGCTGGGGCAACGGCTCGCTCGACCCGTTCGACATCTTCACGCCGACCCACAAGACCAATGACCGGGGCAATTCGGCCGGCTACGCCAACCCGCGCTTGACGCGCTGCTGGACCGCGGCGGCGGTGGAACTGGACGTGGAAAAGCGCCGCGCGATGTATCGCGAAGCGGAACTGATGATCAACGCCGACCAGCCTTACGTCTATCTCTGGGTGCCGCAGGACATCTACGGTGTGTCGAAGAAGGTGACCGGCTGGCAGCCCAGCGCCGACAGCCGCATCAACCTGCACGACGCCTGCCTGAACTGACCTGAGACCGGGGGAGGAACGGGGATGAGCCTGGAAAGCTGCTGGAGCGGATCATCCAGCTGATTCCCGTCCTGCTTGGCGTCAGCCTGATCGTCTTCGTGATGATGGCGCTGACGCCGGGCGACCCGGTCCAGATCATGGTCGGCGAACAGTCGATCACCCCTGAGCAGGAGGCGGAACTGCGCCGCGGCCTTGGCCTTGACCGGCCGGTGGTGGAGCGGTTCTTCCTGTTCGTGCTGAACGCCCTGCGCTTCGACTTCGGGCAAAGCTTCTACCACGGCCGCCCGGTGGCCGATGTGATTGCCGAACGCCTGCCCGCCACAATCGAGCTGTCGCTGGTGGCGCTGATCGTGGCGCTGGCCACTGCCATTCCGCTGGGCGTGCTGGCGGCGATCCGCAAGAACTCGGTCCTCGACCGGGTGGCGACGGTCGGCTCTTTGCTGGGGTGTCGTTGCCGGGGTTCTGGTTCGGCATCCTGCTGATCATGCTGTTTGCCGTGCATCTGCAGATCCTGCCGGTGTCGGGCCGGATCGGCTATGACAACGAAGTGGCCGCGATCACCGGCTTTTTGCTGATCGACACGCTGCTGGCCGGCGACATCGCCGCCTTTGGCGACACGTTGCGCCACCTGATCCTGCCCGCGATCACCCTGGGTCTGCCGATGACGGCGATCCTGATGCGCGTCACCCGCACCTCGATGCTGGAGGTGCTGCGGCAGGACTACGTCACCTTCGCCGAGGCCAAGGGCCTGCCGCGCCGCCGGGTGCTGTTCCGCCACGCGCTGAAGAACGCCCTGATCCCCACCGTCTCGGTCGCCGCGATCGAGACCGGCAGCCTTCTGGGCGGCAACATGATCGTCGAGACAGTGTTCGGCTGGCCTGGCCTGGGGCGGCTGGTGGTGGAAAGCATCTTCCTGCGCAACTACCCGCTGGTTCAGGCGGCGGTGCTGCTCTACGCGGTGACCTACGTCCTGCTGAACTTCGTGGCCGACATCCTTTACACCGTCCTCAACCCGCGGGTGAAGCTGTGAGCGATGCCGCCCTTTCGCTGCCGCCGGCGGATTCGCTGTTTCGCCGCAACCTGCGCGATTTCCGGCGCAACCGGCTGGCCATGGCGTCGCTTGTCGTGGTGCTGGTCTTCGTCGTCATGGCCGTCGCCGCGCCGCTGATCGCGCCGCAGGACCCCAACGAGACCGACCTTTTCCGCCGCCTGCAACCACCCGGCTGGATGGCGGGGGGCGACTGGGCCTTCCCCTTCGGCTGCGACGCGCTGGGCCGCGATATCCTGTCGCGCATCATCTATGGCGCGCGGATCTCCATCTTCATCGGCCTTGCGGTGATCGTGCTTGCCACCGGCGTCGGCATCGCGGCCGGGCTGGCGGCGGGTTATTTCCGCGGCTGGGTCGATGTCGTGATCAGCCGCATCGTCGATATCCTGCTGGGCTTTCCCTACCTGATCTTCGCCATCGGCCTGATGGCCATGATGGGGCCGGGCCTGCTGAACATCGTGCTGGCGCTGGCCTACAAGGAATGGGTCATTCCCTGCCGTGTGGTGCGCGGGGAGACCCTGGCCGTGCGCGAGCTGGAATATGTCGAGGCCGCCCGTGCCCTCGGCGCCGGCCCCCGCCACATCATGGGGCGCGAAATCTTGCCCAACATCCTGTCGCCGGTGATCGTGGTCTCCACCATCCGCATGGCGCATGTGATCATCCTCGAGGCGTCGCTGTCGTTCCTCGGCCTCGGCGTGCAGCCGCCCACCGCCAGCTGGGGCAGCATGGTGTCGGACGGCCGCGCCTTCATCCTTGAGGCGTGGTGGGTCTCGACCTTCCCCGGCCTCGCGATCCTGCTGCTGGTGCTGGCGATCAACGTCGCCAGCCAGGGCCTGCGCGATGCCTTCGACCCGAGGTTCTCGGAATGACCGTGCTTCTGGAGGTATCCAGCCTGCGCACCGAATTTGCCACCCGCGCCGGGCTGGTGCGGGCGGTCGACGGGGTGTCGCTGCGGGTGTCGCGCGGCGAATGCCTGGGCGTGGTGGGCGAAAGCGGCTCGGGCAAGTCGGTGACATTCGCCTCTGTCATGGGCCTTGTGCGGCCGCCCGGAAAGGTGACCGGCGGCACGATCTTCTTCGACGGCCGCGACTTGCGCGACATTGCGCCGGAAGAGATGCGCGCCATCCGCGGCCGCGACATCGCGATGACCATGCAGGATGCGCTGACCGCGCTGAACCCGGCGCTGACCGTGGGCGAGCAGCTGGGCGAAGTGCTGGTGGCGCATGACGAAACCCTGCCGGCGGGCCGCGCCGCCCGCCGCGCCGCGATCCGCGACAAGTCGGTCGAGATGCTGGGGCTGGTCGGCATCCCCGCGCCCGAAACCCGGCTGCGGCAATACCCGCACGAATTCTCTGGCGGGATGCGCCAGCGGATCATGATCGCCATCGCGCTGGCCTGCCGCCCGCAACTGCTGATCGCGGACGAGCCGACCACGGCGCTGGACGTGACCATTCAGGCGCAGGTGCTGGAACTGATCACCGACATCCGCGCCCGGCTGGGCATGGCGGTGGTTCTGATCACCCATGATCTGGGCGTGGTGGCCGAACATTGCGACCGGGTGATGGTGATGTATGCCGGCCAGGTGGTCGAGGAAGGGCCGACCGATCAGGTCATCGGCGCGCCGCGGCATCCCTATACCCGCGGGCTTCTGGCCTCGATTCCGCGGCCATCGCTGCGCGGCCAGCCGATCCGGCCGATCATGGGCCAGGTCCCCGATCTGGTCGGCCTGCCGGCGCAATGCCGGTTCCATTCGCGCTGTCCGCTGGCGCTGCCGTCCTGTCTGGTCGAGGTGCCGATGATGGCCGCCGGACCGGGCCGCCGTGCCCGCTGCCTGCGGCTGGAGGAGGTGGCGGCATGAGTCTGCTTGAAGTGCGCGACCTGTCCAAGCACTACGAAGGCCGCCGCTCGCTGGGGCAGCGGCTGACGGGCACGGCGCATACTGTGGTGCGCGCGGTGAACGGCGTGTCGCTGGCCGTGGAAAAGGGCGAGATCCTGGGCCTTATCGGCGAGTCGGGCTGCGGCAAGTCCACCCTGGGCCGGGCGATCCTGCGGCTGCACGAGCCGACCTCGGGCCGGGTCACCTTTGACGGCAGCGATGTGACGGCGTTGTCGCCGCCGGCGCTGAAGGCGATGCGGCGGCGGATGCAGATCATCTTCCAGGACCCCTACGCCAGCCTGAACCCGCGCCGCACCGTGGCCGATATCGTCGGCCTGCCGCTGGCGCTGCACGGGCTGGCCAGCGGTGCCAGGGCGCGCGAGATCACCGCCGAGGTGCTGGAACGGGTGGGCCTGCGCGCCGGCCAGCTGGATCGCTATCCGCACCAGTTTTCCGGCGGACAGCGGCAGCGCATCGGCATTGCGCGGGCGCTGGTGTCGAACCCGAATCATCGTCTGCGACGAGCCGGTCTCGGCGCTGGACGTGTCGATCCAGGCGCAGATCATCGCGCTTCTGGCAAGATCTCAAGCGCGAAATGGGGCTGACCTATCTGTTCATCAGCCACGACATCTCGGTGATCGGCTACCTTTCCGACCGGGTGGCGGTGATGTATCTGGGCGAGATCGTGGAAACCGGGCCGGTGGCCGCGGTGCTGGACAGCCCGCGCCACCCCTACACGCAAAGCCTGCTGTCGGCGGTGCCCGATCTGGGCGGGGGCCGCAGCCGTGCGCGGGTGCGGTTGCAGGGCGACCTGCCGTCGCCCTTGAACCCGCCGAAGGGCTGCAAGTTCCATACCCGTTGCCCGCTGGCGGTCGATGCCTGCCGGACCCTGGTGCCGCAGACGCAAGGCCTGGGCGCGGGCCATTCCGCCGCCTGCCACCGGCTGGATGAAGGCCTCAACCTGCTGGAGGGTGCACGATGATCGTGGTTGCCGCGAAAGGGTCGGCCTATGCCCGCGGCCGCGCGCAGGAATCCGCCGCGCCGGCCGAAGTGGTGCGCCACGCCACCATCCGGCGGGTGGAGCAGGCGCGCGCCGAAGGGCTGATCGACGCCGAGGCGACCGCCTATCTGGCTGCCCAGCGCCGCTTTCACGCCACTTATGACCCCGACGGAATGGCGGAACTCCTCGGCATCGCCGAAGCCTTCGGCCTGGCCGAGCCGGACCTTTTCGCCCATCTGCACCTTGGTACCCTGCGCGACATGAAGGGCGGCGCCGCGCTGATCGACGGCTGTTCGGCCTGGGCGGTGGGGCAGGGACCCGAAGGCCCGCTGGTGGTGAAGAACCGCGATGTCTCGGGCGCGCTGCGCGGCGTGCAATGCGTGCTGCGCCATGAAGGGCCGGGGATCGAGACCGGGCAGGTGCTGTCGCTGTCCAGCCTTGGCAGCCTTGCGGCCTGGTCCTCGGGGGTGAACGCGGCGGGGCTGGCGCTGGCCGATACGCAGGTCGCGGTGAACCGCCACCGCACCGGCTGGCTGCGCTATTTCCTGATGCCGCGCCTGCTGGCCCGCGCCGCGACGGTGGCGCAGGCGCTGCGGCTGATCCGCAGCCTGCCCCATGCCGGAGGTGGCACGCTTGTGATGGCCGACCGCGGCGGCGCCACCGCGGCGGTGGAGCTTTCGGCCAGCGGACCGGTCATCGCCACCGGCGGCACGCAATGGCGCACCAACCATTTCACCGCACCCGAAGTCGCGGGCGAAACCCTTGGCCTCGATGCTGCCCGGCCCGACGACAGTATCGGCGGCAATTCCCGCGCCCGGTTTGCCTGCCTTTCCGGCGCGCTTCCCGGCCGCGACTGGTCGGCCAGCGCCGCCAAGGCGCTGATGGCAACCCACCCCGGCGCCGGTGGCGCGCCGATCTGCCAGCATCCCGACGGCGACGAGTCCGAAACCATTTCCTGCGCGATCTATTCGTGTAGGCTGGGGGGGATGGAGATCAGCGACGGCACCCCCTGCCTGGGCCGCTGGCAGGCGATGGAGCCTTGCCGATAGGGCGAGGGGACCACGGGCGGGGGCCACGGGCGGGACGATGGCGGATTACCGGAACGAACTGATCGGCACATCGCCCGCGCTGGATGCGCTGCGCGGTCTGATCGACAAGGTCGGCCGCAGCCCCACCCGCACCGTGCTGATCTATGGCGAAACCGGTACCGGCAAGGGGCTGGTGGCGCGGATGATCCATCAGGCCTCGGCCCGCGCCGCGCGCGACTTCGTCGACATCAACTGCGCCGCGATTCCCGCCAGCCTGCTGGAGACCGAGCTTTTCGGCCATGAAAAGGGTGCCTTCACCGGTGCGGTGGACCGCAAGCTGGGCCTGGTCGAGGCCGCCAACAAGGGCACCGTCTTTCTGGACGAGATCCGCGAGATGGACCTGACCCTGCAGGCCAAGCTGCTGTCGCTGCTCGATACCCAGCAATTCCGCCGGGTCGGCGCAGTGCGGCCGGTTTCGGTCGACGTGCGCTTCATCGCAGCCAGCAACAAGGTGCTTCTGTCCGAAGTCACCTCGGGCCGGTTCCGCGAGGATCTGTATTACCGGCTGCAGGTGGTGGCGGTGAACCTGCCGGCGCTGCGCGACCGCGGCGACGACGTGCTGACGCTGGCGCGCCACTTCATCGCCCGCTTCAACCGCGCCTACGGGCGGTCGATGCGCGGCATGACGCAAGAGACCGAGGACATCTTCCTGCGCTACCCCTGGCCCGGCAACGTGCGCGAGCTGGAAAACCTGCTGGAGCGCATCTTCATCCTGGAAGACGACGATGAAATCCTGCCGCGCCACCTGCCCGACCGCATCCTGCGCAATGTCGCGGGCAGCGCGACCCCGGCCCCGCCCGATGGCGGCGGCGACTATCACGCCGCGACCGAGGCGTTTCAGCGCGGGCTGATCGGGCAGGCGCTTACCCGGGCCGAGGGCAACCAGCAAGAGGCCGCGCGGGTCCTGGGCCTGTCGCGCCACGCGCTGCGCCACCAGATGATCAAGCTGGGCCTGCTGAAGGCGTGAAGCTCACACATCGGCGCGCATCCCGCGCAACCGGCCGCCGCAACCGCGCAAAGCCCGCCCCCGCCGCCGCCGCATTCTGGCACGCTTTGCGCATGGAAAGGGCACAACGCCAGCGCGAGAGGATTGCATGTCGTCGCTACGGATCATCTGCCCGAACGGGCATCTGGGGTTTGCCCCGCTCAAGGTTGACAGTTTCCGCCTTGCCGTCGAAACCCGCCCCGACTTCATCGCCGCCGACAGTGGCAGTGACGACATCGGCCCGGTCCCCCTGGGCAACGACAGCTGCGCCAGCCCGAAAGCCTGGCAAGAGCACGACCTTGAGGAAATGCTGCTGGCCGCGCGGCGGATCGGGGTGCCGATGCTGATCGGTTCGGCCGGCGATACCGGCACCAATTCCCGCGTCGACATGTATCTGCAGATCATCCGCGACATCGCCGCGCGGCACGGTCTGGCACCGTTCAGGCTGGGCTGGTTCTACTCCGAAGTGGAGCGCGAGATGATCCGCGGCAAGATCCGCGGCGGATCGCCGATCCGCGGCCTTGATGCGCGCGAGGATCTGACCGAGGCGGAACTGGACGCCACCGAACGCGTGGTGGCGATGGCCGGGGTGCATCCCTTCGTGAAACTGCTGGAGGAAGGCTGCGACGTCATCATCGGCGGCCGGTCCTCCGACAGCGCGATCTTTGCGGCCTGCGCGCTGCACAGGGGCTATCCGCAGGCGCAAAGCTACTACCTGGGCAAGGTGCTGGAATGCGCGTCCTTCTGCGCCGAGCCCTACGGCGCCAAGGAAACCGTGATGGGAGAGATCACGCCCGAAGCGGTCGAGGTCACCGCCATGGCGCCCTGGCAGCGCTGCACCGTCGCCTCGGTCGCGGGCCATGCGATGTACGAACGCTCCAACCCGTTCCACGAATTCGTGGCCGGCGGCATGCTGGACATGACGCATTGCCGCTATGACCAGGTCACCGACCGCACCACCCGGGTCACCGGCATGACCTTTGCCCCGGCCGAGGATTTCCGCGTCAAGCTGGAAGGTTCGGGCAAGGTGGGGGAACGCTTCGTCGGCATGGCCGGCATCCGCGACCCCTACACCATCGCCAATGTCGATGCGGTGATCGACTGGGCGCGCCAGCAGACCATCGACCGCTTCGGCCCCGAGGGGTGGGAGCTGCATTACAACGTCTTCGGCCGCAACGGCGTGATGGGCGAGATGGAGCCGCTGAAGGACAAGCCCGGGCACGAGCTTTGCATCGTGGTGCAGGGCGTGGCGCCAACGCGCGAGATGGCCGAAGAGGTCTGCATCACCGGCACCCGACAGATGTTCTACGCCCGCCTGCCGGATGTGAAGGGCACCGCCGGCGGCGTGTCCTTCGTGCTGGACGAGGTGCTTCCCGCCAGCCCGGCCTATCGCTGGACGCTGAACCACACCATGGCCGTCAGCGACCCGCTGGAGCTGTTTCCCACCCACACCGCCATTGTCGGCTGAGGTCGCCCCATGAACACCGCCCCGAACACCCGCAGGAAATTGTCCGATCTTGCCAAGACCATCCGCTCGAAGAACGCCGGAACCGACAAGATCACCTTCGACATCATCTTCCGCGAATCCGCGACGTACGAAATGGTCAAGCGCGCCGGGGTGCTGACGCCGGACAGCGTCTGCCGCATCCTGAACGTGGCACGTGACCGGCTGACCGATTTCGTCGAATATGACCCGGCCTATGCGATCAAGTTCACCATCCTGCGGCGGCAGCCGTCGGGCAGCGCCGGCGATGGCGACATCTTCGGCGCCCAGCAATACGCGCCCTTCCTGGATGTCGAGGTGGGCCTGTCGGCCTGAGCCGGGAAAACCCCGGTCCGGCTGGGGACATGCCGGACCGGGGCAGGAGCACCGGGGAGGAAACATCGGGAAGGCGGGCTCAAACGGCCTGACAGGCAATGGAAAGGCGTTCTGAAACAGAGGTTTGAATGTCATCGTCCTGTACTGATGACTATGCCCCCGTCTGCCGCGCCGTTCAAATGACATATCCCGTCATGCAATGAAAAACCCCGTGGACCTTGCGGCTCACGGGGTTCATGCGCAGGATCGGGACGGATCAGCGGCGCTTGCCGTTGTCCTCTTCGTCGTCCTCTTCGTCGTCGCTGCCGCCGGGCAGGTTGAAGAAGCTTTCGGCATCCGAGAAATCCGAAGCCGGGCTGTCGTCCTTTTCCTCGTCGCCAAAGACTTCGAGGCCGGTCAGGCCGCTGCCCACCTTCGGCGCGTGCGGGGCCATGCCCAGCGACTGTTCGGTCGACACCAGCTTGCGGCGCTCGTCATCGTTCATCACGCCGCCATCGGTCGATTTCTTGCGCGCTGCGGCCTGAACGGCGGCGTCCAGTTCGGTCTGCTTGCACAGCCCCAGCGCAACCGGGTCGATCGGCTGGATGTTCGAAATGTTCCAATGGCTGCGATCGCGGATCGACAGGATCGTCGGTTTCGTGGTGCCGACCAGCTTGCCGATGGCGCCATCCGACAATTCGGGGTGGAACTTGACCAGCCAGTAGATCGCGGCCGGGCGGTCCTGCCGCTTGGACAGGGGCGTATAGCGCGGGCCGCGGCGCTTTTCCTCGCCCACGGCAGCGGCGTTGTATTTCAGCTTCAGCTTGTAGAGCGGGTCGCCCTGGCCGCGATCGATCTCGATCGGGTCAAGCTGGTTGTTGGTCACGGGGTCGAACCCCTTCACCCCGCCGCCCACGTCGCCATCGGCGATGCCCTGCACCTCCAACTCGTGCATGCCGCAGAATTCGGCGATCTGGTTGAAGGTCAGCGTGGTGTTGTCCACCAGCCAGACGGCGGTCGCGCGGGCCATGATCGGCTTGTTCATCGCGTGGCTCCTTTACAAATCTCTCCCGGGCCGGGAAAACGGCTGCGGGCGGGGCCCGCGAGTTCCACGATGTCGGGAAATCAACGCCGATATACTGCCATTCCGGGCGAAGGGAAAGTGAAAATGAGGTGTGTTCTCGCGATCCTTGCGGCGATTCTGGCAGGCCCCGCGGCTGGTGACGGCGAAAAGGCGGGGGACTTCGACTATTATGTGATGTCGCTGTCCTGGTCCGCCGCCTGGTGCGCGCTGGAAGGCGACGCCCGAGACGATCCGCAATGTGATGCCGGGCGCGGGCTGACCTTCGTGCTGCACGGGCTTTGGCCACAGCATGAGGCCGGCTGGCCGCAATACTGCCGCACCGCAGAACGCGACCCGACGCGCGGCGAGACCGCGGCGATGGCCGACATCATGGGCGGCGCGGGTCTGGCCTTCCATCAGTGGAAAAAGCACGGCCGCTGTTCGGGCCTGTCGCCGCAGGACTATTTCGCCACCGCCCGCCGCGCCTTTGCCGGTGTCACCATCCCGCCGGTTTTCGCCAGGATGACGAAGACCCTGGAGGTTCCGGCCGAGGTGATCGAGGGCGCTTTTCTGGAATCCAACCCCGGCCTTGAGCCTGACCAGATCACCATCACCTGCAAGGACGGCTATATCCAGGAGGTGCGGCTGTGTCTGACCCCCGATCTGGTGCCACGCCGCTGCGGCGACGACACCATCCGCGACTGCCGTCTGCCCGACGCGGTGCTGGAGGCGATGCGCTGAAAGAAGGTGGCGGGACCGGAACGCATGAAAGGTCGGATCGAGGGAAGTTCGAAAAAGGCTTCTTCAAACGTTTGGGCCCGGATGGCTGTCTGGGGATGGCCCACCGGGTAAAGTCCTGGATCAAATACCGATCCCGCCTGATGACTTCTTACCAAACGGACAAGAACGCTGCGCGTCAAAGTACCGTCAATCCGCTGACGCCGCGTCAATTGCGCGTCTGTTCCGCCGAACCCGCACAGGATGCGGCATGGAATGATTCCTATTCAAGGTTGTGTGATCGGCGTAGAATTAACCTGCGGCGGTATTGTCCGGCGCGACTCTTTCCCGAAAACCCTTTTGATGGAGGTTCAGATGTCAACGACCGTAGCCTTCAAATCCGGCCAGCCACTTTTCAGCCCCGAGTTTCAGGACATGATCGACCGCTGCGTCGATCTGATGAAACTGGATATCGTGCAGGGCCTTGCCTATGAGCAAGAGCCTTCGCTGATGGCCGCGCGGGGCGTGGCCGCCAACCCCTCGCGGCTGGCGCCGATCGTGGCGGCGCGGCTGCGCCGGGCAAAGCCCGGTGGCAAGCGCGGACGCGCCGATGCGCTGAAGGCGCTGCCACTGTCGGAACTTTACGATGCCGGAATCCGCTCGCTCGCCCGGCGCTACAACGTCGACCTGGCGGCGCCAAGACGGATCGTGGACCAGATCGACAAGGCGCGCGACTTCGCGTTCCTTGCGCCCGAGCTGCGCAATGAGGCCAAGCTGGCCAGCCTGCAGGAAAACGTCTTCGACCTTCAGGTTGCCGAAGACTCTCCCGCCGAGATAGGCGAGGAGGAAGCCTCGATCCGCCGCCTGGCGCCGCGCCTGTCCGTCGATCCGTCCGTGCTGCGGATGCTGGTCGAAGGCAGCCGGGGCGGAATCGGCGGGATTGCCACGGGTGTCGGCGGGTTGGGCGGCGTGATCGCGCCGCCGATCGTCGTCAACAAGGGCCTGCATTTCCGCCTGCACAAGGTGAAATGCATCGACGAGACCAACCCGGAATGGCCGGGCGATGACGAGATCGCGATGGGCGGCACGGCGGTTCCGCCGGTGGGCACGCCGACCAAGGTGGCCGAGTTCATGGTGCGGGACGATTTCGACGATGGCGAATCGAAGACTTACTCGCCGCCCAAGGTGCTGAAGACCTTTTCGCTGTCCGGCCTGACCTACCCGGCCGATTTCCTGATGGTGCTGGCGCTGGCCGAAAAGGACAATGGCGGGCTGTCCAGCTTCCTGCAGGACCTGTGGGAGGCGATCAGGGATGACGTGCAGCTCATCATCGCCGCTGTCGGCGCGGCGGCGGGCCTGGCCATCGGCGGGGCGGTCGGTGGCTCGCTCGGCACAGCCATCGGCGGGCCTCTGGGCACCATCATCGGCGCAGTGGCCGGGGCGATCCTGGGCGCGCTGATCGGCTGGCTCATCTCGGCGGTGAAGGACGACATCTTCACTCCGCAATCCGCGGCCGTGCACCTGCCCAAGTCCAACTCCACCTTTGCCGGTGGTGCGCTGACGTCACCGCAGTTCACGCTGAATCTCCGCGACCACGGCGGGCACTACCGGGCCTACTACACTTGGCAGCTGATCCGCTGACGGACAGCGCCGCACCGACCGGGGGGCGGGCCGTCAGGCCCGGCCCCTTTTCATTCCTCGACGCGGAGGACGATCTTGCCGACATGGCCCGGCGTCTCGATCCGCCAATGCGCTTGCGGGGCGTCGGCCAGCGCATATTCGCTGTCCATCACCACCTTGAAGGCGCCGCGTTGAATCAGCGGCCAGACATGGGTCTCCACCGCTTCCGCGATCCGGGTCTTGGCCAGATCGCTTTGCGGCCGCAGGGTCGATCCGGTGATGGTCAGCCGCCGCATCATCACCTCGGCAAAGTTCAACTCGGCCTTGGCGCCTTGCAGGAAGGCGATCTGCACCAGCCGGCCGTCATTGGCCAGCGCCTTGATGTTCTTGCCGATATAGGACCCGCCGACCATGTCGAGGATGACATCCGCGCCGCCCGCCTGCTGCATCAGATGCGACCAGTCGCGCTCGCGGTAGTTCCAGGCGGCCTCGGCGCCCAGATCGGTGCAGACCTTGCACTTGTCATCCGTGCCGGCGGTGGCGAAGACCCGTGCGCCCAATGCACGCGCGATCTGGATTGCCGTGGTGCCGATGCCGGAGGTGCCGCCATGCACCAGGAATTTCTGCCCCGCCTCCAGCCGGCCGCGCATCACCACGTTCGACCAGACCGTGAAGCAGGTTTCCGGCAGGCAGGCCGCCTCGCGCATGGTCAGGCCAGCGGGAACGGGCAGGGCGTGGCTTTCGGGACAGACGGCATATTCGGCGTAGCCGCCGCCCGGCAAGAGGGCGCAGACCTTGTCGCCGATCTCCCACCTGGTGACGCCGGGGCCGCATTCCACCACCGTGCCGGAGCATTCCAGCCCCGGCAGGGGCGAGGCGTCGGGCGGCGGCGCATAGGCGCCCGCGCGCTGCAGCGCATCGGGCCGGTTCACCCCGGCATAGGCGACGCGGATCACGATCTGGCCATGACCCGGCACCGGCACCGGCACCGAACAGGGGTGCAGCACATCCGGCCCGCCGGGGGCGACGATCTCGATCGCCAGCATGGAATGGGAAAGTGTCATCTGCGGTCCTTCAACTGCGGGTCTGTCCGGGCAGGCCTTCGGCCAGGTCCTTGGCGAGTCTTGGCGCACGAATCCTTTCCAGAACCTTGAAAGGCCCGGAAATCAGAGCCTTGCCCAGCGGGTTTTCGGCAAAGGCTGCCTTGGCCTTCTCGAACTGCATCACGTTCTCGATCCGCCGGCCCAGGAAATCCCAGGTTGCCTCGTGGCCGGTCGAATCGTCACCCAGCCAGTAAAGCACCGTCGCGCCGTAGACCGCCGACAGGCTGGCGCGCTTGGAATACCAGTTGAGGTCGTCGGAAGTGTCGCCCAGCGCCGTCCAGATCGCATCGGCGGTGCCCCAGATCGCCTGCGCGCCGACAGCGGCATTCTGCGGCAGGGCGAACAGCGTGCTGCCACGCCGCACCAGCTCTTTGTCGGCGGTTTCCAGTCGCAGCCGGATCGCCCGCGCGATGCGGTCGCGAAAGCGCAGCGCGCGCCAGTCCTCGGCCGCCAGCGCCTGCACCATCTGCCGGTCGCCCGCGCGATGGTAGGCCAGCGCCAGATCGACGCCGCCACGCGGGAACAGCGCGCGCCAGCGCCGCATCCAGCCCCGAATCGGCTGCCGCCGCCGCCAGCGTTGCCGCCGACCAGCCATCGAAGGGCACATGGGCCAGTGCTGCCTGCAGAATCGCCTCGCGGTGCTGTTCTTCTGCCATTGCAGCGCTCCTTTCCGTCACGGTGGACAAGCCTGGCCCCCTTTGGTATAGCGCCCCGGCCTGCACATCTAGTGCAACTCTAACTTAGGAAGGTGGTGACAACCACATGCAGGTCAGCGTCCGCGACAACAACGTCGAACAGGCCCTCCGGGCCCTGAAGAAGAAACTTCAGCGCGAAGGCGTGTTCCGCGAGATGAAGCTCAAGCAACATTTCGAGAAACCGTCGGTCAAGAAAGCCCGCGAACAGGCCGAGGCTATCCGCCGCGCCCGTAAGCTCGCTCGCAAGAAGGCCCAGCGCGAAGGCGCCCTCTGAATCAGTCGCGCGCAAGCGCGGTGTCAGGCGTCAGCGAACACTGGGGCCATCGTCGAAAGACGGGGTCCACCCGATCAACCCCCGTCCGCAAGGCCGGGGGTTTTTCAGTTCCGTGGCGGTCTTGCGGACATAGGTGCCGTTCAATCAATCCAACTATCGAGTGACCGCCTCACTGGCGTGCCGAGAGACAAGAAAAACGGTCACAACCAACAGCACCATCTTTGCAACCCCTTGTAGCAAGCCGCCTTCCTTCGACAGCCGCATGGAGGCTCGTCTCATCCACTCAATTTGGCGCGCCATAAGACACGCGGCAGACAGCCGAAGTGACGCCCTGCTTCAGTGCCCCCGCGCTTACAGCGGCACGTCATCATAGCTGCGGGAGTGACCGGAACGCGCGTCCTTGACCGTGTCTTCCGCAGTCGTCGACATCCTGGTGTAGAAGCGTGTTGCGTAGTCGGTATACTGCTCCATGGCCGATCTGAAGAACTCCGTCTGAACCTGCAGCAGTTCTGTCGGGCTCTTGCACGCCAGCATGGCCTTTTGGGTGTCAATATCCTGTTGCAGCCGGTCCGTCAGGAAGCGCGCACTGTCTGACATGATGTCCAGCCAAGCCCTGGCAGCGACCGGATTGACAGCCATCATGGCTGCGGTCATCGCGGGAGCGCCGGTGCTCCCGTCGGGTTTCTTCTTGTTGGGTATTCCCATGTTTCATACTCCTTGACCGATGTAAGTGCTGCGTTGCAGCGTCTCCCTTGATCGTAAAACAACGGGCTTCATTAAAGCTCATTGCTGACGATCACGCATTGATCTGGATCGTGCCGCAAGGGGATCAACGGCCAAAGAGAACGCAGTCGGCTGCACTGGGAAAATGCGGTGGGCCGAAAATGCCCAGATGCCGAAATAAGCGTCAGCCGCTAGCCACCATAGACCGGCTTCCGGCAAAATGGGAGCTTCGTGACCCTTGGCCGCCAAGATAGTCGGCACTTGCAGGACCAAGTTGCACTAAACCGGCAGCGCCGTGGTCTTCAGCACTTCGCGCAGGGCAAAGCTGGATTGCATCTGCCGCACACCGGGCAGGCGTGAGAGGTGCTGGCGGTGGATGCGGGCGAAATCCTCGGTATCCTCGGCCATGATCTTGATCAGATAATCCGCTGTGCCCGCCATCAGGTGACATTCCAGAATGTCGGGCACCCGCGCCACCGCGCGTTCAAAGGCATCCAGCAGGTCCTCGGCCTGGGATTCCAGCGTGATCTCCACGAAGACCGTGGTCGGCTTGCCCAGCCGCCGCGCATCGACCAGCGCCACATAGCCGGAGATGATCCTGTCGTCCTCCAGCCGCTGCACCCGGCGGTGGCAGGCCGAGGGCGACAGGTTCACCCGTTCCGACAGCTCGGCATTGGTGATGCGGCCCTGCAGTTGAAGCACTGCCAGAATGCGGCGATCGGTGTCGTCCAGCGGAGTATCCACGGTGAAATCTCCCGAAAAATCGCTGCTTGCTCGAAGCTTCTACCGAAAAACCCGTCACAGGCCAAAAAGTTTTCAAAGCATCCGCGACGATTCTGCCTCACCCTACGCCCACAAGGGCGCGCCTGGGGTCGCGCCCATGGCGCGCCCCAAGGGACGGCCGACCCAACAGAAAGAGAGATGTCATGAAGATCGGATGCCCGAAAGAGATCAAGCCGCAGGAATTCCGTGTGGGGATGACCCCGGATGCTGCACGCGAAGCCATCGGCCATGGCCATGAGGTGCTGGTCGAGACCAACGCCGGCACCGGCGCCGGATTCTCCGACAGCGACTACAAGGCGGTCGGCGCGAAGATCATCGCCACGGCAGACGAGGTCTTCGCCAAGGCCGACATGATCGTCAAGGTCAAGGAGCCCCAGGCGGTGGAGCGCAAGATGCTGCGCGAAGGCCAGCTGCTGTTCACCTACCTGCACCTCGCGCCCGATCCGGCCCAGACCAAGGACCTGCTGGCCTCGGGTGCCACCTGCATCGCCTATGAGACCGTCACCGATGACCGTGGCGGCCTGCCGCTGCTGGCGCCGATGTCCGAAGTCGCGGGCCGTCTGGCGCCGCAGGTCGGCGCCTGGACGCTGCAAAAGGCCAATGGCGGCCGCGGCGTGCTGATGGGCGGCGTGCCCGGCGTGCTGCCGGCCAAGGTGCTGGTTATCGGCGGCGGCGTGGTCGGCACTCATGCCGCCAAGATCGCCGCCGGCATGGGCGCGGATGTCACCGTGCTCGACCGCTCGATCAACCGGCTGCGCTATCTCGATGACGTGTTCGGCGGCACCTTCAAGAACGCCTATGCATCGGCCGGCAACACCATCACGCTGGCGCGCGAGGCCGACATGATCATCGGCGCCGTGCTGATCCCCGGAGCGGCGGCGCCCAAGCTGATCTCGAAGGCGCAGCTGAAGGAACTGAAGCCCGGTGCGGCGCTGGTCGACGTGGCCATCGACCAGGGTGGCTGTTTCGAGACTTCGAAAGCCACCACCCATCAGGACCCGATCTATGAGGTCGACGGCATCATGCACTATTGCGTGGCCAACATGCCGGGCGCCGTGGCGCGGACGTCCACTCAGGCGCTGGGCAACGCCACGATGCCCTTCCTGCTGGCCCTGGCCGACAAGGGCTGGAAAAAGGCCTGCGCCGAGGACAGGCACCTGCTGAACGGCCTGAACGTCCATGCCGGCAAGCTGACCTATGCCGCAGTGGGTGAAGCGCTCGGCCTGGCGGTTACCGACGCGGCATCGCTGGTCTGACACGGCGCAGGGCCTGCCGGATCGGCAGGCCCTTCCGGCCCCCCGTGCGCGGCTTGCAAGACGGCTTGGCAGACTCGCCTGCCGCATCCTATGATTGACCCGTGGGCAAGCCGCCTGTTGCGACAGCTTGCCCATCGCGATTCTGGAACGTTTTCTTGCCAAACGTCATTTCTTGGGGTCAGTCATGAAACTGCTTCGCACCGCATTTCTGCTTGCCATTCTTGCCACGCCCGCCCTGTCGCAAACCGATCCCGAACCCGGCTGGCTGACCGATCCGCCCAACCCGCTCAACCTGACCGTTACCGGCGACCAGACCGGCGCGGTTGAGTCTGTCGTCGGCCATGAGGGCGGGCGGTTCGAGCTGGAGGACGCGGCGGGCAACCGCTTCACGCTCAGCTTCCCCGAAGGCGCGCTCCTCACCGATACCCTGATCACGATGACGCCGATCGCCACCAGCGAGGGCCTGCCGGAAGGTGCCTCGCCGATCATCGGCCTGCTCCTTCAGCCCGACGGGCTGCGCCTCGCCCGCGACGCGGTCCTGGAAATCCGCCCCGCGGCGGCAATCGCACCGGGCGACCGTCTGCACTGGGGCTTCTACGGCGGCGGCGAGGATGCCTTCCTGCACATCCCCGACCTTGACGCCGAGGGCATCGTCATCCCGTTCGACCATTTCTCGGGCGTCGGCGTCAGCATCGCAGACCGGATGAACATGCAGCTCGACCGCTGGCGGCAAAGCGCACTCGAGGATCGCGTCTCGACGCGGATCGTCGAACGACTGAGGGCAACCATACGCGACGAAGGCGGGGTCATCTCCTGGGAAACGAGTATGGCCATTGAAGATGACCTGCGCCTCGCCAGAGACGGATACCGCAGGCTCACCGAACAACAGGGGACAACCTGCGACGATCTCAAACGTGCCGCCAACGGAATCATTTCGATTATCAGGACGGCGATTTCTCTCGGTGTCGCAACCGACAGCGAACAGGAGTTGTTCACCAGCATCTGGGACAAATACTGGACCCGGTGCTTTCCCGAGCAGACGCAGATTTGTCTGAACACCGGCGACATCAACACCCTTGTCGTCTTTGCGCTCTCCTATGAAAAGCAAAGACAACTCGTCGGCATTGCCGACCACACCGGAATGCTGGACCCGCACATCGCCGCCGATCTTCGTCAGGCCATGGAACGCTGCGGCCGCTACAAGCTTGAGGTCCGTGCCGATGGCCGCTGGCGTGACCCCTCCGACGTTGCCGGAAACCTTTCGTTTTCCGCCGATGTCCCGCTCAGGCTCGAATTCATCGACCTCGAGACGCTCAAGTTCGAGATCTACGGCGAGGCCCCGGCCACCGATGTCAATGTGACCTTCAAAGACAGCGCCTGCTGGCAGTTCCACGGCCACCGGAACGGCAGCCCGATGAAGGCCAAGATCCGCTCTCTCGAGTTTCGCCGCGACGAAGGGCACGGACCGCTGCGCATGGCGATCGAGATGACCGCGCCCGAGATCTTCGCCAGTATCTCCTGTGACGGCTACCAGATGGAGCCGCCGATGAGCCCGATGGTCTGGGCGGTGGCGCATGTTGCCGAGCGGACCGGCGAAGTGTTCCGCCCGGCGCATTGGAAACCCGGCAGTCACCCCCGGCTGTTCACGATGGACTGGACCGGACAGGCGGTCGATGACGGGCTCGATGCAACGGACACCACGACCCTGACCCTGGTGCATATCGCGCAATAGGCGCAGCGCCTGCCCGTGCTGCGGCGGGGCGCGACGCCGCGTGCCCCGGCCCGGACCCCGTGCCCCCGACGACGGTCGCAGGGCCGGCCCGGCGTCCTGCGCAAGGCAGGCCGCAACAGCTGCAGCTTTTCCGGCAGCCGGTCACCATCCGGTCTGGCCATTCCGTAGGGTGTCCGCGATCCTGCAGGCCCTGACCAAACCGCGACGGAATTCCGTCCGACGGGCGTGTCAGAGGCAGAACACACGGGTGACCCATGACATTTTTCGGCTACAAACCCTCGACCCTGATCCTCTGGGTCGTGCTTTGCCTGCCTGCCCTTGCGATCCTCCCGGCGTTGTTCGGCGATGACGCAAAGGCCTTTCACCGCCTCTTGCACCCCACCGGCGAATGGGCGGCGCGGTTCATGATCATCGGCATGATGGCCTCTGGCCTGATGCTGCTGTTCAAGGGCCGCAGCTGGCCGCGCTGGCTGGTCCACCACCGCCGCGACATCGAGCTGGCGGCCTTTGCCTATGCCGCCTTGCACACCCTTGTCTATGTCATCGACCGTGGCACGCTGCAGCGTATCCTCGACCCGCTGTGGAAGACCGAGATCTGGACCGGCTGGCTGGCCATGCTGATCTTCGTGCCGCTTGCCGTCACGTCGAACGATGCGGCGCAGCGCTGGTTGCGGGCGGGGTGGAAGCAGATGCAGCGGCTGGCCTGGCCGGCGGCGGTGCTGGTGCTGATCCACTGGGCGGCGCTGAAGAACTGGGGCAGCTGGCCCCCGGCGGCGGTGCATTTCGCGCCCCTGGCGGCGCTTTCGGCCTATCGGCTGTGGTACTGGTATCTGCGGCCGCGGCCTGCCCGGCCGACCGCGGCCTGACCTGGCCACCTGGCCCGGCGTTCAGGCCCTGTCGTCCTTGGGGCTGCCCATCACGACGAAGGTGGTGATCGAGCGCACTTGCGGCAGCACGCCCAGCACGTCGGTGTGCCAATGCTTGTAGGCCGCCAGATCGGCGGTCTCGACCCGCAGCAGGTATTCCACCGTGCCGGTGACGTTGTGGCATTCGCGCACCTGCGGGGCGCGGGCTATTGCGCGCTCGAAGGCCTCTTGCGCCGCCTTGGTGTGGGTGTTCAGCCCCACCGTCACATAGGCCACGAAGCCGATTCCCAGCTGTTCGCAGTCCAGCACGGCGCGGTAGCCGCGGATGATGCCCGCGCGCTCCATCTCCTGCACGCGGCGCAGGCAGGCGCTGGGGGAAAGGCCCACCCGATCAGCCAGCTGAAGGTTCGATTGGCGGCCATCGCGCAAAAGCTCGTGCAATATCCGGTGGTTTATGGCGTCCATCTTGGTCATTTATTGCAAACACTGCCGGGAATATCGCAAGAATGCAACCCGATGCCGTTGGATACAGGGAAAGATTGCGCCATGACCCATGATCTCTTTCTTGCCCTTCTGGGCTTTGCCTTCGTGACCTCTGTCACGCCCGGGCCGAACAACATGATGCTGCTGGCCTCTGGCGTGAACTTCGGCTTTCGCCGCACCCTGCCGCATATGCTGGGCATCACCTCGGGCCATTCGCTGATGGTGTTCCTGGTCGGCCTTGGCATCGCCGGGCTGTTCAAGGCCTGGCCCCCGGCGGTGACGGGGCTGAAGCTGGTGTCGGTGGGCTACATGCTGTGGCTGGCGTGGAAGATCGCCCATGCCGGCGCGCCGGGCCAGGGGCGGGCACGGCCGCGGCCGATGACCTTCCTGCAGGCGGCGGCCTTCCAGTGGGTCAACCCGAAGGCCTGGGCGATGTCGCTGGGCGCGGTGACGGCCTATGTCGCGACGCCTTCGGCGGCGTCCTATCTGGCGGTGGCCGCGACCTTCGCCTCGGTCAACCTGCCGTCGGTCTCGCTCTGGGCGGCGGCGGGGCAGGGGCTGCGGCGCTGGCTGGACGCGCCGGGCCGGCTCCGGGCGTTCAACTGGACCATGGCGGCCCTTCTGGTCGCCTCGCTCTATCCGGTGCTGACGCTACGGATGTAGCGGCGCGCAGCGGCACAGCGGAAACGGCCCGCAAGATCGCTCTGCGGGCCGCCTTGTCGCTAAGGGCAGGGGCCTACTTCTTCAGCTGGACCAGGATGTCCTTCAGCAGGTCCACTTCCGAAGGGCCGGCCGGGGCGGCGGGCTCGGCCGGTTTTTCGCCACGCATCCGGTTCACGGCCTTGACGAGCAGGAACACCACCCAGGCCACGATCAGGAACTTGATCACGGCATTGATGAAGTTGCCGACCATGAACTGCGCGTCGCCCAGGCCGAAGCTGATGGCGCCGAAGTCGACGCCGCCGACGAAGATGCCGATCAGCGGGTTGATCAGGTCATCCACCATCGAGGTGACGATGGCGGTGAACGCCGCGCCAAGGATGATGCCGACGGCCATGTCCATGACATTGCCCTTGGCGATAAAGTCTTTGAACTCTTTGAGCATTCCACGATTCCCTAGCTCTGATGCCGCCTTCTTTTCCGGGCGGTGCTGTGCCTGCGCCATGCGCGCAGCGGCAATATCGCACAGGCGTTGGCAAAGTTTAACTGGGAAAGTTTCCGGGGTTGCGGCAGCGGCGGTCCCGCGCCCCTGCAGGGGCCGTGTGGGATGCGCCGACCGCAGCGGTCAGCGTGGCGCTGCGGCGCGGCGCAGGCGGTCGTTGATCGCGCGGCCCAGGCCATGGTCGGGGACGGGCGCAAAGGCGATGCGTCCGGCAGGCCCGGCCAGGGCATCGGCCTCGCGCAATATGTGGAACAGGCTCGCCGCCGCCTCGACCATGTCGCCGGTCTCGCTCAGGCTCAGGTCGCCCTTCACCGGGCCGAAGCCGACCAGGATCTCGCCGGTCTCGGCGGCATGGGCGCCCAGCCGCACCGCCGCGCCGGGCGCGTAATGCGAGGCCAGCTGCCCCGGTGCGCTGGGCTTCTCGGCGCTGCCGCCGATGGCCAGCCGCTGCCCCAGTGCTGCCTCCAGCGCTTCGGCCGGGATGCCGCCGGGGCGCAGAAGGGCAGGCGGGCCGGCCAGCCCGAGGATGGTCGATTCCACCCCCACCGCACAGGCGCCGCCGTCCAGCACCGCCGCGATGCGGCCCGAAAGCCCGTCCAGCACATGCGCAGCACGGGTCGGCGACACCCGGCCGGACGGATTGGCCGAAGGTGCGGCCACCGGCCGGCCCACGGCGCGCAGAAGCGCCCGCGCCAGGGGATGCGCCGGCACCCGGATTGCCACTGTCGACAGCCCGGCCGTCACCAGCGGCGACAGGCCCGCACCTGCCCGCAAGGGCAGCACCAGCGTCAGCGGCCCCGGCCAGAACGCCTGCGCCACGTTGCGCGCAATGTCGTCGAACACGGCCACCCGCTCGGCCGCGGCCAGGTCGGGCAGATGCACGATCAGCGGGTTGAAGCGCGGCCGGCCCTTGGCCTCGAAGATCCGCGCCACCGCAAGATCGTCGGTCGCATCGCCGCCCAGGCCATAGACCGTCTCGGTCGGAAAGGCGACCAGCTGGCCCCCGCGGATCAGCTCTGCCGCGCGCGTCACGCCCGCGTCCGAGGCCGGCAGGATCGGTGTCTTTTCCATTTGACGCAGCGTCCGCCTTGAAGGGAGGGCCTGATCGGCTAGCCTGCCCTTAGTCACAAAACGCATATCCCGACAAGACGCATCCTGAAGAGCCGGAGCCTTCCATGACCTATCGCGCCGCCGCCGCCGATCACCGTTTCATCCTGGATCACGTGGTGGATTTCGCCCAGGTCGCCGCGACCGACCGCTTTGCCGATGCCACCGCCGACACCGTCGCAGCCATCCTGACCGAGGCGGCAAGGCTGTGCGACGACGTCATGGCCCCGCTGAACCGTGGTGGGGACCAGACGCCGGCACGGCTTGAGAACGGGGTCGTTCGCAGCTCGCCCGGATTTGCCGAAGGCTACCGGGCGATTGCCGATGGCGGCTGGATCGGTCTTTCCGCCAGCCCCGAGTTCGGCGGCATGGGCCTGCCCATGGCGCTGAACACGGCGGTCACCGACATGATGTCGGGCGCCTGCCTGTCACTGCAACTGAAGCCGCTCCTGACCCAGGGCCAGATCGAGGCGTTGGAACACCACGCCAGCGACGCCTTGAAGGCGCTGTATCTGCCAAAGCTGATTTCCGGCGAATGGTCGGGCACGATGAACCTGACCGAGCCGCAGGCCGGGTCGGATGTCGGCGCATTGCGCACGAAGGCCGCGCCGAAGGGCGATGGCACCTTTGCGGTGACCGGTCAGAAGATCTTCATCACCTGGGGCGATTGCGACATCACCGCCAATCATCTGCCATCTGGTGCTGGCGCGGCTGCCCGACGGCGCGCCCGGCACGCGGGGCATCTCGCTCTTCATGGTGCCGAAGTTCCTTGCCGGACGCGGCGGGCAATCCCGGCGCGCGCAACAAGCTGAAGGTGGTCAGCCTGGAGCACAAGCTGGGCATCCACGGCAGCCCGACCTGCGTGATGCAGTTCGACGGGGCCACCGGCTGGCTGGTCGGAGAACCGCACAAGGGCATGGCGGCGATGTTCACCATGATGAACAATGCCCGGCTTGGGGTGGGGGCGCAGGGCGTGGGCCTGGCCGAGGCGGCACTGCAAAAGGCGGTGGCCTTCGCGGTGGATCGGGTCCAGGGCGTCACGGCGGAGGGCGTTCCGGGCATCATCGGCCATGCCGAGGTGCGCCGGATGCTGGCCGAGGCGCGGGCCGAGGTCTTTGCCGCCCGCGCCATCGCTGCGGCCTGCGCCGTGGCCATCGACATGGCCAATGCCACCGGCGATGCCGGCTGGGAGGCACGGGCGGCACTGCTGACACCGATCGCCAAGGCCTATGGCACCGACACCGGCTGCAAGGTGGCCGATATCGGCGTGCAGGTGCATGGCGGCATGGGCTTCATCGAGGAAACCGGCGCCGCGCAATACCTGCGCGACGCCCGCATCACCACGATCTACGAAGGCACCAACGGCATCCAGGCGATGGACCTGGTCGGCCGCAAGCTGGCCGATGGCGGCGAGGCCGCCTTCCGCCTGATCGGCGAGATCGAGACCGGGGCAAAGGCCGCCCGGGATACCCTGCCGGATCTGGCAGAAGAGGTCTGGTCCGCCGCCGAAAGCCTGCGCGAAGCGACCGAGGCAATGCTCGCCCAGGCCATGAACGACCGTTTCGCCGGGGCGGTGCCCTATCTGCGGGCTTTCGCGCTGGTCCTTGGCGCAGGGCTGCATCTGAAGGCCGCGCTGGCCGATCCGGCCCGCGCGGCGCTTGCCCGCGTGATGATCCGCCGCCTCCTGCCGGACCATGCCGCATTGATCGCCCGGTCGCGCGACGGGGCCGGCGATCTCTATGCGCTTTCACCCGAAGTGCTGGCGGGCTAGGGGCGGGAACGATATTGCGTGGCTTCGCCACAAGCCTCTTGTCTCGGCTCTGGCCTTCGGCCAACCGCCTCGGGCCTGCGCTCCGCGCGGGAGTATTTGCGCCGAGATGAAGGCATCGGAGACATCGGCTTCATCTCGGCGAAAATACTCCCGGGGGGAGCCGAAGGCGGGGGGGCGGCGCCCCCTCTTGACGCGGGTGGCACCGGGCGCGCCGCTTGCATCTTGCGACCGCTCCCGGCAGTTAGGGGCATGACCGAAGCGATCCAGCACCCGTTTCCCGACCCGCCCGCCGAAGACGCGGCTGTCGAGGTGGCCCCCGGCATCCTCTGGCTGCGCCTGCCGCTGCCGATGGCGCTGGACCATGTGAATGTCTACGCGCTGGAGGATGGGCCCGGCTGGGCCATCGTCGACACCGGCCTGCACTCACGCCGCGGCGTGGCGCTGTGGGAGCGGCTGCTGGCGGGGCCGCTGGCGGGGCGCCCGGTGACGCGGGTGATCGTGACGCATCACCACCCCGACCATGTCGGCATGGCGGGTTGGTTCCAGGCGCGCGGGGCGGAGCTTCTGACGACCCGCGTCGCCTGGCTTTACGCCCGGATGCTGACCCTTGACGTCCAGCCCCTGCCCACGCCTGAGTCGATGACCTTCTGGCGCCGGGCGGGGTTGCCTGCCGACCGGCTTGCCGCCCGCGCGGCGGAGCGGCCGTTCAACTTTGCCGATGTCGTGCATCCGATGCCGGTCGGTTTTGCCCAGATCGCCGAAGGCGACCGGCTGCACCTGGCGGGGCGCGACTGGCGGGTGCGGCTGGGCCATGGCCATGCGCCGGATCATGCCACGCTGTGGTCCGACGGCATCGTGATCGGCGGCGACCAGTTGCTGCCCGGCATCTCGGCCAATATCGGCGTCTACCCGACCGAGCCGGAGGCCGACCCCCTCACCGACTGGCTGCAAAGCTGTGCCGCCTTCCGCCCGCATGCCCGTGCGGGTGACCTGATCCTGCCCGGCCACAAGCTGCCCTTCACCGGCCTGCCGTTCCGGCTGGAGCAGATGATCGAGAACCACGTCGCGGCGCTGGACCGGCTGCTCGACCATCTGGCGCGGCCGCGGGTGGCGATGGATTGCTTTGCCGTGCTGTTCAAGCGCCCGATCGGACTGGCGGAAGAGGGGCTGGCGCTGGTCGAGGCAGTGGCGCATCTGAACTGCCTCTTGCGCCGCGGCCGGGTTTCCCGTTCCCTGACCGCGGATGGCGCCTGTCTTTGGGAAAGGCTGTGACGATGTCGGAACGCAAGCCAGCGGCACGGCCAGCGGCAAAGGCCCCGGTCCCGGCAACCAGGGCAGGCAAGGCCGCAAAGGCTGCGGGAAAGCCGAAGAGCCCTGCCGAATGGGCCTATGACCGGCTGATCCTCTACATCCGCAACTTCGAAAGCCAGCTCGACGCCAGCCAGGAAATCGCCATGGGCTTTGCCGGCGGCGATGCCGGGGTGTTGCAGATCGAGGGCCTGGGCTATTACGAGCCGGACATCGTCACCTTCTACGGCCGCGACGAGGACGGGATGAAGACCCAGCTGGTGCAGCACGTCAGCCAGCTTTCCGTCATCCTGCGGGCGGTGCCGAAGATCGGGCCGGAAGACCCGCCGCGCCGCATCGGCTTTGCGCTGAACACCGGCTGGAAGGGGGGCGAGTCGGGCGACGGCTCGGTCTGACATGCCGCGCGGCCGCGTCTGGCGCTGTCGCTTGCCCTCGGGGGCGGCGGCTCGCGAGGACAGGCCGAAGGCGCGGGAAGAGTGCTGCCTGACCCCGTGACAGGGGCGGATGAATCGGGTATCGCAGGGAAACGCGAACAGACAGACGGGATCAGAAAACAGATGGCCGACCACTCAGTCACCGAACACAAGCACGGCGCGATGGACATCCGGGTACAGGAAAAGACCTTTTCCGGCTTTGTCCGCATGGTGTCCTGGTCCCTTGTCATCATCTTCTGCGTCCTCGTCTTCATGGCGCTGGCGAACGCCTGATCCCAGCGGATGCTGCGCGCGTTCCTTGCCATGCTGGCGCTGACGGGCCTTGTCGCCTGTGGCGCCGACCAGACCTTCGCGCCCCAGCCCGAGGTCGATGCCGCGCGCTTCGTCGCCGGGCCGCCGACCTACATCACGCTATACACCGTGATCAACGACCGCAACGGATCGGGCGCGCATTCCGGGCTGCTGATCAACGGGTCCGAGCGTATCCTGTTCGATCCGGCCGGCACCTGGTATCACCCCGCCGTGCCGATCCAGCACGACGTCCACTACGGCATGAACGATGCCATGGTGGCCTTCTACCTGGACTATCACGCCCGCGACAACGCGACCGAAAAGTTCCATGTGGTCGAGCGGACGGTCCTTGTCTCGCCGCAGGTGGCCGAAATCGCGCTGCAGAAGGTCAAGGCCTACGGCTCGGTTTCAAAGGCCATGTGCGCCAATTCCATCGGCTCCATCCTGCGCTCCGTGCCGGGGTTCGAGAGCCTGCCAGCCAGCTGGTTCCCGATCGGGCTGGGCGAGGCCTTCGGCGAATTGCCCGGTGTCACCACCCGGATCGTGACCGAAGCGAACGACAACCTCGGCCAGCATAACGTCACCATGGTCGACAAGAACGGCCGCAAGGTGAACTGAGGCCTTTACCTCCCGCCGCCGCCCGCCTACCCCTTGGGAAAAGGGGGCGGAACTTGCGTATCTTCGGGGTCATTCTGGCAGGCGGCATGGGCCGGCGCATGGGCGCGGGCGGCGGTCGCGTGCAGGATGCGGGCGCCGACAAGGCGCTGCTGGCGCTGGCTGGCCGGCCGCTTCTGGCGCATGCCATCGACCGGCTGTCGCCACAGGTCGCCGCCCTTGCCGTTTCAGCCAATGGCGACCCGGCGCGGCTGGCCGGCTTCGGCCTGCCGGTGCTGCCAGACGACCGGCCGGTGGGGCCGCTGTCCGGTATCCTTTCCGCGCTGATCTGGGCCGGGGGGCAGGGGGCCACGGCCGTCGTCTCGGTGCCGGTCGACGCGCCCTTCCTTCCCGGCGACCTTACCCCGCGGCTGTGCCTTGCCGCCGAAACCGGCCAGGGCCCGGCCATCGCGCGCGCCGGCGGGCGGACGCATCCGGTCTGTGGCCTCTGGCCGGTCGCGCTGGCCCCGGATCTGGCGGCATTTCTGGCCTCGGGCGCCAAGCCCAGGGTGATGGACTTTGCCACCGCCCACCGCGCCGCCTTTGCCGATTTCCCCGATGACGGCGCCTTCACCAACCTCAACACCCCGGCCGACCTGGCCGCCGCCGAAGCCCTGCTGAAGGAGCACGGATGAAGATCTATGGCGTGATCGGCTGGAAGAACGCGGGCAAGACCGGGTGGATGGAACGCCTGGTGGCCGGGATCACCGCGCGCGGGCATTCCGTCTCGACCGTCAAGCATGTGCATCATGACGTCGATCTGGACCAGCCGGGGAAAGACACCTTCCGCCACCGCGCGGCGGGCGCGCGGGAAACCGTGCTGGCCTCGGCCCACCGCTACGCGCTGATGGTGGAGCATCGCGGGCCGGAGCCGGGCCTGCCGGCCGTTCTGGCGCGGCTGGACCCGGTCGACCTGGTGCTGGTCGAAGGCTACAAGCGCGACGCCCATCCGAAGGTCGAGGTCTGGCGCGCCGCGACCGGCCAGCCGCTGATCCAGCCCGGCGACCCCTTGGTGCGGGCGGTGGCGACAGACGCAGCGCTGCCCGCGCTGCCGGTGCCGGTGCTGGACCTGAACGATACCGCCCAGGTGGTCGATTTCATCCTGACCGAGGTGGGCCTTGCGCTTTGACCGCGTCATCGTGGCGGACTGGTCGGCGGCCAACCTGCCCACCAGCCTCGCCAACCGCGCCAATGCGGTCTGGCTGGGCTGCCACGACGGCGAAGGCGGCGCCGAATGGCACCACCAGACCCGCGCCTCGGCCGAGGCGCGGATCAACACCCTGATCGACGCCACCCGCGCCGCAGGCCAGCGCCTGCTGATCGGCTTCGACTTCGCCTTCGGCTATCCGGCGGGCCTTGCCGCCCGGCTGACCGGCCAGCCGGATCCCCGTGCGGTCTGGCGCTGGCTGGATGACGCCATCGAGGACGCGCCCGACAACCTGAACAACCGCTTTGCCGTCGCCACCCGGATCAACGCCGTCTTCCCCGAAGGGCCCGGCCCGTTCTGGAGCCACCCCTCCGGCCAGCACTGGCCCGGCCTGCCGCCGCGCCGCTCGGGCATCGACTACGCCGCCCTTGGCCTTGCCGAACACCGCGCCGCCGAGGCCGCCGCAAAGGGCGCGAAAAGCCCATGGATGCTGTTCAACCCCGGCTCGGTCGGCTCGCAATCGCTGCTGGGCCTGCCGATGATCCACCGTCTGAGCCAGCACCCCGATACCGCCGTCTGGCCTTTTGACCCGCCTCGGGCCGCGGTTGTGCTGGCCGAGGTCTACCCCTCGCTTCTCGCCGGTCCGGTGGCGATCGAGGCCAACCGCCACCAGTTGACCCGCGACCAGGCACAGGTCCGGCTGTTGTCGCGGGCGCTGTGGCACCTGGCGCAGGGCGGCAGGCTGGCGCCGCTGCTGGCCGCCCCGCCCGAGGCCGCCGAAGAAGGCTGGATACTGGGCGCGAACGAGCCGGCCCTGCTGGCGCAGGCGCTGGCATGGTAAGCATCCGCCGCGGCTTTGCCGACCATCACCGCACCGCCGCAGCCGCCCTTTACTGGGAGGCGTTCGGCGGCAAGCTGGGCGCGGTGCTTGGCCCCGAGGCCAAGGCGCTGGCCTTCCTTGCCGCCGTGATCCGCGAGGACCACTGCTTCACCGCGCTGGCCGAAGACGGCGCGCTTCTCGGCATCGGCGGGTTCAAGTCGCCGCAAGGCAGCTTTGCCGGCGGCAGCCCCGGCGACATGCGCGCGATCTACGGGCGGTTCGGGGCGCTTTGGCGGCACGCCGCGCTTTGGTCGCTGTCGCATGAAATCGACAACCACCGGTTTCTGGTCGACGGCATCGCGGTGGCGCGCGACCAGCGCGGGCAGGGCATCGGCACCGCCCTGGTCGACGCGCTCTGCGACGAGGGCCGCGCCCGCGGCTATGCCTCGATCCGGCTGGAGGTGATCAACACCAACTGGCGGGCACGGGCGCTTTATGAACGGCTGGGTTTCATGGCGACGCGGACCGAGCCGATGGGTCCGTTGCGCTATCTCTTCGGCTTTTCCTCGGCCACCACGATGGTGCGCCCGCTGGGCTGACCGGCCTCGGCCCGCCCTCAGGCCACGCGCAGCCGCGCCATGAAGAACCCGTCCATGCCGCCGCGCTCTGCCCAATGATCGGGCCGCAGCCGCAGCCCGCCGCTTTCCGTCCACCAGCCATCTCGACGCCGGCCAGTGCGGCGCGTTCCACCTGCAGCCCCGGATGCCGCGCCAGCGCCGCCGCCAGCTGCCCCTCGCCCTCTTCCGGCAACAGCGAGCAGGTGGCAAAGACCAGCCGCCCGCCGGGCTTCAGCCAGCCCAGCGCCCGGTCGATCAGCGTCGCTTGCAAGGCCACCAGCCCCGGAAGTTCCGAGCCGTCCTTGACGAAGGGCAAGTCCGGGTGCCGCCGCAGCGTGCCGGTGGCCGAACAGGGTGCATCCAGCAAGATCGCGTCGAACCGCTCTTCCGGCGCCCATTGCAGCGCATCCGCCGCCACCACCTCGGCCGACAGCCCGGTTCGCGCCAGGTTGTCGCGCAGCCGCCCCAGCCGCGGCGCCGAGATATCCAGCGCCACCACCGACGCCCCCGCCGCCGCCAGTTGCAAGGTCTTGCCCCCCGGTGCGGCGCAGAGGTCCAGCACCCGCTCGCCCGGCTGCGCGTCCAGCAGCCGCGCGGGCAGGGCGGCGGCGGCATCCTGCACCCACCAGCCCCCCGCCGCATAGCCTGCCATCGCCGAGACCTGCCCGCCCGAGGCCAGCCGCAGGCTGCCGCTCGGCAGGAGCTCTCCCTCCGGCACTTCCGCCCCCTGGCGGACCGTCAGGTCCAGCGGCGACGCATCGGCCTGCACCGCCTCCATTGTCGCCACGGCCTGGCGCCCCCAGGCATGGACCAGCGGCTGGCGCAACCAGCGCGGCATCTTCTGCACGCCCGGCAACGGCCCCTCGGGCACCGCGCGCAAGACCGCGTTGACCAGCCCGGCCATGTGCTGCGTCTTCTTGCCCCGGCGTGCGATCTCGACCGCCGCATTGACCACGCCATGCCCCGGTGCGCCCAGGGCGCGTTCGACTACCGCCAGCCGCAGGATGTTCAACACCGCCAGCGGCGGCGCCTTGCGCATGTGGGCCTGCAAGACGCGGTCCGCCGGCTCGACCCGCCGCAGCACCTCGCCCGCCAGCCGCATGGCCCGCGCGCGGTCTCCCGGTGGCAGGTCCGGCTCGGGCAGGTCGGCCAGTATCCGCCCCTCGCCCAGCACCGCATCCAGCATCGCCACCGCCGCCGCCCGCGCCTGCACACCTTCTGCCATCGTCTTCCCCTCGCCGCCTTGCGGGCCTATATCATTCCCAGGCACCAAAGGAACCCGCCGATGAGCGACGACCACAAGCACCTTCCGCCCGAAGCCCGGCGCGCGCTGGCCGAGGCCGAGGCCCGCCGCAAATCCGTCACCGCTCCGGACCTGCCCCCCGAACTCGGCGGCCGCAAGCAGGGGCTGGAGCCGGTCCGCTATGGCGACTGGGAGAAGAAGGGCATCGCCGTCGATTTCTGACGGCCCGAAGCCGCTTCATCTTGGCGAAAATACTCCGGGGGAGGGCGCGAATGCGGGCATTCGCGCTTGGGGGCAGCGCCCCCCGCCGCCGCCGGATCAAAGCCCCAGCACATCCATCATGTCATATTGCCCCGGCTTCTGGCCCTGGCCCCACAGCACGGCGCGCAACGCGCCACGGGCAAAGATCGCCCGGTCGGTGGCGACATGGCGCAGGATCACCCTTTCGCCATCGGCTGCGAAGATCACGTCATGCTCGCCCACGATGTCGCCGCCGCGCACTGAGGCAAAGCCGATGGCACCGCGGTTCCGCGCCCCGGTAATGCCATCGCGACCCGAGACCCTGGCGTCCTCCAGCCGAACCCCCCGCCCGTCGGCCGCTGCCCGGCCCAGCATCAGCGCCGTTCCCGACGGCGCGTCCACCTTCATCCGGTGATGCGCCTCGACCACCTCGATATCCCAATCGGCATCCAGCGCAGCCGCGATCTTCTGCGTCATCCGCACCAGCAGGTTGACACCCAGCGACATGTTGCCGGCCCGCACGATCACCGCATGACGGCTTGCGGCCTCGATCTTGGCGAGGTGGCCGGGTTCCAGCCCGGTGGTGCCGATCACATGCACCGCGCGGGCCTGGGCTGCCAGCGCGGCAAAGCCCACCGTGGCCTCTGGTGCGGTAAAGTCGATCACGCCCTGCGCGCGGGCAAAGGCCTCCAGCGGGTCGTCGGTCACCTCTGCGCCCAATGGCGCGCCACCCATCGCTTCGCCGATGTCGCGGCCGACCCAGGGGTGGCCCTTGCGTTCGACGCCGGCAACCAGCCGCACCTTGCCGCTGTCTGTGATGGTGCGAACCAGCATCCGGCCCATCCGGCCCGACACTCCCGTGATCACGATCCCCGGCCTGTCCGTCATGGCGCCCTCCGCGTTTCCCCCGCTTTAGCGCCCATCCGCGCGCGACGAAACCCCGCCGTTGCCTGTCGTCCCGAAAGGGCTTATCAGCACGCCCATGTCGAACAAGCGTTTCCAGACGGGCACCGGCCCTTCGCAGCGCCAGCTGCGCGTCGGCGAACTGATTCGCCGCACCATTTCCGATGTCCTGAACCGGGCCGAGATCCACGACCCCGACCTGAACGGCATACCGATCACCGTGGGCGAGGTGTCCTGCTCGACCGACCTGAGGGTCTGCACGGTCTATGTGATGCCGCTGATGGGCAGCGTTCCGGTCGAGGATGCAATCAAGGCGCTGGCCCGCAACAAGGGCGAGCTGCGCCGCCGCGTCGGCGCCGTCCTGACGCTGAAATACGCCCCCGACCTGCGCTTTCGCCCCGACGAGACCTTTGACCGGCTGGACGAAACCCGGCGGCTGTTTTCCGACCCGACCGTGCAGCGCGACCTTGCCGCGCCCGAAGGCGACGAGGATTAGATGCGCCCGCTTCTGGCCCTTCTCGTCTTGCTGGCGCCGCAGACGACACTGGCCGAAACCTGCCGCGACGACATGTTCGAAAACACCGCCTTCACCCTGTGCGAGGTAACGGCCGCCGACGACCTGCGCCTGTTCCATTCCGGTGCCGAGGGCATCTACAGCTCGTTCACCGCCGTGAACGACGCGCTGGGCGCCGCGGGACAGGAACTGGGCTTCGCGATGAACGCCGGCATGTATCACCGCGACCTGTCGCCGGTGGGTCTCTATATCGGCGACGGGGTCGAGATTTCGGGCCTGGTCACCCGCAAGGGGCCAGGCAACTTCGGCCTGTTGCCGAATGGCGTGTTCTGCTGGGACGACAGCTTCCGGGTGATCGAAAGCCGCGCCTTCAAGCGCGACGCCCCCGCCTGCCGCTTTGCCACCCAGTCCGGGCCGATGCTGGTGATCGGCGGCAAGCTGCACCCGAAGCTCCTGCCCGAAAGCGATTCCGAATACATCCGCAACGGCGTGGGCGTCTCGTCCGACGGCAGCCGGGCGGTCTTTGCCATCTCGGACCAGCCGGTGACCTTCCACCGCTTCGCGCGCCTGTTCCGCGACCATCTGGGCCTGCGCGACGCGCTCTACTTCGACGGCAACATCTCGCGGCTCTACGCGCCGGAGCTGGGCCGGCACGATGGTGGCTTTCCGATGGGGCCGATCGTCGGCACCGTGGTCCCGAGAGGCTGAACGATGGGACGCACCAAGAAGGGGCGCCCGGTTTCCGGCTGGGTGATCGTCGACAAGCCCGCAGGCATCGGGTCGACCGATGTCGTGAACAAGGTGAAATGGGCGTTCCAGGCGCAGAAGGCTGGCCATGCCGGCACGCTGGACCCTGACGCCACCGGCGTGCTGGCGGTGGCGCTGGGCGAGGCGACCAAGACCGTGGCGCTGATCATGGACGCGCGGAAATGCTACCGCTTCCGCGTCACCTTCGGCGCGGCGACCAGCACCGATGACGCGGCCGGCACGGTGATTGCCACCTCCGACCAGCGCCCGACCGAGGCGCAGATCGAAGCGGCTCTGGCGGCCTTTCGCGGCGACATCCTGCAAGTTCCGCCGCAGGTCTCGGCGGTGAAGGTCGATGGTGCCCGCGCCTATGACCTTGCACGCGATGGGGTGGAGATGGAGCTTGCCGCGCGGCCATTGCATGTCGAGCGGCTGGATATGGTGGCGCGGCCCGATGCCGACCATGCCGAATTCGAGATGGTCTGCGGCAAGGGCGGCTACGTCCGCGCCGTCGCCCGCGACCTGGGGGCGGCGCTGGGCTGCCTGGGGCATGTGCAATGGCTGCGCCGCGACTGGTCGGGGCCTTTTGCGGCCTCCGCCGCCTGCACGCTGGATCAGATCGAGGCACTGGCCCGCAGCCCCGGGATCGACCGCCTGCTGCAGCCGCTGGAACTGGGCCTTGCCGGCCTGCCGGAATTGCCGGCCACGCCCGAAGGCGCCGCCCGCCTGCGCAACGGCAACCCCGGCCAGGTGCTTGGCCATATCGCCTATGGCGACGAGGCCTGGGCCAGCCTGAACGGCCTGGCCATCGCCGTCGGCCGCTACATGGGCGGCGAATTGCACCCCAGCCGGGTGTTCAACCGATAGCGCGGTGAGGGGGAGCCGCCTTGGGCCCCATCGAGGGCCCCCGCGGCGGCGTTGCCACGGAACGGGGCGATCGGTCGCCTTGCCCTTTGCGCTTCATCTTGGTCCAAATACTCATTCCCGGTCTGCAAGAGGTGCCACCGCATGATCACCAGGACCTTCCAGAAAGGCGATGCCGCCTCGACCGCCGTTTATTCCGACTGCGACCGCTTCCGCTATCTGCTGACCCGCACCTGGGATCCTGGCGCACCGAAGGCGCTGTTCGTCATGCTGAACCCCTCGACCGCCACGGAAACGCAGAACGATCCCCACGGTCGAGCGCTGCGAGCGCCGGGCGCGCGCTCTGGGCTTCGGTGCCTTCCGGGTGACCAACATCTTCGCCTTCCGCGCCACCGATCCGCGCGTGATGCGCGCGCAGGAAGACCCGGTCGGCCCCGGCAACGATGCCGCCATTTCCGACAGCGCCCGCTGGGCCAACCGCATCATCTGCGCCTGGGGCACCCATGGCGCGCATCTGGACCGCGGCTCGCAGGTCGAAGCCCTGCTGCGCAGGCTTGGCCATCCGCTGCATCACCTGGGCCTGACGAAAGCGGGCCATCCGACCCACCCGCTCTACATCGCCTATGATCGCCAGCCGCAGCCCTGGACCTGCCGTCGATCTGCATCAGATCGGCGGCAATCCGGGACCGGATTTCGCAGGGAAGGACGCTTCAGGCCGCCATCAGCGTGATCTCGCCGACATCCATGCCCGCGCCGCCCGTCACCAGACCGACCGGTGCGCCATCCAGCAGGATCGTCACGTCCGAGGTGCCGTCCACCGGCGCCAGTGTCAATTCCGGGTCGGCATGGGTCGCCGGATCGTAGACCACCACGATCTGATCCTCGCCCGCCTGATAATCCGCGATCGTGGCGAAGCCGCCCTCGCCCAGCCACTGCGACAGGATGAAGTCATCCGCCCCCGCGCCGCCGGTGCCGTGATCGCCGGTGCCCAGCGTCAGCGTGTCGTCGCCGTCGCCACCATTCAGGAAATCCACCGCGGTATCGTCGCCCTCGGGGAACAGGCCGGACAGGCTGTCGTCGCCGTCATTGCCGTCCAGCGTGTCCGACCCGGCGCCGCCCTGCAGCAGGTCGTTGCCGTCGCCGCCGGCCAGCCAGTCGTCGTCGGCACCGCCGTCCAGCGCGTCATTGCCCGCGCCGCCAATCAGCGTATCAAGGCCGAAACCCCCGGTCAGGCTGTCATCGCCGTTATGGCCGCACAGCGAATCATTGCCCGACTCGCCCGCCATCGTGTCATCGCCGGCGTCGCCATGCGCCACGTCATCGCCGGCACCGGACCGCACCAGATCGGCCCCCGCGCCGGCCCAGAGAACGTCGTCGCCGTCGCCGCCATCCAGGTCATCGTCGCCATCGCCCGCATCCAGCTGGTCGTCGCCGCTGCCGCCGGTCATCGTGTCGGCCGCGCTCCCGCCCGACATCAGGTCGTCGCCCGTGCCGCCATGCAACACCAGCGCTTCGTCCGCTTCGTCGGGAATGTCATCGGAAACAGCACCTTCCGGGTCGTCCAGCAGATCGCCACCGCCCGCGGTCTGATCGCCCCCACCTTCTTCGGCGTCATCACCGTTCTCGGCCGCGGAGCCACCCGAAGACCCATCCGTCAAGGCCAGAACGGATTCCGCCAGAGCACCGGCAAGAATCGCCCCAAAGACCGAACAAGGCAAACATGTTCCAACACCCCGATCACCAGAACGCCGCACCCCTGCGTCGTTAACTGCATTTCAGATAGTCTTTTGACATATATAGGAAATTTCTGACTTCCTTCTACATCGGGAATCGGGGCCGAAATAGGGCGCTGCGCGCTCTGGTTGCAACAACTTGGCACAAAAGCCTCGGATCGACTGCCTTGCAGGCCAGAACGGCGCTTTTCTTTTCCGCCGCCGTCTTCTATACGCCCGCATCCGCTTCAGGTGCGGAGCCTCCAAGGGCCTTGCTGGACGACATCCCGGCCTGCGCCATGACCCTTAGCCAAGGAGACCCCGATGTCGATCACGGTTGAAGAAAAAGCACGTCTGATCAAGGAATACGGCACCAAGGAAGGCGACACCGGCTCGCCCGAGGTTCAGGTCGCCATCCTGTCCAGCCGCATCGCCACGCTGACCGAGCATTTCAAGGGCCACAAGAAGGACAACCACTCGCGTCGTGGCCTTCTGATGATGGTCGCCCAGCGCCGCAAGCTTCTGGATTACCTCAAGGGCAAGGACGAAGGCCGCTACACCGCGCTGATCGGCCGCCTGGGCCTGCGCCGCTAATCCGGCCAAATCCAGCGAATGCCAGTGCCGCGTCCCCGCAAAGGGCGCGGCATCGCATTTCAGGCGCCCGCGTCCAGCGGATGCGCCGACCGGAATCCGACCGCCAGCCTGTTCCATACGTTGATCGTGGCAATCGCCACCGTCAGGTTGACCGTGTCTCTCTCCGAGAAATGCGCCCGCATGGCCTGATACAGCTCATCCGGCGCCCCCGCCTCGCCCATCCGGGTCAACGCCTCGGTCCAGGCCAGCAGGGCGCGCTCGCGCGGCTGGAACACCAGGGCCTCGCGCCAGACGCAGACCAGCGCGATCCACTGCTCGCTCAGCCCGTCCTTGCGCGCCTCCTTGGTGTGCATGTCCACGCAATAGGCGCAGCCGTTCATCTGCGACGCCCGCAGCTTCAGCAAATGGAT
This sequence comes from Rhodobacter sp., assembly GCA_016704435.1. Lineage (GTDB taxonomy): Bacteria > Pseudomonadota > Alphaproteobacteria > Rhodobacterales > Rhodobacteraceae > Pseudogemmobacter. Next base: position 249,199 of record JADJAB010000002.1, on the reverse strand, counting down.
CAGTTGCGGCTCCAGCCCCGCTGGTCCGTGCAGATGGTTTTCCAGACCAAGAACGGCCCGATACGCCGCCGGATCGACCTTCTGGTAGTCAAGACGCTGCTCCAAAGGCTCTCTCCCTTCCCGCAATATGCATTTCGCCGCGAAGCTCTGCCCGGGCATCAGGAGTGTCAAGTGGCCGGCCCAATCACCGCCCTTCCCAACGCCCCCCTTTTCCTGTATGCCCCGCCGCATCTGCGACGTGAGGCCCGCCCCCGGCCGCATGCAAAGGATAGGGGGCGGCGGCAATGGGGCCGCCATGCAAACGGGGACCGCGGCAGGGGCCGTGGGTGTTCCCAGAGGAAACCATACATGTTCAACGTGACGAAAAAATCCATCCAGTGGGGCAATGAAACGCTTACCCTGGAAACGGGACGGGTTGCCCGCCAGGCCGATGGGTCGGTGGTGGCAACGCTGGGCGACACCCAGGTGATGGCCGCCGTGACCTTCGCCAAGCAGCCCAAGCCGGGGCAGGACTTCTTCCCCCTGACCGTGCATTATCAGGAAAAATACTATGCCGCGGGCAAGATCCCCGGCGGCTTCTTCAAGCGCGAAGCGCGTCCGAGCGAGAAGGAAACCCTGGTTTCCCGCCTGATCGACCGCCCTTGCCGCCCGCTGTTCGTCGAAGGCTTCAAGCATGAAGTGCTGGTCATGGCGACCGTGCTGTCGTGCGATCTGGTCAACGACCCGGATGTCGTGGCGATGATCGCCGCCTCGGCCGCGCTGACCATCTCGGGCGTGCCCTTCATGGGCCCGATCGCCGCTGCGCGCGTCGGTTTTGCCAATGGCGCATACGTGCTGAACCCCGACATGGACGACATGACGCAACTGCGCATGAAGCCCGATCAGCGGCTTGATCTGGTCGTCGCCGGCACCAAGGACGCCGTGATGATGGTGGAATCCGAGGCCTATGAGCTGACCGAAGAGGAAATGCTGGGCGCCGTGGTGTTCGGCCATGAGCAGATGCAGCCGGTGATCGACCTGATCATCGACTTCGCCGAAGTTGCCGCGAAAGAGCCGTTCGACTTCTCGCCGCCCGACTATTCGGCGCTCTATGCATCGGTCAAGAAGGCCGGCGAAAAGGCCATGCGCGCCGCCTTCGCCATCCGCGACAAGCAAGAGCGCACCAATGCGATCTCGGCGGCGATCACCACGATCAAGGCCGCGCTGTCGGAAGATGATCAGGCCGATGCCAACCTCGGCCCGGCGATCAAGAAGCTGGAATCCAGCATCCTGCGCGGGGACGTGGTGAAAACCGGCACCCGCATCGACGGCCGCGACACCAAGACCGTCCGCCCGATCGTCTGCGAAAACGGCGTCCTGCCGCGGGCGCATGGCTCGGCGCTGTTCACCCGTGGCGAAACCCAGGGGCTCGTAGTCACGACCCTTGGCACTGGCGAGGATGAGCAGATCATCGACGCGCTGAACGGCAACTACCGCTCCAACTTCCTGCTGCACTACAACTTCCCGCCCTATTCGGTCGGCGAAGTTGGCCGCGTCGGTGGCCCCGGCCGCCGCGAAATCGGCCATGGCAAGCTGGCCTGGCGCGCGTTGCAGGCGGTTCTGCCGGCGCCGACCGACTTCCCCTACACCGTGCGCATCGTGTCCGAGATCACCGAGTCGAACGGCTCCTCCTCGATGGCGTCGGTCTGCGGTGGATCGCTCAGCATGATGGACGCAGGCGTTCCCTTGAAGGCCCCGGTTGCCGGTGTCGCCATGGGCCTGATCCTGGAAGATGACGGCAAGTTCGCCATCCTGACCGACATCCTGGGCGACGAGGATCACCTCGGCGACATGGACTTCAAGGTCGCGGGCACCGCTGCCGGCATCACCTCGCTGCAGATGGACATCAAGATCGCCGGCATCACGCCCGAGATCATGAAGCAGGCTTTGGCGCAGGCCAAGGACGGCCGCCTGCACATCCTGGCCGAGATGAATCGCGCCCTGTCGGCCCCGCAAGGCTTCAGCGCCTATGCGCCGAAGATCGAGACGATGTCGATCCCGACCGACAAGATCCGCGAAGTCATCGGCTCCGGGCGGCAAGGTCATCCGCGAAATCGTCGAACTGTCGGGCGCCAAGGTCGACATCAACGACGATGGCATGATCAAGATCGCCTCGAACGACGCCGCCGCCATCAAGCGGGCGCATGACATGATCTGGTCGATCGTGGCAGAGCCGGAAGAGGGCCAGATCTACACCGGCAAGGTGGTGAAGCTGGTCGATTTCGGCGCCTTCGTGAACTTCTTCGGCAAGCGGGACGGTCTGGTGCATGTGTCCCAGATCTCGGGCAAGCGCCTGAACCACCCGAACGAGGCGCTGAAGGAAGGCCAGGAAGTGAAGGTCAAGCTCTTGGGCTTTGACGAGCGTGGCAAGGTCCGCCTGGGCATGAAGATGGTCGACCAGGACACCGGCGCCGAAATCTCGCCCGAAAAGCAGCGCGAAGACGCCGAGGGCTGATCCCTTCGCCAACCGTTGCACGAAGGCCCCGGCACGTCCGGGGCCTTTTGCATTCTGCGGATGATTTTCTGGCCAGTTCCGCGCCGCCTGCTATCCTGCCCGGAAAAAGAGGCAGGCATGAGCGACGATTTCGGGGATGAGGCCGCAGGGCCTGACGATGACGGCGATGCCACCGTCACCACAGACGCCTTCGCGATCCAGCGCCAGAGGGTCGCCGACATGGGCGGCTTCATGCTGGAGATGCAGCATCACGTCCTGACCTGGCTGCCGGGGCGCGGGGAACGGCTGGTGGTCAGCTACGACAACCTCGCTGCCGTGCGCGAGACCGAAGACCGCATCATCTGGGGCCAGAAATTCCTGATGGCGGCGGGCCACGACGTCCTGGGCCTGCAGATCAAGCGCCGTGACTGGTATCGTGACCGCGAAGTGATCACCGCGCTGGAAGACCTGCGCGACGACGGCTTCTTCCGCCGCTTTCCCGCCGTGTCGATGTATGGCTCGTCGATGGGCGGCTTCGGCGCGCTGGCCTTCGCGCCCCTGGCGCCCGGCTGCACGGTGATGGCCTTTGCGCCGCAGCGCAGCCTCGACCCTGCCCTTTGCCCCTTTGAGTCCCGCTACCGCCACGCCCGCCTGACCACCGACTGGTCGCTGCCCTTCGGAGACGCGGCGGAGGGCCTGCGCGCCGCATCGCGCGCCTATATCGCCTACGACCCGACGCTGCCCGACGATGTCCAGCACGCAAAGGCGCTTGCTTTTCCCAACGTCACCTTCCTGCCGATGCGCCACATGGGTCACAAGCTGCCGCCCGGCCTTCTGAAGATGGGCCTGCTGAAGACCATCTCGCAAGCCACCTTCGAGGCTCGACTGGAACCGCAAGCCTTCGCCAGGCTGATGCGCGCGCGGCGCGACAGCATTCCCTGGCGGGCCGATTTCCTGTCCCGCTGCAAGGCGCGCGGCCACTACCGCCTGGGCCTTTCCCTGGCCGAAAAGATGATGGCGGACCGTCCGCACTGGAAGATCCGCCATCAACGCCGCGAACTGGCCGCCGCCCTGAAGGCCGCAAGAGCTGCCTGAACCCGCCCCTTCATCTTGGCACAAATACTCTCTGGGGGTGCGGGGGGCGAAGCGCCCCCGCCGCCTGCCGTCAGGCCGGGCGCCTGGCAAACCGCAGATAGGGCAGCCGGATGTCCAGCGCGCCGAACTTCTCCTTGGCCTGCGCGTCATCCAGAGACATCGCCACGATGATATCCTGCCCCGGTACCCAGTTGGCCGGGGTGGCCACCGGCACCCCGTCGGTCGCCTGCACCGCATCCAGTGCGCGCAGGATTTCCGCGAAATTCCGCCCCACGCTCATCGGATAGGTCATCGTCAGCCGCACCTTCTTGTCCGGCCCGATGATGTAGACCGTCCGCACCGTCGCCGAATTGGCCGGCGTGCGGCCTGCCTCCGGCAGGTAGAACTCGGCCGGCAGCATGTCATAGGCCTTCGACACCGTCAGGCTGGTGTCGTCGATGATCGGAAATTCCGCCGCGACGCCGGCAAAGGCCTCGATGTCGCGCTTCCATTTCTGGTGATCCTCGACCGAATCGACCGACACGCCGATCACCTTGGTGTTGCGCTTCTTCCATTCCGCCGCCAGCTGCGCCACGGCGCCGAACTCGGTGGTGCAGACCGGCGTGAAGTCGCGCGGATGGCTGAAGATGATGGCGTAGGACCCGCCCAGCCAGTCGTGGAACTTGATCTTGCCCGCCGTCGAATCGGCGGTGAAGTCGGGGGCGATGTCGTTGATGCGAACGGCCATGGTGGTCCTCTCGGTGTTTGCTGCCCCTCAGATAAGGGTTTCGGAAGGAAGTTTCACCCCCTCCGCCGGTCCCCGCGACAAAAGAGAACACCCGTCCATTGCCCCCCACGTCGTTCCGCCGGACCGTTGCCGCCCGCCGGCAGGATTCCGACGTCATTCCGTCGGAACGCTGCTTGCGGCTCGCTTGCAGGGCAGGCATATTTGATCAAATTTCCCGAAAAAGCGGAGGCCACCATGCTTACCAAGCGCAATTTCTACATCAACGGCCAGTGGGTCGCGCCCGCCAAGGCCCGCGATTGCCAGGTCATCAACCCCTCGAACGAAGAGCCCTGCGCGGTGATCTCGCTTGGCGATCAGGCCGATACCGATGCCGCCGTGGCCGCCGCCAAGGCTGCCTTGCCCGCCTGGGCCGCCACCCCGCCGAAGGAACGCGCCCGGCTGGTGGCGAAGATCATCGACCAGTACAACGCCCGCCTGCAGGAATTCGCCGAGGCGATCAGCCTGGAAATGGGCGCGCCGATCGACTTTGCGCTGTCGGATCAGGCGCCTTGCCTGCCCTGGCACACGCAGAACTTCCTCAAGGCCTTCGAGACCATCGAATGGGTCCGCCCGCTTGGCCCCCAGGCCCCCGGCGCCGCCGTGGCGATGGAGCCGATCGGCGTCGTCGGCCTGATCACGCCGTGGAACTGGCCGGTCAACCAGATCGTGCTCAAGGCGATTCCGGCGATGCTGGCGGGCTGCACCTGCGTGCTGAAACCGTCCGAGGAATCGCCGCTGAACGCGATGCTCTTCGCCGAATTCTGCCATGACGCCGGCATCCCGGCAGGCGTCTTCAACCTGGTCAACGGCGACGGCGCGGGCGTGGGTTCTCAGCTCTCGACCCACCCGGACGTGGACATGATCTCCTTCACCGGCTCCACCCGCGCGGGCCGGGCCATCTCCAGGGCCGCGGCGGAAACGCTCAAGCGCGTGGCGCTGGAACTTGGCGGCAAGGGCGCCAACCTGCTGTTCGCCGATGCCGATGCCAAGGCCGTCGAACGCTCGGTGCTGCGGATGATGGAAAACACCGGCCAGTCCTGCAACGCGCCGTCGCGCCTGCTGGTCGAGCGCAGCGTCTATGACGCCACCGTCGCCAAAGCGGCCGAGGTCGCCAATTCCATCAAGGTCGGCCCCGCCAACGAAAACGGCCCCCACATCGGCCCGGTGGTGAACAAGCGCCAGTGGGACCAGATCCAGGGCTATATCCAGAAAGGCATCGACGAAGGCGCCCGCCTGGTCACCGGCGGCCCCGGCCTGCCCGAAGGCTTCAACCGCGGCTTTTTCGTCAAGCCGACGATCTTCGCCGATGTTCGCCCCGGCATGACCATCGAGCGTGAAGAGATCTTCGGCCCGGTGCTGGCGATCATCCCCTTCGAGACCGAAGCCGAGGCGGTGCAGATCGCCAATGACACCCCCTATGGCCTGACCAACTATGTCCAATCCGGCAGCCCGGCGCGGTCGAACCGGCTGGCGCGGGCACTGCGCTCCGGCATGGTCGAGATGAACGGCAAGTCGCGCGGCGCAGGGTCGTTCTTCGGCGGCGTCAAGCAATCGGGCCACGCCCGCGAGGGCGGCATCTGGGGGATCGAAGAGTTCCTCGAACCCAAGGGCATCGCGGGCTACGACTTCACCATCAAGGACGCGGCCGAGTAAGCCGCCGACACCGCAAGGGCCGCCCGAACGGGCGGCCTTTTTCGCCCGGCCGGCGGAAAACCTGCCAGACGGTTGCCATACGTTTGCCAGACGCTTTGCAGACCGGGATTTCAGACCCTCAGATGACGCTTTCGGGCAATCCTTTGCGTCCCCCGGCGCTAGCCTCTCCGCAACCCGGAGGCCGCCATGTCCCACCACCGCCACCTCACCTCACCCCTGCAATTGCGCGGCCACACCCTGCGCAACCGCATCGTCTTCGGTGCCCATACCAACAACATGTCCGACCAGGGCATTCCCGGCCCGCGTCAGGGAAAATACCTTTTGGAACGGGCACTTGGCGGTGCTGCCATGGTAGTCTGCGAACCCGTTCCGGCGCACCGGACCGGCGTCCTGACCCGCGGCAACATCTCCCATGAATCCGACGCCATCATCCCGCACTTCCGCCGCATCACCGACGAGGTGAAAGACGCCGGCGCCGTGGTGATCCAGCAGATCTACCACGTCGGCGCGCATGGCGATTCCGACCTGTCGTTCCAGCCGCACTGGAGCCCCTCCGGCGCCCCCAGCTACCATGATCCCGACGGCTCCCACCGGATGACCGTCAATGAAATCAACGAGGTGCTGGATGCCCACGTCGCCGCTGCCATCCGCGCCAAGGCCTGCGGTTTTCACGGCGTCGAGGTCTGGGGCCGCCTACCATTCGCTGCTCGATCAGTTCTGGACCCCATGGTCCAACAACCGTGACGACGACTGGGGCGGCAGCCTTGAAAACCGCACCCGATTTTCCCGCAGCCTGATCGACCGCATCCGCCGCGACTGTGGCGAGGATTTCGTCGTGGGCCTGGCCATCAGCTACGCCCCCGCCTATGCCGGCACCACGCTCAGCGCCGAGAATCTTTGTGAAATCATAGACCTGCATGATCAAACCGGGCATGTCGACTATGTAACTGTCGGCTATGGCAGCTATCTGGAATTCGAAGGCATCATCCCCGCCTTCACCCAAGGAGAAAAGCTGACCACGCCGCTGACCGCGCAACTTAAATCACTCGTAAAGCACGCAAAGATAACCTCCGAGGCTGGCGTCCGCACGCCGGAGAACGCAGAAACCATCCTGTCCTCGGGCGAGGCCGACCTTGTCAGCATCGTCCGCGGCCAGATCGCCGATCCGCATCTGGCGCGCAAGGTGATGGAGGGCCGCTCCGACGACATCCGCGGCTGCATTTCCTGCAACCAGATGTGCTGGGGCCGCCGCAGCCGCGACTACTGGATTTCCTGCCTGATCAACCCCTCGGCGGGGCGCGAGTTCGAATGGGGCGGCGACCGGTTCACCCCCGCCGCCACCCCCCGCAAGCTGCTGGTCGTCGGCGCCGGTCCTGCCGGGTTGGAGGCCGCCCGCGCCGCCGCCGAACGTGGGCACAGCGTTAAAATCGTTGAAGCCCTGCCGCAGATCGGCGGGCAGTTCCGGCTGGCCGGGCAGCAGCCGCGCCGGGCGCAGATCCTTGACCTGATGGAGTGGTATGAACGCCAGTTCACCAAGCTGGGCGTCACCCTGCGGCTGAATGCCTTTCTTGACGCAGACGAGATCGCCGCCCATCCCGCCGATACCGTGATCCTGGCCACCGGCTCCTTGCCCGACGAAAACGCCTTCCAGCGCTGGCTGCCGCAGGAGCCCTGCCTTCCCGGCCTGGAAAACGGCCATGTCCACAGCCCCGAGGCCGTCTTGCGGCGCGAGGCGCGGCCGGGCCACGAGGTCATCCTCTACGACGAAGGCAGCAACTGGCGCGGCGTCGGCACCGCCTGGTGGCTGGCCGAACAGGGCCACAGCGTGACCATCGTCACCCCGGAAGCCTTTGTCGGAAAAGAGATTTCCCGCACTGCGGCCGATGGTGCCGCGCGCCGCGCGCTGGCCGCAAAAGGCGCCCGTTTCATCACCGAAAGCCTGATCAGCCGCTGGCACGGCAACGGCGCCACCATCCGCAGCCTGTTAACCGGCGAGGAAACCCAGATCGCCGCCAGTGCTTTGGTCATGGCCACCACCAACCGCAGTTTCGACCCGTTCCCCGAGGCTTTCGCGGGCAAGACGACCCACCGCATCGGCGACTGCGCAGCCCCGCGACTGGCCGCCTATGCCTTCCACGAAGGCCGCAAGCTGGCGCTGTCGCTTTAGGCCACGCGGGCGAAACTGCTGGCGCGCGACATTGCCCAGGCCGCACCGTAGCGTGGCGACGAGGTCGGCTCCACCAGGAGCTGCCCCGGCGCAAGCTGTTCGTGCAGCTCGGCAAAGGACAGCACGCGGTCGCTGGCGGTGCGGCGCAGGAAGTGGTGCGGCGCCAGCTCGGACGGATGCGACAGCCCCGCCGCCGCCACCAGTTCCGACAGCGCATGCAGCGTGTTGCGCTGGAAATTTGCCACCCGTTCGGCCTTGTCCGGCACCACGATCGCGCGCTGGCGCAGCGGGTCTTGCGTGGCGACTCCGGTCGGGCATTGGCCGGTATGGCAGGACTGCGCCTGAATGCAGCCGACCGCGAACATGAAGCCGCGCGCGGCGTTGCACCAGTCGGCCCCCAGCGCCATGGTCTTGGCCATGTCGAAGGCCGAGGTGATCTTGCCGCTGGCCCCGATCCGAACCTTGTCGCGCACGCCGATCCCGACCAGGGCATTGTGAACAAAAGTCAATCCGTCGCGCAGCGGCATGCCGATATGGTCCATGAATTCCAGCGGCGCGGCACCGGTGCCACCCTCTTTTCCGTCGACCACGATGAAATCCGGGGTGATCCCGGTCTCGACCATGGCCTTGCAGATCGCCATGAACTCCCACGGGTGACCGATGCAGAGCTTGAACCCTGCCGGCTTGCCGCCCGACAGATCGCGCATGCGCGCGACGAATTCCAGCAGGCCGGCGGGGGTGGAAAAGCACGAATGATGCGCCGGAGAGTTGCAGTCCTGCCCCACCGGCACGCCGCGGATGCGGCTGATTTCCTCGGTCACCTTGGCGGCCGGCAGCACGCCGCCATGGCCGGGCTTGGCGCCCTGACTCAGCTTCAGCTCCACCATCTTGATCTGCGGGTCGGCTGCGGCATCCTTGAAACGGGCCGCATCGAAGCCGCCATCCACCGCCCGCGCGCCGAAGTAGCCCGAGCCCAGCTCCCACACCAGATCGCCGCCGAATTCGCGATGATAGGGCGACACGCCACCTTCGCCGGTGTCATGGAAGAAGCCGCCCAGCCGCGCGCCCTTGTTCAGCGCCCGGATCGCATTGGCCGAAAGCGAGCCATAGCTCATCGCCGAGATGTTCAGGAGCGAGGCGGAATAGGGCTGCGCCGCGCCTTCGCCCACCGTCACGCGCAAAAGCTCATGCCCCAGCGCCTCTTTCGGCGCGATGGAGTGGTGCAGCCATTCGTATTGTTCCTGATAGACGTCGAACTGGGTGCCGAAGGGGCGCTTGTCGAGGTCCTTCTTGGCGCGCTGGTAGACGATGGCGCGCTTGTCGCGCGGAAACGGCGCACCGTCCTTGTCGCCTTCGAAGAAATACTGCCGCATTTCCGGGCGGATGCTTTCCAGAAGAAACCGCAGATGCGCCATCACCGGGTAGTTGCGCAATACCGCATGGCGGGTCTGGCGCAGGTCGTGCAGGCCCAGCAGGACACTGGCCACGCAAAGCAGGGCAAACGGCAAGAGCCACCAGATCTGGCCGGGATAGGCCAGCATCAGAAGCGCGCAGGTCGCGATCAGGATCGCCGGCCAGGTGATCAGGGCGTAGCGCAGGTTGAAGGCGATAGCGATGGGGTTCACGGGCGGCCTCCGGGCGGGTTCGCGCCAGAGTTAACCACGAATGTTGCAACTCGGTTAACGGTTTTCAGAACGGCAGGGGGGCGGTGAACTGAACCCAGTCCTTCGTGGCGGGGTGGTGCAGGGCCAGCGTTTCGGCATGCAGCATCAGCCGGGGGTGGTCCTTGCGGCGCCGGTCGCATAGATCGGGTCGCCCAGGATCGGGTGACCTAGCGCCAGCATGTGCACCCTGAGCTGATGACTGCGGCCGGTCCTGGGCGACAGCCGGACGCGGGTCTCGTTGGGGGCACGGTCGATCACCTGCCAGTCGGTCTGCGCCGGGCGGCCATGCTCGCGGCTGACCATCTGCCGCGGCCGGTTCGGCCAGTCGGCGCACAAGGGCAGGTCGATGCGGCCGCTGTCACCGGCAATCTCCCCGGCCACGCGGGCGATATAGGTCTTTTGCGCCCGGCGCTGCTCGAACTCCTGCCCCAGAAAACCCTGAGCCGCCTTGGTGCGGGCAAAGATCATCACGCCGGAGGTGTCGCAATCAAGCCGGTGCACCAAGAGCGCATCCCAGCGCGCGGCTTGCAGGCGCGACTGCAGGCAATCCTCGCGCCCCTCCAGCTTGCCGGGCACCGACAATAGGCCGGCAGGCTTGTCCATGACCAGGATGTGCCGGTCCTCGAACAGGAAGCGCAGTGGCACGTCGGGCGGGGCATAGACAAAATCGGGGACGAAATCGGGGGTCATGCGATGGTATGGCCTTCGGCGCGCAGGCGTGCGGCCAGGTGGCGAATATGCGCCGGCCCCACCTCGCAGCAGCCGCCGACGATGGTTGCGCCCATGGCGACCCAGGTCAGCGCGAAATCGGCGTAGCGATCAGGCGTCAGGTCGTGGCGGTGGGTCAGTTCCCTGACCGTGAACCCGACCCCGAGGTAATTGCCCGAGATGTGGCTGAAGCCATTGGCATAGGCGCCGAAGGGCAGGCCCAGCGACTTCATCTCGGTCAGCGCGGCTGCCATCGCCTCGGGGACCGAGCAATTGGCCAGCACGGCGTCGACCCGGTGCGCGCCGAGAATGCGCTCCAGTGCGGCGACCGGCTCTCCTGACCGCAGTTTCGTTCCGTCGTGGTCGTCCACCGAAACCGACAGCCAGACCGGCACCCCGGCCTTGGCCGCGCCGATGACGGCGCCTTCGGCAAGGTCCAGCGACGACATCGTCTCGATCAGGATCAGGTCGACATGGGGCGCATGCAGGCGGGCGATTTCAGAGTATTTCGCGACGGCCTCGGGGATCGGGGGCGTCAGGTCGGGGCGATAGCTGGTGACCAGCGGGCCCATCGACCCGGCGATGCGGCCATGCCCGCCAAAGGCGGCACGCGCCTCATGCGCCTCGGCCAGGGCGCGCAGGTGAAGGGCCTGGAAAAAGGGGTCAAGGCCAAAGCCGTGCAGCCGGTCGTGGTGGATGGCATAGGTGTTCGCCGTGGCGATGGTGGCGCCGGCGGCGAAGTATTCGGCGTGAATGTCGCGGACCAGGCCGGGGTGGTCGATCATCACCCGCGTTGCCCAAAGCGGCGTGGGGTCATCGCCCGACCGGGCGATCAGTTCCTGCCCCATGCCGCCGTCCAGAAGGATGATTTCTGCCATGACCGTCTCCTTTGCGTGCGGGCAGGTAGCGCCTGAGTGCGGGAAGATCAAGAGACGGTCCGCCCGACGCCAGCAGAACGCGCGCCACAACGGGCGCGCGTTCGGGGATTTCGGGAAGGGCAGGGGCCCTACATCTCGGGCACAAGGATCTCGCGCTTGCCGACGTGGTTGGCCGGGGTGACCACGCCCTCTTCCTCCATTTGCTCGACCAGCCTCGCGGCCTTGTTGTAGCCGATGCCCAGCTTGCGCTGGATGTAGGAGGTTGAACACTTGCGGTCGCGTGCCACGATGGCCACGGCCTGATCGTAGAGCGCGTCTTCGCCTTCGCCGGTGCCAAGGCCCAGCACCATGTCGATGTCCGAAGCAGAGTCCTCGTCCGGCCCCTCCACCACGCCCGACATATAGGTCGGCGGGCCGAAGGATTTCAGGTGGTTGACGATTTCCTCGACCTCTTCGTCACTGACGAACGGCCCGTGGATACGGGTGATGCGCTGGCCGTTGCCCATGTAGAGCATGTCGCCCTGACCCAGCAGCTGTTCGGCCCCTTGTTCACCCAGAATGGTGCGGCTGTCGATCTTCGATGTTACCTGGAACGAGATCCGGGTCGGGAAGTTGGCCTTGATGGTGCCGGTGATCACATCGACCGACGGCCGCTGCGTTGCCATGATCAGGTGGATGCCGGAGGCCCGCGCCATCTGCGCCAGTCGCTGGATGCAGGCTTCGATTTCCTTGCCCGCAACCATCATCAGGTCGGCCATCTCGTCGACGACCACCACGATATAGGGGAAGGCGACCGGGGCGTATTCTTCGGTCTCGAACACCGGATCGCCGGTTTCCTCATCAAAGCCGGTCTGGATGGTACGCTTGAACATCTCGTTCTTGGCCAGTGCCTCGCGGACGCGGCCGTTGTAGCCCTCGATGTTGCGCACGCCCATCTTGGACATGCGGCGATAGCGCTCCTCCATCTCGCCCACCACCCATTTCAGGGCGACAACGGCCTTCTTCGGGTCTGTCACCACGGGTGACAGCAGATGCGGAATGCCGTCATAGACCGACAGTTCCAGCATCTTCGGGTCGATCATGATCAGGCGGCACTCGTCGGGTGTCAGCTTGTAAAGCAGGCTCAGGATCATGGTGTTGATGGCCACCGACTTGCCCGAGCCGGTGGTGCCCGCGATCAGCAGGTGGGGCATCTTGGACAGGTTCGCCACGATCGGATCGCCGCCGATGTCCTTGCCCAGAGCCAGCGGCAGCCGCATGTTGCTGTCGCCGAAATCGCGGGCGGAAAGGATTTCCTTCAGCACCACCTTTTCGCGGGTGGCATTGGGCAGTTCGATGCCGATGACCGACCGGCCGGGAACGGTGGACACCCGCGCCGACAGCGCCGACATGCTGCGCGCGATGTCATCGGCCAGGCCGATCACCCGGCTGGCCTTCAGGCCCGGCGCCGGTTCCAGTTCGTACATGGTCACGACCGGACCGGGGCGGACCGCAACGATCTCGCCCTTGACGCCGTAGTCGTCCAGCACCGATTCCAGCATCCGGGCGTTTTCCGCCAGCGCCTCGTCGGACAGCTGGCTGCGCTGGATCGTGACCGGATTGGACAGCAGCGACAGCGGCGGCAGTTCAAAGGCCGGCGCGGGCTCATCGAACCGCAGGCGCGGCTGCGCCTCGGCCAGCGCGCGCGAGGAAGGCTGCGTCGGCTTCTTCACCGGCGCCTGCACGATGGCACGGCGGTCGACGAGCGAAGGCATCTGCAGGGTGCCGCCGGCGAAATCGTCGATCTCGCAGGCCTCGTCGGCCTGCCAGTCGGTTTCGGTCAGATCGTCCCAGGCGGCAGGTTCGGCGGTGAACAGGTTGTCATCGTTCAGCGCCTGCGCGACCCCCCCGCGCGGATGGGCGGAAAAGCCGGGCAGGGCGCCGAGAGCGGGAACGGGCGGCGCGCTGCCGGGCCTTGTGTCGGCCATCAGCGGCACCGGGCCGCGCGGGCGCACCACCGGCGGCTCTGCCCGCCGCGCGGCGACAGCGGCCTGCACCGGAGACAGGGCTGGCGTCAGGCCTGCGGCAAGAACGGGCGCGACGCCCCGCGCCCGGTTGCGGATCACATCCGAGATGCGGGCCCTGATACGGTCCTCGCTGGGCAGATCGGCGTCCAGCGCGGCATGGGCCAGGGGCTGTTCGATCAGCTCCGGCTCCGGCTCCACGACGCGACGCATGCGGGCAAGAAAGCCCAGCTTTTCCTTGGGCAGGTCGGCCGGTGCCGCAAACTGCCGCGGCTCGGGGCGCAGCGTCGCGGGGTCGTTCCAGGCCGGTGCGGCTGAAAGCGGCTCGGGCGCATAGGTCCGGTCATGGGCCGCAACTGCCGTGCGGCGCACCACTGCGCGCGGGGCCGAGCCTTGGGCACCGGCCATCACCGGCGGCTCCCATTCGCCATGCCGCGTCTCGGCGCTGCGGGCGGCGCGGGCGGCCGCCGTGCGGTCCTGCAGGCCGCGCGCGCCCCGGATCGCGCCCGACAGCGCCGCAGACGAGCCCTTGTCCATGGCCGTCATCACCGCCGAATAGAGCAGGATCGCCCCGGTCAGCAGGAAGCGGCTGATCCCGCGCAGCTCTTCGCGGTTGAAGCCGGTGACGTAGAGCATCATTGCCACCAGGCCAAAGAATGCCAGCAGCGACAGCAGTTTCAGCCCGAAGCCCAGACTGCCGGGAATGACCCCGACCAGCGCCCCGGCCACGGTATCGCCGAAAAGGCCGCCCAGCCCGAAGGCGTGCGTCCAGGTGGCGGGTGCCGCCAGCGTGGCTGCATAGGCCGAAGCCAGCGCCACCGCGATGACGGCAAAGACGATCCGTGCCAGCGCGCGTTCGCCGCCCCGGTGCAGGGCAAAGCGGACGCCCCAGGCAAACAGGATCAGCGGAATGGTCCAGGCCCCGTGCCCGATCAGGATGATCAGCGTCGAGGACACCGCCGCACCGAACCGGCCCAGCATGTTCTGCGCCGGCTCTTCGGTAGCGACCATCCAGCCCGGATCATCGGGCGAATAGCTGCCCAGCATGGCCGCGAAGGCCAATGCCGCAAGGACAAGGGCAAGGCCCAGCAACTCTCGCCCGCGCTTTTCCAGCATGGCCTGGGTGGTCTGGTCCAGCAGCGGGTCGCGTTGACGTGCCTGATAGGAAGCCATTCTTGCCTGTCCTCAATCGTAAAGGCAGCGGCGAAGCTGGGTCAGCCCGCGCTGCGTTTCTTGCCGGGGCGCCACAAGGGCGACCCGGATATAACCATTGCCGGGGTTGTCGCCCCCGACATCACGCGACAGATAGGCGCCGGGCAGGACCCGCACGCCGGTTTCGCGCCAAAGCTTCAGCGCCGCCGCTTCGCCATCCTCGACCGGAAGCCAAAGAAAGAAGCCGCCACCGGGGGGCTGGTAGCCCTGCATCCCCGCGAAGGTGGCATCGGCATCCGCGAATTTCTGCTGGTATAGCACACGCGAGGCATCGACATGGGCATCATCGGCCCAGGCGGCCTCGGCCACCTTTTGCAGCGGCACGGGCAGCGGCGCACCGGCAAAGGCGCGCAACTTGCGGATATGGGTCATCGCCTGCGGCCCGGCGGCGACAAAGCCCGACCGCAGGCCCGGCAGGTTCGACCGCTTCGACAGCGAGTGGAAGGCCACCGCGCGTTCCGGGTCGGCGCCGGTGGTGTTTGCGACGGCAAGGATGCCGGGCGGCGGGGTGTCACGCCAGATCTCGGAATAGCATTCGTCAGCGAAGACCCGAAGGTCATGGGTTTCGGCCAGCGCCAGCAGGTCGGCCAGATAATCGGCCGAAGCCACCGCGCCCTGCGGGTTCGACGGCGAGCAGATGAAGGCAATCGCCGTGCGATCGAGGATGTCTTTCGGCAGGTTGGCGTAGTCGGGCAGAAAGCCGGTGGCGGCCGTTGCGGGCACATAGACCGGTTCGGCACCCACGGTCAGGGCGGCCACGGCATAGACCTGGTAGAACGGGTTGGGGATCAGCACCACGGGCGGCTTGCCACCCTTCGCCTCGGGGCATAGCGCAATCAGCGCGTTGTAAAGACCCTCGCGGGTGCCGTTCAGGGCCATCAGACGGTTTTGCGCGACGCTGACGCCATAGCGCCTGCCGATCCAGCCGGAGATCGCGGCAAGCAATTCGGGCGTGCCGTCGTTTGGCGGGTAAACCCCGAAGCCGGCAAGGTTTTCAGCCAGAATGCGGCCAATGAATTCGGGCATCGGGTGGCGCGGCTCGCCGATGGTCATGGCAATGGGTTCGCCGCCGGGGGCGTGCGCATCAAGAAGGTTCCGCAGACGCGGAAACGCATACTCTGGCAGGTTCGAAAACCGCTCAGGAAAGACCATTGCTGCCTCAGGTCCGGGATCCTTGATGTCCCGGTTTGGACAAAGATTAGCGACGGAACACCCGCCGGTCCAGAATTTCGCAACCATCCCGAGGGGTTGGAGCGCGCAGTTGTGGCTTTTTTGCCCCCTTTGCCGCCGCTTTGCGCTGGTTTGGAAGCCCCCCTGGCCGGGGCGCCAGTCCGGGGGGGGGCGTCCGCCATCCTAGCGCAGCGCCTTTTCCGCCGCCGCGCCCAGCCGCAGCAGGCGGCCTTCGGCAAAGGCGGGCGCCATGATCGAAATGCCGCAGGACGGCTGCGAGGTTGGCAACGTCAGCACGCACAGGCCCAGCATGTTGGCGATTCGGGTATTGCGCAGCGCCAGCAGGTTCTCGGCCATGAAATAGGCGTGGTCGGCCAGCAGCCGTTCGGCATTGGGCGGCAGGATCGGCGAGGTCGGCAGGATCACCGCGTCGAACCCTGCCGTCCGGTCGGCCCATTGGCGGCGCAGCACCTCCAGCCGGCGCCAGGCGGCGATGTAGTCGGGCGCCTGCACCTGCGCCCCGGCGCGAAAACGCTCCAGGATCGGGGGAAACATCTTTTCCGGCGCGGCCTCGATGGTGTCGCGCCAGATCGCATAGGCCTCGGCGGTGAAGGTGACGCCAGAGAGGCCCATCGCCTCGGTCACTTCGGGGGCGTCCAGCCGTTCCACCCGCGCCCCGGCCCGCGACAGGCGCTGGCAGGCATCGGCAAAGCCCTTGGCCGGGGCGTCGCGCAGGCCGTCCATCGCCATCGTCTCCAGCACCGCCAGCCGGATCCCGCCAAGGCTGGCCCCGGTCAGGTCCACAGGGCGGGCACCCTGCATCGCGGCCAAGAGCAGCGCGCAATCCTCGACCGAATGGGCCAGCGGGCCGATGGTGTCGAACCGCTCGCACAGCGGCACCACGCCGGTCATTGGCAGCAGGCCGGAGCTGGTCTTCAGCCCGGCAAGATCGTTCCACGCTGCCGGCACGCGGACCGAGCCGCCGGTATCGGACCCGATCGCCGCCGCCGCCAGCCCGAAGGCAACCGATGTGGCCGCCCCCGACGACGACCCGCCCGGCACCGCCGCCTCGTCGTTCAGGCAGGGCGGCGTCGCCGTCACCGGGTTGAGGCCAAGGCCGGAAAAGGCCAGTTCCGTCATATGCGTCTTGCCCAGGCAGACCGTGCCCGCCTGCGTCGCCCTTTCCAGCACGGCGGCATCGCGGCTGGGCGTGCGGCCGCGCAACAGGGCCGATCCGGCCTCGGTCGCCACGCCGGCGGTATCGAACAGATCCTTCCAGCTGATCGGCACCCCGTCCAGCAGACCCTTGCGAAAGCCCGCGCTGGCGCGCGAGGCGGCGCCCATCGCCTCGGCCCGCGCGCGGGATTCGGTCCGGCGGGCGTAGATGCGCGGGGTCAGGGCGTGGGTGTCGATCCTGTCGACGTATGCTTCGGCCAGTTCGACCGGGTTGATCCTGCCGGTGTCGATCTCGCGCCCCAGATCGGCCGCCGTCATGTGGAACCAGGTTCCGCTCATCTTTTCCCCCATCTGCACCACGGGTCGGACGGTAGCGGCTGATCGGCGCATGGACAATGCCCGGCGGCGGCCCTAGGTCTTTGGGCATGAAGATGGACGCCGATATCCTGATTGCGGGCGGCGGGCTGAACGGCCCCGCGCTGGCGCTGGCGCTGGCCCAAGGCGGGCTGCGGGTCACCGTGATCGACGCGCGCGCCGCCCCTTTGCGGGCCGAGGCGGGGTTCGACGGGCGGGCCTATGCGCTGGCGATTGCCTCGAAGCGGCTGTTGCAGATGATCGGGGTCTGGCCGGCGGTCGAGGGCAAGAGCCAGCCGATCCTGAAGATCAGGGCTTCGGACGGCCATGCCGGGCAAGGCGCTGCACCCTTCTTTCTGGCCTTCGATTCGGCCGAGATCGAGGAAGGCCCGATGGGCTTCATGCTGGAAGACCGTTTCCTTTACGCGGCCTTCCTTCAGGCGATGCAGGCCGAGCCGAACATCACCCTTCTGTCCGGTGAAACCGTGCAGGCGCAAGAGGTTGCGCCGCAGGGGGTGACGATCACGCTGGCCTCGGGGCGTCAACTGGCCGGGCGGCTCCTGGTCGGTTGCGACGGGCGCGGGTCGGGCGTGGCGACGCGGGCAGGGATACGGCGGCAGGGCTGGGGCTATGGCCAGACCGCCCTGGTCACCGCCATTCGCCACGAGAAGGACCACGAAGGCACCGCGCATCAGTTCTTCATGCCCTCCGGCCCGCTGGCGATCCTGCCCCTGCCGGGCGGGCACCATTCGTCGATCGTGTGGAGCGAGACGGACGCCACCGCCGCCGCGATCCAGGCGCTGGACGACGACGGCTATCTGGCGGCGCTGCGGCCCCGGTTCGGCGATTTCCTGGGGCAGATCGCGCTGGCGGGCGCGCGCTTCACCTATCCCCTGTCGCTGTCGCTGGCCGAACGCTTCGTGACGGACCGGGTGGCGCTGGTGGGCGATGCCGCACATGGGGTGCACCCGATCGCCGGGCAGGGTCTGAACCTGGGCCTGCGCGACGTGGGCGCGCTGGCCGAGGTGCTGATCACCGCCGCGCGGCGGGGCGAGGATATCGGCGGCGCGGTGGTGCTGGAGGAATACCAGCGCTGGCGGCGGTTCGACAGCACCGCCCTTGCGCTGGGCATGGATACGGTCAACCGGCTGTTTTCCAACGACAACCCGATCCTTCGGCTGGGTCGAGACCTGGGCCTCGGGCTGGTCAACGCGGTGCCAGGCCTGCGCCGCGGCTTCATCCGGCAGGCGGCCGGCCTCAAGGGCGATTTGCCGCGCCTGCTGGCGGGCAAGCCGATCTGAGCCTCAGTCCAGCGCGCGGGCCTCGGCCACCAGCATCACCGGAATGCCGTCGCGGATCGGAAAGGCCAGATGCGCGGCTTTCGAGATCAGCTCCTGCCGCTCGGCGTCATAGGTCAGCACGGCGTGGGTGACGGGGCAGACCAGCGCCTCCAGCATCCGGCGGTCATGGGCGGTTTCGGTCATTGCAGCACCTCGTCGTCAAAACCGCCACGCAGGGCGAATTCGATCAGCGTGACCAGCGTTTCGCGCCGGGTCACCAGATCGGGCGCCTCGAGCAGCGCCTGCTTGTCCTCGGGCGAGAACGGCGACAGCATCGAAAGCGAGTTGATCAGCAGCTCTTCCTCGGCCTCTTTCAGGCCCTCCCAGTCCGTGGTCATCTGCTGCGCCGCGAAATAGCGCGCCAGAACCGCCAGGAAACCCGGCCGGTCAAAGCCGGGGTCGTCTTCCGCCAGCCCCAGGTCGCGCCCGAAGGCCGACCAGTCCACCGTGCAGCGCCGGTAGGGCGCAAAGCCCTGCACCTCTTCGCGGACGCGAAAGCGCGAGATGCCGTAAAGCGTGATCATGTAGCGCCCGTCCTCGGTTTCCGAAAACGAGGTCAGCCGTCCGGCGCAGCCGATGGCTTGCAGGCGTTTCTCGCCGCCCGGCGTTTCGCGCGGCTGCACCATGCCGATCAGCCGGCCCGGCGTCTTCAGGCAATCCTCGATCATCGCCAGATAGCGCGGCTCGAAGATATGCAGCGGCAGCCGCGACCGGGGCAGCAGCAGCGCACCCGGAAGCGGAAAGATCGGAATCGTATCGGGAAGGTCGGCGGGCCTGATCATGGAGGGAATGGTAGCCCGCCAGCGCGTCTAGGCAAAGATCATCGATGACAGGCGGCGGCGGCCCTTCAGGACGATCGGGTCCTGCGGCTTCAGCGCGTCGAAGAGGATCATCAGCTGAGCCTTGGCAGCACCCTCGTTCCACTCGCGGTCGCGGCGGAACAGATCCAGCAACTGATCCACCGCCTCGTCGACCTTGCCAGAGGCGTTCAGTGCCACGGCCAGATCGAACCGGGCCTGATGGTTGGCCGGGTCGGCCTCCACCGCGGCGCGAAGCTCCGTTTCCGGCCCGGCATTGGCGGCCTGACGGGCCAGTTCCAGCTGGGCGCGGGCGGCCTCGACCTCCTTGGCGGCGGCGATGGCGGCGGGGGCGGCGCTCAGGAAGACCTCGGCCTGATCCAGATTGCCCGCAGCGACATGGGCCCGCGCCAGACCACCATAGGCGACGGCATTTCCCGGCTCTTCTTCCAGGATCGCGGCAAAGGTCTCGGTCGCGTCGGCCAAAGCGCCCTGATCCAGCATTTCTTCGGCGGCAGCCAGCGCATCGGCCAGCCCGCCGTCGCCGGCAAGGCCCGTCAGCTTGTCGACGAAGGCCTTGATTTCCGACCCCGGCAGCGCGCCCTGAAAGCCGTCGACCGGTTTGCCCTCCCAGAAGGCATAGACCGTGGGAATCGACTGGATGCGCATCTGTCCCGCGATGCCCTGGTTCTTGTCGACGTCGATCTTGACCAGCTTCACCTTGCCCTTGGCAGCGGTGACCGCAGCCTCCAGCGCCGGGCCGAGGGTCTTGCACGGGCCGCACCATGTGGCCCAGAAATCGACGATCACCGGCACCTCGCGCGAGGTTTCGATGACGTCGGCCATGAAGCTGGCTTCGGTGCCGTCCTTGATCAGATCGCCTGCTACGGGCGTGCCGGTTTTCTCGCCAAGACCAAGCATGTCATCCTCTTTGGTTCGTGTCGGGCGTGTGTGTCGGGGCCTATATGCGTGTTTCGGGCCGGGACTCCAAGGGGTCAGGCCAGATCGGCGCAGGCGTCGTGGCTGGGGCAGCCGGTCATATGGTCGTTCACCATGCCCACGGCCTGCATGAACGCATAGGTGATGGTCGGGCCGCAAAAGGTGAAGCCACGCTTTTTCAATGCCTTGGACATGGCGCGCGAGGCTTCTGTCTCGGTCGGCACCTGTGACATGGAGGCAAAGCGGCTCTGGATGGGCGCGCCGCCGACAAAGGACCACAGGAAGGGCGCAAAGCCTTCGGCCGCCTCGATTTCCAGATAGGCGCCGGCGTTGCGGATGGTGGCTTCGATCTTGCCGCGATGGCGGATGATGCCGGGGTCGGCCAAGAGCCACTTTACCTGGCTTCGCCCCAGGTCGCGATCATTTCGGGGTGAAAGCCGTGGAACGCGGCGCGGAAATTCTCGCGCTTGCGCAGGATGGTGATCCAGGACAGTCCGGCCTGAAAGCCGTCGAGGATCAGCTTTTCCCACAGCGCGCGGGGGTCACGCTCGGGCCGCCCCCAGTCGGTGTCGTGGTAGGCGACGTAAAGCGGGTCGGTGCCGCACCAGCTGCAACGGGTCATCGCGGGGCCTTTCGGAAAATGCGGTCAGTTCGACAGAAATGCCGAAGGTTCAGCCGGGTTTTACCTTTCCCTGCGCAAGATGTCATCCGATAGGGTAAGGCGCAGCGGGGGCGCGCGATGAGTTTCATGAAAGGGCCGAAACGGCCAAAGTTCGATCTGGATGCCGATGAGGCGACGCCGCTGTCGTTCGCGGTCTCATCGGCCGACCGTGAGACGCTGGGCATCGTCTCGGCTGCGCTGGCCTTGCGCCGGATGCGGCTGGCGTTCCAGCCGGCGGTCTATGCGGCCGATCCGTCGATCATCGGCTTTTACGAAGGCTACATCCGGTTGCTGGACCCGCAGGACCGGGTGATCCCGGCGCGCGACTTCATGGATGTCGCCGAAACCCAGGAACTGGGGCGCGAGATCGACGTGGCTGCATTGCAACTGGGACTGCTGGCGTTGCAGAAAAACCCCGGTGTGCGGATTGCGGTGAACATGTCGGCCCGCTCGGTCGGTTACAAGAAATGGACGCAGACCCTGCGCCAGGCGCTGAAGACGCATCCGGGCCTCGGCCGCGGGCTGATTCTGGAGATCAGCGAAGCCAGCGCGATGCAGATGCCGGATGTGCTGATTCCCTTCATGAAGGATTTGCGCGCCGAACAGATCGCCTTCACGCTGGATGATTTCGGCGCAGGGGCCACGTCTCTGCAGCTGTTGCAAGAGTTCCGCTTCGACATCGCGAAGCTGGACGGCATGTTCATCCGCGGCATCGAGCGGTCGGAAAAGAACCAGCCCATCGTCAAGGCGGCCATCGCAATGGCCAAGGAATTCAACATGTTCCTGGTTGCCGAAGCGGTGGAAACCGCGGCCGAGGCGAACTGGCTGCGCGACCATGGCGTCGGCTGCCTGCAGGGCTATCTTTTCGGCCCACCCGTGGTGGCCCCCGATTTCAGCCGTTTCCGCAAGGGCCGGCAGGAGGTGTAGACGCCTTCATCGGCGAATGATGCCGCAGTGCCGCGTAACTTTCTTGCGGTTGTGCGGCGAAAGTCCTAAGCCCGGATAAAGGCGCGCCATGCGCGGCCATACCTGAGGAGAGGGACACCATGACCAACGTCGTAATCGTGTCGGCGGGCCGCACCGCCGTGGGCAGCTTCAACGGCTCTTTCGCCAACACTCCGGCGCATGACCTTGGCGCCGCCATGATCGAAGGCGTGGTCGCCCGCGCCGGGATCGACAAGGCAGAGGTCGAGGAAACCATCCTGGGCCAGGTGCTGACCGCCGGTCAGGGCCAGAACCCGGCGCGTCAGGCCGCGATCAAGGCGGGCCTTGCGAAAGAGGCCAGCGCCTGGTCGCTGAACCAGGTTTGCGGCTCGGGGCTGCGGGCGGTGGCGCTGGGCGCGCAGCATGTGCAACTGGGTGATGCCAGGATCGTCGTTGCCGGCGGGCAGGAATCGATGTCGCTCAGCCCCCATGTCGCGCATCTGCGCAATGGGCAGAAGATGGGCGACCTGAACTTCATCGACTCGATGATCAAGGACGGGCTCTGGGATGCCTTCAACGGCTATCACATGGGCCAGACGGCGGAAAACGTCGCCAACCAGTGGCAGATTTCGCGCGACATGCAGGACGCATTCGCGCTGGCCAGCCAGAACAAGGCCGAAGCGGCGCAGAAGGCCGGCAAGTTCGCCGATGAGATCATCGCTTTCACGGTGAAATCCCGCAAGGGCGAGACCGTAGTGGACGCCGACGAATACATCCGCCACGGCGCTACGCTGGAGTCGATGCAGAAGCTGCGCCCTGCGTTTGTAAAAGACGGCTCGGTCACTGCGGCCAATGCCAGCGGCATCAACGACGGCGCGGCCGGCGTTCTGATCATGTCGGACAAGGAGGCCGAAAAGCGCGGGCTGAAGGTGCTGGCGCGGATCGCCTCCTATGCCACCGCCGGGCTGGACCCGTCGATCATGGGCGTCGGCCCGATCTATGCCAGCCGCAAGGCGCTGGACAAGGCGGGCTGGAAGGTCGGCGATCTGGATCTGGTCGAAGCGAATGAGGCTTTTGCCGCCCAGGCCTGTGCGGTGAACAAGGACATGGGCTGGGATCCGGCCATCGTGAACGTGAACGGCGGCGCGATTGCCATTGGCCACCCGATCGGTGCTTCGGGCGCGCGCATCCTGAACACCCTTCTGTTCGAGATGAACCGCCGCGGCGCGAAAAAGGGTCTGGCGACGCTGTGCATCGGCGGCGGCATGGGCGTGGCCATGTGCCTGGAGAACGCCTGAGGACGTCGTCATCGCGCAGCATTTCATCCTGTGAACGAAATCCGGCGCGCAATAATCTTGCGTGCCGGATTTCGTTTGAGTAACAGGATTTCAACGACATACTCGGAATCACGCAAGAAGGAGAAGAATCATGGCACGGGTTGCACTTGTCACGGGCGGATCGCGCGGCATCGGTGCTGCGATCTCGGTCGCGCTGAAGGCGGCGGGCTACAAGGTGGCGGCGAATTACGCCGGCAATGACGAGGCCGCAGCGGCCTTCACCAAGGAAACCGGGATTCCCGCCTACAAATGGTCGGTGGCCGACTATGACGCCTGCGCGGCAGGCATCGCCAAGGTCGAAGCCGATCTGGGCCCGATCGACGTGCTGGTGAACAACGCCGGCATCACGCGCGACGCGATGTTCCACAAGATGACGCCGGGCCAGTGGAAAGAGGTGATCGACACCAACCTGACGGGGCTGTTCAACATGACGCATCCCTTGTGGTCGGGCATGCGCGACCGCAAGTTCGGCCGCGTCGTCAACATCTCGTCGATCAACGGGCAGAAGGGCCAGGCGGGGCAGGCCAATTACTCGGCAGCCAAGTCGGGCGATCTGGGCTTCACCAAGTCGCTCGCCCAGGAAGGCGCGCGGGCCGGCATCACGGTGAACGCGATCTGTCCGGGCTATATCGGCACCGAGATGGTGCGGGCGATCGACGAGAAGGTGCTGGCCGAACGGATCATCCCGCAGATCCCGGTCGGTCGCCTGGGCGAGCCGGAAGAGATCGCCCGCTGCGTGGTGTTCCTGGCCTCGGACGATGCCGGGTTCATCACCGGCTCGACGATTTCGGCGAATGGCGGGCAGTTCTTCGTCTGATCCATCACAATTCGGCAAAGGGCCCGCTTTGGCGGGCCTTTTCCTTTTCCGGGCGCAACGCTAAGCATCGCGCGACAGGAGTTTTCGAGAACTCTTGCCGATTTCTTCAAAGAAATGTGGCGAGGACCGGATGTCGCGCAACAAGGCCACGGCCATCGGCTTGACCGCGATCCTGATGTGGGCGCTGCTGGCGCTGTTCACCATCGGCTCGGCCCCTGTGCCGCCATTCCTGCTGAACGCGCTGTGCTTCGGGATCGGCGGCCTGATCGGGCTGGCGTGGACGTCGCGCAAGGGGATTGCCGTGTTGCGGGGCGTCAGCTGGAAGGTCTATGCCTTCGGCACCGCCGGCCTGTTCGGCTATCACTTCCTCTATTTCACCGCTTTTCGCATCGCGCCCACGGCCGAGACCGGCCTGATCGCCTATCTCTGGCCATTGTTCATCGTGCTCCTTTCGGGCCTGCTGCCGGGAGAGACGCTGACCGGCCGCCACATTCTGGGTGCCCTGCTGGCCTTTGCCGGCGCGGCGCTGATCGTTCTGGGGCGCGGCGGCGACGGCGCGGCGTCGACCCTTGGCTTCGCGCTGGCCTTTGGTTGTGCGCTGACCTGGGCGGGCTATTCGGTGCTGTCTCGGCGGCTCGGCGCGGTGCCGACCGAAAGCGTGACGGTGTTCTGCCTGGCCGCTGCCGGTCTGTCGCTGGCCGCGCATCTGGCGCTGGAGGAAACCCTCTGGCCACAGGGCGCAACGGGCTGGCTGTCGGTGCTGGCGCTGGGGCTGGGCCCGGTGGGCGCTGCGTTCTTCACCTGGGACGTGGGCATGAAGAAAGGCGACATCCAGCTTCTGGGTGTCGCCTCCTATGCTGCGCCGTTGCTGTCCACACTGGCGCTGGTGGCCGCCGGCATCACAAAACCATCACCCGCCATTCTGCTGGCGGCCGTGCTGATTGCCGGAGGGGCGGCCCTGGCCGCGTGGAGAAAAGCCGCCTAGTGCGGCTGGCTGAGGCGCGTGATCTCTTCCTTGATCTTCAGTTTCTGCTTCTTCCATTCGGCGATCTGCAAGTCATCCGATCCGGGGCTGCGCTGGGCTTCTTCGACCATTGCGGAGAGGGTTTCGTGCTTCTTGCGCAGTTCCTGCAGATGCGAAGCAATCGTCATTTCCATCCTCCTGTGACAGTAAACCTACAGCGCCAGTCCATCATGGAAGACGAGTCGTGTCACCCTTAATCCGCAACCCTGCGACAGCTTTCCCCTGAAGTCAGGCGAACAGCGGCAAAAGGTCGCCGCCGTCGCGCAGGGCGGCATTGGCGGCGGCGGTATGGCTTTCGCGGTCGCCATCATGCGCCGCGCCGTCATGAAGGACAAAGGGCGCCAGCAGCCGGAACGCGGCACGCCCGCCCTTGCGGGCGCGCAGGATCAGCCGAAGCGCCGGGCGCCCCTGCCGGGCCGCCAGTGGCAGCACCGCAGCCGAGCCAAGCTTTGGCGCAAGCGCTGCCAGAAGGTCCGGCAGGCTGTCGGCGCCAGCGATCAGCGTCAGCCAGCCGCCGGGGGCCAGCCGCCGGGTGGCGGCCTCGACCCAGGCCGACAGCGGCAGGCGGACCTGCATCGCCGTCGCCCGCACCCGGACCGGCGAGGGCGTGCCCAACGGCGGATACCAGGGCGGGTTGGCGATGACGTGGTCGAAGTCGCGCCGCAGCGCCACCGGCATCCGCGTCAGGTCACCCTCCAGCACGTTGACCTCCACGCCGTTGCGGGCGGCATTGCGGCGGGCCAGATCGGCGTATTCCGGTTGCAGTTCAAGCCCGGACAGGCGCAGGCCGGGCACCCGCACCGCCAGGCACAGCGTTGCCGCCCCGGCCCCGCAGCCAAGATCCAGCACCGACTGGCCCGGTGTCGCCGGGCAGGCGGCGGCCAGCAGCACGGCGTCGGTGGCGGCGCGATAGCCCTTGGCCGGTTGCAGCAGCCGCAGGCGGCCGCACAGGAACTTGTCATCGGTCAGCTGGTCATCGGCAAACTTCGCGGGTTCGGCACTCACGCAGATGGCTCCACCCCGTTGTCGCGGCAGATCGCGCGCGCCAGAAACAGATCGCGGTCCGCCACCATCAGCCGCTGCGGCAGGATGCCCATGGATCCGTCAAGGATGCTCATGTGGACGTCCATGGCGAAGGCGGCTATACCCTCACCCTCAAGAAGGGCCGTAGCGAAGGCGATCACCGTGGGGTCGGTCGTGCGCAGAAGTTCCTTCATGGGATCGAGTTACCTGCGCCAGCCCGGCGGGGCAAGGCCGGGGAGCGACGGGGTGGGGATGGACGGGATGGCGCAGTTGCCGAAAGAGGGGCCGCAAGACAGGCTTGCCTCCTGGCTGGCCGATGACATGGCGGCGGTGAACGCGCTGATCCGCGACCGCATGGCCAGCGAGCATGCGCCGCGCATCCCCGAGGTCACCGCGCATCTGATCGAGGCCGGGGGCAAGCGGCTGCGCCCGATGTTGACACTGGCTGCCGCACGGCTTTGCGGCTACGCCGGCGCCGACCATCAGAAGCTGGCGGCGACGGTGGAATTCATCCATACCGCCACGCTCTTGCATGATGACGTGGTCGATGAAAGCGCCCGACGTCGCGGGCGACCGACCGCCAATCTCTTGTGGGACAACAAGTCTTCGGTTCTGGTCGGCGACTACCTCTTCGCCCGCAGCTTTCAGCTGATGGTGGAAACCGGGTCGTTGAGGGTGCTGGACATCCTGGCGAATGCCAGCGCCGTGATCGCCGAGGGCGAGGTGCTGCAACTGACCGCGGCGCAGGATCTGGCGACCACCGAAGACACCTACCTGAAGGTGATCCGAGGCAAGACGGCGGCGCTGTTTTCTGCCGCGACCGAGGTGGGCGGTGTGATCGCCGGGGTGCCGGAAGAACAGGTGCAGGCGCTGCACACCTATGGCGACGCGCTGGGTATCGCCTTTCAGATCGCCGACGACCTTCTGGACTACGGAGGCTCATCGGCCAGCATCGGCAAGAACACGGGCGACGATTTCCGCGAACGCAAGCTGACGCTGCCGGTGATCAAGGCGGTGGCGAAGGCCGATGCGGAGGAACGCACCTTCTGGCTGCGGGTGATCGAAAAGGGCGACCAGCGCGAGGGCGATCTGCAACAGGCGCTGGCGCTGATGGCCCGACATGGCGCGATGGAAGCCGCGCGCGATCAGGCGCTGGACTGGTCGGCCAAGGCCCGCACGGCGCTGAAGGCGCTGCCCGACCATCCGCTGCGCGGGATGCTGTCGGAGCTTGCCGCCTATGTGGTCAGCCGGATCAGCTGAGCATCCGGCCCGCTTCGACCCACCATCCGGGATGCGCCGCCCGCAGCGCCCGGGCGGCAGCAGTGGCGGTCAGCCCGTCGGCAAAGAGCCCGAAGCAGGTTGCGCCTGATCCCGACATCCGCGCCAGAAGGCAGCCCGTCTGGGCGGTCAGCGCGGCGCGGGTTTCGGCGATCACCGGGGCCAGGGCAGTCGCGGCAGGCTCCAGATCGTTGCGCTGCATGGCAAGAAAGGCCGCCAGCTCCGCCACCCCGCGCAAACGCGGCAAGCTGGGCAGGGGGGCATTGTCGCGCCGGGTCAGCGCCTGAAACACCTGCGGCGTCGCCAGCGCTACGCCGGGGTTGGCCAGCACCAGCCAGGCTTCGGGCAGGGCAAGCGGCGTCAGGACCTCGCCCACCCCGGTCATCCGCACGGCGCGGCCCGCAAGGCAGACCGGCACGTCGGCGCCAAGCGCCAGGATCTCGGCCGCCGGGGGTAGGGCCCGCCCGATTCGTCGCATGGCTCGCAGCACCGCCGCCGCATCGGCCGACCCGCCGCCGATGCCCGAGGCCACCGGCAGCACCTTGTGCAGCGTCATCGCGACGCCGCCGCCCATGGCGCGTGCCGCGCGCAGGCAAAGGTTGTCGTCCGAAGGCGGCAGCGCCCCGGCCTGCGGCCCGGTGATCTGCAATTCGGGGTGCAGCCCGTCCCACGGGGCCAGCGTCACCCGGTCGCCCACCTCGGCAAAGGCCACCAGACTGTCCAGGAGATGATAGCCATCGGCGCGCTGCCCGGTGACATGCAGCGCCAGATTCACCTTGGCAGGGGCGAACTCGGTCTCAGTTGTCATTCTCGACAGGGGTCATCGACGGAGAAGGCGCAGTCGGACCGGTGACCTCTTCCTTCATCACCGCGTCCAGCCCCACCTCCAGCTTGCGGCGGATCCGGACGGCCTCTTTCTCTTCGGGCCCGAACGAAAGCGCCCGGTGCCACTGGAATTCCGCTTCGCGCTTGCGGTCCACCATCCAGTAGACATCGCCCAGATGATCGGTGACCACCGGGTCCACCGGCTCCAATACCGAGGCCTTTTCCATCGGCGCCAGCGCCTCTTCATAACGGCCCAGCCGGAAATAGGCCCAGGCCAGGCTGTCGATGATATAGCCGGCCTCGGGTTCGGCGCGCACGGCGGCCTGGATCAACTCCAGCGCCTCGTCCAGCTTCAGCCCGCGGTCCACCAGCGAGTAGCCCAGATAGTTCAGCACCTGCGGCTGGCCCGGACGCAAGTCCAGCGCGCGGCGGAAATCGGCCTCGGCCTTGTCCCAGGTCTTCAGCTTTTCGTGGCAGATGCCGCGGCTGAAGAAAAGTGTCCAATGCACTTGGTCCACCTTCGGGACAAGGGCAAGTGCGGCGTCATAGGACGCAACGGCCTCGGCGCAGCGGTCCTCGCGGCGCAGGATGTCGGCCAAAGAGCTGTGGACGACGACCAGTTCGGGATAGCCGCGCGCCAGCGCCTGCAGCACCTCGATCGCGGCCTCCTTGCGGCCCGCGGCATAAAGTGCGTCCGACCGGCCGATCTCGGCGCTGTAGAAGGCCGGGCTGTTCTTCGGAAACCGGGCGTAGGTCTCGACTGCAAGGTCGTGCTGCTCCAGGTCTTCCAGCGCTTGCGCGGTCAGCAGCAGCGCCTCGTCATTTGCAGGGTCGAGGTGGTTGGCGACGCGGCTGTGCATCAGCACATAGGCCGGATCGGATTCGCCCAAAAGCAACGTGCCAATGGTGAAAAACACTTCGGCGATCCCGGCGCGGGCATCGGGGATCATCGCGAAGGGCAGCGGCTCTCCGGCCTGCAGACGGGCGCGCAGGGCATCCAGCGCCGGCTCCGGCTCGGTCCCGAAGGTTTGGTCCAGCAGCACCAGCGCGTCGGCGTTGCGTTCCAGCTGGCTGAGAATCTGCACCCGCGCGATCACGCCGCGGCGGTTGAGGTTGATCGGCCCGGCAGCTTCGCCCGACAGGATCTTTTCGGCACCCTCGAAGTCGCCCGCGACGGCCAGCGCCAGCGCCTTGTGGTAAAGACCCACCGCCTCCATCCCGTGCATTTCCGAGACGGCATCGAAATCCTTCAGCGCATCGGCCATGCGGCCTTCGCCCAGCTTGGCCCAGGCCACGACCAGTTCGTCCAGCAGCGGGCCGACCTTGCGGCCATCAGCAGCGGCGGCGATCAGGGCGGCATAATCCCCGGCGGCGGCTTCGGTGGCGTCGAAGGCAAAACCGGCCAACTGGTTGTCCTTGGCGGCGTCGCCCAGCCCCTCGGCCAACACCCGCGCCTTGTCGAAATTGCCCAGGCCCAACTCGGCGTAGATCGCGCCTTCGATCAGCGACGGGTTCGCCGGGTCTGCCAGCAGCGCGCGTTCATACCAGGCAGCGGCGGCGCGGAAATCATTCTCGCTTTCGGCCACGCGGGCGGCCAGATAGGCGCCGGAATCGCCAGATGCCCCGGCGGTGACCACCTCGGCGGTGACCTGGTCATTGGCCGCAGCCTCCTGCGCGGCGGCCGGGTGCAGCGCGCCGGCCACAAGGGCCGCCGTCATCAGGAGGGCGGCAAGGGCAGGGCGTCGGGTCGCTTGCATGGCGGGTCTTTCCGGGAACAGGGACTGACGCAACGCTAAACGCCGCCGGGCAAAGTGGCAACGGCGGGCAAGCCCTTGTCGCACCACTTTGCCGCCCGCAGGCTGACAGTTGCGTGAGCGGACCCGCCGCCCCGTCACATGTTGGGCCGGTCACATGTTCGGGTAGTTCGGCCCGCCGCCGCCCATCGGCGTGGTCCAGTTGATGTTCTGCGACGGGTCCTTGATGTCGCATGTCTTGCAATGGACGCAGTTCTGGAAGTTGATGCGGAAGGTCGCGTCGGCCCCCTCTCCCAGCACCTCGTAGACGCCGGCCGGGCAGTATCGCTGCGCCGGCTCGTCATATTGCGGCAGGTTGACCGCGATCGGGATCGTCGGGTCCTTCAGCTTCAGGTGCGCGGGCTGGTTTTCGTCATGGTTGGTGAAGGAAAACGCCACGTTGGTCAGCCGGTCGAACGACAGCTTGCCGTCGGGGCGGGGGTAGTCGATCTTCCTGAAATCGGCCGCCTTGCCGGTGGCCGCCGCGTCGGTCTTGCCATGCCGCAGGGTGCCGAAGGCCGTCAGTCCGATGGTGTTCAGCCACATGTCCATGCCGCCGCCCATAAGGCTGGCAACCAGCCCGAGTTTCGACCACAACGGCTTGACGTTGCGGACTTTTTTCAGATCCTTGCCGATTGCGCCGCCGCGCACCTCGGCCTCATAATCGGCCAGCTCATCCCCCTGACGGCCCGCCACAATCGCGGCATGCGCCGCCTCGGCTGCGGCCTTGCCCGACAGCATGGCGTTGTGGTTGCCCTTGATGCGCGGCACGTTGACCATGCCCACCGAACAGCCCAGCAGCGCCACGCCCGGCGCCACCATCTTCGGCATCGACTGCCAGCCGCCCTCGGAAATCGCCCGCGCGCCGTAAGCCACGCGCTTGCCGCCCTCCAGCAACTCGGCCACCATCGGATGATGCTTGAAGCGCTGGAATTCCATGTAAGGGTAAAGATGCGGGTTGCGGTAGTTCAGGTGAACCACAAAGCCGATGTAGACCTGATTGTTTTCAAGGTGATAGATGAAACTGCCGCCGCCCGCGTTCTTGCCCAGCGGCCAGCCCATCGTATGGGTCACCGTGCCCTCGCGGTGCTTGGCGGGGTCGATCTCCCAGATTTCCTTCATCCCGAGGCCGAATTTCTGTGGTTCCTTGCCCTTCGACAGGTCGTATTTCGCGATCACTTCCTTGGCCAGGCTGCCGCGCACCCCTTCCGACAAGAAGACGTATTTGCCGCGCAACTCCATGCCGGGTTCGTAGGACGGCCCCGGTTCGCCCGTCGCCGGGTCCAGGCCGAATTCGCCGGCCACCACGCCCCGCCACGCGGTCGCCGTCATAGACCATCTCGCTGCACGACATGCCGGCGAAGATTTCCACGCCCAAGCCTTCGGCCACGCCCGCCATCCAGCGGCAGACATTGGCCATCGAGACGATGTAGTTGCCGTGATTGCTCATCAGGGGTGGCATCGGCCAGTTCGGCACGCGAATGCTGCCGGCCGGGCCAAGCATGTGGAAATTGTCATGCCGAACCGGCACCTTGATCGGCGCATCCATCTGCTGCCAGTCTGGTAGCAGGGCGTCCAGGCCGCAGGGGTCCAGCACCGCGCCGGAAAGGATATGCGCGCCGACTTCCGAGCCCTTTTCCAGCACCACCACCGACCGCTCCGGGTCCAGCTGCTTCAGGCGGATCGCGGCCGACAGGCCCGCAGGCCCCGCGCCGACAATCACGACATCGTATTCCATGCTTTCGCGCTGGACCTGGCTCATGGCTCTTCCCGCTTTCCCGGCTGGTTCCCCTTGGCTAGGCTGATTGCCCCAAGGGCAGGGCAAGGTCAACCATGACGCAACATCATGTCGCGGTCCCGCTGCGCTTCCGACATCTTCTTCGCCACCGGCGACACACCGCCGACCCGGCCCGGCATTCGCGCTTGCAATTCGGACGGGCTTGCGTTGATTTGGGGGGGAACGTGCGCGAAGTCATGGCCCGGGCCGCCCCCGGACCGTGGCTTCTCTTTTTGACTGGTGGACCGATGGACAAGATCCCGATGACCCGGCGCGGCTACGACGCGCTGGACGAAGAGCTGAAGCAGTTGAAGACCGAAGCGCGGCCCGCCGTGATCCGCGACATTGCCGAGGCCCGCGCCCATGGCGACCTGTCGGAAAACGCCGAATACCATGCCGCCCGCGAAAAGCAGGGATTCATCGAGGGCCGCATCAAGGAACTGGAAGGCGTGATTTCGCTGGCCGAGGTGATCGACCCGGCCAAGCTGTCGGGCAGCGTCAAGTTCGGCGCCACGGTGCAGTTGGTCGATGAGGACAGCGACGAGAAGAAGACCTATCAGATCGTCGGCGAGGTCGAGGCGAACATCGAGGCGGGCCTGCTGAACATCCGCTCGCCCCTGGCCCGCGCGCTGATCGGCAAGAACGAAGGCGAAAGCGTCGATGTCGCCACCCCCGGCGGATTGCGCAGCTACGAAATTCTTTCGGTGCGCTACCTCTGATCATGGAAGCCAAACCCGGCCCCCTGCCCGATCCCGGCCTTGCGGCAGAAGCCGAAAGGGGCCGGTCGGCCCGCGCCACGGAAATCGTCGCCGGGC
Source organism: Rhodobacter sp. (assembly GCA_016704435.1). Lineage (GTDB taxonomy): Bacteria > Pseudomonadota > Alphaproteobacteria > Rhodobacterales > Rhodobacteraceae > Pseudogemmobacter. The sequence continues at coordinate 216,530 of JADJAB010000002.1, read as the reverse complement.
TTCTCAGCGTGGTCTGGGTGGTCGCCGTTCTGGCCTATATCCTGACCTCGCCTCCCGGCAATGACGTGCAGACGCTGGGGCTGGTGATGACGCTGCTGATCGTCTTCTTGCCGCTGGCGCTGATCTGGATGGCGGTGATCACGCTGCGGTCGGTCCGCGACCTGCGGGCCGAAGCGGCGCGGCTGCAAGCCTCGGTCGATGCGATGCGGGCGTCTTACGTGCAGACCTCGGCGCAGGTGCAGGCTTCGGCGATGAAGCCCTCGGTCGAACGGAAGCTGGACGAGATCGCGGCGGTGACCAAGCAGGCGGAATCGGTTCTGGCCACCTTTTCCTCGCGTCGCGATACGGCACTGACGGTGCCTTCGGCAGACCGCAAGGCAGCATTGGCGGTGCCGCGCCCGGATCCCGAGGCCGAACAGCCGGGTCTGGCGCTGGGCACTCCCGCCGAAGACATGCGCCCACCGCTTTCGGTCGGCGATTTCATCCGCGCCCTGCAATTTCCCGAAACCCCCGAGGACAAGGAAGGCTTTCGCGCCCTGCGCCTGGCGCTGGAGGATCGGACGGTGGCCAAGCTGATCCGCTCGGCCCAGGATGTGCTGACGCTTCTGTCGCAGGAGGGCATCTACATGGATGACCTCAAGCCCGAGATGGCGCGGTCCGACCTGTGGCGCCGCTTTGCGGGGGGAGAGCGCGGCCGCACCATTGCGGCGCTGGGCGGTATCCGCGACCGGTCGTCGCTGGCGCTTACGGCGGCGCGGATGCGCGAGGACACGGTATTCCGCGATGCCGCGCACCATTTCCTGCGCACCTTCGACAAGACCTTTGCCGTCTTCGAGGCCAATGCGACCGATGCCGAACTGGCCGACCTGGCCGATACCCGCACTGCACGGGCCTTCATGCTGTTCGGCCGCGTGGCCGGGGTGTTCGACTGATCTGCCGGGGCGTCAGCGCTTCGGCGGAAACATCCGGTACCACAGCGCGTCGGGCAAGAATTGGCCGCCCCGGAACAGCCAGGAGAACGGCCGCGGAAAGCTGCGCTTGAAACCGCCCTTCTGCATGTGGCGAAACAACAGATCCGCCGCCGCTTCGGGTGTCTGGATGAAGGGCATGGCAAAGTCGTTCATCGCGGTCAGCCGGGTGCGGATGAAGCCGGGGTTCGCCACCTGCACCCGGACGCCGCTTTGCCGCAGATCGGCGTAAAGGCTTTCGGCCAGCACCATCACCCCGGCCTTCGAGGCGGCATATCCGATGGCGCCGGGCAGGCCGCGAAACCCGGACAGCGAGCCGGTCAGCACGATATGCCCTGCGTCGCGTGCCACCATGGCCGGCACCACATGGCCCAGCACCCGCGCGCAGCCGGTGAAGTTCACGTCGCACATCGCGGTGACCTGCGGCGCGTCCCAGCCTTGCGCGCGCATCGGCTGATAGACGGCGGCCAGGAAAACCAGCCCGTCGATCCGCCCAACTTGCGCCGCCGCCTCGGCGACGCTGGCGTCGGACGCCACGTCCATCACCACCGCACGGGCCGGGCCGGGCAGGGCGGCGGCGGCGCTGGCCAGCCGGTCCGCGCTGCGGGCCGACAGGATCAGGTTGGCCCCGGCCGCCGAGAGGCGCTGTGCCAGCGCCAGCCCCAGCCCCTCGGACGCCCCGACCAACCACCAGGTCTGCCCGGCAAAAGACCTCATTCCGCGGCCATTTCAAGCTGCGCCTCGACGGGGGCAGGGCGGATGGTGGCGACCAGCTCGGCCACGGTGACACCCGCCTTGGTGAACTGGCTGCGGTTCACGATGGCGCCATTCGGCGCCAGATACATCCAGTCGGTGACCGACAGCACGTGCCCGCCGGCATCGGCCGGCAGCCGGTAGCGATAGCGCATCTCGACCGCCGGACCCGAGGCCTGACCGCTGGCCATCCCTTCCACATCCTCTGCCGTGGCGCGGATGCGCCCGCCCGGCAGCAGGCTGATCCGCCATTCGCGGGCCTGCGTGCGGCCGCTGTCATAGTGGAACACCTCATGCAAGGTGCCTTCCGTCCCTACCCATTTGCCAAAAGCCGTGGCGGTAAAGCGCGAGGTGACGCGGCCGGTGGGGCCGTGGATCACGCCTTCGAGGACCAGTGCGCCGGACAGGTGGCGTGTCATATCAAACGCGGGGGTCTGCCCGGCATAGTCCTCGGGCCGCTGGGCGCGGAACGAGGCAAAGCGCCGGCGCAACGCCACCCCCACCGCAGCGGCGGAAAGACCGATCAGAAGTCCGGACAGAAAGCTCATTTGCTGATCTCCCGCTTGGGCGGGGCGGGGCGGCGGCGAAAACCCGCGCCCTTCCACCACAGCTTCAGCGCCTGCCAGTGGATCAGCGCCAGCACCCGACGCGAGCCGAAGGGGCGCCGCAGACAGGCCGCCAGAATGCCGGCATTGGTCAACGGCCGGCGCGGGCCGGTCAGGTTGGTGTAAAGCCCGCCCTGCGGCGTGGTCAGGTCTACCCAGACGCCGATCCTGTCCGGCCTTATGTCAAAGCGGAAACGGTATTCGCCGTCGACCGGCTGGAACGGCGAGACGTGGAAGATCTTCTGCGCGGTCAGCGTGTCGGCGCGGGTGATCGGGTTGCCGTCCGGCTTGGAGCACAGATAGGAATGCCGCTCGCCGTAGGTGTTGGTGACCTCGGCGATGACGCTGCGCAGATCGCCCCCGGCATCATGGCACAGCCAGAAAGAGACCGGGTTGAAGACATGACCCAGTAGGCGCGGCTGCGCCAGCAGCAGGATCATGTCGCCCCCCGGCGCGCCCTCGGTCGCCAGCGTCTCGCGCACCCAAGAGGCGCCCCGGCCCTGACCCGGCGCCCCGCCGTGGTCGGCATCGCGAACCGAGGCCAGGTTGCCCCGGTTCAGCGAGAACAGCGCCGGGCCGGTGGCCCGCTCCGGGTCCAGCAGGACGTAATCGACCGAATAGCGGAAGCGGTTCTCCAACCCACCCTTGCGGCCGTGAAACGTCGCACCCCGGATATGATCGACGCCGGTCATGCCGCCAGCCTTTCGGTGGCACGCGCCTTCAGCGCGGTGGCCATCTCGGTCGCGGTGGCGATGCCGTCCTCGTGGAAACCGTTGCGCATCCAGGCGCCGCAGAACCAGGTGTTCGCGGTGCCGTTCAGCGCGGCGATCCTGCGTTGGGCGGTCAGCGCGGCATGGTCGAACATCGGGTGGCGGAAGGTCGCAACGTCGTGGATCAGCTCTTGCCGCACTGCGGCCGTGGCGTTCAGCGTCACGAACAGCGGATCGTCGGTCGGAATCGGCTGCAGCGCGTTCATCCAGTAGGAAAGCGAGATCCTGTCGGGCCGCTGGCCCTGCGGCTCAACATAGGACCAGGCCGACCAGACCTTGCGATTGCGTGGCATCAGCGCCGGGTCGGCATGCAGCACCGCCTCGTTCGGCTGAAAGCGGAAGGCGCCAAGTGCTTCCCGTTCGGCGGGTGAGGGATCGGCCAGCATCTTCAGCGACTGATCGGCATGGGTGGCCAGCACGACATCGTCGAAAACCTCCCATTCCGCACCACGGGCGCGCAGGAAGACGGCCCCCGCCTCGCGCCGGATCGCCGCGACGGGGGCAGAGGTGCGGATGTCGACGCCCTGCCGGGCCAGAAGCGTGGCAAGCCGGCTGACATACTGGATCGAGCCGCCGCGCACGGTATGCCATTGGTGGTGCCCCTTGCGGCCCAGAAGCGCGTGGTTACGGAAAAAGCTGACCAGCACATGGGCAGGGAAATCCAGGATGCCGGTGGTCGGGGTCGACCAGATCGCGCCGGAGAAGGGCGTGATGTAATGATCGCGGAACCACGCCCCGGTGCCCAGCGCATCGAGCAGGCCGGAGATGGTCATGCCGGGGCTCACTGTCGCCTCGGCCCTTGCGTTGAAGCGCAGGATATCGGCCAGCATGCGCAGAAAGCGCGGGTCGGCGATGCGGCGGCGCTGGGCGAACAGCTTGTCCAGCGAGGCCAGCGCATATTCCAGCCGCCCGCCCAGGGTAGAGGCGCCAAAGCTCATGTTTGAAGGCGCGGTGGGCACGCCCAGCCGGTCGAAAAGTGCGGTCAGATGCGGGTAGTTCACATGGTTGAACACGATGAAGCCGGTATCCACCGGCTGGTCGCCGCGCTTGCCGGCCAGCAGGGTCCGGGCGTGGCCGCCCATGCGGCCTTCGGCTTCATACACGGTGACCGCGTTGGTTTCGCACAGCGCGAGCGCGGCAGACAATCCTGAAATCCCCCCTCCGACAACGGCAATACGGCGGGGTGGCTGGCTGATCTGTTCAAAAGGCATTCTTCCGGGTGTCCCACGTCTGTCTTCGGGGTGATACGCGACGCGGGCGGTTGCGGATCACCTTGACGGCAATTCCCTTGAGGGCTTTTTTCCCCGTCTGGCGGAAGAAATCAGATCGCCGGGTGATCCGCTGTCAGGTCTGCGGCGTAAGCGGATCATGTTGCTGGTAACCGGCCCTTGCACGAATGCGGATGCGCGCCTAGCGGCGCCGTCCTATGCTGGAAGAAAAGCAGGGGTTTCGACCAAAGACATGAGTTTGGAGACGGGCAGTCAGGAGACGGATTGGGCAGCGCTGCTGCTGGCGGTGCGCGACCGGGCCGATCGCGCGGCCTTTGCGGCGCTGTTCCAGCACTTCGCGCCGCGGGTGAAGGGGTTCTTGATGAAATCGGGCACCCCGGCCGCGGTCGCCGAGGATTGCGCGCAGGACGTGATGGCGACGCTGTGGCAAAAGGCCCATCTGTTCGATCCGGCCAAGGCAAGCGTGGCGACCTGGGTCTTCACCATCGCGCGCAACCGCAGGATCGACGTCTTGCGCAAGTCGCGGCGGGTAGAGCCCGAGGATCTGGATTGGGGTCTGGGCGGCGATGTGCCCGACGAGACCGCGAATCAGGTCGAGATCTATGAGGCCGAGGAAGAGGCGCGGGACCTGGGGCAGGCGCTGAAGGCGCTTCCCGCCGCGCAGAGAGCGCTGATCGAGCGAGCCTATTGGGGCGACCGGTCGCATGGAGAACTGGCAGCCGAGACAGGACTGCCGTTGGGAACGATCAAGTCGCGCATCCGGCTGGCGCTGGAGCGGTTGCGGCGGGAGATGGCAAGGGAATGACCGGGAACATGACGACGATCCGTCATCATCTGACTGACGCGGTGCTGGGCGACTACGTGGCCGGCGACCTGCCCGAGGCCTTCGGGCTGGTCGTGGCGGTTCATCTGTCGATGTGCGACGATTGCCGGGCGCGGGCGATGACGCTGGACGCACTGGGCGGCGCGGTGCTTGAAGTTGGCGATACCGCCGAAATGGGCGTGGGTGCGCTGGAGGCGGTGCTGGGCCGTCTGGATGCGGCCCCGGCGAGGGTGGCACCGACAAGCCGGGCGCGCGGGGTCTTGCCTGCACCGCTGGTCGACTATGTCGGCGGCGATCTGGACGCGGTGAAGTGGAAATCGGTGGGCAAGGGCGTGAAGCAGGCGATCCTGCCGACGGACCGCCTGGCATCGGCCCGGTTGCTTCGTATTCCGGGCGGCGTGGCTGTGCCGGACCATGGCCACCGCGGGATGGAGATGACGCTGGTCCTGCAGGGCGCCTTTGCGGATGGGACCGGGCGGTTCGGGCCGGGTGATGTGGAGATTGCCGGGGACGAACTGGAGCATACGCCGGTGGCCGAGGCGGGGCCGGATTGCATCTGCCTTGCGGCGACCGATGCGCCCTTGCGGTTCCGCGGCCTGATACCGCGCCTGGCGCAGCCGTTCTTCCGGATCTGACGGCGGCCGGACCTGAACGGATGGCGGGTGAACCTGCCGAGCTTGCGGCCGAACCACCCACCCTACGACAGGTGAAGGCGTGCCGCGAGGACCGGGCCGCCATCAATGCTGGCCGAGGTTTCGGTCAGGACCAGGTCCAGCGCAACCATCGCATGGCCATTCACCCGCGCCGGGGCCAGGGCGTAAAGCGCCAGCAGGCCTTCGGCGGGCAGGGTGCCATGGGTCACGAGCGTGACCTCTGGCACTCGCAGGTGGGCCGCCGTCATCACGTTGAAATCGTCGGAGGGTTCGCCGTTGGTCCCGATGGCGGCGACCGCCGTATCGCCGGGGAAGGCGACCGGGAGCAGCGGGTCGCAGCGCAGGTCGAGACCGGGGCCGATCAGGCGGAACCCCTTGCCGGTCAGCACCGTAAGGTTGCGCATGATGCCGGGAAACACCGAAAAGGGGCCGTCTTCGACCACGGTCGCCCGCGACAGGCGGGCGAGCAGTTGGCCGCCCCGGTCGATCCGCAACATCTCGACCGTCACGCCCTTGCCGTTCTTCCATGGCTGACGGGTGTAATCGGCCGGGGTCAGGTGTCTCATTCCGCGGCCTTGGGGGCGATCAGGGGGGTGGAAGCGTCGGGGGCGAGTTCCTCGAAATCGAAATTGTCCAGGCGACGGGCGCGTTTGGTGGCCTTGTCGGTGGAGATCTTGATCTCTTCGATGTCCTTGGCGGCCTGCCCGAAATGGCGATCGAGGTTTTCGACCCTTGTGCCAAGGCGTTCGACATCAGTGTAAAGGAGCGCGAGTTCGCGGCGAATGGCCCCGGCCTGTTCGCGCATGCGGGCGTCTTTGAGAACCGCGCGCATGGTGTTCAGCGTGGCCATGCAGGTAGTGGGCGAGACGATCCAGACCTTGAGCGCAAAGCCTTCGCGGACCACCTCGGGGAAGTTGGCGTGCAGCTCGGCATAGACCGCCTCGGACGGCAGGAACATCAAGGCGCCATCGGCGGTTTCGCCCTCGATGACGTATTTCTCGGCGATGGCGCGCAGGTGGGTTCGGACCGCGATGCGCAGGGCCTGACCTGCCTCTTGCACGGCGCGCGGGGTGTCGGCGCGGCGGAGGGATTCGTAGGCTTCCAGCGGGAACTTGGCGTCGATGACGATGGGGCCGGGGGGGGTGGGAAGATGGATCAGGCAATCTGCCCGCCGCCCGTTCGAGAGGGTCGCCTGCATCGAATAGGCGTCTTTCGGCAACGCCTTCTGCACGATGTCATTGAGTTGGATTTCGCCGAAAGCGCCGCGGGTCTGCTTGTTCGACAGGATGTCTTGCAAGGAAAGGACGTTGCCCGAGAGCTTCTCGATATTGGCCTGCGCCTTGTCGATGATTTCCAGCCGTTGCTGCAACTCGCCCAAGCTGCGCGCGGTGCGGGTGGAGGTGCCGTGCAAGGCCTCGGTCATCTGGCGCTGGACGTCGGCGAGGCGGGTTTCCATCAGTTTGAGCATGGAGGACTGGCTTTGCGCCTGCGCCTCGGAGACATGATGCAGGCCGCCGGAAAGCCGTTCCTGGCCTTCTCCCATGTGCTGGACCTTTTGGGAGAGCCAGGTGACCTCGCGCAGAAGCGGCTCTGCCGAAGACGACGCGCGGGAGGCGGCGCGCAGGATGAGGGCGAGGAAGGCGATGAGGACAAGGACCAAGGCGCCGAGGAGCAGGACTTCGGGCGCGTTCCAGGCATAACTCTGGCCGAACAGGGTGATCATCTGCGGCCGAACAGGCGTTCGATATCGTGGAGCTTCAGTTCCACATAGGTGGGGCGGCCGTGGTTGCACTGGCCGGAATTCGGGGTCGATTCCATCTCGCGCAGGAGGGCGTTCATTTCCTCCGGCCGCATCTGGCGGCCCGAGCGGATGGAGCCGTGGCAGGCCATGCGCGACAGGACGGCGTCGATGCGGGCACGGGTCAGGGCGCTGTGGCCGCTATCGGCCAGTTCATCCAGGATGTCGCGCAGCAGCGCGGCGCCGTTGACCGGGCCGAGGATGGCGGGGGTTTCGGTCAGCGCGATGGCGGTGCCGCCGAAGGGCTCGATGATCAGGCCAGCCTCGGAAAGGGCGCCTGTGGCGGACAGGATCAAGGCGGCGTCGGCGGGGGAAAGCGTGACGATTTCGGGGATCAAGAGCGGCTGGCGGACGATGCCTTTCGTCGCCAGTTCGGCTTTCAGACGCTCGTAGACCAGGCGCTCATGGGCGGCGTGCTGGTCGACGATGACGATGCCGTCTGCGGTCTGCGCGATGATCCAGTTTTCGTGCAACTGGGCGCGGGCGGCGCCTAACGGGTGGGTGGTGGCAGACGCCTCGACGACTGGCTGCGCCAGCGGCTCGGCGATGCGGGCCTGGGGGGCCTCGGCGAAGCCTTGCGGTGCCTGGGCTGCGAAGGCAGCGGCGAGGGTTGCCTGGCTGGGCATCTCAGGGCGGAAGGCGGCGAGGGTTGCGCTGGCGACCGTGGTCGAAGCGCGGTGGCCGGCGCCCGACAAGGCGGTGCGAAGGGCGGTGATGAGGAGGGAGCGAGCAGCATCGGGTTCGCGGAAGCGGACCTCGGCCTTGGCCGGGTGGACGTTCACATCGACGCGGGACGGATCCACGATCAAGTTGAGGACCGCCGCCGGGTGGCGGTCGCGGGAGAGGACGTCGAAATAGGCGGCGCGCAGGGCGCCGTAGAGGAGACGGTCTGTCACCGGGCGGCCGTTGACGAAGAGGTATTGCTGCGTAGAGGAGCCCCGCGAATAGGTGGGCAGGGCGGCGTAGCCGACAAGCGACAGGCCATCGCGGGTGGCGTCGATCGGCATGGCGTTGGCTGTGAAGTCCTGCCCGAGAAGGCGGGTCAGGCGGCGGTGCAGTGCATCGAACAGGTCGCCCGGCTCGGGGTCCAGCCGCAGGATGGAGCGCGGGCCGTCCTGGGTGATTTCCGAAAGGGTGAAGCCGACAGTGGGCTCGGCCATGGCGAGGCGCTTGACGACCTCGTGGATGGCCTGGGATTCGGCCCGGTCGGTGCGCAGGAATTTCAGTCGCGCAGGGGTGGCGTGGAAGAGATCGCGCAGTTCGACCACGGTACCGCGGGTGAGGGCGGCGGGTTTGGCATGCGTGATGTGGCCGCCGTCGCAGGTGATTTGTGCAGCCTCCTCGCCCGGCGTGCGCGAGGTGATGGTGAGCCGCCCGACAGCGCCGAGGGAGGGCAGCGCTTCGCCGCGGAAGCCGAAGGAGCGGATATCGAGAAGGTCGCTGCCGTCGATCTTCGACGTGGCGTGCCGCGCCAGGGCCAGGGGCAGGTCGGCGGCCGTCATGCCGCAGCCGTCGTCGGCAACCCGGATCAGTGTCTTGCCGCCATCGGTGTAGTCGATCGTGATGCGGCTGGCGCCGGCGTCCAAGGCGTTTTCCACCAATTCCTTGACCGCCGAGGCGGGGCGTTCCACGACCTCGCCGGCCGCGATGCGGTTGATCGCGGTCTCATCCAGCTGGCGGATGATCGGGCGGCCTGCGGCTCCCGCTATCTTGGGGGTGTGAAGCGTCATGGGGCGATATCTAGCAGGCAGGACCGAGTCGGGGAAGGGCGCTCAGCCGGTTTATGAAGCGCGGTGGTTGGGCGGGTGATGCTATTGCACAGCCGCGCACGCGCGGCCGCATTCCCTGCGTCTCGGCTCTGGCCTGCGGCCAACCGCCTCGGTCGCCCGGCCTTGCCGCGTCGCCTCGCCAGTGGAGGCTACGGGGGTTCTAAGGCGGGGAGTTTGAGGGGCGGCGCCCCTCATCGGCCGCGCCGGCCGGGCGGGAGGAATGCGCCGGCAGGCGCTCAATTGCCTTACCCACCTCTACCCCTTGCCGCAAGGACGGTGCCGGGGTCAAAGGCCGGTCGGCTGGCCGACGACGACGAAATGCAGCGCGTCTGGCAGGAAGATGCGCCTTGCCACGCGGCGGACATCCTCCATCGTCACGGCATTCACCTTGTCGTTGCGCGTCACTGCATAGTCGATCGGCAGGCCTTCCATCTGCATGCCCACAAGGATGTCGGCGATTGGCCCGTTGCCGGAAAACCGCAAGGGATAGCTGCCGGTCAGATAGGTCTTCGTTTCGGCCAGTTCCTGCTCGCTCAGCCCCTCGTCGGCGATCCGGGCCCATTCGGTTCGCACCACCGAAATTGCCTCGGCCACCTTGTCGTTCGAGGCCGAGAACTGCCCCAGATACAGTTCGGCATGGTCCATCGGTACCAGGTAGCTGCCGATCCCATAGGTCAGCCCGCGCTTTTCGCGCACTTCGCGCATCAGACGGGCGGAGAAGCGGCCGCCGCCCATCGCCTCGTTCAGGATATAGGCGGCGAAGAAATCGGGGTCGTCGCGGGGGATGCCCTTGTGGCCGAAGAACACCACCGATTGCGGCGAGGGAAAATCCTCCACCGTAACGCCCGGCTTCAATAGCCAGGGCGCGCGGTCTGGCTGCGGCGCCCCGGTTGCCGGAAGGCCTGCGAACAGCCGGTCGAGCAGCGCGGCCAGTTCGGTGGCGGTGATGTCGCCCGCGGCCGAGACAAAGATCCGGTCCAGTGCAAAGTGCGCCCTTGTGCGCGGCCAGAATGTCGTCCCGGGTCAGGGCCGAGACGCTGTCGATGCTGCCTTCGCCGGCGCTGGCATAGGGATGATCACCAAAGGCCAGCGCGTCGAACAGATGCGGCGCGATGGAATTGGGGTCCTTGAGGTCGGCCCGCAGGCCGGACAGCACCTGTTCGCGCACCCGGTCCAACGCCGCCTGGTCGAAGCGCGGGGTGACCAGCGCCTCGTGCAGCAACGCCAGTGCCTGGTCGCGGTTTTCCGTCAGCATCCGGGCCGAGACGGAAACCGTATCGCTGCCGGTATCGAAGCGGAATTCGGCCGCCAGCGCGTCGCGCGCCTCGGCAAAGCCGCGGCTGTCCATCGTGCCGGCGCCCTCTTCCAGAAGGCCGGCCATCAGGTAGACGGCACCCCGCTTGGCGGATGCGTCCAGCGAGGTGCCGCCCAGAAAGCGGATCTCCAGCGAGACGAAGGGAATGCCGTGGTCTTCGACCAGCCAGGCGGTGATCCCGCCGGGCGAGGTGACTTCCTGGATCGCCAGATCGGCCCGGGCTGGCGGCGCGGCCCAGAGAAGGGCCACCGCGGCCACAAGGACGGAACGCAGCATCGCGGTCATTCGGTCGCCTCCTCGGGGGTCTCCGCAGGGGCCAATCCGGAGGTCTCCTCGGGCAGGACCAGCCAGCCGGTCACGGCATGATTGCGGTCAAGTACCTTGCGGGCGGCGGCCTGCACGTCCGCGATAGTCACGGCACCCAGGATGTCGTCCCAGTCCTGGACGTCCTGGATGGAAAGGCCGATCGCCAGCTCTTCGCCATAGACGCGGGCAAGGCCGTGGACATCGTCGCGGGCATAGATCTCGCCGGCGCGGATCTGCGTCTTGATCCGCTCGAATGCGGCCGGGTCGGGGCCCTTGGCGACGAAATCGGCCACCGCCGCGTCCATTGCCGCTTCGGCATCGGCCAGCGGCACGCCAGGCGCTGGCACCACGATCAGCCCGAAGGTGCCGTCGTCGATGCTGCTGCCGTCGTAGAAGGCGGCACTGTAGACGGCCACCTGGCTGTCGAACTGCAGCGCGCGGGCCAGGTGCGAGGTCTGGCCGTCGCCACCCAGCAGCGCCGCCAGAATGGTCAGCGCGGCGGCTTCTTCCTGCGCGCCGGGGTCGCGCTCGGGCGCCAGGTAGGTGCGGAACACGTAAGGGTTGGACACCCGCTCATCCGCCAGCGTCAGCCGCCGTTCGGCCAGTTGCGGCGGCTCTTGCGGGCGGTGGCGCGGCACGATCCCTTCCGAGGGCGCGATCGGGCCATAATGCTTTTCGGCCAGCGCGCGCACCTGATCCGGCGTCACGTCGCCGGCAATGATCAGGATTGCGTTGTTCGGCGCATAGTATTTCGAATACCACGCCAGCGCGTCGTCATGGCTCAGGCCTTCCATCTCCTGCCGCCAACCGATGATCGGCACGCCGTAGCGGTGGTTCAGGTATTGCGCCGCGCGCATCTGCTCGGTCAAGAGCGAGCCGGGGTCACTGTCGGTGCGCTGGGCGCGTTCCTCAAGGATCACCTGGCGTTCGGTCGTCACATCATCCTCGGTCATGCGCAGGTTGCGCATGCGGTCGGCCTCCATTTCCATCACCAACTCCAGCCGGTCGGCGGCGATGCGCTGGAAATACGAGGTGTAATCCCAGGAGGTGAAGGCATTGTCGTCGCCGCCCTGCGCCTCGATCAGCGCGGAAAAGGCGTTCGGCGGGATCTTGTCGGTGCCCTTGAACATCAGGTGTTCCAGGAAATGCGCAACGCCGGACGTGCCCGGCGCTTCATCCGCGGCTCCGGCGCGATACCAGATCATCTGCACCACCACCGGGGCGCGGTGATCCTCGATCACCACCACCTCAAGGCCGTTGTCCAGCGAAAAGGTGGTCACCGTTTCGGCCATCGCGCCGCGAAACGAAAGGAAAAGCGCCGTCAGGGCCAGCGCGAGGCGGATCAACATTCGGACCTCCGGGTCTGTCGCGGGGAAAGCCTAGCCTGTGCAGCCGCCCGATCAACCGGGGGCAACGCAGATGTGACCGTTATTCCTCGCCATCCTTGCGGGGCGGGGCGGACGGCGTCTTGACGCCCTTTGCGCGCCAGCGGTCCAACTCGGCGTGCTGGTCCAGCCATTGCTTGCGGTAGGCCTTGAAATAGACGTTCACGTTGAACAGCCGTTCCAGGATGCGGCCGTTGTTGTCGCGCCGCCATTTCAGGTCTTCGCCGGCCAGCGTCTGGCGGATGCCGGATTCGACGCCGAACCGCCCGGCATGGCTGTAAAGCGCGCCGTCCGAGGCCGGGACCCCGCCCGCCGAGGCCTGCGGCTTGCCGCCCAGCGCGATCGAGGCATCGTCGAAGGGCCGCGGGTCGGTGCGGTTGTCGCCGCCCGGCGTCGGGTCGGGCAGTTCGGCCAGGCTTTCGGGCATCTCCAGCGGCTTCGGCGGCAGGATGCCGAATTCGTCCGGCCCGTTGCCGGAGCGGATGTTCATCAGTTCCGGCGGCTTGTCGCGGTTGCCGCAGGCGGCAAGCCCCAGCATCGCCAGAACTGCGATGGCGGTCACGCCTGCCTTTGCCCGCATCCTTGCCTCCAAGCTTCTTGCCCCCGACTTGTTGCCCCTGTCTTAGCGCATGTGTCCGCCCGCGTCACGGGGTCTTTCGGACAGGTTTTCCGCCCCTTGGCCCTTTGCTGCCACCGCCCGAAGCGGGCTTTCCGGCAAACACCACCAACCCCGCCGCGCCGGCAAAGATCGCCACGTCGGCAACGTTGAACGCATAGGGATTCTCGATCCCGCAGCACGACATGTTCAGAAAATCGGCCACCGCACCATAGGCCAGCCGGTCGACAACATTGCCGATGGCCCCGCCGATGAGCAGCCCTGCGGCCACTTGCGCGGGGCGCGAGGCGCCGTCGCGGCGCACCCAGAGCCAGACCCAGGCAGCGATTCCCAGCGCGATGGCGATCAACAGCCAGCGGGTCGTGGCAGCTTCGCCGGAAAGGAGGCCGAAGTTGATGCCGTAGTTCCACGCCATGTGGAAATTCAGATAGGGCGGCAAGACCTCGATCTCGCCGCCGCGAGACAGGTCGAGGCCGAAGAGAATGCCCAGCTTGGTCGCCTGATCGAAGGCGAAGGTGGCAGTTGCGACAAGGGCTGTCAGCCGCATCTCAGTGCCGGAAATGGCGCTGGCCGGTGAAGACCATGGCCAGCCCGGCATCGTCGGCGGCCTTGATCACATCGGCGTCGTTCATGCTGCCGCCGGGCTGGATCACGGCGGTGGCGCCTGCCTCGGCGGCGGTCAGCAGGCCGTCGGGGAACGGGAAGAACGCGTCCGAGGCGACGACGCTGCCTTTGGTGGGGCTGTGCGGCAGGCCCAGGGCGGCAGCCATGTCATCGGCTTTTCGGGCGACGATGCGGGAGCTGTCGATTCGGCTCATCTGCCCCGCGCCGACCGCCCACGGTGGCGCCGTCCTTGGCATAGACGATGGCGTTCGACTTGACGTGCTTGGCGACCTTCCAGGCAAAGAGAAGGTCGGCCAGTTCCGCCTCGGTGGGCGCGCGTTTCGTCACCACCTTCAGCGCCAGGCGGGCAGGGGCTGCGAATCACGGTCCTGGACCAGAAGCCCGCCGGCAACCTGCTTGAAAGCCAGCCCCGGCGCCGCAGGGTCGGGCAGGCCCTCGGTGGTCAACAGGCGCAGGTTCTTCCTGGTGGCGAAGATGGCCTTGGCCTCATCCGACGCACCGGGGGCGATCACGACTTCGGTGAAGATCCTGACGATTTCCTCGGCGGTGGCCGCATCAAGCGGCATGTTCAGGGCCACGATACCGCCGAAAGCGCTGGTCTGGTCGCAGGCGTAGGCGCGCAGGTAAGCCTCGGCCAGCGAGGCACCGCGCCCGGCGCCGCAGGGGTCGGCATGCTTGATGATGGCGCAGGCGGGGCCGTCGGCAGGCGCGAATTCGGCCACCAGCTCAAAGGCGGCGTCGGTATCGTTGATGTTGTTGTAGGACAGCTCCTTGCCCTGCCATTGCCGGGCGGTCGAAACGCCCGGCCGGCGGCTGCCGTCGGTGTAGAAGGCCGCCTGTTGATGCGGATTCTCGCCATAGCGCAGGGGCTGGGCCAGCTTGCCGGCAAAGCGCCCGGTGGCGCGGTGACGGCTCGCCGATCTCATCCGCCAGCCAGCCGGAGACGGCGGTGTCATAGGCGGCGGTGCGGGCATAGGCGGTCAGCGCCAGCTCGCCGGAAGGCCAGCGAAGTCGCCCCGTCATGGGCGCGCAACTGGTCCAGCAGGGGCCCGTAATCGGCGGGGTCGGTGACGACGGTGACGAACTTGTGGTTCTTCGAGGCCGCCCGGATCATCGCCGGGCCGCCGATGTCGATGTTCTCGATGCAGGTGGCGGTATCGGCGCCTTTGGCGACGGTTTCTTCGAACGGGTAAAGGTTGACGACCAGAAGGTCGATCGGCTCGATCCCATGCGCGGCCATGGCCAGCAGGTGTTCATCATCGTCGCGCAGCGCCAGCAACCCGCCGTGAATCATCGGGTGCAGCGTCTTGACGCGGCCGTCCATCATTTCGGGAAACCCCGTCACATCGGCCACGTCGCGCACCGCCAGCCCCGCCTGCCGCAGCATGCCCGAGGTGCCTCCGGTGGAAATCAGCTCCACCCCCAGCGCGGCCAGATCGCGGGCGAGCTCCAGCAGGCCGGTCTTGTCGGAAACCGAAATCAGCGCGCGTCCGATAGGGACAAGGTTGGTAAAGGGGGGGTGCATCGTGGCAGCCTCGCATCACAGGGTGACCGGATCGTCCCGGTCCAGGTCTCGGATGGCCAGCGGAGTATCCTGTGCCTTCGCCAAGGTCCAGCCGATGCGGGTCTCCAGGTCGCGGGCATGGGCGGAAAGCACGATCTGGCTGGTCGCCCGCGGCTTCAGCCTGCCCTTTTCCAGATAGACCGAGGGTTCCAGTGCCAGTTTGGCAACGCCGCCATGCCGGAACACCCAGATCTCGCCCGAGCGCAGCTGCATCGAAACCGCATGGCCGCCCATGTCCAGCGTGGCGTCCACGTCGGGGTGCAGATGAAAGCGGATGGTGAAGGGCACGCCGTCCAGCCGCGTGCGGTCCAGCACCAGCGCAAAGCGCTTGCGTTCGGCGGCGGAAAGCGCGGTCAGCGCATCGGTTCCGCCCAGACGGCGGCCGTCGATGGAAAGGTGCAATTCGCGGCTGGCGGTCAGGCCGTGGGTCAGGCTCCAGCCGTCATGCGCCAGATAGACCAGCCCGCCCTCGCCCTGTGCCTGGCGAAGTGCTGTGAGGTGGGCGGCATCGTCCAGCAGCCCCGCCTCGGCCCGCCGCCCGAATCGCGACGAGGAAAAGCCGGTGATGCACAGCGCCGAATGCGACTGCGTGGCACGGCCCGCCAGTTGCCAGTCCGGCCCGAAGGGCAGGCCCGAGCCGCAAGAGACGATCAGCGGTCGCCGCCCCGAGGTCAGCTCGAACGCGGTGGTCGAGGCGTGGCCAGTGGCGCGCGCGGCGCCTTTGGGCGGGTCGGCGGCATCGACGATAACGCTGCTGCGCCCGCCGGAAAGCCGCACAAAGCCCATCGCCACCGCGACATGGCCGGGTGGTCGCCCCGACCCCGCGGCGGCCAGCGCCTGATCCAGCCGCCCCTCCAGCCCCTTGCCGCCGCCGTGGAACCGCGCCAGCCCGCCATCGGCATGGCGCAACGTGCGCAACGCCGGCGCGATCCGGTCGATGGCGGCGGCCAGCGGTTCGGGGATGGCGCGGTCGGCTTCGATCAGGGCGCCGACGGCCCAGGTCAGCAGGGTCAGCACCTCCAGCAACTCATCGGGGTTGCGGGTGGGCAGACCGCCCTCGGCGTCGATCTCGGCCCGGCATTCCAGCGCCAGGGCAGCGACAGCGGGGCCAACCAGACTGCCTTTGCCGGACAGCGACAGGCCGGCATAGAGCAGGCCGGTCAGCGCCTCGAACCGGGGCAGGCCGGGGGCGGCGGCTTTCCAGCGGCGCGACAGGAAGGCAGACTGACGCGACAGAGCCAGATAATAGGCATCGGAATGGGCCTTGTCGCGGCCCTGCAGCAGAAAGATCGCGTGGTGGATCCAGCGGATGATCCGCCGTCCGGTCAGATCGGGCGTCCAGCCGGGACCTTGTCCGCCGGAAAACCGCTCGATCCAGCCCCAGGTCCAGTTCTGCGCCAGCGCACGCGCGGCCGGGCTGCCGAGGGCCGCCAGATCGTCCAGCCAGGAGAACCCCTGCGCCTCGGCCCCAAAGGCCGGATCGGGGGGCGTGATGTCCCACAGATGCGCGCCGGGCGCTTCGGCCAGAAAGCCGGCCAACTGGACGTTGCCGGACAAGAGCCTGCTTGCCGCGCGCGTAAAGGCCGATCGACCGCGGTTCCGGGTTGCGAGACGAAACCGGTGGCCGCCGCCGCCCGACGCGCGGACCAGGCCGCAAGGCGATTGGCGATCTGACCGAGGGAGTGTCCTTCCCGGTTGCGCATTGCGGATGCTCGTCCTCTGCTGTCCGGGTTGATCCCGGATCGCCGCAGACCATAGCCCGTGCCCGCCGCGCTGTCACGCGACGAGGCTGCGTCGGGCGGCAGTATGGGCCGTACGCCGCCCGCTCAGGCCAGATGGTCGATCCGCGCCATGTATTGCGCCAGGTGCTGCACCTGGTCCAGCCAGCGGGTGAAAAGCCGCGGGTCATGCGGCGCGGAATGGACCCCGGCGGCGATCTCGCGGTTCAGCACCGATTCGACAGCCAGCGACACCGGAACCGACACCAGCCGCCCCATCGCAGAGCCGCGCGCATCGCCCCAGGCGTCCATCGCCCAGGTCTCGTGGAAGACAGGGCGACCGTCACGCTCGGCCTTGAGCGAGACCAGCAGGATCACCCGGTCGGGTTCGCCCGGCGCATAGGCGTTTTCCTTCAGCAGCAGGTTGGCGCGGGCGGTCAGGGCTGCGTCCACCTCGGCTGGGGAGGCGCCTTCCAAGGCCTCGATCTCGGCAAAGATCGGCGCCCAGGCGTCGGTCCAGCCATTCAGCCGGATGGTGCCGCGAACGAAGTCGCGCACTTTCCAGGCCGGATCGAAGCGGTAATCCGCCATGAACGGATAGCTGTCGCGGTTCGGATAGACTTCGAAACCTTCCGGCTGCGGCAGCGGCGCGTCATAGCGGGTGATCGCCTCCCACGGGCGCGAGATGCGCAGCTCCGAGAAGTTGCGCAAGCTGCGTGATGGCGAGCGCAGCGCCTTCAGCACGCCGGCAGGGGCCCAGGAGAACTTGTAGCGAAAGGCGTTCGGGATCTTCGGCACCCCGCCGCAATAGGAGGTGAACGAGATAACGTTGTCGGCGTGATAGACCCGGCTGGCGCGGTAGCGGGCGACCAGGTCATGCGCCATCAGATGGTCGATGCCGGGGTCGAGCCCGACCTCGTTCTGGCTGACAAGGCCCTTGTCGCGGAACTCGGCATCTAGCGCCAGCATCTCGGGCGCGATGTAGGACGACGAGACGAAATGCGCGCCCTTTTCCAGGCAGGCAGTGGCGATCGGCACGTGCTGGTCGGCGGGCAGCATGGAAATGGCCACGTCGCCGGGGGCAAGGGCGGCGGTCAGCGCCGGCAGAGTGTAGGCGCGGATGTCGCGGGCCACGTCACCCACCGCTTCTTCGGCATTGGCGACGGTGCGGTTCCAGACCACGACCGCATGGCCTGCCTCGATCAGGCGGCGAAGGCCGGGGCCGGAGGAAAGGCCGGTGCCGCACCAGTGAATGGTCATCTCTCATCTCCTTCGTTTGCCGTTCGGTAGAATTGGTTGCGCCGGGGGCGGTCGAATTCGGCCTTCGCCCGGCCCCAGACGCCCGCGCCCAGGTCCGTCAGCGTCAGAAGCGAGGGCAGCAGTTGCGCCGCGTAATCCTGGGACGATTCCACCGGCATCAGCGAGGGCAGATTGTCGATCGCCATCACGTCCAGCGGTGGCGTGTCGTGAACCCGCAGCGCCGGTGCATCCCAGTCGGTCGCCCGGTCATAGACCTTGATCGGCGAGAAATCCGAAGTGGGATCGCAGGCGATGTCACCGATCACGGTCAACTTGCGGGCCGCGTCGGTCTTGGCCGAGGCGGGCACGAAGACCGGGCAGCCGGGGCGGGCGAGGATGCAGTTGAGAAGGATTTCGTGCTGCAGCACCTCCGGGAACGGCCCGCCACTGGCGGTTTCCGCCATGTCCCATTTCGTCACCGCAACGCCCATCGCAGAGCAAAGATCGGCGGCACCCGTGCCAACGCGGCCAAGGGCGCCGATGATCAGTGCGCGGGGACGCGTGAGGCCGTTCAACGCGGAGCCAAGCTGATCCAGCAGCGCCTGTTGCGAGGTCACCGTGGCGACCGGCCCGCAGATCTCGCCGCGCTGTTGCGCCGCCCAGCATTTCAGCGCCACCGCCGCCCCGGCATAGCCCGCCCAATAGCCGAAGGCGGCGACGCGGCGGCCGTCCTCTGCAACCAGGTATTCCAGATCATAGAGTGTGCCGCCCCCGGCCCTGAACCGGCGCAGCAGCACCTGCCCGGCGGGCTGGCCCTTGAAGGCATGGCCGAACATGATGTGGCGGTGGGTCAGCGGCGTGCCGTCTTCGGGCAGCTCTTTCAGCCCGAAGATGATGGCGTCCTGCGGCGCCTCGGGCCAGGAATTCTCGGCCGCGATCGCCGCCCCGGCTGCGGCATATCCATCCAGCGCAATGGCGCGGACCGAAGACCGTTCGACCGAGACGCGGATGCCCGCCTTGATCAGCGCGGCAACGCCTTGGGGCGTCACGCCGACCCGTTCTTCATGCGCGCGCTGTTCGGCGCGCACCCACAGATGCGTCATCACTTGGCCATCCTTTCCGGGCGGTAGCCGCGCTGCGTTGCATGCCTGCGCCAGTTGTCAGCGGCAATGACCGCGTCGCGCAGGTTGGAAAACCAGACCAGCATCTGCCGTCCGGATCGAGCGCCCGCGCGCCCGCGCGGCCCCCATTCGCGGCTTACGGAATATTCTCCGAACAGGTTCTCTGCTACCTCGACACGGTAGAATCGTGCTTCGGCGTGTTGCAGCAGGAAACTCAGCAATTCCATCCCCCCGGCTGGCATTCGGTTCCCGTTGATACCAGATAGGACGGCAGCGGAAAGGGGAGGGGCGGGTGAAAAGGCGGGCCTTGGCCACGGGGATGCTGGCGGCAGGGGCCGCGGCGCTGGGCGCCACCGGCTGGCGCTGGCGCGCGCGTTGCGGAAAGAGCCGCTTTTGCGGCGCATTACACCACCCCCGTTGCGACGCCCGACGGGCCGGTCGCGGTCTATCACCTGGGCCATTCGCTGGTTGGCCGCGACATGCCGGCGATGCTGGCAGAGCTGGGCGGGCACCGATGGAACAGCCAGCTGGGCTGGGGTGCCTCGCTGAAGGACCACTGGCTGGGCGCGGTTCCGGGCTTTGTCGAGGAAAACGCCTCGGCCGCCTTCCGACCTGCCGGCGAGGCGCTGGACAGCGGCGGCTATCCGGTCGTGGTGCTGACCGAGATGGTCGAGTTGCGCGACGCGATCCGCTGGCACGATTCGGCCGATCATCTTGCGCTTTGGGCGCTGCGGGCCCGTGCCGCGAACCCCGCCGTCCGGGTCTGCCTTTACGAGACCTGGCACCGGCTGGACGATCCCGCCGGCTGGCAAAGCCGGACGGAGGCCGATCTGGTCTCCCTTTGGGAGGACGAGGTGCTGCGCCCCGCCGTGGCAACGGCCGGGGTCATTCATGTCATTCCCGGCGGGCAGGTCATGGTCGCCGTCGCTGCCGAGGCCGAAGCCGGGCGCATTCCCGGCCTGTCCGGGCGCGCGGGGTTGTTCGCCGACGCGATCCATTTCAACGACATCGGCGCCTGGCTGATGGCGATGACCCATTTCGCGGCGATCTACGCGCGCTCTCCGCTCGGTCTGCCGGCCGCTTTGCGCCGCGCCGACGGCTCTGCCGCCACGGCGCCCTTGCCCGCGGCGGCACTTGCCATGCAGGCCGTGGTCTGGCGTGTCGTGCGCGGCTATGCTCTGACTGGTGTCGCTGCCGCGGAGTAACCCATGTCGCTGTTTTCCCTTCTCGCCGAGGTCCTGTTCGTCGGCCACAGCCTGATCGGCCCCACCCTGCCCAATCTGGTCGAGGCGGGGCTGGCGCAGATGGGCCAGCCGGCCGAGGTCGAGGCGCAGATCATCAATGGCGCGCCGCTGGCCTATGCGTGGGACCACTCGTCCGAGGCCGAGGGCGTCGATGGCCGCAAGGAACTGGCGCGCGGCGAGGTGACGGCCCTGGTCCTGACCGAGGCGATCCCGCTGGCGGGCCAGGTGCAATGGAACGACAGCGCCGGGCTGGTGGCGCGCTGGGCCGGGGCGGCCAGGGCGGGCAATCCGCGGGCCAAGGTCTGGGTCTACGAGACCTGGCATTCGCTGGCCTCGGGCACCGGGGCAGAGGTGCCGGATGATCCGGGCGCCACCGTGCCCTGGCGGCAGCGCATCGACGACGACCTGCCACTGTGGCTGGCAGTGGCGGGGGACAACGCCGGGATCATCCCGGCCGGTCAGGCGATGGGCCTTCTGGCCGACGAGATCGCGGCGGGCCAAGTGCCGGGGATCTCCGATATCCGCGAGATGTTCGGCGACGACATTCACCCGAACGGCAAGGGCCTGTATTTCCTGGCCATGGTGCATCTGGCGGTGCTGGCCGGGAAATCCCCCGAAGGCCTGCCGCCCAGACTGACGCGGGCCTGGCCCAGCCGTGATTCGATCCTGACCGAGGCACAGGCGGCCGCACTGCAGCGCATTGCCTGGGCAGCGGTGCAGGGCTTTGCCGAAAAGGCTGCGGCGGCACGGGCAGCAATGTCGGGCCCCGCGCAGGACGCGACCGCCACCCCGACGAAGGCGGCTGCCGCTGACCCGCCCCCGGCTGCGGCGGATCGGGTCGCGCCACCGATGCCCGCCTTTGCCCCCGTCACCAACCCGAACCTGACGATCGGGCTGGCGGGCGTGAACGACTGGTCGGTGCAGCAGCCTTTTCTCGACCTGATGAAGACGGCGCGGCCCTGGGTCGGGCATCTGCCCGACCAATGGGGCGGCTGGCAGGAGGCCGACTTGCGCGGGGCGGGAGCGCTGGATGCCGACGGCTGGCCGCTGCGGATACCGGCAGAAGTGACCGGCCTGTCCACCCTGATCCTGACCGATCTGCCCGAAGATGCCGCCAGCATGGCCGGTCGCTATGTCCTGACCCATGACGGCCAGGGCGATCTGGCGCTGGAAGGCCTGGCCGCAATCATCGAGACCGGACCCGGCCGCATCGTCTTTGACTATGCCCCCGGCACCGGCGCGGTGATCCTTACCTTGACCGCTATCGACCCGGCGGACCCGATCCGCAGCATAAGCGTGGTCCGGGCCGACCGTGCGGCAGCTCTTGCGGCGGGGAAGGTCTTCAACCCCGACTGGCTGGAGCGCATCCGCGGGGTGAAGGGCATCCGCTTCATGGACTGGATGGCGACCAACGATTCCACCCTGTCCGGCGTCGTCGACCGGCCGAAGGTCGCGGACTACTCCTGGGCCCGCAACGGCGTGCCGGTCGAGGTGATGGTGGCGCTGGCGAACGAACTGCAGGCCGAGCCCTGGCTGACCCTGCCGCATGCCGCCAGCGATGGCCTGGTGCAGGCCTATGCGGCGGTGGTGAGGGACGGTCTCGATCCGGGCCTGAGGGTCTGGGTGGAATATTCCAACGAAGTCTGGAACTGGCAGTTCCAGCAGGCCCATTGGGCCGAAGCGATGGGCAAGGAACGCTGGGGCCAGGACGGCACCTGGCTGCAGTTCTACGGTCAGCGGGCGGCCGAAGTGATGGCGGTGTTCAGCGCAGAAATGGGTGACCCGGCGCGGGTGGTGCGGGTGATCTCCACCCAGACCGGGGCAAAGGGCGTGGAAGAGCAGATCCTGATGGCGCCGCTGGCCGTGGCCGAAGGTCAGCCGCCGCCGGTGGAAAGCTTCGATGCCTATGCGGTGACGGGCTATTTCTCGGGCTTGCTGGGGGCGGAACACAAGCTGCCTTGGGTGCAGCGCTGGGTGGCTGAAAGCGAACAGAAGGCGACGATCAAGGTGGCGGAGGCGGGGCTGACCGGGCCAGAGGCCGAGGCCTACCTGGCCGCGCATCGCTATGATCTGGCGGTGGATCGCGCGGTGGCCGAGCTGCGCAATGGCCTGTCGTCCGGCACCGGCGAAGATACGCTGGAGCAGCTCCTGACCGATACTCTGCCCTGGCAGGCGGCGGTGGCGGCGCGGCATGGGCTGACGCTGGCGATGTATGAAGGCGGTACACATGTGGTGGGCTATGGCCCGGCGGTCGAGGACGAGGCCCTGGCCGGGTTCTTCATCGTGCTGAACTACTCGGACGGCATGGGCGCGCTCTACGGCGATCTTCTGGCGGGCTGGGCCGGACTCTCGGACCAGCCGTTCAATGCATTCGTCGATGTCTATCGGCCCAACAAATGGGGCAGCTGGGGGGCGCTGCGCCATCTGGGGGATGACAATCCGCGCTGGCGGGCGCTGGCAAGGGGCTGCGACGGGTGCTGAGCCTGATCATCCCCGCCTCGAACGAAGAGGCCTGGATCGGCCCCTGCCTGGCGGCCGTGGCGGCCTCGGATCCGGTGCCGGGCGGGATCGAGGTGATCGTGGTCGCGAATGGCTGCCGCGATCGCACGGCCGAGGTGGCGCGCGGATTTGCGGGGCAGGTGCCGGGTCTTCGGGTGCTGGAAGAGCCGGTAGGGTCGAAGCCGCGGGCGCTGAACGCCGGGGATGCGGCGGCACAGGGTACGCTGCGGGCCTGGCTGGACGCCGATTGCGTGCTGTCGCCGGGGGTGCTGGCGGCACTGGCGGCGGCGCTGGATAGGCCCGGGCCGACCTATGCCGGGGCAACCCCGGTGATCCCGCGCGCGCAATCCTGGGTAACCCGCGCCTATGCGCGGCTCTGGCAAGGCCTGCCCTTCGCCCGGGCGGTTGCGCCGGGCTATGGGCTCTACGCGGTGAACGCGGCCGGGCGGGGGCGGTGGGGAGAGTTTCCCGACCTGATCTCGGACGACAGTTTCGTGAGGCTGCAGTTCGCCCCGGAAGAGCGGCTGCAGGTGGCCCCGACTTACGCCTGGCCGATGGTCGAGGGCTTTGCTGCGCTGGTCAGGGTGCGGCGGCGGCAGGACATGGGCGTGCGGCAACTGGCGGCGCGGCAACCGGGGCTGATGGCGCGCGAGGCGAAGGCATCGCCCGGGGCGGGATCTGGCGCGCATGGCCTTTGGCGATCCGGCGGGTTTCGCGGTCTATGCCGCGGTGTCGCTGGCGGTCCGGCTGCGGCCCGCTGACGCCAGTTTCACGCGCGGAAGGTAAAGCAATTGTGCGCCTGCCGGCACAAGGCTTTCTTGGTTTGGTGAGCTTGTGTGCGCATCCGGCGGCGGCTGATGGGGGGCGCTGCCCCCCAAACCCCCCGGAATATTTATGCCAAGATGAAGGACACATGCTTCATCTTGGCCCAAGTACTCCCCGCGCGGAGCGCATCTCCGAGGCGGTTGGCGCTTGCGCCAGAGCCGAGAAAAGAACTTGCGCCGCAAGGCGCTCAATTTGAAAAGCTCAGGCGCTGGTGGTGAGATCGGACCAGCCGCAGCGGGCGGCGAGGGTTTCGACCGGGGTTTCGGTGTCAACGGCCATATCTTCGCGAAAGCCCTTTGACCCGCGTGCCTTCCAGCGATCGCGGTACAGGTGCAGGCCCGAGCGGCTGATCTTGGTGATCGGGCTGCGCAGGGGCAGCAGCTTGTGCCATTTGCGCTGCATGGCGCGGTAGCACTCGGTAAAGTCGGGGCCGAGGGCTTCGTGAAAGCGGTCGTTATGCACTGTGGGCAGAGCACCTGCCCATGCGTGCAGGCCGCAGTTGCGGGCTTGCGCCACGATATCGGTGCCGTAGAAATGCCAGCCGGGCAGGGTCTCGTCGAAGCTGAGGCCCGAGGACCGGCGCAGGACGATCAGCAACTCGTCATAGCTTTGCACCTCGACCGGCTCCAAGGGCACGCGGCCGACGATCTGGCCCAGGGACGATGACCAGACCGGGCCGATATGCGCCGCATCCAGACCCACCCCGAAGGCGCCGTATAGCGCCCAGTCGGGATCTTGGGCCTCGACCTCGGACAGGCGGGCGGCAAGCACCCTGTCCCAGCCTTTCGGAAGGAATACATCGTGATGGACGAAGATCACCAGTTCGGCATCGGTGGCCCTGAGCGCGCAGTTGTAGGCAATGGCGGCTGAAGGAGCGCCCTCTTCGACATGCAGCGGGATTTCGGCCAGGCAGGGCGAGCGGGCGAGATTGGCCTGCAGGATCGCAGCGGAATGGCTGGCGCAGGCGATCACGAAGCGGCTCTTGCCTAGTCCGGTCATGGCCGGCCCCCGGAGGCAAGGAGGGCGGCCAGTTTCTCGGCCTCATGCGTGATGTCGTGGCGGGCCAGGACGGTTCGCCGTGCTTCCGTCCCCATTGCGGCCAGCCGGTCGAGGGGTGTGGCCGCGAAGGCGCGGATCGCCTGGGCCAGGGCTTGGGCATCGCCGGCGGGGACCAGCCAGCCGGTTTCGCGGCTGACCAGTTCCGGCACGCCCATGATGGCGGAAGCGACGACCGGGCGGGCGGCCGCGAAGGCTTCCATCAGCACCAGCGGCAGGCCTTCGGCGAACGAGGGCAGGATCAGGGCGTGGCTGCGGGCGAGGTGGTCGCGCACGGCGGCTTCGTCCAGCCAGCCGGTGAGGGTGATCTGGCGCTGCAATCCGGCGCGGGCGATCAGGGTTTCGATCAGCGGTCGGAATGGGCCGTCGCCGATCAGCGTCAGCTGCAGATCGGGGACATGCGGGGCGGCCAGGGCCATCGCCTCGACCAGCAGGGGAAAGCCCTTCTGTTCGGCCAGCCGGCCGATGGCCACCAGCCGGGGTGGCGCGTCGGGCATCGGCGTGGGCGCGGGAAAGCGCCAGGGTTCGATGCCGCAATGCACGACATGCAGCTTGCCCCAGTCGGCGACATCGGCCCAACGGCACATCTGGCTGCGGCCGAACGAGGAAATCGTCACGGCAAAGGACGCCCGGGCCACCTTTTCGGCCAGCGAATGCGCGCGGGGGGCGTCGAATTCCTCGGGGCCGTGGGTGGTGAAGGAATAGGACAGCCCGCCGATTTCCGCCGCCAGCATCGCGACGGTGGTGGCATTGGTGCCGAAATGGGCGTGGATATGGGGCAGGCGCAACTGATGGCAGCGCGCGGCCAGATGGGCCGCCTCCAGCCAGTAGATCAGATGGCGCAGCCGCCCGCCGGTGCCCGGCAGGCCACCCGCGCCGCGTGCCCCGCATGCCATCGCCAACCGCAGCGACCGCAGCGCCGCCATCGGCCGCCGCGCCGCAAAGGGCAGGGCCAGCCGCATCACCTGCCAGCCGCCCTTGTCGACGATATGTTCGGTCCGGCTGTCTTCGGCGATATCGGCCGGGTCGACCAGCCGCGCCCGATCGGACCGCAGCGCAAAGCGATGGATCTGCCAATCCATCCGCTCCAGCGCCTGCACTTCGCGCCGGATGAAGCTCTGTGAGGGCTGGGGGTAGGTGTTGACGAGATAGGCGAGTTTCACCGCGGGCAGCCTCTGGCAGGGGGCAGGGCGCAGCATCGGGGGCGGCGGGGGCAGATGCAAGGGGAGAGGCGCCATGACGCCGCATCGGATTGACCGGTGATGCAGCAAAGCCGTAGGGTCCGCCGCAACACGGGGACGGGACGGATGCAGGGCCAGGAAGCGAGGGGGCAGGGAACCGGCCTGATGGGTCGCGCGCTGCGCGGGTCGGCGCTGACGGCGGGATCGTTCGCGATCACGCAAGGGTTGCGACTGGCATCGAACCTGGTGCTGACACGGCTGTTGTTCCCCGAGGCCTTCGGCCTGATGGCGCTGGTCAGCGTGGTGCTGGTGGGCTTGCAGATGTTCTCAGACACCGGGGTCGGCCCGGCGATCTCGCGCAGTCCGCGCGGCGATGAGCCCACGTTTCTGGACACCGCCTGGACGATAAACCTGATCCGCGGCGTGCTGCTGTGGGGACTGACCTGTGCCTTGGCCTGGCCTCTGGCGATGCTGTGGCAGGCGCCCGATCTGGTGCTGCTTTTGCCGGTGGCGGGGGTGACGCTGCTGATCGCGGGGTTCAACCCGACGCGGATCGACACGGCGAACCGGCACCTGATGCTGGGGCGGCTGACGGCCTTGGACCTGGTGGCGCAGGGGGTCGGGATCGCGGCGATGGTGGGGCTGGCCTTTGCGCTGCAATCGGTCTGGGCGCTGGTGATCGGCGCCATCATTGGCTCGGCCGCCAAGCTGGGGCTGTGCTGGGCCTGGCTGCCCGGTCCGGCGAACCGCTGGCGGTGGGAGCGGGCGGCGGCTACGGAACTGGTGCATTTCGGCAAGTGGATATTCCTTTCCACCGTCTGCGGCTTTCTCTTGGCGCAGGGCGACAAGGCCATCCTGGGCCACTATCTGAGCCTTGAGGCTCTGGGGATCTACAACATCGGCTTCTTCCTGGCCTCCTTCCCCGCGCTGATGGCGCAGGCGGTGGTTTCACGGGTGATGATCCCTTTGTATCGCGTGCGGGCCGAAGGTCGCGGTGAGACGGCGCTGCGCCGCGCGCGCTGGGGCCTGACGGCCGGGATCGTGCTGGCACTGGCGGTGCTGGCCCTGGCGGGCGACCCGCTGGTGCGCTTTCTCTACGACGACCGCTATCTGGCAGCGGGGGCGATCCTGACCGCCGTGGCGCTGGTGCAGATGCCCGGAATCGTCGGCATGACCTATGACCAGTCGGCGCTGGCGGCGAATGACGGGCGGGGGTACTTCGCGCTGATCGCGATGCGGGCGGGGGTGCAGACGGCGGCCTTTCTGGCCGGCGCGCTGTGGGCGGGCCTGGGCGGCGCGCTGTTGGGGCAGGGACTGGCGGCGGTGGCGGTGCATCCCCTGATCATCCGGCTGGCCCGCCGTCACGCGGTCTGGGACGCGCGCCATGACCTTGCGATGGCTGCGCTGGTGGCCGGCCTGGCGACGCTGGTTCTGGCGCTGCACGGCCCGGCGCTGGCGGGCCTTGCGCGATAAAGCCTAGGATCGGCCCGAAAGCTGCGGTATTCCGCTGCCCAAGGATGCGAAAGATGCAAGTACGCCCATGCAAGTTGACCTGACCGACCTTCCCGGCGTGATGATCGTGACCCCCCGCCGCTTCGGCGACGCGCGCGGCTGGTTCATGGAGACCTATCACGCCGACAGACTGGCCGAGGCCGGGGTCGCGCTGGACTGGGTGCAGGACAACCACTCGTTCAGCGCCGCGAAGGGCACTCTGCGGGGGTTGCACTACCAGTCCCCGCCGCGCGCACAGGACAAGCTGGTCCGCTGCTCTCGCGGTGCCATTCTGGACGTGGCGGTAGATTTCCGGACGGGGTCTCCGACTTTCGGCAAATGGGTCGGGGTGGAACTGACGGCGGAGAATGCCCGGCAGCTTTTCGTGCCGAAAGGCTTCTTGCATGGCTTTGTCACCTTGGCCAATGATACCGAAGTGCAGTACAAATGCAGCGACATCTATGCGCCCGATTGTGACGGCGCGGTGCGCTGGGATGACCCCGATATTGGCATCGACTGGGGCACGGCGGCGCCCGTCCTGTCGGACAAGGACGCCATCGCCCCGCTCTTGCGCGACGCGCCCCGGCCCTTCGCCTGGGAGGGCGCGCAATGAAGCTTCTGGTGACCGGTGGCGCAGGCTTCATCGGCAGCGCTGTGGTGCGGTTGGCGGTGGCGCGCGGGCATCAGGTGGTGAACCTCGATGCCCTGACCTATGCGGCCTGCGAGGCGAACCTGGCCCCGGTGGCCGGATCGGGCCTTTACAGTTTCGAGCATGCCGATATCCGCGACCGCATAGCACTCGACCGCATCTTCGCCACGCATCATCCTGATGCCGTTATGCATCTGGCGGCCGAGTCGCATGTCGACCGCAGCATCGACGGCCCTGCGGATTTCATCGAAACGAACATCACCGGCACCTTCAACATGCTGGAAGCCGCCCGCGCCTTCTGGGCCGAGCAGGGCAGGCCGCCGGAGTTCCGCTTTCACCACATCTCGACCGACGAGGTCTTCGGGTCCTTGGGTGCAACCGGCCAGTTTACCGAGGAAACCCCCTACGACCCGCGCAGCCCCTATTCTGCGTCCAAGGCCGCCAGCGACCACCTGGTCCGCGCCTGGGCCGAGACCTATGGCCTGCCGGTGGTTCTGACCAATTGTTCGAACAACTACGGGCCCTATCATTTCCCCGAAAAGCTGATCCCGGTGGTGATCCTGAACGCCCTGCACGGAAAGCCCATTCCGGTCTATGGCAAGGGCGAGAACGTGCGCGACTGGCTTTATGTCGAGGACCACGCCGACGCGCTGCTGCTGGTGCTTGAAAAGGGCAAGCTCGGCCGCAGCTACAACATCGGCGGCGAGAACGAACGCCGCAACATCGACCTTGTCCGCAACATCTGCACCCTGCTGGACGAGATGCGGCCCAAGCCCGGCAGCTACGCCGACCAGATCGCCTTTGTCACCGACCGCCCCGGCCATGACGCGCGCTATGCCATCGACCCGTCGCGGATCCACCAGGAACTGGGCTGGCGCCCCTCGGTCACCGTCGAAGAAGGCTGCGCCGCACCGTCCGCTGGTATCTGGACAACGAATCCTGGTGGCAGCCCCTGCTTGATCGGCAGGGCGTGGGGCGGCGGCTGGGCACAGGCGGAGTGAATTGACATGTGCGGTGATCCTTCAAAGCGTTCCGATGCCGCTGCCGTTTTGCAAGACGGCTCTGATCGGCAGCATCGCGCCGAGATCGGCGGGATGTGGGAAGAGATCGGCGCCCTGCAACTGGAATTCCTGAAAGCGCAGGGGCTGAAGCCGGACCACCATTTGCTGGATATCGGCTGCGGCAGCCTGCGGCTGGGCTGCAAGGTGGCGCCCTACCTCAACCCCGGAAACTACTGGGGAACGGATCGCAGCCGGGATCTGATCGACGCAGGCTATGACCGGGAAATCGTGCCCGCAGGGCTGGGGCAGCGCTTGCCGCGCACCAATCTGGTCACCGACGGCATCTTCGATTTCCCCGGCGCGCCGGACACCATCGACTATGCAATGGCGCAATCGGTCTTTACCCACCTGCCGCTGAACCACCTGCGGCTTTGCCTTGCCAATCTGGCTCGGCGTCTGGTGACCCCTTGCCGGTTCTACTTTTTACGATCTTCACGCCAAACGGCAGCCGGGCGTTGCGGACCCTGCTTGCAAAAGGATGGGATCACGACCTGGTCTTACAAGGATCCGTTCCACTATGATCTGGCGGACATCCGCCATGCCGCCCGCGACCTGCCCTGGGCCTTGCGTCTTGTCGGCGACTGGGCGCATCCCCGCAATCAGATGATGGTCGAAGCGCTGCTGGATCGTGAGGGAATGGCGCACCCGCCAGGCAACGGAAGCGGCGGCTGATGGACAGTCTGTTCTTCATCGCCTCGAAGACAGTGGGAATGGCGGCACGGGTTGAAACCTGGATGCTGCTGCTTCTCGCCGCGGCAGTGCTTGCGGGGGCATGGGGCCGGGCGCGTCTGGCGCGCCGACTGACGGCGCTGGCCTTCCTGTCAGTGCTGGCGCTGACCGCCTTTCCGCTGGCGACCCCGCTTCTGGCCAGCCTTGAACGCCAATACCCGCCCGCCCCCGCCTTGCCGGCGCAGGTCGACGGGATCATCGTTCTGGGCGGGGCCGAAGACGTCGGCCCCTTTGCCCGCTGGGGCGTGACCGGGCTGAATGGCGGCGGCGAGCGGCTGACCGCGGGCGTCGAGCTGGCGCGCCGATTTCCGCAGGCAAAGCTGATCTTCACCGGCGGCTCCGCCAGCCTGATCTATAGCGATGCGCATACAGCGCCGGCGCAGATGACCCGTGCGCTGTGGCTGTCGCTGGGCGTTCCCGATACCCAGATCCTGCTCGAGGACCGCTCGCGCAACACCGCAGAGAACGCGATCTTCACCCGCGATCTGGTGCAACCGAAGGACGGAGAGGTCTGGATCCTTGTCACCTCGGCCTGGCACATGCCCCGGTCAATGGAGACGTTTCAGCGCAATGGCTGGACCGGGCTGGTGGCCTGGCCGGTGGATTTCCGGTCGGGCGGGCAGATGTTCCGGCTGGAATGGCGGCTGGATGATCATTTGCAGGACGCGGACGTGGCGCTGAAGGAATACCTCGGCCTGCTGGCCTATCGGATCGCGGGGAAATAGGATGCTGACGGCGCATTTGCCTTCGGGATACGTTTTGGCACGGGCGGTTCGCCGCCCGGTCGCAGCACTGCTTCCGGTGGCCCTCTTGGGTGCGGTTCTGCCGGATCTTGACATGATCTGGTTCCACCTTGTCGATGGCGGCTCCGTTCATCACCACCACTATTGGCCCCACCTTCCGGCGGTCTGGGGCGCGGTGGCGCTGGTGTCACTGCCTCTGCTGAATCTGAAGGGCTGGCTTGCGCCGGGGCTGGTCTTCTTCGCGGCAATCGCGATGCACCTGATCCTTGATACCATTGCGGGCGGTATCAACTGGAGCTGGCCTGCAGGGGATCAGTTGTTCGCCGCGGTGACGGTGCCTGCTGCCTATTCTCATTGGATCGTCTCATTCATCCTGCATTGGACTTTTGCACTGGAACTGGCTGTATGGGCGATGGCGTTTTGGCTTTACTTCGGGAAGACACCGGCATGAGGCTGCTCGTCTTCGGCAAATCGGGGCAGGTGGCGACAGAGTTGGCCAGGCGGCTGCCGGGCGAAGTGACGGCGCGATTCCTGGGCCGGGCCGAGGCGGATCTCACGGACCCGGCGGCTTGCGCCATGCAGATCGGCGACTGCGACGCGGTGATCAATGCGGCCGCCTGGACGGCAGTGGACAAGGCCGAGGCGGAAGAGGCCGCCGCGACAGTGGTCAACGGCGATGCCCCCGCCGCGATGGGGCGGGCCTGCGCTGCGCAAGGAATCCCCTTCCTGCAGGTCTCGACCGATTACGTCTTCGACGGCTCGGGAGACCGCGCTTTCCGCCCCGATGATCCGACCGGCCCGCAGGGCGCCTATGGCCGCTCGAAGCTGGCGGGCGAGATTGGCGTGCGGGGCAGTGGCGCGCGGCATCTGATCTTGCGGACCTCTTGGGTCGTCTCGGCGCATGGCACGAATTTCGTCAAGACCATGCTGCGGCTGGGGCGCGAACGCGATGCGCTTTCGGTGGTGGCCGACCAGATCGGCGGCCCGACCCCGGCGGCGGCCATCGCGGATGCGCTGCTGACCGCCGCCGGAGCACTGGTTGCCGGCCATCCCGGCGGCACGCATCACTTTGCCGGCGCGCCCGACACCACCTGGGCCGATTTCGCGCGTGCGATCATGGCCCGCGCCGGGCTGGCCTGCACCATCTCCGACATCCCGTCCAGCGCCTGGCCGACCCCGGCCCGCCGCCCGGCCAATTCGCGGCTGGACTGCAGCGCCTTCACGTCGGCCTTCGGCATCGCCCGGCCTGACTGGCGGGCGGGCCTTGACGACATCCTGCAGGAGTTGACGGCATGAAACGCAAAGGCATCATCCTGGCCGGCGGCTCGGGCACCAGGCTCTGGCCGATCACCATGGGCGTCTCGAAGCAGCTGCTGCCGGTCTATGACAAGCCGATGGTCTATTATCCGTTGTCGGTGCTGATGCTGGGTGGCATCCGCGAGATCGCCATCATCACCACCCCCGAGGACCAGCCGCAGTTCCTGCGGCTGATGGGCGATGGCAGCCAGTGGGGCGTCAGCTTCACCTGGATCGTGCAGGACAAGCCCGACGGGCTGGCGCAAGCCTATCTTCTGGCCGAGGATTTCCTGGCCGGCGCCCCAAGCGCCATGGTGCTGGGCGACAACATCTTTTTCGGCCACGGCCTGCCCGAGATGCTTGCGGCCGCCGATGCGCGCGGTGCGGGCGGCACCGTCTTCGGCTATCACGTTGCCGACCCCGAACGCTACGGCGTGGTGGATTTCGACGACGAGGGCCGCGTTCGTGCCATCGTCGAAAAGCCGAAGCACCCGCCGTCGCATTTCGCGGTGACCGGGCTTTACTACCTCGACGGGCGGGCGCCCGAACTGGCACGTCGGATCCGGCCTTCAGAGCGGGGCGAACTGGAGATCACCGACCTGCTGGAGATCTACCGCGCCGAAGGCAGGCTTGCGGTCGAACGGATGGGCCGCGGGTTTGCCTGGCTCGACACCGGCACGCATGGCAGCCTGCTTGATGCCGGCAACTTCGTGCGCACGCTGGAGGAACGCCAGGGCCTGCAGGTCGGCTGCCCCGACGAGATCGCCTTTCGCCAGGGCTGGATCGGCCGCGAGGCGCTGGCGGCGCGGGCGCGACTGTTCCAGAAGAACACCTATGGTCGGTATCTTGCCGACATTCTGAAGGAATAGGTGCCGCGTCATCCAACCTGACCGAAATGTCACGGCTGTTTCCGGAAATTAACGGTTTGCCCGGCAGTTTGCAGTTCAAGCTGGAATTGATGTGTCCAGGGACATCATCAACCCGGAGGCGTTTGTCGGGGAAGGAACCCATGCTGGCTGGCATCGTCCTATCTGCGGTTCTTGCGGGCAGCGCCAGCTTGCGCTGTCGGCTCTGGCCGGACACCCGCCGATGATGGCGCTCCTGCTTTACAGCCTGTCCGGCTGCTGTGGCGTTCTTGCCTTTTCCCTCCAGGCCCTGCGATCGGACGAAGGCCTCGGCTGACGAGCCGCAGATGATCGTCGCCATCACGGAAACAAGACATCCCGAACCGCGCTCCGTGTTCCGGCCAAAGCCGGCCGACATCCGGATATGTCCTGCCACGAATCATGGACTTCTCTTCTGGCTGCAATCATTATTACGGCACACGCAAAGGTTGCGATGCCCCAAAAACGTTCACCTTTGTGGCCACTAAGTGGCAGGTTTCGCGTGAATTCGTGGTGCAATTGTGGTTAACGGCCCGCCAGACCCATGGTCATACCCAGGATGCGCGGGATAAAATGCAAATTGGGGACGTTCAGGTCAGGTGCATGTGATGAGCTGCCAAACGCGCAATCTGCTTGCTGAACGAGGTCCGGCGATGTCCGGGCCCGAAGGCATGGTGACGACCAACCAGGCGACACTGTTGGCAGGACGCTGACAATGACCATCAGTTTTCCCGGTTTCCCCGGCGGTGATCCCGTCAAATCGTCTCTGAGTGAGCCGCAGCGCGACTCCGGGGCAAAGGGGAAGGACTCGACCTCGCGCCGTGGCGGTTCTTACCGCAACGGGCTGAAGCGTCTGCTGGATATCTCGGCCATCGTGGCGGCGGCACCGGTTGTGGTGCCTGTGATTGCCGGGCTGGCGGTCATGGTCGCGCGGAACGGCGGCAGCCCGTTCTATTGTCAGGTTCGCGTCGGCAAGGGCGGCAAGCCCTTTCGGATGTGGAAACTGCGCAGCATGGTGACCGACGCCGACGCCCGGATGGAAAGCTATCTGGCCGAGAATCCCGATGCCCGCGCCGAATGGGACAGCACGCAAAAGCTGCGCCAGGATCCGCGCGTCACTCCGCTGGGCCAGCTTCTGCGCCGCACCAGTCTGGATGAGCTGCCGCAGCTGTGGAACGTGCTGAAAGGCGATATGAGCCTGGTCGGCCCGCGCCCGATGATGCTGAACCAGCAGGGCCTCTATCCCGGTACCGCCTATTATCGGCTGCGTCCGGGGATCACCGGATCGTGGCAGACCGCGGGCCGCAACAAGACCACGTTCGAGGCCCGCGCCGGGTTCGATGCCGAGTATGAGGCCGAGCTGACGCTGGCCACCGACCTGCGCATTCTGGCGCGCACCGTGGGCGTGGTGCTGAAGGGCACCGGCTGCTAGGCCAATCGCCGGATCGGCACTGAGACGCCTGTCGCGCCACCGCGGCGGAAGTTGGTTCTTGGCACCCTGTCAGCTGAAGGCCGCCGCCACGAACAGGACCGCCGTCAGCGCCGAACAGACCAGCACCACGCGCGGCAGGGCCAGAACCTTGCGCTGCATGTTGCCCCCGACCGGGCCGCCCCCGGCGCGACGTTGCGGGCGGCCCGGCAGATTGATCTCGGGGATGGCGACGATCGGGCGCAGGCCAAGCTGCCGCTCCATCTGCGCCGAGGTGCGGACCACCGGCTTCAACAGGTCCAGCCCCAGCGCCAGCCCCAGCGCAGCCAGCAGGCTGGCCAGCGCACCGGCCACGAACAGCT
The DNA here is from genome assembly GCA_016704435.1 of Rhodobacter sp. Classification (GTDB taxonomy): domain Bacteria; phylum Pseudomonadota; class Alphaproteobacteria; order Rhodobacterales; family Rhodobacteraceae; genus Pseudogemmobacter. Next base: position 181,825 of record JADJAB010000002.1, on the reverse strand, counting down.
TCTTGCCACCCGAGCCAACGGGGTTTTCCGGCGTCATCGCGCGATCCAGCAGGGCAAAGCGTTCGCCCTGCTGACGTTCGGCCAGCTTCGCTTCGGTCTCTGCCTCGGCCAGCCGGGTGGTGACCACGTCAAGACCGCCCTGCAACTGGTCCAACTGCCGTTGATAGCCGGCCAGGGCTCGCTCCACCTCGGGCAGGCGGGCAGTTGCGGCCGTCAGCTCGTCGCGGCGCGCGGTCAGGGCGCCCTTCTGTTCCGTCAGCACGGCGATCCGGGCGTCGATCTCTTGCAGCCGCCGCTGCTCGGTCGCGCGAAGATTGCCCCTTGCGGACAGTTGGCGCTGCTCTTCCAGAAGGGCGACCATCTCCTGATCCAGCGCCCGCATCTCGGTTTCGAGGCCGACCAGCGCTTCGCGCCGGGCCTCGGCCACGGCCGGAAGGGCCGCGCCGTGGGTGTTCTTGTAGGCTGCCACCTCGACCTCGATCGCGGCGATCTCGGTTGACAGGCGGGCCTCCTCCTCGCGGTAGAAGGCCAGGCTGTCGCGCGCCTGCTCCAACTTGCCCGAGGACGACATGTCCAGCACGCCTTGTGCGAAATCATTGGCGATCCGCGCAGCCAGGGCAGCATCGCCGTCGCGGGCCGAGATGATGATGGCCGAGATCTGCGTCGCCGGCGCATAGGGCGCGTTGCCGGCCGCCGCGATGGCCTGGAAGGTGACATTTCGGCGCAAGAGGGCGATGCGTTCGTCCATGGAAAGGGCAGGCAGGTCGCCAAAAGCCCGTGCCTGTCGATCACCGCCGCGAGGTTTTCGCGCGACGTCAGCCGCTGCTCGATGGATTGCAGAAGCTGCGCCGAGCCTGACGTGCCTGCGTCGCCGACCTGGGCGCTCTGCACCTCGATCACGGCGGCGGCCTCATAGCTGTCAGGGCGCGACTTGGCGTAGATCGCCGCCAGCACGATACCCAGTGCGGCCACCGCCATGATCAGCCAGCGGCGGCGGGTCAGGAAGTTCAGCAGGTCTTCGAGCGACTGGATCTGCCCCATGGCTCAGCCCCTTTGCCCGTAGGCATAGCGGTCCTGCGCGCGGTCCTGCGCGCGGTTCAGCACCGTGCCGAGGATCGGGATGCGGCCGTCGAACAGCCGCTCGCAGGCGCGAATGTCCTCGGGCGAGGTCAAGGTGCCATCGGTCACCAGGATCAACGCATCCACCTGATCGGCCAGCGCGATCACATCGTCCGAGCCCAGTGCCGGCGGCAGGTCCAGGATCACCACATCGGGTTGCAGAAGGTCGCGCAGCGCGCCCATGGCATTGGCGAATTCCGGGTCCTGCAGCAGTTCGGCGGCATGCGGCACCGCCTCGCCGTTCAGCGCCAGCGCCAGGTTGCGGCCGATGCGGCGGAAATGGCCTTCCAGCGGCTGCTCGCCCATCAGGAATTCGATCAGCGGGGCGGCGTCTTTCAGCCCGAACAGCTGCGCCAGCTGCGGCTCGCGCAGCTCCAGGTCCATCAGCACGGTGCGGCACGACGGCAGCCGCGCCAGCGACAGCGCCAGATTAGCCGCCACGAAGGACTTGCCGCAGCCATGCGTGGGCGAAGTGACGGCGATCCGCGTCCAGTTGCGGCTGGCCAGCGCTTGCAACACGCGGGTGCGCAACATGTCGAAGTTGCAGGTCACCGGGCTTTGTGCGGAATCTGCGAACAGACCGTTTCGCGCCAGGGCATCGGGTTTGGGGGTGATTTCCTGAATCGATTCCCAGACGCGGGTGGTGTTGAACGGCTGCGGGGCGAGCGGCGCCAGAAAGATCTCGCGCCCGGTGCGCTGGTCCAGCGTGACGCTGTCTTCGGGGACGGGCTGGCCGGGCCGGAACACCGAGACATGCGCCGGACGGGCGCCTTGTCCCGGCTTGCGGCGGTTGTCAGCGTCCTTGCTGGACATCAGGATATGCCCTTCATCAGCCCCCGCGCCGCGGTGCGGACCCCATATATAGTGTCTGACCATCGCGCCGGAGGGCCTTTGCTGCAGCCGGCGTCCAAGTGGGGCGCCTTCGGTTTACCAATACCCGCCTTGCAGCGGCATGAAGCCGGACGTCCCTTGCACCGGCCAGTGTCCCGCACCCGAAATTGCTTCGGGCCGACCCTGTCCGCGATCAGTCCGGGCCCCCGCCCAGATCGCCTTGGATTAGCAGATCGACCCGCAAAAAGGAAGCCCGCACCGGGGCTTGCACGGGGGCTTGCACGGGGGCTTGCTCGGCAGCGGGCGGCGCTGTGCGACAGTGGAAATCGGCGCGGGCCTTGCCTATGGTCGGTGCCATGACCGATGCCGATACCCGCCCGAGCGTTCCCGATTCCGATGCCGCCGTGGATGCGGTTGTCATCGGGCGCAACGAGGGCGCGCGGCTGGTTGCCTGCCTGGCGTCCCTGACCGGGCAGGTGCGCCGCGTGATCTATGTCGACAGCGGCTCGACTGACGGGTCGGCGGCGGCAGCGGCGGCCGCTGGGGCCGAGGTGGTGGCGCTGGACACCGACTGCCCGTTCACGGCGGCACGGGCGCGCAACGCCGGGCTGGCGCGGCTGCAGGGCAATGGCTTCGTGCAGTTCCTCGATGGCGATTGCGAATTGCGTTCCGGCTGGATCGCGGCTGCGCGTGCAGCTATGGCGGCGCATCCGGCGGCGGCGGTGATCTGTGGCCGACGGCGCGAGCGTTTCCCCGAGGCCTCGGTCTGGAACCGGCTGATCGACCGGGAATGGGATACGCCGGTGGGCCGGGCGCGTGCCTGTGGCGGCGATGCGCTGATGCCGCTGGCGGCGCTGCGGGCGGTGGGCGGCTTCCGCGACGACCTGATTGCGGGCGAAGAGCCGGAGCTGTGCCTGCGGCTGATCCGGGCCGGCGGCGAGGTCTGGCGAATCGACGCCGAGATGACGCTGCACGATGCAGGCATGACCCGCCTTGACCAGTGGTGGCGGCGCAGCCTGCGGGCGGGCCATGCCTTTGCCGAAGGGGCTGCCCTGCATGGCACGGGGCCGGAACGGCATTGGCTGCGCGAAGTCTGGCGCGCGCTGTTCTGGGCCATCGGCGTGCCGGCGACGGCGGCATGTGCCGCGCTGATCCACCCGGCAGGCTGGCTGCTTCTGGGCCTTTGGCCACTGCAGGTGGCGCGGCTGGCCTGGCGCTGGCGCGGCGACGGGCGGGCAGGGCGGGAAGCGGCGGTCTTCACCGTGCTGGGGAAGCTGCCCGAGGCGCTGGGCGTGATCGGCTACGGCTGGGGGCGGCTGACCCGGCGGCGGCGCGGGCTGATCGAATACAAGTAGCCCCTACCCGCCGTAGCGCAACAACAGTGCCTTTTTCGCCTCGCCCGGCAGGATCGCCGCACAGGCGGCATAGCGCGGCAGCAGTCGGCGCGGGGCCGACAGCGCCCGCCACAGCCATTCCATCGCGATGGCGCGCACCCAGGCTGGCGCGCGGCGCTGGTGTCCGGCGATGAAATCCACCCCCGCGCCAACCGAGGCGAAGCCCACGGCGGGCGCAAGCTGCCGCCCGAGCGCCGCCAGCTGTTCCTGCTTCGGCGCGCCCAGCGCGACCAGGCACAACCCCGGCCCCAGCGCCTGCAGCCGTGCCAGCATCTCGCCCGCCGCCACGCCACCGGGATCGAAGCCCATCGGCGGCGCGATCAGCAGCCCCCGCCGCAGGCCGGGGACCAGTCTCTCAAGCCTCGCGGCCGCAGCGCGCAGGCTCTCGTCAGTGCTGCCCAGAAACGACACCGGCCGCCCCGCCTCGGCCGCCGCCCGCACCAGCGGCAGCACCAGATCAGAGCCCGGCACCAGCCGCACCGGCCGCCGCGCCAGCCACGACAGCCAGACGATCGGATTGCCGTCGGCCACCACCAGATCCTGCGCGGCATAGGCCGCGCGGAACGCCGCGTCGCGCGACAACTTCACCAGATGGTCCAGATTGATCGTCGCCAGGGCAAAGCCCTGTCCGCTGGCCAGTCGGGCCGATACCGCCGCCAGAACCGCCCTGGCGTCGGGATGGGTCACACGGATCAAGGTCTCGGCGAAACGGAACTGCAACGGGCCACTCCCTGCCGCCGCATATAGCAGGTCTCGGACGCCGCTGCGACAGCGATGCTGCTGCAAGAGCCCGGCAACACAGTGTTTCCAAGACCGCACGTTTCCAAGACCGCACGCGCCGCGGCCCGCGTGGCCCGGCCCGCCGATCCGTGCTATCACAGGGCCAACCCGCCCTTTCCGGTCCCTTGCCCCGTGCCGCAACCGAACCTTCTTGCCTATGCAATGCTGCTGATCTGGCCCTTCGTGGCCTGGCAGCTCTATCGTCGGCTGGACCCGGCGCGGGCGCTGATCTGGACCGTTCTGGCCGGCTATCTGATCCTGCCACCGGCGACCCGGTTCGACTTTCCGGTGGTGCCGGCTTTCGACAAGGATTCGATCCCGGCGCTGATGGCGCTGTTCTGCGCGGTCTTCCTGCTGCGCGATCGTATCCCGATCCTTCCTGCCGGCCGGCTGGGCACGGCGCTGATCGCCCTTTTCATCCTGTCGCCCTTCGTCACCGTTCTGGCGAATGCCGATCCGATCCCGATCCTGCTGGACGACGACATCCCCGGCATGCGCCTTTACGACAGCGTGGCGGCGGTGGCGAACCATATCCTCTATGCCCTGCCGCTGTTCCTGGGCCGTCGCTATCTGGCCTCGCCCCAGGCGGCGCGGGCGCTTCTGGTGGCGCTGGTTGCAGGGGGGCTGGCCTATTCGCTGCCGATGCTGGTCGAAAGCCGCCTCAGCCCGCAGATGAACGTCTGGGTCTACGGCTTTTTCCAGCATGACTTTTTCCAGACCATCCGCTTTGGCGGCTTTCGCCCGGTTGTGTTTCTGCCGCACGGGCTGTGGGTCGCCATGTTCACGCTGATGTGCCTGGCCGCCGCCGCCGCTTTCCTGCGCGAAGGGCCGGCCGAGGTCCGGCCAAGGCAGCTGGTGGTGTTCCTCTACCTTGCCTTCATGCTGATCATCTGCAAATCGGCCGGCGTCACCATCTATGCTCTGGCAATGCTGCCGCTGATCCTTTTGGCGCCGCGTCGCGCGCAGGTATTGGCGGCTGCGGCCATTGCCGTAGTGGTCATGGTCTATCCCATCCTGCGCGGCGCCCATGTCGTGCCGCTGGACGCCATCGTCGATTTCGCCCGCGACCTGTCACCTGACCGCGCCTGGTCGCTGCAATTCCGCATCGAGAACGAAGAGCTGCTTCTCACCCGCGCCGAGGAGCGTCCGTGGTTCGGCTGGGGCGGCTATGCCCGCAACTTCGTGCATGATCCGGTGACAGGAGAGATGCTGAACATCGCGGATGGTGCCTGGGTGATCCAGATCGGCACCTATGGCTGGCTGGGGTATCTGGCGGAGTTCGGGCTTCTGTGCCTTCCGCTGTGGCTTTTGGGGCGCGAGGCGGTGGCGCAGCCGTCACAGGCCTTCTCTGCCCCTGTCGCGGCGCTGGCACTGATCTTTGCCTTCAACATGCTGGACCTTCTGCCGAACGGCACGCTGGTGCCGGTCAGCTGGCTGATCGCCGGCGCCCTTCTGGGTCATGCCGAAGCGCTGCGCGCGGCCCGCAAGGCCGCAACCGTGGCGGCCGGGGTGGCGCCGATGCGGACGGTGATCTGATGCTGCGGGTGGACCTTGGGGTCTTTGCCCATGACGAGGCGGCCGGCATCGCGGCAATGGTCGCGGGCCTGCGGGCACAGGTCCCGCCACCGGGGGTGGACCTGCGGCTTCTGGTGCTGGCGAACGGCTGCCGGGATGACACGGTTGCACGGGCGCGGGCTGCGGGGGCCGAGGTGGCCGATCTTCCGCAAGGTGGCAAGAGCCGCACCTGGAACCGCTTTGTCCATGACCTCAGCCGCCCGGAGGCCGATCTGCTGGTGTTCTGCGATGCCGATATCTGCCTGCCCGAACCCGACGCGCTGGCCCGGCTGATCACGGCCCTGGCGGCCCGCCCGGCTCTTTGGGTGCTGTCGAGCCAGCCGGTAAAGGATACGGCCGTGCGCGGTGCGCGGACTTGGGCCGAGCAGCTTGCCCTGAAAGCCTCGGGCGGGCTGGACGACTGGAAGACGGCGATCTGCGGCCAGCTTTACGCGATGCCCGGCCGGCGCGCCCGTGCGTTTCGACTGCCCATCGGCCTGCCGGTCGAAGATGGCTTCCTGCGCGCCATGGTCCTGACCGACGGTTTGCGCGGCCCCGAGGATTTCAGCCGCATCGACGGGCTGGACGGCCTGCGCCACCTCTATGCCTCGGAGGTCAGCCTCCAGGGCCTGATCCGCCATCAGGAGCGAATCGTGATCGGCAGCGCCATCAACGCGGCGCTTTTCGCCCAACTCGGCGCCTTGCCCGAAGAAGAGCGCCTTGCAGAACTGGGCCGGCTGTCATGTGACGGTACGGCGCTGGGCCGAGTTCTGGCCGCGCGCCTGCCCCGCGCGCCCTTCGGCTATGTGCCATATCATTTCCTTGTCAAACGGTTGGGTCGGGCACGGCTTTCTCGCCTTCCGGTTGCGTTGATGGGTTTCGGCTTCGATGCGATTGTTTATGTCCGCGCGCAAATCCGCATGCACAGGGGGGCCGGCGCGGGCTTCTGGTAGCGGTTCGTGCCTTATTCCCCGGCCAATCATGGCGGAAATGTGGCATTAACGTGGCATTGTCGAAGCCTGCGACATGATCGGCAATGGCGGCCGCCTCGGGTATCGCCCTTGCCGGTTTTGCGGTAAATTCCGCAGGCGGGACGGGGCCTTGGGCTGGCGCGCGGTGGCGTGGCCAACCATATCCTGTCGGGCCGCAAGGACGGTGTGATGACGAAGGACGATTTCCCCGGCGTGGCCGAGACCGACATTGCCATTGTCGGAATGGCGGCGCATGTGCCGGGGGCGCCGGACATTGCCACCTATTGGGACAATCTGGCGCGCGGGGTCGAATCGATCCGCGTGCTGTCCGAAGCGGAGTTGCTGGCCGCCGGCGAAAGCCCCGCCCGCTTGCGCCGCACGAACTACGTGCCTGCCGCTGCCGTGCTGGATGGCATGCCCGATTTCGACGCGGAGTTCTTCGGGTTCGGCCCGAAAGAGGCCGCGATCCTTGACCCGCAGCACCGCCATTTCCTGGAAGTGGCGTGGGAGGCGCTGGAAAACGCCGGCCACCCGCCCGAGGCGTTCAAGGGCGCCATCGGCGTCTATGCCGGTTGCGGGATGGGGTCGTATTTCTATTTCAACCTCTGTTCCAACCCCGATCTGGTCGACCAGACCGGCATGTTCCTCTTGCGCCATACCGGCAATGACAAGGATTTTCTGGCCACCCGCGTTTCGCATGTCTTCGACCTGAAGGGCCCGTCGATCAACGTGCAGACGGCCTGCTCCACGTCGCTTGTGGCACTGCACTACGCCACACAGGCGCTGTTGAACGGCGAATGCGACATGGCTCTTGCGGGGGGCGTGACGATCGAGCTGCCCCATGCCCGCGGATACCTGCATCAGGAAGGCGAGATCCTGTCGCCCGACGGCCATTGCCACGCTTTCGACCACCGGGCCGAGGGGACGGTGTTCGGGTCCGGCGCGGGCTGTGTGGTCTTGAGGCGCGCAAAGGATGCAATCCGCGATGGCGACCATATCTGGGCCATCGTGAAAGGCAGCGCGGTCAACAACGATGGTGCTGCCAAGGCGGGGTATCTGGCCCCGTCGGTCGATGGTCAGGCGGCCTGCATCGCCGAGGCGCAGATGATTGCCGGGGTCGCGGCGGACAGCGTTTCCTACGTCGAGTGCCACGGCACCGGCACCTGGCTGGGCGACCCGATCGAGGTGGCCGCCCTGACCGCCGCCTTCCGCGAGACCACCGATGCGGTGGGGACTTGCCGCATCGGTTCCGTGAAAACCAATATCGGGCATCTGGATACCGCTGCCGGCGTGGCCAGCCTGATCAAGGTGGCGCTGTCGCTGCATCACCGCCAGTTGCCGCCAAGTCTGGGGTATGAGGCACCAAACCCGGCGATTGATTTCGACACCTCTCCGTTCAAGGTGAACGACCGGCTGACCGACTGGCAGGCCCCGGTCCTGCGCGCCGGGGTCAACAGCCTTGGCGTCGGCGGCACCAATGCGCATGTGGTGCTGGAAGAAGCGCCTGTGCGGGTGGCCTCCGAAGAAAGCGACTGGCCGTTCCAGCCCCTTGTGATCTCGGCCCGCAGCAAATCCGCCTTGGACGCGCAGGCCGCAAAGCTGGCCGCCCATCTGCGCGCGCACCCCGAGCAGCCGTTGGCCGATGTGGCCTGGACCCTGAAGGAAGGCCGCCGCGCCTTTGACAAGCGCCGCGTGCTGGTGGCCTCCGGCCACGACGAGGCCGCCAGCCTCTTGGAAGGCGCCGACCCGCGCCGCGTCTTCAACCACGATCACCTATGCGATGCCCCCGAGGTTGTCTTCATGTTCCCCGGCGGCGGCGCCCAATTCGCCGGCATGGCGCGCGATCTCTATCAGACCGAACCTGTTTTCGCCGATTGGATGGATCGCGGCCTAGCGGTGCTGCAACCGCAACTGGATTACGACATCCGCGCGCTCTGGCTGCCCGCAAAGGGCGATGAGGCGGCGGCGGATCAGGCACTGAAGCGGCCTTCGGTCCAGCTGCCGCTGATCATGATCTGCGAATATGCCCTGGCGAAGCTTTATGAAGGTTGGGGCATTCTTCCCGCCGTCCTGGTTGGGCATTCGATGGGCGAAAATGCCGCCGCAGCCCTTGCGGGCGTGATGAGCTTTGAAGATTGCATCGGCCTCGTGCTGTTGCGTGGGCGGCTCTTTGACACCATCGCCCCGGGCGGCATGCTGTCAGTCCCTATGGATGCAGATGGGCTGAGGCCCCTGCTGACGGGCGATCTGGACATGGCCTCGGTCAATGCCCCTGGTCTTTGCGTGGTTTCCGGCCCCGATGCAGCGCTGGTGACCTTGGCCGCCGGTCTGGCCGCAAAGGGGGTGGAAACGCAGCGCGTCGCCATCGACATCGCCGCGCATTCGAGGATGCTGGAGCCGATCCTGGCGCGGTTCGGCGACTATCTTCGCGGCATCCGGCTGAACCCGCCGATCTTGCCGATCATCTCCAACAGCACCGGCCAGCCGCTGACCAGTACGCAAGCGACCGACCCGGAATACTGGGTCCAGCACCTGCGCAACACCATCAACTTCCGCGCCTGCATGGAGACACTGACCGCCACACCGGGGCGCATCTATATCGAGATGGGACCGGGCCGCGCGCTGTCATCGCTTTCGCAAGCCAATGGCATCGGTGCGGGGCAGGTTGTTCCCGCCTTGCGGCACCCCGAACAGAAGATGGCCGACGACGCCTGGCATATCGCCTCCATCGCGCGGCTTTGGGCCTGTGGCGTGCCGGTCGATTGGTCTCCGATCTGGGGCGAGGCACGGCGGCAGCGCGTGCCCTTGCCGGGCTATGCCTTCCAGAAAAAGCCCTATTTCATCGCGCCCGGTCGGGCCGAGGCCGCAGAGGCCGAGGTCTTGCCCGCACGGGTCGAGGAAATGGCCAGCTGGGGCTGGCGCCTGCGTTGGCGGCCCGCAACGGCGGGCTTCGACATCGACGATCTGGGGGAAGCAGCGCCCGAGACATGGCTGGTCTTCACCGACGCCTCCGGGCTTTGCACCGCCGCCGCCGCGCGGCTGAAGGAGGCGGGTCATCGCGTGGTGGCAGTGCGCGCGGGCGACAGTTTCGCCCGCGACGGCGAAGGTTATGTGCTGGCCCCGGAACGCGGGCGCGAAGGCTATGACCTGCTGGTCCGCGATCTGGCGGCGCGAGGGTTGGCGCCCTCTCGCATCCTTCATGGCTGGCTGGTCACACGCGGTCAGGACTTCCGCCCGGGCTCCAGCTTTCTGCACCGCAATCTGGAGCAGGGGTTCTGGTCGCTGTTCTTCCTGTCTCAGGCCCTGGCCGAGGAGGATCTGCCCCGCCCGATCCGCCTGACCGTGCTGACCACCGGGGCGGCGCAGGTGAAGGGAGAGCGGTTGGCAGAGCCGGAGAAGGCGATGATCCTTGGCCCCCTTCGCGTGGTGCCGAAGGAAGTGCCGGGGCTGGTCATCGCGTCTCTGGACCTGACCCTGCCAGATGCGCGCAAGCTGCCGGAAACCCTTGTTGACCGCGTGCTGGAAGAGGCTCTTTCCGACGCCCCCACCCTAGCCGCCCTGCGCGGCGAGCGGCGGTATGAGCAGGGCGTGAAACCGCAGCCGCTGCCCGAAGAACGACTCGATCTGCCGCACGGCGCACATGTGCTGATCACCGGCGGTTTCGGCGGCATCGGCCTGACCGTGGCCGAAGACCTGATCCGCCGCCACGGCGTCAAGATCACCCTGATCGCGCGGCGCGCGCTTCCCGACCGTGCCCATTGGCCGCGCCATCTGGCCGCCCACGACCCCGCCGACCCGATCGCCCGGCGCATCCTTGCGCTGCAACGGCTGGAGTCCTTGGGGGGCCAGGTGCTGGTTTCACAGGCCGATGTGGCCAATGTGGTCGAGATGGAGGCCGCAGTTGCCGAAGGGCAGACCCGCTTTGGCCCGGTTCAGGCGGTGATCCATGCTGCAGGGGTGGTTGATGACGGGCCGTTGATGGCCAAGACTCCGACCGAGGTGGAAGAGGTCTTCGCGCCGAAACTGCACGGCACGCAAGTGCTTGACCGGCTGTTCCCGGATGGCTCGCTGGCGCTGATGGTGCTCTTTGCCTCGACCTCCACCGTCACCGGCCCGGCGGGGCAGGTGGACTATGTGGCGGCGAACGAATACCTGAACGCCTTTGCCAAGTCGCGGGCAGGTGGCAAGACGCGCGTCATCGCGCTGAACTGGGGCATCTGGCAGGGCGTCGGCATGGCCGCCGATAGCCTGGCCGACCAGATGGGGCGGCCAGAGGCGCCGCGCCTGCCGATCAGCCGCCCGATGCTGAACGAGGCGGGGTTTGACAGCACCGGCAACCGTATCTTCACCGCCACCTATGCACTTGACCGCTGGGTGCTGGACGGCCACCGCACCGCCGATGGTACGGCACTGATTCCCGGCACGGGGGTTCTGGAAATTGCCGCCGAGGCCTGGACCGCCCAGGGTGAAGCGGCGGGTTTTGTGCTGCGTGACCTGACCTTCTTTCGCGCCCTGAACGTCGAAGCTGGCGAAAGGCGCCCGATCCGCGCCAGGCTGACCCGCAGCGATGAGGGCTATGTCTTCGATCTGCACTCCGAAGTGACGGCGCGGGGCCGCAAGGGCTGGCTGCAACATGCGCAAGCCCGGCTGTTGCCGCTGACCGATGCCCAGCCGCAGATCGACCCCGCCGCCATTGCTTCCCGCCTGCCCGCGCCAGAGGTTGGCGACGGCCTGCCCAGCCCGCAAGAGGCGCATCTGCGCTTTGGCCCGCGCTGGCGGGTGCTGGCGTCTCGCTCCACGGCGGCGACCGAAGGCCTTGCCCAGCTGCACCTGCCCACCGCCTTTGCCGGCGAGCCGGACCAGGGCTGGCTCCTGCACCCCGCACTGATGGACCTTGCCACCGGATGGGCGATGGACCTGATCGAGGGATACGCCAATGATCACCTCTGGGTGCCGGTTTCTTACGGCACGGTAAGGGTCTATCGCCCGCTGCCCGCCCGGATCATCAGCCATGTCCGCAACGCTGCCGCCAATGGCGCCACCCGCCCTACGGCGGTCTTCGACATCACATTGGCCACGCCTGGGGGCGAAGTTTGCGTGGACATCGAAGGCTTCACCATCCACCGGCTGGACGGCGCGCTGGCCTTCCCGGCGCCCGACCCGCGCAGCCTGGAAAGCGACGAGACGGCCCGCCCGATGTCCGCCGCCGAAGAACGCCTGGTTCATGCCTTCACCCAGGGCATCCGCCCGGACGAGGGCGCGCAGGCCTTTGGCCGGGCGCTGGCACTTGCCGGTCCGCAGGTGATCGTCTCCTCGCTGGACCTGCCCGCGCTGATCCGTCAGGCCAACGCGGTCGAGGCCGCCCGGCCCGAGGGGCAAAGCTTCGATCGCCCCGATCTGGATACCGATTTCGTCGAGCCCCGCAATGATATCGAGCGACGCCTGGTAGGTTTCTGGCAAGAGTTGCTGGGCGTTGCCCGTGTCGGCGTCGAAGACAGTTTCTTCGATCTTGGCGGCCACAGCCTGATCGCCGTCCGCCTGTTTGCCATGGTGAAAAGGGCGTTCCGGGTGGATTTCCCGATCTCGATCCTGTTCGAGGCGCCGACCGTCGCCGCCTGCGCGAAACTGATCGCGGCAGAGGTGGGGGAGGTGCAATCCCTGCCGCACGGCGCCGCCGCCACCGCCGCCCCGCATGCGTCCCAGCGCCGCTTCACCCATCTGGTGCCGATGCACCGCGGCGAAGGCGGCGCAAAGACGCCGTTCTTCCTGGTGGCGGGGATGTTCGGTAACGTCCTCAACCTGCGGCATCTGGCACAGCTTCTGGGGGGCGACCGGCCGTTCTACGGCCTTCAGGCGCGCGGCCTTTACGGCGACGACGCGCCGCATGACGATTTCGTCACGGCGGCCCGCGACTACATCACCGAGATGCGGGCGGTGCAGCCGCATGGACCCTACCTGTTGGGCGGCTTTTCCGGTGGCGGTCTGATCGCGTGGGAAATCGCGCGCCAGCTGCAGGAGGCAGGGGAAGAGGTGCCGCTGCTGATGCTGCTGGATACGCCGGTGCCACTGCGCCCGGCCCTCAGCCGGCGCGACAAGGCCATGATCAAATGGGCAGAACTGCGCGCCAAGGGCCCACGCTATCTGGTGGATTGGGCGAAAGCGCGCTGGGAATGGGAAAAGGCCAAGCGTCGGCCCGATGCCGCCCCCGTGGCCGAGGCTGCTTTCCACGACAGCGCGATCGAGGCCGCCTTCCGCGCCGCCCTGCCGCGCTATGCCTTGGCCGAACGCAAAGGCGCCACGGTGCTGTTCCGCCCGCCCTTGGATCGCCGCTGGCAGGTGTCCCGGGGCGCCTGGGTCTCGGCGGCCAGGGAATATGTCCGGCCCGACAACGACCTGATCCGCTTTGCCCCCGGCTTGCAGGTGATCGAGGTGCCTGGCGATCACGATTCCATGGTGCTGGAACCCAATGTCCGCGTGTTGGCCGCCCGAATGAAAGCGGCGATTGCGGTGGCGGAACCGCCGGTGCCGGCCCCCTTGGCCCAGGCGGCGGAATAGCCATGGCCCGTCTGCTGACCGTCCTTCTGAACTGGCGCACGCCCGACATGACCCTGCGGGCGGCCGAGGCCGCCTTGGCCGCCATGCAGGGCATCGAAGGTGCTTTGGTGATCGTCGACAATGACTCGGGCGACGGGTCGTTCGAGCGGCTGAGCGCCGAAGTCACCGCGCGCGGCTGGGATCAGGGCCGGCAACAGGTGCGCGTCCTGCAATCGGGGCATAACGGCGGTTTTGGCGCCGGCAACAACTTCGGCATCCGCGCCGGGCTGCCGGGTGGCGAAAGGCCGGACTACGTCTATCTGCTGAACTCCGATGCCTTCCCCGCGAAAGACGCTATCCACGCCCTGCTGGACCATCTGGAGGCGCATCCGCAGACCGGCCTTGCCGGCAGCTTCATCCACGGGCCGGAGGGGGAGCCGCACCGCACGGCGTTCCGCTTCCCCTCCATCGCGTCGGAGTTCGAGGGCCAGATCCGCTTCGGACCGGTCTCGCGCCTTCTGCGCCGCTGGATCGTGGCGCAGCCCATTCCCGAACGGACCATCCGCGTCGACTGGCTGGCCGGGGCCAGCCTGATGATGCGAAGCAAGGTGCTGGACGAGATCGGCCTCTTTGACGAGAGCTTTTTCCTATATTTCGAGGAAACCGACCTCTGCCGCCGCGCCGCCCTTGCGGGCTGGCCCACCGATTATGTGGTGGAAAGCCGGGTCGCGCATATCGGCTCGGCCTCGACCGGCATGAAGACCTGGGGCCGCATCCCGCAATTCTGGCTCGACAGCCGTCTGCACTACTTCACCAAGAACCACGGGCGGCTCTATGCGGCGGGGGCCACGCTGGCCACGGTGGCCGCAGGCGCGTTGTGGCGGCTGCGGCTGCTGATCCAGCGCAAGAATCGGGGCGATCCGCCGCGCTATCTGCGCGACCTCGCGGCGCATCACCTGCGGCACGCCTTCCGGCCCATGGGGCGTGCTCAGCCCCGAAACACCCTGCATCCCACCAGGCAAGGACACAAGACATGACCTTTTCAGCCCTTCTGATCGGCAACGAGATCCTGACCACCCAATGCGGCGACATCCTTCTGTCGCGCGGACATGGCATCGCGGCGGTCGTCACCCGCAGCGCCGAGGTGCGGCGCTGGGCCGGCGCCAGGGGCCTGCCGGTCGAATCCTATGGACCCGATCTTGCCGCCCGCCTGCCGGATGCCGACTGGCTCTTGTCGGTGGCTAACCTGACCGTGCTGGGGCCGGATGTGCTGGCGAAGGCCGCGAGCGGCGCGATCAATTTCCATGACGGCCTGCTACCCGCGCATGCGGGGCTGAATGCCCCGGTCTGGGCAATCCTGGCCGGAGAGGTGGAGCATGGGATCACCTGGCACCTGATCGAAGGCGGCGTTGACGAAGGCCGGGTGCTGGAAGAGCGCCGCTTTCCGATCGCCGCCGACGACACTGCGCTGACGCTGAACACCCGCTGTTTCGAGGCGGGGATGGACAGCTTCGCCGCCGTGGCAGCGCAACTCGAAACCGGTCTTTCGCCGCGCCCGCAGGTTGGTGGTCCGCGCGCCATGCACTTGCGCGCCGACCGCCCTGCCGCCTTTGGCCGGATCGACTTCACGCAACCGGCCGACGCCGTTCTGCGGCTGGTTTGCGCGCTGGACCATGGCCGCTACTGGAACCCGCTGACCACCGCCAAGATCGACACCGGCAGCCGTATCCTGAATGTCGGCATGGCGGACCCGGCCGCAGGCGGTGGCGCGCCCGGCACGGTGCTGTCAGCCACGCAGGAAGGGCTGGTGGTGGCCTGCGGCACCGGCGCGGTGCGGCTGAACCGGCTGACTTGTCAGGACAAGGGCGGGGCAGTCTGCCCCTCGACGGTCACCGCCACGGTGCTGGCCGCGCTGACCGATGGTGAGGGCCTGACGCAGTGCCTTGCTGCAATCGCGCCACAGGAGCCCGCCTTGCGGGCGGCCCTGGCCGATCTGTCCCCCTTGGCGCTGACGGCCCGCCCCGTGTCAACGCCCGATTGGCAAAGCCTGCCGCTGTCGGGCCCGCTGCCGCATCTGGCACTGGCCGCCTTGCGCGCCCTGGGCGGCGATCACGCGGATATCGCCCGCGCTGCCCCCGGCCTGCCAGGCTATGTCGCCGCGTGGCAGCCCCTTCGGCTGACCGCTGGCCCGCTGAGTGCCTCTGTTGCGGCGCTTCAGGCAACGCTGGCCAGGCCCGCGACCGGCTGGCCACTCGACCTGATGACCCGCGATGTCGCCTTGCAGGGCCTGACCCCGCCTGCGGTCGGCCTGTCCGATTCCGGCCCGGTCGCAGGCACTGCCATTACCCTGACGCCCGATGCCCTGCACTTTGACGCCGCCCGCTTCGCACCCGGTGAAGCCCGTGCCCTTGCCGTCCGCATCGCCCATGTCGCGGCCCAGATCGCGACAGCCGCACCGGACAGCCCGCTTGCCGCCCTGTCACCCCTGACCGGGGACGAGCGTGATCTGGTGCTGAACCGATGGAATGCCACCGGGAAAGACCATGACCGCGCCCTGATGGTCCATACCGCTTTCGAGGCGCAGGTGGCGCGCAGCCCCGATGCCCCGGCGCTGGCCTTCGAAGGCACGACGCTGAGCTACGCCCAGCTGAACGCTCAGGCCAACCGCGCGGCGCATGTGCTGGCGCAGATGGGGGTGAAACCCGGCACGCTGGTCGGCCTTTGCACCCGCCGTTCGCTTGACCTTTTGGTCGGCGCGCTGGCCATCCAGAAGGCGGGCGGGGCCTATGTGCCGATGGACCCGGCCTATCCGGCCGACCGGCTGGCGCTCTTTGCCGGAGACAGCGACTGCCCGGTGATCGTGACGCGAAGCGCGCTGGCGCCCGGCCTTCCCGCAGGGGTGGAAACGCTCTGCCTTGATACTGACGGCCGTCTGGCCTCTGCCTCCGAGAGCAACCTGGCCTCGGGCGTCACGCCGGAAGACGTGGCCTACATGATCTACACCTCCGGCTCCACCGGCCGGCCCAAGGGCGTGCAGGTCGAACACCGCAATGTGGTGAACTTCTTTGCCGGAATGGACGACCGGCTGGGTGGAGGTCCGGGGGTCTGGCTGGCGGTGACCTCGCTTTCGTTCGATATTTCGGTGCTGGAGCTGTTCTGGACGCTGGCGCGCGGCTTCAAAGTGGTGATCAGCAGCGACGAAGACCGCGCGCTGGTGTCGTCGGGGCGCATCGCATCGGCACAGAAGATGGAGTTTTCGCTTTACTACTGGGGCAACGACGACGGGCAGGGGCCGAAGAAATACGAGTTGCTTCTGGAAGGCGCGAAATTCGCCGACAACCATGGCTTTTGCGCTGTCTGGACGCCCGAACGGCACTTCCATGCCTTTGGTGGGCCCTACCCGAACCCCTCGGTCACCGGTGCCGCCGTGGCCGCGGTGACGAAGAATATCGCCGTGCGGTCGGGATCATGCGTCCTGCCACTGCACCATCCGGCACGGATCGCCGAGGAATGGGCGGTGATCGACAACCTGACCAACGGTCGCACTGGCCTTGGCATCGCCTCGGGCTGGCACCCGGATGATTTCGTGCTGCGCCCGGAAAATGCCCCGCCGAACAACAAGGCCGCGATGTATGCCGCCGCCGACCAGATTCGCCGGTTGTGGCGCGGCGAAGGGGTGGATTTTCCCAAGGCCGACGGCTCGACCTTCACGGTCAAGACCCAGCCGCGCCCGGTGTCGCCAGAGCTGGAAATGTGGGTGACCATCGCCGGCAATCCCGACACCTGGCGCGAGGCGGGCGAGATGGGCGCGCATGTGCTGACCCACCTTCTGGGCCAAAGCATCGACGAGGTGGCCGGCAAGGTCACGCTCTACCATGACGCCCTGCGCAAGGCGGGCCACGACCCGGCGGCGTTCAAGGTGACCTTGATGCTGCACACCCATGTCGGCCGCGACCGCGAGCAGGTGCGGCGCGTGGCCGAAGGCCCGATGAAGGCCTATCTGGGCGCGGCGACGGCGCTGGTCAAGCAATACGCCTGGACCTTCCCGGCCTTCAAGAAGCCGCCGGGGGTGACCAAGCCGATGGACATCGACACCCGCGACCTTTCGGCCGAGGACGCCACCGCGATCCTCGACTACGCCTTCCACCGTTATTTCGACGACTCGGGCCTGTTCGGCACCGTCGAGGACGCACTGGCGCGGGTCGAACAGCTGAAACGCATCGGTGTTTCCGAAGTGGCCTGCCTGATCGACTATGGCATCGCCCCGGAAAAGGTGATGGAGGGGCTGTATCCGCTGGCCGAAGTGGTCGCCCGCGCCAACTCCGGGGGCGGTGTGGAGGCGGATGATTTCTCGATCGCCGCACAGATCATCCGCCACGGCGTGACGCATCTGCAATGTACGCCCTCGATGGCGCGGATGATCGCGCTGAACGACGACAGCCGGATGGCGCTGGCCGGGGTGCAGACCCTGATGCTGGGTGGCGAAGCGCTGCCCGGAGCGCTGGTTGCGGATCTGCGCAAGGCGACGGAAGCGCGCATCCTGAACATGTACGGCCCGACCGAGACGACGATCTGGTCTACCGTCGAGGATGTGGGGCCGGCGGAGCCCGTGCAGAGCATCGGCACGCCGCTGCCAAACCAGATGGCCTATGTGCTGGACGAAACCCTTGCCCCCGTGCCTCCGGGCGTCGGGGGAGAGCTGTGGATCGGCGGCGAGGGCGTTGCGCGCGGCTATTGGCAGCGCGCCGATCTGACGGCGGAACGCTTCCGCGGCCAACCCGTTCCATCCGGGCCGGATGTACCGGACCGGCGATCTGGTCCGGTGGCGCGCCGATGGCAGGCTGGAGTTCCTTGGTCGCGCCGACCATCAGGTCAAGCTGCGCGGCCACCGCATCGAGCTGGGCGAGATCGAGGCGGCGCTGGAATGTCAGCCCGGTGTCGGCCAGGCCGTGGTGATGGCGCGTGAAGATAGCCCCGGCGACATGCGGCTGGTGGCCTATGTGGTGGGCGCGGCGAAAGAGGCTGCGCTGAAGGCGGCGCTGGCCGGGACGCTGCCCGAACACATGGTGCCGCAGCATATCGTGCACCTGGCCGCGATGCCGCTGACGCCCAACCGCAAGATCGACCGCAAGGCGCTGCCGGTTCCCGCGTCAGTGGTCGCCGCTCAGGCCGGTCCGGCTTTCGAGGCTCCGGCCTCCTCGGTCGCGGCGGATCTGGCGGCGATCTGGTGCCGGGTTCTGGGCGTGCCGAAGGTGGGCGCCAAGGACAACTTCTTTGCCCTTGGCGGGCATTCGCTGCTGGCGGTGCAGGCGCACCGCGAGATCCGCGACAGGATGGGCGCGGCGAAGGTGTCGATCACCGACATTTTCCGCTTTCCGGTGCTGGAGGCGCTGGCCGCGCATATCCAAGGGCCGAAAACCCGCCTGCAACAGCCGCTGCCAAGCCTGGCCGCTTCGGGCGAGGAAGGCCTGGGCGACGCGCTGGCACGGCGGCGCGCGATGCGGCTGGCGCGGCGTGGGGTCGATGCCTGATCCGGCCCGACTGACCGAACTGGCGCGCCGGCTGTTGCCGCCGGGTGCTGCGGTGGCGGCGGCGGACCCCGCGCGCAGCCATCCGCTGTTGCCGGGCGAGGTGCTGCCCGGCGCCCTGCCGAGCCGGCTGGCCGAGTTTTCGGCCGGCCGCCATGCGGCGCGGGCAGCGATGATGGCGCTGGGCCTGCCGCTTGCCGCGATTCCGATGGCCGACGACCGCGCGCCGATCTGGCCCGAGGGGGTTGCCGGTGCGATCACGCACAGCCGCAGTCACTGCCTGGCCGCCGTCCTTTCCGGTGCGGCCGGGCTGGGGCTGGATCTGGAAGAGGACGTCGATCTGCCCGTCGATCTCTGGTCCACGATCCTGCTGCCGGAAGAGCGCGACTGGGTGCTGCGGCAGGACCATCCGGGCCGCGCCGCGACGCTGGTTTTTTCGGCCAAGGAGGCCGCCTACAAGGCGCAGTATGCACACAGCCTCAGCCTGTTCGGGTTTGACACCTTGCGGCTTGCGTTCCAGGGCGATGCCTTTGCTGCCATGTTCTGCCGACCCGTGTCCCCTTTTGCCGCCGGCGACCGGATTCCCGGACGCTGGGGCCGGGCCGAGGGTCATGTCCTGACCGTCGCCCTTGCCTGACGCGGCGCTGCCGCGTTGCGGCCGCGGCGACGAATTGGCGCGACATCGCCAGATGAGCCGGTAAGATCGCCGCCGGGTTGCGGGGCAGCCCGCGGCCAGGAACAGGAAAGGACTGCCATGCGCAAGCTTGTCGCCATCGTCAGCGTCATCAGCTGGACCGGATTCTGGGCCTTCGGCTATCTTGCGCTGGCTGCGGACCCCAACGACGGCAACCGGATGACGGTTGCGGCCATTCTGGCGACAGTTGCCTTTCTTATCGGCGTCTTCACCTACATGAAGCTGGCCCGCGACAGCGGCCCCGCCGAATGGAAGCGGGTCAGGCCGCCAGAGGGCGTCTGATCCGGCCTGCCGCCTCGATCACCAGCGGACGCAGCCCCTCGCCACCCTGATCGAGCAGCGCGAAAAGCTGGGTGCGCATCCGCGGCTCCCAGAAATCGTTGATATGCGAGGAAAGGCCGGCCAGGCCCTCTTCCTTCGGCTTCGATTCCATGAACCGGGCGATCTGGTTCGCCATGCGGGTGATCTTTTCAGCGGGTGTGGCGGACATGGGGGGCGGCCTCTGTCTGGATACGGTCGGTGTGTGTATAGGCCTCGAACCGGTCGCGTCGGGCCAGGGCGATAAGGGTGATCCCGGCGCTGTCGGCCAGGGCCACGGCATCGGCGGTAGGGGCGGAGGCGGCGATCAAGAGCCCGCAGCCAAGCGCGGCCACCTTCTGCACCATGTCGATCGAGACGCGGCTGGTCAGCACCACGGCACCTTCGGCGCGCGGCGGGTGGCGGGCAAGGTGGCCGATCAGCTTGTCCAGCGCGTTGTGGCGACCGACATCCTCGCGCGCGGCAAGGATGCCATCGGCGGTCCAGAAGGCCGCGCAATGGGCGGCGCGGGTGGCGTCGTGCAGGGGTTGGTGACCGGGCAGGGCGGCCACTGCGGCCATGACCTGCGCCGGCGTCATGCGAAAGGCCGAGGGCGGCACCGGAGTAGGGTCGCGCAGCGCCTGCTCAATCGAGTCGATGCCGCACAGCCCGCAGCCCACCGGCCCGGCCATGGTGCGGCGGCGCGCGGTCAGCCGTTCCTCGGCCTGCGGTGCCAGCCAGGCCTGCACATCCAGCCCCGCGCCTGCCGCGACCACCTCGACCGACAACACCTCGTCTGGACCGGCGATGCCCTCGGTCAGGGCAAAGCCATAGGCAAAATCCACCAGATCGGCGGGCGTCGCCATCATCACCGCCTGCGTCGTGCCGTTGAACGACAGCGCCACGGCCTTTTCTTCGGGCAGGACCCGTTCCCCGGCCGAAAGGCCAGGGCCGAAGGCCAGCCGGGGAATCGGCCGCGCGCCGGTCATTCCGCCGCCAGGATCCGGCGTGACTGGGCGGCCTGGGCGTTGTAGTCCTCCTGCCATTCCGACGGGCCGTTCGAGGGGCTGACCTGCACCGCCGTCACCTTGTATTCCGGGCAATTGGTGGCCCAATCGCTGAAATCGGTGGTGATGACGTTGGCCTGCGTATCGGGGTGGTGGAAGGTGGTGTAGACCACGCCGGGGCTGACCCGGTCGGTGATCGTGGCGCGCAGCGTGGTCTCGCCGGAGCGCGACGCCAGCCGCACCCAGGCGCCTTCGTGGATGCCGCGGTTTTCGGCGTCATGCGGATGGATTTCCAGCAGGTCCTGATCGTGCCAGACCACGTTCTCGGTACGCCGCGTCTGTGCGCCGACGTTGTACTGGCTGAGGATGCGGCCCGTAGTCAGCAACAGCGGGAAGCGCGGCCCGGCCTTTTCGTCGGTCGCCACATATTCGGTGTTGATGAACTTGCCCTTGCCGCGCACGAAGCCGTCGATGTGCATCATCGGCGTGCCCTCGGGCGCATCGGCGTTGCACGGCCACTGGACCGAGCCCATGGTCTCGATCTTGTCATAGTTCACGCCCGCGAAAGAGGGCGTGGTCAGGCGCGATTTCGTCCATGATCTGGCTGGGGTGGGTATAATTCCAGTTGGCGCCGCCTGTTCCGCCAGCATGGCATTGGCCAGCAACTGGGTGACTTCCCAGTCGGCATAGCCCTTCTTGCGCCATCACCTTGCGCACCATGTTGATGCGGCGCTCGGCGTTGGTGAAGGTGCCGTCCTTTTCCAGGAAGCTCGATCCGGGAAAGAACACATGCGCGTAATTCGCGGTCTCGTTCAGGAATAGGTCGTGGACGATGACGCACTCCATCGCCGCCAGCCCGGCCGCGACATGCTTGGTATCGGGGTCCGATTGCAGGATGTCTTCGCCCTGGCAGTAGAGGCCCATGAAGGTGCCCTCGACTGCGGCGTCCAGCATGTTGGGGATGCGCAGGCCGGGCTCGGGGTCGATCTGAACGCCCCAGAGCTTTTCGTAGATCGCGCGGACATCCGCGTTCTTGACGTGGCGGTAGCCCGGCAGTTCATGCGGGAAAGACCCCATGTCGCACGAACCCTGCACGTTGTTCTGCCCGCGCAGCGGGTTCACGCCGACGCCGGGGCGTCCGATGTTGCCGGTCAGCATGGCCAGGTTGGCGATGCCGATGACCGTGGTCGATCCCTGGCTGTGTTCGGTCACGCCCAGGCCATAGTAGATTGCCGCGTTGCCGCCGGTGGCGTAAAGTCTTGCCGCGCCGCGGATTTCCTCGGCCGGAACGCCGGTGACCGGTTGCAGCGCCTCGGGGCTGTGGTTGGGGGCGCTGATGAAGTCGGCATAGTCCTGGAATTCATCCCAGTCGCAGCGCGACCGGATGAAGTCTTCGTCGTAAAGCTTTTCGGTCACGATCACATGCGCCAGGGCCGAGACGACGGCGACATTGGTGCCCGGCGTCAGCGCCAGGTGATGCGCCGCCTTGTAATGCGGGCCTTCCACCGTTTCGGTGCGGCGCGGGTCGACGACGATCAGCTTGGCGCCCTTGCGCAGCCGCTTCTTCATCCGGCTGGAAAACACCGGGTGGGCGGCATGCGGGTTGGCGCCGATCACCATAAGCACATCGGCTTCCTCGACCGAATCGAAGTCCTGCGTGCCGGCAGAGGTGCCGTAGGTCTGGCCCAGGCCATATCCCGTGGGCGAATGGCAGACGCGGGCGCAGGTGTCGGTGTTGTTGTTCATGAACACCGCGCGGGTCAGTTTCTGCACCAGATAGGTTTCTTCGTTGGTGCAGCGGCTGGAGGTGATGACCCCGACCGAATTCCGCCCGTGCTTTGCCTGAATGGCCTTCATCCGGGCCGCGGCGAACTCCATCGCCTCTTCCCAGCTGACTTCGCACCATGGGTCCGAGATCGCCTCGCGGATCATCGGCTTGAGGATGCGGTCCTGATGGGTGGCATAGCCATAGGCGAAGCGGCCCTTGACGCAGGAATGGCCGCGGTTGGCCTTGCCGTGCTTGTAGGGGGTCATGCGCACCAGTTCGTCGCCGCGCATCTCGGCCTTGAACGAACAGCCAACGCCGCAATAGGCGCAGGTGGTGATGACCGACCGTTCCGGCAGGCCCAGTTCTTTCACCGATTTTTCCTGCAGGCTGCCGGTCGGGCAGACCTGGACGCAGGCGCCGCAGGACACGCAGTCCGACGACAGGAAATCGTCCAGCTTCATGCCGGCGGACACCCGGCTTTCAAAGCCGCGCCCCTCGATCGTCAGGGCGAAGGTGCCCTGCACTTCGTCGCAGGCCCGCACGCAAAGCGAGCAGACGATGCATTTCGACGAATCGAAAGCGAAATAGGGGTTGCTGACGTCCACCGGCCGCCAGCCGGGATTCGCCGCGCCGTCGGGCTTGCGTTCGTGGACGTGATCGGCAATCGGCCGGTAACGCATGTCGCGCAGGCCGACGATGCCCGCCATCCGCTGCAACTCGCTGTCACCATTGGCCGGGTCGGCCAGCCCGATCACCGGATGGTCCGAGGCGTAAAGCTCCATCACGCCGCGGCGCAGGGCCTGCAGCCGGGCGGTCTGGGTGTGAACGGAGATACCGGCAGCGACCGGCGTGGTGCAGGAGGCCGGGGTGCCGTTGCGGCCGTCGATCTCGACCAGGCAGAGGCGGCACGAGCCGAAGGCGTCGATGCTGTCGGTGGCGCACAGCTTCGGCACCGAGATGCCAACCTCGGCCGCAGCGCGCATGATCGAGGTGCCTTCCGGCACCGTCACGTCGAAGCCGTCGATGGTCAGCGTGACCATGGCTTTCGATTTCGCGGCGGGGGTCCCGAAATCGTGGTCGGGAATGATGAAGTCCTTCATTCGGCGGCCTCTTTCATGGGTTGGAAATCGTCGGGGAAATGGGTGAGGGCTGACATCACAGGGTAAGGGGTGAACCCGCCCAGCGCGCAGAGCGAGCCCAGTTTCATGGTGTTGCACAGGTCCGTCAGCAGCGGGATGGCGCTGGTGTCGCCCTTGGCGATGCGGTCCACCACCTCGACACCGCGCACCGATCCGATCCGGCAGGGGGTGCATTTGCCGCAGGACTCGATGGCGCAGAACTCCATGGCGAAGCGGGCCATCTTCAGCATGTCGGCGCTGTCGTCGAAGACGGTCAGCCCGGCGTGGCCGATCAACCCGTCCTTGCCGGCGAACTCCTCGTAGCCGAAGGGGGTGTCGAACAGGGCGCGGGGAAAGTAGGCACCCAGGGGGCCGCCGACCTGCACCGCCTTGACCGGGCGGCCCGAGGCGGTGCCGCCGCCGATCTGGTCGACGATTTCACCCAGGGTCAGGCCAAAGGCGATCTCGTAGAGCCCGCCATGCCTGACGTTGCCGGCAATCTGCAACGGGATCGTACCGCGCGACCGGCCAAGGCCGAAGTCCTTGTAATGCTTGGCGCCCTTGGCCATGATCACCGGCACCGACGCCAGCGAGATGACGTTGTTGACCACCGTCGGCTTGCCCATGAAGCCTTCCAGCGCGGGCAAGGGCGGCTTGGCGCGGACCACGCCGCGCTTGCCTTCAAGGCTGTTCAAGAGGCTGGTTTCCTCGCCGCAGACATAGGCGCCTGCGCCGGTGCGGATTTCCATGTCGAAAGCCGCGCCCAGAAGGTCCTCGGCCCGCGCGATCTCTACCGCCGCTTCCATCACCTTGATGGCAACGGGGTATTCGCTTCGCATGTAGACATAGCCCCTGGTCGCCCCGGTGGCGAGACCGGCGATGATCATGCCTTCGATCAGGCAGAAGGGGTCGCCCTCCATCAGCATGCGGTCGGCGAAGGTGGCGCTGTCGCCCTCATCCGCGTTGCAGACGATGTATTTCTGATCCGCCTTGGCGTCGGACACGGTCTTCCACTTGATGCCGGTGGGGAACCCCGCGCCGCCGCGGCCGCGCAGGCCCGATTCGGTGACTTCGGTCACGATCGCGGCCTTGTCCAACTCCAGCGCGCGGGTCAGACCCTGAAGCCCGCCATTGGCCTTGTAATCGGCGAGCGAAAGCGGGTCGATCACGCCGACGCGGGCAAAGGTCAGCCGGGTCTGCGCCTTCATCCAGGGCAGCTCTTCGGTGGGGCCAAGCGCCTTTGGGTGGCTGGCCAGATCGCCAAACAGCCCGGCCACATCGGCCATGGTCATCGGGCCGAAGGCGTGGCGGGTGCCGTCGATGTCCACTTCGGCCAGCGGTTCCAGCCAGACCATGCCGCGGCTGCCATTGCGCACCAGCGTCACGGGCTGCCCGCGCTTTGCGGCCTCGGCCGTGATGGCGGCGGCAATATCATCAGCGCCAAGGGCGACGGCGGCGCTGTCGAGGGGGAGCCAGATCTTCATGCGCGCACCTTTGCCAAAAGGGTTTCCACCGTGGCGCGGCCGACCAGCTGGCCATCGACCATCGCCGCCGGTCCGCAGGCGCACAGGCCCAGGCAGAACACGGGTTCAAGCGTCACCGTGCCGTCGGCAGAAGTTTCGTGCCAGTCAAGGCCCAGCTTTGCCTGCACCGCAGCGGCCAGTGCGTCGGAGCCTTGCGCCTGGCAAGCCTCGGCCCGGCACAGTTTCAGCACGCTGCGACCCGCCGGTTTTTTGCGGAAATCATGGTAGAACGACATCACCCCATGCGCCTCGGCCTTGGAGATGTTCAGATCCTTGGCGATGATCGGCAGCGCCTCTTGCGGCACGTGGCCGAAGGCGGCCTGAACGGCGTGCAGGATGGGAAGAAGCGCCCCTTCCATGCCGCGATGGGCATCGAGAATGTCGGCAAGGCGGGTTTCAAGGTCGACGGAATCGAGCATGCGGGCGGCCCTTTGCTAGCTGGCCGCAGAGATGCCCCGGTTTGATAGGGAAATCAATTGCGATATGTCGTTGCTTGATAGGAAAAATCTATCAAGTGCGCAGACTGGCCATCCGTCCCGCCGCCTCGATCAGCGCGGCCAGCACGGGGGTCTGCGGCTCGCGGCGGGCGGTGATCAGGCCGACGGTATGCTCGGCCTCGGGCTGGACGATGGGAATGGCGACCAGCCGCCCGCCATCGGCAAACAGCCGCGCCAGCCGCATCGGCACCACGCTGGCCCAGCGGCCGGTCATCACATGGCTGACCAGCGCGATGGTGGAGTTCGATTCGATGGCCGGCGTAATCTGCACCCCCGCCTCGGCCAGGTGCT
This sequence comes from Rhodobacter sp., assembly GCA_016704435.1. Taxonomy (GTDB): domain Bacteria; phylum Pseudomonadota; class Alphaproteobacteria; order Rhodobacterales; family Rhodobacteraceae; genus Pseudogemmobacter. The sequence goes on along the minus strand of JADJAB010000002.1, from coordinate 155,919 downwards.
GGCTGACGATGCGGCGGTTCTGCATGTCGCCGGTCAGCAGGCACAGCGGCTGCTCGGCCGCCTCGGCCCAGGTGACCGAGGTCCGGGTGGACAGCGGTGTGCCGGGGGCGCAGAGAAAGCGGTAGAACTCGGCATACAGGGGCACCTGCGAGACCCGGCCCAAGGGCTCGTTGTCGAGATAGGTGATGCCGGCATCGAGATCGAGCGATTCGATCTGGGCCAGAATCTCGATCGAGGTGCGCGACAGGATGGTGACCTTGACGCCGGGGTGGCGGGCGGTGAAGGGGCCGGTCAGGTCGGCCACCATCGGCAGCGCGGTTGGGATCACCCCCAGCCGCAGGTTGCCCGACAGGCCGGTGCGGACAGCCCGCATCTCGTCCTTCAGGGCGCGGGCATCGGCGACGATCTTCAGCGCGCGGTCCAGCACCCGCTGGCCTTCGGGGGTCAGGCCCTGGAACCGGCTGCCGCGGAATACCAGCTGCACGCCAAGCTGGTCCTCAAGCTGGCGGATGGCCGAAGACAGTGACGGCTGGGTGACGCCGCAGACCTGCGCCGCGCGGCCGAAATGGCGCTCGCGGGCAAGGGCGATGAACATTTCCAGCTTGTCGATCATGTGATCAGACTGCCGCGGCCACGACGCATGGGCAAGGGGCAGGGGCAAGGGCGCGCGCCCTTGCCGGGGGGCGGCGAAGCGCCTACCTCTGGCACATGAGACATCTGATCCCCTTCATCCCGAAGCCCGCCCATGTGCCGGTGATCCGCCTGCAGGGCAGCATCGGCGCGGGCGCGCGGTCGCTTTCGGACCATGGCCTTGCGGCGCTGATCGAAAAGGCCTTTCGCGGCAAGCCGGCGGCGGTGGCGCTGGCGATCAACTCTCCCGGCGGGTCGGCGACGCAATCGAGCCTGATCGCGGCGCGCATCCGGCGGCTGGCCGATGAAAAGAAGCTGCCGGTCCACGCCTTCGTCGAGGATGTGGCGGCCTCGGGCGGCTATTGGCTGGCCACGGCGGCGGATGACATCTGGGTGGATGGCACGTCCATCGTCGGCTCGATCGGGGTGATCTTTGCGGGGTTTGGCTTTCCCGAACTGATGGCGCGGCAGGGGATCGAGCGGCGGGTGCAGACTGCGGGCCGGTCGAAAAGCTTTGCCGACCCGTTCCGGCCGCAAGGCGAAGCCGACGTCGCCCGTATCCGCGCGCTGCTGGAGCCGCTGCATGCGGTGTTCATCGACCAGGTCAAGTCGCGGCGCGGCAGCCGGCTGGACCAGGCGGCAGACCTTTTCAACGCCGATATCTGGGTGGGCGAGGCGGCCGTCGATATTGGCCTGGCCGATGGCGTCGCCCATCTGAAGCCGAAGCTGATGCAGCTTTACGGGCCGAAGGTGCGGCTGGTGCCCTATGGCCAGCGGCGCGGGTTGATGCAGCGGCTGGGGCTTTCCATGGTGGACAGCGCGCTGGGCGCGGTGGAAGATCGCGCCCTCTGGGCACGGTTCGGGCTGTAGATGCTGTTCAAGATCATCCTCATCTTCCTGCTGGCGATGGTGCTGGTCGGCATGGTCGGCAAGCTGCTGTTTCCGAACGTGCGGCCGCGTCTGACGCGGCGCGGGGCAAAGACCTGTGCCGGTTGTGGCCGCCCGCTGATCGGCAAGCGCTGCAGCTGCGGAAAAGACGCATGACGGCACTGGTCACCGGGGCGGGCAAGCGTCTGGGCCGCGCGATGGCGCTGTATCTTGCCGGGCGCGGGCACGACGTCGCAGTGCACTACGCCACTTCCGCCGAGGCGGCCGAGGCGGTGGCGGAAGAAATCCGTGCGATGGGCCGCAAGGCGGTGGCCGTGCAGGCGGACCTGCTGGTCGAGGCGCAGGTGGAAACCCTGATCCCGCGGGCCGCCGCGGCGCTGGGCCCGCTGACCGTGCTGGTCAACAACGCCTCGATCTTCGACTATGACCGGATCGACACCGCCACGCGCGCAGGTTGGGACCGGCACATGGAATCGAATCTTCGCGCGCCCTATGTGCTGACCCAAGGCTTCGCCCGGCAATGCCCGCCCGCTACGGCGGATGCGGCAGGAGAGCTGCTGGCCCAAGGCCTGATCGTCAACATGATCGACCAACGGGTCTGGAAGCCGACGCCCGAGTTTTCGACCTACACGATCGCAAAGATGGGTCTGTGGGCGCTGACGCAGACCGCCGCACAGGGGCTGGCGCCGGATATCCGGGTGAATGCCATCGGCCCCGGCCCCACCCTGCAGGGCGCGCGGCAGACGGACAGTCATTTCGCCCGCCAGCGCACGGCGACCATCCTCAACCGTGGCGCGAACCCTTCGGACGTGCTTGCAGCCCTGGGCTTCTTTCTCGACAGCCCGTCCGTCACCGGCCAGATGATCGCGGTGGACGGCGGCCAGCATCTGGCCTGGAAAACCCCCGATGTGCTTGGCCCGGAATAACCGCAGGATCGGCTGCGGCAAAGTTGTCCACTTTAACCAAGAGCTTCACGCAGGCGTTACAAAAAGGCCTGACATCTCAAGTGTTTGCCAAGAGGTCAAGAATCTTTCTTTTCTTTTCAATGGCTTGGTTTTCTGCCTAAATTTTAGGCACATCACGGAATCCTGCCGAATACAACGAGAATCCCGCGCTCGCGAAATCTTCTCCGCAAACTTATCCACAGAAACCGTGGACAGCTTTTCTCTTGTCCCGGCCCGTGGTTCATTGCAGCCCCACCGCAGAATCGCGGCATCTGGCATGGGCCTTTGAGCATGGTTGAACAGCCCCGCACCGGACATGCGGTGATCCAGGATCACCTGCGCAGCCTGACCTCTTCGCCGGGCGTCTACCGGATGCTGAACGCGGCTTCCGAGGTGCTTTATGTCGGCAAGGCGCGCAACCTGAAGGCGCGGGTGACCAGCTATGCCCGGCCCTCGGGCCATTCGGCGCGGATCGCGCGGATGATCCACGAGACCTGCTCGATGATGTTCCTGACCACGCGGACCGAGGTCGAGGCGCTGCTTCTGGAGCAGAACCTCATCAAGCAGCTGAAGCCGCGCTACAACGTGCTGATGCGCGACGACAAGTCGTTCCCGAACATCCTGATCGGCAAGGACCACGCCTTCCCGCAGATCAAGAAGCACCGCGGCGCGAAGAAGGAAAAGGGCAGCTATTTCGGGCCTTTTGCCTCGGCCGGTGCGGTGAACCGGACGTTGAACCAGTTGCAGCGGGTTTTCCTGTTGCGCAACTGCAGCGATGCGATGTTCGAAAGCCGGACGCGCCCCTGCCTGCAATACCAGATCAAGCGCTGTTCGGCGCCTTGCGTCGGCAAGATATCCGAGGCGGGCTATGGCGATCTGGTCGCCGATGCCGAGCGGTTCCTGAACGGCAAGTCCACCTCCGTGCAGGCCGATCTGGCGAAAGCGATGGCCGGGGCAAGCGAGGCGATGGAATTCGAACGCGCCGCCGCCCTGCGCGACCGGATAAAGGCGCTGACGGCGGTGCAGTCGGCCCAGGGCATCAATCCGGCCTCGGTCGCCGAGGCCGATGTGGTGGCGCTGCATCTCGACCACGGCCAGGCCTGCGTGCAGGTCTTCTTCATCCGCGCCAACCAGAGCTGGGGCAACCGCGATTTCTACCCCCGCACCGGGTCTGGCGCCGAAGAGCCGGAAATCCTCGAAGCCTTCCTGACCCAATTCTACGACGACAAGGACCCGCCCCGGCTGATCCTCTTGTCGCATGCCGTGGAAAACCCCGATCTGGTGGCCGAGGCGCTGACCGCCCGCGCCGGGCGCAAGGTGGAACTCGCCGTCCCGCAGCGCGGCGAAAAGGCCGAGCTGGTGGAAAACGCCGCCCGCAACGCCCGCGAAAGCCTGGCCCGCCGGATGGCCGAAGGGGCCACGCAGACCAAGCTGCTGGCCGGTCTGGCCGAGGCTTTCGATCTGGACGCCCCGCCGCAGCGGATCGAGGTCTATGACAACGCCCATATCCAGGGGGCCGATGCGGTGGGGGGGATGGTGGTTTCCGGCCCCGAGGGTTTCGTGAAATCGCAATACCGCAAGTTCAACATCCGCTCTGCCGCCGGGGCGAACAGCGACGATTTCGGCATGATGCGCGAGGTGCTGACCCGCCGCTTCGAGCGGCTGCTGAAGGAAGACCCCGGCCGCACGTCCGACACCTGGCCCGACCTTCTGCTGATCGACGGCGGGGCGGGGCAGGTCTCGGCCGTCACCGGCATCCTGACCGAAATGGGGGTGGACGAAATCCCGGTGATCGGTGTCGCCAAGGGCATCGACCGCGATGCCGGCAAAGAGGAATTCCACCGCCCCGGCGCGCCGCCCTTTGCGTTGCAACGGAACGACCCGGTGCTGTATTTCGTGCAACGCCTGCGTGACGAGGCCCACCGCTGGGCCAATGGCGCGCACCGGGCCAAACGGGCCCGCGCCGTTGGCGCCACGCCGCTGGACGAGGTTCCCGGTGTCGGAGCCGCGCGCAAGCGGGCGCTGCTGGCGCATTTCGGCAGCGCCAAGGCGGTGTCGCGGGCGGCCCTGCCCGACCTGATGGCGGTCGATGGCATCTCCGAGGCGATGGCCGAAACCGTCTACAACTTCTTCCATCGCGACTGAACGGCCGGTTCGCGGGCGGCGTGTCCTAACTTTGCGGTAAGATATCCGTGCCATGGTCACCCGAACCAGATCTCCGGGGCCCCACATGGACAGGACCACCCGCTTCTCCGCGCAATTTTCAGATTCGGGCGAGGCGCATTTCGGCTATGACGAGCTGATCTATTCCCGCACCGACCAGCGCGGGGTAATTGCTTCTGGCAACAGCGTCTTTCAACGCATGTGCCAGCGCCCCTGGCCGGAGTTGATCGGCGCGCCGCACCGGCTGATCCGCCATCCCGACATGCCCAAGGGCTTTTTCCACCTGTTCTGGCAATTGCTGAAACAGGGGTTGCCGGCGGCGGGCTATGTCAAGAACGCGCGGGCAGGCGGCGGGCATTACTGGGTGCTGGCGGCAGCCGCGCCTTGTGAGGGCGGCTATTTCTCGGTCCGGCTGCGCCCCTCGACCCCGTTGTTCGATACGGTCAAGGCCGAATATGCCGCGTTGCGCAAACGCGAGCAGGATGAAAACCTCTCGGCCGAAGCCTCGGCCGCCATTCTCCTTGACCGGCTGGCAGCGCTTGGGTTTTCCGACTACGACGCCTTCGCTGCCCATGCCGTCGCCACCGAGATCCGGTCGCGGGACGACCGGCTGGGTGTCGAGGCCAGCGCGGAAAGCGCCGCTCTTGCCACGCTGCTCAGCAGCCTGATCGACACGCTTGACCAACAGTCGCGCCTGGTGACGCAATTCGCCGATCTGGTGCTTCTGCCGGTGAACATGCGCCTTGTCGCCGCCCGGCTGGAACCCCAGGGCGGACCGATCAGCCAAATCTCGGTCAACTACAAGATCGCGTCCGAAGAGATCTCGCGCCGGCTGGCCAGCATCGTCTCGGGCAAGGGCAATATCTGCGGCCGCATGGCGCAGCGTGTGCGACAAAGCCTGACGTTGTCCGGCTTCGCCCGCCTGCAGGGGGAACTGGTGCAGAACCACGACCGCTATGTAGCAGACTACAGCGGGGAAGATCGCCGCAAGGAGCTGGACATGCTGACCGGCATCCGCGATGCCAACCTGGCCCAGGTCCGCGCGGCCCTGCAGGAGGCCGAGGTTCTGGCCGGGAGCCTGAACGAGGCCAGTTCTGACCTGCGGCGGATGATCCTGGGGCTGGATACGATACGCATTCTGGCCCGCGTGGAAAGCCGCAAGTCGGTGGAAAGCCAGACGGCGTTGACGGCCACCATCGACCGCATCGACGAGGTGCAGGGGGCGATCTCGGAAAGCCTGAAGAAGATGACCGAACGGACTTTCGCCATCAACGCCGGCCTTGCGGCGCTGCATCGGAGCAAGACCGCGAACGGAGGGAGACAAGCGTCGTCGATCCGCCGCGTCGTCGCTGAATAGAAGGGCAGCGCGTCCGTGCCCGGCCAATTCGGCTGTGGGGGCGTCTGACCCTGCGCGCGCCATGCCGCGCCAGTCCGGAGGAATCCGACGAGTTGGCCCGATGGGGCCGACCGGATGGGTCAGGCCCGGCAGACTGACATGGTGGGGCCGGCAGACTGACATGGTCGGGCCGTCCCGGCGCGGCGGACGGCGCCCCCTTCCCCCTGTCCGGCACTTGGGCTACCTATGCCCAATGACCTGGACGATCCCCAACACGCTGACCTTGCTCCGGCTGCTTGCGGCACCGGGCGTGGCGGTGATGTTTCTTTATTTCCATCGTCCGTGGGCCGACTGGTTCGCGCTGGCACTGTTCGTCGGCGCGGCGATCACCGACTGGTTCGACGGCTACCTGGCCCGGCTGTGGAAACAGGAATCGAAGTTCGGCGCCATGCTGGACCCGATCGCCGACAAGGCCATGGTGCTGATCGCGATCATGATCCTGTCCGGCTACAACGGGATGAACCCCTGGCTGATCCTGCCCGCGACGGTGATCCTGTTCCGCGAGGTCTTCGTGTCGGGCCTGCGCGAATTCCTGGGCGCCAAGTCGGCGACGCTGAAGGTCACGAAGCTGGCCAAGTGGAAGACCACCGCGCAGATGGTGGCCATTGCGACGCTGTTCCTGGGCACCGGGCTGGAATACCTGAACGGCGTTGCCATGCAGGGCATGACCCCCGATCAATATGCCGAGGCCGTCATGGCCGGCGACGCTGACCCGATCCGCGCCTGCGGCAAGCAGGATTGCGCTTCGACCGCCAATCAGGTCGGGCTGGTGCTGATCTGGATCGCGGCCGCGCTGACCGCGCTGACCGGCTGGGAATATTTCCGCAAGGCGATGCCCTATCTGCGGGACGAGCGATGATCGAGGTGCTCTATTTCGCCTGGGTGCGCGAACGCATCGGCCTGCCGCGCGAACGGGTGCAGACCACGGCCGCGACCGTGGCCGATCTGGTGGCCGAGCTTTCGGCCCGCGAAGAGCGCTATGCACTGGCCTTCGCCGATCTGGCCAGCCTGCGGGTGGCGCTGGATCAGGAGCTGTCGTCGTTCGACGCGCCTTTGGCGGGCGTGCGCGAGGTGGCGTTCTTTCCGCCGATGACGGGGGGCTAGGATGCAGGTCCGCGTCCAGTCGGCGGCTTTCGATCTGGGGACGGAATCCGCATCCTTTGTGGCCTCCGCCGCCGGCGCGGGGGCCGTCGTCACCTTCACCGGGCTGGTGCGCGACAACGGCGGGCGTCTGGCCGCGATGGAGATCGAGCATTACCCCGGCATGACCGAAAAGGCGATTGCCGCGATCGCCGAACAGGCCATGGCGCGCTGGAGCCTGGCCGATGCGCTGGTGATCCACCGGCACGGGCGGCTGGCCGTGGGCGAGCCTATCATGATGGTCGCCACCGCCGCGCCGCATCGGGCCGATGCCTTTGCGGCGGCCGAATTCCTGATGGACTACCTGAAATCCCGCGCGCCGTTCTGGAAGAAGGAGATCGGCGCGGATGGCGTGGACTGGGTCGCTGCGAAGGACGAGGACGAGGCGGCGCTGAAACGCTGGTAACCCTCAGCCCGCGCCAAAGCGCGTGGCCCAGCAGGGTTGCAGATCACCCGGCAGCGCGCGGGCCAGAAAGACCCCCCGCGCAATTGCCCGTGCCAGACAGGTGGCCGCCGCATGGCCGATCTGAAAGCCGTCCAACTGCGGGTCTTTCATCTGGCGCATCCCGGTCGCAGCAGCAAAGACCAGATCGCCGTCCAGCGCCGTGTGCGAGGGCACCAGCGCGCGGGCCATCCCGTCATGCGCCGCCACCGCCATGCGCTGCGCCTGCGCCTTGGTCAACGCGGCATCGGTGGCGACGATGGCGATGGTCGTGGCCTCTCCCATCCGCTTGCGGGGCAGGGGGGCCTCTTGCGGGATCAGGGGGGCGGGTCCAAGGCCGCCGAATTCACAGCCAATCTCGAATGGTGCGGCCCAGAAATGCCCGGTTTCGCCCGCCGTGGCCGAGCCGAGCGCGTTGACCGCCACCAGCGCGCCGACCGTGATTCCCGACGGCAGGACACAAGAGGCAGAGCCGAGACCGCCCTTCAGCACCTCGGTCATCGCGCCGAAGCCAGCCCCTTCGCTGCCCAGAGGAAAGTCCACCTTCGCGGCTTCCAGTGCCGCCCGCCCCAACGCCGGATAAGGGCTGTCGCGCCAATCCTTGTCGCCACCGTTCAACAGGTCGAACAGGATCGCGCCGGGCACGATGGGCACCCGCACCGGCCCCACGGCAAAACCGCGCCCCATTGCACGCAGGCCCGCCATGATGCCCGACCCGGCATCCAGGCCGAAGGCCGAGCCTCCCGACAGGAACAGGGCATCCACCCGATCCACCATCCGGTCCGGTGCCAGAAGATCGGTCTCGCGCGTGCCGGGCGCGCCGCCCATCACATGCACCGCCGCGACGAAAGGCTGGTCCGCCGTCACGACAGTAACGCCCGAGCGCAAGCCTTCGTCCTGCGCATTGCCCAGGCGCAGGCCGGCGACATCGGTGATCAGATTGCGCGGGCCGGGGCGCATGGGTCCTCAGCTTCGGTGCTGTACGTCATGGCCGGTGAAGCTGCCGCACCCGGCGCAGCGCATGCGCAGCACTTTGTTACCGCGCGCCGTCCAGCGCAGGCCGCCCAGATCCCAGACCGTCGATTCTGCGCCGCAACGGCGGCAGGACGTGGCCCACTGCCGCGACTCGGCGATCGCCGCATCGCGCCAGCTTGCGGGCATCAACCTGAGGATCGTGTCGCGCAGCATCGGCATGGACGCAGCATAGCGCCTTCTGCAACGCCTGTCTTGCCGCGAAACACGGTGCCGTATCTTCTCCCGGTCGCGCCAGTCGTGCGCCTAGAAGTCGAAGAGATCGGACAGAAAGCTGTCGCGACGTTTCTTCTTGCCGTAGCGGCGATCATCATCATCGTTGTCGTCTTCGCGGTGGCGGCGGTCGTCGCGCGGTGCTTCGCGGCGGGGTTCGGGCTGGTAGACTGCGGCGGGGGCCACCGCCGCCCGCGCCGGGGCGGCCACTGGTGCGCCGGCAGAAGGCCCGGCGCGTTCGATGATCTTGTCCAACTCGCCCCGATCCAGCCAGACGCCGCGGCACCGTGGACAATAGTCGATCTCGACCCCGCTGCGGTCGGCCATCACTAGGGTTTCGCCATCCACCGGGCACTGCATCGGCACGTCTCCATCGTTGAAGTTACTGCTTCTTACATGGGGTTGCGATGCGACCGCGCAAGGGTCGCATTCGCGCTTGCGCGAAAGGTCGCGAGCGCGCATTCAGGGGCCGAACCGCGGCTGTGGCGTCGGCACCCGGGCATGTGGGGATCCCCGTGCCGCAGGCCCCGCTGGCAAGGGAACTGGAATGGCAACCGACCGCCCCGAACAAGACCGCTTTCACAACGGCGGGCGCAAGGACGCGCTGCCCTTTGCGGAGGGCGAATACCACGACCGCCTGGCGGGCCTGCGCGATATCATGGAAATGCACGGGCTGGACGCCGTGGTGCTGACCTCGATGCACAATGTCGCCTATTACTCGGGCTTTCTCTATTGCAGTTTCGGGCGGCCCTATGCGGCGGTAGTGACGGCAACCGATTGCATCACCGTCAGCGCGGGGATCGACGCGGGGCAGCCCTGGCGGCGCAGCATCGGCGACACCATCACCTATACCGACTGGAAGCGCGACAATTTCTGGCGCGTGGTTGCCGGCATCACCGGCACCGGCAAGGCGATCGGCTGCGAGGCCGATCATCTGACGATGGAGCGGGCAGAAAAGCTGAATGCCTTCCTTAGCCCCAGGCGCGGCGTTGATATCAGTGCCGCGACAATGCAGCAGCGCATGCTGAAATCGCCGGCCGAGATCGCGCTGATCCGGCAGGGCGCCGCTGTTGCCGACCTGGGTGGCCATGCCATCCGCGACGCGATCCGCGCAGGGGTGACCGAGCTGGAGGTCGCCATGGCCGGCCGCGACGCGATGGAACGCGAAATCGCCAGCCGGTTCCCGGATGCCGAATACCGCGATACCTGGGTCTGGTTCCAGTCCGGCCTGAATACCGATGGCGCGCACAACCCGGTGACCAGCCGCAAGCTGAACCGCGGCGATATCCTGAGCCTGAACTGCTTTCCGATGATCTCGGGCTATTACACCGCGCTGGAACGCACGCTGTTCCTGAGCGAGGTGGACGACGCCAGCCTGCACATCTGGCAGGCCAACATCGCCGCGCATGAATTCGGGATGAGCCTGTTGAAACCCGGCGCCAGTTGTGCGGGCGTGACGGCGCAGATCAACGGTTTTCTGGCTGAACGGCAGATGCTGCACTATCGCAGCTTCGGCTACGGTCATTCCTTCGGCATCCTCAGCCATTACTATGGCCGCGAGGCCGGGCTGGAACTGCGCGAGGACATCGACACGGTGCTGGAGCCCGGCATGGTGATCAGCATGGAGCCGATGCTGACGATTCCCGATGGCCAGCCCGGAGCGGGCGGCTACCGCGAGCATGACATCCTGGTGATCACCGAAGACGGGGCCGAGGATATCACCCGATACCCCTACGGCCCCGCTTTCAACGTGGTCGGCTGACGGCGCCGGACCGCAATGCCACGCGCCGGCGGGAAACGACAGGCGGGCTTTCCCCAGTGCGGCGCCCCATGTTAGGAACGCGCGAGTCGGTCCTTTCAGGTGTGCAATGTCCCCAAACACGTTCAGCCGTCGCGTTTTTCTTTCCATGACCGGCTTTGCGGCGCTTTCCGCCTGCGGTGCTCCGGCGTCTGAAAACAAACCATCGGCCGGATTCATCGAAGGATACGGCCCGATCTACGACAGCGGCTATGCCTTGCCGGGTGTCCCCAGCGAATATCTGCAGGGCGCCAATCGCCGCATCACCGGCACCTATCAGGGGGAACAGCCGGTCGGGACGATCGACGTCGATCCCTATGCGAAATTCCTCTACTTCGTCCGCGAGGGCGCGAATTCGCTGCGCTTTCCGATCGGGGCGGGTCGCGCCGGTCGGGCCTTTGCCGGAAACGGTACCATCCAGCTGAAGCGTAAATGGCCGGGCTGGACGCCGACCAGGAACATGCTGCGCAGCGAACCCGAGGTCTATGGCCCCTTTGCCCGTGGCATTCCCGGCGGCCGGCGTAGCCCCCTGGGCGCGCGGGCGCTTTATCTCTACAAGGGCAGCCGCGACACGCATTACCGCATCCATGGCACCAACGACTTGGAATCCGTCGGCAATTCCGGGTCGGCCGGCTGCATCCGGCTGTTCAACCATGACATCATCTTCCTGTTCGACATGGTGCCGATCGGAACCCCCGTGCATGTCCGCTCCGAAGCGGAATCGCTGCGTGTCGACCCCGAGAATTTCGGCCGCGGGATCGAACTTCCGGCCCGCAGTGTCGACCCCTCCCTGATCTACAGCGAGGAAGCCATCGCCAACGATCCACCGCCGGTCTTCGACGACCCGCGCGACGGGATGCCGGCGGATTCGGGCGACGTGCCGATCTGACGACCGCCGGTCAGCTGCGGATGACGTAGTCCTTCAGCGTGGTTTCCAGCACTTCCCATGTTCCTGTGAGTCCGGGGCGGATGATGTAGCTGTCGCCCGCGCGCAGGTGGGTGGCGCTGCCGTCGGCAGCGGTCAGGATCGAATGGCCGGAGTGGATGTAGACATATTCCCACTCGGCGTAGGAAATCCGCCACTTTCCCGGTGTCGATTGCCACAAGCCGCAGTACAGCCCGTCCAGCTCTTCAATGTTCCATGTGCTGTGGACGGGGTCTCCGGCCAGCACCTTTGCCGGGTCGGGGCGGCTTATGTCGGGGGCAATGCCCTCGCGGGTGACACGTTGAAGGAAGGACATCGGGATCTCCTTTGAAACGACGCCATTGGCGACAGGCAGGGGCGGATCGTCAAGACCGCCCCTGTGCTGCGCTGCGGCGTAATCTTCTTGCAGTCGTGCGGGGCCTGTGCCCTTATGGCGGGCAGTCTGCCAAAGCCCAAGGGTGATGCGATGAGCGCCACTTCCCCCCTCCGCCCCGTGCTGCCGCCCGATATCCGCGCCCGCAAGGGCGGCACGCCGCTGGTGGTGCTGACCGCCTATTCCACCCCGGTGGCGCGGCTGGTCGATCCGCATTGCGACGTGGTGCTGGTGGGGGATTCGGTGGGGATGGTGATCCATGGCCTGCCCTCAACGCTGGGCGTGACGATGGAGATGATGATCCTGCATGGCCGCGCCGTGGTGCGCGGGGCGGCGCGTGCGATGCCGGTGATCGACATGCCTTTCGGGTCGTATGAGGAAAGCCCGGTCCAGGCCTTCCGTAACGCCAGCCGGCTGATGGCCGAAACCGGCGCCCCCGCGGTAAAGCTGGAGGGCGGCCTGCACATGCACGACACCATCGCTTTCCTGACCGCGCGCGGCGTGCCGGTGATGGCGCATGTCGGCCTGACGCCGCAGGCGGTGAACACGCTGGGCGGCTACAAGGTGGTGGGCCGCGATGAGGAGGCCGCGAAGGTGATGGCCGACGCCGGGGCGGTCGAGGCGGCCGGGGCCTTTTCGGTGGTGCTGGAAAAGGTGCCCGAAGGGTTGGCCGGTCGGATCACCGAAAAGCTGGCGATCCCGACCATCGGCATTGGTGCCGGGGTGCATTGTGACGGGCAGGTGCTGGTGGTGGATGACATGCTGGGCCTGTTCACCGAGTTCCGGCCGAAGTTCGTGAAACGCTATGCCGAGCTGGGCCGCACGGCGGATGAGGCGATTGCCACCTATGCCGCCGACGTGCGCGCCCGCGCCTTCCCGGCGCCGGAACATGCCTTCCCCGACGCGGCGCCCGCAAGGAAATGACGCCGATCCTTCGCACCGTTGCCGATCTGCGCACGCTTGTCCGGGGCTGGAAAGCGGCGGGCGAGATGATTGGCGTGGTCCCCACCATGGGGGCGTTGCATGACGGCCACCTCAGTCTGGCGCGGCGGGCGCGCGGGGAATGCGACCGCGTGATCACCACGATCTTCGTGAACCCGAGGCAATTCAACAACCCCGAGGACCTGAAGAGATACCCGCGTTCCGAAGCGGCGGACGCGACCCTTCTGGCCAGCGTGCCGGTGGATGCGATCTTCGCGCCAGAGCCCGAAGAGGTCTACCCCGAGGGCTTTTCCACCAATGTCAGCGTAAGCGGCGTGTCGGAGCCTCTGGAGGGCAAGATGCGCCCCGGCCATTTCGACGGCGTGGCGACGGTGGTATCCAAGCTGTTCGGGATGACACTGGCCGACCGCGGCTATTTCGGCCAGAAGGACTGGCAGCAATTGCAGGTGGTGCAGAAACTGGTGCGCGACCTGAACCTGGCCGTGACCATTGTCGGCTGCGAAACGATCCGCGAGCCGGACGGGCTGGCGATGTCGTCGCGCAATGTCCGGCTGTCTGCCGAGGCGCGTGGACGGGCGCCGGTGTTCTTCGCGGCGATCTCGGCCGCGGCCAGGGACATCCGCGCCGGCCAGTCCGACCGCATGGCGATCCGCGAGGCGGCCGAGGCGATGCGCGCGGCGGGATTCGAGCGGGTGGAATACATCGAATTGCGCGATGCCGAATCGCTCTTGCCGTCGGACGATTCGTCCCGCCCGCGCCGGATGCTGGCCGCCGCATGGCTCGGCGGCGTGCGGCTGATCGACAATATCCCTGTCTAGGCCATCGGGCGGGAGCCAGCTCCCGGAACCCCCGGAATACTGTTGCCAGGATGAAGGCAATCAAGCTTCATCTCGGCAAGAACACTCCCGCCGGAGGCAAGGCCCGAGGCGGTTGGCGCACCGCGCCAGAGCCGAGACAAGAGGAATGCGGCGCAGCCGCGCAATTGCCTTACCCCGGTCGGGCCAGGAGGTCGGCCAGAAAAAGGACCATGACCTTGGCACTGTCGACCATGTCCTGGATCCCGACCCATTCGACCGGCTGATGCGCCAGGTGCAGCAGGCCCGGCCCATAGGCGATGCAGTTCTGCAACCGCCCGATCCGGTCGATGTGCTTCTGGTCATATGTGCCGGGCGAAGCGCCGAACCCGGCCGCCGCGGGCGGTCATGCTGGGCTGGACCTCGAACAGGTCGCGCAGCGAATAGCGGAAATCCGGGCGGCTTTCCGTCAGCCCGTCCAGCAGCCGCGTCACCTCGGCCTTCACCTCGGGCAGCGCTTCCTCGACCAGAAATCGCCGGTCAAGCACGATCCGGCAGTTGTCCGCGACGCAGGGCGCCGGCAGCGAAGTGTCGCCCGGCAATGGCTCCACCTGCCCGCCATGGATCGAGTTGATGTTCAGCGTCGCGGCCCTGGCGCCTTCGGGCACGACCGGCATCTCCGTGGTGCGCGCGGCAAGAAGGGGCAGCAGCCGGTCCTCGATCTCGTCCAGCACCGCGCCCATCTGGCGGATCGCTGAATCACCAATGGGCCTGGCCCGCCCTGGAGCCGCGCCACCATGTTCAAGCGCGGGTAACGGTCGCTGTCGCTCGGTGCACCAATGGCGCGGATATGGTCGACCTCGAACCCCTGGGCGATGCGCCGCGCGCCGAGGTAGTCGCAGATCTCGCGATACTTCTCCCCCGGCGGGTTCAGCGTGGGAATGCGGATCAGGTCTTGCGCCGGACCGATCAGGTCTTGGCGGCGGGCTCCGACTGCGGCAAGAATGGCGGCGTCGGACATGGGGATATCTTGCCTTGCGCGTTTGCGTGCCGGCAATCAGAATTCCCCTGTCAGGGGGATGTAATTCGTCGTTACATTCATAAGTGAAATTGAGGTTGACCCGGCAAGGAGGGTGCGATGGCGGATTTCGAAGCGCAGATCATCGAAAGTGAAAAGCAGGTGCGCGCGGCGCAAGAGAAGATCTCGGCAATTACCGCCACGATCGAAGCCGCACGGGTGAAGGTGGACGAGGGCGTGGCGATCGACGTCGAGAACGCGACGCTGGAGGATGTGCACAAGCACACCGAGGTGATGAACGCCAATATCGCCGAGCTGATCATGGGCCTCGATGACGTCACGGCGGCCTTTTCCAGCGAATTCGACGAAATGCGGTCGAAGACCGGTTGGGAAAGCTTCGTCGGCGTCTTTTCCTCGGCCAAGGCGGATTCGATGCGGCAAGAGCGGATGCGCGACGCCACCATCGACGACAAGCTGCAGGACCTGATCGCCAAGTCCGACATCATCGTCAGGCTGTTGCAGGGCCAGCTCGACCTGCTGAACGGCCAGAAATCGAAGGTCGAGACCAACCTCGCCGGCACCCTGACCGACCGCGAGGAAACCGTCGAAGCGCTCGAGGCGGTTCGGGCCGATATCGCCGGGATGGACCCGCGCCTGATCGAGCTGGAAAACCGGATCGCGGTGGAAACCGATGCCGCCGCGCGCACCAAGCTTGAGACGGAACTGGCCACCCTGAACGGCAAGCACAACGCGCTGGTGCAGGACGAACAGGTCAAGCTGGCGCGCAGCCAGACGCTGGAGCGCTACATCGAAAAGGGCAAGACCTGGGTCGACAGCCTGACCAACCAGGCGGCGACGCAGCTGGTGCTGATCAACAAGCTGCAGACCGACACCAAGCAGCGGGTGGTGCTGTATGACGCGCTGACCTCCAGCCTCAAGACCGCGCAGCAGCAGGATGTGGCGCATCGGATCAACGAGATCGGTGTGAAGACCGACCAGGAGGCGCAGGCGGCGATGGCCGGGATCGGGGCTGCGACCAATGCGAAGATGGCCGACATGCTGGAGGCGCATGAAGGCCACATGGTCTTTGCCCGCAAGATCCTGGAAGACAAGGCCAAGGCGGATGAGCGCTTTGCCCGCCGTTTTGCCCAGATTGTCGAGAAACACGACAAGAACGCCTACGGCGGCTGAGGGGGATAGCCCTTGGCCAATGAAGTCAAGGACGCGCTGGTCTCGGACCATGCCGAGCTTTATGACCCCGAGGTCGCAAGGCGCTACTTTGCCAAGTTCGAAGCAATCGGCGGCTACCTGGGCAGGGTCGCCGCCGAGATGGAGGGCGAGGGCCGCCTGACGCGCACCGAGGCGCGGTTGATGGGGCAGTATCTGGCCGGCGTGGTGGCGACCTTCCGGGCGCTGAACCACAAGTACCTGATGACGGGCAAGGCCGAGGCGGCGTCGAGGCTGACCATCGACCGGCACGAATCCGGCTTTCCGGTTACGCAGGAACTGATGGTGATGGCGCTGGATGCGGCGCAGGCCGACAAGCATCTGGACGGCATGGCCAGCGCGGCAGAGCTGAAGGATCGCATGATCCGCACCATCGTCGGCGATCTGAAGATCCCCGCGGGGCTGCAATTCGCCATGTCGCAGCGGCTTTACTTCGAGGCGTTGAAGGTGGGTGGCGTGTTCTGGGCCCGCAACGACCCCGACGCGCAATGGCTGGGCCAGGAGGCAGAGCGGCGCAAGTATCTGGTGCATTGGGCGGTCTGGGACAGCCAGATCAACCTGCCGGTGGTCTATCTGATGGATGTCGAGGATTCGGGTCGCAAGCCCTTGCCGAACGATGATTACCGCTGGCCGCAGTTGCAGCAGAAGGTTCTGGCGCAGTCGGTTGGCGGGCTGAAACTCCTGACCATAGCCACCGGCTTCGATGCCGATTTCGAAGGGCTGCACCCCAAACGGCTGCGGCGGATCACGCTGGGGCCGATGTATTCGGCCAGCTTCACCCTGCAATCCGGGCCGATCTCGAAGGTGCTGGAAGATGCCAAGGCGCCCGAGGGCCAGGACTGGGCACTGGTCTGGACGGTCGAGGATCTGGTCAGCGACCGTGAGGAAGAAGTGAAGGACGGCTGGTTTTCGTCGCGGGCAAGGCAGGTCTACAAGCTGGACCCGCTGACCGGCGCGGATAGCGGCACGACCACGCTGGAGCGGATGATCATCCTGCCGGAGCGGCCCTATCAGGTTCTGGTCGAGCAGGATCCCGCCGGCCTGCGCGGGATACGGAAATTCGTGGTGGGTGCCGGGGGGCGGCTTATTCCCGGCGTTTGATCCGGCGGCAAGGGCCGGGGCGCTGCCCCGGACTCCCGGAGTATTTTGGCCAAGATGAAGGGGCTTGCCGATGAGCACGCGCGACACGATGGAACTGAAGGAAGAAGCGATCCGGGCGCAGTATGAGGCGGCGCTGGGGATGCTATCCGGTTTCGACCATGCGCCGCGGCTGGCCAAGCCCCAGGTCGAGACGGCAGTGGCAGAGCGATCTCCGGGTGTGGGGGTGCGGCCGCGGTTCCGCTCGACCGTGCCCGGCATGGCAGCGCGGTCCACGGCGCGGCCCGGCGGTGTGCGGTTGGCCGAGCGGGTGGAGGGCCTGGGCGACGGGCTTTTGTCGCCGGAACAGGCGGCCTGCCTGAACGCACTGCGCCGGGCGTTGGCGATTGCGCTGGCAATGGGCGAGACCTTTGCCGCGCAATCCGGGCTGGCCGAGTTGAAGCGGGCCAACCTGGAGGGCCGGGTGCCGGAGGCCAAACGCTCGGAGTTCGGCGAGTTGTTGCAGGCCGAGGCGCTGGTGGTTCTGTTCACCTTCGCCAATGCCACCGCCTATCTGATCGCCCCGCATGTCGGGCCGCAGGCGGTGGAGATCGGCGAAGTCGAGGAGGTGTTGACCGACAACGCGCCGATGGCCCTGCAGGGCGCGTTGTGGGAGCTGGATCAGGACATTGCCGTGCTGGCCAGCGATGATGCGCGGCTGGTATCGGTGGTGTCGGCCTTTGCCGAGGCCTTGATGAAGAAGGTGCAGATCCGGTCCGAAAACGGCGCGCGGGTGTCGGTCTTCACCTCCGGCTCGTGGAAGGTCGAGGCGGACGGGCTGACCATTGCCGGCTTCAAGCCCGCAAAGGCGGCCAAGGGCGGCACACTGACCATGGCCTTCAAGCAGCCGCATGAGGTGGTGGGCAACCACATCGCCAAATATCAGTCGATGAAGCTGGCCAAGATGCTGATGGCCTATGACTTCGAGCGGCGGTTGAATCCGTTTGCCGAACTGGGCGGCTTCATCTTTACCTTCATGGGCGATGGCAAGCCCGGCACCGGCAAGACCACGCTGATCCAGATGATGGCGGGGCTGCTGGACGGCTATTGCAAGATTGCGGGCTATCCGTTCCGCTACCAGAACTTTTCCATCGACCAGATCGACAGCTATCAGGGCAAGTCGGGGCAGAACGCCAAGGCCTTCATCGACGCGGTGGTGGACCCTTCGGTGATCGGCTTTGGCACCATCGACGACATTGATCAGGTTGCAGGCAAGCGCGGCGACCGGCAGTCATCGGCGGGCCAGCAAGAGGTGACGGCGGTCTTCATGCAGGCCTTTGCCGGGGCGGGCACCGTGGTGCGGGGCAACTGCACGTTTGGCATGTTCTCGAACTACCCCGAGAATGTCGATGACGCCCTGCGCCAGCGGGCGGGGGCGCGGTTTCTGGTCGACGGGCCGCAAAGCCGCGAGGATTACATCGACATTCTGGCGCTGCTGTTGGGCAAGAACCATGCGATCCCGGTGGGGGCGCATGAGTTGTTTGCGTCTCAGGAGATCAAGAAGGCGGTGGCGGCAGGGTATGAGGGATACTCGCGCCCGCATGAGGAGGGGCTGGTCAAGGTCTGGGACCGGGTGGCGAAGGAGATTGGCCCCTTGGACACCATCGCCAAGCTGGGCGCCTATCTGAAGGCCATTCAGCAGGCGGATGACCGCTTCACCGGCCGCGCGGTGAAGAACATCACCGATGCGGTGAAGGTGCGGGCGATGGACTTTGAATTGCCCGACGAGTGGATGGAGAACCCCGATCTGTTCCTGTTCAAACCCTATGATAACAAGCTGGCGATGATCAAAGCCCTGACGCAGCCGATCACGGTGGAGATGGTGATTCAGGAAGTGAACCGCTACGCCGATTCCGAATTCCGCTATGCCGACAAGTCGGATGAGGTGGCGATTGAAGGCGCCGTGCGGGATATGCAGCGGATGGAGGAGGCGAAGCGGCGGTATCTGGAGGGGAAGGGGTGATGCGCAGGTTCAAAGTTGAAAAAGAGGGCCTTCCGGACCTTGCCGGGATGATGCTGGTGACTGTCGAAGCATTGAAAGAAATGGGCGGGTCAGCATCGATTGACGAGTTGGACGAAAAGGTGATCGAGCTAGAGAACATCCCAGATGAAGAACAAGCGCTGGTTATGGCGAACGAAAGCGGACGACCGCGTGTGAACTACTATTTGGCGTGGGCGCGGACGTATCTGAAGCGTGGAGGGGCCGTCGAGAATTCATCGCGCGGCGTTTGGTCGCTTACGCCTACTGGCCATCGGATCACCAGCCGTTCTGAGACCGAAGCAATCCATGAACAAGTTAGTCGTGAAGAACGTGGCGGGCCAAGCTCAAGAGGCAGCAATCAAAAGGTGAATCCGCTAGTCAGTCAAAGGACTTGCCGGACCCGGTCGAAGCCTCGAAGGCAGATGCTGGCAGTGCGAACCAAATCAACTGGAAAGCACAACTTCTGGCGGTTCTGGGTGAAATGGACCCGAGCGCATTTGAACGCCTTTCTCAACGACTCTTGCGCGAATCCGGGTTCACCAAGGTTGAGGTGCGAGGAAAGACCGGCGATGGCGGGATAGATGGCGTTGGCGTCCTGCGAATGAACTTGGTGTCATTCCAAGTCTACTTTCAGTGCAAGCGCTGGAAAGGCAGTGTCGGCCCCAAGGAGATCCGAGATTTCCGTGGCGCCATGCAAGGTCGCGCAGACAAGGGAATCTTCATTACGACCGGCCCCTACGACGCAGGCCTCTGACGAGGCTACGCGCGATGGGGCCATGGCAATCGACCTGATTGATGGGGATCGCCTATGTGACCTTCTGAAAGAGAACAGGCTTGGAGTTGCAACTGAGCTGATCGAAAGCACCCGCATTGATCCTAACTGGTTTAAGGCAATCTGATGAAACGCCTCATCGCCAAAGGCCTGATGTTCGGCAACCTCGTCGAGGTGTCCTCGCCGCAACTCGTCGACCGCTATAACCGGGCGTTGAAGCATCTTGCCGGCAAGACCACCAAGCTGAAGGATTTCCACATCGACCTCTCGGGGTATTCTCCCGAGATTGGCGATGAGTTGGGCGACCCGCTTTACCTCAACCCCAACGGGGCGAACCGGCAGTTCATCTTGCTGACCACGGCGCAGAAGGATGCGCCGCTCCTGAACATCAAATTCTCCACCTCGCGGGGCATCCTGACCGAGTTCATCGACAAGAACGAGGCGCAGTTGTTTGCATTGACCGCGCGGGATGCGGTGGCGGGGGAATTGCAGGGCTCTGTCTATGCGGTGGACAGCCCGGCAAAGCTGTTCGACATGCGGCAGGTGACAGTCGAGGCCGATACGATCGGTGGCCATGTGGCCGACGCGGCCAAGCTCGCCGCGCTGATCGAGCGGTTCCGGCGGGAGCCGGATGGCTGGCGGGACGAGGCGCTGATCGTCGAGATGATCGGGCTGGCCAAGAAGACCGGCGACGTGACGCGGGTGCCGATCACCCTGCCGACGATGACCTTCGAGACCGGCAATTTCTGGACCAGCTTTTTCGGTGGCATCTATGTGTTCCGCGACGTGACATACCCCGCCGCCATCGCGCGGCTCGGCATTGGCAGCCTGGGCAAGGTGCCGGTGGCGCAGGTGATGGATTTCACCCACCGCAACCACGTTGCCGACTGGCTGGACCGCAACCAGCTGGTGGAGCCCATCGTGCAGGCGCGCGGCACCGATGCCGGCGCCATCCTGCGCCAGAAGATGGATTTCATCCTGCTGGATGCGGCGGATACCCTCGGCATCGACGTCGGCGATGGCCGCCGGACGGAGTTGCGCAAGGTCGCCTATCGGCTGGGCTCGGCGCTGCCCGACGAATTCCTGGGGCTGTCGGCGATGCTGGCCTGGGTGGAAGGGGCGGGGCCCTGGCCGAAGATTTCCTCAGAGCATCCGGCCTATTTCTACACTTTGCGGGCGCGGGCGGGCAAGGACCGCGATCTGGTCAACATGCTCTTGTCGGAGCTGGCGCCGATGGATGTGCGGCAGATGTTCATCACCCACAAGGAACGCTTCTACGAGGATTACGCGACATGGTCCGAGGCGAAGAAGACCTATGTCGCGGATTTCCTCGCCCGCGAATATCAGGTGGACCGCGAGGGCGCGCGTGAGGCATTGTTCGGCCCCGAGCCGCGGATGGACGAACTGGCGCGGCCGGAAATGGCACGCGGGCCGAAACCGACGCGCGACCTGCGCGATATCGTGGGCCCCTGGGGCGGCGGCGCCGCGGGGCCATGGGGCAAGACGGAGGGGCGCAGATGATCCTGGGGTGGTTGCGGCTGGGGTTCTTCGGGCTGATCGGGCTGACGGTGGTCTATTTCATCGTCGGCATCTATTCCCGCTCGGTCCGCCGGGAAAAGCTGGAAAAGCGCTGGGTATCCGAGGAGTTGGAGGGCGACCGCGACCTCTGGATCGAGGACGGCATGAAAGCCTATGAGAAGGGGCTGAAAAGAAAGCTCATGTGGCTTATCTATATCATTCCGATGGCGGTGTTCGTCGTCATCATCTCTTTCGTGAACTGGTAGGGGCGCCGCGATGTGGACGAAGATCAAATGGACCCTGCGCATCCTGCTGGTGCTGATCGTGGGCCTGTTCCTGCATTACACCCTGCCGCAGCGCGACGTGGTGCGGATCATCAACACCTACAACAAGCTGACGCCGATCGGGTCGAACTGGATGTTCTATTCGATCGAGGACACCGGCACCGGGGCCGAAAACTCGGTCACCCGCGACATCCGATTCATCGAAGCGGTCTATCCCGATGGCGAGACGGTGATGGTCTACCGCAATGAAGATACCGGCTGGGTCTGGCCGCCCTATTTCAAGTGGGACAGCAGCACCCTGCAGGCCGAGGCGACCAATGCGGTATCGGCGAAAGAGGCGCCGGAGTGGGTGGCGATCACCCACTACGGCTGGCGGATCGCGGCGATCTCGATCTTTCCGAACGCGGTGAAGGTCACCCCGGTCGAGGGGCCGGACGTGCGGCTGATTCCCTGGGTCAATATCATCATCCTGGGCTTCATGGCCTTTGTGGTGCTGACGATCCGGCGGATGTGGCTGCAGTTCCGCGAGCGGATGGTGGACCCGGCGCTGGACCGGGCGGGCGATGCCTGGGACCAGGTGGACGCCCGGGCCGACGCGGCAACGGCCGAGGTCAAGGGTGTCTGGGGGCGGTTCACCGGCTGGCTGGGGACATGGCGGGGCAAGCCGCGCAAGTAGCGGCTATCCGCCCCGGCGGATCAGGTCGGCCATCCGTTCGGCGATCATGATGGTGGGGGCGTTGGTGTTGCCGCCACCCAGAAGCGGGATCACGCTGGCATCGACCACGCGCAGGCCCTGCAGCCCGCGCACCTTCAGGTCGGGCGAGGTCACGGCCAGGTCGTCGCGCCCCATCCGGCAGGTGCCGACGGGGTGATAAATGGTGTCGGCGCGGGCGCGGATGTCGGCCTCCAGCGCGGCATCGCTGCCGTCATGCGGGTAAAGCCTGCGGCCGCGCCACGGTGTCAGCGGGTCGGCCGACAGGATGCCTTCCAGAAGCCGCGCGCCTTTCATCAGCGTTTCAAGGTCGCGCGGGTCCGACAGGAAGCCGGGGTCGATGCGCGGCGGGGCCATGGGGTCGGCCGAAGTCAGGCCCACGCTGCCACGGCTGCGGGGCCGAAGGGCGCAGACATGGGCCGACCAGCCATCGGCCAGATGCGGCTTGCGCAGGTGCTGGTCCACGATGCCGATGACGAAATGCACTTGCAGGTCGGGCCGCGTCAGGCCCGGGTCCGAGCGCAGGAAGGCCCCCGCCTCGGCCATGGGCGAGGCGAAAAGCCCCTCGCCCGATTTTCGCCAGCGCAGGCCCGCTTTCAGAAGCCGCATCAGCCCGCGCGGGTTCAGCCCCACCACGTCGCGCCGGGGCGAGGTGTGGCTGATCGTGTAGTCCAGATGGTCCTGCAGGTTCGCCCCCACGCCCGGCAGCACATGGACGGGCGCGATGCCATGGGCGCGCAACTCCTCCTCAGGCCCGATGCCGGACAGCAGCAGGAGTTGCGGAGATCCGAAGGTGCCAAGGCCGACGATCACCTCGCGGCGCGCGCGCAAGGTGATCTCGCGGCCCCTTCGGCGCACCATCAGGCCAGTGGCGCGGCCCTCGTCCAGTGCCAAGCGCAAGGCGCGGGTGCCGGTCATCACCGTCAGGTTCGGTCGCGCCATCGCCGGGTGCAGATAGGCCGCGGCAGCCGAGCAGCGTTCGCCCTTGCGTGGGCCCGCGTGGAACTGGGTGACCTGATACAGCCCCGCTCCCTCCTGTCCGGGACCGTTGAAATCGTCGTTCTGCGGAATTTGGCAGGCCCCCGCCGCATGAACGAAAGCGCGCGAGATCGCACGGGGAAAGCGCTGGTCGGCGACTTGCAGCGGGCCGTCGGTGCCGTGCAGGTCGGACTCCCCGCGCATGTTCCCTTCGGCTTTCAGGAACCACGGCAGGACGGATTGCCAATCCCAGCCGTCCGCCCCTGCATCGGCCCAGTCGTCGTAGTCCGACGGGTGGCCGCGCACATAAAGCATCGCGTTGATGGCCGACGATCCGCCCAAGGCCCGTCCGCGCGGCTGAAACCCGCGCCTGCCGCCAAGTCCGGGCTGCGGCACCGTGTGCAGCGCCCAGTTGTTCAGCGGAGGCCGCCCCGGCACCATTGCCGCCACCAGTGCGGGCGCGCGGATCAGCAGGCCGCGGCCCTCGCCCCCCGCCTCGATCAGGCAGACGGTAGCTTTCGGGTCCTCGCTTAGCCGCGCGGCCAGGACGCAACCGGCAGTGCCTCCTCCGGCGATGACGTAATCGAACTCCATGGACCAAGGCTAATCCTGGCCGGGATAAAGCGGAAGCGCGCCGATCAGCCCGCGACGCTACGTCAGCACCCGGCGCAAAAACGGCGCGATTCCGGGAGGTTCGCGCCAATAGACTAAATTTTGCCACAATTCGGTCGCATTTCCCGAAAGCAGAACAGGCGGGGCTTGAACCCTGCCGCGCAAGAGGCAGGCAAGAGACAGTGGCGACGATCACCGGGTCGTCCGGCAACGACACGCTGAACGGCACCTCCGGCGCGGACCTGATCTCGGGTCTGGCCGGCAACGATACGCTATACGGCGGCAGTGGCGACGATGTGCTGTCGGGCGGCACCGGCAACGATTCCCTCTATGGCGGCAACAACAACGACACGCTGGAAGGCGGGGCGGGGGCCGATCGGCTGGACGGTGGCAGCGGCACCGATACTGCGGATTATTCGCTTTCCGGTGCGGGGGTCACGGTCAATCTGTCTTCCGGCACGGGATCGGGCGGCGATGCGCAAGGCGACACGCTGGTGTCGATCGAAAACGCCGCCGGATCGTCCTTCAATGACGTGATCACAGGCAGTTCCGGCTCCAACGTGCTGGATGGTGGCGCGGGGAACGACGCGCTTTACGGCGGTGGCGGCAGCGATACGCTGATTGGTGGGGCCGGGGCCGATACTCTGGACGGCGGCAGCGGCACCGATACGGCAGATTACGCAGGTTCCGGCGCCGGGGTGAACGTGAACCTGACGACGGGCAGCGGATCGGGCGGCGACGCGCAGGGCGACGTCCTGACCAGCATCGAGCGGCTGGTCGGGTCGGGCTACGACGACACGTTGACCGGCAACAGCGGCTCCAACAGTCTGGATGGCGGCGCCGGCAATGACGCGCTTTACGGCGAAGCGGGCACCGACACGCTGGTCGGCGGCGATGGCGACGACACGCTGGCGGGCGGGTCCAGCGGCGACAGCCTGGTCGGCGGCGCCGGCATCGACACGGCGGATTATTCGGACTCGGGCGCAGGCGTGAGTGTCAATCTGGACACCGGCAGCGCATCGGGTGGGGACGCAGCCGGCGATACGCTGTCGGGGATCGAGAACCTGACCGGTTCGGCCCTTGCCGATACGCTGACCGGGGATGCAGCGGCGAACTACCTGTCCGGCGGCGGCGGCAACGACGCGCTTTATGGCGGACAGGGCGACGACACGCTGGCGGGTGGTGCCGGGGCCGATACGCTAAACGGCGGCGAAGGCCTGGACGTGCTGGACTACAGCACCTCGAACGCCGCCGTGAACGTGAACCTGACGACCTGGACGGCGACTGGCGGACACGCCCAGGGCGACGTGCTGCAGGGTGTCGACGGGATCATCGGATCCGGCTTCGACGACACGCTGATCGGCTTCGATCAGGTCGGCCTGACGGGCGACGTCTTCACCAACGTCTTCTACGGCGGCACCGGCAACGATTCGATGGAAGGGCGCGGCGGCAACGACGTCCTGTATGGCGGGGCCGACAATGACAGCGTCTATGGCGGGGCCGGCGACGATACCGTCGACGGCGGCAGCGGCGACGACAGCCTGGATGGCGGCACCGGCAATGACCTCATGGATGGTGGAACGGGCAATGACAGCCTGTTCGGCGGCGACGGCAACGACACCGGCCATGGCGGATCCGGGCAGGACAGCCTTTCGGGCGGGGCCGGCAACGACCTGCTCTATGGCGGCGATGGCAATGACAGCCTTGACGGTGGGTCGGGCAACGATCTGCTTTATGGCGGGGCCGGCAATGACACGATCTTCGGCGGCACCGGCAACGACTCGATCTACGCCGAGGCGGGCGACGACAGCATCGACGGCGGCAGCGGCGCCGACCTGATCTATGGCGGGGCGGGCAACGACACGCTGGTCGCGGGCGCGGGTGATACGCTGTTCGGTGGCGACGGCGACGATGTCTTCCAGGGCTCTGGCGCGGCCACGCTGACCGGGGGATCAGGGTCGGACGTGTTCACCGGCGCGGCCGGGTTGGTCATCGACGGCTCGGAAGACGGATCCGAGATGGATGTGCTGGACCTGACCGGCCTTGGCCCGTTGTCCATCGCCTATGACCCGCTGAACCCGGAAAACGGCACGGTCACTTTCTACAACGGGCTGGGCATGCCGACCGGCACGATGGTGTTTTCCAACATCGAGACGGTGGTGCCGTGCTTCACCCCCGGCACGATGATCGCCTGCGAGTTGGGCGAGGTGGCGGTCGAAGACCTGCGGCCCGGCGACCGGGTGTTGACGCGCGACCATGGCGTGCAGGTCTTGCGTTGGGTGGGCCGCAAGGGTCTGCTGCGCGACGTGTTGGCGGCGGATGTGCGGTTGCAGCCGGTGCTGATCTCGGCGGGCGCCCTTGGGCCGGGGTTGCCCGTCCGCGACATGCGGGTTTCCCGCCAGCACCGGATGCTGGTGGCCGGGCCGCGGGCAGAACTGCTGTTCGGATCGGACGAGGTTCTGGTGCGGGCCGAGCATCTGACCCATCTGCCGGGCGTGGCGCTGGCGGCAGAGAACGAAGTGACCTACATCCACCTGCTGTTCGACCGCCACGAGGTGGTGCTGTCGGACGGCACCTGGAGCGAGAGCTTCCAGCCCGGCGATCGCACGCTGGCGGGCCTGGACGGTGCTGCGCGGGACGAGTTGTTCCGCCTGTTCCCCGATCTGGCGACCGGTCCGGCCTATGCCTCGGCCCGGCCGACGCTGCGGCGCTATGAAGCCAAGGTGCTGACAGCGGCCTGAGACGGGGTCAGGCGGCGGGGTAGCTGGTGAAGACCGAGGCGCTGCCGTCACGTGCGACCGCCAGCACGTCATAGGCCTCGCGCTCGGTCTCGGGGCCCATGCCGGGGGAGCCGTAGGGCATGCCGGGCACGGTCAGGCCGATGACATCGGGGCGGGTGTCCAGAAGGCGGCGGATGTCGGCGGCGGGAACATGGCCTTCGATCACATAGTCGTCGACCAGCGCGGTATGGCACGAGAACTGTTCGGGTGTCAGGCCAAGGGATTGCTTCAGGCTTTCCAGCGTGCCTCGCTCCATTTCCTCGAAGCTGACCGGAAAGCCGGCATCGCGGACATGGCCGATCCAGGCGTTGCAGCAGCCGCAGCCCGCATCCTTGGCAACATGGATCTTCGGCAGCGTATCGGCCAGCGCCGGAGGGGCCACGGCAAATGCGGCGGCCAGCGTCAGAAGGTTGCGGCGGGACAATTGGACCATGGTAGCCTCCGGATCATGGGCATGTGGCGGCAAGCGTAGACGCCGCCGCCACGGGGTGCCAATCACAATGCCTTGGTCAGCCGCGCAATGCGCCGCCGGTGGCCTTGGCCACCTTTTCCACCACCTTGGCCGAAACCGCGTCGATCTCGGCCTCGGTCAGCGTCTTGCCGGTCGGTTGCAGCCGCACCGTCAGGGCGATGGATTTCTTGCCCGTGCCCATCTGTGCCTCGGCCTTTTCGCCGGTGAACTGGTCGAAGATGCGCACGCTTTCGATCAGCGCCTTGTCGGCGCCAAGCGCGGCGTTGACAGCCGTCAGCGCCTCGACGCCCTGGTCCACCACGAAGGCGAAATCGCGGTCCACCGCCTGCAGATCGCTGATCGCCAGCGCCGCCCGGGTGGGCGTCTTCACCTTGGGTTGCGGCACGTTCGCCACCAATACGGTGAAGGCCACGGCCGGCCCCTTCACATCCATCGCGGCCAGCACGCGGGGATGCACCTCGCCGAAGCTGGCCATCACGTTCGGCCCCAGCCCGATCACGCCCGACCGGCCCGGATGCCACCAGGCGGCTGCCTTGCGGGTGATCTGGGCCTTGGCGGGCGCGCCAAGCGCGGCCAGCACCGCTTCGGCATCGGCCTTGGCGTCGAAGACGTCATTCATCCGGCGCGAGCCATGCGGATCGCGCGCTGCCGCAGCGCCAACCAGCAGACCGCTGGCCTGCAGGTGCTGTTCGCCCGGCTCGCCGCCCCGAAAGGCGGGGCCGACCTCGAACAGCGCCAGATCCATGAAGCCGCGCGCCTGGTTGCGGGCAGCGGCGGCCAGCAGGCCGGGCAAGAGGTCGGGGCGCAAATGGCTCATCTCCGAGGAAATCGGGTTGTCGACCCTGACTGCATCCGCCCCGCCACCGAACTGCACGGCCGAGGCCTGGTCGATGAAGCTGTAGGTCACGCATTCGTTGTAGCCCAAGGCCGCCAGCGTGCGCCGGGCCGCCTTTTCGCGTTGCTGCAGCGGGGTCAGGATCGGCTTCGGCACGCCCGGCACGGCACGGCGCATCGGCGCGCCCTGCAGCCGGACCAGGCTGGCGATCCGGGCCACTTCCTCGATCAGATCGGCCTCGCCCTGAATGTCGGGGCGCCAACTGGGCGGCGTGGCATCGTTGCCGGTCATCTTGAAGCCCAGCGCGGTCAGGGTCTGGCGCTGTTCGGATTCCGCGATCTCCATGCCGACCAGGCTGACCACCCGCGCCGGGTTCAGCCGGTAGCTGCGTCTGGTGTCGATCGCCGCGCCATCCTGCGCCAGCGTCGAGGCTTCGCCGCCGCAAAGCTCCAGCACCATCTGTGTTGCCATGTCGAGACCCGGCAGGGTGAAGGCCGGGTCCACGCCACGCTCGAACCGGTAGCGGGCGTCAGAGTTGATCTTCAGCGCGCGTCCAGTCGCGGCAATGGTAATCGGATCCCAGAAGGCGGATTCGAGGAAGACATTCGTGGTCTCCGCGGTGCAGCCGGAGTGTTCGCCGCCCATGATGCCGGCCAGGGATTCCACGCCATCAGCATCGGAAATCGCCATCTGGCCGGCGGCAAGGGTATAGCTCTTGCCATCCAGTGCCAGGAACTCTTCGCCGCCCTTCGCCGGGTGGATGCGCAGAACCCCGCCCGCCACCTTGTCGGCGTCGAAGACGTGCAGCGGGCGGTTGTGGGCGAAGGTGAAGAAGTTGGTGATATCGACCAGTGCCGAAATCGGACGCAACCCGATGGCCCTGAGCCGGGCCTGCAGCCAGGTGGGCGAGGGGCCGTTGGTGACCCCGCGGATCAGCCGGCCGGTGAAATGCGGGCAGCCCTTCGCCTTCAGGCTCGGGTCGATCTCGACCCGGATCGGCGAGGGGAAGGCGCCGGAAATCGCCGGAACGACGACCGGTTTCAGCTTGCCCAGGCCCCGCGCCGCCAGATCGCGGGCGATGCCGTGGATGCCAAGGGCATCGGGGCGGTTGGGGGTGACTTTGATGTCGAAGACCGGGTCGTTCAGGCCCCGGTAGTCGATGAAGCGCGCGCCCAGGGGTGCGTCTTCGGGCAGGTCGATGATGCCGTCATGGTCGTCCGACAGCATCAGCTCGCGCTCCGAGCACAGCATGCCGTTGGAATCGACGCCGCGGATGTTGCCCGGCTTCAGATCCACCCCGGTGCCCGGCACATGGGTGCCCACGGGCGCAAAGACGCCGACCAGCCCGGTCCGCGCATTGGGCGCGCCGCAGACCACCTGCACCTCTTGCATCGCCGAACCCGGCCCGTCTGGATATGTCGCCACCCGGCACAGCCGCAGCCGGTCGGCGTTGGGGTGCTGCACCGCCTCGATCACCCGGCAGATGCGGAAGGCGCCAAGGGCTTCGGCGGGGTTTTCCACGCCTTCGACCTCCAGCCCCAGATCGGTCAGCGCCTCGGCAATGGCATCGACGGGGGCCTCGGTCTCCAGATGGTCGCGTAGCCAGGAGAGGGTGAATTTCATCTGCGGCAGTCCCTGAACGGTTTGGGTCCCGGGATTAGCGCAAAGGCGGGTCAAGGGGAAGGGCGCGGCGCCACTTGCAACCCTTGGGGTAGAACCTCTCCGCATGTGGAAACGCGCTGTTGACGGGCCGGGGGGAAGGATTCCCCGCCGGGGCATGTTAGAAGTTGGATATGGAAGACTGGTTTCGAGTTCCCGACCGCCGCCGCAGTATCCCGCATTGGCGGCTTTGCCTGGTGATGGGTGTCACGTTCCTGACCCTGTGGGTCGGGGCGCCGATGCTGTTCGCGCTGGCGCAGCGCGCGGGCTGACAGTGCTGCGGCCCTTGCCGCATTGACCCCTAGCCGCTATCCCGGTTCGCAGCCTGTCTTGCGGAGGATAGCCGATGACCACCAATCAGCGTTTCGACAAGTCCCGGCTGCCCAGCCGCCATGTGACCGAAGGCCCGGCCCGCGCGCCGCACCGCAGCTACTTCTACGCAATGGGCATCACCGAGGAAGAGATCCACCAGCCCTGGGTCGGCGTCGCCACCTGCTGGAACGAGGCGGCGCCCTGCAACATCGCGCTGAACCGTCAGGCGCAGATCGTCAAGCATGGGGTGAAGAAGGCCGGCGGCACCCCGCGCGAATTCACCACCATCACCGTGACCGACGGGATTGCGATGGGGCATGAAGGCATGCGCTCGTCGCTGGCATCGCGCGATGCCATCACCGACACGGTTGAGCTGACGATGCGCGGCCATTGCTATGACGCCATCGTCGGGCTGGCGGGTTGCGACAAATCGCTGCCGGGGATGATGATGGCGATGGTGCGGCTGAACGTGCCTTCGGTCTTCATCTACGGCGGGTCGATCCTGCCGGGCCGCTACAAGGGCCAGGATATCACCGTACAGGACATGTTCGAGGCGGTGGGCAAGGTGCAGGCCGGGTCGATGTCGGAAGCGGAATTGGAGATCATGGAAAAGATCGCCTGCCCGTCCAGTGGCGCCTGTGGCGCGCAGTATACCGCCAACACCATGGCCTGCGTGTCCGAGGCGATCGGGCTGGCGCTGTTGAATTCCTCAGGTGCGCCCGCGCCTTACGAATCGCGCGACCAGTATGGCGAGGCCTCGGGCGTGGCGGTGATGAACCTGATCGAGAAGAACATCCGCGCCCGCGATATCGTCACGCTGAAATCGCTGGAAAATGCCGCCCGCGTGGTGGCCTGCACCGGCGGCAGCACCAATGGGGCGCTGCACCTGCCCGCCATTGCGCATGAAGCGGGGATCGACTTCGACCTGTTCGACGTGGCCGCGATCATGCGCGACACGCCCTGGTTCGTCGATCTGCGGCCGGGGGGCAAATATGTGGCGAAAGACCTATACGAGGTCGGCGGCGTGCCGGTGGTGATGAAGGAACTGGCCAAGGCGGGACTGCTGCATCTTGACTGCATGACCGCCAGCGGCAAGACGCTGGGCGAAAGCCTGGACGAAATTCAGGGCGAGGCCGACGGGCGAGTGATCTATCCGATCGAAAAGCCGCTGACGAAGACCGGCGGTGTGGTCGGGCTGAAGGGCAACCTGGCCCCCGATGGCGCCATCGTGAAGGTGGCCGGCATGACCGAGGCCGAGCAGGTCTTTTCCGGCCCCGCCCGTGTCTTCGACTGCGAGGAAGAGGCGTTCGAGGCCGTGAAAAGCCGCAGCTACAAGGAAGGCGATGTCCTCGTCATCCGCAACGAAGGCCCCGCCGGTGGGCCGGGAATGCGCGAGATGCTGGCGACCACGGCGGCACTGTCGGGGCAGGGCATGGGCAAGAAGGTGGCGCTGATCACCGATGGCCGGTTTTCCGGCGCAACACGCGGCTTCTGTGTCGGCCATGTCGGGCCCGAAGCGGCGCATGGCGGGCCGATCGCGCTGTTGCGCAATGGCGACATGATCACGCTGAACGCTGTGGCCGGAGAGATCTCGGTTGCGTTGTCGGACGCGGAACTTGCCCGCCGCCGCGCCGACTGGAAGGGCCCGCGCAAGACCGACTATACCTCGGGCGCGTTGTGGAAATATGCGCGGCTGGTGGGCGGGGCGCGCAATGGTGCCGTGACGCATCCGGGGGCCAAGGCGGAAAGCCATGTCTACATGGATCAGTAAGCTTCTTGTTCTTTTTGTGCTGTCCGGCTGCGTCGTCGCCGGAGTGCCCGCAGGCCGCAGCGCCAGCACGCCCGTGCTTGGCGGCGCGCTGACGGCGGCGGTGCCGCCCGGCTACTGCATCGACCCGCAGGCCAGCCATGACGGCCGCGACAGTGCGGTGGTGATCGCCGGACGCTGCTCGTCGATCCAGCCGGTGCCCGCGGCCGCGATCACCCTCAGCCTTGGCGCGGCCGGGTCGTCCGAGACGCTGAAGGTGGGCGCCCGCGCCCTGACCGACTGGGCCCGCAGCCCGGCCGGTCGCGCGGCGCTGGCGCGCAACGGCAAGGCCGGCTCGGTCGCGATCCGCGAAACGCTGGTGTCGGACGGGGTGTTCCTGATCCGGCTGGAAGACCGCAGCGTCGGCACCTACTGGCGCGCGGCGGTCGGGATCAGGGGGCGGCTGGTGATGATCTCGGTCACCCCGCCGGCCGGAGGCGACCTGCCGCCCGAAGCGGGACGGGAAATCCTGATGCGGGTGGTTGCAACCTTGAAGCGAGTGAACGCTACGTCATGAGCGGAATATTGCGGCCGTTCCGACGGGAATGGGTTGGCTGTTAATCCTTTTCCGGTGATAAGGGAATCGTTTCCACGCACGCAACAATGGCGTGGAATTGGGAATGAACGGGCGCAAGGGAAACGATGGCGGGGCGGTTGGACAGGGTGCTTGACCGGCTGGTGTTTCGCCGCGCCCTGACGCGCTGGGCGGCGGCGGCCGAGGAGGCGCCCAGGATCGGGCTGGAGGCCCTGCGCGCCCTGCGCACCCGCGCCCGCCAGATGCGGCGCGAACTGGACCGGGTGATCCACCAGGCCGAATACCGGCTGGCGCTGCCGGTGATCGGCGCCACCGCGATCCGCAAGCCGATGGGCACCGACTGGGCCTGGCGCCCCGATCTGTGGAAAGGCCAGATTCCGGTCCCCGGCATGTCCTCGGTCCCCGGACGGGCGCAGATCTGCGATGGTGCCACCGTGTTCCACGACTGCCGCCGGACCGAGCTGACGGTGCGCCAGATCCGCAACTCGCGCGAGTCGGACGTGGCGCCGTTCGGGTTTCGCATGGACGTATTCAAGTTTGACGGCAGCTTCCTGAGCCTGGTGCTGGACCTGCCGCCCGAGGCGGCACAGGGGTTGAAGCTGCGCCACCTGATCCGGCTG
The DNA here is from genome assembly GCA_016704435.1 of Rhodobacter sp. Classification (GTDB taxonomy): domain Bacteria; phylum Pseudomonadota; class Alphaproteobacteria; order Rhodobacterales; family Rhodobacteraceae; genus Pseudogemmobacter. Next base: position 122,980 of record JADJAB010000002.1, on the reverse strand, counting down.
GACGTGATCGTCGAGATGGAAAAGCCGTTGGAAATCTTTGCCCGTCTGAACGTGAAGCACGGGCCGAACGTCGAACAGATCGTGCGCGAACTGCCGCTGAATGAAGAAGAGGTGATGGTGGAATTCGACCTCGCCTATACCAAGGTCAACGAAAAGCGGGTCGAAAAGCTGTGGCTGGACCTGATCTTCGAGGGCCCCGAGATGAACCAGATCATCCTGCGTGACGTGACCGTCAGCCGCAGGCCCCGTGCCGAACTTTGACAAGCGGAGCTTTGAGATGCCCGAGGGGATGAAGCTGACGCGGACGCGGATCCGGGGCGGCGTCTGGGAAGGTGTGCTGACCGGCGCGGGCGCCCAGCCGCCGAAGCTGGAGGTGCTGCATCTGGAGCGCCCGCTGGCGGGGGTTCTGGTCACGCCGGTGCCAGGGCGCGAGGGCGACTTCGCGGTGAAGGTGCCGATCCCCGCCGAGGTGCTGAGCGAGGGCGTGCAGACCCTGTTGGTTCGTCACGGCTCCGAGACGCTGGCGCATTTCACCATCATCACCGGGGTGGCGATGGAGGACGACCTGCGCGCCGAGATCGACTTGCTCCGGGCCGAACTGGACATGCTGAAGCGCGCCTTCCGGCGGCATTGCCTGGAAACCGTCAGCTGAGATTTCCGCAAAAGGCGATCGGTGAAGCCGCAGCCGACGGGGCCGCGGAACCACCCAACCTGCGCGGCGGTCCTGCAGATGTCAGACGGGCAGGATGCGGCTTTGCCGGCCATGGCTTTGCTCGGCCCTGTCGAGCAGCCGTTGCAGGCTTGCGCCGCGGGCAAAGCCGGGATCGGGCACGGCTTCGCCCCGGATGGCGGCGATGAAGCGCTGGTAGGTTGTCGGCACCGGCGGGCAGTCGACGGTTCGCCATGTAGCGGTGGTGCGGTCTTCGCCGAGGCAGGCGTCAAGCTGGCTGACCGCGTTTTCGAAGCGCACGTCAAGGCCACCTTCGTCGCCATGGATCCGCAGGCGCAGGTCGTTCAGGTGGCCGGTGGCGAAGCGGGTGGCGTGGACGACGCCCAGGGCGCCGCCTGTCAGGCGCAGGTGCAGGGCGGCGCTGTCGTTGGCGTCAAGCCGGTAAGGGCCGATGCGGCCATCGGGGGCCTTGTCGAAGGTGGCCAGCCGGGCGCTGACCTCGGTGGCATCCTGCCCGGCGATGAAGGTGGCGAAGTCGAGGATGTGGACGCCGACATCGCCCAGCACGCCCCTGGATCCATGCGCGGTGGACAGCCGCCACAGCCATTGCGGTTCTGTCCTCCAATCGCCCCAGGCGGCCTGGGTGAGCCAGCTTTGCAGGTAGCTGGCCTCGAAATGCCGGATCGGGCCGATGGCGCCTTCGGCGACCATACGGGCGGCCTGCTGCAGGGCGGGGACGTTGCGGTAGCTGAGGTTGACCATGTTCACCACACCGGCCCGCGCGGCGGCTTTGGCCATCTCGCTGGCGTCGGCGGCGTTGGTGGCCAGCGGCTTTTCGCACAGCACATGCTTGCCTGCGGCCAGAACGGGCAGGGTCGTGGCGTGATGCGCGGAATCGGGCGTGACGTTGGCCACTGCGTCGAACCGGCCCCAGGCAAGGGCGTCTTCGAGCTGGCCGAAGGTTCGTGGAATGCCGTGGGTCGCGGCGAAGGTGGCGAGGGCATCGGGCCTTGTGTCCACTGCGGCGGCAAGGGCAACGCCGGGGATGGCGGCAAAGGCCTCGGCATGGATCCTGGCCATGCTGCCGGTGCCGAGGATGAGCAGGCGGATGGTCACCGGAAGCCACCTTCTCCGGCCGTATGGAGTTTGGGGCCGCGTTCGGTGATTGGCTCCAAAGCGGTTTCAACCGGGACGTTGGGCGCGGCGGAAGGGTCGGGGATGCGCGGTGCGGGATTGCAGGCCCAGCGGACGGCATTGGCAATCACGCGCTGGATGTTGGCATCGTGATAGGTGGGGTAGGTTTCGTGGCCGGGGCGGAAGTAGAACACCCTTCCCGCGCCGCGTTTCCAGGTGCAGCCGCTGCGGAAAACCTCGCCGCCCTGGAACCAGCTGACGAAGACGGTTTCCATCGGGTCGGGGATGCCGAAGGGCTCGCCATACATTTCTTCTTGCTCCAGCTCGAAATGGTCGGGCAAGTCGGCGGCAATGGGGTGGCTGCGCGAGGTCAGCCAGAGGCGCTCCCGCTCGCCCGCCTCGCGCCAGGTCAGGTTGCAGGGCGTTCCCATCAAGCGCTTGAAGGGTTTCGAGAAATGGGCCGAGTGCAGGAAGACCGCGCCCATCCCGGACCAGACCGCATTGCAGACCTGATCGACGATGTCGTCGCGCACCTGCGCATGTGCGCAGTGGCCCCACCAGATCAGCACATCGGTAGCGTCCAGCCTGCCGGGGGGCAGGCCGTGGTCGGGCTGGTCCAGCGTGGCGGTGGTCGCGGTGATGTCCGGGGCGGCGTTCAGCGCATCGGCGATGCATTGGTGCATGCCTGAGGGGTAGAGGCCACGCACGGTGGCGTTGCTGCGTTCGTGGACATTCTCGCCCCAGACGGTAACGCGGATCTGAACCATGGCCGATTCCCCCCTGAGGTCGCGGGGGCAGGATAACCGCTTTCAAAGCGCTTTGACAGACAGGCTATTCCCAGGTGCGGAAGAACTTGCCGTCAGGCGACAGGGTGAAGATCTCGCAGCCCGTGGCGGTGACGCCGACAGAGTGTTCGTATTGTGCCGAAAGCGACTTGTCGCGGGTGACGGCAGTCCAGTCATCGGCCAGCACCTTGGTCTCTGGCCGGCCGAGGTTCACCATCGGCTCGATGGTGAAGAACATGCCTTCCTCCAGCACCGGGCCGGATCCTGCGCGACCGTAATGCAGCACGTTTGGCGGCGCATGGAACACCCGGCCAAGCCCGTGGCCGCAGAAGTCACGGACCACGCTCATCCGCTGCGCCTCGACATAGGACTGGATGGCGTGGCCGATGTCGCCGAAGGTATTGCCGGGCCTGACGGCGGCGATGCCGCGCATCAGCGCCTCATGCGTGACTTCGATCAACCGTTCGGCCTTGCGCGAAGGGGTGCCCGCCACATACATGCGCGAGTTGTCGCCAAACCAGCCGTCGACGATCACCGTCACGTCCACGTTGAGGATATCGCCGTCGGCCAGCACCTTGGGCCCCGGAATGCCGTGGCAGACCACATGGTTGACCGAGATGCACGAGGCGTGTTGATAGCCCTTGTAACCCATGGTGGCCGAGGTGACCCCATGGCGCGCGATCTCGGCCCGGATGAAGTCTTCCAGCGCACCAGTTGTGGTGCCGGGCTGAACCAGCGGTGCGACCATGTCCAGAATTTCGGCGGCGATCCTGCCGGCCTTGGCCATCCCGGCAAAATCCGCGTCTTCATAGATGCGGATGCCGTCGCGGGTGATGCGGGCGCGGGTTTGGTCCATGGCCGTGGTCCTTTCGCGGCACTATATAGGCGGAAGGCCGGGGAAAGGCCAGAGGGGCGGTTGGAAAGGCCGGGGCAGGCGGCTATATGCGAAAGCGATGGCTGGAGGAGACGGCAGATGGGCAATCCGCGGGCGGCGATGCTGGTGATCGGCGACGAGATCCTGTCGGGCCGCACACGCGACAGCAACATGCACTACCTGGCCGGAGAACTGACCCGGCTGGGCATCGACTTGTGCGAGGTGCGGATGGTGCCGGACAATCACGCGGCCATCGTGGCGGCGGTGCGGGCGCTGGCCGGGGCGCATGACCATCTGTTCACCAGCGGAGGCATCGGGCCGACGCATGACGACATCACGGCAGACGCAGTGGCCGCGGCGATGGGCGCGAAGATCGGATTGCGCGCCGATGCCATGGCGCTGTTGGCCGCGCATTACGACCGCCAGGGCCTGCCCTTCAACGCGGCCCGTCAGCGCATGGCGCGGATTCCCGATGGCGCCAGCCTGATCGACAACCCCATCTCGGTTGCGCCCGGCTTTGCGCTTGGCAATGTGCATGTCTTGGCCGGGGTGCCGAAGATCTTCGAGGCGATGGTCGCCAGCGTCCTGCCGAAATTGACCGGGGGCGCGCCGCTGCTGAGCCAGTCGCTGCGCGTGCTGCGTGGCGAGGGCGAGATCGCGGGCGAATTCGGCGCCTTGGCGGCGGAGTTTCCCGATCTGTCGATGGGCTCCTACCCGTTCACGCTGAACGGCGCCTATGGCACCAACCTGGTGATCCGCGGCACCGATCCGGCGCGGCTGGATGCGGCGATGATGCGGCTGACACGGCTGTTCGGATGACGTCTCCGCCCCTTTCGCCCCAGGTTCTGGCAGAGGTGATGGAGGCAACCTGGCCGCCGGCACGCCGCTGGCAGCTGGGGCCGTTCACTTTGCGCGACGGGGCGGGCGGCGGGCAAAGGGTCTCGGCTGCGTCCTGCGAGGGCGCGTTCACCCCGCAGGAATTGCAGGCGGCGATGGCCGCGATGGCCGACCCCTTGTTCCTGATCCGGCCGGGCGACGACACGCTGGACGACGCTTTGGAGCGTTTGGGCTTCGGGGTCCACGATCCGGTGGTGGCTTATGCGGCGCCGGTGGCGGCGCTGGCGGGCGAGTTGCCGCATCTGGTGGCCTTTCCGCATTGGCCGCCACTGGAAGCTTCCCTTGCGGTCTGGGCCGAGGGCGGCATCGGGCCCGGTCGCGTGGCGGTGATGGCACGCGCCCGCGGCGCGAAGACGGCGATCCTGGCGCGCAGCGGCGACCGGCCGGCGGGCGTCTGTTTCGTCGCCTGCCAGGGATGCCACGCCATGCTGCATGCGCTTGAGGTGCGGCCCGGCCAGCGGCGGCAGGGCGCGGGTCGGCATCTTCTGCGTGCGGCTGCCAACTGGGCCGCCGAACAGGGCTGCGATACGCTGTCACTGGCAGTCACCGCGCGCAATGCCGCGGCCCGTGCGCTTTACCAACGTGCCGGAATGGCTCAGGCTGGTCAGTATCACTACCGCAGGAAACCGCTTTGCCCGTGACCCGCCCCCGCGTCCGCCTTTGCCTGCTGGCCGCGCCTTTGGCCTTGGCCGGCGGCCTTGCTCCGGTGGAGGCGCTGGAACTGACGATGCCCGCGCCTGTGGTCGCGCTGGAAAGCCGGGCCGAGCCGATGGCCAGCCTGGTGCTGCCGACGGGGCCATTCGCCGAAGGCCAGTTACCCGGCCGCCGGGTGGAGGGCGCGCTGGACCAGCGCGCCTGGACGCTGGAGGCCCGCGGGCAGTCCACCGCCGCCCTGACCGCGCCGCTGCGGGCTGATCTGGAGGCGCAGGGCTACAAGGTGATCTACGATTGCGAGACCCGCGCCTGCGGTGGGTTCGACTTCCGCTTTGCCATCGATGTGATGCCGGAACCGGCCATGCATGTCGATCTGGGCGATTTCCGCTATCTCACCGCCGAAAAGGGTGCCGAGGTGGTGACCCTGCTGGTCAGCCGGTCGCCCAGCTACGGCTTCGTGCAGATGACGCGGATCGCCACCGATGCGCTGCCGCCGCCCGAAGGGCTGCCCGAACTGCCGGGGCCAGTTGCGCCTGTCGCGCCCGTTGCACCGGTAAACCCGTCGGCCGACCCGCCGCCGCAGCCGCCCGCGGATCTGGCCGGGCAGTTGCAGGCTTTGGGCGGTGCGGCGCTGGATGATCTGGTCTTTGCCTCGGGCTCTGCCGCGCTGGAAGATGGCGACTACGCCTCGCTGCTCGCGCTGGCCGACTGGCTGGCAACCGATCCCGCGCGGAGGATCGCGCTGGTCGGGCATACCGATGCCTCGGGCGGGTTGGCGGCCAATGTCCAGTTGTCGAAGAAGCGGGCCGAGGCGGTGCGGCAGGTGCTGCTGACGCGCCATGACGTGGCGCCGGGGCAGGTGATCGCCGAAGGAGTCGGCCCCTTGGCGCCGCGTGCGACCAACCTTACCGAAGAGGGCCGCACCAGAAACAGACGGGTCGAGGCCATTGTGACCTCGACCCAGTAAGACGGCCCCTTGGCGGGGGAGCGGGGACCGTCAGGCAGCCATCCGGTCTTGCGAACCGGAGGCAATCTGGTCGTCGATCACCAGCTGTCCGGTCCCTTGTCGACGAAGCGCCGCGCCAGGAAGTCGATGAAGGCGCGCACCTTGGGCTGGGTGAACCGGCCCGGCGGATAGACCGCATAAATGCCCAGAACTTCGGTCGGCAGGCCGGGAATGGCCTCTTCCACCTGGCCTTGGCGCATCGCTTCGGCGTAAAGGAACGACGGCAGATAGGCGATGCCGAGGCCGGAAACGGCAGCGTTCAGCAGCGATTGCCCGTCATTCACCGTCAGCCAGCCGGCCGAGCGGACCTGCCGCTTTTCGCCCGAAGGTGCTGTGACCTTCCAGACGTTGCCGTTGGCCTGGTTGGAATAGTGCAGAAGCTTGTGCTCGTTCAGATCGTCGATCTTCATCGGCCGGCCGAACTTCTGGAAATAGGCCGGGCTGCCGATCATCCGCTTGGTCGTTTCGGTCAGTTTGCGGGCGCGGAGCGAGCTGTCTTCCAGATCGCCGACGCGGATGGCCATGTCGAACCCTTCCGAGATCAGCTCGACATAACGATTGTTCAGCACCATGTTCACGGTGATGTCCGGGTATTCCAGAAGGAACTCTCCCAGGATCGGCGACAGCAGGTTCACCCCGAAATCGGTCGCGACCGAAATTCGCAGCAACCCGGAGGGCGCCGACTGCATCGAGGTGACAAGTGCGTCGGCCTCGCCCGCGTCGTTCAGTACGCGGCGGGCGCGGTCATAATAAGCCAATCCGATTTCTGTCGGAGAGACGCGGCGCGTGGTGCGGTTCAGAAGCCGCGCACCCAGACGGGCTTCCAGCGCGGAGACATGTTTCGAAACGGCAGATTTCGAAATGCCCATCTTCTTGGCCGCGTCCGTGAAGCCGCCTTGGTCTACCACCATGGCAAACGCTTCCATTTCGGTCAGTCGGTCCATTTGTCTCCCCATACGAGCAGATGCGAGGTCATGCACCGGTATTGCCCGCCAAATCAGGCGGGATCGGGGCGGGCGCGCGTCCTATCCGGGGAATTACGGCGGATCGTTCATGGCATGGAAACTCCCCCCGGTTGTGCGGCAAGGTGCCGAAAGGGCCATTGGCGCGGGCGGAAAAAGGCTGAGGGGCAGGCTTCGGCGGCTTTCCGACAGGGGAAAGACCGGCTTTCGGCGGGGCTTTTCCGCCGATCGACGGCCCCTCTGGACGCTGGGGCGGGGGAAGGCCAGCTAAGGGCAGGGCGGCGTGGATCGACAGACCCGCCACCCGGAAGACGCAACCCAAAGGAGACAACCGATGAAACGCCTTGCACTCATGCTTGCCCCGCTGACCCTGGCAACCGCGGCCTTCGCCGCCGATCTGCCCATGGTCGAGGACGCGGACGCAAGCGGGGCCTGGTCGCTGGCCGAACTGCAGACGGTCTGGGCCGATCTGACGGAAGACGGCTTCATGGCGATCGACACCAATGCGGACGGCTCGGTGGACGCCACCGAGTTGCAGACCGCCTGGGACAACGGTGTACTGAAGCCGGTCGAAGGCTAAGGCATCCTGTCGGGGGCTGCCTGTCATGCATTGCGGCTTTCTTCGCGCTTCCCTCGCGAAAAGGCCCGGCACCGAGCCGATGGGTGGCCCCCGGCTTTCTCTTTCCTCTTCTCCCCGATCTGGCCTAGAGCCGGGCGGCCAGCCGAACGGCCTGGTCGATGGCGCGTTTCGCGTCCAGCTCGGCCGCCACGTCCGCCCCGCCGATCAGATGGTGGGGGATGCCTGCCGAGGTGAGCCTCTCGGACAGCCCGCGCGACGGTTCCTGACCCGAGCAAAGGATGACGGCATCGACCGCGATCTCCTCCGCCCCCAAGCGGTCCGGGCCGTGGCTGACCTGCAGGCCTGTCGCGGTGATGGCCTCGTAATTCACCCCGCCGATCATCTTGACGCCCTTGGCCGCCAGCGTGGCGCGGTGGATCCAGCCGGTGGTCTTGCCCAGACGGCGCCCCGGTTTTTCAGCCTTGCGTTGCAAAAGCCAGACCTGCCGCGCGGGTTTTTCCGGCTGCGGGTCGGTCAGCCCGCCGCGCGCCTGCCATGGGGTTGAGACGCCCCATTCGCGGCGCCACAACTCGGGGTGCTCGGTCGGGCTGTCGCCCTGATGCACCAGGTATTCCGCAACGTCGAAGCCGATACCGCCTGCACCGATGATGGCGACGCGTGGGCCGACGGATGCGCCTTGCAGCACGTCGATATAACTCAGGACATTTGCGCCCGCTTCGGTCGGGATACCGGGGTCGCGCGGGGTGACGCCGGTGGCGAGGATGACCTCGTCCTGCGCTTTCAGCTTCTCCTCGGTGGCGGTTTCGCCCAGCCGCAGGGTGATGTTGGGGTGGTCCAGCTGACAGGCGAACCAGTCGATCAACCCGCGGAATTCTTCCTTGCCGGGGATGCTGGCGGCGAGGTGCAGCTGGCCGCCGGGGCGGGAGGCGGCGTCGTAGAGCGTGACCTTGTGGCCCCTTTGCGCCGCCGTGATCGCGGCCGCCATGCCGGAGGGGCCGGCGCCGACGACGACGATGGATTTTGCCGCGGTGGCCGGCAGGATTTCCAGGCTCCGTCTCATGGCAGGCGCGCGGGTTGACGAGGCAAGTCGCCATCCGCCCGGAACACGTGGTCGAGGCAGGCCTGGTTGCAGGCGATGCAGGGCGCGATGTCGCGCGCCCGGCCAGCCGCCGCTTTGGCGATGAAATCGGCATCGGCCAGCCAGGGCCGGGCCATCGACACCATATCGGCAGCGCCCGTTGCCAGCAGGTCTTCGGCCACCTCGGGCGTGTTGATGCGGTTCGAGGTGATGACCGGAATGGAGACTTCGGGGCGCAATTTCGCCGTCAGGTGGGCAAAGGCGGCGCGCGGGACCGAAGTGGCAATCGTGGGGATTCGCGCCTCGTGCCAGCCGATGCCGGTGTTGATCAGGCTGGCGCCGGCTGCCTCGATGGCACGGGCGAGTTGCAGGACTTCATCCCAGGTGGAACCGTCCGGGATGAGGTCGATCAGCGACAGGCGGTAGATCAGGATCGCATCCGGCCCCATGGCGGCGCGGGTGCGGCGGACCACTTCGACCGGCAATGCCATGCGGTTGACGTAGCCGCCGCCCCAGCGGTCGCTGCGCTTGTTGGTATGGGTGACGAGAAACTGGTTCAGGAAATAGCCCTCGGACCCCATCACCTCGACCCCGTCATATCCGGCTTGAATCGCGCGTTGGGCGGCCGTGGCGATGTCCGCGATCTGCTTTTCGATGCCCGCTTCGTCGAGTTCCCTTGGCGGGAAGGGTGAAATCGGGGACTTGATCGCCGAGGGCGCGACGCATTCGGGGGAATAGGCGTAGCGGCCGGCGTGCAGGATCTGCATCGCGATATGGCCACCTGTCGCATGGACCGCATCGGTGACCTGGCGGTGGTTGGCGATGTCTTGCGCCGTGAACAGCCCCGCAGCCCCCGGAAATACCCCGCCTTCCCGGTTGGGCGCCATGCCGCCAGTGACGATAAGCCCAGCACCGCCGCGCGCGCGGGCGGCGTAGAAGGCAGCGACGCGACCCCAGTCGCCGGTTTCTTCCAGCCCGGTGTGCATCGAGCCCATCAGGCTGCGGTTCCTGAGGGTGACGGGGCCAAGGGCGAGCGGTGCGAGAAGGTGGGGGTAGGCGGTCATGGCGGTCTCCGGTTTGCGGCAGAATGGCGCCTTGGGCGCGGGAAGTCACCCGCAACACGCAAGAGCGCTCAGACGGTTTGACGGGACGGCAAGAACGGAATTTCCCAATCGTCTAACGAGAATTGGGTCCATGACCCATTGATCTTGCGTTTCAGGCATGATGCAGGCTCTGCGATGAGACTGCTCAATGAGCAGCCTTTTCTGGCTGACAGACGCGCAGATGGCCCACCTTCAGCCGTTCTTCCCCCAGAGCCATGGCAAGCCGAGAGTCCGCGGTCGGCGCCTGTTGAACGGAATTATCTTCATTAACCGCAATGGTTTGCGGTGGCGCGATGCCTTGAAGGAACATGGCCCGCCAAAGACCCTCTGCAACCGCTGGAAGCCGCGAACGGGGCGTTTTCGCCCGGTTGACGGAACGGCTGGCGTCCGAGGCGGCGGTTCCGAAGACGGTGATGATCCCCTTTTGTTGATTGCCTTGCAATCAACTGCCGGGCAACGGACGCTGCCTATCTGAAAGCCCATCGTACGGCCACCAGCCTGCGGTCGAAAAAGGGGGGCCTGACGACCAGCGCGGCCACCTGATCGATCGACCCAAATCGGGGGTGACCACCAAACTGCATGCCGTCACCTCCCCTCGCGGTTTGCATGCAAACCACTGCCGGGCATTGGAGGCCGCCGGTCGCCCGATCCCCTCCTTCATGATCGCAGGTCAAGTCAGCGACGATACCGGCGCTGCGGCCGTGCTGGGCAGTTTGCCACCCGCTACACCAAGTGCCCGAAAGCCTTCCTCTTCGCTGCCGCCCTCGCCGCAACAGACATGCTCTGGCCATGAGCCGAGAACCAGTCCTGGCCCTGGATACCGGCGGCAGTCGTCAGGCCATCTGATCTGAAACCCTCAGACCTTGTGAACACACACAGCCGCCTTGCAAAGGGCATATCGGGCGCCGCCCCCCACCTTCGGCCCCCCGGGATATCCGGGGAAAGATGAAGGGTTAGAGGTTCAGGAGGGCGGGAAGGTCGGCCATTGCATGGAAGAGCGGGATGCCGAGGGTCGCCATCTGACGCGCCGGGGGCGCGTCGGGGCCCAGCGGGGCGAAGCCGAGGCAGGGGATGCGGGCGGCAAGCGCGGCCTCGGCGCCGGTGGGGCTGTCCTCGATCACCACGCAATTGGCCGGGTTGGCGTGGCAGGACAGGGCCGCAAGCAGGTAGAGATCGGGCGCGGGTTTGGGTTTGCCGATGGCCTGGCCCGAAAGCACGGCGCGAAAGCGGGGGATCAGGCCATGCTGGCCCAGCGTGATCTGCATCTTTTCCGGCGTGCCATTGGAGCCGACGGCATAGGGGACAAAGGCGGCGTCCAGCGCGTCGAGGATATGAAGAACGCCGGGAACGAGGGGCGTGCCCGCCGCGAGCATGGCATACATGCGGTGGTAGAAGTCGGCGACCCAGCTGTCGGACAGGGTGGCGCCGGCCGCGCGGGCGCGGCTGGCGACCGTCTCGATGGTGCCGCCGATATAGTCGGCTTCCAGCTGATGGCGGGTCAGTGGCAGGCCGTGGCGGCCGAGCTCTTCGATCAGGAGGTCGCAGGTGAGGCCTTCGCTGTCGACGAGGACGCCGTCGCAGTCGAAAAGGATGGCTTCGGGGGTCATGGATTGGTCCCGCTGGCTTTCCACGCGGCGACGCGGGCGGCGAGGGTTCGAGGCGTCTCATCCCAAGGCAGGTCGGCATCGGGGGTGACAAGTGCATCGACGGGCGAGAAGTGGAGCAAGGTGCAGCCCTGCCGGCGGGCGGTGGCGGTGATGGCGGACCAGTCGATGGCGCGGGAATGGAAAGCCAGGCCGGTTGCCTCCAGCGTCTCCGGCGCCGGCTGACTGCGCAGGCCGGAGGTGACGAACAGGCGGTCGGACATGAACTGTCCGGCCTTCAGTTGCGGGTCGGGGGGCAGGGCGATTGTCAGGTGCAGAGGTGCTGTTGCGTCTGTCATGCGGCTTTCCACACGGCGATCCGGGCGGCAAGCAATTCGGGGGTGACACCTGCGGGCAGGTCGCCATCGGGGATCGGGATGCAGTCGGCAGTAGAAAAGTTGACCAGCGTCAGGCCGTTGAACCGGGTGATGCCAACCACGTCACGCCAGTCGTATGTCTGGGCCTCGGTGGACAGACCCAGCGCCGAGAGGTGGACGGAAACAGGGCGAGACGTGAGGGCTGACGATGCAAGTTCCCTGCGGAAACGCGGAAGGTAGACCAGGCCCAGCGCATGGTTTGCAAGGTTCAGGCCAACGAGTGTTGCGAAGGCGAGCAGCAGGCCATCCATGAGCGGAAGTCCCCGTGCGGCCGAAAGGCCAACGGCGGCGGCCACTCCTGCCACATCGGGCAGAAGGAGTCGGGCCAGACGAAAGCGCGATCCAAGTGCGCGTCGGCCAAGATGGCGCAGCAGGCCGATTCGGGTATCGGTCGAGAGGCGCAGCTTCAGGGAAAAGTCGGTCATTCCGGTGCCCTCATCAGGGTGACGACCGTGTCGCCGTATCGGCGCTGGTCAAGTTGGGTGAAGCCGGGCGGCGGGGTGGGGGGGGTGCTTTCCTCCCATACCACCAGCGCGCCGGGCGTCAGCCAGCCGCCTTCCACCGCCGAGGCAAGCGCGGCTTCGCCCAGGGCCTTGCCATAGGGCGGGTCAAGGAAGATCAGGCTATAGCCGGTGCCGCGGTTCGGGCCCAGTCTCGTGGCATCGCGGCGCCAGACATCGGTAACGCCCATGGCCTGCATCTTTTCGATATTGGCGCGCAGAAGGGCGCGGGCCTTCGTTCCGTCATCGACGAAGGCGACGCGGGCGGCGCCGCGGCTTAGCGCCTCCAGCCCCAGCGCGCCGGTGCCGGCGAACAGGTCCAGCACACGGGCGCCAGAAATGGGGTCGGGGTAGCCGCCGTTGACCAGAAGATTGAAGATCGCCTCGCGCACCCGGTCGGAGGTGGGGCGCAGGTGGGCGGCGGGGTCGCCCGCGCCCACATCGGTCAGGTGCAGGCCCCTGCGGCTGCCGCCGATGATCCTCATGCCTTCAGAAGCGCCTTGAGATCGGGGGTTTCGGCAATCACCTGTTGGTCCGGGCTCTTGCCGGCCTCGATCAGCCGCTTGCCGACCATGTAGGCGCGCGGATCGTTCATCGCGTCGACCGCCAGCAGGCTGTCGCCGCGGTAATACCAGAACGAGGTGCCATCTACCCTGCGGGTGACGATCCGGTCATAGCCGCTGTTCAGGCCGGCGATCTGGAGTTTCAGGTCGAACTGATCCGACCAGAACCATGGTTTCGCCTGATAGGGGTATTCGCGCCAAGGATGTTGGCGGCCACCACCTCGGCCTGATCGATGGCATTGCCGACGGATTCGAGCCGGATACGGCCGCCCTGCCATGGGAACGACGCGCAGTCGCCCGCCGACCAGATCGCCGGGTCGGAGGTGCGGCCCATCGCATCGGTGGCGATGCCGTTGTCGATTGTCAGGCCAGCGGCCCCGGCCAGTTGGGCATTGGGGGTGATGCCGACCCCGACGATGACGAAATCGGCCGGCAGCTCGCGGCCATCGGCCAGCCGCGCGGCAGTGACGCGAGGGGCGCCAAGAAGGCGGTCGAGGCCGGTGGATTCCAGGATCTTCACGCCATGTGCGACGTGCAGCGCGCGGACATGGTCCGAGGTTTCGGGGCAGGCGACGCGCTGCAGGATGCGCGGCGCCATCTCCAGCACGGTGACATCAAGCCCGAGTTTCGCGGCCACTGCGGCGGCCTCCAGCCCGATATAGCCGCCGCCGATGATGATCACGCGGCGACCGGGGACAAATTCGGCGCGCATCGCATCGACGTCGGCCAGGGTGCGGACGGTGTAGACGCCCTGCAGATCGCCACCGATGGCGGCGGGCAGGTGGCGGGGGGCGGAGCCCGTGGTCAGCGCAAGATGGTCGTAGGGCAGGCTTTCGCCGCCAAGCGTGATGGTCTTCGTGGCGCGGTCGAGGGCGGTGACGGGCTGGCCGAGGCGCAGCTCGATGGCGTTGTCGCTGTAGAAATCGGCGGCGCGCAGCCAGAGGCGCTCTTCCTCCATATCACCCAGAAGATAGGCCTTGGACAGCGGCGGGCGCTGGTAGGGGGGCGCGGGTTCCTCTCCGATCAGGGTGATTGCGCCCGAATGGCCCAGCGCCCGCAGCCTTGCCGCCAGTGCCGCCCCGGCCTGACCCGCCCCCACGATGACCACACGCATCTGCCGCCCTCCTCTGGTATCCGCCGCATCGGACCCTATAACCTTGCGGGTGACAGGTGCAACGCGCACGACAGGAAAGGATATCCGATGACGATTTCCGTGGGATCGAAACTGCCCGAGGCGACGCTTTTCCAGATCGGTGCGAACGGGCCGGAAAGGGTGGCGCTGGGGGACAAGCTGAAGGGCCGCAAGGTGGTGATCTTCGGGCTGCCGGGGGCCTATACCGGCACCTGCACCACTGCGCATGTGCCCAGCTTCATCCGCACCGCCAGGGGATTTGCCGAAAAGGGCGTGGACGAGATCATCTGTATCTCGGTCAACGATCCATTCGTGATGAAGGCCTGGGGCGATGACACCGGGGCGGCGGCGGCCGGGATCACCATGCTGGGCGATGCCGATTCGTCCTTTACCACCGCGATCGGGATGGACTTCTCGGCCCCCGCGATCGGCCTGACGGCGCGGTCAAAGCGCTATGCGCTGCTGTCCGAGGATGGGGTGGTCAAGGTGCTGAACCTGGAGGAAAGCCCCGGCACCTGCGAGGTCTCGGCGGGCGAGACCTTGCTGGCGCAGCTCTAGCCGGCGCCGTTGCGGCGGGGGGGCTTCGCCCCCCCCATGCCATTGGATTTTTGAACCAATGGCGAACCCGATGTCATACCCCCGATGGTGTTTCTGCCAAGATGAAGCGCCGGGTCAGGCCTTGCGGCTGGCGCGGATCTCGCACAGGCAGCTGACCGGCTCGCCATGGTCGCGCTGCACTTCGGCCGGGCCGGCGAAACGGTCCATCGCGCGGGCCAGGTCGATGTCGAGGCGGCTGAGGCCCTTGCAGTCATGCGTGGTCAGGGTGATGTCGACGACGTTGTATATGTTCGACCATTCCGGGTGGTGGTTCAGCTTTTCCGCCGCAAGGGCAGCGCGCGACATGAAACCCCAGGCTTGAGAAAAGCTTTTGAACTTCAGTATTTTGCGAATGGCGTCGCGTCCGGGCACGGCGGCCCAGCCGGTGTCGCCCAATGGGGCCAGAAGCGTGGCGCGATCATCGGGGGAAAGCAGATCTGTCATCATGTCCTCGGCTGCATCAGGGCATCATCCTTGGCGGATGCGGCGCGGTGGGCGGGGCGGACCTCGATCCGGTCCCAATAGGCTTGCAGGGTGTCATTGGCCGGGATGGTCTTGAACCGCAGCCCCCAGCCGACCTGGGCACCGACGTAGACATCGGCGGCGGTGAAGCGGCCATCGGCGACGTAGTCGTTCGCCTCCAGATGCCGGGTCAGGGCGTGGGTCACGGCTTCCAAGCTGCCATAGCCGGTGCGACCGGCCTCTTGTGGCGTGCCGGGCTGCCATCCGAAAGAGGTGTTGACGATGGCCTGTTCCAGCGGTCCGGCGGCGAAGAACAGCCAGCGGAAGAAGGCGGCAATGTCCTTGGCCATCAGATCTGCCTCCGGGAAGGCCATGGCCAGATAGGCGCAGATCGCAGCACCTTCGGTGACCACGCGACCGTCATGGACGATGGCCGGAACCTTGCCCATCGGGTTGATTGCCAGATAGTCCGGCGATTTCATCGTGGTGCCGTAGTCCAGCACGATCGTCTCATAGGGCGCACCGGTTTCCTCCAGCATCCAGCGGGCGATCCGGCCGCGCGACATCGGGTTGGTGTAGAAGGTCAGCATCGCATCTCCTCTTGGTCTCCGCTCCTTCATCTTGGCACAAATACTCCACGGGGGCCCGGGGGTGTGAAACCCCCGGTCCTCACGGTTCGGCAGCGGAGCGCCGGAAGGGTCCGCAGGCCGTTAGCACCTCGATCTCCTCGTCCACGGCGGCGCGTTCCTGCGCGAGATAGCGCGCCACTGCCGCGTGAAAGCCGGGATCGGCGATCCAGTGCAGCGAATGCGTCTCCACCGGCAGGTAGCCGCGGGCCAGCTTGTGTTCTCCTTGCGCCCCGGCCTCGACCCGTTGCAGGCCCTGGGCGATGGCCCAGTCGATGGCCTGATGGTAGCACATCTCGAAATGCAGGCTCGGATAGTCTTCGACGCAGCCCCAGTAGCGACCGAAAAGTGCCTCGCGGCCGATGAAGTTCAGCGCGCCTGCGACGGGCCGGTCGCCGTCAAAGGCCATGACCAGAAGCATGTCGGCGCGCATCGTGGCGTGGAAGGCATCGAATGCGGCGCGGGTCAGGTATGGCTGGCCCCATTTGCGGGCGCCGGTGTCCTGGTAGAAGGCCCAGAAGGCATCCCAGTGCCATGGTTCGATCGCGTTGCCGGTCAGGGTGCGCATGGTCAGGCCGTGGCTGCGGGCGGTGTCGCGCTCCTTCCGGATCATCTTGCGCTTGCGGCTGGAGAGGTCGGACAGGAACGCGTCGAAACTGTTGTAGCCGCGGTTCTGCCAGTGGAATTGCTGGGTGACGCGGTGCATCAGCCCGTCATGGCCGTCGAGTGCCGTGGCTTCCTCGGCGGTGCAGAAGGTGATGTGCAGCGATGACAGGCCGTTGCTGCGGGTCAGCCCGATGGCGGCGCTGGCCAGCGCGGCGCGATGCTCGGGCGGGCCAAGAAACCGCCGGCCCGGGACCGGGGTGAAGGGGACGGCGGCCTGCAGTTTCGGATAGTAGCGCCCGCCCGCCCGCTCATAGGCCTCGGCCCAGCCGTGGTCGAAGATGTATTCGCCCTGGCTGTGCGATTTCACATAGAGCGGCATCGCGGCGAAAGCGGTGGCGCCGTCGTGCAGGATCAGCGGCGCGGGTGTCCAGCCGGTGCCTTTGCCGGTTGAGCCGGAGCTTTCCAGCGCGCCGAGGAAACGGTGGGTGGTGAACGGGTCCAGCGGGCGGCCACCATCGGCCTGTTCGGGCGCGGCGAGCGCGTCCCAGAGGCCGGCGTCGATCTGGCTGAAGCTTTCGTGCAGGGTGATGTTGGCCATGCGGGGTTCCGGGGGGCGGAGAAGCCGGGGGGCTTTGCGCCCCCCGGACCCCCCGCAGAGTATTTATGCCAAGATGAAGGTGGGCGGGCTTTGGCTGGCGTCAAGCAGAAGCGGCGGCAGATAGCCTTCGAAGGTTATGTTCTGGGCGATGCGGCGGGCCAGTGCCTCTTCGGCGGGTGAGCGGATCGTCCAGCACAGGATGACGGCGCCTTCGGCTTTCAACGCGGCCACGCGGGGGCGGGACAGGTCGGCGGCCTCGTGGCTGATGAAGCTGGCGCCGGTGGGGCCGTAATCCGGTATGGCGCGCAACTGGGCACAGCGGGCCGGGGGCAGCGGGTGCCAGCTGTCGGGATCATAGGCGGCGGTCGTCAGGCCGCGCGGGATGCCGGGGGCGAGGCGGGCCATGTGGTGGACCTGGGCGGGGTTGAAGGACATCACCGCCACTTCGCCCCTGTAGCCTTGCAGGGCGGCGGCGGTGGCGGCTTCCAGCCGTCCGTCGGTGGGCCTCATGGTCAGCGACTGGTCCTTCAGTTCGATCAGCAGCGGCACGCGACCGTCGATCAGGGCAAGGATTCCGGCCAGTGTCGCGATGGTGTCGGCGCTGTCTTTCAGCCGGATGCGGGTCAGTTCCGCGGCGGTGCGGGTGGCGACGGGGCCGGTTTCCGTCGTCAGCCGGTCTAGCTCTTCATCGTGGAAGACCATGGGCAGGCCGTCCCGGCTGAGTTGCAGGTCGATCTCGATCGCATAGCCGGCCTTGATCGCAGCGCGGATCGCTGCCGGGGCGTTCTCGATCCGGCCCTGCGCCCGGTCATGCAGCGCGCGATGCGCGATCGGAAGGCGGCGCAGGCCGGGCGGCAGGGGAATTCGTGCGGGCATCAGCGAATTTCGAACAGGCCCTCGATCTCGACCGCTACGCCCAGCGGCAGCGAAGCGGCCGAGACGGCCGAGCGCGCGTGGCGGCCGGCATCGCCCAGCACCGCAACCAGGAAATCCGAGGCGCCGTTGATCACCTTGGGCTGGTCGGTGAAATCGGCGGTGGAGTTGACAAAGCCGGTCAGCTTGACCGCCCGGACAAGGCGCGAAAAATCGCCGCCGCAGGCCTTCTTCAGCTGGGCCAGCAGCGAGATGGCGCAGCGCCTGGCCGCCTCGGCACCCTGTTCCAGCGCCATGTCCTCGCCCAGCCGGCCCTTGATCAACCCGTTCGCATCCTGGCTTATCTGGCCCGAGATATGGACCAGGTTGCCGACGACCACGAAGGGCACATAGTTGGCGGCGGGCGCGGCCGCGTCGGGCAGGGTGACGCCAAGTTCGGCAAGGCGCGCGTCGATGGTGGACATGGAGTTTCCTTTCGGTTTGCGGCGAAGCCTAGCGGGGCAGAGGGGGGCGGGCAAGCAGGCTCGTCGTCCTTCTTCGACGGCGTGTCGCGCGCCACCGGGCACCAGCGAGGAGAGACCGAAGGGCCGTGAGGAGCGTGGGGGATCAGCTTTCGCGGAAGGCGCGGTTGAAGTAATCGGTGAAGGGCTTCAGCAGGTAGGCCAGCGGGGTGCGCGCCTCGGTCTGGATGAAGGCCTCGACCGGCATGCCGGGCAGCAGCGGCTGGCCTTCCAGCTTGGCGATCTCGCCATCATCCAGCACGATCTCGGCCCGGTAGTACGAGGCCTGCGTCGCCTGGTCGGTGAAGGCATCGGCCGAGACGACCGAAACCTTGCCGGCCAGATGCGGCGTGGTGCGGCTGGAAAAGGTAGAGAACACCAGTTCGACCGGCTGGCCGACATGCACCTGGTCGATGTGTATGGGCGGCACCCGCGTCGCGATCACCAGCGGCCGGTCCTGCGGCACCAGATAGAGCAGCGGCTCGGCCGGGCGGATCACGGCACGCGGGGTTGTCACTGCCAGGCCCAGCACGATGCCGCTGACCGGGGCGCGGATGTCGAGCCGGGCGATCCGTTCTTCGAGCACGCGCAGCCGCTCGCCCAGCTCGACGATGGCCGGGCCGATGTCCCGCAGCTCCTTCTCGGCGCCCTCGATCCGGGCGCTGGCAAGGCGGCTGATCTCCAGCTCGATCTCGGTGATCCGGCCCTCGGCCTGGGCGCGGGTGGCCGCCAGCTCGCCGACAAGACCCATCAGCCGGGCCTCTTCGCGTTGCAGTGCCAGCACCGTGGTGGCTTGCGCCAGGCCCTTGTCCAGCAGGCTTTGCTGGTTGGCGAGTTCGGCCTTGATCAGCCCCAGCTGGGTACCCAGCGCGGTGCGCTGGGCATCCACCCCCTCGATCTGCGAGGTGATCTGCCCGATGCGGCGGCGCAGCTGTTCTTCGGTGGTGGTGGCGGTGTTCAGCCGGGCCACGAACAGGCCCTTTTGCCCCGCCACCAGATCGGCAACCGCGGGATCTGTTCTCGCGCGATCGCTCAACTCGGCTGGAAATGCCGGCGCATCCAGACCGTCGCGTTCTGCCACAAGGCGGGCGCGGCGGGCGGAAAACTCGTCCAGCTGGCCCAGGACCACCGTATGTTCAGATTGCACCAGTTTGCCGTCCAGCCGGATCAGCACGTCGCCGGCCACCACTGCGGCACCTTCGACGACGTCGATCTCGGCCACCACGCCGCCATCGGGATGCTGCACGACCTGGCGGTTCAGCTCCACCTCGATGCGGCCCGAGGTGACGATGGCCCCGGACAACGAGGTCAGCGTGCCCCAGGCGCCGAAGCCCGCCACCAGCACGACCAGCGTGACAAGGCCCATCCAGATCGGGCGGCGGGCCGACCAGAAGGGGCGCTGCCCGCTCATGCCACACCTCCAGGAGTTACGGCACGGGCAATCTCGCCGGCGTTCTTGACCATTTCGCGCAGTACCTGGTCGCGTGGACCGAAGGCCACCGGCGCGCCGTCGTTCAAGACCATGATCAGGTCGCATTCCTGGATCGCCGCGGGGCGATGCGCCATGATCAGCACGGTGCGGCCCTTTGCCTTGGCCTCCTTGATCGACTGGTTCAACGCCATCGAGCCGTCGTTGTCGAGGTTGGAGTTCGGCTCGTCCAGCACCAGCAGCAGCGGGTCGCCGAAAAGCGCACGGGCAAGGCCGACGCGCTGGATCTGCCCGCCGGAAAGCCGCCCGCCCATGGTTGCCACCTCGGTATCATACCCCTTCGGCAGTGCGGTGATCAGGTCATGCGCGGCGGCCTGCCGGGCGGCGGCGACGATGTCGGCGTCTGCCGCCTTCGGGTCCAGCCGCGCGATGTTGGCGGCAATCGTGCCGTCGAACAACGACACCCGCTGCGGAAGATAGCCGACATAACTGCCCAGGGTGTCCGGGTCATACTGGTCCAGCGTGGCACCATCCAGCCGGATGGTGCCGGCGGCAGGGGCCCAGACCCCGATCAGCGCCCGCGCCAGCGACGACTTGCCCGAGCCGGAGGGGCCGATCACCCCCAGCGCCTGCCCCGGTTGCAGGGTGAAGGACACCCCGCGCAGCACCGGCTTTGCCTCTCCGGGCACGATCAGGGTGAGGTTGCGCACATCCAGCCGCGCGGCGGGGCGCGGCAGGGCGGTGCGCGCCACCTCGGGTGGAACGGTGGTCAGAAGCTGCTCCAGCCGCGCCCTCGCCTGGCGGGCGCGGGTCAGCACCGGCCATTGGCCGATGGCCACCTCGATCGGTTGCAGCGCGCGGCCCATCAGGATCGACCCGGCGATCATCGCGCCGGCCGAAAGCTCGCCCCGCAGCACCAGCCAGGCGCCGATGCCGAGGATGGCCGATTGCAGGAACAGCCGGAAGGTCTTGGTCAGCACCGCAAAGGCCCCTGCGGTGTCCGAGGCAGACAGCGATTGCTCCTGCGCACGCCCGCGCAGCGCCTGCCAGCGGCCAAAGGCGGCGCGGGTCATGCCCAGCGCGCGGACCAGTTCGGATTCCGCCTTCAGGTTATCAGCCTGGCGGTCGGCCTTCAGCCCGGCGATGACCGCCTCGTTCAGGCTGGTTTCGGTGCTGCGCTGGTTGATCAGGGTCACGATGATCAGCAGCACCATGCCGCCGATCGCGGTCCAGCCCAGCCAGGGGTGGAAGATGAACAATGCGGCGGCGAAGACCGGAGTCCAGGGCAGGTCGAACAGCGCGATCAGCGCGGGCGAGGCCCAGACCCTTGCGACGGAGTCGAGGTCGCGCTGCGCGGAATGCGCGGTGCCATCCTGTGGCGCGACGGTCAGGCGGCGGAAGGCGGCGGACAGCACGCGCTCTTCCATCTCGGCCTGCAGCCGGGCGCCGATCCGCGTCATCACCCGGTTGCGGGCGTGATCCAGGAGACCCATGGCCAGGAACAGGAAGGCCACCAGCGCCGACAGCGCCAGCAGCGTCGCCTCAGACCGCGAGATCAGGACGCGGTCATAGACTTGCAGCATGTACAGGGGCGAGGTCAGCATCAGAAGGTTGACGAAGACCGAAAAGACGAAGGCCGCCGCCAGCGCATTGCCGGACCGCCGCCTTACCGAGGCCAGTTCCCGCTGACCTGCATTCCCGTCGCGATCCGCCATCGTCATCCCGCATCACGGCCGGTCATACCGGCCTTATCCCGCCGCCGCGGCCCCGTTCGGGCCGTTTGGCTGTTGTCTTGACCCTGTGCTGCCCGTATGCCTGAGGACTGTGCCGCCCGAAGCCCGGATCGGTCGCCGCAAAGCAGGGCCGGTTGGCGGGGACGTTAGGTAGATGACCGTGAAGATTCCATTCCTTTTTGCGGGGAACCATCCGATTTCGCTGGCTGCCGTGGCGGCGCTTGGCCTTCTGGCGGCCTGCGGCACGCCGCCCGTGGCGAGCGGTATCAATGATCCGATGGAGCCGACGAACCGCGCCATTCACGGGCTGAACAAGGGGCTGGACCGGGTGTTGGTCCGACCGGGCTCCAAGGTCTATGGCGCCGTGGTTCCCGGACCGGTGCGTCAGGCGTATCAGATCTGTCCGATACGCTTGATCTGCCGGGCGATATCGTCAACGACGTTCTGCAGGGCAATGTCGAAGACGCCGGCAGCAATTTCGCTCGCTTGGCGGTCAATGTGGTCTTCGGCCTCGGTGGCCTGCTGGATGTCGCGACCGACGCGGGCATTCCGCGTGCCAGTACCGACTTCGGCGAGACGCTGCATGTCTGGGGTGCCGGCGAAGGCCCCTATATGGAGAGGCCGTTCTTCGGCCCCTCGACCCGGCGCGATTCGATAGGCGCAGTTGTCGATCTCGTCCTGAATCCGGTCGGGCACCTGACCTCGGGCAAGGATGCGACCGCCGTGTTGGTGACGAAGGTGCTTTCAAGACTTGGTGATCGGGCGCGCTATTCCGATTCGGTCGACTCGGTCCTATATGACAGCGCAGACAGCTATGCTCAGGCGCGGCTTCTCTATCTGCAGAACCGCCGGTTCGAGCTTGGCCAGACCGGGGGCGCGGATTCGGATAGCGGCGACGGCTTCATCGACCCCTATGAGGACCCCTATGCCCAGTAACCTCCTGCTCTCCCGCCGCGGCTTCGGCCTGGGCCTTGGTGCCACGGCCGCGCTGGCCGCCCTTCCCGCCGCCGCGCTGACGGTGGCCCAGGCGCGCACGCTGATCGACAATGCGGTGGGCGACATCAACCGGATCATCAACTCGGGTAAGTCCGAAGCGCAGATGTTCCCCGATTTCGAAAGGCTGTTCGTGCGCTATGCCGATGTGCCGACCATCGCCCGCTCGGCCTTGGGCGTGGCGGCGCGCTCGGCCTCGAAAGCGCAGATGACGGCCTTTACCAAGGCCTTCCAAGTCTACATCAGCCGCAAATACGGCCGCCGCTTTCGCGAATTCATCGGCGGCAAGATCGAGGTCAAAGACGCCCGCCCGCTGAAAAGCTACTTTGAAGTGATCTCGACCGCCTATCTGAAGGGCGAGGCGCCGTTCGAGGTGCGCTGGCATGTCAGCGACAAGGCAGGCAAGAGCCTGTTCTTCAACATCATCATCGAAGGCGTGAACATGCTGGCCAGCGAGCGGACCGAGATCGGCGCCATGCTGGACAAGCGCAAGGGCAATCTCGACAAACTGATCGCGGATCTGCCCGGCGCCTGAGCCGGGCACCAATTCTCGTCGAAGAAAATCGCAAAATCCTTCGAAGGATTTTGGTCCCGCCCCGGCCAGCGTGATTCAGTTGCCGCCGCCCTGGCCCAGCACGTCCTGCAATATCTGCTCGGCCAGGTCGTCTTCGGTCATCCCCGGCATATTCGGGTTCGAGCCGTCGAAATAGGGCACGTCCTCGGGCGCAATGGCACCTTCGGGCGTCACATAGTCCGATGGCGGTGGCGAATAGCGGCTGGGCGGCACTTCCTTGGGCAGGGGCGTCACAGGCATCCCGTCCGTGATCCGCACCATCACCTGATGCCAGATCTCGGCCGGCAGACCACCGCCGGTGACACCGGTCATCGGCGTCGGCTTGTCATAGCCCATCCAGACCCCCACAACGTAATCCGCCGTGAAGCCCACGAACCACGCATCCACCGCCGAATTGGTGGTGCCGGTCTTGCCCGCCGCCTCGCGCCCGTCCAGCCGCGCGCGCGTTCCGGTACCGCTCTCGATCACCTGGGTCATCATGTAGATCAACGCATGCGCCGCGGTTTCCGAGACCACCCGCTCACCGATACCGCCACCCTGGCCGAACAGTTCCTCGTCCTCGCCCTTCAGCTTCAGCGCCACCAGCCCATAGGGCGTGACCGCAGAGCCGCCGTTCAGAATGCCGGCATAGGCGCCCGTCATCTCGATCAGCGTCGACTCGCTGGCCCCGAGCGCCAGCGCCGGTCCGTCGGCCAGATTCTGCGCCACGCCGAAATCGGTGGCCACTTTCTTCACCAGATCACGGCCCACCAGCTCCTGGATCTTCACCGCCGGAATGTTGCGGCTTTCCGCGAGGGCCTGGGTCAGCGTCACCATGCCCTTGAACTTGCCGTCGTAATTCTTTGGCGCATACTCGCCCGAGCCGGGGACGTAGATCGACCAGGGGCTGTCATCGACATAGTCCAGCGGTGAATAGCCGAGGTCCATCGCTGTGGCATAGATGAATGGCTTGAAGGCCGATCCGGTCTGCCGCAACGCCTGGGTGGCGCGGTTGAAATCGCCCGCCTGCGGCAGGTCGCGGCCGCCCACCATGGCGCGCACTGCGCCATCCGCACTCATCACCACGATTGCGGCCTGCACGTTCGAGCCCGCCTTGACCTTGTTGTCGAACACCCATTTCAGCGCCTCTTCGGCCTGGGCCTGCATCTTCTGGTCCAGCGTGGTCTCGATGATCACGTCTTCGGTGGTGTCGCGCGCCAGATAGTCGGGCGTCGTCTCCATCACCCAGTCGGCAAAAAAGCCGCCGGACTTCTGCTTGG
Source organism: Rhodobacter sp. (assembly GCA_016704435.1). Taxonomy (GTDB): domain Bacteria; phylum Pseudomonadota; class Alphaproteobacteria; order Rhodobacterales; family Rhodobacteraceae; genus Pseudogemmobacter. Next base: position 98,772 of record JADJAB010000002.1, on the reverse strand, counting down.
CGGCCTGGCTGAGTTCCGCCGGATGGGCGCGGGCTTCGTCGGCCTCGGCCTTTGTCAGATAACCCTGCTCCTCCATCAGCCCGATCACCACGGCCGCGCGGTTGCGGGCGCGCTCCATGTTGCCGGTCGGCGCATAGGTCGAGGGCGCCTTCAGCAGGCCCGCCAGCATCGCCGCCTCGGCCGGGGTCACATTGGCCGCCGACTTGCCGAAATAGCGCTGCGCCGCCGCCTCGAACCCACGGGCGCCTGCACCCAGATAGGCACGGTTGAAGTAGATCGTCAGGATGTCGTTCTTGGAGTATTTCAACTCCATCGCCATGGAATAGGGCACTTCCTTGATCTTTCGCCACATTCCGCCCGACCGGCAGTCCTGTTCATAGGCGGCCTCGGACTTCCACTGCGTCGGGTCGTAGGCCACGCCCAGGCACAGGAGTTTCGCCACCTGCTGGGTGATGGTCGAGCCGCCATTGCCCGACAGCGGGCTGCGGCCTTCGGCCATGTTGATGCGGACGGCCGATGCGATGCCGCGCGGCGAGATGCCGAGGTGCCAGTAGAACCGCTTGTCCTCGGTCGCAACCACGGCGTTCTTCAGATGCGGGCTGACGGTGTCGGCGGTGATCTGGCCGCCGAAGGTCTCTCCGCGCCAGGCAAAGACCTGTCCGCCCCGGTCCAGCATGGTGACCGATCCGCGGGCGCGGCCGTCAAGAAGGTCGGTCAACGGCGGCAACTGGGCGTAGAAATAGAACACCACGGCGGCAAGGATCAGCGCGGCCACCGCCGTCAGACGCCACAGCACCGCCCAGACCATCCGCCAGAGATCCAGCACCAGTGACACAAGTAGACCGTGCCGGCGCCGGGGTGGCCGCGGCTTGCGCCGGGATTTGCGCGCGGCAGGCGCCGCTTTCTTCGGCGCAGGCTTTGCTGCCCGGCCGTATCGTCTGTCTGCCACCAGGGGTCTGCGGCCCCCGCCACCTGTCGCCATTGCCTGCCCGTCCGCCATTTCCGCGCGATCTGATTGGCCGCGAAGATACCCTTCTTTTGCCGCGATGCGAAGGCGGCCCGCCCCTGATTCGCATATCAATTGCGCACAAGAAACGGGCAACCGCCACCAATAGTGCAAGAATTGTGCATTTCCGCGCAATCTTCGGCACCGAACCGCCCAGGCTTTCTTGTGCTGCAACTGCGAAATGCGGCCCCTTCGTCGCAAGGGTCCACCCCCGGACCCAGATCAGAACCGAAGGGGAGCCGCATGAAACTCATTATCGCAGCCATCAAGCCGTTCAAGCTGGACGAGGTGCGCGAGGCGCTGACCACGATCGGCGTGCGCGGAATGATGGTGGCCGAGATCAAGGGCTTCGGCCTGCAATCCGGCCATACCGAAATCTATCGCGGCGCGGAATATGCCGTGAACTTCGTGCCGAAGATCCGGCTTGAGATCGTGGTGCCCGACAGCCTTGCGGACGCCGTTGTAGAGACCATCCGCACCACCGCGAAAACCGACAAGATCGGCGACGGAAAGATCTTCGTCCTCGACGTGCAACACGCCGTGCGGGTGCGCACCGGCGAAACCGATGACGACGCGCTGTAAGGGCGAAGAAGGGAACACAGGAAAATGATCACCAAGACAATTCGCTCGGCTCTGGCGCTGCCCGCCACCCTGCTGACCGTGCTTCCGCTTTGGGCGCAAGAAACCACAGAGGCCGCCACCGAAGCAGTCACCGAGCTTGCGGCCGAGGTTGTTCCGATCATGGACAAGGGCGATGTCAGCTGGATGATGGTATCGACCGTTCTGGTGCTGTTCATGACCATTCCGGGCCTGGCGCTGTTCTATGGCGGGCTGGTACGGTCGAAGAACATGCTGTCGGTCCTGATGCAGACGACGATGATCGCCTGCGTGATGATGCTGGTGTGGGTGATCTACGGATACTCCTTCGCCTTCGGCGGATCGACCAGCCCCTGGTGGGGCGGCACGGCAAGACTGTTCCTGTCCGGGGTGAACGCCGACAGCATGTCGGCCACCTTCTCGGCCGGCTACGTCATTCCGGAATACCTGTTCATCGCCTTCCAGATGACCTTTGCCGCCATCACCCCCGCCCTGATCATCGGCGCCTTTGCCGAACGGGTGAAGTTCTCGGCGGTGCTGGTGTTTTCCGTGCTGTGGGCGACCTTCTCGTATTTCCCGATCGCCCATATGGTCTGGGACGCCAACGGCTACCTCTACCGCAAGGGCGCCATCGACTTTGCCGGCGGCACGGTGGTGCATATCAACGCCGGCATCGCGGCGCTGGTCGGTTGCCTGGTGATCGGCAAGCGCGTCGGCCTTGGCCGCGACAACATGGCCCCGCATTCGATGGTGCTGACCATGGTGGGGGCGTCGATGCTGTGGGTCGGCTGGTTCGGTTTCAACGTCGGCTCGAACCTTGAGGCGAACGGCGGGGCGACGCTGGCGATGATCAACACCTTCATCGCCACCGCGGCGGCGACGGTCGCCTGGTCGGCGCTGGAGGCGGTGCAGCGCGGCAAGGCCTCGATGCTTGGGGCGGCGTCGGGGATGGTGGCCGGCCTGGTGGCGGTGACGCCGGCCTGCGGCACCATCGGCCCGATGGGCGCGATCGCGCTGGGTGTCGTGGCTGCGGCGGCCTGCTACTTCTTCGTAACCGTGGTGAAGAACCGCTTCGGCTATGACGACAGCCTCGATGTCTTCGGCATCCACGGTGTCGGCGGCATCATCGGTGCGGTGCTGACCGGCGTTTTCTCGGCTTCGGCCTTCGGTGGGGTCAAGGGCGACGACTACGCCATGGCGGCGCAACTCTGGATCCAGGTCGAAGGCGTGGCGATCACCATGGTCTGGTCGGGCGTGATCTCCTTCGTGCTGTTCAAGCTGATCGACCTGACCATCGGCCTGCGCGTCGATGCCGATACCGAGCGGCAGGGCCTGGACCTGACCAGCCACGGCGAGCAGGCCTATCACAGCTGACACGCCGACCTTCCGGCCTGGGAAGCACGCGCGGCCCGCATCATGGGGGGCAAGGCGCGACGTCTTCGAAGAGCCCGATCGCTATCCTTTGCGTGGCTGACCGCCGGGGCAGCGGTCAGATCACCGAAGCGATGGCCGCCGCCAGCACCGGCACCGTCTGCGCGTTCAGCCCGGCGATGTTGATGCGGCTGTCGCTGACCATGTAGATGCCGTGCTTTGTGCGCAGGGTTTCGACCTGCGCTTCGCTCAGCCCCAGCCGGCTGAACATGCCGCGATGGCTGGCCACGAAGTCGAAGCGGTCGGAATTGGTGGCCCGGCGCAATTCCTCGGCCAGCTGGCGGCGCAAGGACAGCATGTTCAGCCGCACCTCCTCCAGTTCGGCCTTCCAGTCGGCCCGCAGCGCTTCATCCTCAAGAATCATCGTCACCAGCCGCGCGCCGTGATCGGGCGGGAAGGAATAGTTCTGCCGGTTCAGATAGGCGAGATTGCCCTGCACCACCGCCCTGCGATCCGGCGAGGTCAACGCGATCAACACACCCGTGCGTTCGCGGTAGATGCCGAAGTTCTTGCTGCAAGAGGCCGCAATCAGCACCTCGGGGAAGGCCGCCGCGATCTTGCGCGTCGCCGCCGCATCCGCCTCCAGCCCGTCGCCGAAGCCCTGATAGGCCAGGTCGACGAAGGGCACCGCGCCCTTGGCGGCCAGCAGCGCGATCACCTGATCCCACTCGGGCTGCGACAGGTTTGCCCCGGTCGGGTTGTGGCAGCAGCCGTGCAGCAGCACGGCATCGCCCTCGGCCACGCCTTCCAGATCCACCATCAGCCCGGCAAGATCGATGCCGCGCGTGGCAGCATCGAAGTAGCGATACTCGGCCATCGGCATGCCCAGGTATTTCACGATCGACGGATGATTCGGCCAGGTCGGGCTCGACATCCACACCTTTGCCTGCGGGTTCGCCATCCGGATCAGCTCCAGCGCCTGCCGGATCGCCCCGGTGCCGCCCGGTGTCGCCACGCTCGCCGCCCGGTCGGCAAAGCCGTCGCCCAGGATCATCCCGCACCATCGCCGCGTTATAGGCGGGCTCTCCGGCAAGGCCAGTGTAGGTCTTGGTCTTCTCGACTTCCCACAGCTTCCGTTCCGCCGCCTTCACCGCGCGCATCACCGGGGTCAACCCGGTTGCGTCCTTGTAGACGCCGACGCCGAGGTCGATCTTGTCGGCCCGCGGGTCGTCGCGGAAGGCGGAGATCAGCGCCAGGATCTTGTCCTGCGGCTGGGGGTTCAGGGACTCAAGCATCTTCGTGTCCTCACACCGGGCCGGTTGCCACCGGCAGATCGTCATAAAAGCCCCATTCCGACCAACTGCCGTCATAGAGCGAATGATTGCGGTGGCCGATCCGTTCCAGCGCCAGCGACAGGATCGCCGCCGTCACGCCCGACCCGCAAGTGGTGATCGCGGGCTTGCCAAGGTCCACGCCCGCCGCCGTGAACATCGCGCGCAGACCGGCGGGGTCTTTCATCGTGCCGTTGCCGTTCAACAGGCTGGCAAAGGGGATGTTCTTCGAGCCCGGCACATGGCCGCCGCGCAGACCGGGGCGCGGCTCCGGCTCGGTCCCGGCAAAGCGGCCGGGGCCCCGGGCGTCCAGCACCTCGGCCAGCCCCAGCTTGGCGGCATGCGCCACCTGCGTCACGTCCTTGACCAGCCCGGCCTGGCGGCTGACCGTCATGTGCCGGTCGCGCACCACGGGGGGCAGGTCCTCGACCTCGCGCCCCTCGGCCAGCCATTTCGGCAGGCCGCCGTCCAGCACGGCCACATCCATCTTGCCCATCAGCCGGAAGGTCCACCAGACCCGCGCCGCCGAAAACAGCCCGGTCGCGTCATAGACTACCACCTGATGCCCGTCGCCGACGCCCATCGCCCGCATCCGTGACATGAACTTTTCCACCGGCGGCGCCATGTGCGGCAGCGCGGATCGCTGGTCCGAGATGTCGTCGATGTCGAAGAACCGCGCGCCGGGGATATGTGCTGCGTCATACTCGGCGCGGCCGTCGCGCCCGGTGTCGGGCATGTGCCAGCTGGCATCCAGCACCCGAAGATCGGGGTCCTTCTGATGTCTGGCCAGCCAGTCGGTCGAGACCAGCGTCTTCGGGTCGTCAGTGGGGGATGGGGTCATCGGTCGGGCCTCTTGCTGGCTTTTCCCGCAATAACGCGGGGCGGGGGCCGCGCGCAAGGGTGCCGCCGCCGAACGGCCCGCCCGGCGCCTCCGGATGGCCATCTTTGCCAGGCACGGTGTCGCCACCGCTGCCCGACGCAAGGTTCTGCCATGCCGCGCCTTTGCCTGCCGATCCTGCTGATCGCCACTCTTGCCGTCAGCGCGGCCCATGCCGGACCAGACCCGCGCTACGGTGTCTGGACCTGCCGCTATGGCGGGGCCGATTTCGGCACCTTCCGCACCGGCGCCTCCGGCTACAGTTTTGAGAACCGCCTGCCCGGCGGGGCCTCGTCCTCTGGTGGGCTGCGTTGGGAAAGCGATTCCTTCTGGTTGGTCGGCGGTGCGCTGACCGCGGTCGGCGTGACCTCGGGTGCGCTCTACCAGTTGCCCGATGCCCCGGACGAACAGGGGCTGGACCTCTATTCCGACATGGGCGTCATTGCCCGTTGCCGCCGCTGAGGCCTGCGAATGGCAAGGGCCCCGGCAGAATGCTGCCGAGGCCCCCGGTGATCGTCTTGCCGTGGATTACTTGGCGACCATCTTCTTGATGGCGGCGACAACCGCCACCAGCACGCCGCCGCCGACACCACCGCCCAGAACGCTTTGGATGATGCTGGTGATGTCCATGCCCGAGGTTGCAGCCGCCGCATCGGCCGCACCTCCGATGCCCAGCATGGCCAGAAGCTGACCACCCAGACCGCCGCCGACAAGCCCGATGATCGAGTTGCCGATCGTTCCGAGACTGAGGTTCTTCATCGCCGTGCCTGCGGCGTTGCCGCCCAGGACGCCAGCGATCAACTGGATGACAAGTTCCATACCCATGGTAAAACCTTTCCCTGTTCCGCCGGTTTCTTCCGGTCGGGTCACACCCGGAACCTCGCGCCCAAGGGGCGGTCCGGGCAGGGGAATCGTGGCAGATCGTTCCCACTCCGGCAACAATCGCGTTCGATATGTGCAAATTCAGCTCGCAGGTGCGACTTAACTGCCCTGCTTCAGCAGCCGCGCCTTCTGGCGGTCCCAGTCGCGCTTGGCGGATGTTTCGCGCTTGTCGGCCAGCTTCTTGCCCTTGGCCACGCCCAGCTTCAGCTTCACCATGCCGCGGTCGTTGAAATACATCCGGATCGGCACCAGCGTCATGCCTTCGCGCGCCGTCGCATTCCACAACCGCGACAATTCCTTGCTTGATACCAGCAGCTTGCGGCGGCGGCGCTCGTCGTGCCCCCAGGTCTTGGCGGGCAGGTAGGGCGCGATGTAGCCGTTGATCAGCCACAGCTCCCCGCCTTCGACCGAGGCATAGCTTTCGCCGATATTCGCACCACCCTGGCGCAGGCTTTTCACCTCCGAGCCCATCAGCACGATGCCTGCTTCCAGATCGCTTTCGATGTGGTAATCGAAACGCGCCCGCCGGTTTTCGGCGATGAGCTTGGAATTGGGATCGGACTTCGTGGCCATGATCCGCCTCAGATAGGGGGCGGCGGGCGCGGTGTCCAGAAGGGACGCGGATGCTGTTGCTGCAGATCGCCACCGGAACGGGCCTGCTGGTCGCGAACATCCTCGTCGCGGCCATGGCTGCGCTGCTTCTCGAGATGGCGTTCCAGACGGCGCATGCCTGGCTGCTGCGCCCTCCGCAGCGGCCGAAACTGGTGCTGTTGCTGGTGGGCGTCGGCCTCTGGATCCTTGGGGTGATCACCGCCGGGGTCTGGATCTGGGCGCTGGCCTTCCTTGCGTTGGGCGCGTTCCCCGATCTGGAGACTGCGGTCTATTTCTCGCTGGTCAGTTTCACCACACTGGGTTTCGGCGACGTGATCCTGCCGGAAGAGTGGCGCATCCTGTCCGGGATGGAGGCGGCGAACGGGTTCCTGTTCTTCGGTCTTCTCACGGCGCTTCTGGTCGAGACACTGCGGCAGGTCCGGCTGGCCCAGCTGGAGACCCGCCGCAGGCGCGGAAGCGAAGACTGACCCATCAGGCGAACCGGCGGTCGCGTTCGGTCACGAAAAGGGCGGCGGCGCGGTCGTGCATCCGCGGAAACGCGCTGTCGCCGCCCTTGATGCCGGGGCAGACCAGAAGCATCCCCGATTGCGCCCAGATCGCCTCTTCCTCGGCGAAATGGGGGGTAACGATCTCGGCCCGGCCGGGTGCGTTGGCATGGCGCGCGCCGATGCAGGCGGCAAGGGCACCGGCCGGAACGCGGGCATAGGGTGCGGCCATCAGGCCCAGGGTGTCCAGCAGGATGTCCTGTCCGGGCAGCAGGTGGACGTCGTCGCAGGCGTCGAAATGCCCGCCCGAGACCTGGATCACCGGCTCTCCCGGCGTCACGATCCGGCGGCTGAGCGCCGCGATCCGCTGCAAGCCGCCGTCCAAAGTGTAAAGACTGTCGCCGATGCGCAGGCTGTCGGCCGTGCGCCATCCGGTCGCCGTCTCGACCAGGGTGGTGCCGAAGATTCCTTGCGAAAGCGAGGGGTTGGTGGTGGTGACCGGGGTGGCGGCGAAGCGGGTGATGTCTTGCATGAACATGGTGTGGTCCTCCGGGTTTGCTTGGGTTGCGTTAAGGTCTGTGGCGGGTTCATTCGCCCTGTGCCCAGATCGCACCCGAAAAGGGCCGTTTTCGCGCCGTGAAAAAGGCGGGATTTCGGCATTGGCGCAAGGCGCGAAACCCAGGCCCTCGCAGCAGTGGGAGTGTCGCGGGAAACCGGCGCGGCTAACCCTTTGTTAGCCAATATATTCAATAAAATTCAATCTATTGGCTACGATTCCGGCGTGCGGTTCCGGCCGATTCGGCCTAACTCCTGCGGCTCAGGCCGAAGATCCCGGCACCCACGATCAGCGCCGCCCCGGCCAGTGTCCAGCCGTCGGGCCGCTCGCCGAACACCACGGCGGCCAGGATCAGTGCGCAGACCAGCCGCATGTAGCGAAATGGCGTGACGGCCGAGATCTCTCCGGTCCGCATCGCCGCGGTCAGCGCGTAATAGCCGGCGATGCCGAAGGTTGTCGCCCCCAGCACCAGCCCCGCCACACGCGCATCGGGCCAATGCGCTCTGCCGGTCCAGGCCAGGATCAGCGCGCCCGCCACCGCCAGCATGGCAAAGCCCAGGGCGCCCAGCTGGCGGTTCGACAGCGCCACCGGCGCGGCCCGCGTCGCCAGATCGCGCCCCGCAAAGCCCAGCGTTCCCGCCACGGCCAGGAACGACAGCGCCGAGAATCCCTCGGCCCCCGGCCGCAGGATCATCAGCACGCCCAGAAAGCCCAAGGCAACGGCCAGCCAGCGTGCCGCGCCGACCCGTTCGCGGAACAGCAGCGCCGCCCCGGCAATCACCACCAGCGGCGTCGCCTGCAGAATCGCCGAGGCGCTGGACAGCGGCGTCAGCGCCACCGCCAGCGTATAGAACAACCGCCCCGCGATTTCGGACGCCGACCGCGCCAGCATCATTGGCGCCAGCACCCCGCGCGGCAGTGGCCGTTCCCCGCGCCGCAGCGACATCGCGGCAAAGACCGCCATGCCGCACAGGCCCATCACGATCATCACCTGCCCCAGCGGCAGATGCCGGGCCGAGGCCTTGAGGAACGCATCCTCCACAGCAAAGCCGGCCATCGAGGCTACCATAAGCCCCGCCCCGCGCAGATTGGCCGAAGCGTCGCGGTTCAGTTGATCAGACCGGCGTGGCGCATCGCGGCCTTGATGCGGTCCCTGGTGCCCGCAGTCAGCGCGACCAGCGGCAGCCGCACCTCTTCGCGACAGCGGTCCAGCAGCGAAAGGCCATATTTTGCGCCCGCCAATCCCGGCTCCAGGAAGATCGCCTCATGCAGCGGCATCAACCGGTCCTGATACTCCAGCGCCCTGGCGTAGTCGCCTGCCAGCGTGGCGGCCTGGAATTCGGCGCAGAGCTTCGGCGCCACGTTGGCGGTGACCGAGATGCAGCCGGTGCCGCCATGGGCGTTGAAGCCCAGCGCGGTGGCATCCTCGCCCGACAGCTGGATGAAATCCTTGCCGCAGCTGATGCGCTGCTTCGGAACGCGGGACAGATCACCGGTGGCATCCTTGACCCCGACGATACGCGGCAGTTTCGCCAGCTCGCCCATGGTTGCGGGCGACATGTCCACCACCGACCGGCCGGGGATGTTGTAGATGATGATCGGCAGGCGGCAAGCGTCATGTACGGCGGAGAAATGCGCAATCATGCCAGCTTGCGTCGGCTTGTTGTAATAGGGCGTCACCACGAGGATCGCATCCGCGCCGGCTTTTTCGGCATGCTGGGCCAGTTCGATCGCCTCGATCGTGTTGTTCGACCCGGCCCCCGCGATCACCGGCACACGGCCGGCGGCGAACCGCACCACCGCCTCGACGACGGCGCGGTGTTCCGCGTGGCTCAACGTCGGGCTTTCGCCCGTGGTGCCCACCGGGACAAGGCCCGAGGAGCCTTCGGCAATCTGCCAGTCGACCAGTTTCTTCAGCGTGTCCATATCCACCGCGCCGTCCTTGAACGGCGTCACCAGGGCAGGGATCGACCCTTTGATCATGGCACGCACTCCTCTGGGTGGGGCGGGATTCGCCCGTGGTGGAAACCGGGGTCTTCCTAAACGCGCAGGGGCGGCTTGCCAAGCATTGCCGATGACGGCTTCGTGGGTTGTGGCAGCGGGGCTGGCCGTGGCAGATTCCGCGCCATGATACGCATGCTTTCCCTGATCCTCGCCCTTGCCCTGCTGATCCCTGCCTCCGCCCATGCCGATACGGTGCAGGCGATGCGAACCGCGCTGGAACTGGCGGCGGGGCGGGACTGGGACGGCGCGCTGGCCGTGGCGCCCTCGGGCGTCGGGCGCGACGTGGTCGAATGGCAGCGCCTGCGCGAGGGCGACGGAGACCTGGGCGAATACGAGGATTTCCTCAAGCGCCGTGCCGACTGGCCGGGCCTGACCTATCTGAAGGAAAAGGGCGAAGAGGCGGTGGCACGGTCGCAAACCCCGGCGCGGGTGGTGGCCTATTTCGGTGCCGATGTGCCGGAAACGGCCGCCGGCGCCATCGCGCTGGTCGCGGCGCTGAAGGCGCAGGGCGACACCGCCCGCGCCGAGACCGAGGCGATGCGCGCCTGGGCCGAACTGTCCTTCTCGGCCGAGGAGGAGGCCGCCCTGCTGGCGCTGGAACCCGAGGCGCTGGCGCGGGTGCATCAGCTGCGGCTCGACAACCTTCTGTGGTCCGGGCGCAGGGCCGAGGCGCTGCGGATGGTGCCGCGTGTCGACGAAGACTGGCAGAAGCTGGCGACCGCCCGGCTGGCACTTCGGGCCGAAGGGCCGGGTGTCACCGCGCTGATCGAGGCCGTTCCGGCCAGTCTTCGCAGCGATCCGGGGCTGGCCTACGAACGCTTCGTCTGGCGGATGCGGAAGGATCTTTATGACGAGGCGGCCGAGCTGCTGATCGCCACGCCCCCCGATGCACTGGGCCGCCCCGAAGCCTGGGCCGACCGCCGCGCCATGCTGACGCGCTGGCTGATCCGGCAGAACCGCCCGCGCGATGCCTACCAGGCCGCCGCCAACCACGGGCTTGGCGTGTCGGACGGCGCCAGCGACTATGCCGATCTGGAGTTCCTCGCCGGTTTCATCTCCCTGCGCAAGCTGGGCGATGCCACGACCGCGCTGCGCCATTTCGGCCATCTGAAGGCGGGGGTGACTACCCCGATCTCGCTGGCCCGTGCCGACTACTGGCTGGGCCGGGCCGAGGAAGCCGCCGGCCGAGAACCCGAGGCGACGGCGCATTTCCAGGCCGCGGCCCGCTACCAGACGGCCTATTACGGTCTTCTGGCGGCCGAGAGGCTGGGCCTGGCGCTGGACCCGTTCTTGCTGGACGACAGCCGGCCCGCCGACTGGCGGCAATCGACCTTTGCGGGGTCTTCGGTGCTGGAGGCCGCGCGGCTTCTGGCGCAGGCGGGCGACCGGACGCTGGCGAAACGCTTCTTCCTGCATCTGGGCGAAAGCCTGGATGGCGGCGAGCTGGCGCAACTGGCCGATCTGGCCCTGTCGATCAATGAGCCGCATGTCGCCGTCCTGATCGGCAAGGCGGCGGCGGAACGCGGCGTGATCATCCCGCGCGCCTATTTCCCGGTGCCCGACATGGTGCCTGATGGGCTGGCGGTCAGCCGCGCGCTGGCGCTGGCGATCGCGCGGAGGAAAGCGAATTTGACCCGGCCGCCCGGTCGCGGGCCGATGCGCGCGGGCTGATGCAGGTGCTGCCCGGAACGGCCAAGCTGGTCGCGGCGGAACTGGGGGTGGCGTACGAGGCCGGCAAGCTGCTGACCGACCCGGCCTTCAACGTGCAAATGGGCGCGGGTTATCTGGCGAAGATGGTGGCGGAATTCGGCCCCTCGATCGCATTGGTCGCTTCGGGTTACAATGCCGGCCCCGGCCGCCCGCGCCGCTGGATCGCTGAATTGGGTGACCCGCGGCTGGCCGGCACCGATATCGTCGACTGGGTCGAGACCATCCCTTTCACGGAAACCCGTACCTATGTCATGCGCGTGGCCGAAGGCGTGGTGATCTACCGTGCCAAGCTGCGCGGCGCGGTCGGGCCGGTCAGGATTTCGGCTGAGCTGAAGGGCTGAGCCGTCCGGCGCGGCGCCCGTGGGGACAGTGGGCGCCTCCGGCGGGAGTATTTCTCAAAGAGCAAACGCAAGGGACCGGCCGCTTCAGGTCTTGCTCTTTGAGAAATATTCCCCGCGGAGCGGATCCGGCCTGCCGCCCTAGCTACGGTGGTAGGGAGAACCCGCAAGGATCGTCGCGGCGCGGTAGAGCTGTTCGGCCAGCATCACGCGGGCCAGCATATGCGGCCAGACCATCGCGCCGAAGCTGATTGCCAGGTCGGCGCGGGCGCGAAGCGCCGGGTCGATGCCATCCGCGCCGCCGATCACGAAGGCCGCGTCCTGGCGGCCGCCGTCGCGCCAGCGCGCCAACTGGGCCGCGAAATCGGGGCTGGAGAGCAGTTTTCCGCGTTCGTCCAGCACGCAAAGGATTGCCCCGGCGGGCACGGCACGCGACAGCAGCTCGGCTTCCGCCGCCATCCCGCCGCCGCGCTTGTCTTCCAGCTCGTGTTCAAAGGCGGGGCCCAGGCCAAGCGCGCGGCCGGTCTTGCCGAAACGGTCGAGATAGTCGTCCACCAGCGCCCGTTCCGGCCCGGCCCGCAGGCGGCCGACGGCGCAAAGATGGACCCGCATCTAGCCTTGCGCCGGGCGCGCCGCCGCCTGGTCGGCCGGCATCCACATCTTTTCCAGCTGGTAGAAGTCGCGCACTTCGGGGCGGAACACATGCACGATCACGTCGCCGGTGTCGATCAGCACCCAGTCGCCGGTCTCCTTGCCTTCCATCTTCACCGAAAGGCGGAACTGCTCTTTCAGCCGGTCGGCCAGTTTTTCCGAGATCGCCGCCACCTGGCGGCTGGAGCGGCCCGAGCAGATCACCATGTAATCCGCCACGTCCGACCGACCGCGCAGGTCGATCTGCACGATATCTTCGGCCTTGTCGTCGTCGACCGAGGCCAGGACGGCGGCAAGAAGCTGTTCGGGGCTGAAGTCCGGCGCGGCCCTGCGGTCTGCCCGCAGCGCGTCACGGGGGCCGACCGGCAATCCGGTCGTGGGGTCTGAATGAGACAGGACAACGTCCTCCGCAGTTGCGCGCATGCCCCGCGCCGGGCCTTTCCGTGCCAAGGCTAACACCCGGCGCGCGCAATCTCAACGGGAAGGGCGGGCAGGGTGGGGCGGAAAGACGGCGGCCTAGCGCCGATCGCCCTCCGCTGCAAGGGGCGATCCTTCCGGCGGGGCCAGCATCCGCACTTCGCGTTGCGGGAAGGGAATGGTGATGCCATGCGCCTTGAACGCGTCCCACAGCGCCAGATAGACGCTGCCGCGGATGTTGGTCAGCCCCTCGGTCGGGTCGGCGATCCAGAACCGCAGGATGTAGTCTATCGAACTGTCGCCAAAGCCCACGATGTGGCAGACGGCCGGCCGGTCTTTCAACACCCGTCCGGCACCCAGTGCAGCTTCGACCGCCAGTTTGCGCACCAGATGCGGATCGTCGCCGTAGGAGGTGCCGAAGAACAGGTCCAGCCGCACGAATTCGTTGGAATGCGACCAGTTCACCACCTGGCCGGTGATCAGGTCCTCGTTCGGGATCAGGTATTCCTTGCCGTCGCGGGTGACCACCGAGACATAGCGCGCGCCCAGCGCTTCGATCCAGCCGAAGGTCTCGCCCAGACTGATGACGTCGCCCGGCTTGATCGACTTGTCCAGGAGGATGATGATCCCCGAGACCAGGTTCGACACCACCTTTTGCAATCCGAAGCCCAGGCCGACGCCGATCGCGCCCGACAGCACCGCAAGGCCGGTCAGGTCGAAGCCGATCGCCTTCAGCCCGATGAAGAAAGCCGCACCGAACAGCACCACTTGCAGGAATTTCACCGCCAGCACCCGCATCGAGGGGCTGATGTCGGCGTTCGCCCGGATGCGCCGGGCGGCCGTTACGGTGATCACCCGGGCTCCGGTGAACAGAAGTCCAGTCACGACCAGAGCCTTTATGAGCCCCAGCAGAGAGAGCCGGAAATCGCCGAACTGCACGGCAATGCTATCCAGCGATTGGGTCACCGGCCTGGCAAAGCCCAGCAACTGGACCGTCACCCAGATCGTCGTGCCCAGGACCACGATCTTGCGCAGAAGGGCGTTGCGGATCAGCCGGGCCGCCAGCCGGATGCCGACCCAGGCCGCCGCGACCTGCGCCACCAGCACCATCAGATAGCGCCGCGAGGGGAAGGGCGTCAGGCTGGCCATCACCGCCACCGCCAGCCAGACCAGAAGCACGAAGAAGATGCCGGTCAGGCTTCGCTTCAGTTGCACCAGCATGCGCAGCTGCCATTTCGGCCGCCGCTCCAGCCCGCGCAACCAGTTGTCCATCGCCGGGCCGGTCAGCCGGGCGACCAGGTAGGCAAGGCCAAGGGCGGCCAGCATGATCCCGATCTGCAACAGTTGCGGCGGCAGGGTCAGCGATTGCAGCATCAGCTGGAATTGCCGCCACAGGGCCTGGATGCTGGTCAGCGTTGCCGGGTCGATCAGGTCCATGGCGTCCCCTTTGCGGCAACATCCCATGGACGACGGGCAAAGGCAAATCCCGGGCTGTTCTGGCCGGGGGATGGCCCGCTGACGCCCTGGCTAGTTGGCCGCATGGCACGGCGAGATTGCGTTCAGCGCTTCCGGGCCAAGCAGGCTGGTCAGCCGGGTCGGTTGGATCAGCGGTTGGAAGGGCGCCTCTGCCGACAGGCGGATCAGCACGGCGCCGGTCGCGTCCGGTGCCGGCCCGTCCCCCACGGCACAGCCGCCGACGCCGACCGACAGGGTGGCCGCGGAGGCGCCCGTCGCCTTCCAGGCCGCGACATCGGCCTGCAGGTCGCGCATCCGGGCAAGATCATCGCCGGCAAGGCCAAAGCCCGCCACCACCGAACCTGCCGGCGGTGTCACGCCCGGCGTGGGCTTTGGCACCAGCGTGAAGCTGTCGGCAAGCGCCATGTCGCCGCGCCGTGCCGCAAGCGTCAGCACCGCCGTTCCCGGTGTGACCTGCAACCCCGGCGGCAAGACCAGCGCCACGGTGATCTGGCCGGGGTCCGCGGTCAGCGGATCCAGCGTTGACAGCCGGGCCGCCGTGGTCGGCACCATCGAAGCGCAGGCCACCAGGACCAGGCAGGCCAGCAGCGGCAGGCGGGAGGGGAACGGAACGACAGCCATGAGAATCTCCTTTGACAGCTAATTTTTATTGTTTTACGATAAAAAATATAAGCAAGAGGAAAAACTATGCCCGGCACTGGCCGCTCTGATCTTGATCGTATCGTCCGACTGTCGACCTGGCTTCATAGGGCAGCGACGGCCCTTCTGATCGTGCTGCCGGTGGTCTTCGTGGTCTTCCTTCTGCGCTGGGCGCTGAACCCGGACGATCTGATCGGCTACTTTCCGGGGGTGACGACGCAGGTCTCGTCCATGACCGCGGTGATCGTGACGCTGCTGGGCGCGCTCAGCCTGCCGCCGCTGCTGGTTGCGCTGGCGCAGATGCGCAGGCTGTTCGGTCGTTACCGCAGGGCAGAGATCCTCAGCGCGGCCTGTGCAAGTCATGTGCAGGTCATCGGGCACATGCTGGTGGCACTGGCGGTTCTGGCCATCGTCGGGCCGACGTTGCAGGTTCTGGCGCTCAGCTGGCAGAACCCGCCGGGGCAGCGGATCCTGCAGATCGGGCTGTCGGACCAGACGCTTGGCTTCCTGCTGGCCGGGGCGTTCCTGAGCGTGGTCGGCTGGGTGATGCGCGAAGCGGCCCGCATCAAGGCCGAGAACGAGGGCTTCGTCTGATGCAGATCGTGGTACGGCTGGATGTGATGCTGGCGCGGCGCAAGATGCGGTCGCGCGATCTGGCAGACCGGGTGGGCATCACCGAGGCGAACCTGAGCCTCTTGAAATCCGGCAAAGTCAAGGGCGTCCGGTTCGAGACGCTGGCCGCGATCTGTGCGGCGCTGGAGTGTCAGCCCGGCGATCTGCTAGAGGCTGTCGACGACGGGGCGAAGGCGGCTGACGAAGCGACGGCTGGCTGATTTTCCAACCTTGCCTGCCTGCGCGATCGGCGGTATTCCTTGACCCATGTCCGGGTTCATCTATTTCGACATCACCGATCACGCGCGCCTGCCCGCGCGCTTTTTCGGCATGACCCGCTGCATCCTGTCCCGTCTGATCTGACGGCACCCCGCCCGCGCGGGCGATGTTGCCGCGCACCGCTGACCCAAAAGCCCGCAAGCCAAGGACCTGAGCCATGACCGCTCCGCGCACCCTATATGACAAGATCTGGGACGACCACGTCGTCCACACTTCCGAGGACGGCACCTGCCTTCTCTATATCGACCGCCATCTGGTGCACGAAGTCACCAGCCCGCAGGCCTTCGAAGGGCTGCGGATGACCGGCCGCCGCGTCCGCGCGCCGGAAAAGACCATCGCGGTGCCCGATCACAATGTCCCCACCACGCTGGACCGCGCCAATGCCGCGACCATGACCGAAGACAGCCGCATCCAGGTCGAGGCGCTGGACCGCAACGCCAAGGACTTCGGCATCAATTATTATCCGGTGTCGGATGTCCGTCAGGGCATCGTCCACATCGTCGGCCCCGAGCAGGGCTGGACCCTGCCGGGCATGACCGTGGTCTGCGGCGACAGCCATACCGCCACCCACGGCGCCTTCGGCGCACTGGCGCATGGCATCGGCACCTCCGAAGTCGAACATGTCCTGGCGACGCAAACGCTGATCCAGAAGAAATCGAAGAACATGAAGGTCGAGATCACCGGATCGCTTCGCCCCGGTGTTACGGCCAAGGACATCACCCTTTCCGTCATCGGCGCCACCGGCACCGCCGGCGGCACCGGCCATGTCATCGAGTATTGCGGCCAGGCGATCCGCGAATTGTCGATGGAAGGCCGCATGACGGTCTGCAACATGGCCATCGAGGGCGGCGCCCGCGCCGGTCTGATCGCGCCGGATGAAAAGACCTTTGCCTACTGCATGGGCCGCCCGCACGCGCCGAAGGGCGCCAAATGGGAGGCTGCCCTGGCCTACTGGAAGACCCTCTTCACCGACGAGGGCGCCCATTTCGACAAGGTCATCACCATCAAGGGCGAAGACATCGCCCCCGTCGTCACCTGGGGCACCAGCCCCGAGGATGTGCTGCCGATCACCGGCACCGTGCCCGCCGCGTCCGACTTCACCGGCGGCAAGGTCGAGGCCGCCCAGCGCAGCCTGGACTACATGGGGCTGACGCCGGGCATGAAGCTGACTGACATCAGGATCGACACCGTCTTCATCGGGTCTTGCACCAATGGCCGGATCGAGGACTTGCGCGCAGCGGCAGCAATCCTGAAGGGCAAGAAGATCAAGGACGGCCTGCGCGCCATGGTCGTTCCCGGATCGGGCCTCGTGCGGGCGCAGGCCGAGGAAGAGGGCCTGGCCCAGATCTTCATCGACGCCGGCATGGAATGGCGGCTGGCGGGCTGCTCCATGTGCCTGGCGATGAACCCCGACCAGCTGGCCCCTGGCGAACGCTGTGCCGCCACCTCGAACCGCAATTTCGAGGGCCGTCAGGGCCGCGGCGGCCGCACGCATCTGATGTCGCCCGCGATGGCGGCGGCGGCGGCGATCACCGGCCATCTGACCGACGTGCGTGAGATGATGGGCATCAGCGCCTGACGAAACGCCTGCCCGGCCTGGGGCCGAAACCCCGCGCCGGGCCGGAGCACCCCACTTTGCCTTGCCACGACTGTTTCCAGCATGGAAACTGTTGCGGTGTCAAAAGTGGCAAGGCGGAACAGGGAAAACGGCAGATGGCAACGGCAGCAAAGCGCAAACCGGCAGCACAGCCAGCCCCCGGGGGCCGACATGGGCCACCGTGACCACGCTGAAGGAACCGATTGCGCGGGTGCAGGCCTTTGTCGCCCAGCACGCCTATCTGGGCGCGTCGGAGATCTGGCTTTACTTCGACGACCCCGACGATCCGGCGATCGAGGCGGTCGAAAAACTTCCGCAGGTCCGCGTCGTGCGCTGCACCGAGGCGCACAAGGCGGTTCATTCCAACAAGGCCGGCACGCATGAGGGCCGCCAGAAGGCCAACGCGAACCACGCCTACGCGCAGACCGGGGCCGACTGGATCATTCATCTCGACGCGGATGAAATGGTGCAGGCCGACCGCCCCGTTCCGGCCGTTCTGGCCGACGCGCAGGGCGATGTCCTGCGCCTTGCCCCGTTCGAGGCGATGCACTACCGCAAGGCGGCGGTGAACGGGCGCCCTGCGCATTACTTTCGCGGGGCGCTGCCCGACACGCCGCAGGGTCGCGCCGCAGGGGAACGCGCCTATGGCCGCTTTGCGGGCACGCTGGCCTCGGGGATGCTCAGCCATGCGGCGGGCAAGCACTTCGTCCGGACTGGCCTGGCCGATGCGGAACTGTCGATCCACGCGCCCTTCATCGGCGACAAGCGCGCCAAGGCCGACACCGCGCAGGACGCGCGGCTCCTGCATTTTCATGGCGCCGACTACGACGACTGGCGCGCGCAACTGGACCGGCGGCTCGCGGGCGGCGCCTATATCCCCAAGTTCCAGAAGGACAAGACGGGGCCGGACAACCTGTATCAAACTCTCGTCACCCTTCAGCGACGCCGGGGCGAGGGGGGGCTGCACAGGTTCTGGTCCGCCGTCTGCGAATTCGGCCCCGACAAACGCATTCTGAAGCGCTTTGACGCGCTCTATCGCTGCAACCTGTGGCTGGAGGCCAAGATCGCAGCCACGTTCGGCACCCCCGCCCCGGTCACGAACGCGGCGCAAGACCCCGAAACCGGCGCCTTAGAGGCCGATGCAGACTGGCGCGGGCTGAAGTTGCGGCTGGTTCCGGACAACAATTTCACCGAATGCCTGATCGCGCGTGGCGAAGCGGTGGAAGAGGACGAGGTGTCTACCTTCGAGGCGCTGGTGAAGGGTCGCAAGGTGCTGTTCTACGACATCGGCGGCAATGCCGGCATCTTCTCGCTGGCGGTGGCGAAATCCGCCAGGACCACATCGAAAATCATCGCCTTCGAGCCGAACCCCGAGATGCAGCGCCGTTTTGCCCGCAACGTGGCACTGAACGCGTTGAAGAACATCACCATCCGCCCGATCGCGCTGGGCGACGTGGCGGGCGATGCCTTCCTGTCCATCGTCAAGGCCGGCAACCTGGGTCAGGCCAGCTTGCGCGACGAGCCGGCGGGCGAAGGCCACCGCGTCCCGATCGAGCGCTTGCCGGACGAAATGGTCAGCCCGACGGGCTTTGACCTGACGCTGATGAAGATCGACGTCGAAGGGCACGAACCCGGCGTGCTGGCGCCGCTACTGGATCCTGCACGGAAAAAGGGCCACTGGCCGGACATCATCATGCTGGAACACACCTCCGCCGCCGACTGGGGCATCGACCTGATCGGGGCGCTGAAGGGCTGCGGCTACGCCGAACTTCACAAGACCAACGAAAACACCTTCCTCAAACGCGATCCCAAAGGCTGAGACATGGACAAGTTCACCACCCTGACCGGCGTTGCCGCCCCGATGCCGCTGGTCAACATCGATACCGACATGATCATTCCCAAGCAGTTCCTGAAGACGATCCAGCGCTCGGGTCTAGGCAAGAACCTGTTCGACGAGATGCGCTTCACGCAAGACGGGGCCGAGATCCCGTCCTTCGTGCTGAACCAGCCGGCCTACCGCCGCGCCCAGATCCTTGTCGCGGGCGAAAACTTCGGCTGCGGCTCGTCGCGCGAACACGCGCCCTGGGCCTTGCTGGATTTCGGCATCCGCTGCGTGATCTCGACCAGCTTTGCCGACATCTTCTTCAACAACTGCTTCAAGAACGGCATCCTGCCGGTGGTGCTGCCGCAAGAGGCCGTCGATCACCTTATGGACGACGCCCGCAAAGGCGAAAACGCCCGTATCGCGGTGGATCTGCAGGCCCAAACCGTCACCGCAGCCGATGGCACGGTGTTTGCCTTCGAGGTGGACGCTTTCAAGAAGCACTGCCTGTTGAACGGGTTGGACGACATCGGCCTGACGATGGAAAAGGCAAGCGCCATCGATAGCTATGAGGCAAAGAACGCGACGCTTCGCCCTTGGGCGTAAGAGCAGATTATGCGGAAAACCGGTCCCGTTCAGGGGCCGGGCATTTCTCGTCCGGGACATTTGCCGACGGGAAGGCTGCCATCGTGACCGCTGGCAGATGGCCTAACCCTTGTCGACGGCTGCCGGCAAAGCCTGATTGCGCAGGCGTGCCACGCGGCCATTCACGACTGGCAGGAACAGGCGATACAGCCATTGCCGGACCGGCTCGACCTTGTTCAGATACCTTGGCCCGGCGTAGAACTCGGACGGCTCTTCCCAGACCCCATCGTCTCTACCGATTGCGGCCATTTGGGAATAGTGCTGCCCATCCAGCCTCAACTCCGCGCTTGGTTCACCCTTGGCGCGGCTGACCGAGAACCCGGTTTTCCAGCCGCGTCTTTTCACCTCGACCACTGCCGCATCATGCAGCGGAAGGTCGTTAATGTATGTGTCTATCGGGTGCCAGCGACCGTCGATTTCCACCTCCAGCCAACTGTGGGATATCTGGTCCGGCATCAGCCAGTAGGGCAGACCGGTAAAGAAGCCGTGCTGGATTTCCTTGGAGATCTGCGAAAAGTGAAGCCTTGCCGGAATGCCACTCGCTTTGCAAAGGGCCAGGAACAGGGTCCCTTTCGTGTTGCACTGACCATAGCCTCGCTCGATCGTTTCAGAGGCCTTGACGTAGTCACCCTCCGGCGGGAAGGCGAACACGATGCTGTCGCGCACAAAGAGGAAAAGCCGCTCCAGTGCGTCTTCAGGCTTCTCGGCGCCCGTGGTCAGTCTTTGGGCGGTCTGCACGACAAGCGGATGATCGAAGTCGACCAAGTTTTCCATCTTCCTTCAGGCAGTAAGCGGAGGCGGACGACCAGTAAATGACGCAGATCAAGAGCGGATGACGTTGCGTTCGCGCGCGGTCGGCCCGGCCGGCAGGCTATCAGCGTCGGTCCGGTCCGCATCACCGAGGGCAATGCTGACGGGTAAGGCCGCGCGGAATGAGGCACGCCGCATCTGACAGACAACGCTCCCCACCCGCCTAGCGCCAGAAAACCTCGCCACCACAACATCTTGCGTTCTGCCTCGGGTTTGCCTTGAAGCCGCCCCGGTGAAACCCCGGCTTTGATTCAATCCTGCAACACCTTCGCCGCGAAAGCGCCATCTGCCCGCGGTTAACCTTAGGCACTGGTTGCCACCCTTGGCGAAAGAAGGCACAAATTGGGCAAGATTGAGGCAATCCGCCACAATGTGCGGGATATCGTTGGAACAAGGGCGCGGCATCGCATCGCGTTCGTCCATCTTGAGGGTGCAAGAGCAGTGGTCTCTCGGCTGACCGGCGCGCTGGTGCGTGCGTTTCTGGTGATGGTGCTGGTCGCCACGCCCTCGGTGATCCTGCCGGGGATCGGCACCGATACCAAGCAGATGGTTGCCCTTGTGGCGCTGTTCGCCGGCGCGCTGACCTTTGCCGAATACAACGCCGCCTATCCCAGCCTGGTCGAGTTCCGCGACGCGCCGCCCTTCAACCGGGTGCGCTATCTGATGCTGTTCGCCATCGTTTTCGTGCTGTCGGTGATCTGTGCGGCCAAGGAAAGCGATGCCGCGTTCCCGCGCCTGTTCGAGGCGGTGGGCATCCTGATCGGCCATGCGATGGACTTTCCCTATTCGCCGGTCCGCCTGGCCACCATGATGATGGCCGACGGCGCGTCGGAGGATCAGGTGATGGCCGTGCGCACTGCCGCCGGCACCGCCTATATCCTGTCGCTGATCGCGCTGGCGTTCTTCGTCGTGGTGTTCAAGCTGCGGTCATGGCCCGGCCGGCATGCCACCTTCAACGTCTGGGTCAACCTGCCGACCTTCGAGCCGACCGCCGGCGGCGACATCGTCGACCGGCTGGAGCGTGACGCGCGCGGCAACCTGGCGCTGGGCTTCCTGCTTCCGTTCCTCATCCCCGCCGTGGTAAGCTTGGCCTCGATCGGCTTTCAACCGCTGACGCTGACCTCGCCGCAAACCCTGATCTGGACGATGACAGCATGGGCCTTCCTTCCGGCCAGCCTTCTGATGCGCGGTATCGCCATGGGCCGCATCGCCCGGATGATCCGCGAAAAGCGCGACACCAACGGCGCGTTGCCCGGACAGCCGGTGGCCTTGGCCTGATCCTGGCGCTGGCGCTGCTGCCGCTTGCGGCGGCGGCCGAAAGCCTGCGCATCGCCACCTGGAATGCCGATCTGTCGCGCGAAGGGCCGGGCCTGCTGGCCGAGGCCATCGCCGGCGGCAAGGACCCTCAGGTCGATGCCGCCATCGCGGTGATCGCAGCACTGGATGCCGATGTGCTGCTGCTGACTTCGGTCGACTACGATCGCGGCCTTGTCGCGCTGTCGCTGCTGGAAGAAAGGCTCGTGGCCGCGGGCCACCCCTATCCGCACATCTTCGCCTTGCGGCCCAACACGGGCCTGCAAACCGGCCTCGACCTTGACGGCGACGGCCGGCTGGGTGAGCCGGAAGACGCACAGGGCTGGGGCCGCTTTTCAGGTCAGGCCGGGATGGCGATCCTGTCGCGCCTGCCGATCGACGAAGCCGGGGTGCTCGACCACTCCGCCTTTTTCTGGGCCGATCTGCCGGGAAACCTGATCCCCCCCGGTACGCCCGCCGAGATCACCGCCATCCAGCGCCTGTCCACCACCGGCCATTGGCAGGTGCCCGTCATCACTCCCGCCGGCCTTCGACTGACCCTGCTGGCCTTCCACGCCACCCCACCCGTCTTCGACGGGCCGGAAGACTGGAACGGCCGCCGAAACCATGACGAGGCCGTTTTCTGGCGCCTCCTTCTTGACGGTGCATTGCCGTTGCCACAACCGAAACCGTCGTTCATGGTGATCGGAGACGCCAACCTGGACGCGGCTGATGGCGACGGCCTGCGCGACGGGATCGCCGCGCTGATGACCCACCGCTTCCTGCAAGACCCGGCGCCCAGGGGCACGCATGGCCGGGCCGAGCCCGCCCAGTCCGGCGACCCCGCGCTGGATACCGCGCTTTACGATTTCGGCGGGCTGCGGGTCGATTACATCCTGCCTTCCGGAGACCTGACCGTGACGGCTGCCGGAGTCCTCTGGCCCCCCGACAGCGACCCGCTGGCCGTCACGCTGGCGCAGGCCTCGCGGCACCGTCCGGTCTGGGTCGAGATCATCCTTCCGTAGGATCGGCGATACCGCCCATCCTACCGGTCGAAGACCTGCAACACCGCCCGCAGCACGTCATCCAGCGGTGTGGCCGCAAACCCCGGCAGCGCCGCCGCCAATGGCCCCTCATCCAACTCATGCGGCAGATCGTAAAGATACCGCATCTCGGCCAACTCCCGCGCCAGTTCCCAAAAGGGTGCTGCCAGCCGCATCTGCCACCACGCAAAGGGCACCACCTGCGGCACCCGCCCCGTCACCCGCCCCATCACCCGCCTCGTCACCCGGCCAATCGCCGCCGCCAGATCGTCGACCGAGAATGCCAAACCCGCAAAGGGCATATCCACGAAGTCCGGCCCCTCTTGCGACAGCAACCCCACACCCGCCCGCGCCATGTCGGGCAGATACGCATGCGCCCGCCGCGCGCCCGGATCGCCCATCGCCACGATCCGCCCCTTGGCCAGCGGCTTCAGCACCACCTGCGGCCACAACCCCACTTTTGCCCCCGGCGCAATGAAATCCCCGCCTCGCAGGATCAGCACCCGCGCGGCGCCCCCGTCGGCCGCCGCCCGATACCGTGCTTCCATCTCTGCCCTGACCCGGCCCTTGCGACTGCACGGCACATGCGGCGTCCAAGGTCCCCAGGGAGCCGGTTGCCGCCCGTAGACATAGACATTCCCCGGCACCAGTACCCGCGCCCCGCTGGCTTTCGCGGCCGCCAGAACCGCAAGGGTGATCTCGGGGATCAACCGCGCCCAGTCGTGATAACCTGGCGGATTCAGCCCGTTCACGATCACGCTGGCCCCCTTGGCTGCTGCCGCCATGTCGGTCCCGCGCGCATAGGCCCGAACCTCCCAGCCCGCGTACCGCAATGCATCGGACATCGCGCCGCCGAAGTTGCCGCCCGCCCCTGCCACCAATGCCACCCATGCCATTCCGGCCTCCTGTCATTTTCGCAAACCTGACATGTTTCCTCGCATCGTGAATTGAAATTGCAAGAAAACGATCCTCTGCTATTCATATCCGTATGGATATGCTCGACTGGACCCTGATCCGCTCGCTTCTTGCCGTGGTCGACCATGGCTCGCTGACCGCCGCCGCCCGCGCCACCGGGCAAAGCCAGCCGACCCTTGGCCGCCATGTGGCCGAGGCCGAGGCTGCCCTTGGCCTGTCGCTGTTTGCCCGCGTCCCGCGCGGTCTGATCCCGACCGAGGCGATGCAGGCGCTGATCCCTGCCGCCCATGCCATGCGCGAGGCGGCTCGGGCGTTGTCCCTGGCGGCGGCGGGCCGCGCGCTGGCGCTGGAAGGCCCTGTCCGCCTGACCGCCAGCCGCATCACCAGTGCCCATATCCTGCCGCCGATCCTGGCCCGACTGCGCGCCGAAGAGCCGGGGATCGAGATCGACCTTGTCCCCACAGACACCGTCGAGAACCTCTTGGCCCGAGAAGCCGACATCGCATTGCGGATGGTCCGGCCCTCGCAACCCGACCTGGTCGCCCGCCATCTGGGCGATATGGAAATGGCGCTATACGCCGCCCCCGGTCTGCTGGACCGTCATGGCACCCCCGCCACGGTCGATGCCCTGTTGCAGCTGCCCTTCGTCGGCTTCGACCGCTCCGACACCATCCTGCGGCTGATGGCCAGCCTTGGCGTGCCCCGGACGCGCGAGGATTTTCCCGTCCGCTGCGACGATCGACTGGTCTACTGGATGCTGGTCCGCGCGGGCCTTGGCATAGGCGGAATGCCGCGGCTGATCGGCGACGCCGATCCCGCGGTGCAGCGCCTTGATGGCCTTGTCGCGCTGCCGCGGCTGCCCCTGTGGATCGTGGCGGCCCCGTCGCTGCGCCGCACCCCCCGCGTCGCGCGGGTCTGGGATTTCCTCTGCGCCGCTCTTTCACCGCTCACCAGGGGCCAGGTCATCCTGAATTCGACCCTGAAAGGCCACTGAGTCCGTTGCTTGCGCCATGCTGTCCTGCCATGGGGCGCCCGCCGGTGTCTTGACCCCGCTGCGCCCTTTGGCTAGGCCACCCGCGACCCCCTTCTGACGGAGCGCGCCCGATGGCCAACCCCTCTCTCCTCATCCTTGCCGGCGACGGCATCGGCCCCGAAGTCATGGCCGAGGTGAAAAAGATCATCGGCTGGATGGGCGCGCGTCGCGGCATCCTGTTCGACGTCTCGGAAGACCTGGTCGGCGGATGCGCCTACGACGCCCACGGCACGCCCTTGACCGACGCCACCATGGCCAAGGCGCAGGCGGTGGACGCGGTGCTGCTGGGCGCTGTGGGTGGGCCGAAATACGACAAGCTGGACTTCAGCGTGAAGCCCGAGCGCGGTCTTCTGCGCCTTCGCAAGGAGATGGACCTCTTTTCGAACCTGCGCCCGGCGCAATGCTTCGACGCGCTGGCCGATTTCTCGTCGCTGAAAAAGGACGTCGTCTCCGGCCTTGATATCGTCATCGTCCGCGAATTGACCAGCGGCGTCTACTTCGGCGAACCCCGCGGCATCTTCAAGGAAGGCAACGAGCGGGTGGGCATCAACACCCAGCGCTATACCGAATCCGAGATTGCCCGCGTCGCCAAATCAGCCTTTGAGCTGGCCCGCAAGCGCAACAACAAGGTCTGCTCGATGGAGAAGGCCAATGTGATGGAATCCGGCATCCTGTGGCGCGAGGTGGTGCAGGAAGTGCATGACCGCGACTATCCCGATGTCGAGCTTTCGCACATGTATGCCGATGCGGGCGCGATGCAGCTTTGCCGCTGGCCCAAGCAGTTCGACGTGATCGTGACCGACAACCTCTTTGGCGACCTGTTGTCGGACATGGCCGCGATGCTGACCGGGTCGCTGGGCATGCTGCCCTCGGCCAGCCTGGGCGCGCCGATGGCCAGTGGCCGCCCCAAGGCGCTGTACGAGCCGGTCCACGGCTCGGCCCCCGATATCGCCGGGCAGGGCAAGGCCAACCCGATCGCCTGCATCCTGTCGTTCGCCATGGCGCTGCGCTACTCCTTCGACCTTGGCGACGAGGCCACCCGCGTCGAAAGGGGCGGTGGAAAAGGTGCTGGCCGACGGCTTGCGCACCGCCGATCTGATGGGTCCCGAAGGCGGCACCCCGGTCACCACCGGCCAGATGGGCGACGCGGTTCTGGCGGCACTGGACGCCAGCCTCTGAGCGCCGGATCACGCGGCCCTGACCGCCTTGTGACTCAGATGTGACGGCAAGGGTCTGGACCCGGACCCTTCTTCGCGACAGGTAGAAACCGGTCTGGAAGAAGGAGTGACACCATGGCGATCCCCACCCTTTCGCGGCGCAACCTGATCATCGGCGGTGCCGCCGGGCTGTTTCCGCTGGCCGCCCCGTCGATCCTGCGGGCCGAGGTTCGCCCACCCGAGGTCATCGCCCCCGAGGTCGTGCGCAACAACACCTCCAGCTTCGTGCCGCAACGCTGGGAAGATCACTTCGACAGCCTCGGCAAGGGCGCGATCGTGGCTGACCTGGTGTCGCGGGCGCTGCATTACTGGTCTGCGGACGGGGCGGACTACCGGCTTTACCCCAGCTCGGTTCCGATGACCGAAGACCTGACCCGCCGCGGCTATACCGAGATCGTGCGCAAGAAGGTCGGCCCGGACTGGACGCCGACTCCGTCGATGCTGGAAAGTGACCCGACGCTGAAATATACCCCGCCGGGCCCGTCCAACCCGCTGGGAACGCATGCGATGTACCTGGGCTGGCCCGCCTATATCATCCACGGCACCCATGACACCCGCAAGATCGGGCGGCGGTCGTCGTCGGGCTGTGTCGGGCTTTACAACGAGCATATCGCGGCGCTGTTCGCGGTGGCGCCGATCGGCACCCAGGTCCGGCTGATCTGAGCGATCCGGCTCCGGGCAACGGGTCTTTTCTTGGCGGGGCACCCTTGCGCCTGGCGCAGGATTTGGCGAGGATGTTGCCGCTAACAGGGGCGCAGATTGCGTCCCTTCCAACGGAAATGCCATCATGTCCCCAGTCTTGCGCGGTGCGCTGCTCTCGCTCGCGGCCTTTGGGCTCTACGCCACGCATGACGTGGTGGTGAAGACGCTGGGGGCGCATTACACCTCGTTCCAGATCATCTTCTTTTCGGGCCTGCTCAGTTTTCCGCTGGTATCGGTCCTGCTGCTCAGCGACCGCACCGACGGCAATCTGGTGCCGCGCCATCCGTGGTGGTCGCTGTTGCGGTCGATCACCGGCGTGGCGACCGGGGCGATGGGGTTCTTTGCCTTTTCCGTCCTGCCGATGGCGCAATGCTATGCCATGCTGTTCGCCATGCCGTTGATCATCACGCTCTTGTCGATCCCGATGCTGGGCGAAAAGGTCGGCCTGCGTCGCGGTCTGGCGGTGCTGGTGGGACTGGCGGGCGTGCTGATCGTGCTGCGGCCGGGATCGGCGCCGATGTCGATCGGCCATCTGGCCGGTCTGGGGGCGGCGTTCACCGGCGCGCTGACCTCGGTCATCGTGCGCAAGATCGGCAAGGAGGAACGCTCGGTCGTGCTGATGATGTATCCGATGCTGATGTCGGTCGCGGCGATGGGGCTGGCGCTGCCCTTCGTCTACCGCCCGATGCCGGTGGAACACCTGGCCCTGACCGGGGTGATCGCCCTGCTGGGCATGGCCGGCGCTGCGCTGATCATCGCGGCCTATCGCGCCGCGCCGGCGGTGATCGTGGCGCCGATGCAATACAGCCAGATCATCTGGGCGGCGTTCTACGGCTGGCTTCTGTTCGACGAAAGGATCGACAGCTGGACGGCGGCCGGCGCGGCGGTGATCATCGCAAGCGGGATCTATATCGTGCTGCGCGAGGGCACGCCGGATGTGTCGCGCAACCGCCCGGTGCTGGAAAACCGTTCGCGGCTGGATGTGGGGACGATCCCGCGGATCGGCACCTGGCTGAAGCGGTTCGCCCCGAAGGAGGGCTGAGGCGCATTATCGCTGCTGGTCCCCCTTGCCAAAGCCGGCGGCGGCGGGTAATCCCCGCCCACGGTCGGAGCGTAGCGCAGTCTGGTAGCGCACCTGCTTCGGGAGCAGGGGGTCGGAGGTTCGAATCCTCTCGCTCCGACCAATCTAGAAAATCCCGAAAAATCAGCCTGTTGCCGAGACCGACTGTCGGCCTGCGGATCAGTCTTCCGGATCCCGAAAGCGGGCCCTGTTGCGCCCCGAACCTGATGCCAAGACGACCGACGATGACCGGAGAAGCCGTTCAGCCGTCCCGATTCGCCGGCATTGCCACCAGGACAGCCCGCCCGCTCTGGGCTTGGCTGACCTTCGTCTTCGCGCGTCTCATTCCATCGCCGGCAGAGGGAGGACCGGGACATGCGCAATCCTGGGAAGATCGTGCATGCGTGACGCGGGCGCATCTGGTTGCCCGGATCCTGAACCGTCCGGATCTTCCGGATTCAGCGTTCATGGGCGAGCGGAGATCAGCCGGCCCTGAGGCCCCAGGCCTCTGCCGTCAGCGCAAGCGAGCGTTTGCGGGCGCTGGCGTCGAAGATATCTGTCACGATGATGAATTCATCGGCCTGTGTGCGGGCCTGAAGGGTCAGCAACCCGGCCTTCACGTCGGCCGGATCACCGACCACGGCACAGCCGAGCATCCGGCTGACCTGGGCCTTTTCCGACGCAGACCAGTAGGTCTCGATATCGTCGATCGGCGGTTGCGACAGGCCGCGGGCGTTGCGGAAGATGCCGGTGAAACTCATCTGGGCCGTGGTGAACTGCCGCCGGGCTTCGGTGCTGCTCTCGGCGCAGATCACGTTCACGCCGACCATGGCATGGGGGCGACCCGACTGCGCCGAGGGCTTGAAGCGCGAACGGTAAAGATGCAGCGCCTGATCCAGATAGTCCGGCGCGAAATGCGAGGCGAAGGCATAGGGCAGCCCAAGTTCGGCGGCCAGCATCGCGCCGAAATTCGACGACCCCAGCATCCAGAAATCCACTTTGGCGCCGGCGGCGGGCCAGGCCCGGATGTAGCCGGGCTCATCCGCGGGCAAGAACCAGTGCATCAACTCCATCACGTCCTGGGGAAACCGTTCGGACGCACCGGGCGGGGTGCGGATCGCCTGCAAGGTGGCCTGATCGGTGCCGGGGGCACGTCCCAAACCCAGATCGACCCGGCCCGGATAAAGCGCTGCCAAAGTGCCGAACTGCTCGGCGATGATATAGGGCGAATGGTTCGGCAGCATGATCCCGCCCGACCCGATGCGGATACGCTTGGTGTGCTGTCCGGCATGGGCCAGCACCACCGACGTTGCGGCCGAGGCGATGCTTTGCATGTTGTGATGCTCGGCCACCCAGTAGCGGTTGAAGCCGAGGCGATCGACATGGGTCGCGATCTCCTGCGCCTCGGCAAGGGCGTCAGCGGCGTCGGATCCCTGCTTCACGCGGACAAGATCGAGCAGCGAGAGCGGGATGGGGTCGGCTTGCATTCACGGCACCTTCGGCTTGCAGACCGCATTCGGCCTACCTTGGTTCAAAGGCCGAGGTAAGCATGCAAGGGCCGAAAAGCCAGAGGTCCCAGGTCGTGTTCCGGGTGGCCGCGCGGCTTTCGACAGAAGTCGGGCGGTGCGGATCGGGGTAGCGGCAGCGGTTTGACGGCCCTGGCGGTGCTCGGCGGTTGCGGGTGCCTCAGTGGTCTGACGATGGCGTCAGGAAACGCTTGCATCCGCGCGGCGCAGCCACCATGCAAGGGGCGTGACACAGCCATCCCAGTTGACCCCTTCTTCGCTGACCAGTCTTGGCTGGGCGCCCTTCTTTGCGGACCAGTTGGGACCCGACGATGCAGGGCTGGTTGCGGTGCGCATTGCGGGTGTCCATCGCTCGCGGCTGATGGCGGAAACCGGATCCGGCCAGATCAGGCTTGGCCTGCCCGCCCAGGGCAACACGTCGGATTTCGCTGTCGGGGATTGGGTTCTGATGGACCCGGCGACCCGGATCGCAGTGCGTCGGCTGGACCGAACCACCGTGCTGCGCCGCCGGACCGAGTCTGCCCGTATCCCGCAATTGATTGCGGCGAATGTCGATACGCTGTTCATCGTGACCTCATGCAATGACGATTTCAACCTGGCCCGGCTGGAGCGTTATCTGGCGCTTGCGAACGAGGCCGGAACGAATCCGGTGATCGTTCTGACGAAGACCGATCAGGTGGCCGATCCAACACCCTACCGCGCCGAGGCCGGGACCTTGCAGCGGGACCTTGCCGTCGTCTTGCTGAACGCCAAGGCCCCCGATGCCGCCGCCGCCCTGGCGCCGTGGTGCGGGCCGGGGCAGACGGTCGCGCTGGTTGGCTCGTCCGGTGTCGGCAAGTCGACGCTGTTGAACACCCTGGCCGACAAGACGCCCGAAACGGCCCAAGCCACCGGCAGCATCCGCGAGGATGACGCCAAGGGCCGTCATACGACGACCTCTCGCTCGCTGCACGCAATTGCCGGCGGAGGTTGGGTGATCGACACGCCGGGCATGCGGACGCTGCACGTCAGCGATGTCGCCGCCGGTCTGGACATGCTTTTCGCCGAGATCACCGAACTGGCACCGAACTGCCGTTTTCGCGATTGCACCCATGCGCATGAACCGGGTTGCGCCGTCCGGGCCGCGGTCACTGCCGGGGACTTGTCCGCCGCACGGCTGGACCGCTGGCGCAAGCTGGACGCGGAAAACCGCGCCAACACACCCGTCAATCCGGACCCCGCGGCAACAAGACCGAGGGGCCGCGCGGCAAGCGGCGGTAAGGCGGTTGAAAGCAGCCTTTGGCCAGCGGTTCCGGGCAAGACTCGGGCGGCGACCTTGAACTGGCCATTCCTGCTTGCCGTGGAACTGCACGGGCAAGGATCGCCATCCCGCCAAACCGCCGTTGGCCGAGTGCCCGCCAAGCTGACTTGACACGCATGAAGCATATCCATACTTCATGAGATATGGATAAGACTCAAGCCCTCGATGCGTTTGCAGCCCTTGGTCAGGCCACCCGGCTCGACGTTTTCCGCCTGCTCATCAAGACCGGAGATGCGGGGCTTTCGGCCGGTGAAATCGGCGACGCGCTGGGCGTGCGACAGAACACGATGTCAGCCAATCTCGCGATCCTGGCACGCTCCGGCTTGATCCGGAATGCGCGGGAGGGACGCAGTATTCGCTACTTCGCCGACATGGACGGGATGCGCGGCCTGCTGGCCTTCCTGATGGAGGATTGCTGCGGCGGTCGTCCCGCGTTGTGTCAACCCGTCATCAATGAACTTGCCTGTGCCGGCTAGAAGATTGTCATGACAGGGGAAGTCCGGAACGTGATCTTCTTGTGCACCGCCGAGGCCGATCAGAGGCAATACCAGGAAGGACCGACATGACCGATACCTCGCCTCCCGCTGCGGCGGGTCTGGGAACGTTCGAACGCTGGCTTTCGGTCTGGGTGGCGCTTGCCATCGGGACGGGGCTGCTTCTGGGCAATCTGTTTCCCGGTCTCTTCGCGGCCCTGGCCGCATTGGAAGTTGCCGCGATCAACCTGCCCGTGGCAGTGCTGATCTGGGCGATGGTCTATCCGATGATGGTGGGCGTGGATTTCGGTGCTTTGCGCCAGGTTGGCGACAAGCCGAAGGGGTTGGTCGTGACGCTGGTGGTGAACTGGCTGGTCAAGCCCTTCACGATGGCGGCCCTTGGCGTGCTGTTCTTCAACCATGTCTTTGCGGGCCTGATCCCGCCGGATGACGCCCAGGCCTATCTGGCGGGTGTCATCCTGCTGGGGGCGGCGCCCTGCACGGCGATGGTGTTCGTGTGGTCGAACCTCACGCGTGGCGACGCGACCTATACGCTGGTTCAGGTCAGCGTGAACGATGTGGTCATGGTCTTCGCCTTTGCCCCCATCGTTGCCTTCCTGCTGGGCATGACCGATATCGTCGTGCCCTGGGACACCCTGCTGCTGTCGGTGGGTCTTTATGTGATGCTGCCGCTGCTGGCCGGGTTTCTGACACGCCGGAACCTCGTCGGCAAAGGCGGCGAGGCGGCGGTAGGTGCGTTCAAGGCTCGCGTGCAACCGTTCTCGATCATCGGGCTTCTGGTGACGGTGGTGCTGCTTTTCGGGTTCCAGGGCAGTGTCATCCTCGACCGTCCGCTGGTCATCGCTCTCATTGCCATTCCACTGCTGATCCAGTCCTACGGCATCTTTTTCGTGGCCTACGGCGCCGCGCGTGCCTGGCGCATCCCGTTCAACGTCGCTGCCCCCTGCGCCCTGATCGGAACCTCCAACTTCTTCGAACTTGCCGTGGCGGTCGCGATCAGCCTGTTCGGGCTGGGGTCCGGGGCGGCCCTGGCGACAGTCGTCGGCGTCCTTGTCGAGGTGCCCGTGATGCTGTCGCTTGTCGCCTTTGCCAACAGGACCAGACACTGGTTCCCGGCCGAAGGAAGCGGGCCATGAGTATCGTCATCCATCACAATCCCGCTTGTGGCACCTCGCGCAACGTGTTGGCGATCATCGAGGCGTCGGGCGAGACACCGGTTGTCATTCCCTATCTCGAAACCGGCTGGACACGTCCGCAGCTTCTGGCGCTGTTCGCCGCTGCCGGCCTGACTCCGCGCACTGCCCTGCGCACAACGAAATCCCCGGCCGAGGAGTTGGGGCTGCTCGATCCAGCGGTGAGCGACGAGAGGCTGCTCTGGGCAATGCTGGAACACCCCGTCCTGGTCAACCGCCCCATCGTCTGCTCGCCCAAGGGCGTCCGGCTTTGCCGCCCGAGCGAGGTGGTGCTGGACCTGCTGGACCGTCTGCCACCCGGTCCGATGGCGAAAGAGGATGGCACGCCGCTGATCGATAGGGATGGAAACCGTGTCGGCTGACACCATGCCTGAAGGCCGCTTTGTCCTTGCCAGATGACGCGGAAGTTCGCATCTGCGCCAGACGGTCAAGTTATTCCGGGGAGGTCACGGTTGCGGTCGTCGGTTCGACCCGTATCACCGTCAGCATCCGACGCTGGTTGTCGCGGGTGTCCCAGTGGAAGGCCGCACCCTCGGACAGGCCCAGAAGCGCCACGCCGATCGGCGTCATCACCGAAACCCGATGAAGCGCGATGTCGGCATTCTCCGGGTAGACCAGCGTCACCGACCTCTCATGGCCGTTGCTCTCGTCGCGGTAGGTCACCGAACTGCCGATTCCCACAGCAGTGCGTGGCATCCTTGCGGATGCCACGATGCGGGCGCGGCCAAGTTCGTCCAGGAGACGGTCGGCCAGGGCTGGGTTGCGCAGCATGGCACCATCGGCCAGCGCCTCGATATGCGCCAGATCGTCCGCGTTGATGATGATTTCCGGATGGTGCTCTGCGCGCTTCGCGGTGGATTTGATCGTTTGGGTCATGATCGGAAAGCCTTTTCTTTGGGTAGCACATAAGGTGCGCCGCAGGATTGCGATGGGTTCGGTCGTCAGCAAACGGGCTGTCGGCTCAGGCCGGATGCGCGACGTCCAGCACGGCGACGGTGCAGACCGTACCGTCCACGCTGGGCAGCGGCGCGCGTTGCCCGACCCGCATGCCGATCAGCGTGGCCCCCAGCAGCGACGACACCGGGATCACGCAACCGCCCAAACCCGATCGCGCCCTTTGGGTCAGCAATCCGGTGTGGTGCGGTCCGCCATCCACCGAAAAGGTGACGCGGCAGCCGCCCGTCACCAGGCCATCGGCCGGCACGGACTTCACCGGTTCCGCCGTCATGATCTTGTGGTGCAGGACATGGGCGAGCATCGCCCAGCCCGGCTTCCGTGCGCTTTCGCAGATCTCCAGATGCTTTTGCAGCTGACGGTGGTCGTCCTCGGGCAATATCGCCCACTTGCGGGGGGGTGTTCTCGGTCCGGGATGGTTGCCGGGGACGGACAGATGGGTTTCGCGGCTGCTGATCATGACCTCTCCTCGGACGACATCGTCGTCTCGCGCTGAATTCCGGACTGGGAGGAGACCCCGGGAGGCAAGGCTGGCGCTGACGCGCCTAGACCGCCCGGGGCAGCGGGCGGTTCAGCAGAAGAAAGCGGAAATGATCAGCATGCATCACCATGAGACAACAGCTAGGCATTCCTGCCGGCTTCGTCAATTGCCGGGACCCGATCGGCCGCCATTGTTGCCACGATGTGATCGGAATCCACTGAAAACAAGCGGTTTCGCGCCGAGGGGCCGAATTCCTTGGCCGGGTGATTGAAACGTTCCTCTGCAACGGCCATGTTGAGGCCATGACGATGTGCAGCTTTCACAATGGGGTCCTGCTGCGTGCGGGACGTTCGCTGAACCGCCGGTGACCCCGGGCGGGACTGGGCCTTGTGCAGGGTCCACGCTTTGGGGTTTTTCTGATCTCTCACAGATCAAATGAAACGGACGGAGACGCCCGCGTGCTTCGGGTTGGCAGATGCGGTATGCCGCATCCCATGCCTCAGGGAACGCGGCGGCGGCCGTTCCGAAATCAGCATTCAGCGAAAACTGGAGGATGGCATGTCCCTCGACTTCACCCATCAGAGATTTGAACCGGCGTCACGCGGGCACGGCCCCGTTCAGGGCCGCGATCAAGACCCCGATCAAGGCATGGGTCACTTGCGCCGGTTCTTCGGCGGCATCGTCAGACATTGGCAACGCCGCCGCATGATCCGCGCGCTTCAGGCCATGGATGACAGACTGCTCAGAGACATCGGGCTCGCGCGCGGCGACATCGAAGCCGTGGTGGACTCGTTCGATGACCGTGAGTTGCAGATGGTTCCGTTGGCGCCGGCCGCCTTGGCGGTCGGCGCCAGTCATCAGGCCCGCGGAAAAGCGGCCTGACGCTCAAGATCGGTGACGGTCAGACCGTCGCGGCGTGACGCTGCTGACCGTCACCGAAAATGGATTGCAACCTGTCTTGCCGGAAGGAGTAGAGCCAATGATGATTTGTGATGCAGACTTCGACGAGCTGTTTCCCTCGACGGCCCGCATCAAGCGCCCGGTCGTGATCGCAGAAAGGCAGGCGCTGCCAGATGCGGTCAGCCTCGCCCGCTGGGAGGATGACGGCGGCCGGACACGGATCGGTCGCAGGGTCGCTTTCCTCGACGGCAGGGGCATTGTCACGATCTGCACCCGGCCGGAAAAAGGCGGCTTCGTCCGGGAAACGCAGCCTTGAAAGGGGCAGCGGATCTTGAGGTTTCCTTGTTGGCTCTTCTTGCCAGCAGGACGCCAAGAAACTGCGGACTGCGCGCCCGGCGCGCAGAAGTCCATATCTCGCCTCTGCGCGTGCCGCGCAACCGGCTCGGCGTGCGGGCCGGGCCTATGCTTTGCCTGCCCCTGCGGCGCGGGTGATGTAGCTGGCGGTCATCAGGTCCAGATGCGCGCCGCCGCCGTTCTTGGCGATGGTGATCTGGTCGGGGCTTTGGCGGGTGAAGCCGGCCGGGTCGTCGTAGAAATCCGCCAGGATCGAGGTTTCGGTGATCGCGCCGGATTTCAGGGGAGCCATCAGTTCGCCGATGTGGTGGACCGTCGTCGCGCGGGAGTCGACGAACAGGGCGGCGCGGGCCATGGCGGCATCGTCGACCTCGCGCATGTCGGGGCGGTAGGCGCCGATCAGGTCCAGGTGCTGGCCTGGTTGCAGCCAGTCGCCACTGATCAGAGGTTCGGTCGCCATCGTACAGGTGCAGATGATGTCGGCCTGGGGCACCGCCTCTTCCAGCCTTGCCGCCACTCTAAGGCCCAGCGGTACGGCCATGCTGGCCGCGGTGGCCGGGTGGCGCGACCAGACGGTGAATTCGGCCTTCGGCCAGATCGTGCGGTACGCCTCGACCATCGAACGGGCGACCGCGCCGGCACCGACCAGCAGGATGTTGCGGCTGTCCTTGCGGGCCAGTCGGCTGGCCGAATAGAGACTGTCGCCGGCGGTCTTCCATTTGGTGACGAGGTGGAAGTCGACCAAGGCCGTCAATTCCCCGGTCAGGTCGTCGAAGAGGGTGACCGCGCCGTTGATCGTGGGCAGGCCCCGCGCGGCATTGCCGGGAAAGATCGTGGCGGCCTTGA
This sequence comes from Rhodobacter sp., assembly GCA_016704435.1. Taxonomy (GTDB): domain Bacteria; phylum Pseudomonadota; class Alphaproteobacteria; order Rhodobacterales; family Rhodobacteraceae; genus Pseudogemmobacter. The sequence goes on along the minus strand of JADJAB010000002.1, from coordinate 62,744 downwards.
CCAGCCCGCCCAAGCCGTCGATCCAGGCGGCGCGGTCCAGCAGCGTGTCCGCCCCGCGATAAATCAGCAGGTCCTTGATGTCGGCCCTTGGCAGCCGGTGGCCATCGGCGAAGGCCTGCAGAAGCCCGACCCAGCTCAGATCGGCTTCTGCCTCCGGCCCGATGATCTGAATGGTCATGGCAAGCACTCCTCTGGGCTGAGCACCCCCGCGCGGACCAGCCGGGCCGCCCAATCGCGTCCGGAGGTGAAGAGATGCGTCTGCCAGCCGCGAGCGGCGGCGGCATGGATGTTCTCGGGGCGATCATCGGTGAAGAGCAACCCCTCGGGGGCGATGCCGGCGGCGGCTTCAACGGCGGCATAGATCGCCGCGTCGGGTTTGATCACGCCCATCTGGCCCGAGACGAAAGCGTGGTCGAAGTCGCGCAGGAAGGGAAAGGCGCCGAGAGCGATCTCAAAGGTCTCGGCGCCGAAGTTGGTCAGCGCGAAGACCGGCACGCCGCGCGCCCTCAGCGCGTGCAGCGTGGCGACGGTTTCGGGGATGACCGGGTGTACCATGGCCAGCCAGTCGTCGTGCCACCAAAGGATCTGGGCCGCCCAGTCCGGGTGGGCGCGTGCCAGCGCCTGCAGGGTCGCCAGGAACGGCGCGCCGCGGTCGATTTCAAGGTTCGCGGCCTGGATCGGCACTTCCGCAAAGAACGCCCGGCGGCGGGCTTCGCCGATGCGGCCATCGTAGAAGGCCTCGGGCTGCCAGCCGATCAGCACATTGCCGATGTCAAAGATCACCGCTCGGGGCTGCAACATCCTGAACCTTCCTGCGCACCGTTTCCCGCCAGAGCGTATAAAGCCCCGCGCCGCAGATCAGTGCAATCCCGATCCAGGCGGTATGGTCGGGCCAGGTGCCGAAAACAACCACACCCCAGAAGATCGCCATCGGCATCCCGACGTATTCGAACGGCGCGATCAGCGCGGCCTCGGTGGTGCGGTAGGCCTGGCTCATCATCAGCCCGCCGACACCGACCGACAGGCCAGTGCCCAGAAACGCGGTCCAGTCCACCGTCGGCGGCACGATCCAGGGGCGGAACAGGAATTCCCAGGTGCTGCCGGGGGCTTGCGCCATGTGCCCGTCACCGGCCCAAAGCCCCATTGCCGCGCTGACCAACAGGAACCCGACCTGGACGTAGAAGTTCAGCGTCATCGCACTCTCGGTCTCGCGCATGTGGCGGGTCAGCATGTGGCTTGAGGCGTAGCAGAAGGCCGAGATCAGGACGAGGATCGCCGCCGGCTGGATCACGCCTGCCCCGGGCCGCGTCATCACGATCACCCCCGCCATCCCCACGGCGACGGCGGCCCAACGGCGGGGGCCAACCTGTTCGTGCAGGAAGACCGCCGACATCATGGTGATGAACAGCGGGGCCACGAAAGCGGTCGCTACGGCATCGGCAAGCGGCATCAGCGACAGGCCGACGAAATAGGTGACATTCGACACCATGACGATCGTGACCCGCAGCAGATGCGCCCGCTTGCGCTGCGTCAGCAGCTGCCGGAAGCCGCGCCGCGACATTCCCATGACGGTCAGCACCAGCGCCATGCCGATCAGCGCGCGGATCAGGATCACCTGATGCAGCGCATAGCCGGTATCGGCCAGCGTCTTGATGAAAAGGTCGTTGAGCGACAAAGTGGCGGCTCCGCCAAGGGCCAGAAGGATGCCGGTGGAAGGAACGGCGGACGGGGTGGAGGCAGGCGCGCTCATGCCCCGATCAAAGCCCGGCTGCGGGGCAAAGGCGCGTCTTTCCGCGACAGAAAAGGTCGGCTACGGGCGGCGCAGCACGCGGTCCAGCACGTCAAGGAACCGCGACCGGTCGGCTTTCGAGAACGCGCGCCCGCCGCCCTGCCGGAACGGATCGGCGCTGCGCAGATCGGCCATCAGGTCGCGGGTGGCCAGGATGGTGCCGATGTTGGCGGCAGTGAGTTCCTGCCCGTCGGGCTTCACCACCGCCGCGCCGGTTTCGACGACGCGGGCGGCAAGCGGGATGTCGGTGGTCACCACCACATCGCCGGGGCCGGCGTGGTCGGCGATCCAGCGGTCGGCCTCATCCAGGCCGGCGCCGACATAGACGCTCTCGACCAGCGGATTGGCCGATGGCCGGATACCGCCGTTCGACACCAGCACCATGCGGATGCGGTGGCGGGTGGCCACCCGCTCGGCCTCGTCCTTCACCGGGCAGGCATCGGCGTCGATGTACAGCGTCACGGGCAGCAACCTCCGGTAGGGTGGGCAATCTGCCCACCGCCCTTTACCCCCGCAGCGCCTCGGAATGAAAGGCGATGTGATCGGGCATGAAGGTCGAGACGAAGAAATAGCTGTGGTCATAGCCTTTCTGCATCCGCAGCGTGCCGCCCTGGCGGGTTTCGGTGATCGCCGCCGCCAGTGCCTCGGGTTTCAGCAGGTCGATGAACTGGTCGGCCGTGCCCTGATCCACCAGCACCGGCCCGTCAAAGCCGTACTTGCGCATCAGAAGGCTGGCGTCATGCGGCGCCCATGTGGCCTCGTCCTCGCCCAGATAGGCGCTGAACTGCTTGCGGCCCCAGTCGCTGGCGGTCGGGTTGCAGATCGGCGCGAAGGCGGACACGGAACGGAACCGGCCAGGAAAGCTCATCGCGATCGTCAGCGCGCCGTGGCCGCCCATCGAATGGCCGGTGATGCCCTGCGCCACTTCGGCCAGTGGAAAGGCGTTGAACAGCAGGCGCGGCAATTCATCCGTCACGTAATCCCACATGCGGAAATGCGGCGCCCAGGGGTCTTCGGTCGCGTTCACGTAGAACCCTGCACCCTGGCCCAGATCATAGGCCGCATCATTCGCCACTCCCTCGCCACGCGGAGAAGTGTCGGGGAAGACCAGCGCGATCCCGGCTTCGGCCGCCCAGGCTTGTGCCCCGGCCTTCACCATGGCGTTTTCATGTGTGCAGGTCAGGCCCGACAGATACCACAAGAGCGGCACCGGCCCGTCCTCGGCCTCGGCGGGAAGGAACAGGCCAAAGGTCATGTCGGTGCCGGTGGCCGCCGAAGCATGGGTATACACTCCCTGCACGCCACCGAAGGCGCGGTTTTCCGAAATCGTCTTCATGTCTACTCCAACAGGGCAATGACCGCCGTCACCGTCAGCACGGAAAAGGCGGTGGAAACCAGGATAGCAGTTGACACCCTCTGCGGGGCAACGCCGTAGGCTTGCGCGAGGATGAACACATTGCCCGCCACCGGCAAGGCTGCGGCAGCGATCATCACGCCCGCAGCGTAAAGATCAACCGGGAACAGCCAAAGCGCTGCCACCGCCACGGCGGCGGGGTGCAGCACCAGCTTGGCAAAGGTCAGCCAGGCCGCGACACCCAACCTGTCGGGTCGCCGCCCGGCCAGCGAGGCGCCAATGGCGAACAGCGCGCAGGGCGTGGCGGCGGCGCCAAGCAGCGTCATGAACTCGGCCACGGGCACCCAGAGGCTGCGCCCGCTGGCACCCCATGCAAGACCAAGGACCGTCGACACGATCATCGGGTTCTTCAATATCCCCACTGCCAGAAGCCGGATCGTCCCCAAGGACACGCGACCGGACCGGAACAAGGTGATGAGCAACGTCAGCAGGGAAGAAAACACGATCAGGTCGACCGCCAGCACCAGAAGCACCGGGCCCACGGCCGCCGGACCCAAGAGCAGCGCCAGCATCGGAATGCCCAGGAAGCCGACATTGCCGATCACGCCGGTATGCGCCTCGAACAGTGCTGCCTCGCGGTCGGTGCGGCGGGCCAGGGCGACGGCAAAGACCAGCGCCCAGACCGTCGTGGTCGCCGACAGATAGGCCAGCACGAAGGGCAGGCTGAAGATTTCGGTCAGAGACAGGTTGGCGGCAAAGCCGAACAGCATCGCTGACAGAGCGAAGTAGAACACGAACCGGGTCAGTTGCGCGGTGGCGTCGGGGGTGATGAACCGCCCCCGCCCGGCCAGAAAGCCGGTGCCGATGACGGCAAAGAAGGGAAGCGTCTTCAGAAGGATCGGCAGCATCGGTTTCCCCTGTCATGGTCACGGGAAAAGGGCAAGCTTCGGCTCCTCGTGCACTTCGTTTCCCGTCGCAAAGGTGCCTGCTCGCGACGCGACCCGAAGTGCATGAGCCGAAGAAGGATCAGCGGAAGAAACTGGCGATCTGGTCGAACGGCTTTTTCCGCTTGGCCACCGCGGGAACCGTGGCATCCGCCGCCGGATAGCCCACCGGCAGGATCATCACCGGCTTTTCCTGTGCCGGTCGGCCCAGCATCTCGTTCAGAAAGGCCATCGGGTTCGGAGTATGCTCCAGGCACACCAGCCCGGCGTGATGGATCGCGGTGATCAGCACGCCGGTCGCAATCCCCACGCTTTCCGGCACATAATAGTTCTTGTAGCGCGCGCCCTCTTCGGTCAGCCCCCAGCGCTGGGCAAAGACCACGATCAGCCAGGGCGCATCAGTCAGATGCGGCTTGTCGACCCCCGTCCCGATCGGTTCAAGCGCCGCCAGCCATTCATCCCCGGCAGCACCGGAATAGAAGGCCTTTTCCTCTTCTTCCGCCGCCGCACGGATGCGCGCCTTCATCGCAGCGTCAGATACTGCGGAAAAATGCCAGGGCTGGTGGTTCGCCCCCGAAGGCGCCGTGCCGGCCGCCGCGATGCAGGCGGCAATCGCGGCCTCGGGCACCGGCTGATCGGAATACTGCCGAACCGAATGGCGCTTCTTCATGTAGTCGCGGAACGCCTCTGCCGCCGCAACCGCCGCCTCTGGCGCCATCTGCACCCGATCCGGCAGCGCCAGCGCCTGATAGCTGACCTCGCCCTTGCGATACATCACCCGCCTCCGATCAATGCCCCTGCGGCAAAGACCAAAGCACCGCCCAGCACCACCTGCAAGGCCGCCCGCACGAACGGCGTCTCCATATAGCGGTTCTGGATCCAGGCAATCGCCCACAACTCGACGAAGACCACGATCATCGCGATCGTCGTCGCGGTCCAGAAATCCGGGATCAGATAGGGCAGGGCGTGGCCCAGGCCGCCCACCGTGGTCATGATGCCCGAGGCAAAGCCGCGCTTCCACGGGCTGCCGCGTCCCGACAGCACACCATCGTCATGCGCGGCCTCGGTGAAGCCCATCGAGATGCCGGCGCCCACCGAAGCCGCCGTGCCCACCAGAAACGTCGTCCAGGTGTCCTGCGTCGCAAAGGCGGTGGCGAAGATCGGCGCCAGGGTCGAGACCGATCCGTCCATCAGCCCCGCCAGCCCCGGCTGCACCCAGGTCAGGATGAACTGGCGCTTGGCGACGGCATCCTCTTCGTTGCGCTCGTCCTCGCCCAGATGTTCGGCCTCCAGCGCGCCGGCCATACGGGCATGGCCCGCCTCGGCCGCGGCCAGATCGCCCAGCAGCTTGCGTGTGCCGGCGTCTTCCGTCCGCCCTGCCGCGCGGGTGTAGAAGTCGGCACCCTGCTGTTCCATCGCCCGCACCTCGCCGCGGATCGTGTCCAGCGACAGGTTGGCCGACAGCCAGACCGGACGGCGCGCATAGTATCCGGCCACATGTTCGCGCCGGATCAGCGGGATCACCTCGCCGAACCTTTCGCGGTGCAATTCGATCAGCCGGCGGCGATGGTCGTCTTCCTCCACCGCCATGCCGTCGAAAACCGCCGCCGAGGCCGGATAGTCCGCGCGCAGGCGCTGCGCAAAGCCACGGTAGATCTGCGCATCATCCTCTTCGGACGAAATCGCCAGCGCCAGAACTTCCTGCTCGGTCAGGTCGAGAAAGCGGCGGCGCGAGGAAAGGAGGAGAGCATGGGTTGGCCTTTTCTTAGAACGATTCCAATCTAACGTTCTTTGCGGCTGCTGCAAGGCCGTTCGACTGCCCGGTCCGGAGGCGGATCGCGAGGCAGGGCCGGACGCGCGAATCGAATTGACAAACTAAACCGTTCAGTTCATATCTCCCACAACTGAACTGAACGGTTTAGGAGAACCGCCATGAAGACCCGCCTCGCTGCCACCCTCACCGCCCTGGCCCTGCTGGCGCTGCCTGCTTCGGCCCAGACCCTGTCCACCCTGCTGCCAACGCTGAGCTGGCCGGATGACACGGTGACCACCTCGACCAAGGGCTGCGATGCCGCCACACAAACGGTCTGCACCCTTCGGGAATGACCGCAGGCCGCGCGCCGCTTGCCCCTGCGTCCCCGGCTGCTCTATGGTCCCCGGAAGGGGGGGCCATGGCAGCGATCGGCGAAATCCGCAAAGGGCGCAAATATGATCAGGTGCTGGACGGCGCCCGCCGCGTCTTTCTGCGCGACGGCTTTGACGGTGCTTCGGTTGACGACATCGCGCGCGAGGCCGAAGTGTCGAAAGCCACGCTTTACAGCTATTTCCCCGACAAGCGGTTGCTGTTCACCGAGATCTGCAATGCGGAATGCCGCCACCAGGCCGAAGACGCCGAAGCCTCGATGGACTACACCGCTTCTGTCGAGGCACAGCTGACCTTTGCCGCCGAACGGATCGCCGGTTTCCTGATGTCGGACTTCGGCCGCAACATGTTCCGCCTTGTGGTGGCCGAAGGGTCGCGCTTCCCCGATCTTGCGCGGCAATTCTACCGCAACGGGCCAGGGCTGATCCATGACCGGCTGGTGCATCACATGAGGCACATGGTGCAGAAGGGCGCGCTGAAGATCGACGATTTCGACCTGGCCGCCGATCAGTTCGCCCAGCTGTGCAAGGCGCATATCCACGAAAAGCTGATCTTCGGCCTGGCCGACGAGATCAAGCCCGCCGATGTGACGAAATCCGTCCAGGGCGCGGTCGAGATGTTCATGGCTCGCTACGGGGCATAGGGACAGGTCCGGCCGTTAGATCAGGGCGCCGATTTCGACGAATTCCGTGCAGGCTGAGCGGAGGTTCTCGGGCGCCTTGGCCTCACCGAAGCCAATGACCGATCGACGCAAACCAACCAGTCGATTTGCCACATAGGCCAGGTCCCCGTCCGACGTCACAATCGCAATCAGATCTTTGTCCGAATGCAAGGCAACGGTCACCGCGTCCACCGACAGGGCAAGATCTGCCAGATTTTCGCCCTTTCCCGTGATGACGGAAAAGAAGCCGTGTGCCTGCCAGGGAACTGAGTGCCGTTCTTCCCCGTAAGCTGAAAGCCGCGACGGAACGCCGTATCGCAAGATGTGAGTCATCAAGCGCGGAGCATTTCGATGCGAGAAATTCTCTGCATCCACAAACACCGCGATTCCAGGCAGATTTACCGATGCTTCCGGCAAGATATTCCCCGCATTGACTACGCAACCCGAGCGAAAGAATGCGGCAATCCCATGGCATTGCATCCCGAACGGGTGATCTCGGCCCAGATACTTCGCGGGGACGGGGGCAGCGTTCTTAACCGTTATCCTTCAGCACCTGCCCGGCCAGATAGAGCGAGCCGCAGATCAGCACCCGCGCCTGCGGGTTCGCCTGCGTGATCGCCGCCAGCGCATCGGCCACCGATCCCGCTGCCTTTGCCACCATCCCGGCCTCTCGCGCCGCGTCGCGCGTCACTTCGGCCGGCAGGGTGTTCGGCTCGCCCGGAATCGACACCGCCCAGAGCCAGGCCGCATGCGGGGCCAAGGGGCGCATGTAGCCGCGCACATCCTTGGTGTTCAGCATGCCGCAGATCAGATGCGTCTCGCGCGGCGGCATCCGGGCCAGCGTCGCCGCAACCGCCTCGCCCCCCGCCGGGTTGTGGCCGCCGTCGAGCCACAGCTCCACCTCCGGCGCGCTTGCCGCCAGCGGGCCGGTTCGCAGCCGTTGCATCCGCGCCGGCCAGAAGGCCCGCGTCACCGCCGCCTCGCAGGCCGCCTCGTCGCGCCCCAGCGCCCGCAAGGCGGCAATCGCGGCACCGGCGTTCTGCACCTGATGCGGGCCGGGCAAGTTGGGCAGGGGCAGGTCCATCAGCCCGCGTTCATCCTGAAACACCAGCCGTCCACGCTCTTCCCAGACATGCCAGTGCTGGCCATGCACGAAAAGCGGCGCGCCCAACCGGGCGGCACGCGCCTCGATCACGGCAAGCCCGGCCTCTTCCTGCGGCCCAACCACGCAAGGCACCCCGCGCTTGATTATCCCGGCCTTCTCGGCCGCGATCTCGGGCAGGGTCTCGCCCAGATATTGCTGATGGTCGATGCTGACCGGGGTGATGATGGTCAGTGCCGGCTTTTCCACCACATTGGTGGCGTCCAGCCGCCCGCCAAGTCCTACCTCCAGCAGCGTCCAGTCGGCCTTGACCCTTGAGAACGCAAGGAAAGCCGCGCAGGTGGTGATCTCGAAAAAGGTGATCGTGTCGGCCCCGTTCGCCGCCACGCATTCGTCCAGAAGCGCCGTCAGCGCGGGTTCCGAGATCAGCTCTCCGGCCAGCCTTATGCGTTCGTGGAACCGCGCCAGATGCGGCGAGGTATAGGCATGAACCGCATCCCCTCCGGCCTCCAGTCCCGCCCGGATCATCGCCTGCGTGCTGCCCTTGCCATTGGTCCCGGCAAGATGGATCACCGGCGGCAGGCGCCTCTCGGGATGGTCCAGCGCCGCCAGAAGCCGATGAACACGGTCCAGGGTCAGGTCGATGATCTTCGGGTGGAAGGTCATCATCCGCGCCAGGATCGCGTCCGACCCGGTCGTGGAGATCACGCCTTGGCCTCTTCCGCAGGCGGGGCGGCCGGCACGGGCTCGGCCACCGGCTCGGGCGGCATCAGATCGCCGCGCACGGCGGGAGGCAGGCCGGTCAGCATGCGGATCAGAGTCACCAGTTCGTCGCGCATCGCCTTGCGGTGAACGACCCGGTCCAGCATCCCGTGATCCAGCAGATACTCGGCGCGCTGGAACCCTTCGGGCAGCTTTTCGCGGATGGTCTGCTCGATCACCCGCGCGCCGGCAAAGCCGATCTGGGCATTCGGCTCGGCGATCTGCACATCGCCCAGCATGGCATAGCTGGCCGTCACCCCGCCGGTGGTGGGATGCGTCAGCACCACGATGTAGGGCAGCCCTGCCTCTTTCAGCATCTGCACCGCCACCGTGGTACGCGGCATCTGCATCAGGCTCAGCATGCCTTCTTGCATCCGCGCGCCACCGCTGGCGGAAAACAGCACCAGGGGCTGCTTCAGTTTCACCGCCTGCTCTGCGGCGGCAATGATCGCGTTGCCGACATACATGCCCATCGAGCCGGCCATGAAGCTGAAATCCTGCGCCGCGGCGACGATGGGTGTGCGGCCGATCTCGCCCGTCGCCACCAGCATGGCGTCGCGCTCGCCGCTGGCCTTCTGCGCGGCCTTGATCCGGTCGGTGTATTTCTTCTGGTCGCGGAAGTGCAGCGGATCGGTGACGCTGTCGGGCACCTTCACCTCGGTGAAGATGCCGCCATCGAACAGCGCCTCGAAGCGTTCGCGCGGGGTGATCGCCATGTGGTGATCGCAGCTTGAACAGACGTTCTGGTTGCCGGTCAGTTCGCGGTGAAACAGCATGGTCCCGCATTCGGGGCACTTGGTCCACAGGTTCTCGGGCACTTCGCGCCGCGAGAACAGCGAGTTGATCTTCGGGCGGACGTAGTTGGTGATCCAGTTCATGCGCGTAGGTGGCCTTTGCGGGTCGCGTCGGTCGACCTTTCAGATATGCCGAAGGGGGGCCAAATGCAATCGGCAGGGCAGAGACACGCGTCAAGGCCGCTCATCCTGCGCTTTCGGCTGGTCTTCGCAAGGTGCCGGCCCGCAGGTTGGCGCCGCCCGGTGCCCGGACAGGACTGCCCGGTTCCGGCCCGACGCTCAGTGCAACAGCCAGCGCCCGGTCAGACGGCGATAGCGGTCCATCGCCGCAGCCAGGCCGGGGGTGGACGGATCGCGCATCACCCGGAACAGCCAGCGCGAGGCCAGATGGGCATTGCCGCGGTCCAGCGCGCGGTTCGCCAGCACCAGATCGCGCCGCGGGCGGGCGCCCATCTCATACCCCAGCGCGGGCAACCGGTCGTTCAGGAAGATGTCGGAAAGGATCGGCTTCAGCCGGCGCTGATAGGCCAGCACCCGCGCCACCCGATGCCCCGCCCCGCGCACCGGCAGGAACCAGGCCTCGGGGTAGGCCGGGCGGACAAAGCGGTCGACATAGGCCTCGTCCGCCTCGGTCCAGGGATCGTGCAGGATCACCGGGCTCAGGCCAGGGTCGGCGACCTCGGGCAGGTCGCGGTGGCGCAAGGGCACCCGCGCCAGTCGCTTCGCCCCATGGGTCAGAAAGGGACGGAAATAGGGATGTGCGGGCAGCCGGGGCGAGATCGCGACCGCCCGCGCCTTCATCCAATTGGCATAGTAAAGCGCTGCATGGCCGCCCAGGGAGGAGCCATAGAGGAACACCCGGTCATGCGTGTCGGTCAAGGGCCGGATCGCCTGCAGGTCTTCGGGGTCAAGATCCTGATACAGGCTGTCGGTCCCTTCCGAGACGAAGACATGGCTGAACCCCAGCCAGTGCATGAAGTCCGATCCGAAGCCGGTTTCGCAAAGCCCCTTGCGAATGGGATTGAAGGTGATGACCAGCGTATCCGAGGGTTGCGGCGGCAGATGTGCCGAGAGCCGGTGCCGGGGGTGACTGACCAGTGTCTGAACCTGCATGCGAAACCTGTCTTTCCGACCAGTTTCCTAGCACCGCCACCGACCGCGCCGAAGCGCAAAGAGCGGCGAATTCAATGCGTCTTTTCAGCGACTTCTGGGCTAATTGTCAGGCATGTCCGGTCACAGCCGCCGCCGCGCACGCAAGGCTGCGCCGATGGTGCCGTCGTCCAGATAGTCCAGCTCTCCACCCACCGGCACGCCCTGCGCCAGCGTCGTCACCTGCGTCTGCGTTTCGGCAATCGCATCGGCCAGGTAATGCGCTGTGGTCTGGCCATCGACCGTGGCGGCCAGCGCAAGGATCACCTCGGTGATGCCGTCTTCGGCCACCCGGCGCACCAGCCGCGGGATGCCCAGCTCCTCCGGCCCGACCGCATCCAGCGCGCTCAGCGTTCCGCCCAGCACATGATAGCGGCCCTTGAACACGCCCGCGCGTTCCAGCGCCCAAAGGTCAGCCACGTCTTCCACCACGCAAATCTCTCCGGTCGCGCGGGCAGGATCGGCGCAGATCGGGCACAGATCTTCAAGGCCGATGTTGCCGCAGACCCGGCAATCCTTGGCGTTGAGTGCCACCTGCGCCATCGCCTGCGCCAGGGGCGCCATCAACTGACCGCGCTTGCCCAGCAGCGCCAGAACCGCGCGCCTTGCCGACCGGGGGCCAAGCCCGGGCAGCCGCGCCATCAACTCGATCAGCGCCTCGATGCCGGTATCTTCGGCCACTTCAGAACGGCAGCTTCATGTCGGCGGGCAGGCCCAGCCCTTCGGTCAGCTTGCGCATCTCTTCGGCTTGCCGGGCGGCCCCCTTGGTCTGCGCGTCCTTGATCGCGGCCACGATCAGATCCTCGACCACTTCCTTTTCCGAAGCCACCAGGATCGACGGGTCGATGTCCAGCCCGGTCACCTCGCCCTTGGCGGTGACCCGCGCCTTGACCAGCCCTGCGCCGGATTCGCCCATCACGACCACCCGCGACATGGCCTCCTGCATTTCGCCCATCTTGGCCTGCATCTCTTGTGCGGTCTTCATCATCTTGGCCATGTCGCCAAGCCCACCAAGGCCCTTGAGCATTGCGCGTCTCCTTTTGTTCCTGTCTTCAGATACGGGGCGCAGGCGGCCTGTGCAAGTCTCAGGGCAGGGCGCGATACAGCATCCGCCGCACCGCAAAGCCCGTTGCCTCGAAAAACGAATGCGCCGCGTGGTTCGCCTCCCAGGTGTCCAGCATCACCTCGTCGCAAGCCTGATCCCGCGCCAGGGCCCGCGCTGCCGCCAGAAGCGCGCGGCCAATCCCTTGCCGCCGCGCCTGCGGCGCAACCCCGATATGGTCGATCATCAACCGTCGCGTTGGTGGCGAAAACACCGACAAGGGCCGCACCTGCAGGGCGCACAGCGCATAGCCAAGGGCGGGGTCACCGGCCAGAAAGCAGGTCACCGAAGGATCGCGCAGCCGTTCCGCGAAATGGCTGGCAAGGGCGCCAGGGTCGGGCTCGGGGAAAAACACCTCTGGGTAATGCGCGGCGTGCCAGCCTTGCACATGGACGCAGAGCCGCGCGACGCTGTTTGCGTCCTCGGGTTCAGCACGGCGCAGCGCGGTCATTCCTCGAACGGGTCCCAGTCGTCGTCCATCTCGTCGTCCATCTCGGGCAGGGCTTCGGCCGCAGCCTGCGCGGCCAACGCCTCGGGGGTGCGGATCTCGGTGATCTTCGCACCGGGAAAGGCCGCCAGCACCGCCTGCACCAGCGGGTTTTCCGCCGCCTCGGCCTCGGCCTCCAACTGCCCGGCATCGCGTGCCTCGGCCAGTGTCGGCGCGCCGCCCGTGCCCACGACCGACACGCCCCAGCGTGCGCCCGTCCAGCCCTGCAGGCGTTGCCCCAGCCGCGCTGCCAGATCGGCGCGGGCCTCGGGTGCGGGTTCGAACTCGATCCGGCCGGGGGAATAGCGCACCAGCCGGACGCCTTCTTCCACCTCTTTCAGCAAGAGCATGTCGCGCTTTTCGCGGATCAGATCGACCACCGCGTCGAAGCTGGCATAGACCTGCAGCTGCCCTTCGGCCAGCGCCGGGGCGGCCGAGGCCATCACCGCCCCCCGCATCGGTGCCGTCGGCGCGCGCATTGTCGCGGCATGCACCGTGCCACTGCCGCCTGCGGGTGCACCGCCCGCTACCCCGCCCCCGGCGGGCGGGCGCGGCTCTTCGGTCAACTTCCGGACCAGCGTCTCGGGGTCGGCAGGTCGGCGACATGGGTCAGCCGGATCACCGCCATCTCGGCCGCCATCATCGCATTCGGCGCCAGCGCCACTTCCTCCAGCGCCTTCAGCAGCATCTGCCACATCCGGCCAAGCGACCGCATCGACAGCCGCCCCGCCATCTCCAGCCCTCGTGCACGTTCATCGGGCGGCACGGTCGGGTCATCCGCCGCCTCGGGCGTGATCTTGATGACGGAAATCCAGTGCGTCACCTCGGCCAGATCGCGCAGCACCGCCATCGGATCGGCCCCGTCGGCATATTGCCCCGACAGTTCCGCCAGCGCCGCCGCCGCATCGCCGCGCAGGATCATGTCGAACAGGTCCAGCACCCGGCCCCGGTCTGCCAGCCCCAGCATGGCGCGGACCTGATCGGCGGTGGTTTCCCCCGCGCCATGCGCGATCGCCTGATCCATCAGGCTCATCGCATCGCGGACCGAGCCTTCTGCAGCCCGTGTGATCAAGGCCAGCGCATCGGGCGCCAGCTTCGCGCTCTCGGCAGCCGCGATCCGTTCCAGATGCGCGATCATCACCTCGGGCTCGATCCGCTTCAGGTCGAACCGCTGGCAGCGCGACAGCACCGTCACCGGCACCTTGCGGATTTCGGTGGTGGCGAACATGAACTTCACATGTGCCGGCGGTTCCTCCAGCGTCTTCAGAAGCGCGTTGAAGGCGTTGGTCGACAGCATGTGGACTTCGTCGATGATGTAGACCTTGTAGCGCGCCGAGGCCGCCCGGTAGTGCACCGAGTCGATGATCTCGCGGATGTCGCCGACCCCGGTGCGCGACGCCGCGTCCATCTCCATCACGTCGACATGGCGGCCTTCGGCGATGGCGATGCAGGGCTCGCAAACCCCGCAAGGTTCAGTCGTGGGGCCGCCCGTGCCATCAGGGCCGATACAGTTCAGCCCCTTGGCGATGATGCGGGCGGTCGTGGTCTTGCCCACCCCGCGCACCCCGGTCATCACGAAGGCGTGCGCGATCCGGTCCGCCGCAAAGGCGTTCTTCAGCGTGCGCACCATCGCCTCTTGCCCGATCAGGTCGGCAAAGGTCTGCGGCCGGTACTTGCGCGCCAGCACCTGATAGGGTTTCTCGGGCGTGTCGGACATGGTTTCCTCGTGACTCGGGCGGCAGAGTAGGGCGCCGGGGCGGCGAGGTCCATCCGGAAGGAAACGGGAAAGGCGGCGGCCCATGGCAATGAGCATCGCGATCCTGGCGGCCGGTGGCGGCAAGCTGGCGCTGTCGCCCCTGCCGGGGCGGGAAGGTAGCTATGCCGCCGATCTGGCCGACCTTGTGGCCTTTGCGCCCGCGCTGGTGCTGAGCATGACGACGGCCGAAGAAACGGCGGCCAGGGGTGCCTGGCGGCTGGCCGAGGATCTGGCCCGCCACGGCATCCGCTGGCGGCACCTGCCCATCGCGGATTTCGGCGTGCCCAATGGCGAAACGGCTGCTCTTTGGCCCGCGGCCTCGGTCGAAGCGCGGGGTCTGCTTGCCGCGGGCGGGCGGGTGCTCGTGCATTGCATGGGCGGCTGCGGGCGGTCGGGCATGGCCGTGCTGCGGCTGATGGTGGAGACCGGCGAGGACCCCGCCGCCGCGCTGGTCCGCCTGCGTGCCCAGCGGCCCTGCGCGGTGGAGACGCCGGCGCAACTTGACTGGGCCGCCGGGCGGGCGGGGGCGGTCGTGTCGAAGTGACGGGAACAGCCGTCGGCAGGCGCCGCCCGCTAGCGCGCGGTTCGCTGCGTGTCAGTGCGGTCCGACGGGCCACAGGACGCCCCGCCAACCGCTGCGCGGCCGTCGAGGGAGAGCTCGTGCGAATCCCCCTTCCTTCGGCCGATCACGTCGCGCAGCCCCTCCAGCGTCGTCAGGTAGTGCGTGGACAACAGCTGGCAGGCCAGATCGGCATCGCGGTCGATGGCGGCTTTCAGCAGCGCCTCGTGTTCCGCGGCGGCGCCTTCGCGGCGCAGCAGGCTGGGGTGAACGTTCATCGACAGGCTGCGGTAGCGCACCGCCTGATCCATCATCGTGGAACAGAAGCCCAGGAGCCAGCCTGACCCGCAGCGGTCCAGCAGCAGCAGGTGAAACTCCTTGTGGCGCCGTTCCCATTCCTCGGCCTGATCGGGCCCGGCGCCGGTAGGCATCCGGCGGTTGGTGCGCGCCAGCCGGTGCCAGACAGCACCAGATCCTCCTCCCACGCCTCGTCGCCGTTGAGGATGGATTCGCGCAAGGCCAGCGTTTCCAGCCGGATCCGGGTCTTGACCAGTTCCTCCAGCGAGGCCATCGAGATCTCGGCGACGAAAGAGCCGCGCTGGCTCTTGCGTTCCACCAGCCCTTCGGACGACAGCCGGTTCAACGCTTCGCGCACCGGTGCGATGCCGATGCCGTAGCGGTCCGAGATCGTCTCCAGCTGCAACTTGGCGCCAGGGGACAGCGCGCCGTTCAGGATATCGCGGCGGATGCGGTCATGCGCCTGGTCCGACAGGTTGCGCGGATCGCTCAGGGTCTTGTCGGATGCGCCCATGTCTATGCCACTCCGCCGATCCGGTCCGGCTTGTTCCAGAACACCAGACGCTTTTGCAACCAGGCGATGGAAAAGAAAAGGGCCAGACCCAGAAGGCTAAGGTAAAGGATCAGCGCGAAGACGCGCGGGGTATCCATCTGGCTGGCAGATTGGCGGATCAGCGCGCCGAAGCCCTGGCCGCCGCCCAGAAATTCGCCGGTGATCGCGCCGGCCATGACGCCGACGGCGGCGATCTTCAGGCCGGTGAAGATATGCGGCAGGCCGGTCGGCAACTTCAGCCGTATCAGTGTCTGCATTCGTGAAGCGCCGATGGATTTGAACAGCATGCGTTCGTTCTCGGACGCGGAATAGAGGCCCGCAGCGGTGGAGACGACGACGGGAAAGGTGGCGATGAAGGTCGCCAGCGCCACCTTCGACGCGATGTCGAAGCCAAGCCAGGCTATGAACAGCGGTGCGAAGGCGACCTTGGGCATGGTGTCGATGGCGACCAGATAGGGCATCACGGCGCGTTCGCCGAACTTGGTTTCGCCCACCAGCACGCCCAGCGAAAAGCCGATGGCGGTCGCCAGGACAAAGGCCCAGAACACGGTGCGCGTGGTGGTCCAGAGTGCATCCAGCATGTAGCCGCCGGTCGCCAGGTTCTGGCCGACGAAGATCAGGTCGTGCAGCGTCTCCATCGGGCTGGGCAGGATGATCGGCGATACCCAGCCCATGCGCGCGGTCGCCAGATCCCAGATCGCGACGACGATGAGGGCAAGGCCCAGCATCGCGGCCCAACGGGGGATGCGGTCGATCAGCGCCTCGCGTTCGACCCAGACGGTATCGGCATTGGGGTCCGGCATGCTGGTCATTCGTGGGCCTCCTTGCCCAGAAGGTCGCGGATATGGCCGACGATTTCGCCGAACCGGGGGGTGTTGATCATGTCGAGCGTGCGCGGGCGCGGCAGGTCGATCACGATTTCCTCGACGATGCGGCCGGGGCGCGGCTTCATCACCAGGATGCGGTCGGACAGGATCACCGCCTCGGCCAGCGAATGGGTGACCAGAAAGGCGGTGGATTGCCGTTCAGCGCAAATGCGCTGCAACTCCATGTTCATGAAATCGCGTGTCAATTCGTCCAGCGCCGAGAACGGTTCATCCAGCAGCAGAACCGCGGGATCCGAGATCAGCATGCGGCAGATCGAGGCGCGCTGTGCCATGCCGCCCGACAACTCCCCTGGGTAGACATGCGCGAAATCGCCTAGGCCGACCAGGCGCAGAAGGTCCATCGCGCGGGGGATGGCGGCGCGGGCGGCGGCGCGGCCCTGCCGGATTCCGATCGGCAGGACGATGTTTTCGGCGGTGGTTTTCCAGGGGAGAAGCGTTGCTTGCTGGAACATCATGCCGATGTCGTCGCGCGGGCCGGTGACCGGTTTGCCTTTCAGCACGACCCGGCCGGTGGTGGGTGGCATGAGCCCCGACATGATCTTCAGAAGTGTCGATTTCCCGCAGCCCGATGATCCGACGACCGACACGAATTCACCCTTGTGCAGGGTCAGGTTCACGTCGGTCAACGCGGTCAGCTTGTTGCGGGCATAGGTTTTCGACAGTCTGGCGATCTCAAAGACCGGACGTGCGGGGACCGGCCGCGCGGGGGCGGCCGGTTCTGCGGTCAGAGGTCGGGGCTCTGCCATCGTCATCAGGCGTTCCAGCCCGCCACGAATTCGTTCGTGTAGACCGAGGCAAGGTCGGGAAGGGCTGCTTCCAGTGCGCCAGAGGCGACGGCGGAATCGTGGATCGCCTGCCAATGCTCGGGCGGCTGGTAGCCGTAGCCCTGGCCGATGAAGGCATCGGTCGGGGTCATCCGGTTGACAACGCCGTCATAGAGCGAGGCGGCATAGTCCTGCTCTCCCTCTTGCGGGTTGCCGGCGGCGCAATGGGCCAGCGCCTTTTCCTTGTTCGCCATGTCGGAGGCAAAGCGGGTGCCGCGCACCAGCGCGCGGCCGAACTTGGGCGCAAGGTCGGGCATTTCCGCCATGGTGCCTGCCAGCATGGCGATGCCGTTGCCGAAAAAGCCCAGATAGGCCTCGGGCGTGATTTCGCGCAAGGTCAGCCCGCGCGCCGCCAGGATCGCGGCATCCGACACCGCCCCGGCATAGGAATTCACCTCGTCACGCAGGAAGGCCACCGCCGCCGTGCCACCGTCACCGACCGGCAGGAAGGTGTAGTCGGTGCCTTCGGCCATGCCAAGATCGGTCAGGATGGCCTTCGAGAAGGACACTTCGGCCCCGTCGGCGGTGCCGACACCGATGACAGTTGCCCTTCAGGTCAGCGGGCGTCTGGTAGGGGCTGTCCTCCTTGACCAGAAGGCCGAAGACCGACTTGGGATAGAGGTTGTAGAGGAATTTCATCCACCCCGCGCGACTTGGCGCCCAGCGTCGCCCCCGGTCCCGGTGCGCCGATCTGGGCTTGCCCGGCCGACATCGCCTGCAGCACGGCCGACGATCCATCGATCGCCTCAAGCCGCAGATCAAGGCCCTCCTCGGCGAAATAGCCTTCCCCGACGGCCACCCAATAGGGCAGCCAGGTCAGCGCCGAGGGGTTGGGCACGGCAAAGGTCACGGCGGTCTGCGCGCGCAGGATGGACGGCGCGCCGATGGCAAGGCTGGCTGCCCCGCCGGCGGCCAAAAGGCCAAAGCTGCGGCGGTTCAATCTGGTCGTTCTGGTCATGCTGGTCTCTCCTCCCGTTATCACGGACCGGTCCGTCTTGAGTGGGGCGGCCGAGTCCCAAGTCCACGGTATACGATTCGCGACATGAATCAAAAAAATATATGAAAGCCGAAAAAGTGGTGCTTCATATCTTGATCTGCGACAGGATGCGCGAAAGGCTGGTCCGGAGACGACTCACCATCGAAGGGGCTCTCCGGCCCCTTCGACCCCGTTGAACAGGAGTGACATGATGGCGGCCTTTGCCTTTCCCCCGGCGGCGCAAGCGCAGCTGGATATTGCCGGAACAGACGAGAAGTTCCCGGTCCGCCGCATCTACTGCATCGGCAAGAACTACGTCGCTCATATCATCGAGATGAATGCCGACGAACGCGACCCGCCGGTGATCTTCATGAAGCCCAGCGATGCGATCGTGACGAATGGCGGCGAGATCCCCTATCCGGTCTTCACCACCAATTTCCATTACGAATGCGAGCTGGTGGTGGCGCTGAAATCCGGCGGCTACAACATCCCCGAGGCGGAAGCCTCGAGCCATATCTACGGCTATGCGGTGGGCCTGGACATGACGCGGCGCGACCATCAGGCCAATGCGCTGGCCAAGGGCCTGCCCTGGGAGGTGACGAAGGGGTTCGATCATTCCGCCCCGGTCGGCCCGATCACCCGCGCGTCCGATTGCGGCATCCTGACCTCGGGCCATGTGAAGCTGGCGGTGAACGGGCAGGTGAAGCAGGATGCCGACATCTCGCTGATGATCTGGAAGGTGGATGAGATCATTGCGAAACTGTCCGAACAGCATCGGCTGATGGCGGGGGATATCATCATGACCGGCACGCCTGCGGGTGTGGGTGCGGTGGTGACGGGCGATGTGCTGGAGTGCAGCGTGGACGGATTGCAGCCCATGCAGGTGCGCATCGGCGGCAAAGCGGCCTGAACAATGACCCTGGCGCGCGATCTGCTGGCCCTGGGCACGGCGACGGTGGCAGAGGCCTGGCCGCAGGCGCGGCTCATCGGCGCGCCCTTGCGCCCGCTTGCACCGGGGATGGTGCTGGCGGGGCGGGCGCTGACCGTCTGCTGCACCCCCGGCGACAACCTGGCGCTGCATCTGGCGATGGACAGGGCCGCTCCGGGTGATGTGCTGGTGGTGGATTACGGCGGCAGTCTTGAGAGTGGCCCCTTCGGCGAGATCATGGCGCTGGCCTGCCAGCTGCGCGGTATCAATGGGCTGGTGATCGACGGGGCGGTGCGGGACTCGGCCCGGATCGCCGCCTTGGGCTTTGCGGTCTTCGCCCGCGGGGTGAACATTCGCGGCACGGTCAAGGCGGACCGTGGAGAGATCGGCGGGCCGCTGACCTTGGGCGGGGTGCGGGTGGCGACGGGGGATGTTGTCCTGGCCGATGCCGATGCCATTGTTGCGCTGGATGCGGGCGATTGCGCGGCGGCCCTGACGGCGGCGCAGGCGCGGGCAGAGCATGAAGCGCAGATGATGGCGCGGCTGCGCGCAGGCGAAACCACGCTGTCCATTCTTGGACTTGAATAGGAGGCTAGGCATGACCCACAGCATAGGTATCGCGGGCACCGGCAGGATGGGCACCGCCTTTGCCCGCCGCCTGATCGAGACGGGCCATCAGGTGAGGGTCTGGAACCGCAGTTCCGCACGGACCGCGGCGGCGGTGGAGGCGGGGGCCGTGGCGGTCGATCCGGCGGGGCTGGCGGGCTGCGATGTCGTCATTCTGTCGCTGACGGATGCCTCCGCTTCGGGTGCGGTGCTGGACGCCTTGGCCGGGGCGGGGATCGCCGGGCGGCTCATCATCGAGATGTCGACGCTGCTGCCCGCCGAGGCCGAGGCGCTGGCCGCCAACGCCGAAGGGCGGGCGCCGACTTCGTGCATTGCCCGGTGGGCGGCACGGTGGCGCCAGCGCTGAAGGGCAGCTTCTGGGGCTGGTCGGGGAAGTGCCAAGGCCGTCGCGCGCGAAGGCCGGTGCTGGAGGCGCTGTGCCGCCGGGTGGAATCCTTGGGCAGCGCAGCAGCGGCGGCGCGGATGAAGCTGGCGGTGAACCTGCCGCTGGCGACCTATTGGCAGACGCTGGGCGAAAGCCTGTTGCTGCTGCGCGGCGCGGGGATACCGGCCGATCTGGCGATCAGCCTGATCGCCGACAGTTCAGCCGGGCCGACCGTCCTGAAAAACCGCGCGCAGGTGGTGGTCGATACGCTGGCGGGCAGCGACCAGCGCGGCACGTTCGACATCGCCGGGCTGATGAAGGACCTGAAGCTGGCCCTTGCGCTGGCGCAGGCCGAAGGCGCCGACCTGCCACTGGCGCATAGCGCCGAGGCGCGCTACCGCGCCGCGATTGCGAAGGGCCTGGGCGGGTTCGACGGCGCCAGCCTGGCGCGGCTTACGGCGGAAGGCTGATGAACCTGGCGGATCCTGCCGTGTTGCTGCCGCTGATCGCGGTCCTGGCGGTGGCGGGGCGCTGATCGGCTTTCTGGCCGGGCTGTTCGGGATTGGCGGCGGGGCGATCTCGGTCCCGGTGTTCTACGAGACATTCCAGGCGCTGGGCCATCCGCCC
This sequence comes from Rhodobacter sp., assembly GCA_016704435.1. Lineage (GTDB taxonomy): Bacteria > Pseudomonadota > Alphaproteobacteria > Rhodobacterales > Rhodobacteraceae > Pseudogemmobacter. The sequence goes on along the minus strand of JADJAB010000002.1, from coordinate 42,059 downwards.
GAGGTGGCGATGCCGCTGGCAGTGGGCACCTCGCTGGCGGTGATCATCCCGACGTCGATCCAGTCATCGCGCGGGCATTTGCGGCGCGGCACGGTGGATATGGCGCTGTTGCGGCTTTGGGCGCTGCCGGTGCTGGCGGGCGTGGCGGCGGGCGCCGTCATCGCCCGGTTCGCCGCGCCGCAGGTGTTCCAGACCATCTTCGTCATCGTGGCTGCAGTGAATGCGACAAAGCTGCTGACCGGCGGGTCCGGCTGGCGGCTGCGCGACAGCCTGCCGGGTCGCGCGGTGCTGGCGGCCTACGGCGCCGTCGTGGGGCTTCTGTCGGCGCTGATGGGCATTGGCGGCGGGGCGATTTCCACCATCGTCCTGACGCTGCACAACGTGCCGATCCACCGCGCGGTCTCCACCTCGGCCGGGGTCGGCGTCCTGGTCGCCATTCCCGGAACCATCGGCTACATGATCGCCGGCTGGGGCCTGCCGGACCTTCCGGCCGATGCGATCGGATTCGTCTCCATCGCCACCTTTGCGCTGACCATCCCGACCTCGCTTCTGACCACACGGTTTGGCGTGGCACTGGCGCACCGGCTGTCGCGCGCGCATCTGGAGCGCGCCTTCGGCCTGTTCCTGCTGGCCGTCTGCCTGCGGTTCCTGGTGGCGATCGTCGCAGGGTAGGGGCCGCCCATCGAAAGGACCGGACACCGCCGGATGCGCCCTCTCGTTCAACAAGGACCGGGGCAAGGGTGATCCCTGCGACGGCGGCCTTGCGGCGGCGCTCATCCGAAGGGTCGATCGTGATCTGAGGGATCTCTGGCGTTCAGCTCGACGATCCGTCAAGGCGCGCCATACGGTCAGCCTGCGGCTCAACAGACGGGCACACCAGGCGCAAGGACCGCAACCCGGCGTCCCACTCGCGCAGGAAGAAGATACGGCGGCAAGGTCGCGGGGAACCGCCGCTTGCGGCGTCTGTCAGGCCAGCTCCGCCATCAACTCTGTCGAGATCGGCGGCCGCCCGAACAGGCAGAAAAGAGGGGGGGAAAGGGTGAGAGGCTGGACAACGACCCAAGCGGGTCTCGTTACGGCTGCTTCCTTCCGGACCTGACCGGGTTGGCGAGGCGCTCGCCCGCGCCAACCTCTCAAGCGTCGATATAGGCGGGGCGGGGCGGATTGGCAATACCGGGCGGCAAGGCATCCTCGTCGTTGCGAGTTGTGCGCTCATCGCGGGTGGCGAAGAAAAGCCGAAGGCGCAGGGCAAGCTGCCCGGCGGCTCAGATCAGTCCGGCCATCCGCGCCCCTGCCAGAAGGTCCGGCGCCAGGTGATGCGCCCAGCGGCCGGCGGACGGCACGATATCGGGCACCTGCACCACCACGCAACCAGCCCGATGCGCCGATTCGGCGCCCGTCTCGCTGTCCTCGAACACCAGACAGCGCGCCGGGGCCACGCCCAACAGCCTTGCCGCCAGCAGATAGGGCGCTGGCGCGGGCTTCGGCGCCAACACGTCGTTCAGCGTGACGACATGGGCAAAGGCCCCGGCGATTCCCGCGATGGCCAGCTTGTGGTGGGCGCCCTCGCGCCCGGTCGAGGTGACCAGAACGCGCGGCAGGTCGGGCGCGGCCAGCAGGTCCGCGGCCCCATGCTTCAGCGGCAGGCCGCGGTCCACCCCGGCCTGGAAGCCGGCGCGCCAATGGCGGCTGACCGAATCAAGATCAACACCCGGCAGCGCCACCCGGATCAGGTCGGCCGAGGTCGGTTCATCCTTGCCGACCAACCGGTGCATGAAGGCGTCGTCCACCGCGTGGCCATGCGCGGCAAAGGCGGCAATGCCGGTCGCGGCGGCGATGGTCTCGGTGTCGATCAGCGTGCCGTCGAGGTCGAAGAAAAGCGCGTCATACATGAGTGGTCTTGCAAGGATCCGGCCGGGTGCGGCTGCGTCTCTTGTGGCACGGCCAACCGGCAGGGGAAAGGCCGCAGGGCGTCACAGATGCAGCCGGAAGCGGTGAAAGCCCTCGTCCGTCAGGCCGATGAGGGCGGGACGCAGGTGCGCGGCTTCGGCCAGATGGGCCTCGGCGTTGGCGCCGGTGTCATAGGTCAGGGTGGTGCCGGGCAGCGGCTGGAGGGCCCAGCCCTCGCCATCGGAGCACAACTGCCCGTCGATCCGGCCGGTGCGCTGGATGAAGCCGCGCAGCACGTCGGTCAGAAGGATGCGCTCTTCCAGCAGGATGTCCTCGGGACGTGGCGGGCTTATCCCCAGGCTGCCGCCGATCCGGTAGTTGTTGGTGACCAGCACGAAGCAATCGGCCGCGCCGAACGGCCGCCCGCCGATCCGCAGGTCGGTGACGCGGCGCGACAGCGGCCGGATCAACTGGCCGCGCGTGTCATACCGGGCGGGCCGGGTCAGGTCGATGCGGTAGCTGAGGCCATGGACGGTGGTGAAGGCATGGCCGGGAAAGGCCGGGTCGATCAGCGGCTGGTCCTGCAGCCCCGGCACGATCTGGGAATACACCGCTGCCGAACGTTCGATATGTTCAACCAGGACGGCCCCGGTGATCCGGATCGCCACGGCAGTGTTGGGAAAAGGATAGAGATCGAAGAGATGGCGCACCGACAGCGCGCCCGCCGCGATGTCGGTATAGTTCAGCGGCCCGCCGCGCCCGCCCGAGCGATAGGGCGTGGCGGTGGCGATCACCGGCAGGCCGACGAAAGGCGTTCCGGCCAGGGCACGGCGGGCGTAGTCGATCTTCGCCGCCGCAATCAGACACATCGCTCCACATCTGATACCTGCGCGAAGCAGGTGGACATCGCCCGCCCGGTGCTGCCGATCGGCTTGCGCGTCCAGGCCAGCGCGGCGCGGTGGTCGTTGCCGACCGCATGCCGCAGCAGGGCGGCATTGCGGCGGATCAGGCCAGAGGACAGGCCTGCCACCTCTTCCGAGACGCTGATCGCCCGCACCTGCGCGCGAGCGACAACCCAGCCCACCCCGTCACGCCGGACAACTAGGTCGATCACCCCGAGGTGCGACCCCGCATGGCCGGGCTGCACCGCCGGCGTGCCGGCCAGCCGCCCTTCGACCGGGTCGATGCGCGGGTCCAGCGCAGCGGCACGGTGCGGAAAGACCAGATGGCTGTGGCCCGCCACCAGCACATCCACCCCCGGAATGGCGGCGATCTCGGTCGCCAGCCCTTCGGAGTCCAGTCCGCCCGACGATTCGGCAATGCCGGTATGGGCCAGGCACAGGACCAGATCGGCCCCGGCGCGGCGCATCTCGGGCACCCAGGCGCGCGCCGCCTCCAGCATCGGCCGCACGTCCAGACGGCCCTCCAGATGCTCGCGGTCCCAGCGCAGGATCTCGGGCGGGGTCAGGCCCAGCACACCCAGCCGGAAAGGCCGCATGCGCCCGGTGCCGTCCGGCAATGCCCGTTCGATCAGCGTATAGGGCGGCACGAAGGTTCCGTCCTGCAGCGGGCCGGGCCCGCGTTCGCGCAGCACATTGGCCGAGACCACCGGGAACCGCGCGTGCTGCAGCGCGCGTTCCAGCACGCCGATGCCGAAGTTGAATTCGTGGTTGCCCAGTGTCGCCGCGTCATACGACAGCGCATTGAAGGCTGCGATCACCGGATGCACCCGCTTGCGCCGGTCATGCGCGGCAAGGTCCGCCAGCGCCGAGCCCTGCAGGAAATCGCCATTGTCGAAAAGGAAGGCTTCGGGAACTTCCGCCCTTGCGGCGGCGATCAGACTTGCCGTCTGGGCAAGTCCCTGTCCGAAATACGGCCGGTTCCCGGCATAGTCGTAGGACAGGATGTTGGCGTGGACATCGGTGGTGGCCATGATCCGCAGCGACAGCATCTCCGGCGCCTGTCCACGGGCGCCTTGCTGCCGTTCCTGCCGGATTCCGGGGCCGGCCCCGGCAACCCCCGCCTGCCGTGTCATGCTGTCTGGGCCGCTATCTGCCAGCGGATTCTTCGTTCGATCAGAGGCCAGGCGCAGGACCACCTTGGCGGAACGGGGCGACGTCATCGCCAGATCCGGAGGGTCGGCTTTGGGAAGCGGCATGCACCAACGGGCAGAAGATCAGTCACAGGCCTGGCTAACCCTGAAAGCGTTGCTGTCACCCTGACCGTGTCACGGAACCGACGGAAAGGACAAGTGGAGTCTGTATTCTAACAGATAAATTCAACGCAGGATTGATCTTTCGCAACATTTCGAAACGGCTGCGGGGCGAAACAGGTTCGGATCGCCCGGTGCCGGTCCAGTCTGGACGGTTTGCCTTGATCCGGGCGACATGCGATGCAGGCCCAGGGTGTTCCGGGGCGCGGATGGCGGAAGAATGCGACAGGCAGAGACAGTGACCTTCGGCGGATCGGGGCATGACCGGGCCCAGCACCTGCGCGCAAGCCCCGAGGCCCTGCAGGCGGCTTGGGCGCATGCGGCGGTTCTGCCGTTCTGGCGCGGGCTACCCCTGACCGAGGGTGAGGGGGACAAGACCAGGCTGGCATGGCTGCCCGCCGACCACCCGTTTGTGGCCGATGCGGCCGAGCGGCTTTTTCTTGGTCAGAATCACGATGAAGGCGGCGGAGCCACCGGCCGCAAGCCGCTTTTCGCCGTCGATGTCTCGGCCAGTCTGACCGAGAACTCGCCCGACTTCGGCCCGTTCGACAGGTCCCGCCTGCCGCATCCGGCGCTGCCTTCGACACAAGGGTTTAGCGACCTGCGCGCCGTCATGGCCGGGCTTTCACCGCAACAGGCGGAACTGGCGGCGATGGCGAAGGCGCTCTTGGAATGGCACCGCTCGCATGGCTTCTGCGCAGCTTGCGGCGCGCCCAGCCAGATGACCTCGGGCGGCTGGCAGCGCCGATGCCCGGCCTGCGCAGCGCCGCATTTCCCGCGCACCGACCCGGTGGTGATCATGCTGGTCACCGATGGCAACCGCTTGCTTCTGGGCCGCAGCCCCGGCTGGCCCGACGGCATGTATTCGCTGCTCGCGGGCTTCGTCGAGCCGGGCGAGACGATGGAAGCCGCCGTCCGCCGCGAAGTGGCCGAGGAAACCGGAGTGCAGATCGGCGCCGTGGGCTATCTGGCCAGCCAGCCCTGGCCCTTTCCGGCCTCGCTGATGCTGGGCTGCCGGGCCGAGGCGCTGACGACGGAAATCACCCTGGACCCGGACGAGTTGCAGGACGCGCTCTGGGTCAGCCGCGAGGACATGGTGGCGGTGCTTGCCGGCAGCCATCCGCGGATTCGCCCGTCGCGCCGGGGCAGCATCGCGAAATTTATTATCACCGCATGGCTTGCCGATCACCTTGATTGAGACGACATTGTGGCCAAGCGGGCGGCACAGCCCGCGCGGCGCCGGCGGGTCACGCGGGGCTGCAGGCGGGATCGCAAGGGGCCGGGGCAGAGATGAAGCTGACCACCAGACAGGACATCGAGGCACCGCTGGACGTCGTCTATGCACGGCTGACCGACTTTGACCATTTCGAACGCATGGCCATGCGCCGGGGGGCCGAGGTCGAACGGACCGACCGGCTGAAGACGCCCGGTGTCGGCATGGCATGGCGGCTGAAATTCATCTTTCGCGCCAAGCCCCGCACCGTGCTGGTGCGCTTTGCAGATGCCGAGCCGGGATCGCATCTGGCTTGGGCTTTCGACAGCCCTTCGCTGGAGGGCACTGCGAAGATCGAACTTGTGTCGCTGTCGGCCCGGCGCACGCGGATGACGATTGCCGCCGAGGTCCGGCCCAAGACCCTGGCCGCGCGGCTGGTGCTGCAATCGCTGCGGCTGGCCAAGGGCCGGCTGCAACGCAAGTTCGATGTCTCGGCCGGCAAGCTGGCCAGCATGGTCGAGGAACAGTTCCGCGCCTCGGCGCAGGGCTAGGCTTGCCTTGCGCGGGACCGTCAGTCCCGCATCATTGCCACGGTGGCGACAAGGGCGGACTGGTCCACCGCGATCAGCCCGCGTCGCGGCCGGTCCAGATCCAGGATCAGGAACACCAGCACCGCGATCAGCGCCATCAGCGCATAGACCGGGAACCCCGGCCTGACGCTGGAAATCGTCGCGGTATAGCCTACCACGCCGCCCAGCAGGACGAAGGTTCCCAGCAGCAGGAACAGCACCAGTTCCGGCACATGCCGCGCGATCGCGGCGTCGCGCGCGGCCAGCGCGTCGATCATGTCGTTCAGGCTGGCGACAAAGCCCATCGTCACCGGATCGCGGGTTTCGCGTGCCTCTGCCGCCGCCAGTTGCCACAGGTCGGCAAACACCGCCCCGGCCTGCGCCACCAGCGCCGGCCGGGCCGAGTCGTTCGCTGCCGTCAACCCGGCCGCCTCCAGCCGCAGTTCGGCATATCGGCGCATCAGGTCCTTCACCTCACCGCGCCGCCCCTCGCCGACCAGATCGGTCCGCAGCCAGGCCGTGCCGATGGCATTCGCCTCGCCCACCACTTCGGCCGATCGCAGGTCATACCGCGCCAGCGACAACGAGAAAGTGAAGCCCAGAAGCAGCGCCAGCAGGCCCAGAAGCGAGCCCTGCACCGCCTGCGCCTGGACGCGGCTTTCCTTGTTTTCGCGGTTCCTAAGACGATAACCCAGCCGGCTGCCCAGCCAGATCGCCAGCAGGATCAGGCCAAAGACGGCCAGTGCGATCAGATAAGAGGGGAAGTCATACATCAACTCGGTCCGTTCACGCATCAGATGTCTCGTGTTTCCGTCACTACCCGCGCTGGCGGTCGGCCGGATAGACCCCCAGCACGTTCACATGCGTGGTGAAGAAGCCCAGCTCTTCCAGCGCGCGGGCAAGGGGCGGGTCTTCGGGGTGGCCCTCGACATCGGCGTAGAACTCGGTCGCGGTGAAGCTGCCGCCGACCATGTAGCTTTCCAGCTTGGTCATGTTCACGCCATTGGTCGCGAACCCGCCCATCGCCTTGTAAAGCGCGGCCGGGATGTTGCGCACCTGGAAGGTGAAGGTGGTGATCATGTGGTCCGACCGGCGCCGTGTGTCGGCCGCGCGGCTCATCACCAGAAAGCGGGTGGTGTTGTTCTTGTGGTCTTCGATATGGCGGGCGATCACGTCCAGGCCGTAGATCTGTGCCGCCAGTTCGCTGGCCAGCGCGGCGCGGGCGGGGTTTGCGGCCTCGGCCACCTCGCGCGCTGCACGGGCGTTGTCGGAACTGATCACACCCTTGATGTCATGCCCCTTCAGGAAGGCCGCGCATTGCGGCAGGATCACCACATGCCCATGCGCCTCGCGCACCTGCTGCAGCTTAGCGCCCGGCACGCCCAGAAGGTTGACATGCACCCGCACGAAAGCCTCGTCCACGATATGCAGCCCGGCCTTGGGCAACAGGCTGTGCACGTCGGCCACCCGGCCGTAGGTCGAGTTTTCGACCGCCAGCATGCCCAGATCGACCTCGCCCGAGCGGGTCATCTCGACCACGTCCTCGAAAGTCTGGCAGGGAACCACCTGAAAATCGGGGCGCGCCTGCTGGCAGGCCTGGTGCGAATAGGCGCCCGGTTCCCCCTGAAAGGCGATGCGTCCGGCCATGTTCCTGCGGCTCCCTTTTCCGTCACGCCCGGGAAAAATGGGCGATCGGTCGCGCTCCTACACCTTGCGTTGCCCGGTGGGAAGCGGGTAGAACCGCGCGCAACCCAGGGCCAAGGCCAAACAGACGACCAAGGAAAGCGCGCGACATGTTCAACACGATGACGGTGACCAAAGCTGTGGCGGGTGTCTGCGGCACCCTTCTGGTGTTCTTGCTTGGCAACTGGGCGGCGACCTCGCTTTACGCGATGGGCGGTGGCCACGGCGGCGGCAACGGCGAAGAGGGTGAACTGACCCAGGCCTATACCATCGACACCGGCGACGCCGGCGGCGACGCCGAGGCCGAAGGCGGCGAGGCCACGGTGGACGTGGCGGCGCTGGTGGCGGCGGGCGACGCGGCGGCGGGCGAGAAGGTGTTCTCCAAGTGCAAGTCGTGCCACAAGCTCGACGGCGGCAAGGCCACCGGCCCGCACCTTGACGGCGTTGTGAACCGCGCCAAGGCCTCGGTCGAGGGCTTCAGCTATTCGGACGTGCTGAAAGGCATGGCGGGTGACAGCTGGACGCCGGAAAACCTTTACGCCTTCCTGGAAAACCCCAAGGGATACGCGCCGGGCACCAGAATGTCCTTCGCGGGCCTGCCCAAGTCCGAGGACCGGGCGAACGTCATCGCCTTCCTCGCCACCCAGCAATAGGCCGCGCCGGCCTTCGGTTTCGGGCCGTCCCCTCGGGGGCGGCCCTTTTGCATGGCTCGCGCGTCTTCACAGCTTCGCGGGGTGCGGAATGCCGCCTTGGCGCTTGGCAAAGCCCGCACTAGCATGATGAATGGGGCAGGGCAGGCCAAAGGGGAAGATCATGGCAGGACGGACTGGGGCGACGGCGATGTCAGGGCAGGCGGGGTCCTGGCCCGTGCTTTGGGCAGCGGGCGCGCTGATCTGCGGGCTGGCGCTGGCCGGGCCGGTGCGCGGGCAGGACGCTGTCATCACCGCGCACGGCATCTCGACCTTCGGCGATCTCGCCTTGCCGGCCGATTTCACCCATCTGCCTTACGTCAACCCCGACGCGCCGAAGGGCGGCGAAATCAGCGAAAGCGCCTTTGGCGGCTACGATTCGATGAACCCCTACACGGTCAAGGGCCGGGCCGCCGCCGCGTCCAACATCATGCTGGAAGCGATCCTGACCGCCACCGCGGACGAGATCGGCGCCTCTTACTGCCTGCTCTGCACCACCCTGGAATACCCCGAGGACCGGTCCTGGGTGATCTTCAACCTGCGCGACGACGTCACCTTTTCCGACGGCTCGCCGCTGACGGCCGAGGATGTGCTGTTTTCCTTCGAGACCTTCCGCACCAAGGGCCTGACCGATTTCCGCACCGTCTTCAACGAATACGTCAAGGACGCCGAGGTGCTGGGCCCGCACCGCATCAGGTTCACCTTCAACGACGGTGTGTCCACCCGTGACCTGCCGGAATCCGTCGGCGGCCTGCCGGTGTTTTCCAAGGCGCACTATCAGGCCAACAATTTGGACATGGCCGAAAGCTCGCTGGTCCCCTATCTCGGCTCGGGCGCCTATGTCCCCGACCGGATCGACACCGGCAAGACCATCACCTATCGCCGCAACCCCGGCTACTGGGGCGAGGGCCTGCCGATCAACAAGGGCCAGAACAACTTCGACCTGATCCGCTACGAGTATTTCTCGGACCCCTCGGCCGCGTTCGAGGCGTTCAAGGGCGGCGTCTACACCTTCCGCATCGAATCCTCGTCGAAAGGCTGGGCGACCGGCTATGACTTCCCGGCCGTCAATGACGGCATCATCAAGCCCGAAACCCTGCCCTCCGGGGCCAAGGGATCTGGCCAGGCCTTCGTCTTCAACCTGCGGCGCGAGATCTGGCAGGACCCGAAGCTGCGCGAGGCGATCCGGCTGATGTTCAACTTCGAATGGTCGAACAAGACGCTGTTCTACGGCCTTTACGACCGCATCAACGCGGTCTGGGAAAACACCGAGATGGCCGCCACCGGCACGCCGACGCCCGAAGAACTGGCGCTGTTGCAGCCGTTGGTCGACGAGGGCCTCTTGCCCGCCGCCATCCTGACCGACGAGGCGGTGATGGCCCCGACCTCGAACCCCGACCGCCAGCTTGACCGCAAGAACCTGCGCGCGGCCTCGGCCATCCTGGATGACGCCGGCTGGCCCGCCGGCGACGACGGCAAGCGCCGCAACGCCAAAGGCGAAGTGCTGCGGCTGGAAATCCTGAACGACAACCCGCAGTTCGACCGGGTGATCCTGCCCTTCGTCGAGAACCTGATCGCGCTGGGCATCGACGCAAGGCTGGAAAACGTCGATCAGGCGCAGTTCGAGGTGCGCATCCGCAACCCTGCCTATGACTTCGACATGATCACCGACAACGCGCTGTCGAGCTATATTCCGGGGACCGAACTGAAGCAGTATTACGGCTCGGCCACCGCCGATGTCTCGGTCTTCAACATCATGGGGCTGAAATCCGCCGCGGCGGACCGGCTGATCGAAGTCATCATTGCCGCCAAGTCGAAGGACGAGCTGATCCACGCCACCCGCGCGCTGGACCGCGTGCTGCGCGCCGAGGGGTTCTGGATCCCGCAATGGTACAATTCCAAGCGCTGGGTGGCCTATTTCGACATCTACGAACACCCCGCCGAAGTGCCGCCCTATGTTCTGGGCGAAACCTCGTTCTGGTGGTACAACGCCGAAAAAGGGGCCGCGCTGAAGGCGAAGGGCGTGCTGAAATAACAAGAACGATCGGGCAGGGGACTTGGGCGCCTATATTCTGAGACGGTTGTTGCTGGTCATCCCGACGCTGTTCGGGATGATGCTGATCAACTTTGCGCTGACGCAATTCGTGCCCGGCGGCCCGATCGAACAGGTTGCGGCCCGGCTGGAGGGCGAGGGCGATGCCGCCAAGTCGCTGGCCGGCGGCGAAGATGCGATCAGCGCCGGCCAGGACGCCGATCAGGGCTATGTCGGTGCGCGCGGCCTGCCGCCCGAGTTTCTGGCCGAACTGGAGGTGGAGTTCGGCTTTGCCCGCTTCGTCTGCGACGAGGGCTTTGCCGGCAAGCCGTCGCTGACCGCCCCCGAATGCCGCAAGCAGGTGATCCCGGCGGCCGAGCGGTTCCTGATCATGATGGGCAAATACCTGCGCTTCGACTTTGGCGAAAGCTACTTCCGGTCGATCTCGGTGGTCGATCTGGTGCTGGAAAAGATGCCGGTCTCGATCACGCTCGGGCTGTGGTCGACGGTGATCGCCTATCTGATCTCGATCCCGCTGGGCATCCGCAAGGCGGTGAAGGACGGCTCCAGCTTCGACACCTGGACCTCGGGTATCGTGATCGCGGCCTATGCGATACCGGGGTTCCTGTTCGCCATCGTTCTGATGGTGGTCTTTGCCGGCGGCTCTTTCTTCCAGTGGTTCCCGCTGCGCGGCCTGACCTCGGACAACTGGGACAGCCTGTCGGCCTGGGGCAAGCTGAAGGACTATCTGTGGCACATCGCGCTGCCGGTGACGGCGCAGCTGATCTCCAGCTTTGCCACGCTGACGCTCTTGACCAAGAACAGCTTTCTCGACGAGATCAAGAAGCAGTACGTGATGACCGCCCGCGCCAAGGGCCTGTCGGAACGCGCCGTCCTTTACGGCCATGTCTTCCGCAACGCCATGCTGATCGTCATCGCCGGATTTCCGGGGCTGTTCCTGGGGGTATTCTTCGGCTCTTCGCTGATCATCGAATACATCTTCACCCTCGACGGCCTGGGCAAGCTTGGCTACGAATCCGCGCTGGCGCGGGATTATCCGGTGATGTTCGGCACCCTCTTTGCCTTCGGCCTGATCGGGCTGGTGGTCGGCATCCTGTCGGACATGATGTATGTGCTGGTCGATCCGCGGATCGACTTTGAGCGGCGGGCGGGCTGAGGCATGGCACTTTCGCCCCTGAACCGGCGCCGCTGGCGCAACTTCAAGACCAACCGGCGGGCTTATTGGTCGCTGATCCTGATGGCCATCCTCTACGGCCTTTCGCTTTGTGCCGAGCTTCTGGCCAACGACCGCCCGCTGCTGGTGCGGTATCAGGGCAGCTACTACACGCCTTTCCTGTCGTTCTACTCCGAACAGACTTTTGGTGGCGATCTGCGCACCGAGGCGAAATATGCCTTCCCCGAGGTGCAGTGCCTGATCGTCGCCGGCGGAGCCGAAGCCTGCTGGGACGACCCCGAAGGCTACATGGCCGAAGCACAGGACAAGGGCACGGTCGAGGGCGCGCCGGTCGATCGCGGCTGGATCCTGTGGCCGCCCATTCCCTACAAGTACAACACCATCGTCAACACCGGCGGGGTGGCGCCGGGGCCGATCAGCGCACAGAACTGGCTGGGCACCGACGACACCAGCCGCGATGTGCTGGCCCGCGTGATCTACGGCTTCCGGTTGTCGATCACCTTCGCGCTGGTGGTCACGGTCCTGACCTCGATCATCGGCATCGCTGCGGGCGCCGTGCAGGGCTATTTCGGCGGCCTCACCGACCTGATCTTCCAGCGCGTGATCGAGATCTGGGCCTCTGTCCCCTCGCTTTACGTCATCATCATCCTGTCGGCGGTCTTCACCAGGTCGGTGACGCTGATGATCTTCCTGATGGTGATGTTCGGCTGGACCAGCCTGATCGGCGTGGTCCGGGCCGAATTTCTGCGGGCGCGCAACTTCGAATATGTCCGCGCCGCAAAGGCGCTGGGCGTGGGCGACGGCCGGATCATCTTTCGCCATGTGCTGCCCAATGCCATGGTCGCCACCCTGACGATGCTGCCCTTCATCATCACCGGCACCATCGGCGCGCTGGCGATGCTTGACTATCTGGGCTTCGGCTTGCCCGCCTCGGCGCCGTCGCTGGGCCAGCTGTCGCGCCAGGCCCAGCAGAACCTGCAGGTGCCCTCGCTGGCCTTCGTGTCGTTCTTCACCTACGCCATCATGCTGACGCTACTGGTCTTCATCTTCGAAGGCGTCCGCGATGCCTTCGACCCGCGAAAGACCTTCCGATGACCCTGCTTGCCGTCTCGGACCTCGACGTCAGCTTTTCGCAGGACGGCCGCTCCATCCAGGCGGTCAAGGGCGTCTCGTTCACCGTGGCCAAGGGCGAGACCGTGGCGCTGGTCGGCGAAAGCGGCTCGGGCAAGTCTGTGACGGCCTTGTCCACGGTCGGCCTTCTGTCCGACAACGCCAGCGTCGCCGGATCGGTGCTCTGGCAGGGCCGTGAAATGATCGGCGCGCCAGAGCGCGAGTTGCGCCGGATGCGCGGCAACGACATCAGCTTCATCTTTCAGGAGCCGATGACCAGCCTGAACCCGCTGCACAGCATCGAGCGGCAGCTGGCCGAAAGCCTGGCCCTGCATCAGGGTCTGTCGGGTGCACCGGCCCGCGTACGCATCCTCGACCTCTTGACCAAGGTCGGCATCCGCGATCCCGAAAGCCGCCTGCCGGCCTATCCGCACCAATTGTCGGGCGGCCAGCGCCAGCGGGTGATGATCGCCATGGCGCTGGCCAACGAGCCGGATCTGCTGATCGCCGACGAACCGACCACGGCGCTGGACGTTACCATCCAGGCCCAGATCCTTGACCTTCTGGCCGATCTGAAGCGGGCCGAGGGGTTGAGCCTGCTGTTCATCACCCATGATCTGAACATCGTGCGGCGCATCGCCGACCGGGTCTGCGTCATGCAGGGCGGCGAGATCGTCGAACAGGGCCCGACGCGCGAGATCTTTGCCAGGCCCGCCCATCCCTACACGCAAAAGCTGCTGGCGGCCGAGCAGAAGGGCACCCCCGACCCGGTTCCGCCGGGCGCCGCAGAGTTGGTTTCGACCAAAGACCTTCGGGTCTGGTTCCCGATCCAGAAGGGCCTCTTGAAAAAGACCATAGGCCATGTCAAGGCGGTGAACGCGGCCACGATCTCGGTCCGTGCCGGCGAAACGCTGGGCGTGGTCGGCGAAAGCGGCAGCGGCAAGACCACGCTGGCGCTGGCAATCATGCGGCTGATCCAGTCGACCGGCGCGGTCAGCTTTGCCGGCCAGCGGATCGAGGGCTTGCGCGGGCAGGCCCTGCGGTCGCTGCGCCGTGACATGCAGGTGGTGTTCCAGGACCCGTTCGGCAGCCTGTCGCCGCGCATGACAGCCGAAGAGATCATTGCCGAGGGCCTTGGCGTGCATGGCACCGAACCGGGCGCCGACCGCCGCGCCATGGTGGCCGCGATCATGGAGGAAGTGGGCCTCGACCCCGCCATGATGCACCGCTATCCGCACGAGTTCTCGGGCGGGCAACGCCAGCGCATCGCCATTGCCCGCGCGATGATCCTGAGGCCGAAACTGGTGGTGCTGGACGAGCCGACGTCCGCGCTGGACATGACTGTGCAGGTGCAGATCGTCGATCTCCTGCGCGAATTGCAGCGCAAGCACGGGCTGGCCTATATCTTCATCAGCCACGACCTGAGGGTGATCCGCGCCATGTCGCACAAGGTCATCGTGATGAAGGCGGGCGATGTGGTTGAGGCGGACGACGCGGCCGAGATCTTTGCCTGTCCGCGGCCTGACTACACCCGCACCCTCCTGGCCGCTGCCTTTGCCGATCCGGCTGCGGTGGTGGCATGAAGGTGCTCTTCGTCCACCAGAATTTCCCCGGCCAGTTCCTCCACCTGGCCCCCGCCCTTGTCGCGCGCGGCCACGACTGCCGGGCGCTGACCGACAGCGGCAATGCCCGCCAGTCGCCGATCCCGACCTGGCGCTACAAGCACGGCCCCGAAAAGGTCGACCCCGCCGCCACCAGGCTGGGGCGAAACTACACCACCATGTCCGACCGCGGCGTCACCGTCGCCCGCGCAGCACTGCAGCTGCGCGAAAAGGAAGGCTATGTCCCCGACGTGATCTGCGGCCATTCCGGCTGGGGCGAGACGCTGTTCCTGAAAGAGGTCTGGCCCGAGGCGAAACTGCTGGTCTATGCCGAGTTCTACTATCGCGGCCGCGGGGCGGATGTCGGCTTTGACCGCGAATTCAGCCCGCCGACCTTCGATCAGGTGATGATTGCGCAAGGCCGCACCGCGCATCTGGGGCAGGCACTGGCCCATGCCGACCGCGGGTTGTCGCCGACGTTCTGGCAGGCCTCGACCTACCCGGCCCCGCTGCGGCAGATGATCGAGGTGGTCTTTGACGGCGTTAATACCGAAGTCATGGCCCCGAACCCCGCCGCCAGCGTCACCTTGCCGGGCGGCAGGGCGCTGCAAGCGGGGGACGAGGTGCTGACCTTCGTCAACCGCAACCTGGAGCCTTACCGCGGCTATCACGTCTTCATGCGCGCCTTGCCCGAGGTGCTGGCGGCGCGGCCCGAAGCCCAGGTCGTCATCGTCGGCGGCAACGAGGTGTCTTACGGCGCGCCGCCCAAAGAGGGGACCTGGAAGGACAGCTTCCTGAACGAGGTGAAGGACCGGCTGGACCTGTCGCGCGTGCATTTCATCGGCAAGGTGCCCTACGCAACCTTCGTGGCGCTGATGCAGGTCAGCCGGGTGCATGCCTATCTGACCTATCCCTTCGTCCTGTCGTGGTCGATGATGGAGGCGATGGCGGCGGGCTGTCTGGTGGTGGGTGCAAAGGTGCCGCCGGTGGAAGAGGTGATCCGCGACGGGCTGAACGGGAGGTTGGTGGATTTCTTCGACGTGCCGGCGTGGAGCCGCACCCTGACCGAATGCCTGGCAGACCCCGCCCGCTTCGCCCCGCTGCGCGCCGCCGCCCGCAAGACGATCGTCGAGCGCTACGACCTGGCCAGCGTCTGCCTGCCAAGGCTGGTGGCGCTGGTCGAAGGCCTTGGCCCGCACAAGACCTGACAGCGCCGGAACGCGCAGGTCCAGTCCCCTTCATCTTGGCGGAAATACTCCGGGGGGTCCGGGGCTGGCCCCCGTCTGCCCCAGCGCAGCGGCCAAAGGGAAAAGCAGCCGAATCGGCCCTGCAACCCGCTGAATACCTGCATCCGGTCACCAAGCCGGACCGCGCCTCAGATCGCGGCGGAATGCTGCGCCTTGCTCTGGTCGTAGGCGTCGAAGGCCCGCGCGATCATCCGCGTCAGCGGCCGTCCGCGTTCAGGGATGCGGAAGATGCCGTTTTCCACCGCCACCATGTCTTCGAAACCGGCGGCGGCGGTGCGGAACAACTCGTCCACCCGTGCCGGGCTGGCCCCGAAAGCCTGCACCAGTTCCGCCCGGTCCACCACGAAGTCGCACATCAGCGCCTCGATGATCCGGGCGCGCAGCAGGTCTTCGCCCGCAAAGGCATGGCCCTTGTGGGTCGAAAAGCGCTTGTCGCGAATGGCTTTGGTATGGGCCGCCGTGGCCGAGGCATTCTGCGCGAAACCCTGCGGGAACCGGCTGATCGACGATGCCCCCAGCCCGACAAGCGCAAGCGAGGGATCATCGGTGTAGCCCTGGAAGTTGCGCCGCAGCTGCCCCGCCTTCTGCGCCACCGCCAGGCCATCCTCGGGCTTGGCGAAATGGTCGATGCCGATCTCGTCATAGCCATCCCAGAGGAACAGCTTGCGCGCGGTCTCGAACAGCTCCAGCCGGCCTTCCGGCCGTGGCAGCGCGTCGGACGGGATCATCTGCTGGCGCCGGCTCATCCAGGGCACATGGGCATAGCCGTAAAGCGCCACCCGGTCGGGCGACAGCGTCAGCAGCTTTTGCACCGATTCCGCGATGCGGACATTGGTCTGGTGCGGCAGGCCATAGAGGATATCGGCGTTCAGGCTGCGAATCCCGCGCTCGCGGATCTTTTCCGCGATCGTCCGGGTCAGCTCATAGCTTTGCTCGCGGCCGATGGCCTTCTGGATCTCCGGGTCGAAGTCCTGCACTCCGATCGAGGCGCGGTTCATCCCCGATGCCGCCAGCGCGTCCAGCCTTGCGTCATCCACCTCGTTCGGGTCGATCTCGACCGAAAACTCGCCCCCCTGGGCCATCGGCACCACCCGAAACACCGCATCGGCCAGCCGCCGCATCTCGTCGGGCGGCAGCATTGTGGGCGTGCCGCCGCCCCAATGCAGGCGGCTCAAGGTCACCCCGCGCGGCAGGTGCCGGGCCAGAAGTGCAATTTCCTGATGCAGGGTCTGAGCATAGGCGATGACCGGATCGTCGCTGGTCGTGCCCTGCGTGCGGCAAGCGCAGAACCAGCACAGGCGGCGGCAGAACGGCACGTGCAGGTAAAGCGAAATCTGCGCCCCTTCCGGGATCGCCTCGATCCAGGTGGCAAAGTCGCCCGGTCCGACGGAGGTGCCGAAATGCGGCGCGGTGGGGTACGAGGTATACCTCGGCACCCGCGCGTCAAAAAGACCGAGGCGCGTGAGTTGCGTATCCAGCTTCATCCGACTACCTTTACGGGCGTCAAGGAGGCCGATCCTTGATGCAGATCAAGAAGGAAGGGTGTCGCATGGCGCTGCAGGAGACACATTCGACGCATGTGGAATGCGGGGATTGCCCGATCCGCCACCGTGCCGTCTGCGCCCGCTGCGAGACCGACGAACTGGCCCTGCTGGAACAGATCAAGTATTACCGCAGCTATCAGGCCGGGCAGACCATCGTCTGGTCCGGCGACCGGATGGATTTCGTCGCCTCGGTGGTGACCGGCATCGCCACCCTGACCCAGACGATGGAGGATGGGCGCCGCCAGATGGTCGGCCTGTTGCTGCCGTCGGATTTCGTCGGCCGGCCGGGGCGCAACGTCGCCGCCTACGATGTTACGGCCACCACCGATGTGGTAATGTGCTGTTTCCGCAAGAAGCCGTTCGAGGACCTGATGGGCCGCACGCCGCATATCGCGCAGCGCCTGCTGGAGATGACCCTGGACGAACTGGACGCCGCGCGCGAATGGATGCTGCTTCTGGGCCGCAAGACGGCGCGGGAAAAGATTGCCTCGCTGCTGGCGATCATCGCCCGGCGGGATGCCTCGCTGAACCTGAAGCGGACGGGCGGGCCGATGGCGGTGGATCTGCCTCTGACGCGCGAGGAAATGGCCGATTACCTGGGCCTGACGCTGGAAACGGTCAGCCGCCAGATCAGCGCGCTGAAGAAGGAAGGCGTGATCAACCTGGAAGGCAAGCGCCACATTACCATCCCCGATTTCGACCGCCTGCTGGAAGAAGCGGGCGACGATCAGGATGGCGGGATGCTGGTCTGAGGCCAGGCCGGACCGGAGGGCGGCTCCTCATGCGCTTCGTTTCTCGGTGCGGGCGGCGGTGTTTGCCGGAGCAGCATGACCCGTTGACGAAAATCGTTGCTGTGCTAACGTTCGCGCCAGCTGAAGTCGGCAGGCAGTCAGCTTAATCGGTGTGTGCCATGAGCAATCCTTGACCCGATGGGGGGACGCCATGGAAGCCAGGACCAACACCCCGAAACGTGCCCGCACCCTGCGCGCCAGCCATCCAGCCAGCGCCTTTCGACAGGAGCCACCGGGACTTGCCCGGTCGACCTTCGGTTTTCTCTCCGACGATGACATCGCCTGGCTGAAGGCACGGGTCGAGGACGTTCTGGCCGACTACGGCGTGGCGATCCTGCACCCCGAAGCCCATGAACGCTTTCTCGCGGCGGGGGCCAGGCTCGGCAAGGATGCGAACCGCATCCGCATGCCGCGCGAATTGATCCGCGAGGCGATGGCGGCGACACCCAAGACCGTGCGTCTGGGTGGCAAGGAGGCGCGCTTCGACCTCGACCTGCCGCGCGCCGACAAGGGCTTCATCATGCGCACCGGCACCGGCGGGCATGGCTACGTGAACCCGCGCGACTCGAAATACCGCAACATGGATCTGGATGCGGTGAACGAGATCGCCGCCGTGGCCAACACGCTGGACGAGGTGGGCTTCATCGCGCATCCCTTCGTGCATGGCGTGCCGGAAAAGACCGCCGACATCCACAGCTTCGGCCGGCTGATCGCACGGACCGGCAAGCATGTCTGGATGCAGCCCTATCAATGGGAGAATGTCGAATACCTGATGAAGATCGCGGCCATCGCGGCGGGCGGCGAAGACCGCCTGCGCGCCAACCCGATCACCAGCTGCATCACCTGCTCGTTCACGCCCTTGGAATTCAAGTACATGGACACGCATGTGATCATGCAGGCGGGCAAATACGGCGTGCCGCTGCATGCCTGCTCTTTGCCCTCTTCGGGGGGAACGGCACCCTTGTCGGTGGCCTCGATGGCGGTGATGGCGGCGGCCGAGATCGTCGGCATGACGGTGATGGCGCATATTCTGGCACCGGGCACACCGGTGATCGCGACGCCCTTGATGTTCACGCTGGACATGCGGACAGGTTCGGCCCTGCAATCCTGTGGAATCGTTGCAGGCGGCAAACATGTCGATCCAGCTGATGAAGCGCGGCTGGGGCGTGGTGGCGCATACCTATGGGTCGGGGTCCGACACGCCGGACGTGGATGTGCAGGGCATGGCCGAGCGGTCGCTGCTGACGCAGGCGGTGGCGCTGGCGGGGGCGGATATCCTGGGCGGCGTGGGGCAGCTGGAATGTGCGACGGTGTTCAGCCCGGTGCAGGCGGTCCTGGACAACGAGGTGGGCGCGATGATGCGGCGGTTCATCCGCAAGCCCAGCCTGGACAAAGAGGCGCTGAACTGGGACGAGATGATGCAGATCCGGGCCGGCGGGCATTTCCTGGATTCCGCACATACCATCGCCACCTGCCGCGACCAGCTGCAGCCCCGGGTGTTCAAGCGGCAGGGACGCGACGACTACGAGAAGTCGGGCCGCCGCACTGCCTTTGACGCGGCGCGCGAGGCGGCTCTGGCAGCCATTGCTGCGGCACCCGAAGAAGGTGTGCTATCGGCCGAGCAGGAACGCGAGATCGCCCAACTGGCGGCGCATGCCGATGTGCATATCGTGGCAGCCTATGCCGGCGCGGTCTCGGTGATCTGACGCAGGTGAAGCAATTGCGCGCCTGCCGGCGCAAGTTCATTCTTGTGGAGAGGGCGCGCCGGCATCCGGCGTCGGCCGATGGGGGCGCTGCCCCCAAACCCCCGGAGTATTTGCGCCAAGATGAAACTGAAACCCATTCATCTCGGCTCAAATACTCCCCGCCGGAGGCATCGCCCGAGCCGGTTGGCGCTTGCGCCAGAGGCGAGAAGAAGGACTTGCAGCCGCGCGCGCATGCGCGGCTGCGCAATATCGTAGCCGTCGCCCGGCGGCTCAGTGCGCCAGGAACACGGGCACTTCGGCCTGTTCCAGCATGTTGCGGGTGGCGCCGCCAAGGATCGCCTCGCGAAAACGCGAATGGCCGTAGGCCCCCATCACCAGCATGTCGGCGTCCAGATCGCGGCAGGCCCGGTGCAGCACGTCTGACACCCGGGGCAGAGTGCGGGCCAGCACCGAGACTTCGGCCTTGACGCCATGGCGCACCAGCATCTGGCACAGCAGGCCACCGGGGTCCGAGCGTTCCGGCCCGTGCGGCGGTGGGTCGATTACCGTGATCGTCACGATCTCGGCCCGTTTCAGGAACGGCAGCGCCCGCCGTGCCGCCACCAGCGCCTCGCGGCTCTGGTTCCAGGCCAGGACCACGCGCTTCGGCTCGGCCGTCGCAAGGCCCTTGTCCGGCACCACCAGGACCGGCGCCATTCCTTCGAACATCGACGCCTCGATCACTGCCTCGGCTTCCGGGCGGTGTTGGCATAAGGCTTGGGCAGCACGACCAGATCGGCGTAGCGGGCGCGGTTGGCGACCAGATCGGTCAGCGCCCATCTGGTACCGCCGTCTCGGTGCCCGAACGCAGATCGGAGCCCTGCGCGGCCAGCGCCGCCTTCACGGCCTTTTCATTGACCCGTGCCTCTTCCTCGGCCCGGTCCATGGCGACTTGCAGGATCACCGCCCCGGACCCGACATAGGAATACCCGACCTGAGTCCGGTCGACGCCTAGCACCAGCACATCCAGATGCGCATCCATCGCCGGGCGATGCTGGCGGCGGCTGCGATGGCCGGTTCGACATCGGCGCGGATGGCAACCAGTCAGAGCGATTTGCAGGCCATCAATCCCTCCTGTGGTTGAGTCCACGATTGCATGCTAAGGTCGGTCCATGGCTGCGCGCTTGACCTAGGATCAAGAGTGTCCCTGTGGACCTGTTGATGCATGGATCAAGGCTGCGGTCGCTTGTCTGCAAAAGCTCGAAAGTCGAGAAGCCCGCCGTCCAAGGCGAGTCCATCTTGCGGAGGCGCGGACGAAGAAGACGAAGGGACGCAAAATGTGGGATTACGTTAAACTGATCGCGCTAGGCGTGGTCGCGGTTCTGGCCGCGATCGCCGCCAATTACGCGCGCGATCTGGCCTTCATGGTCAACGCGATCGAGATGATGCTGGTCGCTGCCATCGCCTTCGTGGTGGTGTTGCGGGGCGTCGGCGAAGCCAAGGTCGCGAACCTGGGCGGCACCCAGGCCAGGAATACGCCGAGCCGGTGGTAGATCGACATCTTGGATCACCGTCGTCTGGGTGGCGTTCCTGCTCGTCTACATGGGCACGCTGATCAAGCGCAAGGAACCCCACATCTATGTGGCGAACTGGTTCTACCTGTCGTTCATCGTTACCATCGCGATGCTGCATCTGGTCAACAACATGGCGGTGCCGGTGTCGATCGTGGGCAGCCAGTCGGTGCAGGTCACCAGCGGCGTGCAGGATGCGATGATCCAGTGGTGGTATGGCCACAACGCGGTGGGCTTCTTCCTGACTGCGGGCTTCCTGGGCATGATGTACTACTTCGTGCCGAAGCAGGCCGAACGCCCGGTGTTCAGCTACAAGCTGTCGATCATCCACTTCTGGGCGCTGATCTTCCTCTACATCTGGGCCGGTCCGCACCATCTGCACTATACCGCGCTGCCGGACTGGGCCTCGACGCTGGGCATGGTGTTCTCGGTCATCCTGTGGATGCCCTCGTGGGGCGGCATGATCAACGGGCTGATGACGCTGTCGGGCGCCTGGGACAAGCTGCGCACCGACCCGGTCATCCGCATGATGGTGGTGTCGATCGGCTTCTACGGCATGTCGACCTTCGAAGGCCCGATGATGTCGATCAAGGCCGTCAACTCCCTGTCGCACTATACCGACTGGACCATCGGTCACGTCCATTCCGGCGCGCTGGGCTGGAACGGCATGATCACCTTCGGCGCGCTCTACTTCCTGACGCCGCGCCTGTGGAACCGCCCGGGCCTTTACAGCCTGAAGCTGGTCAGCTGGCACTTCTGGCTCGCCACCATCGGGATCGTGCTTTACGCCTCGTCGATGTGGGTGACCGGCATCATGGAAGGCCTGATGTGGCGCGAAGTCGACGCCAACGGCTTCCTGGTGAACGCCTTCGCCGATACGGTGGCCGCGAAATACCCGATGTATGTGGTCCGGACACTGGGCGGGACGTTGTTCCTGACTGGCGCCTGCATCATGGCCTACAACCTCTGGATGACGGTGCGCGCAGCAGGCCAAACGGCCATCAACGCGCAACGCCGTTCCGGCCGAATAAGGAGGGGCAGGCAAATGGCTTTTCTTGACAAGCACAAGGCATCGAAACCCACGCCACGCTGCTGATGGTGCTGGCCTTTCTGGTGGTGACCATCGGCGGCCTGGTGGAGATCGTGCCGCTGTTCTACCTGGAGAACACGATCGAGGACGTGAAGGGCGTGCGCCCCTACACCCCCCTGGAACTGGCCGGGCGCGACATCTACATCCGCGAGGGTTGCTACGTCTGCCACAGCCAGATGATCCGTCCGATGCGCGACGAGGTCGAACGCTATGGCCATTACAGCCTCGCGGCGGAGTCGAAGTATGACCATCCGTTCCAGTGGGGCTCCAAGCGGACCGGACCGGATCTGGCCCGCGTCGGTGGCCGCTATTCGGACGAATGGCATCAGGACCACTTCTATGATGCCAAGTCCGCGCGCGGTGGTGCCGGAATCGGTGATGCCGCCCTATGGCTTCCTGTTCAACGCCGAGATCGACGGGAAGTATATCGAGGACGTGATGTCGACTCATGCGCTGGTGGGCGTGCCCTACAGCGAAGAGATGCTGGCCAACGGCAAGGCCGACTTCGCGGCGCAGGCCGATCCGAACGGCGACAGCGCGGGTGTGGAAGAGCGCTATGGCGCCGATGCCTTCGGCCGCGCCGTCAACGTGCGCAACTTTGACGGCCAGCCGCAGCTGACCGAAGCGGATGCGCTGATCGCCTATATCCAGGTTCTGGGCACGATGGTCGACTTCACGACCTTCACCCCGGACATGGACCGCTGAACGGAGGGGATGATGGAAAACTATTCATTCCTGCGCGAGCTGGCCGACAGCTGGGGCCTTCTGGCCATGACGGCTATCTTCCTTCTGATCTGTTTCTGGGCCTTCCGGCCCGGAAGCCGCAAGCTGCACGAGGATGCCGCGAAATCGATCTTCCGCAATGAGACGCGTCCTGCGGAAGCCACGCCATCGGCCCGGCCCCCATCCAACCGGCCCCAACCCAACCGGAAGGAGGCGTAACCATGTGCGCCAAGAAAGTGACGAAAGCTCCGGCCGAGGTGGATACCACCGGCCACGAATGGGACGGCATCCAGGAGTTCAACAACCCCTTGCCGCGCTGGTGGGTCTGGGTCTTCTATGCCACCATCATCTGGGGCATCTGGTACACCATCGCCTATCCGGCATGGCCGCTTATTCACGGCGCCACGCAGGGTTATCTGGGCCAGGACACCCGCGCCGATGTGGCGGCCGAGATCAAGACCTTCGACGACGCAAACGCCGAGATCAAGGCCAAGCTGGTCGCAACGGATCTGGACGCCATCAAGGGTGACGAGGCGCTGGCCAACTATGCCCAGCGCGCCGGGGCCGCGGTGTTCAAGACCAACTGCGCCCAGTGCCACGGGGCCGGGGCTGCCGGCGTGCAGTCGCTGGGCTACCCCAATCTGCGCGATGACGACTGGCTCTGGGGCGGCACGATGGAGGATATCCACCTGACGGTGATGCACGGCATCCGCAACACCACCGACCCGGACGCCCGCTATTCCGAGATGCCGAAGTTCGGCGTTGACGAATTGCTGGAGCCGGCCCAGATCGGCGAGGTCGTGGAATACGTCCTCAGCCTGTCGGGCCAGAAGGATCTGGACGCCGCCAAGGTCAGCGCGGGCATGACCGTCTTCGTCGACAACTGCGCTGCCTGCCACATGGAAGACGGATCGGGCGACCGCGCGCAGGGAGCGCCCAGCCTGGCCGACCAGATCTGGCTTTACGGCAGCACGCGCGAGGCGGTCGCGGAATCGGTCACCTACGCCCGTTTCGGCGTGATGCCCGACTGGAACGAGCGGCTGGGCGAAGATCAGATCCGCGCGGTGTCCTACTATGTCCACGGCCTGGGCGGCGGCGAGTAAGCCTTGAACGGAACTCCCCGGCGGTGCCAGTTGCCGCCGGGAAAGGGCCAGGCCCTCCCTCCTGTTCGCGCGGTTCCTGGGCGTGCCGGTGCCTTCTTCCCGTTCTCGAAAGGGGCCGCAAGACGCGGTCCCTTTCGCGCTTTGACCCGTTAGAGGCGTGGCTTCCATGCCGGGAATGCAGACCTGCCCTGCTGTTGTGCCTGCGTCAAGCGCCTTGCGCGCGCAAGACCTCTGATTTCCTGTATCCGTGATAAGATATTTGACGCATGTCAAAGCCGCCCGAAGATTGCTGCTGCCATATCGCGGACAACGACCGCCACCTCAGCCGGAGAATTCCGTGAGCACGCCCGAAGCCTCCCCGCCCCCCGCCCTCTACGCCGCGCGCGAGCCGATCTTTCCGCGCCGCGTCAAAGGCACCTTCCGCACGCTGAAGTGGTGGCTTCTGGCGCTGATGCTGGGCGTCTACTACGTCACGCCCTGGCTGCGCTGGGACCGGGGTCCGAACCTGCCCGATCAGGCGGTGCTGCTGGATCTGGCGAACCGGCGGTTCTTCTTCTTCATGATCGAGATCTGGCCGCATGAATTCTATTTCGTTGCCGGCCTTCTGATCATGGCCGGGCTTGGGCTTTTCCTCTTCACCTCGGCCGCCGGGCGGGTCTGGTGCGGCTATGCCTGTCCGCAGACGGTGTGGACCGACCTATTCATTCTGGTCGAACGCTGGATCGAGGGCGACCGCAACGCGCGGCTGCGCCTGCACCGGCAGAAATGGAACGCCGAGAAGATCCGCAAGCGCGCGGTGAAATGGACGATCTGGCTGCTGATCGCGCTGGCCACCGGCGGCGCCTGGGTGTTCTACTTCACTGATGCACCGACGCTGGCGGCGAACCTGATCGCAGGCACGGCGCATCCGATCGCCTACACCACGATGTTCATCCTTGCCGCCACCACCTTCGCCTTTGGCGGCTTTGCCCGCGAACAGATCTGCATCTATGCCTGTCCATGGCCGCGCATCCAGGCCGCGATGATGGACGAGGACACCCTGACCATCGCCTATCGCGACTGGCGTGGAGAGCCGCGCGGCAAGCAGGGGGTGGAAGGCAACGGCGACTGCATCGACTGCCTGGCCTGCGTGAACGTCTGCCCGATGGGCATCGACATCCGCGACGGCGAGCAGATGGCCTGCATCACCTGCGGCCTCTGCATCGACGCCTGCAACGACATCATGGACAAGATCGGCAAGCCGCGCGGTCTGATCGGCTATCTGGCCTTTACCGACGAGACGCGCGAGCGTGAAGGCAAAGAGCCGAAGTCGGTCTGGAAGCATGTCTTCCGCCCGCGCACCGTCCTTTACACCACGCTCTGGGCCGGGATCGGCATCGGCCTGATCGTGGCGCTGTTCCTGCGCACCGAAATCGACGTGAACGTGACCCCGGTGCGCAACCCGACCTTTGTCACCCTGTCGGACGGGTCGATCCGCAACACCTATGACCTGCGCCTGCGCAACAAGCACAGCGAAGACCGCTGGTTCGACATCTCGGTGACCTCCGAGGCTCCGCTGGACGGGCGATCGAGGGCCGCGAGGACCTGCGCATCCTGGTGCCTGCGAACGAAACCCTGTCGGCCAGCGTCTATGTGACGGCCCCTGCCGGTTCGGCGGCGGCGGAACGCGAACGCACCGACATGACGATCTGGATCGAGGATCAGGGCACGGATGCCCAGCCAGGCACCGACCGGGTCCGCAAGGACACCATCTTCAACGGCAAGGACGGCTGAACCATGCGCGAGATCACCGGCCGGCATGTCCTGTTCTTCACCGTCGGCGCCTTCGGCATCATCATCGCGGTGAACGTGGTGATGGCCTGGAAGGCGATCAGCACCTTTCCGGGGCTGGAGGTCGGCAACTCCTACGTCGCCAGCCAGGAATTCGACGCCCGCCGCGCAGCACAAGAGGCGCTGGGCTGGTCGGTCGCCGTCGGCCACGAACGCGGCCGGGTCAGGCTGTCGATCACCGATGCCGCCGGAACTCCGGTCGAGGTGGCCACACTGTCGGTGCTGATCGGGCGTCCGACCGAGGCGCGCGACGATGTCCGCCCCGAGTTCACCTTCGTCAGCGGGCTTTACGAAGCCGAGGTGCCGCTGGCCAGGGGCCAGTGGATGCTGAAACTGGAGGCCACCGCAAAGGACGGCACCAGGTTCGAGCAGCGCTTCGACCTGATGGTGGCGGGCTGAGCCATGGCGCTGGCGGAACCGGAACTGCAGGCGGAAACGGGATCGGTCGGCATCTCGGCCTGTCCGGCCTGCGTGGCAGCCCCTTCGGCCGAACGCATGGCACAGCTTTCGGCCAAGGCCGACGCGCGGATCATGCTGTCGCTGCCGGCGGCACATTGCGCGGCCTGCATCTCGACCGTCGAGGGGATGCTGAACGGCTATCCCGGCGTCAAGTCCAGCCGGTTGAACCTGACGATGAAGCGGGTCTCGGTCGATGCCGAGCCGCAGGTTACCGCGGCCGCGCTGATCGAGGCGCTGAAGGGCGTCGGCTACGAGGCGCATGAGCTGGACGCCGGCCTTCTCAGCGCGACCGAAGCCGACAAGCAGGCGCGCGATCTGCTGATGCGGCTGGGCGTGGCGTTCTTTCGATGATGAACGTGATGCTGCTGTCGGTCGCCGTCTGGTCGGGGGCCGAGGGGTCGACGCGCGATCTCTTCCACTGGATTTCGGCCGCCATTGCCCTGCCGACGGTGGTCTTTGCCGGCCAGCCCTTCTTCAAGTCGGCCTGGGCGTCGCTGCGGGCGGGGCGGCTGGGGATGGATGTGCCGATCTCGCTGGCGCTGATCCTGGCCTCGTCGATCTCGCTTTACGAAACCTTCCAGTCCGGCCATCACGCCTATTTCGATGCCGCGGTGATGCTGTGCTTCTTCCTGCTGATCGGCCGCTATCTCGACCACCGGACCCGCGCCATTGCCCGGTCGGCGGCCGAGGAACTGGCCGCGCTGGAGGTGCCGCGCGCGATCGTGCTGCTGGACGGGGCCGAGGTGGAAAAGCGGATATCCGAGGTGCTGGCCGGCGATATCGTGCTGGTGCGGCCCGGCGGGCGGATGCCGGTGGACGGGGTGGTGACCCTCGGCACCTCGGAAGTGGACCGCAGCCTCTTGACCGGCGAAAGCCTGCCATCGCAGGCGGTGATCGGCACGGTGGTCTCGGCCGGAGAGGTCAACCTGACCGGACCGTTGACCCTGCGGGTGACGGCGGCGGGCAAGGACAGCAGCCTGCACCGGATGGCCGATCTGGTGGCGGTGGCCGAGGCGGCGAAGACCCGTTACACCTCGCTCGCGGAACGCGCCGCCGGCTGGTATTCGCCGCTGGTGCATCTGCTTTCCTTTTCGGCCTTTGGCTTCTGGATGTGGAAAACCGGCGGCGATCTGCGCTATGCGATCAACATCTCGGCGGCGGTGCTGATCATCACCTGCCCCTGCGCGCTGGGGCTGGCGGTGCCTGCGGTGGTGACAGCGGCCTCGGGGCGCCTGTTTCGCAAGGGGTTGCTGATCAAGCAGGGTACCGCGCTGGAACGGCTGGCCGAGGTGGATACCGTGGTCTTCGACAAGACTGGCACCCTGACCCTTGGCGCGCCCGAGCCGACCAACCTGGACGACCATCCCCGCATGGCGCAGGAAGTGGCGCTGGCGCTTGCCGGGGCATCCAGCCACCCGCTGGCGCGCGCGCTGGCCGAAAGCGCGCGCGCCCGTGGCCTGCGACCCGCAAGGGTCGAGGATCTGCGCGAAGTGCCGGGCTATGGCATCGAGGGGGTCTGGAAGGGCGCAAGGGTGCGGCTGGGCCGCGCTGAATGGTGCGGCGCCGGGGCAGGGGTGGCCGAAACCGCCACCTACCTTTGCACCGGCGACGGCGGCGCCCCCCGCGCCTTCACCTTTGCCGACCGTCTGCGCCCCGGCGCCGAAGTGGCGGTGACCGCGCTGCAGAAGGCCGGCAAGCGGGTGATCCTGCTGTCTGGCGATACCGAGGCGGCCGTGTTGGCGATGGCCGCGCGGCTGGGCATCGCGGAATCGGCGGCGGGCCAGCTGCCGGCGGAAAAGGCCGCGCGGATTTCGGCACTGACGGCCGAAGGGCGGCGGGTGCTGATGGTGGGCGACGGGCTGAACGACACCGCGGCACTGGCGGCGGCGCATGTCTCGATTTCGCCGGCGACGGCGCTGGATGCGGCGCGCGTCGCCTCGGACATCGTGCTTCTGGGGCAGGACATGGCGCCGATCGCCGATGCGGTGCGGATCAGCCGTCA
Source organism: Rhodobacter sp. (assembly GCA_016704435.1). Classification (GTDB taxonomy): domain Bacteria; phylum Pseudomonadota; class Alphaproteobacteria; order Rhodobacterales; family Rhodobacteraceae; genus Pseudogemmobacter. Next base: position 13,820 of record JADJAB010000002.1, on the reverse strand, counting down.
GGCCACCCGGCGGATCGTCGAGAACTTTGCGATCTCGGGCGGCTACAACCTGATCGCGGTGCCGCTGGCGCTGGTCGGCCTGGCGACGCCGCTGGCGGCGGCCTTGGCGATGTCGCTGTCGTCGATTACAGTCTCGCTGAACGCGCTGAGGCTGAAGTAATGGAAATCCTGGGCATCCTGATCCCGGTCTCGCTCTTTCTGGGCGGGCTGGGGCTGGTGTTCTTCGTCTGGGCGATGAAGACCCGGCAGTTCGACGACCCGGACGGTGATGCGAACCGCATCCTGACCAAGGACTGGGACGACAAGCCCAAGCCCTAGCCCAAGCCCTGGCCCCCAAGCCCTGACCCCGCACGACCGGGGACGGACCGGCGCCGGTTCACGGCCCCAGCGTCTCGCACGAGATGCCGCGCGCGTGCAGGCGGCGGCAGGCCAGATCGGCCTGATCCTCGGTCAGCCCCATGAAGTTGGCATGATAGCTGCCGCCCTTCTGGGTGATCTTGCGCAGGCCCTGGTTCAGCGTGGCGCTTTCGGCCAGGGCGGTCTTCAGGAGCGCGCGTTCCGCTTCGCTGCGCGAGGTGAAATCGCCGACGTTGACGCCCCAGTGCCGCCCGCCCGAGGTGGATTTGGCCACCACGACCAGCTCTTCGGCCGGGGCTTCGGCCTCGGCCAGAACGATTTCGGATGCGACGCTTTCGAAGATCGGGGCCTTGCGGGCAGGGGTGGCATCAGGGGCGGTTTCCGGCTGTGGCGCCATGACGGCGGCGGCCACCTGCTCGACATCGCTTACCTCGGGGCTGGCGGCGGGGGCCGCTTCGGCCGCACCGTCCGGCGCGGCGGCTTCGGCCAATTGCATCACTTCCAGCACCGGCGCATCTGTCGGCTCTGCGACGGGGTCGACCGTTTCGGCCAGAACGACTTCCGCCGCATCTGGCGCCGCATCCGGCGCCGCTTCGGCGACGACCTCGGGCTGGTCAGGACGCGCGACCGGACGGGCGGCCGCCAGCGCAAGGTCCTGCGTCGCGGCCAGGGAAGGATCGGCCAGGGCCACTGCCTGCGCGTCCAGCGTGCCTTCGGGTGCTGCGCCATTGGCACTGCCGTCGGCCAGCGCCAGGGCCTGTGCGTCCAGCGTGTTCGCGGGCGGTGCTGCCTCGGCCACTGTCCCGGCCGGGTCTTCGGGGCGCGGTGTGGGGGCGACCTCTGCCAGCAGTTCTGCCGGCGCTTCCGGCGGTTCGGTGACCAGCTCGGCTTCGACCAGCTTCTGCGCCTGTGCCTCAAGCGTGCCTTCCGGCGCGGGTGGCGGCAGCGCCTCGCCCAGCGCATCCTCGACGCCCTCGGCAATCGCCAAGGCAACGGCATCGGGCACCTCGGGCACTACCGGGCGCGCCTTCGGGCGCAGCGACCGGGTCACCTCGCCCGAGACGCGGACGGTCTTGGCCGCGCCGCCTGCCGCGCCGGGTTCGTCGATGGCGTCCAGCGCCTCGGCCACCAGAGCATCATCCGGCAGGGGTGCGGCCTGCGGCACCTTCTCGCGCACGTTGTTGCGCGCGGCGCCAAAGCCAAGGTCCATCAGTTCCGCCATCTTGGCATTGCGCGCGGCGGTCGAAGTGCCGCCGAAGACGGTAGCGATGATGCGCTTCTTGCCGCGCTGGGCGCTGGCGGTCAGGTTGAACCCGGCGGCCACGGTATAACCGGTCTTGATCCCGTCGGCACCTTCATAGCCATCCAGAAAGCGCGAGTTCGTGTTGGCTACCGTGGCGATTCCGGCATCCGCGGTGCGGCGCGAGAAGATGTTGTAATACTGCGGGAAATCATAGAACAGGTGGCGGCCGAGGATGTTCATGTCGCGTGCCGTCGACAGATGGCCCTCGGCGGTCAGGCCGTTGGGGTTCTTGAAGGTCGAATTCTTCATCCCCAGGGCGCGGGCGGTCTTGGTCATCCGCTTGGCAAATCCCTCTTGCGAGCCGCTGACATACTCGCCCAGCGCCATCGCCGCATCGTTGGCCGATTTCACCGCCGCGGCGCGGATCAGGTAGCGCAGCGCGATCTTCTGCCCGGCCTTCAGACCAAGGCGCGACGGAGGCTGCGCGGCTGCGTTCTTCGAGATCGTCACCTTGTCATCCAGATGGATGCGCCCTGCCTCGATCGCCTGGAAGGCGATGTAGAGCGTCATCATCTTGGTCAGTGATGCCGGGTGCAGCCGGGTGTCGGCGTTCTTTTCGTACAGAACCTCGCCGGAGCGCGCGTCCATCACGATTGCCGCATAGGGCGCCGCCGAAGCCGGATGTGAAAGAGTGACGGCCCAAATCGCCGCAACCACGAGAAAACTGCGGAGAATCCGCCCGAGAAGCGATGCCACGTCGCTGGTCCCTTTGCCTGTCGTCGGGCCCCTTTGCGGAGCCTCATTTCTGCCAAGGGGAAGGCTAGCACAGGGTGTCCGCCCGGAAAACACCTGAATTCCAATGGCTTTGGGGGTTTTTCTCATCTTGTGGCGGCAATGCTGCACCTGGTGATTCGGGGGTGCAGATATTGCGGCTGTCCGGGGGTTGGTCGCTATCTGTTGGGCAAGTCGTGCAGCCGCGCCACCAGGCCGGGCAACAGGCCAAGATCGGGCAGGCGGTCATAGCGCGGGTGGTCGGCCGGCTCGTGGGCGGCTTCCAGCGCCCAGGTCAGGCCATGTGGCACATATACGCCGAAGCCGCCGGCCTGCAGCGCCGGAATCACGTCGGATTTCAGCGAATTGCCGACCATCAGCGCCTGCTCCGCGCCGGTGCCGTGGCGGGTGAAGACCGACCGATAGGTCTGTGCCGTCTTGCCCGAAACGATCTCGACCGCATCGAACAGGTCGCCCAGGCCCGATTGTGCCAGCTTGCGTTCCTGATGCAGAAGATCGCCCTTGGTGATCAGCACGATGCGATGATCCACGGCCAGGCTGGCCACGGCCTCGCGGGCGTGGGGCAGAAGCTCGACCGGATGGTCCAGCATGGCGCGGCCCGAACCGAGGATTTCCGCGATCACGCCGGCCGGCACGCGACCCTCGGTCACCTCGATGGCAGTTTCGATCATCGACAGGGTAAAGCCTTTGACGCCAAAGCCATAGGCGCCGATGTTGCGACGCTCGGCCGCCAGCAGGCGGTCCATCAGGTGGTCGGTCTCGGCATGGTCGCGCAGAAGGTCGGCAAATCGGTCTTGTGTCAGGCGGAAATAGGCCTCGTTCTGCCACAAGGTATCGTCGGCATCGAACCCGATGGTGGTCAGCATGGCACCCCTCCGTTGCAGGGTGAATGCACCCAACTTCGCGCCCGCGCAATCCCGCCCTCTTTTCGTTCAGCGAAAAGAAGCTATATTCCGGCAACATCCGCCCGTGACCGAATCCGCCTGAAGGAGCTGCCCGCGTGACCTCTCGACCCGTCAGATCGTCCGGCGATGATACGGACCGGCCGGGCCGTGACGGTGGCGGGAACGGCGGGCAGGAAACCTCGCTTCTGGCCAAGCCGAAGCCCAAGACGCAGCGCCCGCCAATGTACAAGGTGCTGCTTCTGAACGACGACTACACGCCGATGGAATTCGTCGTGCATGTGCTTGAGCGGTTCTTCGGCATGACCCATGCGCAGGCGTTCGACATCATGCTGACGGTCCACAAGAAGGGGCTGGCGGTGGTGGGGGTGTTCTCCTTCGAGGTGGCGGAAACCAAGGTCGAACAGGTGATGGACTTTGCCCGCCGCCACCAGCACCCGCTGCAATGCACGATGGAAAAGGAGTAGGGGGCGCGCGCCCCGCCCATGCGATCGGCACGGCTTGACCTGGCGCTGGAAAGCGGCGCCCTGACCTTGCCGCCTGCGGGCGCCATCCTCGTGCTGCGGCCGCGCGCGGGCGATGACCTGTCAGCCCTGCCGCAGGACCGCGTGGTCGTCCGCACCGGCTTTCGTCCCGACCATGACCATTTCGCAGCGCGCGGTCTTGCCGTCGATGGCCAGCCGCCCTTTGCCGCGGCGCTGGTCTGCATGCCGCGCGCGCGGGCCGCGGCGCTGGCGATGATCGCCGAGGCGGTGGCACTGGTCGTCCCCGGCGCCCCGGTATTGCTGGACGGGCAGAAGACCGACGGGATCGAAAGCCTCATCAAGGCCTGCCGTCAGGCTGGGCTGGCACTGGGCGAGGTGCTGTCGAAGGCGCATGGCAAGGCCGTGGTGCTGACCGCCGGGCCGGTGCCCGGAGACTGGCGCGCGGCCAACCGTCCCGTCGAGGGCGGCTTCGTCACCAATCCGTTCTGTTTTTCAGCCGACGGCCCGGACCGCGGCTCGGCCCTCCTGGCCGCCGCCTTGCCCGCCAAGCTGGGACCGAAGGTCGTCGATCTGGGGGCAGGCTGGGGCTATCTGTCGCGCGAAGTCCTGGCGCGCGAGGGCGTGAAGCGGCTGGACGTGGTCGAGGCCGAGGCGGCGGCGCTGGACTGCGCCCGGATCAACCTTGATGACCCGCGCGCCAGATTTCACTGGACCGATGCGCTGACCTTCCGCCCCGAGAGCCTGGCGGAAACCGTGGTGATGAACCCGCCCTTCCACACCGGGCGCGAGGCTGATCCGGGCTTGGGCGCTGCGTTCATCGCCGCCGCAAAGGGCATGCTGGCGCCCGATGGCGCGCTGTGGCTGGTCGCCAACCGGCACCTGCCCTATGATGCCGCGCTGACCGCCGCCTTTCTGGACGTCGAAACCATCGGCGGCGACAGTGCATTTCGCGTGATCCGCGCCGCCAAGCCGCGCCGGACGCGGCCCTAGTCAGACGGGAGTTCCCATGTCGCTTTCCGTATCGGGCAAGACCGCCATCGTCACCGGCGCGGCCAACGGCATCGGGCTCGCCGTTGCGCGGCATCTGGTGGACAAGGGCGCCAACGTCATGTTCGCCGACATGGACGAGGCCAAGCTGGGGGCCGAGGTCGGCGAACTTGCCCGCGCCGAGGGGGCGGTGCGGATGTTCGCGGGCGACCTGACGCAGAAGCTGACCATCGCCAACCTGCTGTCGGCCACGGTCGATGCCTTCGACCGGGTGGACATCCTGGTCAACGCCAGCCGCCGCTGTGCGCCCTCGACCCGCTGAACCCCGATGCCGACGGGGTGGAGATGCTGTGGCAGCAGAACGTCATGACTGCGCTGCGGATGTCGCAGATGACCGCGCGCCGGATGATCGCCGCCGCCGAAAAGGCCGAGGTGGAGCCGGGAACCCCGATCGGGGCGATCGTCAACATCTCGTCTCTGGCAGCGTCGCGCGCGCAGGGCGGGCTGCTGGGCTATGCCATCGCCTCTGCCGCGGTCGAGCAGATGACCCGCGGCCTGGCGCTGGAACTGGCCGGAAAGGGCATCAGGGTGAACGCGGTCTCCTTCGCCTCGGTGATGAGCGCCAGCCTGCAGGCCGCGCTGAGGGAAAACCCCGACTGGCGCCAGGTGATCGAGACGGGCACACCCCTGGGCCGTATCGCCGGACCGGACGAACTGGCGGAAACGGTGCAATTTCTGGCTTCGGACGCGGCGCGATTCGTGACCGGGCAGGTGATCACCGTCGACGGCGGGCGCGGCTTGCTGGACCGGGTCGAGGCGCCGGCGTTCTAGGTCTGTCGCCGGTCACTCGGGGTATTCGGCCTTGCATTGCGCGATCACGGGTTGCGCCAGCCGCAGCAGTTCTGCCCGCTTGGCCTTCAGTTGCTCCAGCTTGCGGGCCTCGGCCTCAAGGTCGATGGCCCTGGGCCGGGTCACGGTCTGCTCGATCGTGTCGGGGCACATCTGCACCGGCGGCGGCGGGGGTGGCGGGGCGCCGGGTTGTGGTGGCGGCGGCGGCGGCATCCGGCAGGGCGAGAAGGTGCGGAACCGGATCACCTTTTCCTCCAGCGCATAGCCGCGTTTCAGATTGCCCTCTGTCTCGACGATCAGCTTTTCCACGGTCCGCAATTCGCGTGTGCCGGAGGCGATGCATTGCTCTTGCGGCGTGCCGCAGGCGGCCAGCAGGGCGAAAGAGAAGAGCAGCAGGCGTTTCATCGGGCGACTCGCTTCGGGCATGGTGGAGAGTCTAGGACCCTTTTCCCGGGGCGCCAAACGCTGCGTTGGAATGCGCACGAAGCGGTGATAACCAAGGCCGGTCGAAACGGGGAGGCTGCGCGATGAGCGAGGATTTCGAAGGCCGCAAGGCAGAGGCTGCGGCCTGGTTCCGGGCTTTGCGCGACCGGATCGTTGCGGCCTTCGAGGATCTGGAGGAACGCGCCGCCGCGGGCGCAGCCCCGGTGCGGTTCGAGGTGACGCCGACGGTGCGCGAAGATGGCGGCGGCGGCGTCATGAGCGTGCTGCGCGGTGGCCGGGTGTTCGAGAAGGTCGGCGTCAACTGGTCGGCCGTGCATGGGACTTTGGCGCGGGCGGCAACAGGCGATGAGCGGCGCGCGGGGTGCCGGGGATGCAAGGCGACCCGCGGTTCTGGGCCAGCGGCATCAGCCTGGTGGCGCATATGGTGAACCCGCACACGCCGGCCGTACACATGAACACGCGGATGTTCTGGACGCCGGACGCCTGGTGGTTCGGCGGCGGCGCCGACCTGAACCCCTGCATCGAATACCCGGAGGATACCGCGCATTTCCATGCCGAGATGAAGCGGGCCTGCGACGCGCACGACCCCGACTACTACGCCCGGTTCAAGGCCTGGGCAGATGAGTATTTCTTCGTGCCGCACCGGGGTCGGGCGCGCGGTGTGGGCGGGATATTCTATGATGACTTGAACACAGGGGCTGCGGATCGTGACAGCTGGGGCGCGGATTTTGCCTTTACCCGCGATGTCGGCAGCGCCTTCCTGCCCGCATTTCTGCCGGTGACCGAGCGCAGGTTGCACACGGCGTGGACCGAGGCCGATCGCGAGGCACAGCTGGTGCATCGCGGCCTCTATGCCGAATACAACCTAGTCTACGACCGCGGCACCAAGTTCGGGCTGGAGACCGGGCATGACGCCAATGCCGTGCTGATGAGCCTGCCGCCGGTGGCGAAATGGCCGTGACGCCGCTGCGGCACGCTTTCGTGGCAGCCGGTGCTCAATCCGCGCTTTCGGACACGCCGGGCGTCCAGGTGTCGCCTTCGACATCGGGTCGGTGGAAGAAGATCTCGTAGCTCCACTGGCATTGGTATCCCTCGGGGTGCAGGTAATATGACCCGCCCCGGCCAAAGCCCGCTTCCTGGCCGACAAAGATCAGTTGCAGCGCGTTGGTCACCTCGCCGCCCTCGTCGTCGACCGTGCCTGTGTTCGAGACGATCACGCTGTGGTCCTCGATTCCACCCGTGTAGGCGCACACCCAGCCGGGGTTGCAGGTTGCCCCGGACACCAGTGTCAGCGATACGTCGCCACCCGATGCCGCGATCTCCAGCAATCCTGACATCGCGCTGCCGGGATTGTTGCAGATGCCGGAGACGGTATGATTGCTGGTCGCGTATTCCCAGATACCGCTGATATCGAAGCCCGCCGGGTCTGCGCGGTCGGACATGCCCTCGGCATCGGGCGGCACCAGCGGCACCGTCGGAATATCAAGGCCGCCATCCTGCGCGAAGACCGGGCCTGCGAAAGCAGCCAGCACCGCGACGGCGATCGCCGAAAGAGACTTTGACATCCTGCCTACCTCCCCTTGCCGCAGATGTGGGGCTGTCGCGCATTTGAATGGAGTGGGCGCATTGACGCAGGGCGGGGCTGGCAAGGTGCGCGGCGGAGGTCGCTGCCACGCGCCCTGTGCTGCGTGAAGACAGCTGCGGGCTTGCCGATCCGGGCGTCGCGGTGCACAGGTTGCGGGCGGAAGGTGCGAGGGCAGGGATGGCGGATATCGTGGTGAAGGCGGCCTATGGGTCCGTGGTCGAGGACGAAGGCATGCTGTTCGTCGGCTTCGCCGCTGGCGAGGAGGAGGACGAGGGCTATGTGCTGTTCCGCCAGTCGCTGGGCGGCGGGCCGGTCTGGTTCGAAGTGAGCGACGAGGCCTTTGGCGCCGAGGACGCGGTGGAGCGGGTGGTTGGCGGGCCGAAGGGGCTGGAGATCGCGATCGCACCGGGGAAGCTGGCGGCGTTCGGCTTTGCCGGGTCGGTCGCGGTGCGGATCGGGCCACAGTGCGAGGATGCGACGGCGGCGCTGGAGTCATTGCGGGCGATGCTGGGGCCGTTGTTCGTGGACGGCTAGGCGGGCCGATCCCGTCCTGCCTCGGCCAGAAGCCAGTCGGTGAAGGCGGCGGCGTCGGGGTGCGGGCTGCCGGCGGGGGCCTGGATCAGGTGGAACGCCTCGTCGATCGGCACTTCCAGCGGGAAGGGTGCGATGAGACGGCCGGCAGCGCGGTCGGGCGCGGCGAGGGAGAGGCGGCCGAGGGCGATGCCGCCGCCAGCGGCCGCCAGGGCGAAGGCGGCCAGCGAGGTATCGAGGTGCAGGCCCTGACCGGGGTCGACCTTTCTGGCCCGGGCGGCGTTGAGCCAGATCGCCCAGCCCTCCTGATAGCCCAGCACATGCAGCAGGCGCTGGTCGCGCAGGTCGTCGGGGGATGCCAGCGGCGTTCCGGGGGCGCAGAGGGGGGTAATCGTCTCCCATGTCAGGCGGTGGCTGGCGAGGCCGGGCCAATCCCCGCGGCCATACTGGATATCAAGGTCGAAGGCGTCGCGGTCGAAGGCGTCGTTCCAGACCGATGACAGGATGCGGATGCGGCGCGCCGGGTTCCGGTCCAGCCAGCCGGGCAGGCGGGGGGCCAGCCAGTTTGTCGCAAAGGACACCGCACAGCGCAGGGTCAGCGCACCGCCTTGGCGCGCGCCGAACACCTCGCGCGTGCCGGAGGCCAGGCGGTCCAGTGCATCCTGCACCTTGGGCAGGTAGGCCTCGCCGCTATGGGTCAGCTCCAGGCTGCGGGGGCGGCGGTGGAACAGCGGCTGGCGCAGGTGCAGTTCCAGCGATCTGACGTGCTTGGAGATCGCGGCCTGGGTCACGTTCAACTCGGCCGCGGCCTGGGTGAAGGAGAGTGTCCGGGCGGCGGCCTCGAAGGCGCGCAGCCAGGTCAGCGGGGGCAGATCGGCGCGCGGGGCCATGGCACAACCTATGCATAACCGTTTGTAGGGGCATCGCCCCCGAATACGTCGTTTGACGGATAGAGGCCAGCGCTCTCTCATCTGGCGCCTACAGCTTCCGTGAGGTCTTCCCATGTTCACCTTCTTCCCGACCGCCCGCGTCCGCCCCTCGCCCTTTCTGGAGGCTGCGATGGCCGAAGGGCTGGTGGCGGCGAATGTCTACAACCGGATGGTCATGCCCACCTCCTACGGCGATCCGGAGGGCGAGTATTGGCGGCTGATCAATGGTGTCAGCCAATGGGATGTGGGGGTGGAACGTCAGGTGCAGTTGCGCGGCCCCGATGCCGGGCGGCTGGCGCAGATCCTGGCGCCGCGCGATCTGTCCACCTGCAAGGTGGGGCAGGGCAAATACGTGCCTTTGTGCAACCACAAGGGCACGATCATCAATGACCCGATCCTGCTGAAGCTGGCCGATGACCTTTTCTGGCTGTCGATCGCGGACAGCGACATCTGGTTCTGGGCGGGCGCGATCGCGGCCGAACGGGGGCTGGATGTCGAGGTCAGCGACCCGGATGTGCATCCGATGGCGCTGCAGGGTCCGAAGGCCGAGGATGTGGTGGCGCATGTGCTGGGAGATTGGGTGCGCGGCCTGAAATACTTCTGGTTCCGCGAGACCGAGGTGCAGGGGATTCCGGTCGCCATCCAGCGGTCGGGCTGGTCAAAGCAGGGCGGCTTCGAGATCTACCTGAAGGACAGCCGCCGCGGGACCGAATTGTGGAATATCTTCAAGGAGGCCGGGCAACCCTGGGGCATCGGCCCCGGCGCGCCGGCAACGCCGGAGCGGGTCGAAAGCGGGCTGGTCTCGGTCGGCGGCGATACCGATGACGAGACGAACCCGTTCGAGGTGCGGCTGGGCAAGTATGTGAACCTGGACGTGCCGGATGATACGGTGGGCATTCAGGCGCTGCGGCGCATCCATGCCGAAGGGGTGAAGCGGCATCAGTTGGGGCTGGTGATGGACGGTGCAGCGCCGATGCCTTTCGGCACTCGCGCCGAAGATATCCTTCACAACGGCGAAAAGGTCGGCAAGATGACCAACAGCACCTGGTCGCCCCGGATGAAGGCCAACATCGGCTTTGCGCTGATCTCGGTTTCGGTGACGGCAGGTGCTTCCGTGCAGGTGATGCGGCCGGGAGGGCCGGTTGCCGCGCGGCTGGTGGAACTGCCGTTCCTCTGAGGGGGCAAGACAATGCAAAAGGCATATGATGCACTGACGCGCGGGCCGGCCAATCATGTGGCGCTGTCGCCGCTGTCGTTCCTGAGCCGGGCTGCGCTGGTTTACGGAAGGCGACCGGCCACGACCTACGGCGCAGTCAGCCGGTCCTGGGCCGAGGTGGCGGACCGCTGCGCGCGCGTCGCCGGCGGTCTGAAGGCGCGGGGTCTGGGGCTTGGCGATACCGTCTCGGTCCTGTGCCCGAACATCCCCGAGATGTTCGAATTGCACTATGCCGTGCCGTTGACCGGAGCGGTGTTGCACACCATCAACTTCCGGCTGGAGGCGGAGACGATCGCCTATATCCTTGATCACGCGGACAGCCGCCTGGTGATCTGCGACACGGCCTTTGCGGGGCTCTTGCGGCAGGCCTTCGCGCTGATGGGGCGGGAACTGCCGGTGGTCGACATCGTCGATCTGGCGGCAGAGGGGTTCGGGCAGGCCAGCTATGACGATCTTCTGGCGGCTGATCCTGCGGACTGGGCACTGCCCGAGGACGAATGGCAGGCGCTGGCGCTGAACTATACCTCGGGCACCTCCGGGCGGCCGAAGGGCGTCGTGTACCACCATCGTGGCGCCTACCTGATGGCGATGGGCACGGTGGCGGGATGGCCGCTGCCGGCGAACCCGGTCTATCTGTCGGTCGTGCCGATGTTTCACTGCAACGGCTGGAACCACCCGTGGGCGATGGCCATCGTCGGCGCGCATCTGGTCTTCACCCGCGATGCGGTGCCGGCAAGGATGTTTGCCGCCATTGCGGCCCATGGGGTGACGCATCTGGGGGCGGCCCCGGTGATCCTGCAGATGCTGTGCGAAAGCGCCGATGCACCAGGGCAGCCGCTGGAGCCGAAGCTGAAGGTCTTCACCGCCGGCGCCCCGCCGCCGCCCGCCGTTCTGGAAAAGGCTGCCCGGCTGGGTCTGGAGGTGATGCAGGTCTATGGCCTGACCGAGACCTATGGCCATGTCAGCCAATGCCTGTGGCAAGAGGATTGGTCGGCGCTGTCGCCTTCGGAACAGGCGGCCAAGCAGGCGATGCAGGGCGTGGCTTTTCCTATGCTGGAGGGCTTGCGGGTGGTGGACCGCGAGACCGGTGCCGATGTGCCGATGGACGGGCTGACGCAGGGCGAGATCGCGATGCGCGGCAATCCGGTGATGAAGGGGTACTACAAGGACGCGGCGGCGACGGATGCGGCTTTTGCGGGCGGTTGGTTCTGGTCGGGCGATGCGGCGGTGGTCCATCCCGGCGGCTACGTGCAGATCCGCGACCGGCTGAAGGATGTGATCATATCGGGCGGCGAGAATATCTCCTCGGTCGAGGTCGAGGGGGTATTGTACCGTCATCCGGCGGTTCTGGCGGCAGCGGTGGTGGCGCGGCCGAGTGAGCGGTGGGGGGAATCGCCTTGCGCCTTTGTCGAATTGCGCGACGGGCATGCGGCGGATGAGGCTGAGCTGATCGCCTTCTTGCCGCGACCATCTGGCGGGGTTCAAGCTGCCGAAATCGGTGGTCTTTCAGGTCTTGCCAAAGACCGCGACCGGGAAGATTCAGAAGTTCATCCTGCGCGAGGCGGCGCGGGCCATGGGGCCTTTGGGCTGAGACGAAGGGAAAGACGATGACCGATCTGGCCGACTTGGGGCTGACGAACATCCGGCTGGAGTTGCAGGACGACGGTGTGCTGATCGCCACGCTGGATCGGGCGCACAAGCGAAATGCCTTGGATGCGGATACGGTGGAAGAGCTGGTGTCGCTCTTCTCGGCCATCCCCCGCGCCGGGGTGCGGGCGGTGGTCTTGGCGGCAGCGGGAGACCATTTCTGCGCCGGGCTTGATCTGGTGGAACACCACGGGGCAGATCGCAGTCCGGCGGAGTTCATGCATCTGTGCCTGCGCTGGCATGAGGCGTTCAACAAGCTGGAATATGGCGGGGTGCCGGTGATTGCGGCGCTGAAGGGCGCTGTGGTGGGCGGCGGGCTGGAGCTGGCCTCGGCGGTGCATATCCGGGTGGCGGATGCGGGGACGTATTTTGCCTTGCCGGAGGGGCAGCGGGGGCTGTTCACCGGGGGTGGGGCGACGTTCCGGGTGTCGGCGCTGATCGGCAAGGCGCGGATGATCGACATGATGCTGACGGGGCGGGTCTATAAGGCCCGCGAGGCGGTGGAGATCGGGCTGGCGCAGTATGTGGTGGAGGGGTCCAGCTTTGACAAGGCGCTGGAGCCGCGGGCGGCGGCGCGGAACCTGCCGCTGACGAATTTCGCGATCTGCTCGGCGATCAGTCATCTGAACAATATGTCGGCGATGGATGCGGCCTATGCGGAGGCGGTGGTGGCGGGGGTGGTGAATACCCAGCCGGAGGCGCGGGCGCGGCTGGAGGCCTTTGCCAACAAGACGGCGGCGCGGGTGCGGCCTGAGTGAGCGTGCCCTGCTCGGGACGCAAAGGATTCCCGTTTTATATCAAGGGCATGGGGGTTTCTGTTTAGGGTTTGTTAAGGTTTGGCGCACAAATCCCGTGAGGCCCCGGGCCGCCCCCGCCGCGCCCCCGGCCCCGCCTGCCAGGCCGTTTGGGGTGAAGTGCATGCTTGGCCAAGTGCCATTCAGTTCTTTACGTCTATCTCCAAGGTCAGCTATGCGGGACGAAGCCGTCGTTGGAAAATCGCGCATTTGGACGACGGACGGGCCTAAGAGCCTTTGCGGCAGATTATCTGGAACGGATGTGTTCTGCCTTCTTCAATATTGCGCGCCGCGTTTCTGACGATCTGGGGCGCCAGCTTGCCAAGCAGAATGTGAGTGCTGAAAACCGGCGCTTCGCCCTTCTCTGCCAGTTCAATGGCCCGCAGATATCCTTGCAGGTACTCTTGGCCGGTATCAGTGACCTGAATGTCGGAGAAGCCCGATTTTTCGAGAATGGCGACGGTATCCGCCGGTCGCACAAGATAGGCTCCGCTGCCGTCTTCCGACCATGGCATGGGATGATGCGGATCGCCACGTCTCCCCAACCCATGCTCTGTCAAAGCAAAAAATGCACCCGGCTTAAGCACTCGGATCGCCTCATCGAAGAAAGCACCGCGGTCAGGCACACTCATCGTCACGTGTAGAGCGTATCCCCCGTCGAAGGTCTTGTCCGCGTAGGGCAATTTCTGCCCGTCGCCGTGTTTGATCGTTACTGCATCCTGCATCCCGACAAGCGCCGTCAGCTTATTGCCCGCTTCAACGAAAGGCGCGGTGATGTCCAAGCCATCAACCTTGCATCCGAAACGTTGCGCCAGATATCTTGCCGGACCGCCTAGTCCGCAACCGATATCGACAAGTCGCTGACCTGCCTTGATCGGAAGGGCCCCGGCCAACTCAACGGTGGCTTGAAACCCACGCGCGTGAAAATGGTCGACCGGTGCCAATTGTTCGACCGTCACAGTTTCAGGGTCGATCCCGGCGGCCTTCATGGCGTCAATTATTCTGGAATAAACGTCACCGGTTCCCCATTGATCGGAAATTGAACGCTCATTTGTCATG
>JADJAB010000001.1 GCA_016704435.1 Rhodobacter sp. | reverse complement strand
TTGGCCGCCATCCAAGCCACCACCTCCTCCATCCGCACAGCACCCGGCGTGGCCACCGGCTTTTGCCAGGCGACATAGTCGGCCCGCGCCTCTGCGGCCCAATCCACCCAGGGCCGCACATTCGGCGGTGTCAGCCCTGCCAGCGCCGAAACCATCACCGGCGCCGCAGCCGCAACGGACACCTCCGGCCGGAACACCCGCCCCAACTCGCCCGCATCGGCATGCACATGCACGATGCGCGGCGGCCGTGCGGGGTCCAGCAACTCATACCCGCCCGTGGCGATGTCGCCCAGCCGGGACCCCAACACAACCACCACATCCGCCGCCTGCAAGCGCGCGCCCAAGCGTGGGTTCATCCCCACCCCCAGATCGCCCACATAGGCCGATGACGTATTGTCCAACCGATCCTGCCGCCGGAAGCTCACCGCCACCGGCAGGCCCCAGCCTTCGGCAAAAGCCTCCAACGCCTCCGCCGCCGCCGCAGACCAGACAGGCCCGCCGACCACGACCAACGGTCGCTCCGCGCTACGAAGCGCAGCAGCCACCGCCACTACCTGCGCCTCCGTCACGCCCGGCACAGCGGGCGTGGGCGGCCGGATGTCCGCCACATCGGCGAAGGACGACAGCATATCCTCTGGCAAAGCCAGCACCACCGGCCCGGGCCGCCCGCTCATCGCGACATGGAACGCCCGGCTGATGTACTCCGGCAACCGCTCTACCTGATCCACCTCCGCCGCCCACTTGGCCAAGGGGCCAAAGACCGCGCGATAGTCCACCTCCTGGAACGCCTCGCGGTCGCGGTGGCCGCGTGCGATCTGGCCAACGAACAGGATCATCGGCGTCGAATCCTGCTTGGCAACATGCACGCCAGAGGCCGCATTGGTCGCCCCCGGCCCCCGCGTCACAAAGGCCACCCCCGGCCGCCCGGTCAACTTGCCGGTGGCCTCTGCCATCATCGCGGCCCCGCCTTCATGGCGGCACACCACATTGGCAATCCCGCGCTCATAGAGCCCGTCCAATGCCGCCAGAAAGCTCTCCCCGGGCACGGAAAACACCCGTTCCACCCCCATAGGCTGCCAGATGATCCGCCAGTATCTGCCCACCGTGCCGCATCGCCACCCTCCTGCATTCGCCGCCAAGCTGCCCAATGCCAGCCCAAACCACAAGGCCGCCTGCCCCTTCATCTTGGCACAAATACTCCGCGGGGGGTCCGGGGGGCGGCGCATGCCCCCCGGCTTACGACTTCACCCGCAGACCCTTCGGATCATGAAGCGGCTCCAGGTGCACCGCAGCCGCCACCCGCTCGGATGCCACTTCCAGCTCATAGCGCCCCGCGCGCACAAACTCCGCATCCACCCCCTCGGCCCGGCGCACATAGCCCATCCCGATAGACCGCCCGACCGTATGGCCATACCCGCCCGAAGACAGCCAACCCACCCGCTGACCATCCCGGTAGATCGTCTCGCGGCCCAGCAGCACCACCTCCGGCGCGGCGGTAAACGTCGCCAGCCACTTCCTCACCCCACCGGCAACCTGCGCCTCCACCGCCGCCCGCCCGATGAAATCTACGTTCGAGCGCATCTTGCAGGCCCAGCCCAAGCCCGCCTCCACCGGCGTATGATCCGGCCCGATGTCCGAGCCCCAGGCCCGATAGCCCTTCTCCAGCCGCAAGGTCTCGATCGCACGATAACCCGCGTTCACCAGACCCCGGTCCCGGCCCGCCGCCACAAGCGCCTCATAGACCGTCACCGCATAGTCCACTGGCAGATGCAGTTCCCAGCCCAGCTCACCCACATATGTCACCCGCAAGGCCAGCACCGGGCATTTCGCCACCGAAATCCACCGTGCGGTGCCAAAGCGGAACCCCTCACTTGACAGGTCATCCGCACAAACCCGGCCCAGGATCTCCCGTGCATCCGGCCCCATCAGCGACAGCACGGCGAAGCCCGAGGTCACATCCGACAGCTGGCAATCCCCGGTCATGTGCCGGCTGATCCAGTCGAAATCATGCGTCGCAAAGCCGGTACCGGTGACGATGTGAAACTCGTCCTCCGCCACCCGCGCCACGGTCAGATCGCATTCGATCCCACCCTTGCGGTTCAGCATCTGGGTATAAGTCAAGGACCCCACCGCCCGGTCCACATTTCCGGCTGCAATCCGGTTCAGATCCCGCGCCGCCCCCGGCCCCTTCAGCCGGAACTTGGCAAAAGAGGTCTGGTCGATCAGCACCGCCGCCTCGCGGCACGCCCTATGCTCCCGCGCCACAGCGTCCCACCATCCCGGTCGCTGATAGGAATACCGATCCTCCGCCACCTCGCCCGCGCCCAGATCGGCAAACCAGTTCGGCCGCTCCCACCCCAGCTTTTCGCCAAAACACGCCCCCGCCGCCGTCAGATGCGCATACAAGGGCGATCGCCGGACAGGCCGACAAGACCGCATCTCCTCGCTTGGCCAGGCGATGGTGTAGTGCTTGCCATAAGCCTCCACCGTCCGGTCGCGGACCCAAGCGATATCGCCATGCACCCGGCCAAAGCGCCGGATATCCACCGGCCACAGATCGAACGGCGCCGCCCCCGTCGCCACCCATTCCGCCAGCGCCATCCCCGCACCGCCGCCCGAGGCGATGCCGAACGCATTGAACCCCGCGCCGACATAGAAATTCCGCAATTCCGGCGCTTCGCCCAGAATGAAATTGCCATCCGGCGTGAAGCTCTCGGGCCCGTTCAACAATTGCTTCACCCCCGCCGTCGCCAAGGCCGGAACCCGCGCAATCGCGTTCTCCATGAACTGCTCGTAATGGTCCCAATCGGGCGTCAGCGTCTCGAAATGGAACCCCTCCGGTATCCCCCCCGTCGCCCACAATTTCGGGTTCGGCTCATAGCCGCCCCAGACCAGGCCCCCCACATCTTCCTTCCAATAGGTCAGGCGATCCGGGTCGCGCAGCGTCGGCAGGCCCGACGTCACGCCTTCGATCCGCTCGGTGATCATGTACTGATGCTCCACCGACACAGCGGTCACATTCACCCCCACCGAAGCCGCCAACGCTCGCGTCCACTGCCCGCCGCAAACCACCACTTTCTCGCATTCGATCACGCCCGCCGCAGTCTCCACCCCGCGAATGCGTCCGTCTTCGACGATCACCCGCAAAACCGGCGTATCCTCGAAGACCTTCACCCCCGCCATCCGCGCGCCCCGCGCCAGACTTTGCGTGATATCCGACGGATTCGCCTGCCCGTCGGTCGGCAGATAGGCCGCCCCCACCAGATCGTCGATCGTCATCAACGGCCACAGATCCTGCGCCTCTTTCGGCGTCAGAAGATGCATCTCCAGCCCAAAGGAATGCGCCGTCGTCGCCTGCCGCTTTACCTCGGTCCAGCGTTCGGCATTGCAGGCCAACCGCAACCCGCCGTTCATCTTCCAGCCGGTCTGCAGCCCGGTCTCCTGCTCCAGCGTCCGGTACAAAGCCACCGAATGCCCCAGCAATTGCGTGATATTGGCCGAGGTCCGCAACTGCCCCACCAGCCCCGCCGCATGGAACGTGGTGCCCGAGGTCAGCTTCTTGCGCTCCAGCAGCACCGTATCGGTCCAGCCCAGCTTGCCCAGATGATAGGCCACCGAACAGCCGACAATGCCGCCACCGATGACAACCGCCTTGGCGGTAGAGGGAAGCTCGCTCATCTCATGCCTCGAATGCGGCCAGTGCCGCGCGGTAGGTTTCCAGATTGGCGGCCGTATAGGCCGCAAAGTCGAAGTCCAGCGTCGAGTGCAACTCCGACACCATCGACCACATGGTTTCGCGCAGGGCTGCCCCCGCCTTCATCGCGCGGTAGGCCCGCCACAACGCCGCATCCGGCGCGCGGCCGAAATAGCTGGCAAGCATCCAGCCCTCATCCTCGTTCGTCAGTCCGTTGTTTGCCGCCAGCCCACCCAGATCGAACAGAGGCGAGTTGAAGCCCGCATAATCCCAGTCGATCAGCCAGAGCCGCGCGCCGTCATACAGGAAGTTCGCCGGCAACAGGTCGTTATGGCCAAAGACCAGATCGATCGGGCCGACCATCGCCTCCAGCCGCGCTGCATCTTCCAGCAAGCCCGGCAACAGCCCCAGATGCGGCGAGCCGCCATCGCGCAGGGTGCCGGCATAATCGCGCACCACATGGAACACCCAGAACACCAGCGCCGGGCCGCGCAAGAACCGGGGAATCTCCCGATGCGCCCGCCCCACCAGCGCCAGCGCCTGTTCCAGAATGCCCCGCTCTTGCAGGTCTTCTGCCGCCAAGGTGCGCCCTTCGACAAAGTCGATGACCAGCGCGCCGGATTCATGGTGCAAGACCGCAGGAGAAACCCCTGCCGCAAAGGCCGCCTTGCTGGCCGCCAACTCGTTGAACCGCATGATCTGATGCACCGGAATGTCATCGCCGATCCGCACCACCACGCGACGCGCACCATCCCTCACATCAAAGTTGCGGTTGGTGATGCCACCGCCCAAAGGCTCTATCTTCACCGGACCCGACCAGCAGGCCAGCCCGCGCACCTTGTCTTCCGGTGTCACACTCCCCTCCAGCCGCGCCCGTGCGCCCGCCGCTGCCGCCCCGATCAGCCGGTCGGCGATGATGGCAATCGCCGCCACGCCCAGCCCGGCCACGATGCCGCGACCGACATCTGCCTTGGTCAGCGCGATATAGACCTCTTGTCCCAGATCGCGCGTACCCACCAGGGCAGTGATCACCAGCATGGAAAGCGCCAGCAGGATCGTCTGGTTCAACCCCAGAAGGATCATCGGCACCGCCATCGGCAGCCGGATCTTGCGCAGGATCTGACTGCGTGTCGCCCCGCTGACCACCCCGGCCTCGATCAGTTCTGCCGGCACGGACCGCAGCCCATGCGCGGTATAGCGCACCGCCGGGACCAGCGCATAAAGCACCACAGCCACCAGCGCGCTGAAATCGCCCACCCGAAACAGCATCACCACCGGAATCAGGTAGACGAAACTGGGCAGCGTCTGCAGCGTGTCGATAACCCCGCCGATCACCCTGCCCGCCGCGCCCGAAGACGCCGCCCATATGCCCAGGGGCACCCCAATCGCCATCGCGATCAGCACTGACACGCCACAAAGGTAGACCGTGGTCATCGCCTGTTCCCACAGTCCCGTCGCTGCAATGAAGGCGCCAAGCGCAAGCGCAAGCGCACCCAGCCGCCAGCCTCCCAGCCGCCAGCCTGCCAGCGCCAGGATTCCCAGCATGAAAGGCCAGGGCAGGCCGTGGAAGAACCGCTTCACCGGCGACAGGAGATACTGCAGCATCCAGACCCGGAAGGCCTCCAACTGGTCGAAGTAGTTGACGTTGATCCACTCTATCAAACCCGACCAGAAGGTCTTGGTGGTGATCTCCCAGCCCTTCGGCCAGTCCTGCACTGCCGGGACCAAAAGACCCAGAAGCCCGGTCACCACGACCACCGCCGCCACCAGCACCGTGCGCGGATGGCGCTGCCGGAAACTGCCCGTTGCGGCCGCCCGATGCCCCGCCCGCGCTGCCATTGCCTGGCCCAGCCGGTCCAGCACCACGGCCAGCGCCGTGATCGCCAGACCCGCCTCGATCCCGCCGCCAATATCAAGCCGGCGCAGGCTTTCCAGCACGTCCTTGCCCAGGCCCCCGGCGCCGATCATCGAGGCGATGATGACCATGTTCAGGCTCAGCATGATCACCTGATTGACGCCCACCATCAGGTCGGGCAGCGCCACCGGCAGCATCACCTTGCGCATCCGCTGCCCCGGCGTGCAGCCCGCCATATTGGCGAAATCCATGATCTCGGGCGGCACAGCGCGCAGCGCGACCAGCGTTACCCGCACCATCGGCGGCATGGCGTAGATCATCGTCGCCAGCAGCGCCGCCACCGGGCCGAAGCCGAACAGCACCAGCACCGGCACCAGATAGGCGAATGTCGGCACCGTCTGCATCAGGTCCAGAACAGGTGATATCGCCCGCTCCACCCCTCGCCAGCGCCAGGCGGCGATGCCAAGGGCCAGCCCCCCCGCCACCCCCAGTGGCACCGCGATGAGGATCGAGGCCAGCGTGACCATGGCGCTGTCCCATTGGCCGAAGACCGCCAGATAGACCATCAGCGCTCCGGCCAGGAGGCCCAGCCAACGGTCGCGGGCATAGTGACCCAAAGCCACCGCCGCCATGGTCACTGCCAGCCACGAAAGCGGTGGAATGATCGTCGTCGCCCGCCGCCCCCTGCCTTCGGTAATGCCGTCGACGAGCAGGACCCGCGCCATGTCATAAGGCGCCTCGACCAGCGCAGCGAAGCCTCGCGTCAGGTCCTTGAAACTGACCGGGCCGATCGCCGCGCTGTCGGTCAGCCACTTCATGCCGGCCGAGACCCAGCCGGCCATCGGCAGGTGCATCGCCTCGGGCGGCCAGAGCCAGCCCGGCGGCAGCTTCACCGCAAAAGCCAGCAACATGGCGATGACGGCCAGCGCCGCCCATATCAGATGCCAGTGCCTCATCCGCCCTTGCCCAGAAGCACGGCGATCACCGCCTGGGGGGTGACATGGCCCACTTTCGCGCCATCGCGGATCACCGCAAAGGGCCGGCCCGAGGTGACGATCTGCTCGGCCACCGCCTCCACCCGTGCCTCGGCAGGCAGGTCCCCGGCCACGCCTTCTGGCACGCCGGGTACTGCAATGCGGCCCAGGGTGACGACCTTGGCCCGCGCCACATGGGCGGTGAAGGCGGCCACATAGTCATCGGCCGGGGCCAGCACCACCTCTTCGGGCGTGGCCACCTGCACCACCGCGCCATCCTTCATGATGGCGATGCGGTCGGCCAGGCGGATCGCCTCGTCGAAGTCATGGGTGATGAAGACGATGGTCTTTTTCAACTGCCGCTGGATGCGCAGGAATTCATCCTGCATCTCGCGCCGGATCAGCGGATCCAACGCGGAAAACGGCTCGTCCAGGAACCACAGGTCCGGCTTGATCGCCAAGGACCGCGCGATACCCACCCGCTGCTGCTGGCCGCCCGACAGCTGGCGCGGGTAATGTCTCTCGCGTCCCTGCAGCCCCACCAGCGAAATCACCTCACGCGCCTGCGCCTCGCGCGGGCCCCGTTTCCAGCCCTGCACCTCCAGCGGAAAGGCCACGTTCTCCAGCACCGACAGATGCGGCAGCAGCGCGAAATGCTGGAACACCATGCCCATCCGGTGCCGCCGGATCTCGATCATCCGCGATGGGCTGGCCTTCAGCAGATCCTCGCCGTCGTAGAGGATTTCCCCGCCCGTCGGCTCCACCAGCCGCGACAGGCAGCGCACCAGCGTGGACTTGCCCGAGCCGCTGAGCCCCATGATGACGAAGATCTCGCCCTGACCGACTTCAAGGCTGACATCGCGCACCGCGCCGACATGGCCCGAGGCGCGAATGGCCTCCAGCCCCGCGGCATCGGCCACCAGCCGGTCGGGGTGCGGGCCATAGATTTTCCACACATGGCGGCAGGCCAGCTTGACGGGGCGCATCGTATTCGGGGTCCGGGATCAGGGCGAAACAGGCAGATTGGCGGCGGGGGCGGCCGACCGAGGGGAAACCCGCCGCCCGCGCCCCGCCTCGAGACTTACTGGCCGATCCACGCGGACCAGGTCGCCTCGTTCGCATCCATCCATTCGTTCACCACATCGTCGATCGACTGACCGTCCAGATCGACCTTGGCGATCATCGTGCTCATGCTGTCATTGTCGATGGTGAAGGCCCGGATCGCCTTGTCGGCGCCCGGCCATTTTTCCGGCAGCCCGGCCCAGCCGACCTTCCAGATCGGCCCGGTGGGCTTGCCGCAATCATGCGTGGCGTCGGGATTGATGCCCCAGGCCGGATCGGTGTAGCAGGCCGGCTCAAATGGCGGGAACTGCACCCACTCGCCCTCATATTTGGTCGATGACCAATGCGGCGAATAGATCCATAGCAGGATCGGGTCCTTGCGCTGATAGGCCGATTCCAGTTCGGCGAACATCGCCGCGTCGGTGCCGGCATGGATCACCTCGAAGTTCAGGCCAAGGCCGGCGATGCGTTCCTCATCAAACCCGCCCCAGGTGACGGGACCGCCCAGATAGCGCCCCTTCGGCGCCGTCTCGGGGGTGGCGAAGGCCTCGGCGCAATCGTTCAGCGCCTGCCAGTCGGGCAGGCCGGGGCACAGCTCCTTCATGTAGAGCGGGTACCACCACTCTTCGATCGCGGCCATGCCGGTCTCGCCCATGTTGATGACGCCACCGGTTGCAATGGCGGCATCCATCGCCTCGCGGCCGGTGGTTTCCCACATTTCCATCGCCACATGCAGATCACCGGTCTCGAGGCCCGCGAATTGCGCCAGGTAGTCGGCCGTCACCAGCTCGACGTTGTAGCCCGCCTCTTCCAGAACGGCGGCCATGATGTTGGTGGTGATCAGCTGGCCGGTCCAGTCGTGCAGGGTCAGCTTGATCGGGTCGGTGCTTTCCACCTCGGCCAGGGCCGCAGTGCCGGTCAGCGCAAGCGCCGCAACGGTGGTCAGGACAATACGCTTCATTCGGCCATCCTCTCCTGTTCAAGACAATATCGCCCGCCGTTTTTCGGCGGTGCGCCTGGCGCCAAGGCTGCGGCCGAATCCCGTTTTCTGTCAAAGCTTTTGTGGGGTTTTGTGGTTTTCTGTTGTTTTTCGGTGGATTTCAACGTTATTTTCTTGGGAAACCAACCGATACCGGCAGAGTCATGCTGTCCAGCCAACGCGAACGCGCCATTCTTCAGCTCTTGCAGGAAACCGGCTCGGCCCGGATCGAGGCGCTGGCCGCCCGGCTGGGGGTGACCGACGAAACCATCCGCCGCAACCTCAAGCGGCTGCAGGCGCAGGGCATGGTCACCCGCGTGCACGGCGGCGTGCACCTGAAGGACTGGGGGCCGGAGGCCAGTTTTGCCCAGCGCATGGTGCAGAATCCCGGGCCGAAGCGGCGGATCGCCGAGGCGGGTGGCGCGGCTGCTGCCAGACGGGGCGTCGCTGTTTCTCGACGTGGGGTCGACCACGGCCTATGTGGCGCAGGCCTTGCGGGTGCGGCGCGAACTGCTGGTGGTGACGAATTCCCTTGCGGTGGCGCAGGCCCTGACCGGGGTGAACGGCAACCAGGTCTTCATGGCGGGGGGCGAGTTGCGCAGCCACGACGGCGGCGCCTTCGGGGCCGAGGCGCTGACCTTCGTGCAGCAGTTCCGGGTGTCTTTTGCGGTGCTGTCGGTGGCGGCGATTTCCGCGCCGGCCGGGTTCCTGCTGCAGGACCTGCGCGAGGCCGAATTCTCCCGCGCCATCATCGAGCGGGCGGAAGAAACCGTCGTGGCGGCGGATGCCTCGAAATTCGGCCGCAGCGCGCCGATCGCCATCGCGCCACCGGGCCGGTTCTCGCATCTGGTCACGGACACCGCACCGGACAGCGCGTTGACAGCCTTCTTCGCGGCGCATGGCACCCGCGTGACGCTGGCACAGGAACGGTGAAGCAATTGCGCGCCTGCCGGCGCAAGCCTTCTTGTTCATCAACGCAAGCGCGTGGTGAAACCAACGGCATACCCCGGAGTATTTCCAACAGGGCAGGTCCTTCAGGTCCATGCTCTTTCCGGGTGTCTGGCTCGGCGGCGCCCCTTGGCGAAAGGGCCGTGCCGGGCGCGGCTAGGGAAGGCCGGTCAGCCGGAAGGCGTCGGGCAGGGAGTCGCGCCCCTCCAGCACCAGTTCGGCCATCACCTCGGCCATCTTCGGCGCCATCCCGAAGCCTATCTTGAAGCCGCCATTGGCCAGAAAATGCCCCTTGCGGCCGGGCCATTCGCCCAAGAGCAGCTGCCGCGTCACCGACCTTGGCCGGACCCCGGCCCAGCGTTCGAGCACTTCGGCACCGGCCAGGCAGGGCATCACCGCCTGCGCGCGCGCGATCAGGTCCTCGACCTGCGCATCCGGGCCATCGACCGTCCAGTCGGACTCGCTGGTGGAGCCGACCGCAACTGTGCCATCGGCATGCGGTACCAGATGCAGACCTCCCGCATAGACCTGCGCTTCGTTCCTTGCATCATGCCGCAGCACTGCCGCCTGCCCCTTCACGCCCGACCCGACCTTGCGACCCAGAGCCGCCGAAAGCTCTGCCAGTCCCGCCGCCCCCGTCGCATGGATCACAGCTCCCGCATCCGGGGCCTCCGACACCACGTCGCCGGCCAGCGCCCGCAAGGCCGCCACCAGCGCCGATCCCGCGCGGCGCGGCGACAGGCGCGCACTCAGCGTGTCGCGCACCACCCACCCGGAGGGTGAGAGCGGCTCCACGGCGCCCCCGAGCCTGCTCCACGCCCCACTGCGCCGCATCCTGCCAATACGTCGCGGCACCCGCCGCGCGCGCCCTCGCGCTGCCTCCACCGCCGCCGCATCGGCCAGCGGCTGCATACGGCCCAGACGCGCATAGCCAGGGTCCACGCCTCCCGCTGCGCGCACAGCCTGCCACCAGCCTTCGGCCATCAGCAGGCTGTCCAGCTGAAACGCCTTCAGCGCATTCCACGCCTCCGGTACATGCGGCGCCAGCGCGCCCATCACCCCGCCCGAGGCCCCCACGCCCGCCCCGAACGGGTCCACCACCCGCACCCGTGCGCCGCGCCGCGCGCAGGCCCAAGCCACCGACAGGCCGAAGATCCCCGCCCCGCGCACCGTTACTTCAACGCTTGCCATCCGGCCCCACCTTCGCCATTCCCATGGCCAAAGGACTATGCCCGATGCCGACCCCTGCACAAGCCACGCTGGACTGGCGCGACGAGATCCCCGTCTCGCGCCGCTTTGACGACCCCTATTTCTCCCTTGCCGGGGGCCTTGATGAAACCCGCCATGTTTTCCTGGCTGGCAACCGCTTGGAGGGGCGCCTGACCGACGGTTTCCACATCGCCGAGCTTGGCTTCGGCACCGGCCTCAACCTGCTGGCCACCGCCCTTCTTTGGCACGGCATGGGCGCCCCCGGCACGATCCGCTTCACCAGCTTCGAGGCCTTCCCGATGGCCCCCGGAGACATGGCCCGCGCACTGCAAGCCTTTCCTCAGGCCGCCATCCCCGCCGCCCAACTCCTGCAGCAATGGACCGCGCAAGACACCGCCAGCGGCAGCCGGGAGATCACCCTCCCCGGCCTTTCCGCCACCATCCTCACCGCCGACGCCCGCACCGCCCTGCCGCAGTGGAGCGGCCAGGCCGACGCCTGGTTCCTCGACGGCTTCTCCCCCGCCAAGAACCCCGAACTCTGGTCGCCCGAAATACTCGCCGAGGTCGCCCGCCACACCGCCCCCCACGGCACGTTCGCCACCTACACCGCCGCAGGCCACGTCCGCCGCGCCCTCACCGCCGCAGGCTTCACCGTGACCCGAGCCCCCGGCTACGCCTACAAACGCCACATGACCACAGGCCACCTGCCCCCCAACGCCCACAACATCCCGTAGGGCGGGGTTCACCCCGCCACCCCGATCTACCAAAACATTTCCACAGGGTGGGGTTCTACCCCACCAGACGCCTTTCAACGCAAAAACCCCAATCCCCGCAACCCTGACCGCCAAAGTTTTTCTCTCTCGCTCAAAGGGTAGGCTAACAAACCCTTAGTTTCCCCGCCCCAAACCCTTGACTTCCCTCACCCCAACCCCCCGTCCCGACTCGGGACACCCCCGGCGGAGCCCTTTGCGTCCCCCCAACAATCCCCCTGTCACCCGCGCCGCCGCCATGCTACGCGGCCTCCTCATGACTACCGTCCCCGCCGCCTCGAAAAACCCGCGTCTCGGCATCCTCCTGATGGTCGCGGCCGTCGCCACTTTCGCCGCGCAAGACGGGTTCTCCAAGGCGCTGGCGGGGCAGTACAACACCTTGATGGTGGTGATGATCCGCTACTGGGCCTTCGCCGCTTTCGTGATCCTCATGGCGCTCCGCCGCCCCGAGGGACCCCGTGCCGCGATCCGCTCGGCCCACCTGCCGGCGCATCTGGCCCGGGGCACCCTTCTGGTGGCGGAAATCTGCCTGATCGTCTGGGGCTACACGCTGATCGGCCTGATCGAAAGCCATGCCGTCTTTGCCATCTGCCCGCTGCTGATCGTTGCCCTCTCCGGCCCGATCCTTGGCGAAAGGCTCAGCTGGCAACGCTGGGCCGCGGTCGCCGTGGGCATGGTCGGCGTCCTGATCATCCTGCGGCCGGGGATGGGCGTCTTCACCTGGCAAGCGTTGCTGCCGCTGGCCTCGGCCTTCCTCTTCGCGCTCTACTCCGTTCTTACCCGCCTGGCCACGCGGGTAGAGCGAACCTTTCCGGCGCTGTTCTGGCCCGCCATCGTCGGGGTCGCCCTGACCACCGCAATCGGGCTACCGAACCTGCAACCCATCCAGCCGCAGCACATTGCGCCCATTGCGATCTATTCCTGCCTCAGCATCTTTTCGCACTGGCTCTTGCTGAAATGCTACGAGCAGGTCGAGGCCGCCCGCGTCCAGCCCTATGCCTATTTGCAGATCGTCTTCGTCACCCTGATCGGCCTCACGGTGTATAACGAACGGCTGAGCCTGCCCGTCGCCGTCGGCGCCGCCATCGTCGTCGCCGCCGGGCTTTATGCCCTGACCCAGGAACGTCGGCGGTGACCGCCACGCAAAACACCCGTGCCGGCATCTGGCTGATGATTGCCGCCGCCACGATCTTTGCCGCACAGGACGGCATCTCGCGCCATCTGGCCGAAACCTACAATCTGTGGATCGTGGTGATGATCCGCTTCTGGGCCTTCGCCGGTTTCGTCCTGATCGTGGCGGCGCGGTCGCCGGGAGGCATCCGGGCCGCCGCACGCACCGGATTTCCCTGGCTGCAACTGGCCCGAGGGGTAATCCTGGTGGTGGAGATCTGGGTGATGGTGCTGGCCTTCACCAAGCTGGGGCTGATCGAAAGCCACGCGGTCTTTACCATCTACCCGCTCCTGGTGGCGGCCCTGTCCGGGCCGATCCTGGGCGAGAAGGTCGGCTGGCGGCGGTGGGCGGCGATCGCGGCGGGCTTTTGCGGGGTGCTCATCATCCTGCAGCCGGGGTCGGGCGTGCTGTCGCCATGGGCGCTTGTGCCGCTGCTGGCGTCGCTGATGTATGCGGTCTACAGCCTGCTCACGCGCTATGTGGCACGGCGCGATGCCGCCTCGGTCAGCTTTTTCTGGACCGGCATCATCTGCGCCGTGGTCAGCACACCCCTCGGCCTTTGGCATTGGCAGGAAATGACGGCGCCGGACTGGGGCCTGATGGCAGCGCTCTGCGCCATGGGGCTGGCCGGGCACTGGGCGCAGATCCGCGCCTATGCGCTGGCCGAGGCATCTTCGATCCAGCCTTTTGCCTATTTCCAGCTGGTGATCGTGGCAATGATCGGACTGGTGCTGTTCGACGAGGTGTTGCGCCCCAATGTGGTGGTCGGCGCGGGCATCGTGGTGGCGGCAGGGCTGTTCACGCTGTGGCGCCAACGGGTGCGCGAAAAGCAGGCGGCAAGGGGATAGCGCGGTTGCCGCCGCGCGCCCCGGGGCGTAAAACCGCCCCAAGCCAACCGGAGAGTGCCGATGCCCGCCCCTAAACCCGTCGTCCTGTGCATTCTCGACGGCTGGGGCATCGGGCCGGACCCGGCGGTTTCTGCCCCTGCGCAGGCAAAGGTCCCGACATTCGACCGGCTCTGGGCGACCTGCCCGCATTCCACGCTGACCACATTCGGCCCCGATGTCGGCCTGCCACGCGGGCAGATGGGCAATTCCGAGGTAGGCCATACCAACATCGGCGCCGGCCGCGTGGTCGCGATGGATCTCGGCCAGATCGATCTGGCGATCGAAGTCGGTTCTTTCGCCACCGAGCCCGCACTGCGACAGTTCATCGCCGCGCTGGAAACCTCGGGTGGCACCGCGCATCTGGCGGGCCTTTGTTCTCCCGGCGGGGTACATGCCCATCAGGCCCACCTGATCGAGGCCGCCCGCATCATCGCCGCCGAGGGTGTGCCTGTCCTGATCCACGTCATCACCGATGGCCGCGACGTGGCACCCACATCGGCCGCCGAACAGGTCGCAGAGCTGAAAGCCGCACTGCCGAAAGCTGCCACCATCGCCACCGTCACCGGGCGCTACTACGCCATGGACCGTGACAACCGCTGGGAAAGGGTGGAACAAGCCTTCCGCGCCATCGTGCAAGGTCAGGGCACTGCAACCGCCGCCACCGCTGAACAGGCCATCGCCGCCGGATACGCCGCCGGCAAGACCGACGAATTCCTGCCTGCCACGGTGATCGGCGACTACGCAGGCATGCGCGACAACGACGGCCTCTTCTTCCTCAACTTCCGCGCCGACCGCGCGCGGGAGATCCTTGCCGCCATCGGCGACCCGGCTTTCAGCGCGTTTGAGACCGGCCCGCGCCCGCGCCTGACTGCGCTACTGGGCATGGTCGATTACTCCACTGCCCACAACGCCTACATGACCGCCGTCTTCCCCAAGCAGGATATCGCCAACACCCTGGGCGAATGGGTGGCGAAACAGGGCCTGACCCAGTTCCGTCTGGCCGAAACCGAGAAATACCCCCATGTCACCTTCTTCCTGAACGGCGGCCGCGAGACGCCCTTTGCCGGCGAGGATCGCCACATGGCGCCCTCGCCCAAGGTCGCAACCTATGACCTGCAACCCGAGATGAGCGCAGCCGAGGTCTCGGACCATTTCGTCAAGGCGATCGAGGCAGGCTATGACCTGATCGTGGTGAATTTCGCCAATCCCGACATGGTCGGCCATACCGGCAGCCTGCCCGCCGCGATCCGCGCCTGCGAGGCGGTGGATGCAGGCCTGACCCGCGCCGTCGCGGCCCTGCAAAAGGCTGGTGGCGCGATGATCGTCTGCGCCGACCATGGCAATTGCGACGTGATGGTGGATCCGGTGACGGGTGGGGCCCATACGGCCCATACCCTCAGCCCGGTGCCGGTGATCCTGGTCGGCGGGCCAAAAGGCGCCACCTTGCGCGACGGCGGCCGGCTGGCCGATCTTGCCCCCACGCTGCTGGCCCTGATGGGCCTGCCGCAACCGCCGGAAATGACCGGGAAAAGCCTGCTCGCATGAAGTTTCGCGCCGCAGCCCTTGCCGTTGCGCTGCTGACCGCACCTGCCGGGGCGCAGACGGTGGCCGACCAGGCTGCGGCCGCCTCGGTCGCGCTGGTCGATGCGGTGGCGGCGCTGGACGCGGCCACCACCTCGCGCGATCGCGTCGCGGCGCTGACCCAGACCATCCGGGCCTATGAGGAAGGGCTGGCCACCCTGCGCGAAGCCATGCGCCAGGCCGAGTTGCGCGCGGCGACCCTGACCCTGACGTTCAACGCCAAGCGCGACCGCATCGGCCAGCTTCTGGGTGTGCTGGCGCGGATGGAGGCCGACCCCGGCCCGCTCTTGCTGCTGCACCCCGATGGCCCGCTGGGCACTGCGCGGTCGGGCATGATCCTGGCCGAGGTGACCCCGGCGCTGCAGGCCGAGGCCGACCAGTTGAAGGCGGAATTGCTCGAACTTGCGGAGCTGCGCGCCTTGCAGTCCGCAGCGGGCGCAACGCTTGCCACCGGTCTGGCCACCGCGCAAGAGGCGCGTTCGGCTTTGAGCCAGGCGATTTCCGACCGCACCGACCTGCCCCGGCGTTTTACCGAAGACCCCGAGACCCTGCGCCAGCTTCTGGAATCCGCCGACACGCTCAGCGCCTTTGCGGCGGGTCTTGCGTTATCCGAGGCGGAAGGCGGCGGGGTGAGCTTCGCCTCGGCCCAGGGCAGCCTTTCCTTCCTGTCCTGGGCACCCTTCTGCGCCGCCCCGACGAAGCCGACGCCGCCGGCGTCCGCCGCCCCGGCATCAGTCTGGCAACGCGCCCCGCCGCACTTGTGACGGCCCCCTGGTCGGCCACCATCCGCTACCTCGGCCCTCTGCTGGACTACGGAAATGTGATCGTGCTGGAGCCGGGCGACGGCTATCTTCTGGTTCTCGCCGGGCTGGGAACGGTTTATGGCGAGGTCGGCGAAGTCATTGCCACCGGCGCGCCGCTGGGCCTGATGGGCGGCAGCGACGGCACCGGAACCGAATTCACCACCGCGCCCGAGGATGGCACTGGCGCCCGCGGCACGGAAACGCTTTACTTGGAACTGAGGCTTGGCGCAGAGCCGGTGAACCCCATTGACTGGTTCGCCGCCACCGCCACGACAGGAGAGTGAGAGACCAATGAAGAAGCTGTTTCTGGCCGCCGCGGGCGGCACCCTGGCAGGCGTGCTGCTTACCACCCAGGTGGCCGGCCCGCTGATCGCCGAAAGTGCCGCCTACGACAGCTCTGTCTACGAGCAACTGGACCTCTTCGGCGATATCTTCGAGCGCATCCGCGGCCAGTATGTCGAACCGGTCGAGACCGAAAAACTGGTCGAGGCGGCGATCAACGGCATGCTGACCTCGCTTGATCCGCATTCCTCGTATCTGTCCGCCAAGGACTTCGAGGACATGCGCGTGCAGACCAAGGGCGAGTTCGGCGGCCTTGGCATCGAGGTCACCCAGGAAGAAGGCTTCGTCAAGGTCATCTCGCCGATGGACGGAACCCCGGCGGCAGATGCCGGCATCATGGCCGGCGACTACATCACCCATGTGAACGGCGAATCCATCCTTGGCCTGACACTGGACCAGGCGGTCGACATGATGCGTGGCCCGGTCGGGTCCGAGATCATCATCTCGGTGGTCCGCCAGGGCACGCCGGAACCCTTCGACGTGTCTATCATCCGCGATACCATCAAGCTGACCGCCGTCAAGGGCCGCGTCGTCGGCAAGGCCGTGGTGCTGCGCATAACCACCTTCAACGACCAGACCACGCCGGGCCTGGTGACAGAGCTGGAAAAGGGCATCAAGGAACTGGGCGGCAAGGAAAACCTGGAAGGCGTGGTGATCGACCTGCGCAACAACCCAGGCGGCCTCTTGAACGAGGCGATCTCGGTTTCCGACGCCTTCCTGGAAACCGGCGAGATCGTTTCGACCCGTGGCCGCAACCCGCAGGACGGTGAGCGTTACAACGCCACGGCGGGCGATCTGATCGACGGCCAGCCGGTGGTGATCCTGATCAATGGCGGCTCTGCCTCGGCCTCGGAAATCGTGACCGGTGCCCTGCAGGACCATCGCCGGGCGATCGTGGTCGGGACGAAGAGCTTCGGCAAGGGCTCGGTCCAGACGCTGATCCCGCTGAAGGGCGACGGCGCGATGCGGCTGACCACGGCGCGCTACTACACGCCGTCGGGGCGGTCGATCCAGGCGCTGGGATCTCGCCCGACATCGTGGTGCAACAGCCAGTGCGCGCGCCGGGCGAGACGCCGGCCGACCCGGCGGCGGCGGACAGCAAGCGGCTGACGTCCGAGGCCGATCTGCGCGGCGCGATCACCAACGATTCGATGACCGAGGACGAAAAGAAGCTCTATCAGGAAGAACAGACCCGCGCCGAAGAGGCCGCCAAGCTGCGCGACGAAGATTACCAGCTGGCCTATGCGGTGGACATCCTGAAGGGCCTGACCACCATCGGCCAGCAGGTCCCGTAAGGCACCGCGATGACCGAAGAGGAAAAACCCGCCCGGCAGCAGCGCCGCGGCAAGCGCAAGGCGCCGAAGACACCCGGTGGCCTGCCCTACCGTCCCTGCGTGGGGGTGATGCTGGTGAACGCCGACGGGTTGGTCTTCGCCGGCCAGCGCAAGGACAATCCAGGCCCGGCCTGGCAGATGCCGCAAGGCGGCATCGACGAGGGCGAAACGCCGAAAGCCGCCGCCTACCGCGAGATGTGGGAGGAAACCGGCGTCTCCCGCGAGCTGGTGGAATTCATCGGCAAGACCCATGGCTGGGTGACCTACGACCTGCCGCCCGAGCTTCTGGGCAAGGTCTGGGAGGGCAAATTTGGCGGCCAGCGGCAGAAATGGTTCCTGTTCCGCTTCACTGGAAGCGACGACCAGATCCGCATCGACACCGAGCACCCCGAGTTTGAAAGCTGGCGCTGGATCGACGTGGACGAGATGGTCGCTTCCATCGTTGCGTTCAAGCGGACGGTCTATGAAGAGGTGGTCCGCAGCTTCCGCGCTTACCTTGCGTAAAGAAATTGCACGCGCCGCAAGAGCGGCGCGTACTTCCCTTGTCTCGGCTCTGGCCTGCGGCCAACCGCCTCGGGTTTGTGCGCCACGCGGGGAGTTTGAGGGGCAGCGCCCCTCATCAGCCTACATCGGATGCGGGCCCACCAGTTCCAGAGCAGAAGGACTTGCGCCGGCAGGCGCGCAATTGCTTCACCGGCCGGGGCTTGCCCGACCCGACCCGGCAAGCGTAAACCTCTGGTGATCGGGGCACCCGCGCGGGCCTCTCCACCCCTGACCCGAGGCCCCTGCATGACCCACCGCCCCCTGATCGCCATTCTCCGCGGCCTCACTCCCCCCGAGGCGCTTTCCGTGGCCGAGGCCCTGATCGAAGCGGGCATCTGCCGCATCGAGGTGCCGCTGAACTCGCCGCATCCGATGACTTCGATCGCCACCATGGCGCGAACCTTCGGCGCCGCCGCACAGATTGGCGCCGGCACAGTGCTGAACGTTCAGGACGTGCGCGAGGTGGCCGAGGCCGGCGGCCGGTTGATCGTCTCGCCCGACACCAATGCCGAGGTGATCGCCGAGACCCGCCGCCTTGGCCTGGAAAGCTGGCCCGGCGTGATGACCCCGACCGAGTGCTTTGCCGCCCTGCGCGCCGGGGCAACCGGGCTGAAGCTGTTTCCCGGCTCGATGATCGGGCCGGACGGGCTCAAGGCGATCCGCGCGGTTCTGCCCAGGGCCTGCCCGGTATATGCCGTCGGCGGCGCGGGGCCAGCGACATTCGCGCAATGGATCGCCGCGGGGGCCGACGGTTTCGGCATCGGCACCGCCCTTTACACGCCCGGCATTTCCGCCGCCGAAGTCGCCACCCGCGCGCGCACCATCGTTTCCGCCTGGGAGGCCGCAAGATGATCCTTGATCACCGGCCTTGTGCCCTGGGAGAAGGCGCCTTCTGGCATCCCGAACGCGGCCAGTTCTTCTGGTTCGACATCCTGAACGCCAAGCTCCTGTCGGTCACCGAAGCTGGACCCGAGGAATGGACCTTCCCCGAAATGGTCTCGGCCGCCGGTTGGGTCAGCCAAGACGAGATGGTGATCGCCTGCGAAAGCGGACTGATCCTGTTCAACCTGGCAACCGGGCGGCGAAAGCCGCTGTGCACGCTCTCTGCCGGCCAGCACGCCACACGGTCGAACGACGGCAGGGCAGACCGGCAGGGGGGGTTCTGGTGGGGCACCATGGGCAAGCGCGGCGGCGATGATCCGGGCAAGGGTGCGATCTGGCGCTGGTATCACGGCGAGGTCCGCTGTCTGTTCCCTGCGATCACCATTCCCAACGCTATCTGCTTTGCCTCTGATGGAAGCTTTGCGCATTTCACCGACACCGAGACCCACAAGGTCATGCGCCTGACCCTGGACTCGCACGGCTGGCCGGCGGAAGAACCGCAGGTGTTTGTCGACCTTTCGGCCGAAGGCCTCTTGCCCGACGGCGCGGTCATTGATGCTGCGGGCGTCTTGTGGCTGGCGCAATGGGGGGCGTCGCGCGTTGCCGCCTATGACCCGGACGGGTGCTTTCTGCGCGCAGTGGCCGTGGCAGCGCCGCATGCCTCCTGCCCCGCCTTCGGCGGCGCACAGCTTGACCGGCTTTTCGTCACCACCGCACGCCAGGGCATGTCGGAGACGGCGCTTGCGGCCTGCCCGGATGCCGGGAAGACATTCGTTCTGGACGGGATTTCAACCGGCCTCCCCGAGCCGCGCGTCGTCCTCTAACCGACAGCGAAGCAGCCGAACGCGGCCTGTCAAAGCGGCAGCGAAAAGAACCCCGCTCCGCTGGGACCAAGCTGGACCTGCCCCTTCGCAACGCTGCAAGCCAGCGCCGGGCCAAACTGCGTGGCGGCTTTTGGAACCTCGGTCTGCCGGGGGTCGGGCGAAAGATTGAAAAGGCACAGAAGCCGCTCATCCGGCGTTTCGCGCCAGAACGCCAGCACCGGGGGCGGCGTGTCCAGAAACCGCGTCCTGCCGGCTTTCAGCGCCGTCGATCCGCGCCGGAATGCCAGCATCTCGCGGTAGAACGCCAGCACCGAGCCCGGCCTGCCGGCCTGCCCCGCCACATGGCGCGCCCGCTGCGGCGGCTTGACCGGCAGCCAGGGCCTGCCGCTGGTAAACCCGGCCTGCGCCGATCCGTCCCAGACCATCGGCGTGCGGGTGCCGTCGCGGCCCACCGGCGCGGGCCAGAAGGCAATTCCCTGCGGATCGGTCAGTTCCTCGAAGGCCAGTTCGGTGTCCACCTGCCCCAACTCTTCGCCCTGCCAAAGACAGACCGAGCCTTCCAGGGACAGCAGCAGCGCGCAGGCCTGTTTTGCCACCGCATCGGTGCTGGCGCCATGCTCCGCCCAACGCCCGGCGTGGCGCGGCACATCGTGGTTGGAGAACGCCCACATCGGCCAACCCTCTGGCGCACCGTCGAAAAACCCCTGGATACGGTTGCGGAAGAACGCCGGGGAATAGTCATCCCCCAGCATCTCGAAGCTGTAGCACTGCTGCAACCGCCCCGGCGCGGTGTATTCGCCCATCAGGCGGATGGCCTGGTGCGCCTCGCCCACTTCACCCACTGCCATCGCGCCGTATTCGTCCAGCAGCGCGCGGATGCGCGCCAGCCAGTTCAGGTTCTCCGGGCGGTTCTTGTCGTAGAGGTGAAGCTGCATCCCGTAGGGGTTGGCCTCGGGTTTGGCCTTTGGCTTCGGATCGGCCGGGTTGTCACGGAACTGCGGGTCATGGAAGAAGTAATTGACCGTATCGAAGCGGAAGCCATCCACCCCGCGTTCCAGCCAGAACCGCAGGACCGAAAGCGCCCAATCCTGCACCGCGGGCAAGTGATAGTTGAAATCCGGCTGCGAGATCAGGAAGTTGTGCAGGTAGTATTGATACCGACGGGCATCCCATGTCCAGGCCGGGCCGCCAAAGACCGACAGCCAGTTGTTCGGCGGCGTGCCATCGGGGCGCGGATCGGCCCAGACATACCAGTCGGCCCTTTCGCCCGTCCGCGCGGCGCGGCTTTCGGCAAAGAACGGATGCGCATCGGACGAATGCGACAGCACCTGGTCGATGATCACCTTCAGCCCCAGATCATGCGCCCGCGCCACCAGTGCGTCGAAATCCGCCAGCGTTCCGAACACCGGATCGACGTCGCAGTAGTCGCTGACGTCATAACCCATATCCTTCATCGGGCTGCGGAAGACCGGCGACAGCCAGATGCAGTCCACTCCAAGACCGGACAGATACGGCAGGCGTGCGGTGATTCCGGGAAGATCGCCCACCCCGTCCCCATTCGAATCCTGAAAGCTGCGGGGATAGACCTGATAGGTCACCGCCCCCTTCCACCAGTCGCCCATATGCCGCCCCTGTTGCCCTGCAGTTTCCTAGCCTGTCCGACGGCCGCCGAAAACCTGCCACGCAATTGTCCACCGCACAATTCGGCATTTGACCTTCGCGCCGCGTCGCCGCATCGTCTTGCCCGAAGCGGAGCCCCCTGTGCAGACCAAAGCCCCCCTGATCACCCCTGTCCTGATTGCCGGATCGGTGATCCTGATGCTGGGCTTCGCCATCCGGGCGTCGTTCGGCGTGTTCCAGATCCCTGTCGCGGCCGAATTCGGCTGGGCGCGGGCCGAGTTCTCGCTGGCCATCGCCATCCAGAACCTGGCCTGGGGCATCGGCCAGCCGATCTTCGGCATGCTGGCCGAGCGGTTCGGCGACCGCAAGGCGATCATCGCGGGCGCGCTTCTCTATGCGCTGGGGCTGGTGCTGTCGGCCTATGCGATCACGCCGGGGCAGCACCAGATGCTGAACATCCTGATCGGCTTCGGCATCGCGGGCACCGGCTTTGGCGTGATCCTGGCAATCGTGGGCCGCGCGGCCTCGGCTGAAAACCGCAGCATGGCGCTGGGTATCGGCACGGCGGCGGGGTCGGCGGGGCAGGTGTTTGGCGCGCCGACGGCACAGGCCTTGCTGAACTACATGCCCTGGCAATCGGTGTTCATGGTCTTTGCCTGCATCATCCTGCTGGCGCTCTTCGCGCTGCCCTTCATCCGCTCGCCTGTCGTGGCGACAAGGGCGGAGCTGGAGGAAAGCATGGGACAGGTGCTGGTCAAGGCGATCAAGGATCCCAGCTATACGCTGATCTTCCTTGGATTTTTCTCTTGCGGCTATCAGCTGGCCTTCATCACCGCACATTTTCCGGCCTTCGTGACCGAGATGTGCGGGCCGATTGACCCCGGCGGGATGCTGGGGGCGATCGGAATCACCAGTACTTCGGCGCTGGGGGCCGCGTCGATTGCGGTGATCGGGCTTTTCAACATCGTCGGCACGGTGACGGCGGGCTGGCTGGGCAAGCACTATTCGAAGAAATACCTGCTGGCGGGGATCTACACCGCCCGCACCATCGCGGCGGCGGTGTTCATAATGCTGCCGATCACGCCAACTTCGGTGCTGGTGTTCTCCGCCGTCATGGGCGCGCTTTGGCTGGCCACGGTGCCGCTGACCTCCGGCCTTGTCGCGCATATCTACGGCATCCGCTACATGGGCACGCTGTATGGATTCGTGTTCCTCAGCCACCAGATCGGCGGGTTTCTGGGGGTCTGGCTGGGTGGCAAGATGTTCGACCTGAACGGCGATTACACGCTGGTCTGGTGGATCGGCGTCGGCGTGGGAGCGTTCTCGGCGCTGGTGCATCTGCCGGTGCGCGAACGCCCGACGGTCGCGCAGGCGGCCTGAGCGGGGCCAAAACCCTTCGAAGGATTTCGTCCCCGACCATGTCGTTTTCGGGCGGTCAACAGGCCGGGGCTACCCCTAGCCTGATCCCATGGCACGCAGCAGAACCCGCACGCTCCGACACACCGATTACACCAACCTGACCCATCCTTTCGCGCCGCAAGCGGTGTTCTCGGAGGACGGCGTCGCCACGCTGCACGAGGCAGCGTTGGGCGTGCTGGAGGATCTGGGCCTGAAGATCCTGCTTCCCGAAGCGCGGCAGATCCTCGGCGCCGCAGGGGCGCAAGTGGACGGTGACATGGTTTTCATCGGTCGCGATATCGTGGCCGATGCCCTGCGCACCGCCCCGCGCAGCTGGCGCCTGCGCGCCGCCAACCCTGCGCGCGAGCGCGACTATGCCCCCGGTCAGGCGCTGTTCGGCGCCGGTTCTGGCTGCCCCAACGCGTCCGACCGGTTGCGCGGACGCCGCCCCGGCAGCCTGGAAAGCTATCTCGAGACCATAACCCTGCAACGCGCCTTCGACGTGATCCACATCCACGGCCCCTCGGCCGAGCCGCAGGACGTACCCGCACATCTGCGCCAGTACGCAATGATGCGTGGCCAGCTGACCCATGGCGACAAGCCGGTCTTCGTCTATGCCCGGGGCCGCGCGCAGGTCGACGATTGCCTTGCGATGATGCGGATCGGGCTTGATCTGTCCGAGGCCGACTGGGCCAGCGGCGTCTGGGCCTATACGGTCATCAACTCCAACTCCCCGCGACAGCTGGACGTACCGATGGCGCAGGGCGTGATCGACTTTGCCCGCGCCGGGCAGATGAGCATCATCACCCCGTTCTGCCTGGCGGGCGCGATGGCACCGGTGACGGTGGCGGGGGCGCTGGTGTTGCAGCATGCCGAGGCGCTGGGCGGCATCGCGCTGGCGCAGATGACGAAGGCGGGGGCGCCGGTCAGCTATGGCGGGTTTTCCTCGAACGTCGATCTGAAGTCGGGGGCGCCGGCTTTCGGCACGCCGGAGCATCTGAAGATGCAGCTTGGCTCGGGCCAGCTGGCGCGGCACATCGGCCTGCCCTGGCGGTCGGCCAGCGGGTCGGCCTCGAACACGGCCGACATGCAGGCGGCGCAGGAAACCACCCATGCGTTGTGGGGTGCGATGCTGGCGCAGGCAACACTGACCATTCATGCCGCCGGCTGGCTGGAGGGCGGTCTGACCTTCGGGTACGAGAAATTCATCAACGATATCGAGGCATTGCAGGTGATGGCCGAGATGTGCCGGCCGGTCGGCGAGACCCCCGCCGACCTGGCGCTGGACGCCCTGGCCGAAGTGCCGCCGGGCGGGCATTTCTTTGCGGCCCAGCACACGATGGAACGCTATGAGCAGGCGTTCTACGCCCCGCTGGTGGCGGATCTGTCGAACCACGGCACCTGGGAAAAGGCGGGCAGCCAGCGGTCGGACGAACGCGCCACCGCGATCTGGCAGAAGGTTCTGGCTGAAGCGCGCCCCCCCGCCCATGCCGCCGAAGCTGCCGAGCGGCTGGCTCCTTTCATCGAACGCCGCACCGCGGAAGGCGGCGCGCCGACGCTGGACTGATCAGCCCTTCGGCATCGGCACCACAACCAGCACCTCAAGGTCTCGCAGCGGGGTGTAGTTGGTCTTTTCCACCACGAAGGTCGTCGGCCCGGTCTTCTTTACCCCCTCGGCGCAGAGCGAGATGACATTGCCCGGATCGCCCTTGTCCAGCGTCAGGCGGAACTTGCCGATCGGCCCGGCCCAGCTGTTGGCCGTGCGCAGGACGTAAGAGAGGTTGTAGGCGGTGCCGTAATTGCCAAACTCGTCACCCTGCGGGTTTTTCAGCGCCTTGGCGATTGCGCGCGAGGTGCCGCCATCGATGCAGTACTGATCGGCCAGTTGGGCCTGGTAATCCTCGGGCGGCTCGCTCCAGTAGAACACGCCGCCGGGGGGCAGGTTTTCATAGGTATGACTGATGCGCAGGTCGGCCCCGGCCGGGAAGGTCTGCGTCCAGTGGTAGCGCCAGACGAGGGACCACTGCGACCAGACCTCCAGCGGTTCGGTCACAGAGCCTTCGGTGCCGTAATACTCGGCCAGGCCCAGCGCCTGCACCTCGGCCCGCCTTGCGGGGGAAAGGGCCAGCAGCGCCGCGCGCACCACCTCGACATCCAGCGTCAGGGGGGCAGACCGAAGCGTGCGAGATCGGCCGTCACCTCGCGGCCGGGCGTGTCATATTGCGCCGCCATCGGGCGGTTTTCGTCCCAGGGCGGCTCGATCACGGCGATGCGGTCGATCTGCACGGCAACCGGCTGGCCCGCCACCGTCACCCGAAAGCCCACCAGATCTTCGCGTGCCACATCCTCGGGCAGGTTCATCATCCCGTCCCACTGCGACCAG
The DNA here is from genome assembly GCA_016704435.1 of Rhodobacter sp. GTDB lineage: Bacteria > Pseudomonadota > Alphaproteobacteria > Rhodobacterales > Rhodobacteraceae > Pseudogemmobacter. Next base: position 588,936 of record JADJAB010000001.1, on the reverse strand, counting down.
ACCGCGACCGGCGGCAGCGGGAAGATCACCTCTCCGGTCACGTCCTGCGCGGTGGTGTTGCGGAAGACGTAGTCCACCGCGATCCGGTCGATGCCGATGTAGAGGTCTTCTTCCTGCATCACCACGGCTTCGGTCTGGCCGAAGCTCAGCCCGGTGGCCGAAAGCCCGCCGAAGCCGTCATTGGCAAGCGCAGGCAGGGGCGCGGCGAGACCGGAAGCAACGGACGCCGCAAGAGACAAGGCGAAAGCAAGCCGCATCGAAAACCTCCCGCTGGAAATGCGTTGCCATCTGACGCCCGAACCTTCCCGCTTGCAAGAGCGCGCTTTGCCGCGCCTCAGTCGCCGCCCCTGGCAGCGGGAGAGGGCTCCACCACAAGGATCTCGAGATCGCGGTCTGGCACGAAATCGGTCTTTTCCACCACGAAGGTTGTCGGCCCGGTCCTTGTCACCCCCGTCGATGCAGAGCGAGATGACATTGCCCGGATCACCCTTGTCCAGCGTCAGGCGGAACTTGCCGATCGGCCCGGCCCAGCTGTTGGCCGTGCGCAGGACATAGTCGGTATAGACGGCATAGCCGAAGCTTTCCGCCTTGCCATCGCGCAGGAAGTTCAGCGCCTGCTCCATCGCCTTCGACGTTCCTTCATCTACGCAATAAAGGCGGGTGATCAGATCGTGATATTCGCCGTTCCCGCCGTGCTTCCAGCTGATGTTGCCCTTCGTGGGCCGGTTGTCATAACCGTGGCTGATCCGCACTTCGGCCCCGGCGGGGAACGTCTGCGTCCAGTGAAAACGCAAGGCAACCGACCACAGCGGCGTGGCTTCCAGCGTGCCGCCATAGGTGGAAAGCCAGATCAGCCCCGCATCCTCCAACCGCTGCCTCGCCCTGACGGGCAGTGCCAGGACCTCCCTGGCGGCAACCGCGGGGTCGGTCGAGAGTTCGGTGATCCCGGCGTTGCGCAGAAGGGCGGTCACGTCGTCGCCAGGTGTGTCGTATTGCGCGGCCAGCGGGCGGTCCCGATCCCAGCCCGGGGCCATCACGGCGATACGGTCCAGCTGTACCGGCACCGCCAGGCCATCCAGGGTGACGGTGAAGTTCAGCAGGTTCACCTGGCCAAGATCGGGAGGAAGGTTGAAATCGCTGTTGCTCAGTTCTTCCAGTGAGATCGGCGGCATCGGAAAGATCACTTCGGTGGTGAAATCACGGTCCGAGACGTTGCGGAAGACATAGTCCACCGCGATCCGGTCCAGCCCGATGAACAGGTCTTCTTCCACCATCACCACCTGATCGGTCTGGCCGAAGACAAGCCCGGTGGCCGTCAACCCGCCCGCGCTGTCATTGGCGTCTGCCGCAGTGGCCAAGGCAGTGCAAAGGCAAAGGGCAAGGCGCATCGGGTTCTCCACTTCTCCTGGCATTGCGGGAATGTCGTGGGAATGTCTCGCCAACGCAAGGAGATGTGGCGATTCCAGTCCTTGCGCCCGACCGCGCCACTTGCGACAAACCACGGCCCGACCCCGGAGATACCCATGCGCGCCGGCATCATCACGCTGATCCTCGGCTATGTCCTCAGCCAGTTCTACCGCGCCTTTCTGGCCGTTCTGACCCCGGTGCTGGAGTCCGACCTGGGCGCCAGCAAGGCCGATCTGGCCACTGCCTCGGGCGCCTGGTTCCTGGCCTTTGCGCTGATGCAGATTCCGGTCGGCGAGGCACTGGACCGGATCGGGCCACGACGCGCAACGGCGGCCGCGCTGCTGGTGGGGGCGCTGGGGGCTACGCTGTTTGCGCTGGCGCAGACGCCGGGGATGCTGACAGTGGCTATGGCGTTGATCGGGGTCGGCTGTTCGCCGGTGCTGATGGCCAGTTTCTACATCTTCGCCCGCACCTTCACGCCTGCGGTGTTCGGCACCTTGGCCGGGGTGACGATCGGGGTGGGGTCACTGGGCAATATCGCGGCATCGCTGCCGCTGACCATGGCGGTTGAGGGCTTTGGCTGGCGCCAGACGGTCTGGGCCCTGGCAGCGGTGACGGCACTGGCGGGGGGGGTGGTGGCAACCCTGGTGCGCGACCCGCCGCGGGTGGTGGCAACGGGCGAGAGGGGATCAGTGCTGACCCTGCTGGCGATGCCCGCACTCTGGCCGATCTTTGCGATGATGATCGTGTGCTATGCGCCTGCCGCCGGTCTGCGCGGGCTGTGGCTGGGGCCGTATTTCAGCGATGTCTACGGGCTGGATCGGCCCGGCGTGGGGCAGGTCAGCCTGTGGATGGGGCTGGCGATGGTGGCGGGCAACTTCGCCTATGGCCCCTTGGACCGATGGCTGGGCACCCGGAAATGGGTGGTCGTGGGCGGCAATGCCCTGATGCTGGCCTGTCTGGCGGGGCTGGTGCTGTGGCCCGACAGCGGGGCGGTCTGGGCCACGCTGATGTTCATGGGCGTGGGCTTTTTCGGCGCCAGTTTTCCGGTTGTCATGGCGCATGGCCGGGCCTTTCTGCCGCCGCATCTGACCGGGCGGGGCGTGGCGCTGATCAACCTCTGCGGCATCGGGGCGGCGGGGGTGATGCAGGTCTTGACCGGGCGCTTGCATGCGGGGTTGCAACCGGCGACCGGGATCGTGAATTCGGCCCCGCCAAGCCTGCCCTATCTGGGGTTGTTCGTGTTCTACGCGGTTTTCGTTGCGGCCGGGTTGACGCTTTACCTGTTCTCGCGCGACCGCACCGACTGACGGCCTTTCGCAACTGCAGCAGAATCCGCTTTTCCCGCCGCCTGCCTTGCGCTAACGGGGCTGCGGCCCCGGTTCGGGGCGGACAAAGGAGAACCCCGATGGGCTACAAGGTCGTCGTCGCGGGTGCCACGGGCAACGTGGGCCGCGAAATGCTGAACATCCTCGCCGAGCGCGAGTTCCCGATTGACGAGATCGCCGTTCTGGCGTCGCGCAAATCGCTGGGCACCGAGGTCAGCTTTGGCGACAAGACCTTGAAGACCAAGGATCTGGCGACCTTTGATTTCACCGGCTGGGACATGGCCCTGTTCGCGGTGGGGTCTGGCCCGACCAAGGAATTCGCACCCAAGGCGGCGGCGGCGGGCTGCGTGGTGATCGACAACTCCTCGCTCTACCGCTATGACCATGACGTGCCGCTGATCGTGCCGGAGGTGAACGCCGACGCGATCCTGGGCTATGCCAAGCGCAACATCATAGCCAATCCGAACTGTTCCACAGCGCAGATGGTGGTGGCGCTGAAGCCCTTGCATGACCGGGCGCGGATCAAGCGGGTGGTGGTGTCGACCTATCAGTCGGTTTCCGGCGCCGGCAAAGAAGGCATGGACGAGCTGTGGGAGCAGACCAAGGCGGTCTACAACCCGGTCAAGGAAGTGCCGCCCACCAAGTTCACCAAGCAGATTGCCTTCAACGTCATTCCGCACATCGACGTGTTCCTTGATTCCGGCGAGACCAAGGAAGAATGGAAGATGGTGGCCGAAACGAAGAAGATCCTTGATCCCAGGATCAAGGTCACGGCGACCTGCGTGCGGGTGCCGGTGTTCGTGGGGCATTCCGAGGCGATCAACATCGAGTTTGAAGAGCCTTTGGATTGGCAGGAGGCGCAGGATATCCTGCGCGAGGCGCCGGGGGTGATGCTGATCGACAAGCGCGAGAACGGTGGCTACATCACGCCCATCGAGTGCGTGGGCGAATATGCCACCTACGTCTCCCGGGTGCGCGAAGACAGCACCATCGAGAACGGGCTGAACCTGTGGTGCGTCTCTGACAACCTGCGCAAGGGGGCTGCACTGAACGCGGTTCAGATTGCCGAGTTGCTGGGCAGCCGGGTTCTGAAAAAGGGCTGATCCCTTTCAAGATCGCTTTACCTTGGCCCGCCCCCTTACCGGGGCGGGCCGTTTCATCTTGCGCCCGGAACGTGACGGGAGTTTGCTTTGCCCAACCAAGAAGGAAGGCCCTGCCATGACCCAACCGATGCTGACGCTGAACGATGGTCGCCAGATGCCGCAACTGGGTTTCGGCCTGTGGCAGGTGCCTGCGGAGACAACCGCCGACACCACCGCCACCGCCTTGCGGCTGGGCTACCGTCTGGTCGATGGCGCGGCGGCCTATCGAAATGAGGAAGGCCAGGGTGACGGCGTGCGTGCCAGCGGGCTGCCGCGCGGGCAGGTGTTCGTGACGACGAAGATCTGGAACAACGCCCAAGGCTTCGATGCCACCCTGCGCGCAGCGGAGGAAGGGTTGAGCCGCTTGGGCTTGGATCACGTGAACCTGCTGCTGATCCACTGGCCCTGCCCGGCGCGCGACCTGTACGTTGACACCTGGCGCGCGCTGATCCGGCTGCGCGAGGAGGGCCGGGCGCTGTCGATCGGCGTCTGCAACTTCAACGCGCCGCATCTTGAACGCTTGATTACAGAGACCGGCGTGACCCCGGCGGTGAACCAGATCGAGATCAATCCGCGCCTGCAACAGCCCGACTTGCGCGCGGTGCACGCGCGTCTGGGCATCATCACCCAAAGCTGGACGCCCTTGGGCGGCGGGCACAGCTTTTCCGCCCCGGCGATCACCGCCGCCGCCAAGCGCACCGGCAAGACGGCAGTGCAGGTGATCTTGCGCTGGCATATCCAGATCGGCGCCTCGGTCCTTCCGCGATCAACCCGCAAGGAAGGGCTGGCCGAGAACCTTGATATCTTCGACTTCACTCTGACCGAAGCGGAAATGACCGCCATCGCAGCCTTGGACGAAGGCACCCGCTGCGGTCCGGACCCGGCAACCTTCGACATGATGTGACGCGCGCCGGGGGTCAATCCGCGGCTCCGGTTTTCCGCTCTTGCCGGGTCTGGTCCGCCAGGCCTACCCTGTCCGCAGTCCCATGAACGGAGCCGCAAAATGCGCCCTCTCCTAGCCCTGCTTCTGGCCACCACGGCGATGCCTGCGCTGGCCGACACCATCACCGCGGAAAGCACCATCACCGCCGTTACCGTCTATCCGGACGGAGCGAAGATCACCCGGCAGGTGACCTTCACCGCGCCTTCGGCTGGCAGCCATGAATTGCTGGTGACCGACCTTCCCGCCGACACGCAATCCGGGTTGATGCAGATCGCGGCCAGCGAGGGCACCGATTTTGGCGCCTTTTCGCTGCGGAGCGACCGCCTGCCGCCGCGCGACGAGCCGCTGACCCCCGCGCAAGAGGCCGCAAAGGCCGAGGTGAAACGTCTGGAAGCCGCCGAGCGTGAGGCCTATGCCGGCGTCGAAGGCGTGCAGGCGCGGATCGACGCGGCCAATGCTCGGGCGGCTTTCCTTGGCTCGTTCTCGGGCGCGCTGCCCGATACCGCCACGCCCGAAAACCTGAAGGCCACGGCCGAGATGATCGGAGCCGAAACCCTGGCCGCGCGGCAAGAAGCGGCGCTGGCGCGCAAGGACTATTGGCCCGCGCAACAGGCACTGACCGAAGTTCAGGAAGATCTGGTCAAGGCTCAGGCTGCGCTGGCGGCCTTGCCTGCCCGCGATGCCGATTACACCGCGCTGTCGGTGGCCGTCGAGTCTGCGGCAGCGGGCGAGGCCACGCTGACCGTGACGCATTACATCAGCGATGCCGGCTGGCGGCCCTGGTATGAGATCGACCTGACCCGGCTGGAGGAAACCGCCCTGACGGTGGACCGCAGCGTGCTGGTCACGCAATACTCGGGCGAGGATTGGGCGGGGGTGGACCTGACGCTGTCCACTTCGCGCCCGGCCGAGCAATCGGCGCCGTCGACGTTGTGGCCGGAATTGCGCAGCGTTGGCCCCGAAGAGCCGCCGATGCCCACGGCTGGCGCCGAGGATGGGATGCTTCGGATGGATGCCGCCATGGCGCCGGCGCCTGTGGCCGAAGCCATGATCGCCAGCGCCGGGATGGAGGGCGACACCGTCGTCTACAGCTATCCCCGCAAGGTCGATGTCGCCTCTGGCGTGGCCGATCTGCGGCTGCCGCTGGACGTGGTGACCTTTGCGCCGGTGATCGAAGCCCGCGCCGTGCCGCGCTGGGACGCATCGGCCTTCGTGATGGCCAGCTTTGTCAATGGCGAAGAGCCGATCCTGCCGGGCGAGGCGCTGATCTTCCGCGAGGGCGTGCTGGTCGGCGGTACCTCGCTTGGCCTGATCGCGGCGGGAGAGGAGACCGAACTGGCCTTCGGCGCACTGGACGCGATCCGCATCAAGCGCGACATGCCGGTGCGGTCGGGTGGCGAGACCGGCATCCTGACCACCACCAACGAGTTGACGGAAGAGGCGGTGATCACGGTGGAAAATCTGGGCACCGAAAGCTGGCCGGTGCGGCTGTTGGATCAGGTGCCCTATACCGAACAGACCGACCTTGAGATCGAGGTCGAGGCAAGTCCGACCCCCTCCGAAACCGACGTGGACGCCCAGCGCGGCATCCTGGCCTGGGATTTCACCCTGGCGGGCGGCGAACAGAAGACCGTGACGCTTGGCTACACGATGTCATGGCCCGATGGCATGGTCCTGCGCTAGTCAGGGCCCAAACGGGTCTCGGCCAGAGATTCGGGCCCGAAGAGCGTTGCGAAAGGGCTGAGGAGGCGGGGGGGGTGAACCCTGTGCCGCCGCAGTTCCTTCGCATCGGTCTTCGACACTGGCGGGAAGGGCGCAGGAAATGACGGCCGATCTGACGATCCGCGAAACAACCGCGTCAGAGAAGATCCGCATCGCCTCGCTTTACCCAAAGGCCTTCCCGGACGAAGATCTTCTCCCCCTCGTCCTGGCCCTGCTGGACGAGAGGCAGGGGGTGCTGTCACTGGCCGGATATCGTGCGGAAGGGCTGGTTGCGCATGGTCTTTTCACCCCCTGCGGGGTGGAACGCTGCGACGGAACGGGTGCCCTTTTGGGGCCGGTTGGCGTGTTGCCATCACTTCAACGGCTGGGTCTGGGTGGCGCGCTGATCCGCGCCGGGCTGGAGCAGATGACTAGACGGGGGGTCCATCAGGTCTTCGTGCTTGGTGACCCAGGTTACTACCGGCGTTTCGGCTTTGAACCCGAGCGGGGGGTGATTGCGCCCTATCCCCTTCCCGAGGCATGGGCGGATGCCTGGCAATCCGTGACGCTGGCAGGCCGTTCGCCGCTGGCCGAGGGGCACCTGTCCGTTCCGGCGCCATGGATGGAGCCGGCCCTTTGGGGTCCGTGACGGAATGCTGCCTGCGGCGTCATTCACCGTTTGGCCCCGGCCGCCGGAGACAGGGACCGGCAGCCGGCGCCAGTCACAAGGAACCGCCACGAGGCTGCACTTGTGCCGGCCATGGCCACCCCTCACGGCCCGGCACGAAACCGCGAGGCGTGTGCAACGGGGATTCCCGCCGCCCGCGCCTTGGCCTATATGAGAGTCATGAACAGACGCACCGTGCTTCTTGCCCCCTTTGCCTTGGCCGCCCTGGCAGCGCCCGCGCTGGCTGAAAAGCTGTCGTTGAAAACGCTGTCGGGCTATCTGAACGGCCTGACCACGGTCGAGGCCGAGTTCACCCAGGTGAATGCGGACGGCTCTGTCTCGACCGGGCGCATCTTCATCAAGCGCCCCGGCCGGGTCCGGTTCGAATACAACCCGCCGGACAAGGCGCTGGTTCTGGCCGGTGGCCAGCAAGTGGCTATCTTCGATGGAAAATCGAACGTCCCGCCCGAGCAGTACCCGCTGAAGCGCACGCCGCTGAACCTGATCCTGGCCGCGAACGTCAACCTTGGCAAAGCAAAGATGGTAGTCGGCCACAAGGCCGATGCCACCACCACCCGCGTTACCGCACAAGACCCGGAGAACCCGGAATACGGCACGATCGAACTGGTCTTTTCGGCCGACCCGGTGGAACTGCGGCAGTGGGTCATCACCGATGACCTTGGCCAGCAGACCACGGTGATCCTGGGCGAGATGAAGAAGGGCGGCAAGCTGGGCGAGCGGTTGTTCTCGATCACCGCGGAAAAGGACAAACGCGGACTCTGAGCCCGGCCCGTCGCACGGGTCAACCTTCCTGCGGCCGCTCTTCGCTGCCGGCCGCGCGAGGAGAAGCCGAAGGCGCACGACGCGCCATTGCCTCAGCGCCGGCAATATCCCAGCTGTTCGCGATACATCTCGGACCGCGCGCCAACCCTGGCTGCCACTTCCACCAGCCAGGGCTTGCCAAGGTAGGACTGGTTGGCATAGCCGGTCCGACCTTCGTGATAGGCCAGATACTGCGCCTCGGCATCATCCATCTCGATCCCCAGGCCGCGTTTCGACTCCGCGAAGTACCAGCCCATGAAATCGGTTGCGTCGCCAATGTCGTCGCGCTTGGCCCCGCGCCCGCCAGCGGTACTCTGGTATTCCTCCCAGGTGCCGTTCAGCGCCTGGCTGTAACCATAGGCCGTGCTTTGCCGCCCCATCGGGATCACCCCCAGGGTCCAGCGGAAAGGCGTCTGCGCATTGCCGATGAACTTGGATTCCTGGTGGATCACCGCCATCTGCACATGCACCGGAACGCCCCATTTGCGTTCTGTCGCCTGCATCGCCCGCAAATAATGCGGCCGCTCGCGGATGATCGCGCAAGCGTCGTCCAGTTGCCGCGGCGGCGCATACTGGCGACTGCCCCCGCCACAGGCGGCCAGCAGCAGCAACAGAACCGACGCACGGAGAAACCTGCCCATCTGCCCCTCGTGCCCTTAGTCTTTTGCCGCGACCTTACCCCATTCGGCGGGCAAGGAAAACCGCATAAACCCCGACGTCAGATCAGGAAAGCGAGAGTGATCGGCAAGCTGACCACCGAAAGGGCCGTCGAGGCGATCACCATTCCGGCGACCGCATCGGCGTCGGCGCCGTATTTCACCGCCATCATGTATGAGGTCACAGCGACCGGCGTCGACAGCTGCACCACCAGCACGCCCAGCGCCACCGGAGGCAGGCCAAAGCCAAGACCGACAGCCGCTGCCAGCCCGGTGCAGACTGCCACCCGCAGCGCCGACAGTGCGAAGGCGCGGCCCAGATGCCCCGCCTTCAGCCGCGCCACCGCCACGCCCAGGGTGATAAGCATGACGGGAATCGCGATCTGGCCCAGAAGGTCCAGCGACCGGGTCATCCATTCTGGCGTATGCCAGCCCTGCCACAGGAACAGCGCGCCCAGGAGCGTGGCCCCCACCATCGGCTCTTTCACCGCCCGCAGCGGATTGCCGCCGCCCGCCACCAGCCACAGCCCGAAGGTGAAGGACCAGACCGCCATCACCGCAAACACCACGACAGCATAGTCCAGCCCGGTCTGGCCAAAGGCAAACAGCGCCAGTGGCAGGCCCACATTGCCTGTATTGCCGAAGATCAGCGGTGCCAGCCAGGTCCGCCGGTCCAGCCGCAACATCAGCGTGAGTGCGAAAAACACAACCGTCATAAGGCCATAGCCGAAGACCGCCGCCAGCGTCAGGTCACGCAACGCCGCCGGTTCGATCTTCGTCTTCATCAGCGCGGTGAAGATCAGCGCCGGCACCGACAGCGTCATGGCCAGCCGAGTCACGAATTCCAGCCGGTATTCGTGGCCCAGCTTGACCCAAAGGAACCCGACCATGCCCAGCACCGCCACCGGTGCCACGATGTTGAGGACTGTGAGAATAAGGTCCACAGACTGTTTCCCTTCCTGTCCGCCTGTCAGGTGGACAAGCAGGCGCCCAAGGGATTACTAACCATCCTTGGGGGACGCAACGCTATGCTGAAAACGCAGGCCAAGTATCATATCGGGCAGGTGCTTCGGCACCGCAAGCACCCGTTCCGTGGTGTCGTCTTCGATGTCGACGCGATGTTTTCCAATACCGACGAATGGTATGAAAACATCCCCGAAGACAGCCGTCCCTCGAAGGACCAGCCATTCTATCACCTGCTGGCCGAGAACGACCAAAGCTACTATGTCGCCTATGTGTCCGAACAGAACCTGGTGCCGGACGAGACCGGAGAGCCGGTCGACCACCCCGATCTGGGCGATCTGTTCGGCGATTTCGAGGATGGCCGCTACCCCTTGCAGTTTCAGCTCAACTGACGCCGGTTTTCCGGATCGCACTTACCAGTTGATAACCCTTCGGCCCTAGGATCGGCGCGATGTCGTAACGAGGGCCATGGCCATGCAACTGAAAGCCGCGATGAACGGAACCACACTTGTCATCCGCGTTGCCGAAGACCGGATCGACGCCGCCGGGGCGATCCAGTTCAAGGAACGCATGCGCGATCTGATCCAGACGCCTTGCGAAAGGGTGATCCTGGACCTCAGCCCGGTGCATTTCCTTGATTCCTCGGGTCTGGGCGCGGTGGTCGCGGTGATGAAACTGCTGGCACCGGATCGCAAGCTGGAGCTTTCGGGGCTGACTCCGACGGTGGAAAAGGTGTTCCGACTGACCCGGATGGACAGTGTCTTCACGATTCACCCGGCGCTGGCCGAAGGCCTGCGGAATGCCGGTTGACGGCGCGCGCCTGATCGAAATGCGTGTCGAGTGGCAGTTCCACATGATCTCGGACAGCCGCTCCGTGCGCGACGGGCTGCAACGGGCATTGGAGGCGGAGCCGCTTTGCCTTCTGTCGGTAGATGACCGCAGCACGGCCGAGATCGTGCTGGCCGAAGTTCTGAACAATATCGTCGAACATGCCTATGCCGCCGGAACGGGCCCGATCCGCCTGTCGCTGGCGCTGGGCGAAGGGGTGCTAAACTGCCGGATCGAGGATGAGGGCGCCGCCATGCCAGGCGAAACCCTGCCCGCCGGGCGCCTGCCGAATCCGGCCGATCTGCCTGAAGGCGGCTTCGGCTGGCATCTGATTCGGACCCTGGGCCATCAGCTCAGCTATCGGCGCAGCGGATCGACAAACCAGCTGCGGTTTTCCCTTCCTGCGGAACGATCCGGGCGCTGAGCCGGGGATTGTTTCGCATTCGGCGAATGTGACGCGATCCGGACATCTTTTCCCCCTAAAAGCGCCGCGCCCACCCCCCTTTATCGATCCTGTAGCTGCATAAAGCTTCACCTCGGCGCCGGGATCAACAGCCCCCACCCAGTCCCGGCGCCGGGGTTCTTCCTGCCTTTCCCGCTTGGCAATCGACCCAAGGTCGATCAGAGCAAGACCAGTCTCTGCGAGCGTATTGATCCCGACCTTTTGCGGGGCCTGAACCGGAATCTCCGAAAACTCCGCCCCTCACTCTGCCCCCGCCCCCGCAGATGTCTGTCGTCCCCGCTTCCGCACTTCCGCGATCCGCATTAGGCTTGCCGCTACAAGGAGGCCCCATGCGCGATTTCCACCTTCCCGGACGGTCCCCCGTTCACGCCCTGAACGGCATGGCGGCTACCTCGCATCCGCTGGCCAGCGTGACCGCCATCGGCATGCTGAAAGCCGGCGGCAACGCGGTGGATGCAGCCCTTGCCGCCGCCTTTGTGCTGGGCCTGGCCGAGCCGCCGATGTGTGGCATCGGTGGCGATTGCTTCGTCCTCCTGAAGCCGGCGGGCTCTGATACCGTGATCGGACTGAACGGATCGGGCCGCGCACCAGCCGGGCTTTCGGCCGAAACCCTGCGCGCCAGCGGCCATGCAAGGATGCCCCTGCACGGCATCCACCCCGTCACCCTGCCCGGCGCCATCGACGCCTTCTGCCGGCTGCACGAAGATCACGGATGCCTGCCGCTGGACCGTATCCTTGCCCCGGCGATCCGCCACGCCGAAGATGGCGTCCCGGTCGCAGCAAGAGTGGCCTTCGACTGGGCCGATGACCTGCCGGTGCTGCAGGGCCACGCGCGCGAGGTCTACAGCTTTCAGGGCCGTGCCCCGCATATGGGCGAGGTTTTCCGCAACCCCGGCCAGGCCGAAGTGCTGCGCCGCATCGCCCGCGAGGGCCGAAAGGGGTTCTACGAAGGCGAGGTGGCCGAAGACATCGTCGCCTCGCTTCGCGCGCTGGGCGGCACGCATACGCTGGACGATCTGGCGGCAACGGCTTGCGACTACACGCAACCCATTGCCGGCGCCTACGGTAATCTGGAACTGCTGGAGCATCCGCCGAACGGCCAGGGCGCGACGGCGATCCTGATGCTGAACATCCTGCGGCACTTCGACCTGAAGGCGCTGCCCCCCTTCGGCCCGCAGCGCGCCCATCTGGAGGCCGAGGCCGCGAAACTGGCCTATGACGCGCGCGACCGGTTCATCGCTGACCCTGCCACGCGTCTGGACCACATGCTGTCGCGGGCCACTGCCGACCGGCTGGCCGCCCTGATCGACCTCGACCGCGCCATGCCCGACCCGGCGCCGGTAACCGAAAGATTCACGGGGGACTAACGGGGCGATCCACCGCGACACCGTCTATCTGACCGTGGTCGACAGGGACCGCATGGCGATTTCGCTGATCTACTCGTTGTTCTGGGGCTTCGGTTCGGGCCTTGCCTCCGACCGCTTCGGCATCAACTTCCAGAACCGCGGGGCGGGGTTCTCGCTGGTCGCGGGCCATCCGAACGAAGCCGCCGGGGGCAAGCGGCCGATGCACACCATCATCCCCGGCATGATCCGCCGCGCGGGCCGGGTGATCATGCCCTTTGGCGTCATGGGCGGTGGCTATCAGCCCTGCGGCCATGTGCGGTTCCTGACAAATATCGCGGATTACGGGCTGGACGTGCAGGCCGCGATGGACGCGCCGCGCAGCTTTGCCGGGCCGGAGGCGATGGAGGTGGAGCGCGGCTACAGTGACACCACCCGCGCCGCGCTGGCGCAGATGGGCCATGCGGTGTCGATTCCCGCAACGCCCCTGGGCGGATCGCAGGCGATCCTGATCGGCGGGGACGGCGTCCTGACCGGCGGGTCGGACCCGCGCAAGGATGGCTGCGCACTGGGGTATTGAATGGATTACGAAGACGCGACCAAGTCGATCCGGGCGCTCTGCCATGGCGAGACGGACAGCGTGGCCCTGATGGCGACGCTGGCTTGCGAGATCCACCATCGCCACCCCTTGTCGGACTGGACCGGATTCTACCGCGTCGTGGCGCCGGAATTGCTGAAGATCGGACCCTATCAGGGCGGGCATGGCTGCCTGGTCATCCCCTTTTCACGCGGGGTCTGCGGCGCCTGCGCACGCACCGGCAAGGTGCAGAACGTGCCGGATGTCGAGGCTTTTCCAGACCATATCGCCTGCTCATCCTCTACCCGGTCGGAACTGGTGCTGCCGGTCCTGAACGGCAAGAACGAACTTCTGGGCGTGCTGGACCTGGACAGCAACACCCCCGCAGCCTTCACCAGGGCGGATGAGGATTGGCTGGTGCCCCTGCTGGACGAGATTTTCCACGGGGCCGCGTGATGCTGCACGGATCCTGCCTTTGCGGCGCGGTGGAATTCGAGGCGGCTCCGTCGCGCGATGTCATCGCCTGCCATTGCACGCAATGCCGCAAGCAGTCGGGGCATTTCTGGGCGGCGACCTTCGCCTTGCACCGCGCTTTCCGACTGATCCGCGACGACGGGCTGGCCTGGTATCGCGCCAGCCCTGCCGCCACCCGCGGCTTTTGCCGCCATTGCGGCGCGTTCCTGTTCTGGCAGCCGGAGCGAGAGGACCGCATCTCGATCGCAGGGGGGGCGTTCGACGGGTCTACGGGCCTGACCATCGGCGAAAGCTGGTTCAACGAGGATGCGGGCGACTACTACAGCCCCGAAGGCCCGCCGCCGCGCCCGTCTTACGCACCGAAAACCCTGCGCGGCGCTTGCCTGTGCGGTGCCAACCGTTTTGCCCTTCCGGGACCAATGGGCGATGTGACCGCCTGCCACTGCCGCCAATGCCGCAAGACCTCGGGGCACTACTCGGCCAGCTTCGACGCGCATGAGCCCGACATCCGCTGGCAGGCCCGCCACCTGGCCGAATACGTCAGCCCCGGCGGCGGGCGGCGCGGCTTTTGCCCGACCTGCGCGACATCGCTGTTCTTCCGCGCGGCGGATGGCAGCTTATCGGTCGAGGCGGGGGCGATTGAAAACCCGACCGGCGGCCGCCTGACCGCGCATATCTTCACCGCCGAAAGGGGCGACTACTACAGCCTGAGCGACGGCCTGCCCGCCCATCCGGGCCAGGATCCGGCCGGATAGGGCCGCAGGGTCAGACCGGAAAGAACCCGTCGCGGGCCGGGTCATAAGCCTCCAGCCCGCCTTCGCCGGTGTCGGTCCACAACCCGTGCAGGGTCAGCCGGTCATCCTCGACCGCTTCTTTCACGAAGGGAAAGGTCATCAGGTTTTCCAGGCTGATCAGCACTGCCTGTTTTTCCAGCGCCGGCAGGATTTCGCCTTCGGGCAGGCTCGCCACCTTGTCGAAGCCAGGCCGCAGCATGTCCATCCAGCGGCCGACAAAGCTGGTCTTTTCCTCCAGCGCCGGAGCATGGCCGCGGCACATGTCGTGGCAGCCCTTGACGCCGCCGCAGTTGGAATGGCCCAGGACGACGATATGCGCCACCCCCAGCGAGGTGACGGCAAATTCGATCGTCGCCGAGGTGCCATGATATTCGCCGTCCGGGTTGTGCGGCGGCACAAGGCTGGCGATGTTGCGGTGGATGAAGAACTCTCCCTCATCGGCGCCGAAGATCGAGGTGACGTGAACCCGGCTGTCGCAGCACGAAATCACCATGGCGCGCGGGTGCTGGCCGCTTTCGGCAAGGCGGCGGTACCAGGCACGGTTGTTCTGATAGGTGGTGGCGCGCCAGCCGTGAAACCGCTGGACCAGATAGGCAGGCAACGGGCGGATGTGCTGCATGGGGCATCCTTTGTGGCCAGAGTCGAAGGCTGAAAGCTACCTAGGGTGCATTCGCAGAAAATTCGAGAGGCAAAATATCTTTCCGCCACCTTTGCGTAAGGAAGCATAAAGCACGGGCCGCCATGATGGCCTTGGGTGTAAAGACGATCAGTGTGGGAAAGATCATGGAAAACGTAATGGTTCTGCGTCCTCGCGAACGGGTTCGCCAGGACGGCGAGGCGATCGCGGTGATCTACCGCAACCTCGGCACTTCGGCAGCCGAACAGATGGTGACACGGGCATTGGGCGAATTGGCGCTGGCTATGGCGGGGCTGGCCGCACAGGTGAAGGGCCAGCAGCTGGCCGATCTGGCGCGACAGTTGAAACGGCTGCAGCGGATGGCCGAGAACCTGGGGATGATCAGCCTTGGCCAGGTCAGCCAGGATGCCCGCGCCTGCCTGGAACGCTGCGACAGCACTGCCTTTTCTGCTGTCTGGGCGCGGCTCTTGCGGGTGGCCGAACGCTCGCTGGCCAGCGACAAGGATTTCGCCGACCTTTCCGGCTGATGACGGGGCTTGCGGCGCGGGCGGGCTGCGCTAGGGTCGCAGGAAGCCTTTCCTGACCGGACCCGCAAGCCATGATCCCCGCCTTTGCCGACTCCGCCGCCGCCTCACTTCCGCTGCATGTCGTGGAACCCGACGGGCTGGACGAATTTCTTGCTGCCTCGCCCCAGGCCGCCTGGCTGCGCGCAAGCGGGTTTGAGGCCGGCCTGGGCGACCTTCGGCTCTTGCCCGGACCGGACGGGATCAGCGGCGCGGTTGCCGGGCTTGGCACCGACAAGATCCGCCGCCGCACCCGGTTCGGCATCGCCAAGGCGATCGCCGCCCTGCCTGCGGGCGACTGGCATCTGGAGGGTGCGCTTTCTGCGGACCTGGCGACGGAAGCGGCTTTGGCAGCACTGCTCGCTGCCTATCGCTTCGACCGCTATCGCCCCGGCAAGCCCGACAAGGCCATTGCCCGGCTGAAGGCGCCTGACGGCGTCAACGCTGCCCAGCTTGCCGCAATGGCCACGGGCGAATTCCTGACGCGCGACCTGATCAATACGCCGGCGCAAGACATGGGCCCGGCCGAACTGGAACAGGCCGCGCGCGATCTGGCCACCACCCATGGCGCGAAAATCGCGGTCATCACCGGCGACGATCTGCTGGCGCGGAACCTGCCGATGATCCATGCCGTCGGCCGCGCCAGCCCGCGCGCGCCCCGGCTGATCGACTTTGCCTGGGGCGACAAGGGGCCTAGGCTGGTGCTGGTCGGC
Source organism: Rhodobacter sp. (assembly GCA_016704435.1). Taxonomy (GTDB): domain Bacteria; phylum Pseudomonadota; class Alphaproteobacteria; order Rhodobacterales; family Rhodobacteraceae; genus Pseudogemmobacter. The sequence goes on along the minus strand of JADJAB010000001.1, from coordinate 572,915 downwards.
AAGGGCGTCTGCTTCGACACCGGCGGGCTGAACCTCAAGCCCTCCTCCGGCATGAACCTGATGAAAAAGGACATGGGCGGGGCGGCCACCGTGTTGGGTCTGGCGCAAATGATCATGGCATTGCGGCTGCCCTTGCGGTTGCGCGTCCTGATCCCGGCGGTGGAGAACGTGATCTCGGGCAACGCCTTGAAGCCGAAGGATATCCTGACCAGCCGCAAGGGCCTAACGGTCGAGGTGAATGACACCGACGCCGAGGGCCGGCTGGTCCTGGCCGATGCCCTGACCTTGGCCTGCGAGGACGGCTGCGAGGCGCTGGTCTCGATGGCCACGCTGACGGGTGCTGCCCGGGTGGCCGTCGGCCCCGACCTCGCCCCCTACTACACCGACGACGAGGCCATGGCCCAGGCGCTCGAGGCGGGCGCGAAGGCGGGCTTCGACCCGGTCTGGCGGATGCCCTTCCACGATGCCTATGACCCGGTGATCGAGCCGGGCATAGCCGATCTCGACAATGCGCCGGGCTTCGGCTTTGCCGGCTCTATCACCGCAGCGTTGTTCCTGCGCCGCTTTGCCGACCATCCGCGCTACCTGCATTTCGACATCTACGGGCACGCGCCCAGCGATGCCCCGGCGCGGCCAAAGGGCGGCGCAGGCCAGGGCGCCCGCGCCATTCTGGGTGCCTTGCCTGCCATTCTGGGTCTGTAGATGGACCGCCGCCTGACCCCGTTCTCCGGTCGCATTGCCCATGTCTCGCTGCAAGGCGGCATAGATGCGCCCCTGACCAAGGGCGAAGCGGCGACAATCACCCGACCGCTGTCCGATCTGCTGACTCGCCCGAACGGCCCGCGCGACCGCCAATTGCTCTACGGCGATGCGGTGACGGTGATCGACCGCGACCAGAGCCATGCCTTCGTGATGGCCGCGAAGGACGGCTTTTGCGGCTGGGTCGATGAGGCGGCGCTTGGCCCCGCCACAACCCCCACCCACCGCATCGCCACACCCGCGACGCATCTCTACTCCGGACCCAAGGCGCAGGCCCCGGAACACCACGCGCTTTACCTCAACGCCCGCGTCACCGTGACCGGGCAGGAGGGCAAATGGGCGATCACCCCGCAGGGCTTCGTCCCCGCCGCGCATCTTGCCCCGCTTGGCGTCCCTGCCGAAGACCCGGTCGCAGTGGCGGAACTGCTGCTGCACGCCCCTACCTGTGGGGCGGCAACACAGTCGCCGGGATCGATTGTTCCGGCCTGGTGCAAGCCGCCCTCCTGGCCGCCGGTATCCCCTGCCCCGGCGACAGCGACCTGCAGCAAACGATTGGCCAGCCCATCCCGGACGGCGCCCCTCGGCAACGCGGCGACCTGATCTTCTGGAAAGGCCACGTCGCCCTGCTGACCACCCCCGACCAGATCATCCATGCCAATGGCAAGACCATGTCCGTCGCATACGAAGGGCTGCCGGACGCCATCACCCGCATCGAAGCCCAGGGCGAAGGCCCGGTCATCGCGCGACGCAGACCGCAAGGCTGAAGCCCCTTCATCTTGGCACAAATACTCCGGGGGTGCGGGGGCAGGCCCCCGCCGCCGTCGCCTCAGCCCACCGCACGGATCAGTTTGCTCTCCAGCACCTTGAGCACCGCCGCCAACTCGTGCCCGCGCCGCAGAACCTGCCCGCCGGCCCCGACTACGGCAAACATACCCTGCCTGCCTCGCAGCTTCGGCCGCTTTTCGATCCGGTACAAAGGCACCTCGGCGGTCCGGCGAAACACCGCGAACACCGCCGCCTCGTGGCCGAAGGACATGCCGTAATCGCGCCATTCGCCCGCGGCGACCATCTGACCATACAGCCGCAGGATCGCAGACAACTCCCGCCGGTCGAAGACCACCTGCTCGGGCAAGCGTTCACCCAGAGGAATGGGAACGGGCGCTTCCATGTTCATGGGCCGAAGCTTGCCGTGCTTGCCTCGTCAAATCAAGCGTGCCGTGCGTGCCTCAGGCAAAGCCGGGCGCCACGCGAATCTCGCCGGTCTCGATACCGCGGCAGTTCTTCTGCACCGGGTTCAGCCGCTTGATCGTGGCCGGATGCCCGGCCTCTAGCACGCCCGCCCGCACCAGAAGATGCGCAATCGCCGCCTCGGACGCGCGGGTGGCGCCGTCCAACACCTTCAGCGCGATGCCCAGGCCCTTTTCCGGCAGGATCGCCACGAACACCGCCTCGGCCCCGGTCTTGATCGCCACCCGGCCACCCATCGCCCGCATCAGCTCGGTGCAGGCGCGGCCCTCTCCGGCGACCAGCTCCGGGTGCGCGCCCATCGCGCGGGTCAGCCGATGCATCGCCGCCTGCCGCGCCCCCCCGGTTTCGCGCGCATTGGCAAAGACGGCCATCGCGCGCGCCAAGCCGCCCAGCGACATGGCAAAATTTGGCGCCGAGCAGCCGTCGAAGCCCCAACCTGCCACCGTCTCGCCCGTCACCTCTTCGGTGGCAGCCCGGATCGCCTTTTGCAGGGGATGGTCCAGTTCCACATACTCCGGCCCCGCCTTCAGGTGCTGGGTCACGGTCAGAAACCCCGAATGCTTGCCCGAGCAGTTGTTGTGCAGCTGGCAGGGCGCCTCATAGGCACGGATCAGCCGGTCGCGTTCGTCGCGGTCAAAGGGTTCGTGCGCGCCGCAGCGCAGATCGGCCTCAGCCAGCCCCAGGCCGGCCAGCCAGCGCCCGGCCATGTCGACATGCAGATGCGCGCCCTGATGGCTGGCGCAAGACAGCGCCAGATGCGCGTCAGTCAGCCTCCTCGCCGTCGCCGCCCCGGTCTCCAGCAGTGGCAAGGCCTGGATCATCTTGCACGAGGATCGCGGGAAGATCACCGCCGCAGGGTTGCCCCAGGCTTCGACCACGCCGCCGGCATCGCAGATCACCGCATGGCCCAGATGCGTGCTCTCCAGCACCCCGCCGCGCCACAGTTCGGCCATCGGCACAGCACCCTGGTTCACCTCAGCCATCATCCCCTCCGGTCACAGATGTGCGATTTTACGCCCGTTTACAGCCTTGGGGGCTTTCGCGCATTGGCATTTTTGCGTAAACATGCGGTATCGGGTTCAGACAGCCCCCGCCAGACCAAAAAGGCCAAAGGCCGTGCGGCGTGGGAGACAGAGGCAAAAGACAGCTTGGAGGCTGCGTCAGAGATGACTTCCACCCTTCGCCGCGCGCTTGGCGCCGCAGCAATCGCCTTGGCGGCCACCGTGGCGCAGGCTCAGGAATCGACCAACCGCGTCGCCACGATGACGGATTGGAACGTGTTTACCGAGGAAAGCCCCAAGGAATGCTGGGGCGTCTCGAAACCGAAGGAAACGGTGAACAGCCGCGACGGCCAGCCCGTCTCGGTGCGCCGCGGCGACATCCTTCTGTTCGTCACCTTCCGCCCCGGCAAGCCGGGCGAGATCAGCTTTACCGGCGGCTACCCGTTTGCGGGCGGCTCGACTGTTGACGTGAGCGTCGATGGCAACGCTTTCCAGCTGTTCACCGATGGCGAATGGGCCTGGCCGGGCAGCGCGGGCGACGATGCAGCGCTGCTGAAGGCGCTGAAGGCGGGTACGACCGCCACGCTGACCGCGCGGTCGGGCAAGGGCACGCAGACCAAGGACACCTTTTCCCTGCGCGGCTTCACCGCCGCTATGGAAGACGCCGGGCTGCGCTGCAAATAGGCGGGCGTCACGGCTGCGTGCGCCCCGTTCCGCGGGGCGCTTTCGCTTTTGCGCGAAATGGCCTATATCGCCATCCTGACACTTCGCCAGATCGCCTGTGACAAGGCTTCAACCGAAAGATCTGCCACCATGACCGCCCCGATCACGCAAGACGTGCTGACGATTCCGCGCAAGCTGCCCGAGGGTGTCCGCATCAACCTTGTCGGCCTGACGCGCCCGCAATTGCGCGATGCGCTGATCGCGGCCGGTACGCCGGAAAAGCAGGCGAAAATGCGGGTCGGGCAGATCTGGCAATGGGTCTACTACTGGGGCGTCCGCGATTTCGCCAGGATGACGAACCTGGCCAAGGACTATCGCGCCCTTCTGGCGGATCGGTTCGAGATCGTCCTGCCGGAGCTGGTCAGCCGCCAGATCTCGGCCGACGGCACCCGGAAATACCTCGTCCGCATCGCGGGCGGGCATGAGGTCGAGGTGGTTTATATTCCCGAAGAGGGGCGCGGGACCCTGTGCATCTCCAGCCAGGTCGGTTGCACGCTGACCTGTTCGTTCTGTCATACCGGCACGCAGAAACTGGTCCGCAACCTGACGGCAGGCGAAATCGTCGGCCAGGTCATGCTGGCGCGCGACGATCTGGGCGAATGGCCGGAGCCGGGCGAAGGTGCGGGCGCGGATCGGCTGGTGTCGAACGTCGTCCTGATGGGCATGGGCGAGCCCTTGTACAACTTCGACGCCGTCCGCGACGCCATGGGCATCGTGATGGATGGCGAAGGCATCGCCCTGGGCCGCCGCCGGATTACCCTTTCGACCTCGGGCGTGGTGCCCGAGATTGCCCGCTGCGCGACCGAGATCGGCTGCCAGTTGGCGATTTCGTTCCATGCGACGACAGATGAGGTGCGCGACCAACTGGTGCCGATCAACAAGCGCTGGAACATCAAGGCCCTGCTGGACACGCTGCGCGAGTATCCGCGGCTGTCGAACAGCGAGCGGATCACCTTTGAATACGTCATGCTGAAGGGCGTGAATGATTCAGACGCCGACGCGCGGCGGTTGGTCAAGCTGATCGCGGGCATCCCGGCCAAGATCAACCTGATTCCATTCAACGAATGGCCCGGCTCGCCTTACGAAAGGTCGGACTGGGAGCGGATCGAAGCCTTTGCAGACATCATCTACAAGGCCGGCTACGCCAGCCCGATCCGCACCCCGCGCGGCGAGGATATCATGGCCGCCTGTGGCCAACTGAAATCGGCCACCGAACGCGCACGAAAAACCCGCCCCGATCCGCGCGCAATGCCCTGATCGGAGTTGGCATCCGTCCTTGAAGGGGGCGTTCGAACCCCGTTGAAAAGGCTTCAAACCTCGCTGCTGGCGCGCTGCGCATCCCCGCGGACGGCTGTAGCGCATCGAAGCCGGCCTCGATTTGAGCGCGTCATTCGTCGAATCCCAGTCGATATCACCCGATCCCAGGTATCGACGGCAACTTCAGAGCTTTGGGCTACTTGCTGTCAGACCATAGGAAACACGACAAGACCGAAGGACGCTCGGCACGACTGAGGGACGACCGGGGCCGCGCCACTTCAAGCGTCGCGTTCACGTGCGATCACCTCGTCACGCGCCGGAACCAGAAGGCCATGTGACGCATTCAGGGAGTCGTCCTGGCAGGTAGTCCGGTCGATGCTTGGCTCTTCGGCCTCGGCGTTCCGGTTCATCTGCGGTGCTTTTCGTTTTCGGGCGCCGATATCGGCAATCTACCCCTCCAGACTGACAGGTAGCTCCAGACCGTGTGCTTTCAGCAGCTTCATGCGCTGCGCCGCTTTCAGGTCTTCGGCGACCATCTCGGCGCACATGTCCTGCGCGCTGATCTCGGGCACCCAGCCCAGCTTCTGCCGCGCTTTCGACGGATCGCCCAACAGCGTGTCCACCTCGGCGGGACGGAAATAGCGCGGGTCAATGCGCATCACTACAACCCCCGGCTTCAGGGCCGGTGCCTTGTCGCCCTCGACGGCGCTAACGGTGGCAATCTCGGCCAGACCGGAGCCGGAAAACTCCAGCGTCAGGCCCAGTTCGGCGGCACTCCAGACGATGAACTCGCGCACCGAATACTGCTTGCCGGTTGCGATCACGAAGTCATCGGGCGCATCCTGCTGCAGCATCATCCACTGCATCCGGACATAGTCCTTTGCGTGGCCCCAGTCGCGCCGGCTGTCGATGTTGCCCATGTAGAGACAGGGCTCCAGCCCGGTGGCGATATTGGCCAGGCCACGGGTGATCTTGCGGGTCACGAAGGTCTCGCCCCGGCGGGGGGACTCGTGGTTGAAGAGGATTCCGTTGCAGGCGTAGAACCCATAGGCTTCGCGGTAATTCACCGTGATCCAGTAGGCGTAAAGCTTGGCCACCGCATAGGGGCTGCGGGGGTGGAAAGGCGTGGTCTCGCGCTGGGGGACTTCCTGCACCAGCCCGTACAGTTCGGATGTGGAGGCCTGATAGAACCGGGTCCTCTGTTCCATCCCGAGAAAGCGGATCGCCTCCAACAGCCGCAGCGTGCCGGTGGCGTCGACATCGGCGGTGTATTCCGGGGCCTCGAAGCTGACCGCGACATGGCTTTGCGCGCCGAGGTTGTAGACCTCGTCCGGCTGAACCTCTTGCAGGATGCGCGTCAGGTTCGACGTGTCGGTCAGATCTCCATAGTGCAGGCGGAACCGCGCATTGTCGACGTGCGGGTCTTCGTAGATGTGATCAATCCGCGCCGTATTGAACAACGAGGCGCGCCGCTTGATGCCATGAACCTCGTATCCCTTGGCGAGAAGGAACTCGGACAGGTATGATCCGTCCTGCCCCGTGATCCCGGTGATGAGGGCACTCTTCACGCGGCAGCTTTCAATGCTGTATGATCCTTCGGTGTGATGTCTTCACCTCTGCGGGGAAGGCACCGGTCAACTGCAGTGCTTCGGCATGGAAGGCCTGCAGGATGCGCCCCGAATCCAGCTGGTCAAGCGCCCGCTGCCGCGCGGCCTGGCCCTGCGACGCCCGCAGATCGGCATTTTCCAGCAAGCGTTCGATCGCCTCTGCCATGGCGGCTGCATCGCCCGGCGCCGTGGCCTCCCCGCAGCCCTTGACCGCCTTGGCAAGCGATGTCGAAGCTTCGGCCGTGGCAACGACAGGCCGCCCGGAAGCCAGCATGTTGGTCAGCTTCGAAGGCAGCACAAGATCGGCCACGCCTGCAATCTGCGGCAGCAGGTGAAGCGTGGCCAATCCCATCAGGTCGCCCAGCCTTTCCACCGGCTGAAGCGGATGGAAGACGATGTTCGGCGCCCCTGCGGCCAGCCGACGCAGGCCCTTCAGGAATGAGCCCTCGCCGCAGACCACGAAAGTCAGATCATCGCGATGCGCCAGGCGCTGCGCGACCTGGGGCAGAATCTCCAGCCCCTGCTTGTTGGCGATGTTGCCTGAATAAAGCGCGACATGGCGCGTCGGAATCCCAAAGCTCGCGTGGTAGGGAGAGCTGCCTTCCGGCATGGGCCGAATCGCCGAAAGATCGGCCCAGTTGCGCAGATCGAAGATGCGGTCTTCGGGAATGCCCTTTGCCTTCAGCTTGGCCAGCATCGGGTCTGAGATCGTGCTGACGCGGTCGAACCGGTGGTGGATCCATCGGTCAAAGCGTTTCGCCAGCCGCCCGGCCAGGACCCTTTCGCGCAAGAGTCCAGTGGCCATGGCGGCCTCGACCTCAAAATCCTGGATATGAAGCCAAGCCTTGGCACCGCAGGCTCTGGCTGTAATCCACCCGAAGGGGCGGCCAACAGCGCCGGGGCGATGATCAGAACCAGATCGGGCCGAAACCGCAGCCCCTTCCAGATCAGCACCGGAAGGGCCGACAGTGCAAAGCTGGCGTGATGAAGAATGCGCCTAGCGCCGGTAGGCTTGGCAGGCACGTAATGCGGGCAGTGTACGACCTTCACCCCCGAAGCCAATTTGCGCCGCGTCCACCCAAAGCGGGGGTGCCCGGAAAAGACCTTCCACCCCGGAAAATAGGGTTGTGCGGTAACTACTTCGACATCGGCATTCCTCCGCACCATCGCTTCGGCTAGTCCCGTCGTGTAGACGGCGGTCGAGATGATTTCTGGCGTGAAGTTAATGCCGAGGATTAGGAGTTTCACGATTGGATTTCCTTTGCTTCATCACTCGGGGGTGCGGTGCTCGCAGAAGGAGACAGGACGCTCGCGGGTGTCATGAATAGTCCGGGGGCTTGGAAGTGCTCATGCCGCCTCGCAAGCCCATCAGGCGTGGCGAATTGAGTTGATTGAATGAAGCGAAAACCAACACTGTTGCGGGCCGAGCGAGGCAAAGAAGATAGCCGATTGCCAGGAACAACGGCGATCTGACACCGGATTTCCGTTGCTCGACCAACTTGCGCAAGATTGCCAAGACAGAAATGTCGGCATAGGCGAGGATCGGTATCCATCTATCCTTCCTCTTTGCGGTTGGAACGTCACTTGCCGGTTGCCCGGCACACAACTCGCACGGTTTCCAGAATGATCCGGATATCTTCTCGAAGAGAGAGACTGCTCCCGTAGTCGGAATCGAACTGCGCCCGGCTTTTGAAAGAAACATCGTTGCGCCCGGAAATCTGCCAAAGCCCGGTCAGCCCGGGGCGCAGGTGGAAATAGGCGCTTCCCGGATACAGATCGCGCTGGTTCACCATCATCGGCCTTGGGCCAACCAGGCTCATGTCGCCGCGCAGGACGTTCCAGAGCTGCGGCACCTCGTCGATCGAGGTGCGGCGGATGAAACGCCCCAAGGCCGTCACGCGCGGGTCCTGATCCAGCTTCTGCTTGTGGGTCCATTCCTCGGCTTTGTCAGGGTTTCGGCCGAGATAGTCCTTCAGCACCGCATCCGCATCGGCAACCATCGACCGGATCTTCCACATGCGGAAGGTCCGGCCACCCTTGCCGACCCGATCCTGACTGTAGAACGGCTTCCCGCCCGAAAAGCCTACCGCTATGGCGAAGGCAAGCATGAGAACCAGGGCCACCGGCGCTGACATGAGTACGAGAAGAACATCCAGCGTGCGTTTACCAAATCGACAGTAATTGCTGCTCAAACGAGGTGAGACATCCCGCCGACTTCCGTCTGAAAACCCGGCGCGGACGTCGGATGACTCGCTTGCGCCTGCGGCCCCATAGGCGATGGGGCTTTCGTTGACTTCAAACATTCCAAGGCCCCCAACGCCAACATCGCGTCGACAAGTAAGCGATCGTGCAGAGCCTTAGATACATCTTTGCGTTGCTAGAAAAATCAAGAACTCTTCTAAAAGTTGTGAAGGAGGTGGTGGTGTGGAGTCAACCCACGATCCGTCGCAAAAGCGGATTTTCGCCTTGGGTTGAGCAAGCTTTTACATAGGTTTGGGCGAATCAAGGTTAACGGATCAGCTTGTGGTAGCCCAGTGGCCCGAAGGCTCGTGGTACCATCTTTCACCCGCTTCCCGATGGTGGTCTGGCCCTGGCATCCGGCCGTGTCAGTTCGTCGTCGCGTTGTCCAGCGGCACCGCGATCAAGGATGGCGAGATCTGGTCGATCACCCGATTCCAGCGCGTGACCGGCTGTTCTGCGACGAAGATCACGTCGTCAGGGCGCAGCTCGAACCGGGTCGCCATCAGCAGCCCGGTGGCCGAGCTGGCATCAAGATGCCAGGCTGTGATCCCGCCGAATTCCCGCGGGTCGGGCGATCCGCGCAGCACGTAGATCTGGCTTGGATTGCCGGTCTTCACCGAAGGGCCGCCACTGTCGTAAAGCGCGTCGGCAATGGTGGCCGACTGCTCGTAGGGCATGGCCCAGCGACCCGGTCGAATGACCTCGCCGGTCAGATAGACATAGTCGCGCTTCTCGGCGCCGTACTCTACCCGCGCAGCGAAATTCTCGCGTTGCTGGTCCAGTTCCCCGCGGCGCAGATCAACTTCCAGCGACAAGGCGCTTATCGCGGCCGACCGGCTGCTTTGGCGGAACTCGGACAGGCGGATCTGCTCTTCGAAATAGGCCTCGGCCTTCTGCAGGTCGTATTCGGTATCGACAAAGACCGAATCGCCGTCGATCAGGCGGATCTTCTGATAGTCGGGCTTGCGCAGGAATTCCTCGACCGGCACCTGATACAACGTGCCGTCGCGGTAGATGCGGATCACGGCAGAGGCGCGATCCGCCGTCTGAACCCCGCCCACCGCGGCCAGCGCCGCATCAAGCGTCAGCGCCGTCAGGGAAATGGGGGCCACACCCGGCTTCACTACCGCCCCGCCGATCGACACCCGGCGGGCGTTGAATTCCGCCACTTCCAGGCTGAACGACGGGTCGATCTGCACCGCGACCAGGCGCTGGAAGATCACCGCTTCGGCCTCTTCCAGGGTCATGTCGGCGATCCGCACCCGCCCGACATCGGGAATCGAGATCGAGCCATCATCTTGAACTGTATAGCCTTTCCGGCGATTCTCAGCGGCCAGAAGCCCGGTCAGCTCGGCCGTCGAGTTGCCGGCCGATTTCGTGGCCAGAAGCACGACATCGCCGACCCCGATCCGGTAGGCCTGCGGCGGCGGTGACGGCGGCAGGCGGGTTTCCGCGCGGGCCGGCCGGACCTCGGGTTCATAGGCCGGCTCGGGCAGCGCGCCCTGCCCCATGCCAGACCCATAGGTGCCGGCGGTGGTGCCGAAGGCGGCCGGCAAGGTCCGCGGGCTGTAGGCCTGCCGATTGGCCGCCAGAACGGTTTCCGGCGTCACGTCGATCACCCGCACCTTGGCCCCGTCGACGACACCTTCGCGGATCGACGTGGACTGATAGACCACACCGCATCCTGCAAGAAAGACGAGAAGTCCGAAGAGGGTCAGATGGCGCATGGGGTCTCCGCAGATGTCATGGCAGCAACAGGATCTGAACGCGGCCGATTTCGGGGCTGAAGGTCTGTTCAGCCTGCAGGATACGGCCCCCCAGAACCCAGTATCGGTTCGAGATGTCGCCGCGCGGGTTGGAACAGGTTTCATCGACGCGCAGGGTCATGGTCCGCTCTCGCTCGCCCGTGCGAATCTGTTCCGGTCCGACCGGGATGATGTCACAGAAATAGGAGCGGATTTCCAGCCGATCCTCGCCGTCCATCAGGCGAAGGACCCGCACGACCTGCCCGTCCCGGCCCGAGGCGATCAGCGATGCCGCGTCCCCGGTATCGGAGGTCATCAGATCGAACGACAGCCCGCGTGTGGCGACGATCATCCCGTCGCGCGTGTAAAGCCGCACATTGTCCAGCGCACGCCAGGAAATCACGCCGTCGCGCTGCCCCGCCTTGCGCAGCGAGGACGCCTGCCCGCGGTCCAGCAGGCGAACGATCAGGATCGGGGCATCGGCCGCGGTCAGCCGCTGCATCTCTGGCGGATCGACGCCTGGAGGCGCCCCGGCAATGCGCTGAAGGGCTTTTCCCGAAAGGTCGCTGCCGCAGGCGCCCAGCGTCAGCAGGGCAACAAGCGACACAAGGCGCAGCCGGCCACTCATCGCCAGAACCTTGCCCAGCGATCGCCGTTGGCTGCGTCGGCCTCGTCCCGCACCAGGCCGTAGAGCCGGTTGCGCACCGACAGCCGCGCCCCGCCGTCACGCTGGATCGGCCGGATGGTATAGCCGCCGCGATCCTTCGTCGGTTGGCCCGTCACCCAGGTCAGGGGCAGGCTGATCGTGATGCCCTTGTCGAACGAGCCTTCGCCGAAATCCTCGAAGCTGACATTGGTGATGGTAAAGAAGGCGCCGACTTCAAAGCCGTTGCCGAACCGGCGCGTCATCGTGACCGTCGTGCCCCAGTCGCCGGCCAGAAAGCGGCCCACATCGACCTGGCCTTTGAACCCGCCGCCGAAATCCAGATAGCCCGACAGATGGCCGGTCGCGATGTTGTAGTCCTGGAACCCGTATCCGTCGAAATCGCGCTGGACGGCATAGTTCAACTCCAGCCCCAGCGCATAGCGTTTGCCCTGCGGTGCCCACAGAACCTCGCCCGAGACGCCGCCGAACATCGGCTCCAGCAGGCCAAAACTCAGCCGGCCATATACGTCCGGGGCGGGCCGCATGAAGTATTCGGCTGTCAGATAAGGGATCGAAGGCCCGCTGTGCTTGGCATAAAGGGGCGCATCCGACCGGACATGCGGCAGGACGGAATCCGACAGCCGCGTCGATTGGTCGAGGTTTCCGAACACCTTCTGCTTGATTGCCCCCGTGACATAGAAACCGCGCAGCGGCGACCATTCGCCCCGCAGTTCGGCGCCCACGTCAAGACGCAGCGGGTTGTCGGGGTCGAACAACGCCGGGTCCAGATAGGGCCGCAGCTTGAAGTCCAGCGCGCTTTCCGGCGCCAGCCGCGGGTCCGGCAAGCCGGCGGCATCCTGGATATCGGCGCGCACATAGGCTTGCCATGCGCCATCCGGTGCGTATTCCAGCTCTTCCAGATCCTGCCGGGTCAGGACCACCTCCTTCACCGGCATGCCGCGGATGTGGCTGCGGATGCGGAAGGTCGTAACGCCAGCCGGCAATTCGGCGCTGAGAACGCGGGCCGTGCGCCCCCAGAACTGGGCCGAGGCCGACCAGCGCAGGTTGGTCACCGCCACGGTAGCCGTGTTGCCGTCAAGATGCAGGCCATCCAGGGCGATGCCCTGGTCCTTCAGTGCCGCTTCCAGGCCGGCCCGTCTGCCCTGGTCCGGAACCAGCCCCCAACTGGCCGCCGCCTCGGCAGAGCCGGTCATGACCGGCGGCGGCGCCGGTTCACGCCCCGAGGGCGCAGCCGGGCGGCCGGGATCAAGGGTGATGCTGTAGCTTAGCGCAGCAGTGGAGCCGTTCAGCACCGCAAACCCAAGCCGGCCACCGTTGCGGAAGGTGTATTCCAACTCGACGTTGATCGGAGTGCGATGCTCGAACCCCATCCGCGCAACTTCTTCGGTCATCGCGTCGGAGGAATACTCCAGTGAAAGCCGCAAGCGATCGGTTGCCTGCCAATCGACGCCCAGAAACACCGCCGCGTCGCCGCGGAAGAACCGGTCGAAACCGATCTGCCCGGTGTCCTCGATGCCGCTGAAGCCGGGTCGATCCTTGAACTTGTCGCTGAAAATCGAAAGTGGGTTCGTGAAGCCGTTGTAGGATCCGAACCTTCCCCAACCGATCCCGGCAGAGGCGGTGACTGCCCGCCCGAAGTGCTTAGAGGCCACGACATACTCGGCGCCGAAAATTCCCGTGCCGCCGAAATCCTGCAGCCCGATCGCGACCGCCGGACGCCAGCCACCGATATCTTCCGAAATCGCCTGATATCGCAGATCGAAGCTACGGTCGTAAAGCGAGTCTCCGTTCGAGAGAAAGTCTTTCAGATAGGAATAGCGAAATACCCCCGTCAGCCGCGGGGTGATCTGGAAGACCATGGTCCCGCGCCGGACATCTCCCACTGTCGCGTTGCCGGAGAAGGCAAAGGTGCCGTCAGGAAGCACGAAGGCCGAAGGCATGTCGACATAGCCGGGCACGCCATAGAACGACAGCCCCGGCTGCGCGCCCGCATCCTCGGCCAGCGCCGGCAGGCCTGCACCATGACAAAAGGTGGCCAAGGCGCCAACCCCCGCCATCCGGAACAGGGTTCTCTCCAGCCGCGCCATATGCCTCGCCCCGCAGAATCCGCAAGCTACCAAACCCGAGGAGTCCTACAGACTCGCCGGAGCCATGACAAACCTTTCCGTCACGCCGGGTCTGGCACGATGCCGATCATCACCCGGTCCGGAATCGGCCGCCCTGGATCGATCAGAGCATAACTCAGCCGTCCGGTTGCATAGGCCCCGGTGTCCAGCGCAATTCGCCCCTGCTGGCAGAAGGCCCGGTCGACGATGGTATGTCCGTGCGCGACCCAAAGGCCGTCCGGCCTGGGCATTGCGCCTTTTGCGGGGCGGCCCCAAAGCATCGTCTCGGCGGTCTGAAGTTCTGGTGGCAGCGCCGGGTCAAGAGCCGCGTGAACAGCCACCAGATTGCCGCTGCGCCACGATAGCGGCAAGGACCGGAGCCAGTCGACCGTGCCCGCGCCGATCGCCTGTCGCAGGTCGGCGGCAAATCGCTCAGCATCCGCCGCGTCGCGTGGCATGGTGGTCAGACCGTAGCTCCATGCCGTCTCCAATCCGCCGGCGCGCAGCCAGGACAGCGCCAGCCGGGCCGGATCGTCCAGTGCATCAAGCAGCATCTGTTCGTGGTTGCCCAGGATGCAGACCGCGTTTGCCGGATCTTCCGATTGCAACCGGTCCAGCACCCCTGCACTGTGCGGGCCGCGGTCGATCATGTCTCCAAGCACGATCAGGCGCGACAGCGGGAAATGGGTCTTCCGAAACGCCAGCAGGCGGTCAAGCAGGTCCAGTCGACCGTGGATATCGCCGACGGCAAGCAGGCATTCATCCGGGAGCGGCGCCGGTAAGACAGGCTCCGGGCGGCGCGCAGGCCGGGGGTACGAACGGAACAGGCGACGAATCACTGACATGGTTCACAACATCCGGCGGGCCGGTGTCCCGGCAACCGATTGGGGCATTGCCCGCCGCGCTCAGTTCGTCGACGCGGTCGTGGTAACCGCCGTGGCGTCACCGCCGCCACCTGCCACAAGGGCAAGTCCGGCAACCCCGGCGACCGCCCCCGCGCCCAGGCCAAGCCCGCCGGCCAGCGGAACGAAGCCGGTCGCCTCGCCGCAAGTCACGAGGATGACGGTATCCGACTGGTAATAGGCGTCGATCGGGCTGAGATCCTTGCCGCAAGTCTCGCGTTCGATGGCCAGTGCGATCAACTGTTCCTTACTGAGCCGTTCTGCCATGGCCGGCGATGCGACGGCCAGGACCAAGCCGGCGGCAAGAGCGATTTCCGATTTCGACATTGGCGCACCCTCTGAAGAAAGAATCCTGCACCGCCCCGACCAGGGATCACGCCGATCAGCTGACGGACTACTCCTACCCTTCTACATCATCGTTTTGCCTTCGACCAGCCGCAGGGTGCATTTGCCGGTTTGACCGGGCGGCTGGCAGCCGGTTCGCCGGTGTTCCATCGGTGACGCCGTCCGCCACCATGCATTTCGACTGGCAAGCCCCGGTCTTCCCACCCTGCCGACAGGACCGGGGGCGGCCCGCGATCACGCCACGCCGACCTGGGTCAGGGCCTCAGCATGGCGCATAGCCCATCCTGACAAGCTCTGCCCCGCTGAGGGTGTAGTAACCGTTGATCCGATAGCGGGCGGTCTTCAGATACCAGCTGCGCAACGGCTCACGGTAATGGTTTGCCATCAGTTGCGACCAGTGCTCGAACTCTGCCTCCGACAGGGGGCGACCATACCAGCTTGGCCCGTGAAAGCCGAACACCGCCGACCGTGACACGCAGGCGTTGGGCAGGGCGAGGTACATGGTGCATGCCGAAATGCACTTGCCCCGCAACTCGACCACCTGGCCACCGTCACGCAGGGCGCGCACTTCCTTGCTGCGCTGCCCGATCAGCCCGCCGCGATCGTTCGAGATTACGACGATCTGGTTCCCCCCGGCCGCCTGCGCCACCTGCGCGGTCAGCGCCGGCAGAAGCAGCGCGCCAAGGGTCAGACCTGCTGATATCCCCCGTGCCATCGAACGAACAGCCCGACCCCAGCCCCATGCAATTGCCATGGTACACCCTTTCCCCTGGTCACCCGTTTCGGGGAAATCTCCCCGGTCACACCCGCATCCAGAGAACATCGTCGGTCTTAACCGCCCGTAAGCGGTGGGGGCTGTCAAACATAGAAAGAGACTAAAAGGATCCGATTCCTTCGCCGCGACTCAAGAAAATGTGTGGTATTACAATATCTTGACTATTTCACCGCTATGGGGTGGGCGCGCCCATCGGCCGGCAATCCTGCCGGGCGCTCAGGGCTTCCGGTCGTCCAGCCGGTCGCGCAGGATCGAAACCGGCAGCAGCGCCTGCGGCGCGTGTTGCATCAGGCCGTGCAGCACGATGGGGGAAATCTTGCGGCTTGGCACCGAAAGATCGGCCAGAGGAGCGCCTTGCGCCCATTGCGCCAGCTCCCTGCCCAGCCGGATCGTCATCGCGATCCCGCGCCCGTTGCAGGCGAATCCGGCGGTCAGGCCGGGTGCGATATCGGCCAGCGCCGGCAGGAAATCCGGCATGACCGAGGCGATGCCCGACCAGGCATGAGCCAGCGGCGGCAGGTCGGGCAAGCCCAGCATCCGTGCCATGCGCCGGTGAATGGCGTGCGGCACGCGCCGATCGGCGCCAGGGCCCAGAAAGTGCATTCCGCCGGTGATCAGCCGGTTGTCGGCATCGAAGCGAAAGGTAAAGAGGTTGCGCCTGGTGTCTGACACGCATTGGTCACCGGGCAAGAGCCTATGCCGCACCGAGGCCGGCAAAGGTTCGGTGGCGATCTGGAACACCTTCAGCGGAAAGAAGCTGCGCGCCAGTCCGGGCAAGAGGCCGCCGACATGCGCATTGGTCGCCAGCACGACGCGCGGCGCAGAAATCCGGGCCGCTCCCGTCGCGGCCAGCCAGCCCGCGCCCTGTTGCACAAGGCTGATCACCGGGCTTTCCTCGTGCAGGGTCGCTCCGGCCGCCGAGGCCGCGCGCGCCAGACCGCGGGCAAAGCCGACCGGGTTCAGCACTCCTGCGGAGCGGTCGATCCAGCCGCCCCGATAGCCTATGGCGCCGGTCAGCTCTTCGACGGCCGCGCGGTCCAGAATCTCGACCGGGCGGCCCAAGGCCTGCCATTGGCGGGCCCGTGACTGGCTGCGGGCAAGGGCTTCGGCGGAATGGGCGGGCTGGATCCAGCCGGACTGGCAGGCATCGCAGGCGATGGAGTGGCGGCGGATCAGGTCAAAGACCAGATCGGCGCTTTCGGCGGCAAAGCGGTTCAGGGCGGCGCCCCGGTCCGGGCCAAGCCGGGCCACGACGGCCTCGGGGTCGACCTTGGCGAAGTTCGGCACCACAAAACCCGCATTGCGGCCAGAAGCACCCCAGGCGATCCGCTCTGCCTCCAGCAGGGTGACGCGCAGGCCCGCCTCTGCCGCGTGAAGGGCGGCGGAAAGCCCGGCGAAACCGCCGCCGATCACCAGCAGGTCGGTCTCGCTTTCGCCGCAGGCCGCCGGGTAGCGCGTCCCGGCTGCGGCTGTCGCGTGCCAGAGCGTGGCGGGGTCTGCGTTCATCTTTTCCGTCGCCCGCCGAAGAAGCCCGCGGGCCGCAGCAGCAGGATGAGGCAAAGCATCACGCCGATCGCCACGATCTGCAGCGACGCAGTGCGCGCCTGCCAGTCCGTCGGCACCATGGCCGAGGAAAACGCCCCCGCGCCGACCCAGATCGCCCAGACTACCACCGTTCCCAGCAGGGCCCCGCGGTTCGATCCGCTGCCGCCGACCATCAGCATGGCCCAGATCTGGAAGGTCAGGGTAGGAAGATAGTTGTTCGGCGCGATGAAGCCGATGAAATGCGCCTGAACGGCTCCGCCCAGCCCCATCACCGCGCCGCCCACCGCAAAGGCCTGAATCCGGTAGCTGCGCGCGCTCTTTCCCAGGCTGATCGCGGCGCGCTCATCCTCGCGCAAGGCGCGCAGAACCCGGCCCCAGGGGCTGCGGGACAGATGCTCCAGCGCCAGGTAGACCGCCAGCGTCACCGCGATGACTACGGCGAGATTGGCGAAGTTGAAGGCGACCGGGGTGTCGGCCAGCCCGGCCATCGGGCGCGGGATGAAGGCAACGCCAAAGGGACCGCCGGTCAGGGACTGGGCGTTCAGCGCCACCAGTTGCATGACAACGGCAACGCCGAAGGTGGTGATGGCCAGGTAGTCTGCCTTCAGCCGCAGGGTCGCGAACCCGGTCAGCGCCGCGGCCAGCCCCGTTACCGCCATCGCCGCCGCCCAACCCGCCAGCATCGGCCAGCCGAACCCGCCGATCCGGTCGGCGGTCTCGGGCGTGGTCAGGATGGCCGAGGTATAGGCCCCGATCGCCACGAACCCGGCGATGCCGACATTGAACAGCCCGGTCAGCCCCCATTGCAGGTTCAGCCCAAGGGTAATGATCCCCAGGATCAGCGCGGTGGACAGGAAGAAAGCGCCATAGCCGAGAAGGTCGATCATCTCTCGGCCACTCCGAACAACCCGGTGGGGCGGATCAACAGCACGCCCATCAGGATCGCGAAGGCGACGCCCGCGCGCCATTCGGCCCCCACCAGTTGCACCGCGGCACTTTCCGACAGGCCGATGATCAGCCCCGCCAGCACCGCCCCGGGGATCGAGCCGATGCCGCCAAGGATCGCCGCCGCGAACATCGGCAGCAGCATGTCCAGGCCCATCAGCGGCCGTATCTGCACCAGGATGCCGACCATCACCCCCGCCGCACAGGCCAGTCCGCCACCGATCATCCAGGTCGCGCGCACGATCCGCGCCACGTCGATGCCGACCACCCGCGCCAGGGCGGGGTTCTGCGAATAGGCCCGCATCTCGCGCCCGGTCTGGCTGCGCTCCATGAACAGATGCATCGCGACCACCAGCGCAAGGGTGACCAGCAGCAGCACGATCTGATCCGGCGTGACGCGGATGCCAAGCCCGACCGGCATCGCCATCTGGATCGCCCGGCTGAAATAGGCGGGCTTCGAGGTGAAGATGAACTCCAGCAGGCTGCGCAGCGCCATTGACGCGCCGAAAGACGCCATCACCACGATGATCGCCTGCCCCTTCGCCCGCAGCCGCGCAAACAACAGCCAGTCCAGCACCAGCGCCATGCCGCCGACCAGCGCCATCGACAGGCCCGCCGCCAGGATCAGCGGCCAGCCGAAGGACAGCACGCCTATCGGTGCGACGCTACCGACAAGGGCCGAGATCAGCCCCAGCAGCGTGAGCGCGGCATAGGCCCCCCAGGCCATCAGGTCGCCATGGGCGAAGTTGGAAAACCGCAGGATCGAATAGGTAAGGGTGACGCCGATCGCGCCCAGTCCGATCAGCGAGCCGGTGATCAGCCCGTCGGCCAGGAATTGCAGGTTCATGACGCCCTCCGCTGGCCCAGGTAAAGCTCGGCAATCACCGGATCGTCCCACAGGCTGCGGGCCGGGCCTTCATGCGCCGCGCGGCCCTCGACCAGCACATAGGCGCGGTCGCCGATGGACAGCGCGGCCTTGGCGTTCTGTTCCACCAGCACGATGGTCAGGCCGCTGCGGCGAATCTCGGCCAGCCGGGCAAAGACCATCTCGACGAACTTGGGCGACAGGCCTGCCGAGGGTTCGTCCAGCATCAGCACGCGCGGATGCACGATCAGCGCGCGGGCCACCGCCAGCATCTGCCGCTGTCCGCCCGACAGGCTGCCGGCCGGCAGGCGGCGCTGGCGGGCAAGGTCGGGGAACAGGGCGAACATCGGGTCGATGCGCGGGGCGCTCTCGGGGCGGGGGGGGAGGCCGCCGGCCACCCGCAGGTTTTCCTCGACCGTCAGCAGCGGAAAGATGTTGTCGGTCTGCGGCACGAAGGCCAGCCCGCGCCGCACCATCAGATGGGCAGGCGTTGCCGTGATGTCCTGCCCGTCCAGCAAGACCTGCCCGCCGGTGACCGGCACAAGCCCGGCTATAGCTTTGATCAGGCTGGACTTTCCTGCACCGTTGGGCCCCAGGATCACGACGATTTCCTGTGTGTCGGCGCGGATCGAGCAGCCGCGCACGATGTCCAGCCCCGGCTCATAGCCCGCCACGAGGTCGCGCACCTGCAATATCGCGGTCATCCGGCGCCCCCGAGATAGGCCTCGATCACCCGTGGATCGCGGGCAACCTCTTCCGGGCTGCCCTCGCACAACAGCGCGCCCGAGGCCATTACCATCACCCGGTGGCACAGCCGCGACACCATGTCGATGTTGTGCTCGATCAACAGGAAGGTGACGCCGCGGGCGTTGATCTCGCGGATGCGGTCGATGATGGTTTCCAGCAGGCTGGCGTTCACCCCGGCTGCCGGTTCGTCCAGCAAGATCACCGAAGGGTCGGCCATCAGCACGCGGGCCAATTCCAGCAGTTTGCGCTGACCGCCCGACAGCACCCGCGCCGGTTCGTCGGCCAGACGGTCCAGCAGCAGCATGTCCAGCACCTCGTGCGCCTTGTCGCGCGCGCTGCGTTCTTCGGCGCGGACCCGGCCAAGGGCGGTGAAGTTCGCCCAGAGCCGCTCGCCGCTTTGGTCCTGCCGCGACAGCAGCATATTCTCCATCAGCGTCAATTCCGGAGAAGGGGCGCGGATCTGGAACGTCCGCCCCATGCCCTGCTTCAGCCGCAGATGCGCAGGCTGCCCCGCCACATCGCGCCCGCGCAGCCGGATCGCGCCCGAGGTCGGCTGGACCGAGCCCGCCAACAGGTCGAACATCGTGGTCTTGCCCGCACCGTTCGGACCGATCAGGCCCAGGATTTCGCCCTCGGCCACCGTGATCGACATGGCCTGCACCGCGGTCAGGCCGCCGAAGCGTTTGGTCAGATTCTGCGCCTCCAGCACGGGTGGCATTGCGGCCTCGGGTGTTTGATCTGTGATCACACTTGATTTGATCACACTATGAACGTCTACTCGACCCGACAAGTCGATTCGTGAGGGGCGATGGCCGAAGAGCCGAGCGTGGGTCTGGCGCCAGTGGGGCGGGAAACGGTTCAGGACCGGGTCTATGCCGAGTTGCGCCGCGCGCTGATCGGCGGGCGGTTCGCGCCGGCGCAGGTGCTGACGATCCGCACCCTGGCCGACGCGCTGATGACCTCGACCATGCCGGTGCGCGAGGCGATCGGCCGGCTGATCACCGAACAGGCGCTGGAGGCGCTGCCCAACCGCACCATCCGGGTGCCGCCGGCCACGCTGGCGCGGCTGGACGATCTTCTGCGCGCCCGCATCCTGATCGAGGGCGAGGCGATTGCCTTGGCCGCCAGCCGGATGACCCCGCAGCTTCTGGCCGAAATCCGCGGCGTGATGGTCGAATGGGAGGCGCTGCGCATGGGCGCCGACGCGACCTCGGTCGACCGCGAGGTGGCGCTGAACCAGGGGTTTCACTTCGCCATCTACCGCGCCTGCGGATCGGACATCCTGATGCCGATGATCGAAAGCCTGTGGCTGCAATCGGGCCCCTGCACCCGCGCCGCGATCTTCGTCTTTGCCGAAGCCGGAGAGCGCGATTCAGCCCGCTATCACCACGCCATTCTGGCCGCGCTGGACCAAGGAGATGCCGATGCCGCGCGCGCCGCACTGGTGGCCGACATCAGCCGCCCGTTCGCCTTTCTGCGCACCAGGATTCAGGCCGATGGGGGCACCGCATGACACTTCTGATCCAGGATGCCGCCCATGGGCTGTCGGTGCGCGCGGTGCTTTTGCCGCAGAAAGCCCCGGCGAACGCAGCCTTTCTGACCGCCTATCTTGCCGGCCCGCGCGTGATCCCCGGTCTGCATGCGATGTGGACCGGCCCCGAGATTTCCTGCCCGGTCCCGCCGCAGCATCTGGCGGGCGCGGACTATGCCGCCGCCCTGCCGCCCGAGAATGCCACCTTGCATCCGCAGCCGGGCGACGTGGTGCTGGCCTATGTGCCCGCCCGCGTCTGGGGCGGCAATCCCGACCCGATCTTCGACATCGGCCTGTTTTACGGCCCCGGCGCGCGGATGTTCTTTCCGATCGGCTGGCTGCCCGGCTCGGTGGTGGCGCAGGTGCTGCCCGAGGACCGCGCCGCGCTGGCCGAGGCCTGCACCCGGATCCGCCGCGCCGGCGCCTGCGAGATCACTTTCACGCTGGAGGCATGATGGACGACGGTTTCGAGCTTTACGACCTGCGGGTCGAGATCGTCGCCCCGGAGGGCGCAAGGATCTATTGCGGCGAGGTGGGCGACTGGTTCGAGTTGCGCGGCGAACAGCTGCATCTTCCGCCGGGGCAAAGCTTCTCGATCTACTCGCTGTCGGCGATCCTGCCGCTGCTTCCGGCCAAGCAGCGCCAGACCCATCCGCACGACTGGATGACCTCAGATGCCGAAGTGGCCTGCCCCGATCCGCATTGCCCGTCGCGGCTGCGCATCACCCGGCTGGGCAAGCGCAGCTTCAGCCATGCCGACAGCACCGCCGTTCCCCTGCCCAAGGACCCGACATGAGCGTTCCGACCCGGACCCTGCGCCCCGGTTACCAGATTTCCCGCGTCATCCGCGGCGGCTGGCAGCTGGCTGGCGGGCATGGCCCGGTTGATGCCGCCCAGCAGATCGAGGACATGATCGCCTTTGCCGATGCCGGGATCACCACCTTCGATTGCGCCGATATCTACACTGGCGTCGAAGAGCTGATCGGCGCCTTCCGCTCCAAATACGCCAATCGTCGCGGCGCCGAGGCGCTGGGCCGGATCAAGGTCCACACCAAGCTGGTGCCAGACCTTGAATCCTTGCCGGCGGTGACGCGCAACGACATCCACGGCATCGTCGACACCTCGCTGAAACGGCTGCGGATGGACCGGCTCGATCTGGTGCAGTTCCACTGGTGGGACTACGCCGTGCCGCGCTATGTCGAAGCGATCGGCTGGCTGGACGAGCTGCGCCGCGACGGCAAGGTCTGGCAGATCGGCGGCACCAATTTCGACACCGCGCGGACGGTCGAGATCATCCGCTCTGGCGTGCCTTTGATGTCGATGCAGGTGCAATACAGCCTGCTGGACGCGCGTGCCGAACGGCAATTGGTGCCGGCGGCGCTGGCACATGACATGGCGATCTTCTGCTATGGCTCGGTCGCCGGCGGATTTCTGGGTGATCGCTGGCTGGGCCAGCCAGAGCCGCAGCACCCGCTGGAGAACCGCTCGCTGACCAAATACAAGCTGATCATCGACGATTTCGGCGGCTGGGATCTGTTCCAGGCCCTGCTGGCCACCCTCCGGCGTGTCGCCGACCGGCATGACACAGACATCGCCACTGTGGCCTCTGCCGCCATGCTGGACCGTCCAGCGGTAGCCGCCGTTATCGTCGGTGCGCGCAACCGCAGCCATCTGGAGCAGAACCTGAAAGTGGCCTCGATGGTGCTGACCCCGGCCGACAAGGCCGAAATCGCCGCTGATCTGGCCCAGGGCACCACACCTGAAGGCGACACCTTCGCGCTGGAGCGCGACCGCCACGGACGCCACGGCACGATCATGAAATACAACCTCAACAAGGCCAGCTAAGGCCCAATCCGCCGCGATGCGCCTGACGCGGCGGATGATGAACAAAAGGCCCACTCCAACAGATGAGGATTCCCGTGAAAAGAACCTTTCTTGCAACCGTCGCAGCCCTGTCGCTGGCGCCTTTCGCGGCCCAGGCCTGCGACATCACCATCGGCGTCGTCCTCGAACTGACCGGCGAGGCCGGCGAATATGGACAGGCCGGCGCCAAGTCGATCGAGATGGCGTTCCGCGACCTGAACGAGGCGGGCGGCGTTGCCGGCTGCATGCTGAAGACCGATACCCGCGACAGCCAGACCCAGGCCAATGTGGCGGTGGACGCGGCAACCCAGCTGGTGCAGGTCCAGAAGGTGCCGGCGATCATCGGCGGCATCATCTCTCCGATGTCGATCCCGATCCTGACCTCTGTCACCGGACCGGCGAAGGTGCTGCAGGTGTCGCCGGCCTCCTCCTCGCCGACGCTGACCGCGCTGGGGCGCGAGGGCAAGACCAACGGCATCTTCTTTCGCACCATCACCTCGGATGCACTGCAGGGCGTGGCGGCGGCGAAATTCGCCATCGACAACGGCTTTACCAGGATCGCCATCATCCACCAGAACAACGACTTCGGCGTCAACCTGGTCAAGGAATTCACCGATCCCTACACCGCGCTGGGCGGCACCGTGGTGTCGGTCACGCCCTATAACGGCAAGCAATCGTCCTATGCGGCCGAGGTTACCGCCGCGCTGGCAGAAGGTGCTGACGCGCTCTACCTGATCTCGGACCCGGTCGATGGTGCGACCATCGCCCGGACCTGGATCAGTCAGGGTGGCGTGCAGAAATTCCTGCTGAACGACGGGATGAACTCGCAGGACTTCATCGACTCGGTCGGCAAGGAATACCTGGGCGAAGCCTACGGCACCTCTTCGGGCACCAATCCGACCCCGTCGACGGAGTATTTCTATTCCAGCTACGAGGCCTTTTCGGGCATCGATCCGGCGGCGCCGGCCGCCGACCGGTCCTATGACGCGGGCGCCCTGGTCGGGCTGGCCGTTGCCATTGCCGGTGGCCCGGATGCCGCCAAGCTGCCCGATGCGCTGCGCGCCGCGGTCGATCCGGAGGGCGAGGTGATCTATGCCGGCAAGGAGGAATTCGCCAAGGCGCTGGGGCTGATCGCTGAAGGCAAGGCGATCCGGTATGAAGGCGTGATCGGCCCGGTCCATTTCGACGCTTACGGCGATATCTCCGGCCCGTTCCGCCTTTGGCAGATCAAGGACGGCGTGGTGACGACGGTGGGCGAGATGACCACCGCCGACGTCGACGCGATCAAGGCGCAGATCCAGCAATAGGCTGATCCTGCGAAAGGAAGCGAAGGGCGGCATCCACGCGGTGCCGCCCTTTTCCTTGCGGGAGCGTGGCCCCGGACCCGGCCTAGTAGCGCGTCGTCATCCGATAGCCCTTGCGATGGCTCAGCCTGACCAGGGTGATCGCTTCGGATTGCCACCAGGTCGCGCGCTCCACCGTGAAGACCGGATCGCCCGGCGCGTGACCCAGTTGATCGACGGCCATTGCATCGGCCGCACAGGCCATGAAGCTGAGTTCGACTTCGGAAAACGGCACGGTTGCGACCAGCCATTCATTCGGGCCCGTCGCGGTGAAATCCTGCTTCAGCACCTGCGGCAGGGCCCGGGCGTTGATCCAGCGGTCTTCCAGCTGAAAGGCGATGCCGTCGGCGAAATGGACGCAGACAAGGTGCAACACCCTTGCTCCCGCCGGCAGGCGCATCCGGGCGCGCAGCCAGTCGGGCGCGGGCAGGCTGTCGCGCGCCAGCAGGGCATAGCGATAGCTGGCGCCTGCTTTCTCGATCTCGGCACGGACCAAGGGCATCTCGAACCGGGCCTGCCGCAGCGGCGCCATCCGCACGCGGGTGCCGGCCTTTCGGCGGCGGTCGAGAAAACCCTGCTCGGTCACCTCGCGCAAGGCGCGGTTCATCGTGGTGCGCGAACAGCCGAATTCCTCGGCCAGTTCGATCTCTCCGGGCAGAAGAGTGCCGGGCCCCCAGGGGCCGTCGGTGATGCGGTGCAGGATTTCGGCCATGACCTCGCGATAGGTGGTGCGATCCAGCATCGGGTCGACTTGTGGTTCCATGGTCATCAGAGTGCCGACACCAGCCCGGAAACCGCCTTGCGCCAGCCCGCGATGATCGCGTCGCGGTGGATATGGCGGCCGCCGCGGACCTGATGCCGCCCGGCCGACCACAGGTCTGTCACCACCGAATCGGGTGCGGCGAAGGCTAGGCCGTCCAGAATCTGCGCCGGGCGCAGGGCGCACAGGCTGGGGTGCGTCAGGTCGATCGCTGTCAGGTCGGCCAGCCTGCCCGGCGCGATCTGTCCGGCGTTGCGGCCCAGCGCCTGCGCACCGCCCTTGGCGGCTCCGAGATACAGTGTCTGACCGACCGAACCTTCGCCCGGCACCATCACGTTGCGGGCAACGTCGCGCAGGCGCTGGCTGTATTCCAGCGTCCGCAACTCCTCGGTCAACGATATCCGCACATTGCTGTCGGACCCGATGCCGAAGGCCCCGCCCGCAGCCAGCCACTGCGGCCCGTTGAACGGACCATCGCCAAGATTGGCCTCGGTGATCGGGCACAGGCCCGCCACGGCGCCGCTGCGGGCCAGGGCCGCGGTTTCGGCCTCGGTCATGTGGGTGGCGTGGATCGGGCACCAATCGGCGCCGACGGGCGTGTTGGCCAGCAACCACTCCACCGGCCGTGCGTGCAGCCAGGCCTGGATGTCGGCCACTTCCCTGGGCTGTTCGGCAACGTGGATGTGGATCGGGTTGCCCTTGGCCAGCGGCAAGGCGCGGGCCAGATCGTCGGGCGTCGTCGCCCGCAGCGAATGCGGCGCGATGCCCACGCGACTGTCGGCGGGCAGGGCCTGGGCGGCCTTGCGCACGGCCTCCAGCAGCCGGGCAAAGCGATCCACGTCATTGCCGAACCGGCGCTGCCCTTCGGCCAGCGGCTGCCCACCCGCGCCGCCGTAGCTGTACAGCACCGGGAGATGCGTGATGCCGATTCCGGTCAGACCCGCCGCCGCGAAGATGCGTTCCGACAGTTCGGCGATATTGGCATAGGGTGCGCCGCCGGGCCGGTGGTGAAGATAGTGGAACTCTCCCACCGCGGCATAGCCGGCCTCCTGCATTTCCATGAACACCAGCGCCGCAATGGCCTCGATCTGCTCGGGCGTCAGGCTGGCGGTAAAGCGGTACATCAGATCGCGCCAGGTCCAGAAGCTGTCGCGCCCGGCGACACGGTGTTCGGTCATCCCCGCCATGGCGCGCTGAAAGCTGTGGCTGTGCAGGTTCGACAGCGCCGGCAGCAGGGCCTGCACTTCGGCATCGCCGGGCAAGGCGCGCGCACCTGCCGAGACCTGGGTGATCTGCCCATCGGCAACCACGATGCGGACGTTCTCGGCCCAGCCTTCGGGCAGCAGCGCGGTCTTGGCAAAAATCACGAGGGGCGCTCCTTATGTGTAGACATAATAGTCATAGTTGAATACACAGCGACTCGGCAACCGATTTCGTGAGGCACGGCGCATGCAACAGACACCGCTGGTTCTGACGTCCTGCCGCGCGGCCACAATAGCCGCAGATGGCTTCGGTCTGATCGAGGATGCGGCGCTGGTGCTGGACGCCGGGCGGATCGCCTGGGTCGGGCCTGCGGCGGACCTGCCCGCCGAGCACGCGGGCCATCCCAGGCAAGATCTCGGCGGGCGGCTGGTGACCCCGGCGCTGATCGATTGCCACACCCATGTCGTGCATGGCGGCAACCGCGCCGGCGAGTTCGAGATGCGTCTGCACGGCGCCAGTTATGAAGAGGTGGCGCGCGCCGGGGGCGGCATCATCTCGACCGTCACTGCCACACGGGCAGCGTCGGAACAGGCGCTGGTAGCAGCGGCGCTGCCATTCGTCGATGCGATGATCGCCGAGGGCGTCGCGGTGATCGAGATCAAGTCCGGCTACGGGCTGGAGGCTGACACCGAACTGCGGATGCTGCGCGCCGCCCGCACTATCGGGCAGCAGCGCCCGGTGACGATCCGGACCACCTATCTTGCCGCCCATGCCGTGCCGCCCGACTACAAGGGCCGCGCCGATGCCTATGTCGACGAGGTCTGCCTGCCTACGCTGCACGCTGCCCATGCTGAAGGCCTGGTCGATGCCGTCGACGGCTTCTGCGAAGGCATCGCCTTTTCTCCGGCGCAGATCGAGCGGCTGTTCAAGCTGGCGGTGTCGCTTGGATTGCCGGTCAAGCTGCATGCCGAGCAGTTGTCGAACCTTGGCGGTGCGGCGCTTGCGGCGCGCTATGGCGCGCTGTCGGCGGACCATCTGGAGTATCTGGACGAGTCCGGGGTCAAGGCAATGGCCGCCGCAGGCACGGTGGCGGTGATCCTGCCCGGCGCCTTCTATACCTTGCGCGAAACGCAGATGCCGCCGATTGCGCTGTTGCGCGCCCATGGCGTGCCGATGGCGATTGCCACCGACATGAACCCCGGTTCTTCGCCGATGTCCTCGCTTCTGTTGGCAATGAACATGGGCTGCACCCTCTTTCGCATGACGCCGCAAGAGGTTCTGGCCGGCGCCACAATCCATGCCGCCCGTGCGCTGGGGCTGGCAGATCGCGGCACGATTGCGCCGGGGCAGGTGGCCGACCTGGCCGTCTGGAACGCAGATCACCCGGCGGAGCTGTCCTATCGCATCGGCTTCAACCCGCTTCACCATCGCATCATCGGAGGCGTTCTGTGACCGCCATCATCCTGACCCCCGGCCAGACCACGCTGGCCCAGCTGGAACGCATCTACCGCGAGGAACTGCCCGTCACACTGGACCGCGCCGCCAGGCCCGGCATCCTGCGCGCAGCAGCGGCGATTGCGGCAGCGGCGGCGGGCGATGCGCCGGTCTACGGCGTGAACACCGGCTTTGGCAAACTCGCCAGCATGCGTATCGCACCCGAAGATACCGCCACCCTGCAACGCAACCTGATCCTGTCGCATTGCTGCGGCGTGGGCGATCCGATCCCGCGCCCCCATGCCCGCCTGCTGATGGTGCTCAAACTGCTCAGTCTTGGGCGTGGCGCCTCCGGCGTGCGGTGGGAACTGATCGAGTTGATCGAGGCGATGCTGGCACGTGGCGTGACGCCCGTCGTTCCGGCACAAGGCTCGGTCGGTGCTTCGGGCGATCTGGCCCCCCTGTCGCACATGACTGCCGTTCTTATCGGCGAAGGGATGGCTGACTATCGGGGCAAGGTCATGCCCGGCGCGCAGGCCCTTGCCGCCGCCGGCCTTGCGCCGATTCCCTTGGGCCCGAAAGAGGGTCTGGCCTTCATCAACGGCACCCAGTTTTCCACAGCCTTCGCGCTGGCTGGCTTGTTCGATGGCTGGAACGCCGCGCAATCGGCGCTGGTCGTCTCGGCGCTTTCCACCGATGCGATCATGGGGTCGACCGCGCCCTTGCAGCCCGAAATCCACGCGCTGCGCGGCCATCCCGGCCAGATCGAATCCGCCGGTTTCATGCGCGCCCTGCTGGCGGGCTCGGAAATCCGCGAAAGCCACGTCGAGGGCGACCAAAGGGTGCAGGATCCCTATTGCATCCGCTGCCAGCCGCAGGTGACCGGCGCCGCGATGGATGTGCTGCGCCAGGCCGCCCGCACGCTGGAGATCGAGGCGAATGCCGCCACCGACAACCCGCTGGTGCTTACCGAGGCCGGGCTGATCGTCTCGGGCGGCAATTTCCACGCCGAACCCGTGGGCTTTGCCGCCGATATGATCGCGCTGGCATTGGCCGAAATCGGTGCCATCGCGCAGCGCCGCGTTGCCCTGATGGTCGATCCGGTGCTGTCGTTCAACCTGCCGCCTTTCCTGACGCCGCGCCCCGGCCTGAACTCGGGCCTGATGATCGCCGAGGTCACCACGGCGGCGTTGATGAGTGAAAACAAGCATATCGCCATGCCCTGCGTGACGGACTCGACCCCTACTTCAGCCAATCAGGAAGACCACGTTTCCATGGCCGCCCATGGCGCGGTGCGACTTGGCAAGCTGATTGCCAACCTCAACGTGATCCTTGGCGTCGAAGCAATTTGCGCCGCCCAGGGCATTGATTTCCGTGCGCCGCTGCAAACCTCCGCCCCGCTGCATGCAGTGGTCGCCCGCCTGAGGCTAGACGTGGCCACTTTGGGCGATGACCGCTACATGGCGCCCGACCTGGCGGCCGCCGCCAAACTGATCGCCACCGGCACGCTGAGCGCTGCCGCTGGCCTGACCCTTCCCGTTCTCTGACGCAGGAGCCCGCCATGCTGGACCGCAAGAATACCCGCGACATCTATCCCGCCACCGGCACCGAGATCACCGCGAAAAGCTGGCAGACCGAGGCGGCGATGCGGATGCTGATGAACAATCTGCACCCCGACGTGGCCGAAAACCCGCATGAGCTGGTGGTCTATGGCGGCATCGGCCGGGCGGCGCGCAGCTGGGGCGATTTCGACCGCATTGTCGCCACGCTGAAGGATCTGGAAGATGACGAGACGCTGGTGGTGCAATCCGGCCGCCCCGTCGCCGTGGTCCACACCCACAAAGACGCGCCGCGGGTCTTGATCGCCAACTCGAATCTGGTGCCGCATTGGGCGACCTGGGATCACTTCAACGAACTCGATAAGAAGGGCCTGATGATGTATGGCCAGATGACCGCCGGATCATGGATCTACATCGGCACCCAGGGCATCGTGCAGGGCACCTATGAGACCTTTGCCGAAGCAGGCCGCCAGCATTACGACGGAAGCCTGAAGGGCAAGTGGATCCTGACCGGCGGCCTTGGCGGCATGGGCGGCGCGCAGCCTTTGGCCGCCGTGATGGCGGGGGCTTGCTGTCTGGCCGTGGAATGCGACGAGACGCGGATCGATTTCCGCCTGCGCACCCGCTATGTCGATGCCAAGGCGAAAACGCTGGACGAGGCGCTGGTCCTGATCGCGGACTGGACCGCGAAGGGTGAGGCAAAATCGGTCGGCCTTCTCGGAAATGCGGCCGATGTCTTCCCCGAACTGGTCAAGCGGATGAATTCCGGGGGTCCGCGTCCCGATATCGTCACCGACCAGACCTCGGCGCATGACCCCCTGCACGGCTATCTGCCGCAGGGCTGGAGTGTCGCCGAATGGCGCGCGAAGCAGGAAAGCGACCCGAAGGCCGTGGAAAAAGCCGCCCGCGCATCCATGAAGACCCATGTCGCCGCGATGGTCGATTTCTGGAACGCCGGTGTCCCGACGCTGGATTACGGCAACAACATCCGCCAGGTCGCGAAGGAGGAAGGGCTGGAGAACGCCTTTGCCTTCCCCGGCTTTGTGCCCGCCTATATCCGCCCCCTGTTCTGCAAGGGCATCGGCCCGTTCCGCTGGGTCGCCCTGTCCGGTGACCCCGAGGATATCTACAAGACAGACGCCGCGATGAAGAAACTGTTCCCGGAAAACAAGCACCTGCACAACTGGCTGAACATGGCGCAGGACCGCATCGCGTTTCAGGGCCTGCCCGCCCGCATCTGCTGGATCGGGCTGGGCGACCGCCACCGCGCGGGCCTGATGTTCAACGAGATGGTCGCCAGCGGAGTACTGAAAGCCCCCATCGTGATTGGCCGCGACCATCTGGATTCAGGCTCGGTCGCGTCTCCCAACCGCGAAACCGAAGCGATGAAGGACGGATCGGATGCCGTCTCCGACTGGCCGCTGTTGAACGCTTTGGTCAACACGGCCAGCGGTGCCACCTGGGTTTCGCTGCACCATGGCGGCGGCGTCGGTATGGGGTTTTCGCAGCATGCCGGCGTGGTGATCGTGGCCGACGGCTCGCCCGAAGCCGCACGCA
The DNA here is from genome assembly GCA_016704435.1 of Rhodobacter sp. GTDB lineage: Bacteria > Pseudomonadota > Alphaproteobacteria > Rhodobacterales > Rhodobacteraceae > Pseudogemmobacter. Next base: position 542,188 of record JADJAB010000001.1, on the reverse strand, counting down.
GACTGGAGAGGGTGCTGTGGAACGACCCGGCATCGGGCGTCTGGCGCCATGCTGATGCGGGCTATGACAGCGCCGTCGCTTGTGCCCGTGAAAAGGGACTGCGGCTGCCAACGATCCTGGGAACCTGAGCGGCCTCCAACCACTACATGCGAACGCGGAATGGAGTCTTTTCCGGGCGCCCTGCAGGCGGCGGCCAGAGGTCGTGTGACGCAAGGCGCTCTTGCATGCCTGTGGTCCTGCGGTCGCAGGGGCAACATGGGTGAACGCCAGCCTTGACCTGCGGACCGGCAAGGACGGGCCGTCGCCGATGGCTGTTCGCCGCCGGCCGGACCACAGGCTGGCCGGTGCCGACCGCGTCCCGTGCCCGCCGCAAGGCCCCATCGCGCGGATCGCGCTGTTTCGCGCCTTGCCGGACCTGGTCCGGGCCATCGGTTTCCGCATCGGCGGGGATTCCGGCGATCATGGTTGCCAGGATTGGCTTCGCCAACCGCTCTTGCGCCGAAGCCGGGGTGGCAACCGAACCCAGCCTGCAACACGCGCGGTTGACCATCCGGGTCTCGTGTCTGGGGGCATCCGGTCCTGGGTCTTCCCTGTCTGTGAGCCCTCCTTCACCGGCACTCCACTGTTCGCACTGGCGAATCCGCGCAGCGGATCGCGACCTTCAATCGGGTTGCGGCAGGAAGGATTGGGGTCGAGCAGGGCCCGGCCTGGAGCCGAAGAAGGCCGATATGCCCATGGTTAAGACCGACAGCGCACATCTTTTCCCGAACGCCGAACGGCGGAAGCCTGGCGGAAGCGTCCTTTGCACTCCGTTTCTCTCGCGGGTCATCATGCGACGCCCCCTCTCGACCATCGAGTTCGATCAGGATGTGAACACCATTTGAGGTAGGTCCTGCGCAGCCGTAACCGATTGCAGCCGCAACCAATACCGCGCCGAACAGCCGGATAGCCAACCGTCGGACGTGCCCTGGGAAAGAAATCTGATCTCCTGGCTTCAGGGCGTCTGCATGCCCGAAGACGGCTTTGCCGATCTTGGTGAACACACCGGCGGTTGATCCGCCGGGCGATTCTGAAGTGGATCGCGGTGCCCCACCATCAGGTGCCGCCCCCCGGAACCCTTGCCGTTTGCGAAACCGCACCCGCCGCCCTTTGCCACCGTGGTCAGCCGGGGTATCGAGGACGACACGTTTCAGGCCACCGACGGCTCAAGCCGGGGCGCAATGTGGATGAACCGTTGATGGTCGTGGGCGCGAGGTATTGGGACGGCATGTCGTGGCTGGCGCTCGTGAATGCGCCGACCGGGTTCCTTGATGTCCGCCTGCAGGCGCAACTGCCGGGACTCTTACGCGGGCCGGTGCGCAATCCGGGTCTGTCGCTCATCATCGCGACGCATGATCTGGCAAAGATGAACGGAGGCCGGGGCAGAGCCCGCGCGCAGGCTGGCAGCCGCCATTCCCCGGTCAGCCAGATTCGACGCGTCTCGACCGAGAAACGATGCGCCTGTGCGGGTCGTTGCAAACAACGGTCTTGACGCAATGCTTGGCTTGACTGTTACCTGAGCGCCTATAGTTGGCAATCAGGCCCCGTATACCGGTTCTTGCGCGCAAGTCCGGCAACGGGGCCTTTGTGCTTTGGGGGACCGGTGACTCACGGCAGGATCAAGGCGGGCCGGCCAAGCCTTGGGCCGGGGGGCTGAGCGCATGCACCGCTACCGTTTCATCCTGTTCCGGCCGCTGCAGTTCCTGCCCGTGCTGTTCGGGATTTCCGTCATCACCTTTGTCCTTGTCCGGCTGATTCCGGGCGATCCGGCGCGCATCCTTCTGGGCACGCGCGCGACGCCCACCGCCATCGCCAACATTCGCGCGCAATATGGGCTGGATGAACCGATGTGGGTCCAATACCTGTATTTTCTCAAGAACCTCGGCGCGGGCGAGATGGGGAAATCCACGCTCTACAAGATCGACGTGCTGCGCCTGATCGCGACGCGGATCGAGCCGACGCTGGCACTGGTCGCGACCGGCGTGGTGCTGGCGCTGCTGATCGCCGTGCCGTTCGCGGCAATTTCGGCCCGGCGGCAGGGGACGCTGGCCGACCATGCAGTGCGCGTCGTCTCGACTGCCGGCATCGGGTTTCCGTCGTTCTGGCTGGGGGCGATGCTGATCATCCTGTTCTCGGTCAAGCTGGATTGGCTGCCGGTCTCGGGCTATGGCGAGACCCTTGGGGAAAAGCTGACGCATCTGGTGCTGCCGGGGCTGACCATCGCGCTGTCGCTGTCGGCAGTGCTGACGCGGTCCTTGCGGGCCGGGATGGTGGCGGGCCTTGGGTCGGATATCGCAACCGCCGCGCGGGCGCGGGGAATGCCCGAAGGCGTGGTGTTCTGGCGCCATGTGGTGCCGAATGCGCTGGTGCCGACGGTGAACCTGCTGGCGGTCAACATCGGCTGGCTGATCGGTGGCACGGTGGTGGTGGAAAGCGTCTTTGCCATTCCGGGCCTGGGGCAACTGATGGTGCGGGGCATCTTCAGCCGCGACTACATGGTGGTGCAGGGCGTGGCGCTGGCCTTCGCCTGCGCGACCGTGCTGATCAACTTTGCTGCCGACATCATCACCGTGGCGCTGGACCCGCGGGTGGAGATGTGAGCGCGCGCCTCGCCCCCTTCGCCCCGCGGTGGAGCGCGCGTTTCGGGCGTCGCCCGATGCTGGTGGCGGGCCTTGGCATCCTTGCGGCCTTCGTGGCCCTGGCGCTGCTGGCGCCATGGGCCGCGCCCTATGACCCGATCGCTCAGGACGGCGCGGCGCGGCTTTTGCCGCCGTCGCTGCTGCATCCGTTCGGGACCGACAATTTCGGCCGCGATGTCCTGAGCCGGGTGATCTGGGGCGCGCGGATCGACCTGCAGATCGCGGTGATCGGGGTGGTGTTCCCGTTCCTGATCGGCACCGTCGTGGGCACGCTGGCGGGGTTCTTCGGCGGCTGGATCGATGCGGTCTTCATGCGGGTCATCGACGTCGTGCTGGCCTTTCCGTTTCTGGTGCTGATGCTGGCGATCATTGCCATTCTGGGGCCGGGGTTGAGCAGTTTCTACATCGCCATGGCGCTGGTCGGCTGGGTCAGCTACGCCCGGCTGATAAGGGCGCAGATCCTGGTCCTGAAGACGCAGGATTTCGCGGTGGCGGCGGCGAGTTTGGGCTTTTCGCGGGCGCGGATCATGTTCCGCCACCTGCTGCCCAATGCACTTGCCGGGTCGCTGGTCTTCGTGATGTCGGATGCGGTGCTGGTGCTGCTGAACGGCGCGGCGATCAGCTATCTGGGACTGGGCGTGCAGCCCCCGATCGCCGAATGGGGCGTGATGGTGGCCGAGGCGCAAGGCTTCATGACCCAAGCTTGGTGGATCACGCTGTTTCCCGGCCTTGCCATCGTGGTGCTGGCCTTTGGTTTTTCGCTGACGGGCGATGCGCTGGCCGACCTGATGGGGGTGCGCGAATGACCGCGCAGCTGGCGATCGAGGGGCTGTCGGTCGTCTTTCGCGAGGACGACGAAGTGCGGCCTCTGCTAGAGGACATCTCGCTGACCTTGCGGCGGGGCGAGATCCTAGGGCTGGTTGGCGAAAGCGGCTCGGGCAAGAGCCTGCTCTGCCGGGCGGTGATGGGGTTGTTGCCGTCGAAAAAGCTGCAGGTGACGGCGGGGGCTGTCGCATTGGACGGGCAGGCGCTGGACCTGTCGCAGATGCAGGGCGTCCGGGGGCGGCGGATCGGGATGATCTTTCAAAACCCGACCAGCCATCTGGACCCGGTGATGCGGATCGGCGGGCAGATCAGTGAGGGGTTGATCCACCACAAGGGCATGACGGCGGCGGCGGCGAAGACCGAGGCGGTCGCCCTTCTGGCGCAGGTGGGCTTTGCCGACCCGGCCCGCGCCTTTGGCGGCTTCTCGCATCAGTTCTCGGGCGGGATGCGGCAGCGCGCCATGATCGCCGTGGCACTGGCCTGCGACCCGGAAATCCTGATCGCGGATGAGCCGACGACCGCGCTGGACGTGACCATTCAGGCGCAGATCCTGCGGCTGCTGATGGAGTTGCGCGACCGGCGCGGGCTGTCCATCATCCTGATCACCCATGATCTGGGCGTGGTGGCACAGACCTGTGACCGCATCGCGGTGATGCGCGAAGGCCGGGTGGTCGAGCAGGGCGAAAAGCGCGCGCTGCTGGCCGCCCCGCAGCACCCCTATACGCGGGCGCTTATCGCCTCGCACCCTTCGGTGGCAACGGCGGGGGATCATCTGCCGCCGGATCGCGACCATCAGCCGGTGTTCGAGTTGAAGGGTCTGGAGGTGCGGTTTCCGCTGGGTGGCGGGTTGCTGCGCAAGCGGCGCGCGTTGCGGGCGGTGAAGGAGGTGTCCTTGCGGATCTGGCCGGGCGAGACGGTGGGGATCGTCGGCGAAAGCGGCTCGGGCAAAAGCACGCTGGCGCGGGCGATGCTGGGGTTGACGCCGATCACCTCGGGGCAGGTGCTGTTCGAGGGCAGTGATCTGGCCGCGGACCGCACAGCCACGCTGCGCCGGCTGCGGTCAGGTGCGGCGATGGTATTCCAGGACCCTTTCAACTCGCTCAACCCGCGGATGACGGTGGGCGAGACGCTGGCCGAGGTGCTGCGCACGCAAGGCGAGACGCCCGAAGACCGCATCCAGCCGCGCATCGGAGAGCTTCTGGACATGGTCGGGCTGGACCGCAGCTTTGCCAGCCGCCGCCCGCGCAGCCTGTCGGGCGGGCAATGCCAGCGGGCGGGCATCGCGCGGGCGCTGGCGGTGAACCCGCGTGTCATCCTTGCCGATGAATGCGTGGCGGCGCTGGATGTCACTATTCAGGCCCAGATCGTGGATCTTTTCCGCCAGTTGACGGCGACCAGCGGGTTGACGCTGATCTTCATCGCCCATGACCTGGCCATCGTGCGCAATCTTTGCGAGCGGGTCGTCGTCATGCATCATGGCGAGGTGGTCGAAGACGGCCCCTCGTCCCGCGTCTTCGCCCGGCCTGAACGCGCCTACACCGCCGCCCTGATCGCGGCGATCCCGGATATAGACCCAGACCGCCCCATCAACGGCGGCACCCCAACCCCCAACACTGAGGAGCTTGCAACATGATCAGAACCTGGACAAAGGCCGCGATACTGGGCCTTGTGCTATCGACGGCGGCGGTATCCTACGCCGAGGCGCAGGGCGTCCTGACCATCGGACGGCGCGAGGACGGCACCACATTCGACCCCATCGCCACCGCGCAGAACGTTGATTTCTGGGTGTTCTCCAACGTCTTCGACGTGCTGGTGCGAGTGGACAAGGCCGGCAAGGAGCTAGTCCCCGGCATCGCGGAAAGCTGGGAAGTGTCGGCCGATGGCCTGACCTATACGTTCAAGCTGCGCGACGCCAAATTCTCGGACGGCTCGGCCGTCACCTCCGAGGACATCGCCTATTCACTGACCCGCATCCGCGACAGCGAACTGTCGCTGTGGTCAGACAGCTACAAGATCATCGCCGACATGCAGACGCCAGATTCGAAGACGCTGGTGATCACGCTGTCTGGTCCGTCGGCACCTTTTCTGTCGACGCTGGCAATGCCCGGCGCGTCAATCGTGTCCAAGGCGGCGATGGAAGCGATGGGCGAAGCGGCCTTTGCCGAAATGCCGGTAGGCTCGGGCGCCTTCATGGTCGTCGAATGGCGCCGTGGCGACCGGGTGATCCTGACCAGAAACCCGAACTACTGGGAGGCCGACAAAGTTAGCCTGGATGGGGTGGAGTGGATCTCGGTCCCCGATGACAACACCCGTATGCTGGCAGTGCAGGCCGGAGAGCTGGACGCGGCGATCTATGTGCCGTTCTCGCGCGTGGCGGAGTTGAAGACGGACCCGAACCTGACCGTGGTTAGCGACGCCTCGACCCGCGAGGACCATCTTTTGCTGAACCACGAACACGCGCCGCTGGACAACGTGAAGGTGCGCGAGGCGATCGACTTTGCCATCGACAAGCAGGCGATCATCGAGGCGGTGACCTTCAACCTGGGCGAGGTGGCGAACTCCTATGTGCCCAAGGGCGCGCTTTACCACAGCGACGACAACGGCGCGCGCGGGTTCGACCCGGAAAAGGCCAAGGCCCTGTTGGCCGAGGCGAATGTGGGCCCGATCTCGCTGAACTATGTGATCGACGCCGGCGACCAGACGGGCGAACAGATCGCCATCCTGATCCAGCAGCAGCTGGCCAATGTCGGCATCCCGGTGAACCTGCAGAAGGTGGACCCCAGCCAGACCTGGGACATGCTGGTGAACGGCGACTTCGACATGGGCGTCAACTACTGGACCAACGACATCCTGGACCCGGACCAGAAGACCACTTTCGTCGTCGGCCATGACGTGAACCTGAACTACATGACCCGCTACCAGAACGACACCGTCAAGGATCTGGTCGCCGCAGCCCGGCTGGAGATGGACCCGGTGAAACGCGAGGCGATGTATGCCGAGATCCAGAAGCTGGCCAAGGCCGATGCGCACTGGATCGACCTTTACTACAGCCCTTTCATCAGTGTGACCCGCAAGGGCGTTGAAGACTTCGGCCAGAACCCGCTGGGCCGGTTCTTCCTGGAAGACACCAGGAAGACATACTGAGGTCTCTTGCGGCGGCCCCTTGCCGGGCCGCCGCCTTTCCAACCTGCCAATGGATGACACGCCATGACCAAGATCGACCTTGAAGCCGTGACCGCGGCGCTTGACACGCTGCCCAAGAAATACCCCGGCCCCGGTGGGGTGGCGGGCGTGATGCAGGATGGCAAGGTGATCGCCGCCCGCGCCTGGGGATATGCCAATCTTGACACCGCGCAACCGATGACGGCGGGAACGCGGCTGCCGATCTGCTCGATCTCCAAGCAGTTCACCTGCCAGGTCTTGCTGGCGACGGTGGGCGATCCGGCCAGGCTGGACGCAAAGGTTGGCAGCTTTCTGCCCGCCTTTACCGGGGTTCTGCCGACGACGAGGCAGCTGTGCGACAACCAGTCGGGCTTGCGCGACTACTGGGCGCTTACGGTGCTGCAGGGCGCCTTCGCCGAACAGCCGTTCCGGCGCGAGGATGCGCTGCCGCTGATCGCGCGGATGAAGACCGGGCATTTCCCGCCCGGCTCGCAGTATTCCTACTGCAACTGCAATTTCCGCATTGTCTCGGAGATGATCGAGGCGGAAACCGGCGCGACGCTGGACGCCTTGTATCGCAAGCACGTCTGGGAGCCAGCGGGGATGAAGACCGCCGTCCTGACCGCCGATACCCGCCATCCCGAAGATGGCGTGGTCGGCTATGAGGGCAGTGATGGCACCGGTTTCTTCCCTGCCGAAAATGCTATCTTCTGGATCGGTGATGCGGGGATCTCGGCGTCGCTGTCCGACATGCTGGCCTATGAGGGCTGGATCGACGCGACGCGCAATGACGAAAACAGTCTCTATCGCCGCGCTTCTGTGCCTCCAACCTTCAAGGATGGCATACCGGCCGCCTATGGCTTCGGGATTGATCGCGAAACGATTGCCGGGCTGGACTGCACCGGCCATGGCGGCGCGTTGCGTGGCTTTCGGGCACATCGCAAGAATGCCCGTGCGGCGCGGTTGTCGGTGGTGGTGATGTTCAACCATGAGGCAGACGCCCATGGCGCGGTGCAATATCTGATCGAGGCCGCGATGGGCCACAAACCCGGCGTCGAGGTGCCGATCCCCGATGGCTGGGACGGCCAGTGGATTGGCCCCAACGGCCTGCTGACGCGGCTGGAAAGCGGGCGCAATCATGCCGATCTGCACCATTCCGGCGGAGCGGACCGGCTGGTGCTGGCCGCGGACGGCACCCTTGCCGCGCCGGGCGTGGTGCTGGCGCGCGGGCCGCAGGGCGTGACGATGGCGCGGGCTGACGACAATACCCACGCCACGCTGACGCCTCTGGCCGTGCTGGACAGCGCCGACGGGGCGGCAATCGCCGGGAATTACCACTCGGATGAACTGGGCGCAGAGCTGGAGATCGTGGCGCGCGGCGGCGGCGTCTATGCGCGCTTCACCGGCCTTCTGGGCGCCGGACGGATGGAGCGGATGGCCCCGGCAGGCCCGGATGTCTGGACCGTGGCGACGCGCCGCTCGATGGACGCACCCGCGCCGGGCGACTGGACGCTAGTGGTGACACGCGATGGCAAGGGCCAGGTCGGCGGTCTGACCCTGGGCTGCTGGCTGGCGCGCGGGGTGGTCTACCGTCGGGCATAGGGAATCGGCTTGACCGCTGCGCCGCGCGGTATAGGCTGAGATATCAATTGGCGAAGAGCCAGCCGGCAGACAGGCCCTGAATGCGGACAGCGCGTCCCGCATTCGGGGCTTTTTGGTTTTGGGACGGGGAAGATGGGCGCCAAACGGCCGATCAAGCTGGGGGTTCTCTATTCGCGGTCAGGCGATTACGCCGTGCTGTCCGAGGCCAGCCGCGCCGGCGCGATGGCCGCCATTGCTGCGGTGAACGCCGACCCGGCGCTGGATCTGTGCTTTCAGCCGGTCGAATGCGACCCGAAGGGGAACGCCGATGCCTACGGCCCGTTGTGCAACGACATCCTGGCCGGCGGCGCGCGGCATGTGATCGGCTGCGTCACCTCCTGGAGCCGGAAAGAGGTGATCCCGGTGCTGGAACGCCACGGCGGTACGCTGTGGTATCCCCTGCCCTATGAGGGATTCGAGGCTTCGGACCATGTCGTCTACACCCATGCCTGCCCCAACCAGCACCTCCTGCCGCTGCTGGACTGGGTCTTGCCCGCGCATGGGCCGCGCGGTTTCCTGACCGGATCCAACTACATCTGGGGCTGGGAGATGAACCGCCTGGCGCGGGAACGGATCACCGCGGCGGCGGGAGAGATCTTGGGCGAACGCTTCCTTCCGCTCGGCTCGCGCGAGGTGGGGCGAATCGTCGAAGAGATCCGACACGCCCGGCCGGATTTCATCCTGAACAATCTGGTCGGCACCTCATCCTATGCCTTCCTGACCGCGGTGCAGGCGCTTGGCCGCGATGATCCGGCCCTGGCGCCCGGCCGCTGCCCGATCCTGTCGTGCAACCTGACCGAGGCGGAACTGCCCGCACTTCGCGGGGCTTGCGAGGGGCTGGTTTCAGCCGGTCCCTATTTCCGGCCGGCAGAGGGCGGCGCTTTCGCCTCCTCGATCGAGGCGGCGGCCTTTGCGGCGGTGCGCGAATTGGCGCGGCTCTTGCATGGCCGGCCTGGGGCCGAAGCGGCCAGTCTGGCGGCGCTGCTGGGAGATGGCACGGGCGGGATGATCGACCCTGTCACCCATCATACCGCCCTGCCGGCGATCATCGCGCGGGTCGAAGGCGGGGTCTTCTGCGCGCTGAAGACCCTGCCGGCGATGCCGGGCGACCCTTACCTGACCCATCCCCGCCCGGCACCCGCCGCGCCGCAACTGCGGGTGGTGTCATGAGGCATCCGATCCGCATCCAGAACCTTGGCGGCGCCTCGGCCATCATCTTGCACCGACCGCACCCCAACGTGCAGGCGCTGGAACGGCAATTGCGGGCCATCGGCCTGACGGTCAGCCAGGCCTGGCCCGATCTGGGGCCCGAGGCGCTGGGTGCGGATTTCATCTTTTTCGACGCCGACATGGGCCATGACGAGCAATTCCCCTGGGCGCCGGGGGAAAGCCCGTTGCCGATGGTCGCCCTGATCGGGTCCGAGGCGCCGGGGCGGATCGAATGGGCGCTGCGGGCGGGCGCGCATGCGCAGCTCTTGAAGCCTCTGGGCGACAGCGGCGCCTATTCGGCCCTGTTGATCGCCCGCGATGCCTTTGACGCGCAGCGCGCGCTGTCGGTGGAGATCGCCGACCTGCGCCGCCGGCTGGACGAACGGCAGACCGTGGTGCGGGCGGTCACGCTTCTGGCCGCGCATGGGGCAAAGGATGACGCTGCCGCCTATGGCCAATTGCGCCAGATGGCAATGGCCTGGCGGGTCAGTTTCGAGGATGCTGCCGCGCGGGTCGTCGCGCGCCATACCGCAGGGCAGGATGAAGATGACCGACGCGACCGTGGATAGGGCCGCACCCCAGGGCACTTTGCGGCGGCTGATGCGGCGCAAGCTGGCGCTTCTGGGGCTGGCTCTGATCGTTCTGGTGGTGGCCGGCGCGGTGCTGGCGCCGTGGATTGCGCCCTTCGATCCGAATGACCAGATGTTCGACGGGCTGACCATCGAAGGCGCGCCGCTGGCGCCGGATGGTCGGTTCCTCTTCGGCACCGACCTTCTGGGCCGCGACCTTTTCAGCCGCATCCTCTATGGCGCGCAGACCTCGCTGATCATCGGGGTCGTGGCGAATGGCCTCGCGCTGCTGATCGGCACACTGGTCGGCATCACCGCAGGCTATTTCCGGGGCTGGGTCGGCAGCATCCTGATGCGGTTCACCGATCTGATGATGGCCTTTCCGGCGCTCTTGCTGGCGATCTGCCTGGCGGCGATCTTCAAGCCCTCGCTCTGGATCGTCGCCATGGTCATTGCGCTGGTGAACTGGGTGCAGACGGCGCGGGTGATCTATACCGAGACCTCCTCGCTGGCGACGCGCGACTTCATCGCCGCCGAGCGCACGCTGGGCGCTGGCACCGGGCGGATCCTCTTTCGCCACATCCTGCCGCATCTGGTGCCGACGATCATCGTCTGGGGCACGCTGGGCATATCGACCACGGTGCTGCTGGAGGCGACGCTGTCCTTTCTGGGCGTCGGTGTGCAGCCCCCCACCCCCAGCTGGGGCAACATCATCTTCGAAAACCAGACCTATTTCCAATCGGCCCCCTGGCTGGTGTTCCTCCCCGGCGCCGCAATCATCCTTCTGGCGCTGGCGTTCAATCTGGTGGGTGATGCCCTGCGCGACGTCCTGGACCCGACGCAAAGGGGGCGCGACTGATGGCTGCCTATCTGGCCCGCCGCCTGCTGCAATCGGTGCTGATCCTTCTGGGTGTCAGCTTCATCACCTATGTGCTGCTCTATGTCCTGCCCGCCGACCCGGTGCGACAGATTGCAGGCCGGTCGGCCACGGCGGAGACGGTCGAGAATATCCGGCATGAGCTGGGTCTGGACCGGCCCTTCATCGTGCAATACGGGCGCTATCTGGCCGGGCTGGTGCAGGGCGATCTGGGCCGCAGTTATCTGCAGAAAAGCCAGGTGGCCGAGCTGATCGCCTCGCGCTTGCCGGCGACGCTGCTGTTGATGCTGGGTGCCATTCTGTGCGAGTTGGCGATCGGCCTGACCTTCGGCGTTCTCGCCGCGCTGAAGCGGGGCACTTTCCTTGACCAGACGCTGATGATGGCCTCGTTCATCACCGTCTCGGCCCCGCAATTCGTGGTCAGCCTGCTGCTCTTGTACGTCTTCGCTGTCAAGCTGGGCTGGTTCCCGATTGGCGGCTACGGCACGTTTGCGCATCTGGTCTTGCCCGCGTTGACATTGGGGATTCTCGGCTCGGGCTGGTATTCGCGCATGATGCGATCTTCGATGATCGAGGTCTTGCGCGCCGATTTCATCCGCACCGCACGGGCCAAGGGCCTGACCCGCGCCCGCGTCGTGCTGGGACATGCGTTACCCAATGCCATCCTGCCGGTGATTGCGATGATCGGCATCGACATCGGCATCTTCATGGGCGGCATCGTGGTGGTGGAAAGCGTGTTCGGCTGGCCCGGCATCGGGCAACTGGCCTGGCAGGCCATCCAGCGCGTCGACATTCCGATCATCATGGGCGTCACGCTGGTCTCGGCGCTGGCCATCGTGCTGGGCAATCTTCTGGCCGATCTGGTCGCCCCGTTCATAGACCCCAGAATAAAACTGAAATGACCAACAGACCACCAACAGGAGAGAAACAATGAAAAGACTGCTTGCCTCCACCGCCGTCATGATGGCGCTGACCCTGCCCGCCATGGCGCAGGACTATGTCCCCGATCCCAACGCCCAGGCCGGTGGGTCGATCGTGATCACCTACAAGGACGACGTCGCCACGCTGGACCCGGCGATCGGCTACGACTGGCAGAACTGGTCGATGATCAAATCGCTGTATGACAGCCTGATGGACTATGTGCCGGGCACCACCACGCTGCGCCCCGGTCTGGCCGAAAGCTATGAAATCTCGCCGGACGGTCTGGTCTATACCTTCAAGCTGCGCCCCGGGGTCAAGTTTCACAACGGGCGCGAGATGACGGCCGATGATGTGAAATACTCGCTGGACCGGGTGACCAATCCGGCCACGCAATCGCCGGGCGCCGGCTTTTTCGGTTCTATCGCCGGGTTCGACGCTGCGGGTGATGCGGGGCTTTCGGGCGTGCAGGTCGTGGATCCGCTGACCGTGCAGGTCACCCTGTCACGGCCCGATGCGACCTTCCTGCATGTCATGGCGATCAACTTCTCAAGCGTCGTGCCGAAAGAGGCGGTTGAGGAATTCGGCGCCGATTTCGGCAAGCATCCGGTGGGGACGGGTGCTTTCAAGATGACGGAATGGACGCTGGGTCAGCGGCTGGTGTTCGAAAAGAACCCCGATTTCTGGATGCCGGGCGTGCCCTATCTGGATCAGGTGGTCTTCGAGGTGGGGCAAGAGCCGGTCGTGGCCCTGTTGCGATTGCAGAATGCCGAGGTTGACGTGCCCGGCGACGGCATTCCGCCCGCCAAGTTCACCGAAGTGATGGGAGATCCGGCCCAAGCCGCGCGCGTGGTGCAGGGCGGGCAGTTGCACACCGGCTACATCACGCTGAACGTGACGATCCCGCCGTTTGATAATCCGGACGTGCGCAAGGCCGTGAACATGGCGATCAACAAGGATCGCGTGGTGCAGATCATCAACGGGCGCGCGGTGCCGGCGACGCAGCCGCTGCCGCCGTCGATGCCCGGCTATACCGAAGGCTATGCGGGATATGCCTATGACGTCGAGGGCGCGAAGGCGTTGCTCGCAGGCGCGGGCCTTGCCGATGGGTTCGAGACGGACCTTTACGTCATGAACACCGACCCGAACCCGCGGATTGCCCAAGCCATCCAGCAGGACCTGGCGGCGATCGGCATCAAGGCCAATATCCAATCCCTGGCACAGGCCAATGTGATCGAGGCGGGGGGTGCTGGCACAGCGCCGATGATCTGGTCGGGCGGCATGGCATGGATCGCGGACTTCCCCGATCCGTCCAACTTCTACGGCCCGATCCTGGGCTGCGCGGGCGCCGAAGAAGGCGGCTGGAACTGGTCGAAATACTGCAACGCCGATCTGGACGCGATGGCGATTGCGGCCGACAGCATGTTCGACCCGGCCAAATCAGCCGAGCGTCTCGCCTTGTGGTCCGACGTCTACATGGGCGTCATGGAAGACGCGCCCTGGGTGCCGGTGTTCAACGAGGAACGCTACACGATGAAATCGGAACGGATGGGCGGCGAGGATGCGCTCTATGTCGATCCGGTCTCGATCCCGGTCAACTATGACTATGTGTGGGTGAAACAATAAGCCATGTGCAAAGACTGCAACTATACCATCCACGGCGCGCAGCACCATTTCGGCTGGGACAACTCCCTGGCCCCAGCGCTGCGCGCCGAACCGGGCTCGACGATCCGGTTCAATTGTCATGACTCATCGGCGGGCCAGCTTGGCCCGTCGTCCACGGTGGCCGATGTGGTGGCCCTGGACTTCGGCAAGATCAACCCGGTGTCGGGGCCGATCTTTGTCGAAGGGGCGAAACCCGGCGATGTGCTGAAGGTGACGCTGGACAGCTTTGCCCCGCAGCCCCACGCGGGCAAGGGCTTTGGCTGGACGGCGAACATCCCCGGTTTCGGCCTTCTGGCCGACCAGTTCACCGAGGCCGCGCTGAACGTCTGGTCCTATGATCCTGCCAGCATGGCGCCTGCGCTGTGGGGCAAATCGGCCCGCGTGCCGCTGAAACCCTTTGCCGGGACCATCGGGGTGGCACCTGCGGAGAAGGGGTTGCACTCGGTCGTGCCGCCGCGCCGGGTGGGCGGCAACCTCGACATCCGCGACCTGACGGCGGGGGTGACGCTCTATCTGCCGGTCGAGGTCGAGGGCGCGCTGTTCAGCGTCGGTGACACGCACGCCGCGCAGGGCGATGGCGAGGTCTGCGGCACGGCGATCGAATCGCCGATGGACGTGGTGCTGACGCTGGACCTGGTGAAGAACACCGCGTTGAAAACCCCGCGCTTTACCACCCCCGGCCCGGTGACCCGGCATCTGGATGCCAAAGGCTATGAGGCCACCACCGGCATCGGCCCCGACCTGATGAGTGGCGCACGCGATGCGGTGACGGGGATGGTCGATCTGCTCTGCGCGCAGCAGGGCATCTCGGCCGTTGACGCCTATATGCTCTGCTCGGTCTGCGGCGATCTTCGGGTCTCCGAGATCGTCGATATGCCGAACTGGGTGGTCAGCTTCTACTTCCCGCGCTGCGTGTTTGAATGACGCTTGCGGCGGGAATTGAACCGCTGTCCGGGGCCGCAGAGGCCCCGGATGTCGTCTTGACGGTGGATCACCTGACGGTTTCGGTGCGGACGGAAAGTGGCTTGGGACCGCTGGTGCGCGATCTGTCCTTCGCTTTGCGGCGGGGCGAAACACTGTGCATCGCCGGCGAAAGCGGGTCGGGCAAGTCGATCACCGCGCTGGCGGTGATGGGACTGTTGCCGCCGCCTGCGGTTCGGGTAACCGGGGGGCAGCGTGGCGCTGGTCGCCGGTAGTGCTGACCGACCTTCCCGAGTCGCAGATGCGCTCCATCAGGGGCGACCGGATCGCGATGATCTTTCAGGAGCCGATGACCAGCCTGAACCCGGTGATGACCGTCGGCAGCCAGCTGGCCGAGGCGATCCGGGCGCATGAAACGGTCAGCCGCCGCGACGCCCGCGCCCGCGCGCTGGAGGCCTTGCGCGCGGTGCGCCTGTCGCAGCCGGAACGGCGGATGGGGCAGTATCCGCATGAGCTGTCGGGGGGCATGCGCCAGCGCGTGATGATCGCCATGGCGCTGGCCCTGCGCCCCGAGGTGCTGATCGCCGATGAGCCGACGACCGCGCTGGACGTGACCGTGCAGCGCGAGGTGCTGGACCTCTTGCGCGATCTGCAGCGCGAAACCGGCACCGCGATCATCCTGATCACGCATGACATGGGCGTGGTGGCGGAAATGGCCGACCGGGTGATCGTGATGCGCCACGGCACCATGGTCGAAGAGGCTCCGGCAGCGCAGCTGTTCGCTGCCCCGCAGGCGCAATACACCCGCGACCTCCTGGCCGCCGTGCCACGCATGGGGAACGGGGCAACGCGCGGCCCGGTGACAACCGATCCGGTGGCGCGATTGTCCGATGTGGTCGTGCGCTTTCCGCTGAAAGGCGGGGTGCTGGGGCGGACCACGCATCAGGTGCATGCGGTGGAAGGCGTCAGCTTCGACATCCGCCGGGGCGAGACATTCGCGCTGGTCGGGGAAAGCGGCTGCGGCAAGTCAACCATCGCCAAGGCCATGGTCGGCCTGGTGCCGCATCAGGGCCGGATCGAGGTGGCGGGACAACCTCTGGTGGGGCTGGGCGGCGTAGGGCTGAAGGCGCTGCGCCGCCGTGTGCAGATGGTATTCCAGGACCCGATGGCCGCGCTGGACCCGCGCATGACGGTGGGCGACCAGATCGCCGAGCCTTTGCTGATCCACGGCATTGGCACCACACCGGACCGCCGCGCCCGCGCTGCCGATCTGATGGCGCGGGTGGGTCTGACGGCGGATCAGCTTGACCGCTATCCGCACGAATTCTCGGGCGGGCAGCGCCAGCGCATCTGCATCGCCCGCGCGCTGGCCCTTCAGCCCGACCTGATCATCGCCGATGAAAGCGTCTCGGCCCTGGATGTCAGCGTGCAGGCCAAGGTGCTGGACCTGCTGCGAGCGCTCCAACAGGAATTCGGCATCGCCTTTCTGTTCATCAGCCACGACATGGCGGTGGTCGAGAACATCTCGGACCGGGTGGGGGTGATGTATCTGGGCCAGATCGTCGAGCTTGGCACGCGGCGCCAGGTCTTCGGCAACCCGCAGCACCCCTATACAAGGCGGCTGATCGAGGCGGTTCCCGTGCCCGACCCGTCCCATCAGCGCGCCAGCCACGCCCGGCTGTCGGGCGAAGTGCCAAGCCCGGTGCATCCTGTCGGAGGTGGCCCCGCGCGGCTTCCGCTGGCCGATATCGGCGACGGGCATCTGGTGGCGGCGGCCGGCTGATCGGCCGCGCCGGACTTCAACCGCCCGGCCCGATCAGCAGAACCTGCACATCGGCAACATTGGTGCCGGTGGCCCCGACGACCAGAAGATCATCGGCCAGCTTCAGCGCCGCGTGGCTGTCGTTGTCGGCCAGCAGGGCGGCGGGGTCGGCCCCGGCCGCGCGAATGCGACCTGCGGTGCCGGCGTCAACGACACCGCCTGCGGCATCGGTCGGGCCGTCACGCCCGTCGGTTCCGCCCGACAGGAACACCCAGTCGCGGCCCAGGTCCGGCATCGCCAGCGCCACCCGCAGCGCCAGTTCCTGATTGCGTCCACCAAGACCCTTGCCGCGCAGGGTGACGGTCGTCTCTCCGCCGAAGATCAGACAGGCCGGTCCTTGCGCCGCACTTGCGGCCTGCACGATCCGCGCCGCCGCATCGGCCACATCCCCGGTCAGGTGATCGTCCACGATCGCCGCCTCCGGTTCGGCATCTGCCATCGCCTCAAGGCTCTTGCGGTTGGACCCGATCAGGATGTTTCGCGCCAGGGGCAATGGGGCAGCGGCAGCGCCCCCCGTCAGCACCGCCCGCACCGCGGCAGGCAAGTCCGCCCAGACCCCGCGCGATTGCAGCAGTGCCCGCGCCTCTGCTCGCGTGCCGATCGGCGCCACAGTAGGCCCGGAGGCGATGACCCGCAGGTCATCCCCGATCACATCCGACAGGATATAGGCCACCACCGGTGCAACCGATGCCAGCAGCATCCCGCCGCCCTTCAGCCGCGACAGTTGCTGGCGGATCAGGTTCATCTCGGTGATCTCGAAGCCATTCGCCAGAAGCACCCGGTTCACCGCGGCCTTGTCCTCCAGCGTGATCCCGGCCACCGGCGCGGGCAAGAGCGCCGACCCGCCGCCGGAGATCAGCGCGATCACCCGGTCGGCGGGCGAAGCGTCTTCCAGCAGGCGTTCCACCGCTACCGCCGCGGCAGCCCCGTTGGTGTCGGGCACCGGATGGCCTGCGGCAAGCACAACGGCACCGGGCAATTCCCCGGCGTTTTCATAGTTCGTGACGACCAGTGTCTGATGTGGCTTGCCGGCCAGCCGGTCCAGCAGGAAAGCCGCCATCGGCAGGGCGGCTTTGCCAACGCAAACAACGCGGTAAACCCCGCCCGAATCTGGCCGGGGCAGGGGTGCTGTCTCCAGCGCAGCGGCCAGCGCGCGGGCGGGATCGGCCGCCTGACAGGCAATGCCGAAAAGTTGCTCCGCCCGTTTGCGCAGGCCGCTTGCCATCTCATGCGCTCGCGATCTGCTTGGCTTTCTGGACCAGCACTTCGGCTTGCCGGATCGAGGCATAGTCGATCAGCCGCCCGTCCAGCGACACCGCGCCCTTGCCTTCGGCCGCGGCCTGTTCCATCGCCGCAAGGATACGCTGGGCGCGGGTGACTTCGGCCTCTGACGGGCTCATCACCTCGTTGGCCATCGCGATCTGACTGGGGTGGATTGCCCATTTTCCCTCACACCCCAGCACCGCCGCCCGCTTTGCCGCCGCGCGATACCCATCGGGATCCGAGAAATCGCCAAACGGCCCATCCACCGGTCGCAAGCCATTGGCGCGCGCCGCAACCACCATCCGGGCCAGCGCATAGTGCCACATGTCGCCCCAGTGAACCGCGCGCGAGCCATCCTCCAACGGGTCGGTCAGCACCGCGTAGTCGGGGTTCACCCCGCCGATGATCGTGGTGCGCGCGCGGGTCGAGGCGGCATAGTCGGCCACCCCGAAATGCAGGCTTTCGTTACGCTTTGATGCGCCGGCGATCGCGGTCACGTTCTGCATGCCCAGCGCGGTTTCGATGATGTGCTCGAACCCGATGCGCTTCTTGTAACCCTTGGCGTCCTCGATCTGGGTCACCATCATGTCGACGGCATAGACATCTGCGGCGGTGCCGACTTTCGGAATCATGATCAGGTCCAGCCGCTCGCCAGCCTGCTCGACCACGTCGACAACGTCGCGATACATGTAGTGCGTATCCAGCCCGTTGATTCGCAGCGACATGGTTTTCTTGCCCCAGTCGATCTCGTTCAGGGCCTTGATGATGTTCTTGCGGGCCTGCGCCTTGTCATCCGGCGCGACCGCGTCTTCAAGGTCCAGGAAGACCACATCGGCTTCGGATTGCGCGGCTTTTTCAAACATTTGCGGGGCGCTGCCGGGAACGGCCAGTTCGCTGCGGTTCAACCTTGCGGGGGCCTGCTGGATCACGTGGAAGGACATCGGGACGCTCCTTTGATGCGCGGTGTTGCGGGTGGCCCCTAGCCATCGGCCGGAGTTGTGTTTCCAGTCAAGAAGAAAATTTTCTTTTGGGTTGATCGACCGCCGGACTCAGAAATCCCCCCTGGATGCACGGTTGGCATAGTAGAAAGCGATGGCCTGGGTTCGGTTCTTCACCGAGAGTTTCTCGAACAGGTTCGACAGATGAAACTTCACCGTATTGGTCGAGATGTCGAATTCTTTTGCCAGCTCGCGGTTGGTCAGGCCCTTCGACAGCGCCTCCAGCAAGGACCGTTCGCGGCGCGACAGCTGTTCGATCGGGTCCTGCTGCAGGCTTCGCACGTCGAGGAACGGAAACACCATCTGCCCCTTGGCGACGGCAAGGCAGGTCTCCAGCAGCCGCTCGACCGTGCCCGACCGCGCCGCAAAACCCGCCGCGCCGGACGACATCGCCTTGCGCGGGGTGTCCGAGGTGTCATCGCCGTAAACTACCAGCCGCGGCGCGTTGACCTGTTCGCGCAATACCTCGATCAGCTTGGCGCCGCCTAGGGCGGGCAGGTTCCAGTCGATCACGCCCACATCGACCGGCATCCGCATCACTGTACCCAGAAACCCCTCGGCCGTGGCCGAAGTGGCGATCAGAGAGAATCGGGGATCCTTCCCGAAGATCTCGGACATCGCGGTCAAAACCAGCGGATTGTTGTCCGCTAACATGATCGAAACGGCCTTCTCGTCGGATTTCAGTCCCCATTTTGGCATGTGTTTCTCCCAGAACCTACCCGAATGGGTGGGGTAAAATTTGTATACGATGGTATATCAGCCCAAACGGGTAGTTTTTTACCTATCCAAATAGTTACCCAAAAGCAGGATATAGGAGTGTTGCGAGTTTTGTCGAGGAAGAGTTTCATTATCGGCAGGAAAGTTAACCACGGTGAAACGAATTTTCGCGGCGCCCCGACGATCCCGGCGCTCTCAGGCAAGGCAGGAGCAATCGATGGCAGAGACAGCAATCCCCCCCCGGCTTGAAATACCCGAAACGATCGCCGCAGGGCCCGGCCCGGGCAACACCGATCCGCGTGTTCTGGCCGCCTTTGCCAATGCCGGCCTGGCCGATCACATGCAGGCCGATGTGCTGCGCGGGATGGTCGAGTGCAAGCAGATGCTCCGCACCATCTGGGGCACGACCAACACCTACACATTCGGCGTTGCGGGAACGGGATTCAGCGGGCTGGACTGCCTGATCTCGGCCGTGCTGCCTGGCGATGAGGTCGTGGTGTTCGTCAACGGCACCTTCAGCGGCATCGACGGCCTCAGCCTGCGGATGAAGGCTGCCAGCCGCGCCGATCTGGCCGCGAACCCGATGGACCCGCAGCCTGCGAATGTCACCACCATCACCGTGCCGCATGGCCAGTCGGTCGGCGCGGTGGCAATCGACGCGGCGCTGGCGGCGAAAAGACCGAAATGGGCGATGATGGCGCATTGGGAAACCGGTTCCGGCCGGATCAACGACCTGCGCGCCTTCTCCGACGCCTGCCTGAGGCATGGCGCGATGGGGCTGGTCGATGCGGTGTCGTCGCTGGGGATCGAGGATTTCGCCATCGACGATTTCCCTGGCGTGGTCGGCTGGGCCTCCTGCCCGCAAAAGGGCATCCTTTGCCTGCCGATGACCTATGCCCCCGTCAGCCTTGCCGACCGCTACATCGCCGAGATCAGGGCAACGGGCTGTCAGACCTACGTCCACCATCCGATCCTTGAGGCGCGGCACTGGGGCATCCTGGACGGCAGGGACGTGCCGGCGGGCAGCTATCACCGCACCCATTCCGGCTATGCCGTCGCGGCCTTCCACGAGGCGCTGCGGATCAACCTGCAGCATGGCAAGGCCCGGAAGGCCCAGGACTATGCCCACCACGAGGCCGCCTTGCGCAAGGCCGTTGTGGCCATGGGCTGCGATGTCACCTCGAACATGACCAGCCTTGTCGTGCTGAACCTGCCGCCGTGCGCTGGCTGGTCGCGAGAAGGAACTGGTGCAGGCCTGCCGCGCCACCGGCTTCGGCATCTGGCCGACACTGTCGGAGCCGGTTCAGGTCCGCATCGGCATCCTGAATCTGCTGGGCGAGGCCACGATCACCGATATCGCCACCCGCTTCGGCGCGGCGATGAACGCCATGGGCGCGGGTATCGACATGGCGCCGATCCTGGCCGGGATGAAGCAGCACTACCAGCAGAAAGTGGCCGCCGAATAGGGCGGGGCAAGGGAGGCGACGATGGATATTCACGAATACCAGGCCAAGGAAATTCTGGCCAAATTCGGTGTCACCGTGCCGCAAGGCGCGCTGGCCTACAGCCCCGAACAGGCCGCCTATCGGGCGCGCGAACTGGGGGGCGACCGCTGGATCGTCAAGGCCCAGGTCCATGCCGGCGGCCGTGGCAAGGCGGGCGGCGTCAAGCTGTGCGACTCGGAACACGAAATCCAGGATGCGACGAACGAAATGTTCGGCCGCAAGATGGTGACGCATCAGACCGGACCGGAGGGCAAGGGCATCTACCGCGTCTATGTCGAGACCGCGGTGGATTTCAACCGCGAGATCTATCTGGGCTTCGTGCTGGACCGCAGCACGCAGCGGGTGATGATCGTTGCATCATCGGAAGGCGGGATGGATATTGAGGAAATCTCGGCCAACCGGCCCGACTCCATCGTCCGCTCCACCGTCGAGCCCGCCGTCGGACTGCAGGACTTTCAGGCCCGCGAGATCGCCTATGACCTGGGCATCCCGGCCGCATTGACCCAGCAGATGGTGCGCACCCTGCAGGGCTGCTACCGCGCCTTCCGCGAGCTTGACGCGACCATGGTCGAGATCAACCCGCTGGTCGTGACCGCCGACAACCGTATCCTCGCGCTTGACGCGAAGATGACCTTCGACACCAACGCTCTGTTCCGCCACCCGCAGATGGCCGAGCTGCGCGACAAGAGCCAGGAAGACCCGCGCGAAAGCCGCGCCGCCGACCGGGGCCTCGCCTATATCGGCCTTTCGGGCAACATCGGCTGCATCGTGAACGGCGCGGGCCTGGCGATGGCCACGATGGACACGATCAAGCTGGCGGGCGGCGAGCCGGCGAACTTCCTCGACATCGGCGGCGGCGCAACGCCCGAACGGGTGGCCAAGGCTTTCCGTCTGGTGATGTCGGACGAGAACGTGCAGGCGATCCTCGTCAACATCTTCGCCGGCATCAACCGCTGCGACTGGGTGGCCGAAGGCGTCGTCCAGGCGCTGACGGCAAACCCGGTGGACGTCCCGGTGATCGTCCGCCTTGCCGGGACCAACGTGGAAGAGGGTCAGGCGATCCTTGCCAAGTCCGGCCTGCCGATCATCCGCGCCAATACGCTGATGGAGGCCGCCGAACGCTCGGTGACGGCCTGGCAGAACGACCAGAAACAGAACACCAAGGTGAGGGCAATCTGATGAGCATCCTTCTTGATCAGCAAAGCCGCGTCATCGTGCAGGGCATTACCGGCCGGATGGCCCAGTTCCACACCAAGGAAATGCTGGACTACGGCACCAATGTCGTCGGCGGCGTGGTGCCGGGCAAGGGCGGCGAGACCGTCTTCGGCGTACCGGTCTTCGACACGGTGAAACAGGCGGTCGCGGCGACCGGAGCGAACGCAAGCCTGGTCTTCGTGCCGCCCCCTTTTGCCGCCGACAGCATCATGGAGGCGGCAGATGGCGGCATCCGCTATTGCGTCTGCATTACCGACGGGATTCCCGCGCAGGACATGATCCGCGTCAAACGCTACATGATGCGCTATCCCCGCGAGCGCCGCATGGTGCTGACCGGGCCGAACTGCGCCGGCACCATCACCCCCGGCAAGGCGCTTCTGGGGATCATGCCCGGCCATATCTACCTGGCCGGACATGTCGGCATCGTCGGCCGCTCGGGCACGCTGGGCTATGAGGCGGCGCAGCCAGATGAAGGACCTTGGCATCGGCGTGTCGACCAGCGTCGGCATCGGCGGCGACCCGATCAACGGTTCCTCGTTCCGCGACATCCTGGAGCGGTTCGAGGCCGACCCCGAGACTCACATCATCTGCATGATCGGCGAAATCGGCGGCCCGCAAGAGGCCGAAGCCGCCGCCTATATCCAGAAGCACATGACGAAGCCCGTGATCGCCTATATCGCCGGCCTGACCGCGCCCAAGGGCCGCACCATGGGCCATGCGGGCGCGATCATCTCGGCCTTCGGCGAAAGCGCGTCGGAAAAGGTGGAAATCCTGACCGCCGCCGGAGTGACGGTGGCCGAGAACCCCTCGGTTATCGGCGAAACCGTGGCGCGCGTGCTTGGCAAGAAAGCCGCGTAGGGAGAGGCACCGATGACCAAACCCAAGGTCCTTGTGACGCGGCGCTGGCCGCAGGCGGTCGAAGAGCGGATGGCCGGGATGTTCGATCTCGACCTGAACACCGGCGGACCAGCCGCTGTCCCAAGGCCGATTTGCGCGACGCGATGGGCCAATACGACGCGATCCTGCCGACCGTGACAGACCGCCTGCCTGCGGCGGTCTTTGATCGGGCCAGCCCGCGCACAAGGATTCTGGCCAATTACGGCGTGGGCTTTGCCCATATCGACTGCGAAGCCGCCAAATCGCGCGGCATCGCGGTGACCAACACGCCCGACGTGCTGTCTGAATGCACCGCCGATATCGCCATGACGCTGATGCTGATGGTGGCGCGCCGCGCGGGCGAGGGCGAACGCGAATTGCGCGCCGGTGACTGGTCGGGCTGGCGGCCGACCCATTTGATCGGCACCAAGGTCTCGGGGGCCAGCTTGGGCATCATCGGCTTTGGCCGGATCGGTCAGGCCATGGCGCAACGGGCGCATTTCGGCTTTGGCATGAAGATCCTGGTGCAGAACCGCTCGGCCGTGCCGCCGGAGGTGCTGGCGCGGTACAACGCCGTGCAGGTGCCGACGATCGACGAGCTGTTGCCGCAATGCGATTTCGTCTCGCTGCATTGCCCAGGTGGGGCGGCAAACCGACATCTGATCAACGCGCGCCGGCTGGACCTGATGCGCCCCGGTGCCTTCCTGATCAACACGGCGCGGGGCGAGGTGGTGGACGAATACGCCCTGGCGCAGGCGCTGTGGTTCGGCACCATCGGTGGTGCGGGCCTCGACGTGTTCGACCGTGAACCACAGATCCCGCAGCAACTGCTGGATGCCGACAATCTGGTCTTGCTGCCGCACCTTGGCTCGGCCACCCGTGAAACCCGCGAGGCGATGGGCTTTCGCGTGCTGGACAACCTGACCGACTTCTTCGATGGTCGCGCCCCGCGCGACCGGGTGGCCTGAGATGCCCGCCGCCCCGCACCTGACTCCGGTGGCGGGAGGGCGCGAATACGCCGCGACTTGCGCGCCGACCTGCGGCGTCTGTGGCCAACGTGATCGCCAGGCGCGCGCCCGAGGTGCTGGACCGGATCGACAACCGGACCGTTGCCTGCCGTCGGGCGAGGCCGCCAGCCCCTGGCTGCAGGCCATCAACATCTGGTTCCAGCTGACCAGGATCATTGACGAAAACGCCGCGATGCGCGCTCGGCGGCAGGCGAGGCGCCCGCAGGGCCGAGGCCGTCGAGGGCAGCTTCGCCCAGGCGATTGCCGGCCTTGACCCCGCTGACCGCCGAGGACTTCACCGAGCTGTCGCCCGCCTGCCGGTCGGCCCCACCCTGACCGCCCATCCTACCGAAGCCAAGCGCGTAACGGTGCTGGAAATCCACCGCCGGATCTACCGCCACCTTGTTGCGCTGGAAACGCAGCGCTGGACTCCGCGCGAACGCGACGACATCCTCGCCGATGTCGAAGGCGAGATCGACCTTCTCTGGATGACAGGCGAGCTGCGCATTGAACGCCCCCGCCTGGCCGACGAGATCGAATGGGGCCTGCAATTCTTCCGAGATGCACTCTACGACGCCGTGCCGCAGGTGTTCGACCGCTTCACCGCAGCTTCCGCCGACCGCTTCGGCGACGGCCATACGGTCACCCCCTGCCTCCGATTCCATTCCTGGATCGGCGGCGACCGCGACGGCAACCCCAACGTCACCGCCGAGGCCACCTGCGACGCGCCGACCGCCGGGCCGCCGCGCGGTCCTCCCGCTATCTGAGGCGCGTGACCGGGCGGCCGCCGCGGATCAGCATCACCACGCGGATGGTGCCGATCCCCGCCGGCGGACGCCGCGCGCATCCGATCATCGCCCGCGCGCAGGCCGGCGACCTTGCGAGCCGCAACCCCGGCGAGATGTTCCGCCAGGCCCTGACCGCCATCGCCGACCGGCTGCGAGGCCACCCAGCGGCGGGCCCGGGCCGCTACGCTTCGGTCAACGCCTACATCGCCGACCTGCGCGTGCTGGAAGACGGCCTCAACGCCATCAACGCCGACCGGCTCGCCGCCCGCTACCTTACGCCCCTGCGCTGGCAGGCCCAGGTTTTCGGCTTCCGCACCACCAC
The DNA here is from genome assembly GCA_016704435.1 of Rhodobacter sp. Lineage (GTDB taxonomy): Bacteria > Pseudomonadota > Alphaproteobacteria > Rhodobacterales > Rhodobacteraceae > Pseudogemmobacter. The sequence continues at coordinate 517,210 of JADJAB010000001.1, read as the reverse complement.
GCTCGACATCCGGCAGAACTCCACCGTCACCACCGCCGTCCTGTCGGAACTCTGGTCTCTCGCCAGCCCCGCCCCGGCCTACGGCACCCCCGACTGGTCCCGCCGCCTGCGCCAGGACCTCTCCCGGCCCGACCTGATCCACGCCGACCGCGCCCGCCTGCCGCCGGAGGCGCGGGAACTGCTCGACCTGCTGGCGCTGATGCGCCAGGCCCGCATGTCCGACGACCCCGGAGGCCATCGGCCCCTTCATCCTGTCGATGACCCGCACTGCCGACGACATCCTCGCCATCTATCTTCTGGCACGCCACGCCGGCTTTGGCGCCGAAAAGGTCGACCTGCGCGTGGTGCCTTTGTTCGAGACGATCGACGACCTGCGCCGCGCCCCCGCCGTCTTCGACGATCTTCTGGCCGTGCCGCTGGCGCATCGGTCGATCAAGTCGCCCGACGGGACGATCGAGGTGATGCTGGGCTATTCCGACAGCAACAAGGACGGCGGCTTCATTTGCTCGACCTGGGAGCTGGACAAGGCGCAGCGCCGCCTGACCCAAAGCGCTGTCCCGCCACGACCTGCGCCCGGTATTCTTCCACGGCCGCGGCGGATCGGTCAGCCGCGGCGGAGCGCCCACCGAACGCGCCATCGCCGCGCAGCCGCTGGGCACCATCCACGGCCGCTTGCGCCTGACCGAACAGGGCGAGGTCGTCTCGTCGAAATACGCCAATCGCGGCACTGCCGTCGGCAAGATCGAACTTCTTGCCTCATCGGTCCTGGCGCATATGCAGACCCGTGTGCAGCCCGCCGCCAACCCCGAGCATGTCGACGCGCTCGAGGCGCTGTCGGGCATGTCGCAGACAGCCTATTCCACCCTTCTGGGCCAGCCCGGCTTCATCGACTATTTCCAGCAGGCCAGCCCGGTCGAAGAACTGGCGATGCTGAAGATCGGCTCGCGCCCGGCCCGGCGGTTCGGCGCGAAAAGCCTGGCCGATCTCCGCGCGATCCCCTGGGTCTTCGCCTGGTCGCAGAACCGCCACATGATCACCGGCTGGTATGGTTTCGGCTCGGCCCTGCGTGCCTTCCGCCAGGTGCGCGGCACCGCCGCCGACCGCTTGCTCGCCGACATGTATGCCCGTCACCCCCTGTTCCGCCTGATGGTGGACGAGGTGGAAAAGTCCCTGATGCTGACCGACATGGACATCGCCGCCGGTTACGCGGACCTCGTAGAGGATCCCGCCATCCGCAAGCCCATCTTCGTGCGGATCCAGGCCGAACATGCCGCCGCGCTGGCCGCCATGCGCGACATGACCGGCACCGCCCAGTCGGCCTGCGGTTTCCCAAGATGCTGGCCCGCGAAGGGTCCTTCGGTCGCCCGCAGCTTGACCGGCTGAACCGCCTGCAGATCGCCCTTCTCCGCCAGTCCCGCACGGGTGCGGGCGGCACCACCATCCCCCTCATGCAATCGATGACCTGCATCGCCTCCGGCCTCGGCTGGACCGGCTGACCCAAAGGAGCAACCCTCATGAACGCCCCCGCCCCGCACCGCCCGCGACCCCGGTTTTTTCACCGAAACCCTTGCCACCCGCGACCCCGAACTGTTCGGCGCGATGCAAAAGGAACTGGGCCGCCAGCGCCACGAGATCGAGCTGATCGCATCGGAGAACATCGTCTCCCGCGCGGTGATGGAGGCCCAGGGCAGCGTCCTGACCAACAAATACGCCGAAGGCTACCCCGGCCGGCGCTATTACGGTGGCTGCGAGTGGGTCGATGTGGCGGAAAACCTGGCGATCGACCGCGCCTGCCAGCTCTTCGGCTGCGCCCATGCCAATGTGCAGCCGAACTCCGGCTCCCAGGCCAACCAGGGCGTGTTCCAGGCGCTGCTGAAGCCCGGCGACACCATCCTGGGGATGAGCCTTGATGCCGGCGGCCACCTGACCCATGGCGCCGCGCCGAACCAGTCGGGCAAGTGGTTCAAGGCGGTGCAATACGGCGTGCGCAAGCAGGATCTGACGCTGGACTACGACCAGGTCGAGGCGCTGGCCACCGAACACCAGCCGAAGATGATCATCGCCGGCGGCTCGGCCATCCCCGCATCATCGACTTTGCCCGCATGCGCGAAATCGCCGATCCGGTGGCGCTTACCTCCTGGTCGACATGGCGCATTTTGCCGGTCTGGTCGCCACCGGCCTCTACCCCAGCCCCTTCCCGCATGCCCATGTCGCCACCACTACCACCCACAAGACCCTGCGCGGGCCGCGCGGCGGCATGATCCTGACCAACGACGAAGCTCTCGCCAAGAAAATCAATTCGGCGATTTTCCCTGGCATCCAGGGCGGCCCGCTGATGCATGTGATCGCCTCGAAGGCGGTGGCCTTTGGCGAGGCGCTGGGGCCCGGCGTTCAAGGCCTATCAGCGCCAGGTGGTGAAGAACGCGCAGGCGCTGGCGGACGAGCTGATGAAGGGTGGCCTCGACATCGTCACCGGCGGCACCGACACGCATCTGATGCTGGTCGACCTGCGGCCCAAGGCGGTGAAGGGCAATGCGACGGAAAAGCCCTGGGCCGGGCCCAGATCACCTGCAACAAGAACGGCATCCCCTTCGACACCGAAAAGCCGACGATCACCTCGGGCGTCCGGCTTGGCACCCCCGCCGGCACGACGCGGGGCTTCGCCGAGGCCGAGTTCCGCCAGATCGCGCGCTGGATCACCGAGGTCGTCGACGGCCTCGCCGCCAACGGCGAAGACGGCAACGGCGCGGTTGAAGCCAAGGTCGCCGCCGAAGTCGAGACCCTCTGCCACAAATTCCCGATCTATCCGGGACTGTGATCCGGACTTGACGCCCGCTACAGCCTGATCGTCTGGCGCCGGTCGCTGGCGATCAGGCTCTGGATCTGGCGGACGATCTGGTTGGCATGCACCAGCGCAAGCGCATCGGATTTCTCGACGTCCCGCGCGGCGATGGCGGCGATGATGTCTTCATGCTCCGTCACATATTGCTGAGGCAACTGGTCCTGAAACGAGCGGTAATAGAGCCGCAAGATGCGCCGCCCCTCGTCCAGCAGCCGCAGGAACAGTCCCTCGTAGTAGGTGTTTCGCGCCGCCCTGCCGATTGCCGCGTGAAACTCGCGGTTGGTGGCGATCATCGCCAGCGCGTTCTGCTCGCTGACCGCACTGGCAAACCCAGCCTGATGCTTGCGGATCACCGTCAGGTCGGCCTCGGTGTGATATTGCGCCGCCAACCGCGCCGTCACCCGGTACATCAGCGTCAGCGCATCGAAGAACGCCGGCAGCGCCAGGAAGTCGATCTGCGACACCACGGTCGACCGGTTGGGCAGTGTCGTGACCAGACCGTCTCCGGCCAGCCGCACCAGCGCCTCGCGGATCGGGGTGCGCGACATGCCGAACCGCTCGGCCAACTGGATCTCGTCGACCGGACTGCCGGGCTCCAGCGCAAGGTCGATGATTTCGTCACGCAGCACGGAATAGACATGCTTGACGCCGGAACCGCGCTTGCGGTCTGTCTTGTCGGGCGGGTCGGAGATGATCATGCCGTGTCCTTCATCGCGTCTTCGGGATAGGGGAACAGCCCCGGCCGATCAAGCCCGCTTGCAATGGTCCCGCCGTTTCCTGTCGACAAATAGTATACAGGAGGATAAGGAAGAGCAGGACAGAATCGGCCTCCCCTCCGGGCGGCGTGCAGATGAAGGAGAGATCCCATGGCAACCAGCATCTTTTCGGGCACGATCCCGGCCCAGATGACGCCTTGCAAGGCCGATCGCAGCCCCGATTTCGACGGGCTGGTCGCCAAGGGCAAGGCGCTGGTGGCACAAGGCATGTCGGCGGTGGTCTATTGCGGCTCGATGGGCGACTGGCCCTTGCTGACCGATGCGCAGCGGATGGAAGGCGTGGAGCGGCTGGTCAAGGCCGGGCTGCGGGTGATCGTGGGCACCGGGGCGGTGAACACGGCCAGCGCGGTGGCCCATGCCGCCCATGCGCAAAAGGTCGGCGCGCATGGATTGATGGTGATCCCGCGGGTCTTGTCGCGCGGCACTTCGATCCCGGCGCAGAAGGCGCATTTCAAGGCCATCCTGGCCGCCGCCCCGAACCTGCCGGCGGTGATCTACAACAGCCCCTACTACGGCTTCATGACCCGCGCCGATCTGTTCTTCGAGCTGCGGGCCGCGCACAAGAACCTGATCGGTTTCAAAGAGTTCGGCGGGGCGGAGCCGATGTCCTATGCCGCCGAATACATCACCAGCCGCGATGACGAGGTCACACTGATGATCGGCGTCGATACCGCCGTGGTGCATGGCTTCGTCAACTGCGGGGCGACCGGGGCGATCACCGGCATCGGCAACGTGTTGCCGGTCGAGGTGCTGAATCTGGTGCGGCTGAGCGAGGCGGCGGCAAAGGGCAACGCGCTGGCCCGCCAGCGGGCCGAGGAACTGGATGCGGCACTGCATGTGCTGTCGAAATTCGACGAGGGCGCCGATCTGGTGCTGTTCTTCAAATACCTGTTGGTGCTGAACGGCGACGCCGAATACACGCTACACTTCAACGAGACCGACGAGCTGTCGGACAGCCAGAAGGGCTTTGCCAAGGCGCAGCTTGCACTGTTCCGCGCCTGGTATGCCGACTGGTCGAAATTGCCGGGCGCGGTGGCCTGAGGCCGCTCAGGACACCGCCGACAGCCCGCCGTCGCGCAGGCGCTGCAACATCGCCACTTCTTCCGCCGTCAGCCGGATGCCTAGCGCATCCGACACCGCACGCGCGGCAAAGCGGCGTTGCGACGGCAGCCGCGCGCCCTGCCCCAGCACGGCGTCGAACAGCGCCTCGGCGCGGGCCGGATCCAGCCCCCCGCGCGCGGCCGCGAAACGCTCGGGGCTGAAGGCGATGATCAACTCGCCATGCCGTGGCGCCGTGGCGGTGGAGCCAAGGAAGGCCAGCGCCTCGGGGCTGGTCATATCGCCGATCATCACGCCTGCCAGAAGTTCGATCATCATCGAAATGGCCGATCCCTTGTGGCCGCCAAAGGGCAGCATCGCGCCGGCCAGGGCGGCAGCGGGGTCGGTGGTCGGCGCGCCGCTGGCGTCGACCGCCCAGCCTTCGGGCAGCGGCTTGCCGGCGATGCGGTGCAGTTCCACCTCGCCTCGCGCCGCGACAGAAGTGGCGAAGTCGAAAACGTAGGGGGGATGCGCAGCGCGGGGCCAGCCGAAGGCCAGCGGGTTGGTGCCCATCAGCGCCTTGGTCCCGCCGGTGGGGGCGACGGTGGCATAGCTGGGGCACATGGCGATGGCGGCAAGGCCGTGGGCGGTCAGCGCCTCGACCTCGGGCCACAGGGCGGAAAAATGCGTGCAATCGTTTATGACCAGCGCCGCCAGCCCCAGCGCCTGCGCCCGTTCCGCCAGCACCGGCGCGCCGGCCTCGAAGGCCGCATTGGCGAAGCCGCCCCTTGCATCGACCCGCACGATGGCCGTTTCGTCCCGCACCAGTTGCGGCACGGCATCGGGGTTGACCTTGCCCTGTTTCAGGGTCCGCAGGCAGCCCTCGATCCGGTAAATGCCATGCGATTTGCAGGCGTCACGTTCGCCTGCGACGATGACCCGCGTCACCGGCCCGGCCTGCACCGGCGACAGGCCGGCCGCGAGGAAGATCGCCTCCACCTGCTGCGTCAGCGCTTCGGGAGAGAGGGTTCTGGCCATGGTCATACGGCATTCCTTAGGTCGGGGCGGCAACGACAGCACGGTCAGCAAGGCACAGGCATGCCGCCCGGGCTTGTCACACCAACAAGACCGGTTTCACGGCACCAGGACAAGCCGTTTCGCCGCCGCGCGCCGTGGCGGGAAGGTAGCGCTTCAGAAAGAATTCTTTGCTCTTCGGCCGGCGCATGAAGGCCGGCCACCGCCCCGCACAGCCGGCGGCAACCCGCCCGGCGGGGCGCGGCCCCCACCGCCCGCGGCCGGCCCCCCCCCCCCCCCCCCCCCCCCCCGCGGCAGCCCAGACGGCCCCGCCGGCCGGGACCCCCCCCCCCCGGCCCCCCCCGCCCGCCCGCGCCCCCCGACCACCCCCGACCAGCAGCACATCCGAGATACCGAGAAGGCCAGAGCACGAGGCCAACTCCGGCGAACAGACGCATGCTGCCAAAAAAGGGGCACGAAATCGCGTTTGGTCCTTGCGGGATGCGACTCAGCCTGAACGCCAGCCCGGCAATCGCGGCGGGATGCCGCCGTTGCGGGTTTCAGCATCGCCCCATGCGAGGGCGAAGCCACCGGGAAACATGCGCATCAAACCAGCGACACCTCGTAGCAGGACACCAGAACGCCACCATCCATATCGTCGACCGTGCCGATGAACAGCGATCGGTTCAACCAGTCGTATCTGCCGTTGGGCGCCGTGAAGACCGGCCGCGTCACCAGATAGTTCCGACCCGATCGGCTGAAGGTTTCGTCTTCATAAAGGCCGCTGTTGTGGACGATGATGATGGTGCCGTCATCGGTCCGGATCCGGTACAGCGCGTCGATCAGGGCGATACCGTCGCCGCGCAGATGGGAAATGTCGGCACCGCTGCCGATCACCTCTCCGGCCATGTCGCGGCCGATGAAGCGACCGCCGGTGATCGGATAGTTGCGGCGAAGGCCGTCGTAGGATTCCCCGACCGTCTCATCCGGCCCAAGCGTGACCGAAAGGCGCAATGCCAGCCGAAGGCCGAAGCGGTCGTGGTCGTCCGGGCCGTCAAGGTCGGGGGCAGGTCTCATTCCGTTCGTGTCCCCATGTTGCCGGCGTCAAAAGCACCTTCATCTCGGTCGACCGGAAAATGGCGCGGGAAGACATGGCGCAGCAGCATCAGGGCGGTCTTGTGCAAGGTATCCTTTCCGGCCTCGTCGGGGTTGACGCTGTCCCAGAACCAGGCGCCCTGAACCAGATAGTTCAGCCCCGCAGACAGCGTATCGGCATCGACATCGACGTAGCCGCCGGCCCGCGCGATCGCGTCGATCAGGGCCCGGGCTTCGGTGACATAGCCGCGATCGTTCGGCAGGCTGATCATGCGGTCAAGCTGAATGGTCTTGCGGTCGCCACTGAAAGCTACCCAGACCGAAACCCAGCGCGGGTGCTGTCGGGTGAAATGGCGGGCGCAATCCATCGCACGCAAGAGACGCTGTTCGGGCGGGATATCCGGCAGCCGCACCATCTTGGTCCACAGGTCGTCATACTGGTCGCTCAGATACTGCAGCACGGCGCGGAACAGGTTCTCCTTGGTGCCAAAGTGGAACACCACCAGCGCATTCGATGACCCGACGCGCGCCGCGATGCGCTGCATCGTGACGCCGGACAGGCCGTTCTCGGCGATCACGTCGATCGTTGCCTCGATGATCCGCTGCGCGCTGTCTTCCCCGCGCAAGCGGCGGCCATCGCGGGGGGCGGTCTCCTGCGGATCGGCGGAGCGATCCTGCGCCGGTTTGGCGGCCGTTGGCCTGGTCATTGTCATTCCGTTCTTCCTGAAACGCAGCCTTTTCGGCGGCTGGCCGACCGGGAGCTGGCCAACCAGATGCGGCACGTCAAAGCCGTGGACGGTTGCCTGCGTCCCCGTACCATGCGCCTTGCGCCGTTTCATAGGCCAGCGCCGCCCGGAACACATCGGCATCGCAATAGGTGCGACCGACGATCTGGATGCCGGTCGGCACTCCGTTGCTGGCATGACCCGACGGGATCGACAGCACTGGGCAGCGGCTGAGCATGTTGAACGGCGTGGTCATCACCCAGCCAAGCGAGGGGTTAACCTCGACGCCGTTGATCTGCAGGGTTTGCGTCGAATGGTCGAAATCGGCGGCGACCGCCGGCAGGGCATTGGTCGGGCAGATCAGGATGTCGTACTTCTCCAGCGTCGGGCCAAGGGTCGCATACATCTCGTTGATCGTCTCGAGACTGCCGACAAAGCCGATGGCCTTCGAGTCACGGCCCATTTCGGCGAACTGGCGGGCATAAGTGGTCATCTCGTCGCCATGCTCTTCGAGAAGCCCGGACAGATAGCCGCCGAACAGATGTTCCAGATAGGTCATGCCGGCGCGCAGAATGTCGGGCTTCCAGCCCAGATCGACCTCCACGACCGTGGCACCGAGCGAGCGGAACACATCCAGCGCGGCAAGCGTGTTCTTCTGCACCTCGGGGTCGACCTGGAATACCCCCAGATCCATGGAAAAGGCGATCTTCCAGCCCTTGATCGGCTTGTAGTCCAGCGGCAGACGCAGTTTGGGGCGCAGGGTCGAGATGTCCTTCGGGCTGGGCCCGGCCATGACGTTCTGCAGCAGGATCGCGTCGGTCACGGTCCGCGCCAGCGGCCCGGTGTGGCAAAAGAAATCCAGGTTGAACGGCGGGTCGTCGGGGTTGCGGCCATAGGGCGGCTTGTAGCCGACCACGCCGCAGGCCGAGGCCGGAATGCGGATCGAGCCGCCGATATCAGACCCTGTGCAAAGGGCCGAGGTGCCGCAGGCAAGGGACGCCGCCGCCCCGCCGGACGATCCGCCGGGGGTGAAGGCGGGGTTCCACGGGTTGCGCGTCACCCCCCACAGCCGCGACCAGCAGGTGCCGGCGCAGGAAAACTCGGGCGTCGCGGTGCGGGCGTGGATGATCCCGCCCGCCCGCATGATCCGCGCGTTGTTGGTCGAGGTCTCGGTGGCGACGAAGTCCTTCAGGATCAGCGACCCGGCTGAGGTCGGTTTGCCCTTGATCTCGCTTTCGTCCTTGATGCCGATGGGCAGGCCTTCCAGCGCACCGGTGCGCGCGCCCTTGGCATATTTCGCCTCGGCCTTGCGGGCGCGGTCCATCGCCTCGTCGAAATGGGTGTAGGTGAAGGCGTTGACTGGCTGTTTCACGGCTTCGGCGCGGCGGATCGTGGCCTCCATCAACTCCACCGGCGACAATTCGCGGGCGCGAAAGCGGCGCAGGGCTTCGGTTGCGGGCAGGTAGCACAATTCAACATCGCTCATTGGTCGACTCCGGCTGTTGATCGGTTTCTTCCGCCCCCGGCGATCCGAAGATCACCGGGGCTCATCGCTCGGACGGTCACTTGAGAACGTCAGTCCAGATCCTGGTGTAAAGGTCGTTCACCTCTGGCGGGCAGGCGACCGAGAATTCCCCCGCCGCCAGAAACTCTTCCGGCACGGCGACTTCGGGGGCAGAGGTCATGTCTTCGGGCATGAACGCTTCGGACCCCATGATCCCATTGGCATAGCGCGCATAGATCGAGATCAGCGCCGCATTCTCGGGATCCATGATGAAATTCTGGAACAGCTTGGCATTCTCGACATTGGGGGCAGCGGCCAGCACTGCCACATTGTCCATCCAGATCGGATAGCCTTCCTTCGGATAGCCATAGACAAATTCCGGCGCTTCGACGCGGATGCGGAAGGCTCCGCCGCTCCAGTTCGTGCCACCGGCATAATCGCCTGCGGTGTATTTCTCGATGCTGGGGTAATCCATCGCCACCCATTTCGGCTTGGCTTCGACCAGCTTGGCATGAACCTTTTTCAGCACCTCTTCGTCGGTGGTGCAGGACTCGCCACCGAAATACTTGATCGTCAGATCCATCACATCCAGCATTTCGGGAATGACGTTGATCTTGCCAACCAGCTCTGGCGGCGGATCAAGGAAGATGGCCGAGGTGTTCGGATCACCCGAATAAACCGCTGTGTTCACGCTGACCCCGGTGGTGCCCCATTGCCACGGCACCGAATAGTGGCGGCCCGGATCAAAAGGCACATCCACCCAGCGCGGGTCGACGTGCTTGAAGTTCTCCATCTGGTCGGGGCGGGATTCCAGCAGCAGCCCCTCGTCGATCCAGATATGCAGCGAGGTGGAAGACGGCACCACGATGTCAAAGCCGCTGCCACCCTGCCGCGCTTTGGCCAAGGCGGTGTCGTTGGAATCGTAATCGGTAAGGGTGACCTTGACGTCATAGGTCGCCTCGAATTTGGCGATCAGTTCGGGGCTGGTGTATTCGCCCCAGTTGAAGATGTTCAGCACTCCCTCGGCGTGGGCAGAGGTTAGGGACGAGCAAAGCGCCAGGGCAGATACGGCGGCAGTCAGATGGGTTCGCATGATTGCTTCCTTTGTAGGGTTGATCGGGAAGGTCAGGTTTTCTTGCGGCTGAGAAAGAAGAACAGGCTTACAACGGCCACCGACAGCGCCAGAAAGACGGTCGAGATCGCATTCATTTCCGGGGTCACAGCGCGGCGCAACTGGCCCAGCATGTAGGTTGGCAAGGTGTCCTGCCCGGCCGATTTCACGAATTCGGTGATGACCACGTCATCCAGCGACACCACGAAAGCCAGCATGAACCCGGCCAGGATGCCCGGCCACATCAAGGGCAGGGTCACCCGGCGGAACACCCGCCAGGGCCGGGCGTAAAGATCGGCGGCGGCGCGTTCCAGCGTCAGGTCCATCGTCTCCAGCCGTGCCCGGATCGGCAGATAGGCAAAGGGGATGCAGAAGGCGGCATGGGCCATGATCAGATAGCCAAGGCCGGAATAGCCGGTCCAGACCTTCACCTGCGAGAACACCACCAAAAGCGCGACAGCGGTGACAATCTCGGGCACCATCAGCGGCTGGTTGATGAAGGCATATTTGAAGGTCAGGCCGGGGTAAGGGGCCGTGCGGGTGGTGGCCAGCGCCGCCATCGTGGCCGCAGCAGTGGCGATCAGCGCGGCAATCGGCGCGATGGTCAGGGATCGCAGGGTGGCGTCGATGATGCGGGTATTCTCCCACGCGGCTTCAAACCAGCGCAGCGAAAAGCCCTCCCATGTGCCGACGGTGCTGCCCGCGTTGAAGGCATAGACCACCAGCGTCGCAATCGGCAGATAAAGCAGGAAGAAGCAGATCAACGCGATGGTGGTGAAGCCGCGCTGGTGCCGGACCGAGAATTGCCTAGCCATGGCTGCGCGCCCCCGATTTCGACGAGGCGCGCACATAGACCAGCAGCGACAGCATGACGATGGCGGTCAGACTGATCGAAAGCGCCGAGCCCAGCGGCCAGTTGCGGCCCTGACCGAACTGCAGCTCGATCAGGTTGCCCAGCATCAGGTGCTTGCCGCCGCCCAACACGCGCGGCGTCACATAGGCGCCGAGCGAGGGGATGAAAACCAGAATCGAGCCGGCAATCAGCCCCGGTTTGACCATCGGCAGGATGATCCGCCGCAGCACCCTTCCCGGCTTTGCGTAGAGATCGGACGCAGCCTCGGCCAGCCGGAAGTCGAACTTCTCCAGGCTGGCGTAAAGCGGCAGCACCATCAGCGGCAGATAGACATAGGCGATGCCCAGAAGGATTGCTCCGTCGGTGAACATGATCTGCAGCGGCTTTTCCAGCAGGCCGGTCCGGATCAGCGCCGTGTTCAGAACGCCCTCATTGCGGAACACTTCCTGAATGGCGAAGGTGCGGATCAGCAGGTTGGTCCAGAACGGAATGGTGATCAGGAACAGCCACAGATCGCGGCGGTTCGGTGGGCGCGTGGCGATGAAATAGGCGGTGGGAAAGCCGATGATCAGCGTAACGATCGTGGTGATGATCGAGATCTTGACCGACCGCCACAGGATGCTGAGATGCGCGTCGGCCAGGCTGATGCTGTCGTCGAAAAGACCCCGCTCGAACAGCACACTGAACCAGCCCTCGCCCGAGAATTGCCAGTATTTCACATCGCCGTAGTCGCCCTTGACCATGAAGGAATACAGCACCACGACAGCCAGCGGCCCGATGGCGGCAACAAAGATGATCAGCAGTGATGGCGCCGACAGCAGCCAGCGCGACCTCAGATCGCGGCGTTCGGCGGCTTTGATGATGTCTTGCGCCTTCGACATTCTCAATCTCTCAGAACCTGCGCCGCCCGCTCGGCCAGCAGCACGCCGACCGGGGTGCCGGGATCCAACTGCCTGCCCTCCTTCCGGTCGTTCTGGCGGCGCACCACAAAGGCGGTGCCATCGGCCAGCCTGACGTTGAAATGCGTGTCGGTGCCGAAATAGACGGTGCTTTCCAGCGTTCCCGTCAGGGTTGCACTGGCGGTGCTGGCGACGATCTCGGCATGCTCTGGCCGGACCATGACCGTCACCTTGCCAGTGGGTCTGGCCTCGGCCGGAAGCGTGGCGGAGATCGCCGCGCCCGAGACCAGCCGCACCTGCGCCACATCCGCCGTTGTTGCCGCGATCTCACCGGTCATCAGGTTCGCCTCGCCGATGAAATCCGCGACAAAGCGTTGTTCGGGGTGGTCATAGATATCGCGCGGGGTGCCGACTTGCAGGATGCGGCCCTTCGACATCACCGCGATCCGGTCCGACATCGTCAGGGCTTCTTCCTGATCATGGGTCACGAAGACAAAGGTGATGCCGGTCTCGGTCTGCAACCGCTTCAGCTCGATCTGCATTTCCTTGCGCAGCTTCAGGTCCAGCGCGGACAGCGGCTCGTCCAGCAGCAGCACCTTTGGCGCCGGTGCCAGCGCCCGCGCCAGTGCGACCCGTTGCTGCTGGCCACCGGAAATCTGGCTAGTCAGCCGGTCTTTCAGGTCTTCCATCCGGACCAGCCGCAGCATCTCGTCCACCCGCGCCGCAACCTCGCGCTTGGGCTTGTCCTGCATTTCCAACCCGAAGCCGATGTTCTGGCCCACGGTCATATGCGGAAAGAGGGCGTAGCTTTGAAAGACCGTGTTCACCGGGCGCAGATAGGGCGGCAGCAGGGCGATGTCCTGATCATAAAGCCGGATGGTGCCCTCGGTCGGGAATTCGAACCCGGCAATCAGCCGCAACAGCGTGGTCTTGCCGCAGCCCGAGGGGCCCAGCAGGGTGAAGAACTCGTTTTCCCGGATCGTCACCGAGACATCGTCAAGCGCCTTCAGGTCGGCCGAACCGTCACCCCGAAAGACCTTGCTGACCCCCCGCGCATCAATTGCCGCCGCCGGTGATGGCACGATCTGCTCTCCTCTGCGGGCGGGCAGATGGCCCGCGCCCGACCGCTACGAATCTGGTCGTCGCGGCGGATTAGAAACATAACTGAACAGTCAGTCAAGTAATGTTCAGACATATTGATGCGGAATCTCGCAACTTTCTGTCTTGCGGATGTCGGGTGGAGCGGCCTAGCCCGCGACCTCGAAAGCCGACAGGAACACCTGATCGTTGCGGCGTTCGCCACTGGTGACGAAGAGGCGCCGGGTCATCCAGAGATAGCCGGGCGCGGCAGCCTCAAACCGCAAGGTCGTCACGAAATAGACCCCGGCGGGGTCTGGAACCCGCAAACCGGTGCTGTCCAGATGCAGAATTGTGCCATCCGACGTCTCGATCAGATAGCGGGCGTGGATGTGGATCACGCCATCGGCGCCGATGCGCTGGTCATCGCTGCCGCCGGGCAGGATTGTGCCAGCCAGACGGGCGCCGCGCACGGTGCCGCCCAGGATTTCCACGAAGCGGCGCCCGCCGTTGGCAGAGTCGACGATGATCCGCGGCGGCGCGACCCGGATGGAGAAATCCGCCAGATGCACAAGGCCAGGCGGCGGCAAGGACGGGCCCGGATCGGCCCCGCTCATCAGCCCGGCCCGCCCGCAAGGGCGCCAACCAGCGGGGCCTGGGAATTCAGCGCTTCGATGCTGAATCCGGCAAGCTGCTTGTATCTGGCGGCATGGGCGGCCAGTTCCGCATGCGGGATCACATCGTCGATCCGCTCGAACTCTCCGCCGCAAAGGTCTTCGACGCGCTGCATTACGGCATCCGGCCCACCGCCGCGATTGGCCAGGATCACTTCGCGTGTGTGCGGCCGGGCGATCGCCTCATAGGCCAACAGCGCCTCGGGCCCGACCCCGTGGTCGCGCAAGGCAGCCCCGATCAGCCGTGCATCGACAATCGCCTGCGTCGCGCCATTCGAACCCACCGGATAGGTCGGATGCGCCGCATCGCCCATCAAGGTCACTTGGCCGTCGGTCCAGCGCGGGATCGGGTCACGGTCCACCATCGGGTATTCAAAGACCTTGTCGGCACCCCGGATCAGCCCCGGCACATCCAGCCAGTCGAAGGTCCAGCCTTCGAAGGCGGGCAGAAAAACGGCCTTGTCGGCGGCGCGGTTCCAGTCTTCCTTGTTCCAGCCCTGCGCCGGGTCAACCCGGATTTCCGCAATCCAGTTGATCGTGGCAAGTCCGGTTTCCGGGTCTGGCCCGGTGATCGGATAGGCGACGAAGCGCTGATCGTCATGCCCGGCAAGAATCATCGCCCCGCCGTTCAGAAACGGCTTTGCACGGCTGGTGCCGCGCCACAGCACGGCCCCCGCCCAGACCGGCGCGCCCTCGTCCGGATACATCTGGTGGCGGATCGCCGAATGGATTCCGTCGGCGCCGACGATCAACTCCCCGGTCACCGACAACGGGCCGGCGGCACCCTGAAGGTGAAGCTCTGCCTTGCCTGCGTGGTTGGTGAACCCGCTGGCCCGGCTTGTGGTGACGACGCAACCCTCGCCAGCGCGCTGGATCAGCGTGCGGTACAGCAGCATCTGGAACGCGCCACGGTGGACCGAGTATTGCGGCCAACGATAGCCGGCCCAGGTTCCGCGCGGCTCTGTCCAAATCTCACGGCCGCTTTTCGTGTGGAACCCGTAGCTGCGCGTCCGCACGCCAAGCGCTTCAAGTTCGGCTTCCAGCCCCAGATCGAACAGCTCTCGCACCGCACTTGGCTGCAGATTGATACCGACGCCAAGCGGCTGCAGGTCGCGCGCCGATTCATGGATGCGGAAGGGGACTCCGATCTGATGCAGCGTCAGCCCCAGTGACAACCCCGCAATCCCTGCGCCAGCGATAAGAACGGTCATGTCATCTCCTTCGAGGTCAAAGTGCCGCATGCCTGGCTGGCAGGAAAGTCATTTATCAGGTAAACAATATGGCATCTTGAGTAAACGGCATTTTCCGCTAGCCGGTGTGAGGGCGCTTGCAGGTGGGTTGAATGGAATGACGAAAGACCCAGACGATCTGGAAACGGGTATCCTGCATGATCTGATCGGCCATCTGCTGCGGCATGGCTTCAATCTGGGGCAGACAGTGTTCCGGTCGGCCTTTGCGGCCGAGGGAATCACGCCCTTGCAGTTCATGATCATGGAACTTGTGACCCACAACCCGGGTATTTCCCATTCCCGGCTGTGTCGTGCGCTTGGCACATCGGCTTCTGTCATCACCACCACGCTGAAGCCACTGATGGCGGCGGGGCGCGTCACCGGCAGCCCAATGCCGGGGGACGCAAGGCAGGCCGTCTATATCGCGACCGACACGGGCCGCCACGCACACGAACGGATGCAACCGCTGATCGCAAGAAGCGAGCTGATGCTGACCGAGGCCCTTTCGCAAAGCGAGCAGGCCGAACTGAAGCGGTTGCTGCGCCTCTTGATCGGCTCACCGGGAGCAAGCGACCGCGTTCCGGACGAAGGTTCGGAGCTGCACCTTTAGCCGTGACCATTCCTTTCGTCATGGCAAAATCAACCTGATCCCGTCCGGACGATCGTGGCACGGGCGCCGTCAGAAGAGGGTGACCAACCCGCCAGCAAAGCGAAGCAAGGCGCCGATCATCCCCGGCAGGCTTCGGACCAAGGCCGATCCGGTGGCCTCTGCCGGATCACGATCATGCGCCCGGACGATCGCAGCAGCCCCTCGGCCTCCAGCCGTTTCATCAGCCGTGACAGCGTTTCCGGCTGCACCCCCAGAACATCGGCCAGATCCCGGCGCGAAATTGGCAGGCGCATGCTGCGTATGTCGCCCTCCGCTTCGCCATGCGCCGTCATCAACTGGTCCAGCAGGCGCAGCAGGCGCGCCTTGTTGGGAAGACGGGCGATTTCCTGGATACGCTCCTGATACCGATCCAGATCGTCGGCGCATCGCTCGGCCAGGCGGGCTAGGACGGCCGGGCAGGCCTGGACAACCCGCTGCGCATCGTGCCGCGCCACGACGCACACGCGCGAGGGCATCAGCGCCCGGGCTTCGGTCCGGTGTCCGCGCCCGGTCAGGAAGGCGCGATAGCCGACCAGATCGCCGGGATAGGCAAGCCGAAGCAGGCTGGAGCCACCATCCGGGCCGAAGGTGCGAATGGCGATCAGCCCGCGCGAGACGCAATAGACCCCGTCGCTGGGCACGCCCTGATGGTAAAGCGTGCCCCCCTCGTCCAGCTCGCGCCGGGTGAAACTGCGCGCAAGGGTGGACAGGGCCGCGCCCGCCACAGGCTGCCACAGGCTTTGCGCATGGAACGAGCACTTCGCGCAGGGGTGTTCGGTCTCTTTCATCCTGCCCTTCGGGTTTGCGCCGAGGCGCGGCAGCGGATCTTGCGCGGTCTTGCCGGAAAGCCCCCGGTATCAGCCTGCGCGACCCTATGACAATCAGCAAGTCCGGTGAAAACGGCGATTTCCCGGCGGCTGGTGGTCGAAAAATTGACGATCGTCAATGACGGGCCGCCGACGCGCCGCCAGAGATCGGCCTGCCACGAGAAAGGACGTTGATTTGTTCGACACCCCGAGGCCGGAGCAAAGGCCCAAGCCACCGAAACCGGCCTCGCGGGTCGGGAAAGTGTCGCCCTGGGCCTATTTCAAGCTGTTCAAGAGAGACATCCTGTCAGCCCAGCCGGCGCGGCTATACCGCGCCTGGATGGCCGAGTTCCGCACGCCGTTTTTCCGATCCTACATGTGCAACGACCCCGCACTGGTCGATCTGGTGCTGAAGGAACGCCCGATGGATTTCCCCAAATCCGAACGGGTGCGCACCGGGCTGAAGCCGCTTCTGGGCGAGTCGATCTTCATCTCGAACGGCGATCTGTGGCGACATCAGCGCCGCATCATCGACCCGGCCTTTGAAGGCGGCCGCCTGCGCAGCATCTTTCCCGCCATGTGGGACAGTGGCGTCGCGGCGGTCGAGCGCCTGCGCCCCTTGGCCGATGGCCGCCCCGTCGAAGTGGAAAGCCACGCCAGCCATGTGGCGATGGACGTGATCTTCCGCACGCTCTTTTCGGTCCCGATCGAGAATGAAATCGCCAGCGCCGCCTTTGCCACCTTCCGCGAACACCAGCAGGAACAGCCGGTGGCCAATCTGTTGGCCCTGCTGCCGCTGCCAAAGTGGTTTCCGCGCCTGCATTCGCGGCGCACCAAGCGCACGGCGGCCACGATCCGCGGGCTGATCGGGCAATTGATCCATGCGCGAGCCGGGCAGATTGCAGCGAAGACAGCGCCCGATGATCTTGCCACCAAGATCATGACCACCCCCGACCCGGAAACCGGCAAGTGCTTCGACGTGGAAGAGATGATCGACCAGGTCGCGATCTTCTTTCTGGCCGGGCACGAGACCTCGGCCGCCGCCCTTGCCTGGGCATTGTATCTGCTGGCCACGCATCCCGAATGGCAGGACCGGGTGGCCGCAGAAGCCCTGGTCACCTATGAGCCGGACAAGATCTACTTCTCGACCCTGCACAAGCTGCGCGACGCCCGCGCGGTCTTCCGCGAGGCGATGCGGCTCTACCCCCCGGTGCCGATGTTCGTGCGCGAAGCCGCCTGCCCGGAACATTTCCGTGGCCGCGACATCGCCAGGGGTTCGCAGGTCATCCTCAGCCCCTGGCACCTGCACCGGCATGAGCGGATCTGGGACCGGCCGGATGATTTCGATCCGGGCCGGTTCGACACGCCGAATGGCCGCAACGGCTTGCGCACCGCCTATATCCCCTTCTCTGCCGGGGCGCGGGTCTGCCCCGGATCGGCCTTCGCGATGGCCGAGGGGCCGCTGCTGCTGTCGATGCTGGTGCGCGCCTTCCGGTTTGAACCGGTCGAGGGGCAGGTTCCGGTGCCGGTGGCCCATCTGACCGTGCGGGCGCGCGACGGCATTCAACTGCGGCTGACGCCGCGCGAACAGATCATACCGGAAGGCACGACCGAAGCATGACCCGCCCCCTGCCCTCAAGGCCTGGCCCTATTGGCTGACGCTGACCTTCGTGCCGCTGGTGCTGTTGGCGATCCTGCACGGTGGTTGGACCATTCTCCTGATCCCCGCCTATGGCTGGGTGCTGATGCCGATCCTGGACACGATCCTGGGCAAGAACCTGACCAACCCGGACCCCGACACCCCCGACAGCGAATTGTTCTGGTTCCGCCTGCTGACCTGGATCTGGTTTCCGATCGAGGTCTGCCTGGTCTTCGGCGCGATCTGGGCGCTGACCCGGACCGGCGGCTACAGCGCGCTGGAGACCCTTGGCATCATGTTCGGCATCGGCGTCACCACCGGCACCGTCGGCATCGTCTATGCCCATGAACTGTTTCACAAATCCAGCCGGGCCGAGCGGGCCTTGGGCGATCTCCTGATGGCTATGGTGCTTTATGGCCATTTCCGGACCGAGCATCTTCTGGTGCATCACCCCATGTCGGCACCCCGCGCGACACCGTGACTGCGCGCTATAACGAAAGCTTCCTGCGGTTCTTTCCGCGCGTCCTGCGGCAGGGGCCGGGGTCTGCCTGGCGGGCCGAAAAGGCGATGCTGGCACGGCGCAAGCGCGGGCCATGGCATCCGTCGAACCCGATCTTCAAGTATCTGGCCCTGCAGCTGGGATTTCTGGCGCTGGCCTTCGTCATTGGTGGCTGGATGGGTGTCGGTCTTTTCGCGCTGCAAGCCTTTGTCGCCGTCTGGCAGCTGGAGCTGACCAACTATGTCGAACACTACGGGCTGACGCGGAAATATCTGGGCGACGGCAAGTATGAGCCCGTCCGGGCGCATCATTCGTGGGATTCGGCGTATCGCGTTTCCGGCCTGTTGCTGATCAACCTGCAACGCCATGCCGACCACCACCTGCACCCGATGCGGCGGTTTCCGCTGTTGCAGATCTTCGATCAAAGCAAGGCGCCGCAACTGCCGACCGGCTATCCGCCGATGACCTCGATGGCGATGATACCGCCGTTGTGGCGGCGGCGGTTCAATCCGCGCGTCCGCGACTGGCGGCGGCAGTTCTACCCCGAGATAACGGACTGGACGCCCTACAAGACCATGGCCTTCCCACCGCCGACCGGCGCGGGCTGAACTGCCGACTGGCACCAGGCGCTGATCGCGGCGGGGTCGCCGGGCAAGGCTTCGGCCAACCCGCCGGCGAAGGTCTCGAAATCCGCGCGGCAGGTCTTGCCAACACCGACCAGAACCGGAATCCCGTTGTCCAGCGCCTTGGCGATGACGGCACGGAACCCGCGCCCCGCCGCCTCTTCGGGGCCGAACTTGTTCAGGATGAACAGTTGCGCCGCCTCAAGCGCGGTGTTCTCCACCTGCGCCACGGCTTCGGCGATTGCCGAGGGGTCCAGGCGGCAGGCATCCGAGCCTTCGCCAAGGTCCTGGGTGATCTTGATCACCGCGCCATTCGGCAGCACCCGCACCATCATGTCGCAGCCATTGGCAAAGGCACTGCAATGATCGTGATCCTTGACAATCCCCGCCGTGCGGATGCCCTGCGCAGCCAAAGCCGCCGCCGTTTCCGACAGCAGCCGGTCAATCTCTCCCCGCCCTTCAACGCTGACAAATCCGATCTTCATGGTCGTTCCCTTCACGCTTCAACCTTCGCGCCAGATCTGGCGCCGGACCATTCGGCCCCGGTGGCCCCGGTCAGGAACCCGTCGCTCAACCTGATTCCCGGATACGCCTCAAGCAACGCCGCCGCCACCCCGCCGCGGCTGACCCTGCCATCCAGACGCCCGCGATAAAGCGCACAAACCGCCGCGAAATCGCCGGTCTGCGGCGACAGGCGCAGGGCCGAAACCCCGGCGTCGCGCAACAACTCGACCTGATGATCGACGCAGGCGAAGGTGTCCGACAGGGTCTGCACGCCGTTCATCGCCAGAAATTTCTGTCCCTCAAGGGTCGAGACCTCCAGCCCGTCGGGATCGTCCTCGCAAGCAAACTGGCAATTGTCCTTGGTGCGGCCATGCAGGCGGGCGTGATAGCACCGCCCCGAGATCGCCAGCGGCAAGCGACCATGGCCCCAGACCTCGATCCTGACCCTCATGTCGGCGCCGGCACGCGCAAGGCTGCGCACCTGATCCAGCGGCAATTCCGGCGGAAGGCAAACCTGTGTCGCCCCCCGCGCGGCCAACCAGCCCAGCGTGCCCTCGTTATAAACGTTGACCAGCGGCCCAACCGAAAACGGCGTCTTTTCCGGCAGGTAAGCCAGCATGGTCAGGTCGTTCACCTCAACCTCGATGCCCGCCTCGACCAGTTCCGCACTCAGCTTGCGTTCGCGTTTCAGGGTGATCAGCGCCAGCGAGGTCACCGCAACCTCTTTGCCCGCCGCAAGCAGCGTCTCGATCGCGGCGGGAATGCGGTCCTGAAAGAACGGCAGCCGTTTGGAGCAGACCAGCTCCCCCAACACTACGCGGGACACCGGGGCGGTGGCCAGGCTGTCGTAGAAACTGGCCCAGTCTTCGGCTTTCCAGAAGAACTGGTTTGGTCCGACGGTCAGGTCCATGCGGCTACCTCCAGGTTTTCTTGTAGGCCCCGGCGGTGGCAGCCTGGCCTTCGGTCAGGCTGGCCAGCATGCCTTGGGGCATCGGCAGACCGGCGGCGTGCGCATCAACGGCGGCACGGAAATTGCGCACCACCTGCGCCACATACGAACGGGATCGTTGCCGCCCTTCGATCTTCAGCGCGGTTACGCCGGCCTTGGCCAGTTGCGGGATCAGCGCCTCGGCGTTCAGGCTGACGGGATCTTCGAACAGGTGGCCGGTGGTCTCCCCTGCGGTGAAGCAGCCCTTGCACAGCGTCGGATAGGGCGCCGGTTCGCCCGCGCCGACGCGGTGGATGGTGTAGCCGCCAAGTTTGGCCGACAGCGCGCCCCAGTCGTCGTGGTATTCGACGTGGGTGGCCGGGGAGCAGACGCCGTTCATGTTGGGCGATTTCCCGGTGGCATAGGACGACAGCGAACAGCGCCCCTCGGCCATCACGCAAAGGCCGCCAAAGACAAAGACCTCGATCTCTACTGCGGTATCGGCCTTGATCGCGGCGATTTCCGGCACCGACAGGACGCGGGGCAGAACCACGCGTTTTACCCCGAATTCGCGGCCGTAGAAGTTGATGACATCGGCATTCGCTGCCGCCGCCTGCACCGACAGGTGCCGCCGCAGGCCTGGGTGGTGGCGCGCTGCATGGGCCAGCAGGCCCAGATCGGCCACGATCACCGCATCGGCCCCGGCGCGCTCGGCATCGGCAATGGCGCTGTACCACAGCGCCTCGGCCCCGGCGCGGGGGAATGTGTTGATCGCGATCAACACCTTGGCGCCGTGATCATGCGCAAAGGCCACCCCTTCGCGCATCTCCTGGCGGTCAAAGTTCAGGCCGGGGAAATTGCGGGCGTTGGTTTCATCGGCAAAGCCGCAATAGACGGTGTGCGCGCCTGCCTTGACGGCGGCGCGCAACGAGGCCGGGGTTCCGGCGGGGCAGACGATTTCCATCACCAATCGGTATCCTCCTCATGGCGGGTCAGGGCCACGCCGGTCCGCGCCTCGGCCTGCGCAATCAGCCATTTCACCGGCCCGGCGAAGGGGCCGGACATCGCCTGCGCCTCGGCCGACAGGTCCAGTTCGGCATCGTCGATCGCATTGCGCAGGGCCAGCACAGCGGCGGTGTCACCCTCGATCACCAGATCGCGGGAAAAGAACAGCGCATCGCCGTCGAAAGCGCCGTGAACCAGCCCCAGCAGGCCCGACAGCGGCCCGGCGATGCGGGCATCACCCTGCAGCGCCCGGCGCGACAATTGCACGCGGGGCCGGCCGGCCAGCGGCTCCAGCAGCATCGACACCGGCAGGTCGGTGGGGTCAAGAACGAAGCGCGCCTTGGCGTAGTCACCCAGACGGCGGAACATGGCCGGATGCCGCAATGCGATCCGGCGGGCGAAGCCGGTCAGCGCCAGCGACAAGGGGGCCAGCGGCACCCCGCGCAGGGCCAGGGCATGCAAGCGCGGGAACAGCGGCAGGTTGACCGACGATGCGGGCATGGCGGCGGGATGGCTCCTTTCGGGCGGGACTGCCTACTGGTATCCGCTTTGCCCGACCCGCGACTTGACCAGGGTCAAATGCGCGGGCGCCGCCTGATGCTAAGGCGGGATCACGCCGATAGGATCACGCCCATTCGCACCCTGCCCCCCTTTCCGACCCTGCGCGCCTTTCTGGAGTGGGCTGCCGATCAGGGCCAGCTGACCGCGCTGTCCGATCCGGTGGCAGTGCGCCATCAGATGACGGCGGTTCACCGCGCCGTGCTTGAGGCGGGCGGGCCGGTGCTGCGCTTTGACCATCCGGTGCTGGGGGGCGGCAAGCGGGCGGCGATGCCGGTGGTGGTGAACCTCTTTGGCACCACCGAACGGGTTGCGGCTGGTCTGGGCGTGGCGCCGGACGGGCTGGAGGATCTGGGCGCCTTTCTGGCCGCCCTGCGTGCGCCCACCCCGCCGGAAGGGATGCGCGACGCGCTGTCGCGCTGGCCGATGCTGAAGGCGGCACTGTCGGCACGGCCCAAGGTGGTGCGCAAGGCGGCCGTTCAGCAGGTCATCCGCGAACAGGTGGATCTGGCTGCGCTACCGATCCAGACCCATTGGCCCGATGATGCCGGGCCGCTGATCACCTGGCCAGTCGTGGTGACGCGCCCGCATGGCGGCGAGGCGGCGGATGTGGCCCGCTACAACGCGGGCGTCTACCGCGCGCAGGTGATTGGCCCTGACCGCATCATCATGCGCTGGCTGCCGCATCGCGGCGGCGCGGCGCATCACCGGGGCTGGCAGGCGGCAGGCGTGCCGATGCCGGTGGCCATCGTGCTGGGGGCCGACCCGGCAACCCTGCTTTCCGCAGCGCTTCCGCTGCCGGAAACGGTGTCGGAACTTGGCTTTGCGGGGGTGCTGTCTGGCGCCCGCCCGCGGCTGGTGCCGGCAAGAACCGTGCCGCTTCTGGTGCCCGCCGATGCCGAGATGGTGATCGAGGGTTGGGTATCGCCGACCGAGACCGCACCCGAAGGCCCGTTCGGCGACCACACCGGATATTACAACCGGGCCGAGCCGTTTCCGGTGATGCAGGTCAGCGCCCTGACCACCCGTGAAGACCCGATTTACCTGTCCACTTACACCGGCCGCCCGCCGGATGAGCCCGCCATCATCGGCGAGGTGTTCAACCGGCTGGCCCTGCCGGTGATCCGCGCCCAGATCCCCGAAATCCGCGATCTCTGGCTGCCGCCCGCCGCCTGTTCCTACCGCATGGCGGTGATCGCGATCGACAAGCGCTATCCCGGTCAGGCGCGGCGGGTGATGATGGCGCTGTGGGGGATGCTGCCGCAGTTCAGCTATACCAAGATGATCATCGTGGTCGACGGTGACATCGACCCTCGCAACTGGGATGATATTTCCTGGGCGCTGGCGACGCGGATGGACCCCGGCCGCGACGTGATGATCCTGGAAAGGACGCCGATGGACTATCTCGATTTCGCTTCGCCCGAGGCGGGGCTGGCCGGCAAGATCGGCATTGATGCCACCACCAAGATCGGCACCGAGACAACGCGCGACTGGGGCACCGTGATGCAGACCGCGCCCGAGGACGCCGCCTTTGCGGCCGCGCTGCTGGCCCGCCGGGGGCTGGCATGACCCGTGTCGTCCTTGGCGTATCCGGCGCCTCCGGGGCGGCGCTGGCGCTGGCGGCGGCGCGCCATCTGGTGCGGTTGGGGGTGGACGTGGAGTTGGTGGTGTCTTCAGCCGCCGAGAGAACCCTGCTGGCCGAATGCGGCGCAGAAGCGATGGCAGAGCTGACCGGGCTGGCCGCCAGCGTGCATCCCCTGGCCGATGTCGGCGCCAGCATCGCCTCGGGCTCGTATCCCGTCGGCGGGATGATCGTCGCCCCTTGCTCGATGCGCAGCCTTGCCGCCATCGCCCATGGCCTTGACGACAACCTGCTGACCCGCGCCGCCAGCGTGCAGCTGAAGGAACGCCGCCCCTTGGTGCTGTTGGCGCGCGAGGCCCCTCTGACGCTTGCGCATCTGCGCAACATGACCGCCGCAACCGAGATGGGGGCCATCGTCCTGCCACCGGTGCCGGCGTTCTACCTGAAGCCCGTCAGTCTTGATCAGGCCGTCGAGCAGATCGCCGCCCGCGCGGTCGATCTGTTGCGCATCGCGCCAGCCGTGGGCCGGGCCTGGACAGGCGAAGGGCCCGAATGACTGGCGACTTGATGTGAGAGTCTGGCCGTCTCGGTCGGGGTGGCGCATCCGAAGCGCCCTGGCCTGCGGTTGATCGGGACTGCCCGCCGGAACGCCTTATCCGCGACGCGTGGCGATCGCCAGGCGACCCGGCGGTCAAGGGCCGCCGGATCGACTCGGTGACCACGACCTTCACGCGGGATCGAAAGGTGCACGAAGCGTCGATCAAGATGCAATTCACGTCTTCCGCGAGAACCTGCAAAACGGCCGGACCGCGCTGGGGCCCGGCCCAGGGGCAAGCCCTCCGCCCGACGACAAGCATACAAATTGTATATTGCAATTATTCTGACTTGTGCCGGAAACTGCGCGGTAACATAGTTCGCAAAGGGCAAAGACCCATCGAATCGACGTTCAACAAAACCAAAGGGAGTGTGACACATGAAGACATCCATCGTTCTGGGCGGTCTGCTTGCCGCAACCTGTCTTGCCTCGGCCGCCAGCGCCGACAAGCTTGACGACATCATCGCCTCCGGCACGCTGCGCTGCGCGGTCGTGCTGGACTTCCCGCCCATGGGATCGCGCGATGCCGACAACAACCCGATCGGCTTCGACGTCGACTATTGCAACGACCTTGCCGCCGCCCTGGGCGTGACGGCGGAAATCGTCGAGACCCCGTTCCCCGACCGTATTCCGGCGCTGGTTTCGGGCCGCGTCGACGTGGGCGTCGCTTCTACCTCCGACACGCTGGAGCGGGCCAAGACCGCCGGCTTCACCATCCCCTACTTCGCCTTCACCAACGTGGTGCTGACCCGCGACGGCGCCGGGATCGAGAAGTTCGAGGATCTGAGCGGCCATGTCGTCGGTTCGGTCAGCGGCACCTTCGAGGGCATCGCGCTGGAGAACAACATCAAGGAATGGGGTGCGGGAGAGTTCCGTCCCTACCAGACCCAGGCCGATGTCTTCCTGGCGCTGTCGCAGGGCCAGATCGACGCCACTGTCGTTACCTCGACCGTGGCTTCTGCGATCGTCACGGGCGGCCAGTATGAAGGCCTGGTGATCAAGGGCGACGCGCCCTATCCGGTCGATTACGTCGGCCTGATCGGGCTGCGTGAGGAATACGGCCTGCTGAACTATCTGGACCTGTTCATCAACCAGCAGGTGCGCTCGGGCCGCTACCAGGAGCTGTATGACAAGTGGGTCGGCGGCGAAGCCCCGAACCTGACCGTGAGCAACGTCTACCGCTGATGCGGAGCTGACGAAAAAGGGATCGGGGGGCGCAAGGCCCCCCGTTTCCGCCTTGCAGACCCCCCCTGCGGATCCACCAGATCGGAAAAGGGCCGGAATGTTCAATTATACTTTCCAGTGGCGGCAGGCCTTCCAGAAATTGCCCCTCCTGCTGGACGGCGCGCTGGTCACGCTGCAGATCGCGCTCTTGTCGATGGCAATGGGGATCGCGCTGGCGGTGCTGCTGGCGGTCGCGCGCAATTCGAAGTCGCGCTGGGCCACGGGCCCGGCCACGGTCTGGGTGGAAGTGGCCCGCAACACCCCCGCCCTGTTCCAGATCTACATGGCGCATTTCGGACTTGGCTCCTTCGGCATCCACCTCAGCCCCTATGTAGCGCTTCTGGCCGGGATCACCTTCAACAACGCAGGCTACCTGGCCGAAACCTTCCGCGGCGCCCTGCGCGCTATTCCCGGAACGCAGATGCGCGCCGCACGCTCGCTGGGGATGCCGCCGGTGCAGGCCTTCCGGCTGGTGGTGATGCCGCAGATGTTCCGCATCGCCTTTCTGCCCACCACCAACCAGATGGTCTGGGCCATCCTGATGACCTCGCTTGGGGTCACGGTCGGCATGAACACCGACCTTGCCGGGATCACGCAGGACATCAACGTCCGCAGCTTCCGCACCTTCGAGATCTTCGCCCTGGCCGCGGTGATCTACTACCTGATCGCCAAGGCGGTGACCCTGGGGGCGCGGCTGATGGCCTCTCGCCTGTTCCGGTATTAGGGGGAGACGCGCCATGTTCGACACCGCAATGACCCTGAATGACCTGCTGTTCCTGATGAAGGGCGCCGGGATGACGCTGGCCGTCACCTTCTTTGCGGTGATCGGCGGCACGGCGCTGGGCCTGCTGTTCGGCGTGATCCGGGCGCAGTTGAACCCCTGGGCGGTACTGCCGCTGACCTTCGTGCTGGACGTGTTCCGCTCGGTTCCCCTGCTGATCCAGCTGGTGCTGGCCAATGCCTTCCAGTCGATCGCCGGTTTGCAACTGCCGCCCTTTGCCACCTCCTGCATCGTGCTGGCGCTCTATACCTCTGCCTATTGCACCGAGATCGTGCGCGGTGCGATCGACGCCGTGCCGTCGGTGACCCGCCGTGCGGCGCGATCGCTGGGCCTGACCTGGGGCCAGGACATGCGCTTCGTCGTCTTTCCGATGGCGCTGCGCGTGGCGCTGCCCAGCTGGATCGGCCTGACGCTTGGAGTGATGAAGGATTCCGCGCTGGTCCTCTGGCTGGGTCTGATCGAGCTGCTCAGGTCCGGCCAGATCCTGGTCACGCGGCTGCAGGAACCGATGTTCATTCTGCTTGTCGTGGGGGCGATCTACTTCCTGATGAGCTTTCCGATTGCCCGGCTGGGCGGCCAACTCGAAAAAAGGTGGCGCGAGAATGATTGAGATAATGGACGTCCACAAATCCTTCGGCCCGCTGGAGGTGTTGAAAGGCATCAATCTGACGGTCGAGAAGGGCGAGGTGGTGTCGGTCATCGGCGGCTCGGGGTCCGGAAAGTCGACGCTGCTGACCTGCATTAACGGGCTGGAGCCGATCAACTCGGGCAGGATCCTGGTCGACGGGGTCGAGGTGCATGCCAAGTCGACTGATCTGAACAAGCTGCGCCGCAAGATCGGCATCGTGTTCCAGCAGTTCAACGCCTTCCCGCATCTGACGGTGCTGGAAAACGTCACCCTTGCCCCGCGCAAGGTGCTGCGGATGAGCAAGGCCGAGGCCGAGGAAATCGCCGTCACGCAGCTGACCCATGTCGGGCTGGCCGACAAGCTGGCGGTCTACCCCGGCCGGCTGTCGGGTGGCCAGCAGCAGCGCATGTCGATTGCCCGCGCATTGGCGATGTCGCCCGCCTATATGCTGTTCGACGAGGTCACCTCGGCGCTGGACCCGCAGCTGGTGGGCGAGGTGCTGGATACGCTGAAACTCTTGGCCGACGATGGCATGACGATGATCTGCGTGACGCATGAGATGACATTTGCCCGCGACGTATCGGACCGGGTGGCGTTCTTCCACAAGGGCATCCTGGCCGAGATAGCGCCGCCCGACCAGTTCTTCACCGCGCCGCAGCACCCCGAGGCCCAGGCCTTCCTGTCGAACGTCCGCTAACGAAGGCTGCCAGAGATGAAACCGGCGGAAGTCGTCGTGATCGGCGCGGGCGTGGTGGGGCTTTCCATCGCGCTGGAGGCACAGGGCCGCGGGCTGAGCGTGCGGGTGATCGACCGCACCGGCGTTTGCGCCGGGGCCTCGGCGGGAAATGCCGGCGCGCTTGCCTTCACCGACATTCTGCCGTTGGCTTCGCCGCGCATCATCCGGCAGGCGCCGAAATGGCTGTTGGACCCGCTTGGGCCCTTGTCGGTGCCGCCGCGCCACGCGCTGAAGATCGCGCCCTGGATGCTGCGGTTCTGGCGGGCCAGCTGGCCGGCGCGGGTGCGTGCCTCGACCATCGCGCAAACCGGGTTGATGGCTCTGTCCAAGGCCGCGATGGAGCCGTTCATGATCGCGCATGGGCTGGTGCCGATGCTGCGCAAGGACGGGCAGTTGCAGGTTTATGAGGGCAAGGCCGAGTTTGAGGCGGCCCTGCCCGGCTGGGCCATCCGCGAAGCTGCGGGGATCGAGGTGCAGCACCTGACCGGCGATGCCATTGCCGAGCGCCAGCCCGGCCTCGCGCCGCACTTCACCCATGCCACCTTCACCCCCGGCTGGTGGTCGGTAAGCGACCCCAAGGATTACACCGAAGCCCTCGCCGACCGCTTCCGCGCCCTGGGAGGCGAGATCGTCATCGCCGACGCGACCCGGCTTCTGCCGACGGGGTGGAAACCTCGGCCGGAGTGATGAAGGGCCGCGTGGTGCTGGCGGCAGGCGCCTTCTCGCACCTGCTGGCGCGCACGGCAGGGGTGAAGATCCCGCTGGAGACCGAGCGTGGCTACAACACCACCCTGCCCGACGGCGGCATCGACCTGCGCTGTCAGGTGACCTTCGGCGGCCATGGCTTCGTGGTGGTGCGGCTGTCGTCCGGCATCCGTGTCGGCGGCGCGGTCGAACTGGGCGGGCTGAGCCTGCCGCCCAACTACGCCCGCGCCGATGCCATGCTGACCAAGGCCAAACGCTTTCTGCCTGGCCTGAACACGACGGGCGGCACGCAATGGATGGGGTTCCGCCCCTCGCTGCCCGACACCTTGCCCGCCATCGGCCCGCTGCCCGGCACGCCGAACACGATCTGCGCCTTCGGCCATGGCCACCTTGGCCTGACGCAGGCCGCCGGCACCGCCGCAATCGTCGCCGACCTTCTGACTGGCCAGGCAACCGGGCCTTGACCTTGCCCCCTTTGCCCCCTCGCGTTTCTGAAAGCCAAAGCCATGACGCAATACACCTTCCCCTGCATCGACGGCCACACCTGCGGCAACCCGGTCCGCCTTGTCACCGGCGGTGCGCCGCTGCTGAAAGGCGCCAACATGCTGGAAAAGCGCGCGCCTTTTCTGACCGAATATGACTGGATCCGCACCGGCCTGATGTTCGAGCCGCGCGGCCATGACATGATGTCCGGCTCGATCCTGTTTTCGCCCACGCGCGACGATTGCGACGTGGCGGTGCTGTTCATCGAAACCTCGGGCTGCCTGCCGATGTGCGGCCATGGCACCATCGGCACGGTGACGATTGCGCTGGAGAACGGGTTGATCCGCCCCGCCACCCCCGGCACCTTGCGGTTGGATACCCCCGCAGGCCGGGTCGATGTGTCCTATCGCCAGGAAGGCCGCTTCATCGAGGAAGTCCGTCTGACCAACGTCCCGGGCTTCCTGCATTCCGAAGGGCTGACGGCCGAGGTCGAGGGGATGGGCGAGGTGGTCGTCGACGTCTCCTATGGTGGCAACTTCTATGCCATCGTCGATCCGCAGAAGAATTTCCGCGACATGGCCGATTTTTCGGCGGGCGCGCTGGTGGATCTGGGTCGCAAGCTGCGCGACGCGCTGAATGCGAAATACGAGTTCATCCACCCCGAACACCCGGCGATCTGCGGGCTTTCGCATATCCTGTGGACCGGCGCGCCACGCGACCCGACCGCGCATGGCCGCAACGCCGTGCTCTATGGCGACAAGGCGATCGACCGCTCGCCCTGCGGCACCGGCACCTCGTCGCGGATGGCGCAGCTGGTGGCGAAGGGCAAGCTGAAGGTGGGCGACGATTTCGTGCATGAATCGATCATCGGTTCGCTGTTCAAGGGCCGGGTCGAGGCGGCGGCGACCGTCGCGGGCAAACCCGCCATCATCCCCTCGATCGCCGGATGGGCGCGGGTAACCGGCATCAACACCATCTTCATCGACGACCGCGACCCCTTTGCACATGGCTTTGTCGTCAAATGACCGGGCAAAGCATCATTCCCGGCCAAGCCTTTGGCCGGATCCTCGCCACCGATGAGGGGCTGAGCTTCTGGGGCGGCGTCGATCCGCTGACCGGCGTGGTGATCGACGCGCATCACCCTTTGTGCGGCCAGTCGATCTCGGGCCGGGTGCTGGTGATGCCGACCACGCGCGGCTCGTGCAGCGGCAGCGGGGTGATGCTGGATCTGGCGCTGAACGGGATCGCGCCGGCGGCATTCGTGTTCCGCGAACATGAGGATGTGGTGACCCTCGGCGCGATGATCGCGGGTCAGATGTTTGACCGTCCGGTTCCGATGCTGCGGCTGGGGGACGAGGCGTTCCCGCAGGCGGTGGCGGCACAAGAGGCCAGGCTGACCGATGACGCGCTGATCGTCGACGGGGTGGAGCTGCCGCTGGCGCCCTTGCCGGTGGCGAAGCTGGACCTGACCGCCGCAGATCGCGCCATGCTGGAAGGTGCCGACGGCCCCGCCCGCCGCATCGCGATGGAGGTGATCTGCGCCATGGCGGCGCTGCAAGGCGCCACAAAGCTGGTGGACGTGACCCAAGGCCATATCGACGGCTGCATCCTGGCCAACGATGCCAACCTGCGCTTTGCCGAAACCATGGAAAAGATGGGCGGGCGGGTCACCATCCCCACCACGATGAATGCGATTTCCGTCGATCACGGCAATTGGCGGCAACAGGGCGTGCCGCCGGATTTCGGTCTGCGCGCGGCACGGCTGGCCGATGCCTATGTGGCGATGGGGGCGAGGCCAACCTTCACCTGCGCGCCCTATCTGCTGGAAAGCGCGCCCAAGGCGGGGGAGAACATCGGCTGGTCGGAATCCAATGCGGTGATCTATGCCAATACCGTGCTGGCGGCGCGAACGGTCAAGCACCCCGATTACCTTGACCTCTTCATCGCGATGACCGGCCGCGCGCCGCTGTCCGGCGTCTACCTGACCGAAAACCGCGCGCCGCGCCGCCGCGTGCATATCGACCTGCCGCCGGACCACGACGATGCGCTGTGGCCGATGCTGGGCTATATCGCCGGGCAATTGGCGCCCGACCGCATCCCCCTGCTGACCGGGCTGGAGGCGACCACGCCCTCTGACGATGACCTCAAGGCGATGTGCGCTGCCTTCGGCACCACCTCGGCCGCGCCGATGCTGCATGTGGCGGGCCACACGCCCGAGGCCGGCGATTTCCCTCAGCCGGCCGACACTGTCACCGTCACCCGCGCCGACCTTGCTCGCGTCTGGGCCGAGTTGAACCGGGGGCCGGAGCGGATCGACCTGGTGGCCTTCGGCAGCCCGCATTTCTCGCTGCCCGAATGCCGCGCGCTGGCGGCTTTGGCCAAGGGACACCGCGCCGAGGGCACGGATGTGATCGTGACCCTGGGGCAGGATGTGCTGGCAAAGGCCCGCGCCGAAGGCACCCTTGCGCGGCTTGAAGCGTTCGGTGCAACGCTGATCCCGGACATCTGCTGGTGTTCGATCACCGAGCCGGTGCTGCCGCCGAAGGCGCGCAGCCTGATGACCAATTCCGGCAAATACGCCCATTACGCGCCGGGCCTGTCGGGCCGCGATGTGCGGTTCGGCAGCCTTGCCGAATGCGCCGAAACGGCGCGGACGGGGCTTGCCCCGGCAAACCCACCCGCCTGGCTGAGGACCTGAGATGCGCAGCAGCAAGACCATTCATGTGATTTCCGCCCATGCCGAGGGCGAGGTGGGCGATGTCATCGTCGGCGGCGTGCAGCCGCCGCCCGGCGAAACGCTGTGGGAGCAATCACGCTGGATCGCCCGCGACAACACCTTGCGCAACTTCGTGTTGAACGAACCGCGCGGCGGGGTATTCCGGCACGTCAATCTGCTGGTGCCGCCCAAGGATCCGCGCGCCGATGCCGCCTTCATCATCATGGAGCCGGAGGATACCCCGCCGATGTCCGGCTCCAACTCGATCTGCGTGGCGACGGTGCTGCTGGATGGCGGCATCATCCCGATGCAGGAGCCGGAAACCCGGATGGTGCTGGAGGCGCCGGGCGGGCTGGTGCATGTGCGGGCCGAATGCCGGGATGGCAAGGCGGAGCGGATCTTCGTGCAGAACCTGCCCAGTTTCGCCGCCGACCTGGGGGTAGCGCTGGAGGTCGAAGGCCTGGGCACCCTGACCGTGGACACCGCCTATGGCGGCGACAGTTTCGTGATCGTCGATGCCGAGGCCCTTGGGCTGAAGCTGGTCGAGGACGAGGCGCATTTCATCGCGAAGATTGGCGTGAAGATCACCAATGCGGCGAACGCACAGCTGCGCTTTCACCATCCCGAAAACCCCGATTGGACGCATTTTTCCTTTTGCCTGTTTGCTGGAACGGTCACCCGCGACGGCCATGAATTGCGCGCCGGATCGGCCGTGGCGGTGCAGCCCGGCAAGGTGGACCGCTCTCCCACCGGCACGGCGCTGTCGGCGCGGATGGCCGTGCTGCACGCGAAGGGAGAGATGGGGCCGGAGGATCGGCTGACCATCGTGTCGGTGATCGGATCGACCTTCACGGGGCGGATCGTCGGGCAGACGAGCGTAGGAAACCGCGCCGCAGTGATCCCCGAACTGTCGGGCCGTGGCTGGATCACCGGTATTCATCAGCACATGCTGGATCCGTCGGACCCCTGGCCCGAAGGCTATCGGCTATCCGACACCTGGGGGGCCAGATAGGGCCCGACCATCGGCGGCGGCGACGCAGGGCTTGCGCGCCCGAACCCGCCGGAACCGCCGATTGACTCGCAGGATGGCACTATCTACCGTCTTGCACATGCGCAGCCGCAAGAGCTGCCTTCGCCCGCGCTGCTTGCCTTGCGTGGCCGTCTGCTGACCAAAGACCACGCCATGTGGTCGTTTGCGATCAGGGTGGGGTGTCAAATCGCATGTATCCGGTAAACCAGTCGATTGCCCATAGTGACGATGTCCACCACCAGGCAACGCTGCTGCGGGCCTGGGACCAGGAATATACTCAGCTGAGAGCCGGCGATTTCACCGGCTCTGTCGGCACGCTTGCCACGCCAGGTATCAAGCTGTTCTCCGAACAGATGAACCGCGCGGTGTTCCAGACCGGCGCCTTGCCCGAAAGGGCGGCTGGCCTTCGGCCTGCCCTTGCGGGCCTCCGGGCGCTGCCGCATCTGCGGCGAGGACGGGACGGCGGACGATGTCCTGGTGTTCTCGGGCCGGTCGGGGTTCGAATTCGTCTCGCCCGATCTGTTCACTTTCGTGGGCATCGAGATCGACCCCGCCAGTTCCGAGGATCCGGTGTTTGTGGGCATGGTGGCACTGCTGGAGCGTGTGATTTCGTCGGACCGCCGGTCGATCCGGATCGATCCGGCCAAGGCGGCCAAGCTGGGCCGTTTGCTGACAGCCATGCTGTCGGATGACGGACCGGGCGCACGGCTGGAGGAATGGCCCGATCAGGCGGCGGCCTTCAACCGCGGGCTGGTCGGCTGGCTGCTGGACATGCTGCAGCCCTCCGAGCCCGATGGCGGCCCGGTCACGCCGCGCCACTGGCAGGCGATCTCGGCGATCCGCCAGATGGTGAAGACCAGCCCCTGCTGCCCGATCTCGGTCGCGGAGCTGACGGTCGAACTGGGTCTGTCGCGCCGCACCTTGCAGAATGCCTGCCAGGAGATCGTGGGCATGAGCCCGGTGCAATATCTGCGCGCTTTGCGGTTGAGCGAAGCGCGCCGGATGATGCAGCGGGCGACTTCGGTGACCGAGGTGGCGACGCAGTTCGGCTTCTGGCACCTGGGTTATTTTTCGCGCGACTACCAGATGATGTTCGGAGAGCTTCCTTCGGCCACGCTGCGGCGGTGGCGTGCGCCCACCGGGGATGCGGTCAGAGACACTCGCCCCCGTCGATCACAAAGGCCATACCCGTCATGAAGCGCGCGGCGTCAGAAGCCAGGTAGACAATCGCCTCGGCGATCTCGTCCACCGTGCCGAAGCGACCCATCGGGATGGTTTCCGCGACATAGGCCTCCAGCCGTGCGCGCCCGCCCATCTGGCGTTCGAAGCCTGCGTTGAACGGGGTGTCGATGAAACCGGGGCACAGCGCGTTCACCCGAATGCCATCGCCGGCGTGGTCCTTCGCCATCTGCTTCACCATCGCCACGGCGGCGTGCTTGGTGGTGGCATAGGCGATCATGCCCGCGTCGTATTGCACGCCGGAATTTGATGCGGTGACAATGATCGACCCGCCGCCCTGCGCCCGCATCTGGCCGATGACCGCGCGGGCAGCGACGAAATGCGACCGCACGTTCAGCACCCAGGAGGCATCCATCTGGTCGGGTGTCACCTGTTCCGCCGTGCCTTCGATCTGGATACCCGCGTGGGAATGCAGCACGTCCAGCCGGCCGTGGCGGGCGATGACATCGGCCAGCGTCGTCTCGATGGCCGTCGTGTCGGTCATGTCCAGGCAGCGGGCCGTTGCCGTGCCACCGCTGCCCGTTATCTCGGCGGCGGTCCGGCTTGCGGCATCGCCGTCGCGGTCAGTAGCGATCAGCGTGGCACCTTCGGCTGCCATTGCGATGGCGCCGGCGCGGCCGATGCCTGATCCGGCGCCGGTGACGAAGGCGACCCTGTCCCGAAGTCTCGGCCCGGTCATTCGGTGACCAGCCCGCGCCGGTGGTAATGATCGGCGGCGGTTTCCAGAAAGCGGGCGATTTCCTCCGCGCCATGGTCGCGGCGGAACATCGCCGCCTGATCCAGCAACGCCTGCCGGTTCGGGGCGCGGCCGGGGCGCAGCATCTCGTATGTCGCCATGATCAGATCTTGCGGCACCGCCACCAGTTCCGCCCCCCGGTCGAAGTTCTGCGCCAGTGTCGTGCGGCCTGCGGCGCGGGCAATCTGACCTTGGGCGCGCAGCGCATCGGCGGTGATGCGCAGGTCTTCGATGGTGACGTCGCCTTGCGCCACCGCGTCAAGCGTCAACTCATCCAGCGGTTTGCCTCGCGCGCCCCTGATCCGTTGCGGCGCGGTTTCGGCCAGTGGGAAGTCGGCAACCGTCAGCCTGTCGGTCATGGCTCGCCCCCGGTGTCTGCAAAGCTCACCTGCACCTCTTGCGGCGCGCGGCCGGGTTCGGTCAGGCTGGTTTCGATGGCATGGATCAGCGCCACTTCGGTATGGAACCGCGCGCCAAGGGCCTGGCCGTCGGTGGGCACGATCACCGGTTCGGGCGGCGTTCCATGTGCCCATAGGGCAGCATTGCGGCCCATCGATTCGTAGTGATCCAGCGTGGTGATCGGGGCGTTCGAGAACAGCTCCAGATTGTTGTGCGGCATCCGGCCCCGCGCATGGATCACCGCAGTGCCCTTGGCCTGAATGCCGATCCCGTAGCCCGAGCCGGACAGTTCCGCTGCCGTCAGCCCGATGAAGGAGGTATCCGCCGTGTGATGCATGCGCAAGACGCGCGGCTTGCCGCCGCCCGCCTTGACGCCGCGGATCAGTGCCGCCAGCACATCCGACAAGTTCAGCTCGGCTGTAGTCTGGAAAAGTTGCAGCCCGTATGCCGGGCTGATGCCGATCACCACCTCATGCTTGTCGCGGCCCTGCGCAGCCTCGCCGCTGGAGGTGTAGGCGATGCGCCGAGCTTCGGCCTTGCGGTGGCGGGATTGACGGTTCAGAACTTCTGGCTGACCGATCTGGTCGCGGATGTCGCAGATCTGGTCACGGCGCTCTTCAGTCAGCCGATAGCCGGTTCCGGGGCCGGCATAGTCGTTGGGGTCGTTGACCGCCGACAGGATGCGCCCGCCACGAATGATCGAGGCGGTCTGCAGGTAGTCGCCCGAGACCCGCAGCTTGACCATGTTCAACAGGTTTCCCGCCTCATGCGCGAAACCGCGCTTCTGCAAGGCGCGGATCACGTCGATCACGTCGATGCCGCGGGCCTGGATCGCTTCGCTGATCCTTGCAGTTTCGCCGGTGGAAATCGTGTCCGTTTCACGCGAGCCGGAGGCAGCGATGACGCTGGCCTTCATCTCGGCGGTGGGGCGGGCAAGGTCCAGTTCTTCCAGCACCGCCGAGATCGCGTCGACTGCGCGGGCGCGCAGGTCCAGCGCGGTGGATTCGGGCATGGGGGTGAGGCCGCCATCGGCTTCGAAATCGCGCTGCAGGACCAGGAAATCCTCCATCTCCTCGCCGTTGAACAGCGACGGGTTGAACGAGTTGTCGTATTTCAGGATCGAGCCAAAGCCCGAACAGATCAGGTCTGATCCCGCCAGCAGATAGGGCAGGATCTTGGCGCCGACGCGGATTTCGGATTCGGTCGCCCGCGCGTCATTGCCCGAGGCGCATTCCAGATCCAGCCAGACCGCCAGCAGGTTTTCGGCCATGATCTCGCGCATGCCCCCCGCAATGCTGGCGGTGATCGGCGCGCCGTCGATACCGCCGTTCTGGGTGCCCTGCACGCCCATGCCGCGCTGCAGGCAAAGGCAGCGCGCCTCAAGATACAAGAGCGACTTCGCCTCGTGATAGCCCATCAGCAGTTCCGCGCCGCCGCCCGAAGTGCAGCGTGCCTTGATCCCGCGCGAGGCATAGGCGGCCACCAGAAACGCCTTTGACCAGGGCGTGTCGTCGCCGTCGGTAAAGCTGCGCTCGGTGCCATAGACCGAGACCGTTTCGGCGTAGGAGGTAAAGCCCGCCATGCCGATCCGCAGCTCTTCGGCCTCTTCGGACGAGCATTGGAACAGCGTGCCCCAATCGCCCACCGATGACCCCACCAGACAGGCCAGCGCGTTCGACCAGGCGGTGCGGGCGACGCGCATGGTGGTCTCGATCTCGTCAAAACCCATGCCAACGGCCACGGCGGCATCGGCGGCCAGTTGCAAGGGATCGTCCTTGGCATTGGTCACATGGGCCTGATTGCCGGGGGTCTTGCGCGGGCGCATCTTGGAATAGGCGAAAGCAATCTCCAGCGCGTTCAGGCGCGAGACCACATCGACCAGCTTGGCCGGGGTCATGCCATGCGCCAGCCGCACCAGATCGGTGCGCGGCACATGCATGTCGACCAGCATCCGGGCGAGCAGGGCAGAGTCCATGGCCATGGCTTCGGCTGCGATGGCAGGGTCAAGATGATACTCGGCAATGAAGGCGTCGATCATGTCGAAGTCATGCGCCAGCGTGCCGTCCATGCTGGCCACCCGTCCTGCCGCAAGGGTCAGCCCCGGCTTGGGGTCGGCGGGACTCTTGAACGCCGCAAAGCCATTGGCCGGATCTTCGCGGGCGAACTGATCCAGCCGCAAGGGCCTGCCGTCCCAATCGGAATAGCGCCGCCAGCGGTTGGGTTGCGCTGGCTCTGTCATGCCATTGCGTCCAGCGATTCAGGCACCACTTGCCCACCATCCACAACGATCTGCTGCGCGGTGATATAGCCCGCCTCGTCCGAGGCCAGAAACAGCACCGCATTGGCGATGTCATCTACCGTGCCAAGCCGGCCAAGGGGCACCGAGGCCGCCATCGCCGCCAGATACTCCGGCCCGTTGCCGGCAAAGCCTTCGGTCAGGATGTTGCCGGGCAGGACGGCATTGATTGTAACGTTGTCCTTGGCCAGCTCCATTGCGGCCGAGCGCATGAAGCCCAGTTGTGCCGCCTTTGACGCCCCATAATGCGTCCAGCCGCGATAGCCGGTAATCGGGCCGGTGATGGACGAGGTCAGGATCACCCGCCCGCCACCGGCCTTGCGGAAATGCGGGATCGCCGCTTTCACCGCCAGAAACGATGACCGCAGGTTCACCGCCATCACATTGTCCCATTCGGCGGGGTCCATGTCTTCCATCGTGGTCTGCGGATAAATGCCCGCGTTGGCACAAAGGATGGACAGCCCGCCTTGCACCTTTGCCGCGTCATCGACCATCTGGCGGACCTGGTCCCAATCGGCCACGTCGCAGGGGGCGCAGCGCAGTTTGGCGGCTGGCGCCTTGGCGGCAATGGCCGCGTGGGCGATTTCCAAGGCGTCTGCGCCTCGAGCGGCGAGTGTGACCTGTGCGCCTTGAGCGGCAAGGCCAAGGGCGATGCCACGTCCGATGCCCTTTGACGCGCCGGTGACAATGGCGCTGCGGCCAGTCAGCTTGGTGAACATGGCGGGCTCCTTTCAGTCAGGAAATCGTCAGATCGCCCGTTACGGCGGCGATGTAGAGGCGGCGAAAGTCACTTTCGGTCATCTTGCGCGGGTTGGCGGCGGTGGAGGGATCGGCCAGCGCCTTGGTGGCGATCTCGTCGGCATTGGCGGTGGTGGCGCCCAGATCGGCCAGGGTGTGCGGAATGCCAAGTGTCTTACGGAAGGCCAGAAGCCAAGCCTGGAAGCCGTCGAACCCGCCGGGAATTTCCAGCGTATGGGCCACG
This sequence comes from Rhodobacter sp., assembly GCA_016704435.1. Classification (GTDB taxonomy): domain Bacteria; phylum Pseudomonadota; class Alphaproteobacteria; order Rhodobacterales; family Rhodobacteraceae; genus Pseudogemmobacter. The sequence goes on along the minus strand of JADJAB010000001.1, from coordinate 479,030 downwards.
CGGGCAACCTTTCCTTCGATCGCCGGGCGGTTGAATGCGACGACATAGGGCAGGATCACCGCGTTGGCGAGGCCATGCTGGATGTCGTGGATTGCGCCCAAAGGATGCGCGATGGAATGCACCGCGCCAAGGCCCTTCTGAAACGCCACTCCGCCCATCATTGCGGCGGCGAACATCATCGTCCGCGCCTCCAGATCCTTCCCATCCTGCACCGCGCGGGGCAGATGATCGCGGATCAGCCGCATCGATTCCAGCGCGATGCCATCGGCCATCGGGTGAAAGCTGTTGACGCAAAACGTCTCGAAACTGTGGGTGAAGGCGTCCATCCCGGTCGCGGCGGTCAGCGCGGGCGGCAGGCCAAGCGCCAGTTCGGGGTCGCCGATCACCAGCGCGGGCAGGATCCTGGGGTGGAAGATGATCTTCTTGGTGTGGTCGGTGGTGTTGGTCAGCACCGCCGCCCGGCCTACCTCTGACCCCGTGCCCGCCGTGGTCGGCACCGCCAGGATCGGGTGGATCGCATCCGCCTTTGCCCGCGTCCACCAGTCGCCGATATCCTCCAGGTCCCAGACCGGGATCGACTGGCCCTCCATCAGCGCCACCAGCTTGCCGACATCCATCGCCGAGCCGCCGCCGACGACGATCACCCCGTCATGCGCACCGGCGCGAAAGGCCGTGATGCCGGCGGCCAGGTTGCGGTCGGTGGGGTTGCCCTGCACATCGGAAAACAGCGCCGCCTGAAGGCCGGCGGTCTGCAACTGCGTCATGATGCCAGCGATCATCGGCAGGCTGGCGAGCCCCTTGTCGGTGACGACAAGCGGGCGTTGCATTCCCAGCGCTGCGGTGTGGGCGGCCAGATCGGCAATCTTGCCGGCGCCGACATGGATGGTGGTCGGATAGGTCCAGCGGGCGGTCAGGTCATGGGTCATGTTGTGCGGTCCGGGGTCAGATCATTTCGAAATAGCGGTTCAGTTCCCAGTCCGAGACATGGGCGCGCTGGGCAGCAACCTCGGCCATGCGCGAGGCGGCGAAATGCTCGACGAAAGCATCGCCGAACCACTCGCGCGCCATGGCGGATCGGCGCAGACGGTCGGCCGCCTCGGCCAGCGATTGCGGGAAGCGGCGCCTGGCCGGGGGGCGCAGGTCATAGCCGTTGCCGGCAAGCGCCGGGCCAGGGTCGGCCTTTTCGCGGATGCCCTGAAGGCCCGAGGCAAGGGCGGCGGCCAGCACCAGATAGGGGTTGGCGTCTGCTGCCGGGGGGCGCAGTTCGACGCGCAGGGATTTGTCGCTGTCGCCGACGACGCGCAGCGAACAGGTGCGGTTGTCAAAGCCCCAGCTGGCGCCGGTGGGGGCCCAGAAGCCGGGGGCCAGCCGGGTGAAGGAGTTGATCGTGGGCGCATACATCGCCAGCAGTTCCGGCATGTATTTCAACTGCCCGCCGATGTAGTGCCGCGCGGTTTCGGACAGCTTGCCCGGCGCCTTGGCGTCCCAGAATGCCGATGTCTTGCCCTTCCACAGCGACGCATGCACATGGCCGCCGCAGCCGGGCAAGCCGTTGATCGGCTTGGCCATGTAGCACAGGCTCAGCCCCCGGCGCTGGCCCCAGGCCTTGGAAAAGGTCTTGTAGATCACCGCCCTGTCCGCCGCCTCCATCGCCCCCGCCGGCGCAAAGGCGTATTCCATCGCGCCTTCGCCGGCCTCGGGGTGGATCGCCTCCAAGGGCGTGTCCAGCTGGCGGGCAAGGGCCATCATGCCGGAGAAGAAATCGTCTTCGACAGCGGTGCGCAGGATGGAATAGCCGCCAGTGCTGGGGTTCAGCATCTCCAGCCCGCGATAGCCCTTGGCCAGCGCGCTGGCGGGAGTTTCACGGAAGACGTAGAACTCGTACTCAAACCCCATCTTCGTCGTCAGGCCCATGCCTTCGGCCTGATCGCAGACCCGGCCCGCCAGACGGCGCGGGCAGATCGCGGCGCCGGGGCCATCGGCGTATTCGATCAGGTGGAAAAGCCGCCCGTCGCCCGGCATCACCCGGCCTTCGCCCGGCACCACCCGGATCGGATCGTCGTGATAGCCGGTATGCCAGCCGGTATGGCGGTTGTCGTAAAGCGCATCGCGGCTGTCCCAGCCCAGCACGACCGAGCAGAATGCCCCGCCCTTGTCGGACCATGAGGCGAATTTCTCGGCCGTCGCGTATTTTCCGCGCAGCACGCCATCCAGATCGACATAGCCGAGCAGCACGAAGTCCTCGCCCGCCGGGGGAATGCTGCCTGCACCTGTCTGCATCGTCGCCTCCGTTCCGTTACGCGCCCAGATAGGCCTTTGCCACCTCGGGGTTGCTGAGCAGCTCTTTCGACGGTCCTTCAAGGACGATGGAGCCGGTTTCCAGCACATAGCCGTGGTCGGACAGCTGCAGCGCCAGATTGGCGTTCTGCTCGACCAGCACGATCGACAGGCCCGAGGTCTGCAACTGGGTGACCAGCGCGGCGATCTCGTCGATCATCCGGGGCGACAGGCCCAGCGAGGGCTCGTCCATCAACAGCACCTTGGGGCGCGCCATCAGGGCGCGGCCGATGGCGACCATCTGCTGCTGGCCGCCCGACAGCTTGCCCGCAAGTTGGCCCTGCTTGTCGCGCAGCATCGGGAAGCGGTCGAAGATCTCGTCTATACCCTGATTGATCCGCGCCCGGTCGCGGTCGAGATAGGCGCCGATCCGCAGGTTTTCGCGCACGGTCATCAGCTTGAACAACCGCCGCCCTTCGGGGACGTAGACGATGCCCTGATCGACGGTGCGGTGCGGCGGCTGGCCTGCGATGCTGCGGCCTTCGTGGCGGATGTCGCCGGAGGTCGGCCGCACCAGCCCCGAAATCGCCTTGAGGATCGAGCTTTTGCCCGCCCCGTTGGCGCCGATCAAGGTGATGATCTGGCCTTTTGCCAGCGTCATCGACACGCCCTTGACGGCCTCGACCTTGCCGTAATGGACGCGCAGGTCTTCGACCTCAAGCAACATGCGACTGGCTCCCCAGATAGGCTTCGCGGACCTCTGCGTTGGCGCGCACTTCGGCGGGGGTGCCGTCGGCGATCTCGTTGCCGAAGTTCAACACGGTGATGCGGTCGCACAGGCCCATCACCACCTTCATGTCATGCTCGATCAGGACGATGGTGATGCCGGTGTCGCGGATGCGGCGGACCAGCGCGATCATCTCGCGCGATTCATCGCTGTTCATCCCGGCGCAGGGCTCGTCCAGGAGCAGCATCTTCGGTTCCGCCGCCAGTGCGATGGCGATGCCCAGCATCTTCTGATGGCCATGCGCCAGGGTCGCGGCCTCCTGCCCGACGATGCGGGTCAGGCCGACGAACTCCAGGATCTCGCGGGCGCGGCGTTCGCTGCCGGCCTCGGCCTCGCGGGTGCTGCGGGTGCGCAAGAGCGAGCCGAGATAGCTGTGCCTTGCATGCAGGTAGTTCCCGGCCATGACATTCTTCAGGACCGGGAATTTCTTGAACAGGGTGACGTGCTGGAACGTCCGCACCAGGCCCTGCGCCGCAATCTCATGCGGCTTCAACCCGCTGATCCTTTGGCCACGATAGCGGATTTCGCCTGCAGTGACCGGATAGCGCCCGGAACAGGCGTTGAAGAAAGTGGTCTTTCCCGCACCGTTCGGGCCGATCAGCCCGCGGATCTCGCCTTCCTCCACGGTCAGGTTCAGCCCGGCGATGGCGGTGACGCCGCCGAATTTCATCTGCAGGTCGCGTGCTTCGAGTTCATGCATGATCCGCCCTCACTTGCCCGCGCCGCGCCGGATGAGGCCGCGCAGACGGCCGGGAATGGTCTCGAGCCCGCCGGGCAGCAAGAGGACCGAGGCGATCAGCACCACGCCGAAGAACACCGTGCGGAAATAGCCGGTGGCGCGCAAAAGCTCGTCCACCACGGTCAGGCTGATGGCGCCGGCAACCGGCCCGCCCACCGTGGTCAGCCCGCCGACGATCAGGTGGACCAGCGCGAATTCCGACTTCCAGATGTCGAAGCTCTTGGGGCTGATATAGGTCTGGTAATGGGCGTAAAGCGCGCCGGTGATACCGACCAGCGTGCAGGCGATGGTGAAGCAGATCACCTTCTGGCGGAACACGTTGATGCCGATGTGCTGGGCCAGAAGCTCGTTTTCGTGGATCGCCCAGTAGTTCATCCCGGTGCGCGAGGCATTCATCCGGTGGATGATCCAGACCGTCACCGTCACGAACAGCAGCGCGAGGTAGTAGTAGGCCACGCGGTTGGCAAAATCGACCCGCAGGAAGCCCAGGTCCAGCACCGGCGGCGCGATGTCGAAGACGCCGTCCCAGCCGCCGGTGAACTCCTTGAAATAGGCGAAGTTGCGCTTGATCACCTCGCCCACCGCCCAGGAGGCCATGAAGAAATAGACCGCCCGCGTCCGCATCAGGGGGATCGAGATCGCCAGCGCCAGCGCGGCGGATACCAGAGCGCCGATCCACAACCCATACCACATCGACAGGCCCAGCTTGGTCAGTACCAGGGCCGAGGCATAGGCCCCGATCCCCATGAACCCGGCATGGGCGAAAGAGATCACCCCCAGCGACCAGATCATCCACAGGCTGGCCGCCAGCGCCACGTTGAACGCGATGATGATGCCGACATGGATCAGATAGAGGTCGAAGTTCACCAGCACCGGCGCGAGCAGGCTCAGGGCCAGCAGCAGGGCCCAGGCGATCCGGTGGGGGCGATCGGTTTCTTGCATGCTCTCGTCCTGAAGGTGGATTGTCCGGTCGGTCTTGCTGCCTAGTCCCAGTTCTGGCCGAACAGCCCTGAGGGCCGGAAGACCAGGATCAGGAAAATCACCACGAAACTGAGGATAAGGGCGATGTCGCCGCTGATCGTCGTGGTCACGACCGAGTCGATCATGCCGAGGATCAGCCCGCCGATCAGCGCGCCGACCACCGAGCCGAGGCCGCCCATGATGACGATCATGAAGGCCTTGATGGTGGCCAGAAAGCCCATGGTCGGCACGATCGACAACAGCGTGCCCATCATGCAGCCGGCGATTGCCGACATGGCAGAACCAAGCCCGAAGGCGATCCAGTGGATGCGCCCGGTCTGGATGCCCTGCAGCGCCGCGGTCTCGGGGTCTTCGGCCACGGCACGGATGGCAAAGCCGGTGACCGAGCGGCGCAGGAACAGCCAAAGCGCGATGATCAGCCCGATGGAGACCGCCGAGATCACCATCCGCTCGTAACTCAGATAGGCCCCCCCGATCAGCACACCGCCCGAAACCGCGCTGGGAATGCCCTTGGTGGTGGTGCCGAACAGGAGTTGCCCACTGCCCGAGATGATCAGAACCAGCCCCAGCGACACCGCCAGCGAGTAAAGAATGTTCTTGCCCTGCAAGGGTCTGAACAGCACCACTTGCAGCACCGCGCCGACGCAGAAAATCAGCAGCGCACTGACAGCGACACCCGGCCAGTAGGGCAGGCCCAGTTCTGCGTGCCAGTAGTACAGCGTAAAGGCGCCCAGCATGAACATCTCGCCATGCGCATACTGGATGATCCGCATCACGCCGAAGATCAGCGTCAGTCCGATGGCGATCAGGGCATACATCAGCCCGAGGCTCAGCCCGGTCAGGCCCATCTGAAGAACGTCGCTCATGCCGGGGCTCCGGGGATCGGGGGAAAGGGGCCGGCCCGAGGCGTGTCGGACCGGCAGCGGGCCTTGTCGCGGCCGAAGGCTCCGGATCAGTAGTCGTCCGGCAGCGCGGGGAAGCGGATGTCCTCGACCTGGGCCACACCCTTGTCGATGGTGGTGGTGTAGCAGTCGTAGATGCCCTGGCGGGCCACGCCGAAGGACTTCTCGCCGCCCCACTTCACCTTGCCGACATAGGTATCTTCCAGTTCGACCTGGGCCAGCGCCTCGGCCACCGCCTTGGTGTCTTCCGCCGTCCCAGCCATTTCCCAGGCCGCTTTCAGCGAATAGATCCACCACGAATAGTTGCCAGCCAGCGCGTTGAAGGTGCCGAACCGGTCAAGGAACCGCTTTTCGATCGCCTTCTGGGTGTCGGTCGAAGGCGTTACATTTGTCACCGGCAAGACAACGCCATCGGCATGCTCGCCCGCGACCTCCAGGATGGTCGAGGTCTCGGACGCCGCCGGAGACGAGATCGGCCCGGTATAGCCCAGTTCCCGCGCCGCCTTGATGATCGAGGCGGTGATGCCGGGCGGCGACGGGCTGGTGACGATGAAGTCGGGGCGATCCGCGATGGTCTTGGCGACGATCGGGTAGAAGTCGGTGTCTTCCCAGTTGAAATACTCGACCGCCTTCATGCCGATGCCGTAGTAGTTCATCAGCCGCTCGTAGGAGAAATGGCAATCGGTGCCATCCTGATCGTTCGGCCCGATGAAGGCCGCCGATTTCAGCGCGTCCTTGCCGTATTTTTCCTGCATGAACGGGATATAGGCGAAGCCCTGTTCGTAATCCGACATCTCGGCCCGGAAGTGCAGCGGGTAGTCGCGGCCGAACAGGTCCAGATAGCCCCAGCAGGCCACGATCGAAAGAACGCCCGCCGGTTCGGTGACCTGCAACATGCCGACGTTTGACGCCGCCGCCTGGCTGAAGACGTATTTGCAGCCGTCCTGTTCGACCAGCCGCAAGGTGGCGGCGCGCGAGTCGGCCACTTCGCCCTTGGTGTCATAGCTGATGATTTCCAGCATATGCGGCTCGCCGCCGATCATCACGCCACCGGCTTCGTTGATCACCGCCGCGCCGTCGTCAAAGCCCTGCGCGGTCGACTGGCCCCAATAGGCGACCGGCCCGGACAGCGGCACAGCACCACCGATCCGGATGACCTTGGCCTGTTGGGAAAACGCCCGGCGCGGCAGGATCGCAGGCGCCGCCAACGCAACGGCACCGGTCGTCAGCAGACGACGTCGGCTCAGAAGCAAGGAACCTGAGGTCTCTTTCATCGTGTCACTCCCTGTTGTTTGTCTGGTCCTTTCTGGTCTTGGCCCCAGTATTCGCCCGGCGCTCCGTTCTGACTATCCAATTTCGGCAATGCCGGGAATGTGGCCGCCAAATCCCCGCCGGGTCACGGCAGGGGGAGGTGAGTCCAGCGCAGATCAGTGGCCAGTCAGGGGCGCATCAGGCGACGTCGTCCGTCGGGCTGAGGTCGAAGACCTCGCCGGGGAAGAACTTGGCAAGCCGCACATCGGCGGTGCGGGCATGGCCTTCCATTCCCTCCAGCCGCGAAATGCGGGCCGTCGCGATGGCAAGCTGGCGCGAGGCGTCGCGCGTCGCGCGCTGCCAGGTCACCGTCTTCATGAACTTGTGCACCGACAACCCGCCGGTATAGCGCCCGGCGCCAGATGTCGGCAGCACATGGTTCGGCCCCGAGCATTTGTCGCCAAAGGCCACGGTGGTCTCTTCGCCCAGAAACAGCGAGCCATAGGCCCGCAGCCGCCGCAGCCACCAATCCAGATCGGCGGCCTGCACATGCAAATGCTCGGGCGCATAGCGGTCAGCCACCCGGGCCATTTCCTCGGCGGTGTCGCAGTGGATGACTTCGGCAAAATCCGCCCAAGCGGCGCGGGCGTTTTCTGCATTCAAGGCCGGCAATTCGTCGATCAGGCCGGGCACCAGTTCCATCACCCGATCCGCCAACGCGCGGTCCGACGTGACCAGCCAGACCGGCGAATTATAGCCATGTTCCGCTTGGCCGACCAGGTCCCAGGCGACCAGTTCGGGATCGGCGGTGGCATCGGCGATCACCAGGGAATCGGTGGGGCCGGCGAACATGTCGATGCCGACCTGGCCATAAAGAATACGCTTGGCCTCGGCGACATACTGGTTGCCGGGGCCGACCAGGATATCCGCCTTGGGCAGGCCGAAATGGCCGTTCGCCATCGCGGCCACGCCCTGCACCCCGCCAAGGTTCAGGATGGTGTCGGCGCCGCACAGGTCCATCGCGTAGAGGATTGCGGCGGGAATCCCCTCACCGGAGCGTGGCGGCGAACAGGCGGCGATGCTGGGCACGCCAGCCACCTTGGCGGTGGTGATCGTCATGATGGCGCTGGCGATATGGCTGTAGCGGCCGCCCGGCACATAGCACCCCGCGGCCGAAACCGCGATCTGCCGTTGCCCCGCGGTCAGGCCCGGCAGGATCTCGATCTCGCAATCGGTGATGGTGGCGCGCTGGGCTTCGGCAAAGCGGCGGATGTTGTCATGGGCAAAGCGGATGTCGGCCTTCAGCTTGTCGGGCACCCGTGTCGCCGCGGCGCGGATCGTCGCGGGCGAGACGACGATTTCGCCCTCCCACTTGTCCAGCTCGCGGGCAAACCGGCGCACGGCGTCGTCGCCGCCAGCCTCGATCTCGGCCAGCATCCGCTCGACCGCGGCGCGCACGTCGGTTTGCCCGGCTTCAGCCGTCTGGGTGGCTTTCTTCAGATAGCTGATGGCCATGACCGTCCTACATCCGCCCTTTCCAGGGCACGACCCTGCGTTCGACCCAGCGCATCAGAAGATCGAAGGTATAGGCGATGGCCGCGATCACGATGATCCCCATGATCACGGTCGAGGTCTGCAGGAACTGGCTGGCCGACAGCACCATGTAGCCTAGGCCCTCGGTCGCGGCGACCATCTCGGCGGCGACAAGGGTGGTCCAGCCAAAGCCGATGCCGATGCGCATGGCGGTCAGGATTTCGGGCAGGGCGGCGGGCAGGATCACATGCAGCATGACCTGCCAGCGCGAGGCACCGAAGGAATAGGCGGCATGGATCTGCTCGATCGCGGCCGACCGCACACCCGCACGCGCGCCCAGCGCCACCGGGGCGAAGACGCTGAGGAAGATCAACAGCACCTTCGACGTCTCGCCGATGCCGAACCAGATGATCATCAGGGGCAGGTAGGCCAACGGCGGGATCGGGCGGTAGAACTCGATCGGCGGGTCGAAGATGCCGCGGATCGCCGGGCTCATCCCCATCGCGATGCCAAGCGGGATGCCCACGGCGCAGGCCAGAACGAAGGCGCCGAAGACGCGCGCGGTGGAAACCCAGATGTGCTGATGAAAGGCGGTGTTGGTAAAGCCGTTCTGCCAGACATCGACGAATTTCTGCACGATGGCGCCGGGCGAGGGCACGAACAGCGGCTTGACCCAGCCCATCGCCGTGACCAGCCACCAGACGAACAGCAGGACGGCGATGGAGCCGAGCGACAGCCACAGTGTTTCACCCTGTCCCGGGACGCCGTAGATTTCGCCCGGCTTCGTGGCCCGGCTTTTCGACAGAAAGGAGAACAGGCCACCGGGGCGCTTGTGCTGCGTATCGCGGGTGTCGTCGCTCACTCTACCGCCTCCTCGTCGGCGAAGATGATCTCAAGCACCTCTTCGCGCAGCTGGATGAATTCGGGCGATGCCTTGACATGCCGCGCCGACTCGCCCGCCAGAAACCGGCGCGAGAACGGCAGGTCGAAGCGATGGGCGATGCGACCCGGACGGGGCGACATCACGATCAGCTTGGTGCCCATGAACAGCGCCTCCTCGACCGAATGGGTGATGAAGAAGACCGACTTGTGGGTCTCGTTCCAGATGTTCAGGATCAGCTCTTGCGCCTTTTCGCGGGTCAGCGCGTCCAGCGCGCCAAGCGGCTCATCCATCAGCAGCACCTTGGGGTCGCAGGTCAGCGCGCGGGCAATGCCGACACGCTGCTGCATGCCGCCCGACAGCTTGTAGACCGGCGATTGCTGGAACCCGTCAAGGCCCAGCAACGTGATGAACTTTCCCGCGATTTCATACCGCGCCTTCCCGGCCACGCCTTGCAGCTTCAGCCCGAAGGCGACGTTGTCCATCACGTTCAGCCAGGGCAGCAGCGCGTGTTTCTGAAACACCACCGACCGGTCCGCCCCCGGACCCTGCACCGGGCGGCCATCCAGCAGGATCTGCCCGGAGGTGGGTGACAGGAACCCCGCGACAAGGTTCAGCAGCGTCGATTTCCCGCAGCCCGAAGCCCCCAGCGCAACGACGAAATCGTCGTTCTCGATGCTGAGGTCGATGCCTTGCAGCGCCGCCACCGGCGGGCGACCGTCGGCAGCCGGATAGACAACCGAGGCGTCGTCGATCTTCAACCCCATGAAGGGTCCTTTCGGTGCTGGTCCCGGACCCCGATTGGCAGGGTCCGGGGATCGGAGCCGGTTACTTCGCGGCCTCGGCATAGCTGGAATTGACGAAGCCCGAATAGTCGTCGCCGACTGTGTCGATCCGGCCTGCCGCCTTCAGGAAGTCGGCCGTACCCTTGACCGTTGCCGCAGCGCCGCCCAGCCAGGTCGCCTCGACCTGGACCGACATCGGCAGGAAGGTGAAGCCCTCCATGATGACCGGAACCTGTGCGGGATCGGCTCCGGTCGCGGCGGCAAGGGCCTGAACCTCGGCGCTGTCGACGGTCCAGGCGGCGGGATCGGCCAGATAGGCGGCGTTGACCCCGTCGACGGCCTTCAGGAAGGCAACGATCTTGTCGGCGTTCGCCTCGCCGTATTCGCGGTTCACTACCCAGCCGTCGAAGGTCGGAAAGCCCCAGGCGGCAGTCTGGTCGGCGCCGATGATCAGCGTGCCCGACTTCAGGATTTCCGACTGCACCGGCTGCCAGACCCAGGCCGCGTCGATCACGCCCTGATCCCAGGCGGCGGCGATCTGGTCCGGCGGCATGTTCATGATGGTCACGTCGGTTTCAGCGATGCCTTCGTGCTGCAGCGCCCCCATCAACGAGAAATGCGCGGTGGATCCGACCGGAACGGCGATCCGCTTGCCCTTCAGGTCCGCCACGCTGGTGATACCCGAGTCGTTGTGGGCGATCAGCGATTCCGCCGTGCCGATCACATCCGAAAAGGCGATCAGCTGCAGATCAACCCCCTGGCTGGCCGCAATCGCCAGCGGCGACGACCCCAGTTCCGAAAGCACCACATCGCCCGAGGCCATTGCCGCGATCACATCGGTTCCGGCGGCGAACTTGCGCCATTCGATCTCCCACCCGGTTTCCTGTTCCAGCGCGTCCATGGTGGACAGCAACTGCATCGGCGTCGGGTTGCCGAAATGACCGATGATGATCTTTTCCGCCGAGGCCGCGCCCGCCAGCAGGGCCGAGGTCGCAACACCGATCATCAGGGTCTTCAACGTGGTTTTCATCAGGTCTTCCCTCCGTGTCTCTATGGTTGTTGTTCTGGCGGTCAGGTCACCGCCAGCCGTTCCTTCGCGCTGTGTTCAGCTGCGAAATCCACTATGCCGCGCACCAGCACATCCAGCGTGTCGAAAGCCGTGACCCCCGGCGCCGCTGCATCGGCGACAAGCGAGAACTCGGTGCAGGCGATCATCTGGACCCTGGCCCCGCGCGCCAGCAAGGCCGCCGAGGCAGCGGCCAGTGCGGCGCGCGCAGACGGCACCGGGCCTTCGGCCTTGATCCGGCGGATCGCGGCCAGCGTCGCTTCCTCGTCCATGGCATAGATCGGCTGCAACCCGGCCGCCGCCATCGGCGCATCGAACAGCCCCACCCGGCGCACGGCGGGCGAGGCGAGGATACCCACCTTGCCGCCCGGTTCGGCCAGCGCACGGGCATGGCTGACGGACAGCTCCACCATGTCGATGAAGGGCACCGACACCGCCGCGCGGATCGCCGGCGCGAAGTGATGTGCGGTATTGCAGGGCATCGCCAGCGCCGCCACCCCCGCCGCCTGCAACCGCTGCGCCATCTGCACCAGCACGGGGCCGGGGTCTTCGCCGCGCCGCTCGATCAGGAACCGGATGCGCGAGGGCACCTGCGGGTTCTGGTCGACGATCAGCGGCAGATGGTCGGCATCATCGGCGGCGGGCACGGCGGCAATCAGCTTCTGCATCAGAAGAACCGTTGCTTCCGGACCCATGCCCCCCAGGATGCCAACTGTCCTCATCCCGTCATTCCCTGTCGACGATGCAGAGGCGGATCATGCGCCGCAATCCGTCCGCCGTCCATGCCGCTGACCGCCGAGGGGAACCGCCGGATCGGGCCGGTCGCGCCATGGTCTATTCCGCCGCCGTCCGATGGCCATCGGCAAAGACGGCGGCATAGCCGAACAGCCCCGCCGCCCCGCCCGTGTGCAGGAAGACCACCCGCTCGCCCTTCTTGAAGCGGCCCTTGCGGCAATAGTCGATCAGCCCCGCCGCGCCCTTGCCCGAATAGACCGGGTCCAGGAGGATGCCTTCCAGTTCGGCGAACATTTGGATCGCTTGAAGCGTGTCCTCGCGCGGAATGCCATAGCCGGGGCCGACGTAATCGGAGTTGGCCACCACGTCCGCGCGCTTGACCACGTCGGGACAGCCGATCTTTTCGGCGGTCTTGAGGGCGAGGTTGAAGACGTTCTCTTCCTGCGATGCCTTCGGCGCGCGCACGCTGAAACCCAGAAGCGGGATGTTCGCATTGATCGCCTTCAGCCCGACGATCAGCCCGGCCTGCGTGCCGGCGCTGCCCGTGGCGGTGACCAGATGGTCGATCACCAGCCCGCGGTCGTTGGCCTGGCCGACCAGTTCGAACGCGCAATTGGCATAGCCCAGCGCGCCGGTCGGGTTAGATCCGCCGCCGACGATGGTATAGACCTTTCGGCCGTCCTTGCGGAGGTGGTCGGCCAAGGCCTCCATCTCGGCGTTCATATCCAGCCCGCCGGCGCGTTTTTCGGTGGTGGCGCCGTGCAGATGATCCAGCAACACGTTGCCGTTGTGGTTGTAGGTCGGATCGTTCGAGCCGGTCCGATCCTCCAGCAGGATGTGGCATTTCATGCCCAGCTTGGCGGCAAAGGCGGCGGTCTGGCGGGCATGGTTCGACTGGGTCGCGCCCTGGGTCATTACCAGATCGGCGCCCATCGCCTCGGCCTCGGCCATCAGGAATTCCAGCTTGCGGGTCTTGTTGCCGCCGGTCGACAGGCCCGTGCAATCGTCGCGCTTGATCCAGATTTCCGGCCCGCCCAGTTCCCTTGTCAGCCGGTCAAGCCGTTCCAGCGGGGTGGGCAGATGCGCCAGGAAGATGCGGGGAAAGCGGGACAGGTGCATGGGACGGTCCTTTTCGGCAATATGCGTGGTGCAATCATTGTATGGTGGGAATACGATTTCAAATTCCAAATTTGCCCCCTATTATGCGCATCTGGAATATTGCGGAGGCCGACATGCGGCTGGAGTGGTTGGAAGACATCCTTGCCGTCGCCGATGCCGGGTCGCTGTCCGTCGCGGCGGAACGGCGTCGGCTGACGCAATCGGCCTTCTCGCGGCGGATGCAGTTCATTGAACAGGCGCTGGGGGTGCAGCTGTTCGACCGCACGCGCAAGCCGGTGCAGTTGCGCCCCGCCGTCCGCGACCGGCTTGATCAGATCGCGCGGACAGCGGCTGCGATGCGGCAGTTGCACAATGACCTGCAGCTTGGCGACCGGCGCAGCGGCAACCGGGTGGTCCCGCCAGCCAGCATGCGCTGACCGCCGCCCTGACGCCGCAGATCATCCAGGAGATCGACGCGCGGCATGAAGACATCCATGTTCGCCTGCGATCGGCCAATCTGGACGAATGCTTCTCGCTTCTGCTCAGCCGGCAGGCCGACATCGCACTGGTCTACCGGCCGCCGAACGAAGAGCATCCGGTCGAGGCCGATTACCTCGAGACGATCAGGATCGCCTCGGACCGGCTGATCCCGGTGGCCAGCCGCGAGATCGCCGATCTGATGGCCGGTGCGATGCCGCAGGACCTGCCGGTCATTGCCTTCCCGCCCGAGGTCCTTCTGGGGCAGGTGGTGACACGGCTGATCGGCGCCCATCCGCAGCCCTTGCCGCGGCTGGTGCCGAAGGTCGAGACGGCGCTGACGCCGGCGGCGCTGGAGCTTGCCGTCCAGGGGGTCGGCGTGGCGTGGATTCCGGCCACGCTGGCGCAGCGCCATTTGCAGAACGCCTGGCTTTTCGATCTGTCGGGGCACCTGCCCGACGGCCCGCTGGACGTTACCGCCATGCGGCTTGCCCGCGGCTCTTCCCCCGGCCGAGATCGCGTGCTGGGAGGTGCTGACCAGCCGGTTCGCCGGCCATGAGCCGGCCGTCGCGCCGTCGTGCCCCCTTGAAGTCGCCCCGTCAGGTTTCGCCTTCGGGTCCGGGTGAACGGGCGATGCCGCGCCGATAGATGGCGAAGGCGCGCGGCGCATCGGCGCGCATCCGGTTCAGGTCGCCGCAGATCAGCGATTGCAGCACCAACCCCTGGATCGTGCCGATGAACAGCGTCGCCGCCGCCTCGGAGTCCAGGTCGGGATCAAGCTCGCCCTGCGTCTTGCCGGCGTCGAGAAGATCGTGCAGCCGCCGGGCGTATTGCACCATCATCTCGCGCGCCATGCGCCTTGCGGGCGTCACCTTCGTCGCCTGCAACTCTCCGAACAGCATGCGAGGAGCGCCGGGATGTTTCGCGACAAAGTCGATATGGGCGAGGAACATGAATTGCAGCGCCTCGACCGGCGAGGCAACCCCCTCGGCGGCCTTGTCGATCCGGGCCATCAGCCGCTCGGCCACCCATTTCATCACCGCCTGCCAGATCGCGTCCTTGCTGGGAAAGTGGCGAAACAGCGCGCCCTGGGTCAGCTGCATGTGCCGGGCAATGGCTGCGGTGGTGATATCACCGGGGTTCATCGACCCGGCCAGATCAATCACCGCCTCGACCGTGACTTCGCGCCGCGTCTCGGCCGGAAGGTTCTTCGCGCGGAGCGTGGTCATGCTGCGGTGTCCAGCCTCAAGGCGGCAAGGGCAAGCCAGCCCATTGCCAGCACCATCGCGGCGCCACCGGCCATCACAAGAAGCGGCGGCACCCCGAAAAGGACTTCCGACAGGATGCCCAGCGGCATCAGCATCCCCGCCAGCGCCAGGCCGGAAATCCAGTTTCGGCTGGTCGACGGCTTCAGCCGCAGCAAGACCAGGCCGACCGCGATATTGATCAGCGCAAAGAGGTTGCCGTGCGCATGTGCCAGCAGGTATATCAGCACGAAGCCGTAGAGCATGAAGGCCGCAAGAAACCCGAACCCCGCCACGATATTGAATCGTCCAGACATCCCGCAGACCCCGCAATGCATGAGCGGAATTTCCGCCATCTGGAAAGCATGGCTTGAAAGTAGCGAGTAATCAATTACTTTCTTTTGAGTCGGACATCCGGTCAGGCGTCGTGTAGACAGCCTGTGTGACAGCCTTGGCCACCAAAAGGGGCGATCAATGGACCTGAAATCCTCGGATAGAAAGACAGCTCCACATCGGGCACCGCAGGGGCGGGCCATGGCCGGGCAGGCACCGGCCCCCCTTGCCGAGACGGAAGAGCCGCGTCACGCCGCCCTTTGACCACGCGACGCAGGCGGTGCTGGCACGGTTCACTCGCGGCGTCTCTCCGGCCGCGCTGATGGGGGCCCGGTTCGACTGGGCGGTGCACATGGCCGTCGCGCCGGGCAAACGGATGGAGCTGGCGGAAAAGGCCGCCGACAAGCTTCGCCGCCAGTTCCGCTATGCGGCCAGTTGCGCGAGCCGCGGCAAGTCCGATCCCTGTATCCAGCCGCTGCCACAAGACACCCGGTTTCGCAGCGAGGCCTGGCAGATCTGGCCGTTCAACATGATGCAGCAGGGGTTCTTGCTGCAACAGCAATGGTGGCACAACGTGGTGACGGGGGTTCCCGGCGTCACCGCCCAGCATGAACGCGAATTGCAGTTCCTGACGCGCCAGATGCTTGACATGGCCTCGCCGTCCAACTTTTTCTGGACCAACCCCGAGGTGCTTGCCAGAACCCGCGAGACCAACGGAATGAACCTGGTGCAGGGAAGTCAGAACCTGCTGCAGGACATGCGGGCGGCGGTCGATAGTGCAGCGCCCGACGGCACACCGGCTTTTCGTCCGGGGCACGAGGTCGCGCTGACCGAAGGCAAGGTCGTCTACCGCAACCGGCTGATCGAACTGATCCAGTATGCGCCGCTTTCCGAGACCGTGCGCCCCGAGCCTATCCTGATCGTCCCGGCATGGATAATGAAGTACTACATCCTCGATCTGTCGCCCGAGAATTCGCTGGTGAAGTATCTGCTGGAACAGGGCTTCACGGTCTTCATGATCTCGTGGAAGAACCCCGACGAAGCCGACCGCGACCTGACGCTGGAGGATTATCGCAACCTTGGCGTGGTCGCCGCGCTAGACGCCATCGCCGAGATCGTTCCGGGCCGGAAGGTCCATGCCACCGGCTATTGCCTGGGCGGCACGCTCTTGTCCATCGCCGCGGCCGCGCTGGCGCGTGAAAAGGCGGGTGGCAAGGCCGACCGGCTGGCCTCGCTGACACTGCTGGCTGTCTGTGTCGATTTCACCGAAGCCGGCGAATTGCAGCTGTTCATCAACGAAAGCCAGCTGGCTTTTCTGGACAGCGTGATGTGGAAACAGGGCTATCTGGACAGCACACAGATGGGCGGGGCGTTCCAGATGCTGCGCTCGAACGATCTGGTCTGGTCGCGGTTGGTCCGCGACTACATGATGGGCGAGCGGCAGCCGGCAAACGACCTGATGGCCTGGAATGCCGATGGCACCCGCATGCCCTATGCGATGCATTCGGAATACCTGCGCAGGCTCTATCTGCAGAACGACCTGGCCGAAGGGCGGTTCACGGTCGACGGGCGCCCGATTGCGGTTTCCGACATCCGGTCGCCCATCTTCGCGGTCGGAACGCTGAAAGACCACGTCGCGCCCTGGCAATCGGTGTTCAAGATCCAGTCGCTTGCCAACACCGACGTGACCTTTGCGCTGACCAGCGGCGGTCACAATGCCGGCATCCTGTCCGAACCGGGCCACCCGCGCCGGTCTTTCCGCATCAGGACCCGCCGGGCGGCTGATAGCTATGTCGATCCCGAGACATGGCTGGAGACGACCAGGCCGAGGTCCGGCTCCTGGTGGGTCGCCTGGGCGGACTGGCTGGCCTCGCTTTCGGGTGATCCGGTGGCACCGCCGCATCTGGGCAAGCCGACGTCGGACAACCGCGATCTGGCGGATGCTCCGGGCAGCTATGTGATGCAGGCCTGAACCGCCAGTGGAACTGGTGCAACTACAGGAGATCGGAAAATGACCGCCAACCGCAGACCCGCCTTGCTGATCGCCGCCATCGTGGCGGTGCTGTTCGGGGCGCTGACCATCTTTTCCGGGGGCCGTGCCCTGTTCGGCGGGGCCGAGGCGCGGGCGGCGGTAGGTGCTGCCGTGCCCTTCGTCCTGTGGTTCAACTTCCTCGCCGGCTTCGCCTATGTCGCCGCCGGGGTCGGGCTGTTCCTCCGGCATCGCTGGGCGGTCTGGCTGGCGGTCGCCATCGTGGTCTCGACGCTGGGGATCATGGTCGCCTTCTGGGGCCACGTGCTGACGGGAGGCGCCTATGAGCAGCGCACGATCTGGGCCCTTGCCCTCCGGTCCGCCGTCTGGGGCGTGATCGCCGCAATCGCGCTGCGCTTGGCTGCCAGAACCGGCGCGCTCTGATCTGCGCCTGGCAACTGCCGGGCCTTCGGCGGGTCAACCTCGCCAAACAGCCTCCTGACGCCGCTCGCCTGAACGCCACCTCGCCGCGCCGGCAGCAGGAAAAGGGCGTCGAGCCCGCGCCGCCGGGCCAGCGCCGCGCCGGCGTCGGCGCCCCCAGCACCATCAGCGCGGTGGCCCAGGCGTCGGCCTCGGCGCAGGTGCGGGCGACCACGGTGACCGAGGCGGGCGGCGCGGGCAGCGGCGCGGCGCGGCGGGTCCATCGTGTGCGACAGGCGGCGGCCCTGCACCTTGACCTAGTGGCGGTAGTCGCCCGAGGTGGCCACGGCGGCATCGTGCAGCGCAAGGATGGGATGCGGCGCGCGGCGGTCCGGGTCGGGTGCCTCGACCGCGATGGTCCAGGGCGCGCCGTCGGGCCGCAGGCCCATGGCCCGCATCTCGCCGTCGATGCCGACCAGTGCCGCGCCGATGCCGAAGGAGCGCAGCGTCTCGGCCAGCCGGTCCGCGCCGTAGCCCTTGGCGATGCCGTTCAGGTCGAGCGCGATCGGGGCGCGCTTGCGCAGCCGGTCGCCGTCGAGCTCCAGCAGTTCATGCGCCGGGGCGCGGCGCCGCCATCGCCGCGCGGATGCGGTCGGGCGCCGCGGGCCGGGCCCGAACCCCAGCGCGCACCGCATCGCCCATGCCGATGTCGAAGGCTCCGCCCGAGGCCTGGCCGATCTCCAGCCCCAGGCGCAGCACCTCGGCCAGCGGTGCGGCACCGCAGCCATTCGCCCACCGGCGCCGCGTTGAGGCGCATCAAGTCGCTGTCCGGCTTCCATGTGGACATCTGCGCGTCCACCTCGTCCACCGCAGCCTGAAGCGCGGCCCACATGGGCGCCGGTGTCAATCCCCGGTGCGGCGATGAACAGCGCCGACCAGCGCGTGCCCATGGTCGGGCCGTTCAGCGCAAGGCGCGTCACGTCAGTAGACATCTTCGACATAGCGCCCCTCTGCCTTCAGCGTCACCGGCGTCAGCCCGGCAGGCGCCAGGATATCGGCCAGCGCCGCCGCGACCCCGGCGGCCATGTCGCGCCCGCCGCAGACCATGACCCGCGCGCCTTGGGCGATCAGCCGGGCAACCACGGCCCCCTCATTGCGCAGCGCGTCCTGCACATGGTGCGGCCGGGCCCCGCGCGACACCGCGGTGACCAGCCGTGCCAGACGACCTTCTCGCTGCCAGACCGCCAGTTCCCCGGCATAAAGGAAATCGCTGTCGGGGTGGCGCATGCCGAAGAACAGGTGGACCTGCCGGCGCCCGCTATTGGACCGGATCAGCCCGGCAAGCGGGCCGATCCCGGTGCCGGCACCGATCAGGATCAGCGGCGCCGGCCCTCGCCCGGCCTGGAAAGCCCGGGTTGCGGCGCAGGAAGGCGGGCACGGTGTGCCCCGGCTCCAACGCCAGAAGCTGACCGGAGCACAGCCCGCCGGGAAGCTTTCGCACCACGATCTCGACAAAGCCGTCCTTGTGGCCGGAGGCGAGCGAATAGAACCGAGGCACGGCCGAACCTTCGGGCAGGATGCCCAGCAGGTCGCCCGCCTGAAAGCGCCCGAACCCCGCCCCGGTCAGCCGTTGCCAGCTGGTCACCCTCGGCAGCGCAAAGCGCAGGATCGCGGTCGGAGCCTGCACCTCGGCGCCATGGTCGCGGCGCGAGACCAGGGTGAGCGTCTTGGCGGCGGCGCGCCGGCTGGTGGGCCAGCTCCAGGTCGATCCCCAGCGCCTGCCCCAGCGCACGGCCCCAGCGGGCGAAATCCTGCGGCGACTGGCGGTCCACGGTGTCGAGGGGCAGAGGCTTGGGCCAGCCCTTGGCCGCGGCGGCTGCGGCCACCACCTGCGGCGAAGGCGCAATAGGCGGGAAAACTGCGGTCGCCAAAGCCCAGGACGGCCAGCGGCGCCGTGGGGCGCCGCCGGCGCCAGCCGGTCGAGGAACCCCTTGGCCGAGGCCGGCGCGTCGCCGTCGCCATAGGTGGCGGCCAGGACGATGATCCGCTCGGCGCTGGTGGCGGGCCGGGTCGAAGGCCGACATCGGCGCGGCATGCACGCTTTGCCCGGCCGCTGTCAGCGCCTTGTGCAGGGTGGCCGCGAATCCCCAGGTGCTGCCACCTTCGCTGCCGACCAGCAGGATCGTCTCGGCCCGTGCGGCCGGCTGGTTGGCGCGGATTCGCGGCCTGCCGCGCCGCCCGGTCAGCCAGAGCAGGACACCCGTCCCGGCCATCAGCGGCACGGCAAGCGCCGCCAGCCCCAGCAACAGCCCCAGCGCCGCCGCGCCCTGACCGGTGTGCAGCATGTAGACGGTCTCGGAGACGCGCTGCCAGCCGGTCAGCCCGGCCCAGGACAGAACCGCGCCGGTGCCCTGGTCCAGCGTGCCGCTTCCCTGGTCGGTCTTCAGCGTGAAGACATCGCCGGCGTCGCCGGGATAGGGAAACTCAGCTCGCGCAGCTCGGCGACCGGGGTCTCCGCAGCAGGGCCATCCGGTCAGCGGCGAGCGCCGGTCTGCCCGCTGACCGCTCGGCCGGCCGGGGCACCGGCGCCGTCGGGCAGCAGGTCGAAGGTCGAGGCGGTCATCCACAGGGCCGTGGTCGACGACAGGACAAAGCCGATCACCGCGATCCGGGCGATTTCGGCATGCAGCCGCCCGGCCAGCGGCCCGCGCAGCGGCGCGAACCAGTGCCGCCAGCCGCCCGCACGCCGCGCGACCAGCGCCACCCCGGACAGCGACAGGACCAGCAACGCCGCCGCCCCCGCCGCCATGGCGAGGCGCCCGCCATCGCCAAGAAACAGCGAGCGGTGCAGGTTGGTCAGCCAGCGTTCGACCGGGTTCGGGATCGGCCGAGGCGCCGCCCCTGCCGGTCGCCGGGTCGATCACCGCCGCGCCCGGCGTGCCGCCGTCGAACCACTAGGCGGTGATCCGCCCCGAAGGCGCGCGCCGGATCTGCTCGACCCCGGATGGGCGGCCTGGATCCGCGCGGCCAGATCGGCCACGCTCAGCCCGGCCTCGGCCTGCGGCGCGGCCAGGCGCTCGGCCAGGGAAAGACCGACAGCGCCGCCCCGCTGAGCGCCAGGACGGTGACAGGGCCAGGGGCCAGCAGCCCCGGCCAGCGGTGAAGACGCGGATCATCGGCCCGTCCTCACAGGAGTAGCTGAAGCTGGCGATATAGCGGCGCCCGGCACCGGGGTGCCCGCGCCCTGCGTGGTCAGGGGGACGGCGATCTCGTTCGGGCTGTCGCGCATCTCCTCGACCGCGGCGTCGATGTGCAGCGTATAGCCCGCGTCGAACAGCGCATCCGACAGGTCGAGGGTGATTTCCAGCGACCTGCCCGCCCCGACACTGGCGCCGGTGATGCCGTCGATCTGGGCCGGATCGCCGCCGGTGGCGCGATACCAGTCCGACAGATGCTCGTAATACTTCGACTTGCCACCGGCCATCCACAGGCTGCCCGCATAGGCCCCGGAGGCATCGGTGACATAAAGCACCAGGTAGGCACCGTCTCCGCCGTAGTTCTTCAGCGTCGTGTTCAGCGTGACGGGCCGGGCCAGCGCCAGGCCGGGAAGCGTCAGCGCGGTGGTCAGCGCAAGGGTGCGAGAGAAGCGATTTCATCGGGGGTGTCCTTTCAGAAGACAATCGAGGGATGCGGCGGTTCAGTTCACCTTGACGCCGCGGCGGCGCCCCGTCGCCGAACAGGCCGTTTGGGCGGCGGCGTGCAACGGCCGGGGCGCGGGGGTTGCGCGCACGACCGCGGCAATCGTCGTCATCGCCGTCGTCGCAATCATCATCATCGTCGTCATCGTGGCATCGAGATCGCGCGTCGTCGTCGTCGCCCGTCGACCGCTGGCGAAGACCAGGGCAGCGCCCTTCCGGCTACGGTCGAGCACCGTTTTCCTGCGCCGCCGCAGTCCGCGCGCGTTCTGCCGAGGTGGCCAACGACACCAGGCGGAAGCGTCATCGGCGGGACCGGCCGGCCGGTCGAGGCCGCAAGGAGGGCAAGGGTCTTCAGCTTCATGGCAGGGGCTCCTCTTGTCTGCTGGGTTGATTCTGGCGCGGCGACCTGAGCGGTTCCTGACGGATCGGGCGGACCTGCTTCAGCTTGCCGTCAGGAAGGAAGCGCGCGCCGCGGATTGCCGGGACATCAATGCAAAGGCCGGATCGGCAGCTTGCCGGACCCGGCCCTGTCTTTCGGGTCGGGACTCGCTGGTCAATCGTCGGACCGGTCCCCGGTTTCGCGTCCCTCGCGGGTCTTGTCGCCGTTTTCGAATTCGATCTCGATCACCTGAGGGTGGCGGGATGCACCTTGACCTCGATGTGGCGGCCCTCGGCGTCGCTGCCGTCGATTTCATAGCAGCCGTCGTCGATCTTGATCCGCCGGATGGTCCAGCCGTTCTCGGCGGCAAGCCGAACCACCGCCTCGCGCGGTTGCCAGTCGGCCATGGGGGCGAGGCAGTCATCGTCGGCGATTGCCATACCGGCCGGCAGCACCAAAAGAAAGGCAAGCATTGTCAGTGTTTTCCGCATGCGTCACACTCCCCGTCACGGCCATCCTCGGCAAACCTTGCGCCGCAAAGCTGACGGCAACCTGAAGGCGCGGGGTCGCCGCTGTCAGTCTTGCGTCAGACTGGCCGGCAAGGGTGGGTCGTGGCAGGCAGAAACGGGGACGGGCATGCGCATCCTGCTGATCGAGGACGATACCGTTCTGGGGGCCGCCGTGCGCGACCAGATCGCCGGCGATGGTCATTCGGCCGACTGGGTGATCCGGCTGGACTCGGCCGGGGATGCGGTGTCCGGCACGGCCTATGACCTGATCCTTCTGGACCTGATGTTGCCGGACGGCCGTGGGATCGGTTTCCTCAGGTCTCTGCGCGCCAGAGGCGACGTGACGCCGGTGATCGTGCTGACCGCGCTGGATCAGGTGTCGGACCGGATCGAGGGGCTGAACGCCGGTGCCGACGACTACCTCGTCAAGCCGTTCGATCTGGCCGAGCTGTCGGCGCGGATCGGATCGGTCGCGCGGCGCTATTCCGGCAACCCCAATCCGATCATCAGCCATGGCGCGCTGGACGTCGATCTGGCCCAACGCAGCGTTCACCGCGACGGAAGGCCGGTTCCGCTGACCGCCCGCGAATGGGCCTTGTTCGAGGCGTTTCTGGCCCGCCCCGGCCAGCTGCTGTCCAAGGCGCAGCTGGAAGAAAAGCTCTATGCCTTCGAGGCCGAGGTCGAAAGCAACGCGATCGAGGTGCATGTCAGCCGGTTGCGCAAGAAACTGGGCGCGCATGTCGTCGAAACCGAGCGCGGGCTTGGTTATCGGCTGGGCCGGCCATGAAGCGTCCCGGCAGCCTTCAGGCAAGGCTGGCGCTGTCGCTGGGCGTGCTGCTGTCGCTGCTGTGGATCGCTGCCGCATCGCTGACCACCGTGCTGGTCCGGCACGAGATGGGAGAGGTCTTCGATTCCGCGCTGGAAGAGACGGCGCAGCGCATCCTGCCTCTGGCCGTCGTCGATATCCTGGGCCGCGAGGTTGACGGCGTGACCCAGCGCCTTGGCGCGATCCGTGACCATGACGAGTACTTTACCTATGTCGTGCGCGACCAGACCGGCCGGGTGCTGCTGCAATCGCATGCCGCCGATCTGGCGGCGTTTCCGCCCTATGACGGGCAGGGCTTCCGGCAGACCGCGACGCACCGGATCTACAATGACGACGCCGTGCAGGGCAGCGTGCGGATTTCGGTCGCCGAACCGCTGGATCACCGTGCGGCGGTGGCCCGGCAGATCCAGATCGGGCTGGGCCTGCCGCTCTTGGTGATGATCCCGCTGATGCTTGTTGCCGTGGTACTGGCCGCGCGGGCCAGCCTTTCGCCATTGCGACGGTTCCGTCAGCGGCTTGAGGCGCGTCAGGTGCGCGACCTTGCGCCGCTGCCGACAGCCGATTTGCCGGCCGAGATCCTGCCGGTAGCCACCACCCTGAACGCCTTTTGCAACGGCTGAAGGACGCTTTCGAGGCCGAGCGCAGCTTTGCCGCCAATGCCGCGCATGAGTTGCGCACGCCGCTGGCCGGGGCCATCGCGCAGGCGCAACGGCTGGCCGCCGAGACCGGCGATGCCGATGTCGCGAAACGCGCCGGCGAAATCGAGAGCGCGCTGAAGCGGCTGACCCGGATGTCCGAGCGTCTGCTGCAACTGGCACGAGCCGAAGGTGGCCCGCTGCTGCTGGACCACAGCACGGACCTGCGGGCGGTTGCCGGAATCGTCCTGCAGGACCTTGCCCGTCTGCCGTGGGCAGACCGGATCGTCAGCCACCTGCCGGCGCGGCCGGTGCTGTCGGACCTTGACCCCGACGCCTTCGGGATCATCTGCCGCAATCTCGTCGAGAACGCCCTGCGCCACGGATCGCCCGACGAGCCGGTCGAGGTGAAGCTGGACGAGGACGGCACCTTCAGCGTGGCGAACGGCGGGCCGGTCGTTCCGCCTGCCACCCTTGACCAGCTGGCGAACCGGTTCGAACGCGGCACGGCCACCGGCGACGGCAGCGGACTTGGCCTTGCCATCGTTGCGGCGATGGCCGAGCGGATCTCAACGCGCCTTGTCCTGCGCTCCCCCCGCCCCGGCGGAAAGAGCGGCTTTGACGCCCGGCTGCGGCTGCCGGTCAATCCGCAGGGCACTGCGGGCTGACCGCAACGGCCCCTGGCCCGCAAGGGCGGCCGGTCAGAATGTGGTGTCAGGGTCCAGCGGCCAGATCGGGCGGCGCGCCCGCAGGTAGGGGCGGCGCGACATTTGCGGCGTCGACAGCGCGCCGCTGTCGCAGACGATCACCCGACCGGCAATCGGCTCGAACGCGGCGCGGAAATGCTGCATGCTTTTCAGCGCCAGCACCGATTTCGCCGTCGGGTCGATGCCGAAGGCATAGAGCTGCTGGCGATCCAGCATCTGTTCGCGTTCCGACACGATCAGGATGTCGATCCCGCCCACCCGGAACACCGCCGTCTTGCCATAGGTGCGGTCCAGCCCGCCCAGCATCGGCCCGTCGCCGCGAAAGGCGCCGTCCGACAGCTTGCGGATCGTTCCGGTCAGGACCAGCGGCCCGCCGCCGAAGGCCGGGTCGTTCTTGCCGCCGATGGCAAGTGTGACGCTGTCGCCCTCGCGGTGGCGGTGCAGTTCCTGCGCGGCCTCGGGGTCGATCATCGGCGCGAAAACGGCGTTGGAAAGCCCCGCATCAAGCATTGCCGCCAGCAGGTTCGTCGCATCGCCGTATGCGCCGGAGCCGGGGTTGTCGGCATAGTCGGCAATCACCAGCGGCCCCTTTGCGGCGTCGAAGTCCCTGGCGATGGCAACCGCGTCGGCCACCTCAAGGTAGACGTTCGCCGCGCTGTGGCGGGCATCCCAGATTGCGCGGGCATGGGCATCGGCGATGGCGGCGGCGCGGGTTTCGGCGCCCGCAATGGCGGTGTCATAGGTGACGAAGACGGCAGGGCCGACTTCGGCAATATCGGCATCGGAAAAGCCCGCGTTCAGCGAGACCGAAAGGATTCCCGGCTCCTGCTCCTGCTTGCGGGCCTGTTCATAGAGCGCGACCATCGGCCCGGCGTCGGACCGCCCGGCATTCACTTCGTCCAGCATCGGCACGTCGCGGCGCAGGGTCGCGGGCCGGGTCCTGCCCGCCATCGCGTCGTCCAGCAGCCGCGCGGCGAACTGGCCGCAATCGCGCATGTCGATATGCGGATAGGTCTTGAACGACACCCAGATCTGCGCCGCCTCGGCCATCGCCTTCGTCGCGTTGGCGTGCAGGTCCAGCGTCACGGAAATGGGCATTTCCGGCCCGGTGATGGCGCGCAGCCGGCGCAACAACTCTCCCTCGCCATCCTCGCAGAAATCAGCAGACCTGCGCGCCATGCAGGCTGAGGAGGATGCCGTCCAGCTGGCCTTTGTGCGCCGCGATTGCCCGGCAGATCATCCCAGGCGATGTGGTCGTAGGCGGCCCGCGAGACCGGCCAGGAGGGCGAGGCATGGGCGGAAATCGTGTGGATCATCCGCCAGCCCTTGTCGGCGGCGACATCGGCGAAACCGGCCAGTTCGGTGTTGGCATCGCCGCGCATCGCCAGCGCGGCATCGCCTTCCACCAGCGTATCGACCTCGAAATCATGCAGCTCTGTCAGGCCCTTCTTGAAGGTGTTGTTTTCGGTGACGAACTCGGCTGTGAGAACGGTGAAGGACATGGCATCCCTTTCAGAGCGGGTGGAAACAGGCGATGGGGTGGCCGGGGGCAATCTCGGCCAGCTTCGGATCTTCGGCGCGGCAGCGGTCCGAGGCGCGCGGGCAGCGCGCGGCAAAGGCGCATCCCTTGGGCAGATGGAAGGCCGAGGGCACCTCTCCCTCCAGCGCCTGCAAGGTGCGCCGGCTTGCCGGATCGGGAGAAAAGGTGCTGTCCATCAGCGCGCTTGTATAGGGATGGCGCGGCGCTTCGTCGGCACGCGGCAGCACTCGGACCACGGCCCCAGATACATCACCACGATCCGGTCGCAGAAATAGCGCACAAGGCCCAGGTCGTGGCTGATGAAGAGATAGGTCAGCCCGAGCCGGTCGCGCAGATCGGCCAGAAGCGCGATGATCTGCGCCTGGATCGACACGTCCAGCGAGGCGGTCGGTTCATCCAGCACGATGAATTCCGGCGCCTGGGCCAGAGCGCGGGCGATCCCGACGCGCTGGCGCTGCCCGCCCGAAAGCTGATGCGGGTAGTTGCCCGCCATTGCCGCCGACAGGCCGACCTGACCCAGAAGATCGGCAATCCGGCCCTTGGGCGGTGCCTCGCCCTGCACCTGAAACGGTTCGGCCAGCACATCCGACAGCGTGAAGCGCGGATCGAGCGAGGCGTAGGGGTCCTGAAACACCATCGCCATGCGCCGCCTCAGGCGCCGCAGATCGCCGCGCGACAGGCCGGTCAGGTCGTGGCCGTCAAACAGGATGCGGCCGGTCGTCGGCTCGATCAGGCGCAGGATCAACCGGGCCAGCGTGGACTTGCCGCAGCCGCTTTCGCCGACCACGCCGACCACCTCGCCCCGCGCGATGGAGAACGACACGCCACGCACCGCCAGCATCGCCCGGGGCCGGGCCAGCCAGCCGCCGCCGGTCTCGAACCGTTTGACAAGCGGCTCGGCCGGATCAGCGGATCAGCCATTTGCGGCTCCAGCGGATGATGGCAGGCAAGCTGCCGCCCCGGGCAAGGGCGTGTTCCGGGGCGTTTGTGTCGCGCATTCCGCCGTGGCGCTTGCGCAGCGCGGGTGAAAGCGGCAGCCCGCGGGATAGGTCAGAACCGAAGGCACGGTGCCTGGAATCCCGCTCAGGCTGCCCGGCGCCATGCCGTCGCGCGGGATGCAATCGATCAGCGCGGCGGTATAGGGATGCGCGGGAGCCGCGAAAAGTGCGGCGGCATCGCGGGTTTCCGCCAGCCGCCCGGCATAAAGCACTGCCACCCGGTCGCAGACCTGGGCGACGACGCCCATGTCATGGGTGATCAGCACCAGCCCCAGCCCGCGTTCGCGCACCAACTCGCCCAGAATGTGGATGATCTGCGCCTGCACCGTCACGTCCAGCGCGGTTGTCGGCTCATCCGCGATGATCAGGTCCGGCTCACCCGCCAGCGCCATGGCGATAACGATGCGCTGCTTCATGCCGCCCGACAGCTGATGCGGATAGGCGTCGCAGATTGCCGCGGCCTCGGGGATGCGCAGGCTGGTCAGCAATTCCACTGTGCGGGCACGGGCGGCTGATGGCGCCAGACCCAGATGCAGCCGCGACACCACATCCACCTGCCCGCCGATCCGCTGCACCGGATCAAGCGCCGTCATCGGGTTTTGCGTGACAAAGCCGATGCGGCGGCCGCGATAGCTGCGCAGCCTGGCCTCGGGCAGGGGCACCAGATCGGTGCCGT
Source organism: Rhodobacter sp. (assembly GCA_016704435.1). Classification (GTDB taxonomy): domain Bacteria; phylum Pseudomonadota; class Alphaproteobacteria; order Rhodobacterales; family Rhodobacteraceae; genus Pseudogemmobacter. Next base: position 451,585 of record JADJAB010000001.1, on the reverse strand, counting down.
CAAAGACCACCTCGCCGGCTGAAATCCGCCCGCCGATCAACGGCAGAAGCCCGGTGACTGCCAGCGCCGTCAGCGACTTGCCCGACCCGCTTTCACCGACCAGCCCCAGGATCTCGCCCCGGTCCAAGGCAAAGCTGATGTTGGACAGCGGCTCGACCGAGCCGATGCGGACCGACAGGTTGCTGACGGACAAGAGCACCCCTAGGCCTCCCTGATCCGGGTCTTGATGTCCAGCGCCCGGATCAGCGCATCACCGAAGAGGTTGATGGCGATCACGGTCAGGGCGACGGCAAGGCCGGGAAAGATGATGATCCCCGGTGCTTTGAACAGCAGCGCCGAGCCCGATGACATCATCGAGCCCCAGCTGGGCACCGGCGGCTGCGCACCGAGGCCGAAAAAGCCCAGCGTCGCCTCCAGGATGATGGCGTCGCCAGTAGCCAGCATCGCGGCCACCAGCACCGGCGCCAGGGCGTTGGGCAGGAGGTGGCGAAACAGGATGAAGCCGTCGCTGGCGCCCAGGCTGCGGGCGGCTTCGATATAGGTCTCGGACCGGATCGCCATGATCTGCGCACGTGTCAGCCGGGTGAACTGGGCAAGGTAGGCCACACCGATGGCGACCATCGTGCCGGTGACGCCGGGGCCGATGATGGCCACGAGGATCAGAGCCACCAGAATCGCCGGAAACGACCAGCTGAGATCGACGACCACGGTCACGGCCCGGTCCAACCGCCCGCCGAAATACCCCGCCGCTGCACCCAGAAGCATGCCCGCAAAGACCGAAACGCCGATCGCCGTGACCGAAACCGAAAGCGATGTGCGCGCCCCGTAGAGGATCCGGGTCAGCAGGTCGCGGCCGAATTCGTCAGTGCCAAGCCAGTGCTGTGCCGTGGGCGAGGCAAAGCTGTTCGGCAGGTTCTGGATGTCGTAGTCGTAGGGCGTCAGCAGCGGCGCGAAGACCGCGCCAAGAACCACGAGAAGAAGCCAGAGGCCGGACAGCAGCCCTTTCGGCGTGGTCAATGCCCGCCGGAACTGGGCGCACCGCGACGCCAGGCGTCATGCCATCGCCCCCCGCACCCGCGGGTCCATCAGCGCCTGCAGGATGTCGCCGATCAGCGTGCCCAGCATGACCGCCATGGCCAGCATCAGAAGGCAGGCCTGCACCAGCGGGTAATCGTGCTGGTTCAGCGCCTTGATCAGCGTCGATCCCAGGCCGGGCGGGCAAAGACATATTCCACCGTGACCGCCCCCGCCCAGGATCCAGCCGATGCGCAGGGCCAGGATCGTCACCACCGGGATCAGCGCGTGGCGCAGCACATGGCGCAGCAGGATGCGCCGGGGCGGCAGGCCCTTGGCGTGCAGCAGCAACACGAAATCGCGGCCCTGCGCCTCGATCATCGCCACCCGGGTCACGCGGGCCACCAGCGCGGTGCCGCCCAGCCCGATGGTCAGCACCGGCAGCACCAGGCTTTCCCATCCCCGCGCGCCCGATACCGGAAACCAACCCAGCTGCACGGAAAAGGCAAGGATCAGCAGCAGCCCCAACCAAAATGACGGCAAGGTTGAGCCGATCAGCACGCTGCCCATGACCGCCTGATCCGGCCAGCGGTCCCGCTTGGCCGCCGCCAGGACCCCCAGCCCGATCGCCGACGACCGCGGAAAACAGGAAGGCCAGGCCGCCAAGGGCCAGCGAATGCGGCAGGGCTTGCCAGATCAGCGAAGAGACCGGCCGGCGCGTGACGATCGAGGTGCCCAGATCACCCTGCACCAGGTGGCCAAGCCAGATCCCGTATTGCACGATCAGCGGGCGGTCCAGCCCGTAGCGCGCCTCGATCTCGGCCCGCTTGGCCGCGGAGGAGCCGATCTTCAGCAGGTTGTCGACCGGGTCGCCGGGGATCAGGTGAAGGATCAGAAAGATCACCGCCGACACGGCCAGAAATACCGGCAGGAGAAGCAGGACACGCCTGATCAGGAAGCCCAAGCATCTGCCGCCCTCCTGCCGTTCTGCGCTTATTCCTTCACGCTGACGTCAAGCATCACCGTGCCGGTAATCGAGGTGCCGTGGATCACGTCTGGCATCACGATACGGTCCTTGTTGTAGGCCATGTTCTGTTCCGGCTGGTAGATCGGCGCATAGGGGAACTGGCTGGTGACATATTGATGATAGGCGGTGAAGTTCTTCACCCGCTCGGCCTGCGTTGCGGATCCGGCCATCGCTTTGGCGCGCAGCTCCTCGGCCTTCGGATCGTTGAACATCGAGACGTTCGGATAGCCCAACCGATCGGCACCGAAGAACCAGTCGACAATGTCGGCGTTGCTCCAGAAATAGGACCGCACGGCAAGCTGCTGTTCGCCGGTCTTGTATTGGTCGCGGATGGTTGAGCTGTCGAAGGTGGTGATGGTGGCTTCGATCCCCACCGCCTTCAGCTTGCGCCTGCACGACTTCGGTCAGGCGGCGGAACACGCTGTCGCTTTGCGTCCAGAGCGAGACCGACAGCCGCTTGCCATCCTTGGCCCGCACGCCGTCGGCGCCCATGACCCAGCCCGCTGCCTCGTCCAGCAGGGCGTTGGCCTTGTCCGGATCATAGCTGATGACGCCGGTTCGATTTTCGATTCCGGCAGGGCCGAGATCAGGAAATTGTTGGCAACCGCCCCATAGTTGGCAAAGACGTTTTCCAGGATTTCTTTCTGGTTGATCGCCAGCGCCGCGGCCTGGCGCACGCGGATGTCGGTGAACGGTTCCTTGGTCACGTTGATCGGCATGTAGTAGACTTCCTGCCCCGCGAATCTTGGCCAGGCCAGGCTTTGGTTCAGCCCCGATTTCACCAAGATAGTCGGTGGGCAAGGATAGAAGCGCATCGACGCCGCCGGTCTTCAGTTCCAGGAAGGCCGTCGAATCTTCGGCGATTTCGCGGAAGGTCAGCTTCTTGATCTTTGGCGGCCCTGATTGGCGAAAGGGGCGAGGCCCAGGCGTAGGTCGTCGTTCCGCACCAGAACCGTTTCCTGGCCCAGGGTGAAGCTTTCCAGCTTGAACGGGCCGGTGCCCACGGCTTCGGTGATGCCATAGTCTTCGCCCAGTTCCGCCACCAGATCGGGGTCAGGAACACCCATAAAGCTGGACGACAGGTTGTAAAGGATGTTCGGATCGGGGTGCTTCATCACGAATTTGACTGTCAGGTCATCGACCGCCTCGACCTTGTCGATCGCGTCGGTCATGTAGGAAGGATCTCTGGATGTCCGGAACATCTCCAGCCATTTGACCACGGCTTGCGCGTTGAAGGGCTTGCCGTTGTGGAAGGTCACGCCCGGTTTCAGGTGAAACACCCAGGACAGGCCATCGGGCGACTCTTCCCAGCTTTCCGCCAGATGCGGATGAAAGCTCAGATCGGCGTCCTGTTCGACCAGCGTGTCGTAGATCATCGGGAACGACGGCGTTGGTGTTGACGGCTGTGATCGGGTTGTAGTTGGGAATGCCCAACTCGTTGGTGCCCAGGACAAAGACGGCCTCCGCCAGCAAGGGCAGCGGCAGAAGGGCGGCGGCGCAAAGGCTGGCAGGCCATCGGGTGCTTTTGAGCGTCGGAAACATGGTCCTCTCCTGTTGTTGGTCCGTGGTTTATTTCAGTCGGCCGCAGGGTCGCCCGCATGTCCGGTGAAGTCGTTGTAAAGCGAAGAGACGCGATTCATCCTGGCTTCCACCTCGGGGCCAAGCTCGGCGAAGACGCCGTTCACGATCAACCCGATCAGAGATGACATCGCCGAAGTCGCGTCCCAGAACTGGTTGAAATCGGTCTGAACGACGAAGGCCTCGTCGGCGACATCGTGCGCCCAGGGGCAATAGGGATCGGTGATCAGCGTCACCGGAATTCCGCGGTCGCGCGCCTGCATCGCCAGCGTCCGGGTCAGCCGCGAATAACGTCGGCCGTCGATCAGCACCAGACAGGCCTCGCCCGGCGCGGCCAGAAGCACTTCGGCGAAGTTGCCCGCGCTCTGGTCCAGAAGCTGGACGCCGGGGCGCAGGTACTGCAGCCCGTGCGACAGGAACTGACCATGGCCGCGTTCGGTCTGGAAACCGGCGACAAAGACCTGCGGACAACGCGCCAGCCGGGCCACCGCGCGGGCGAATTCGGGCGTCGCGGCGGTCTCGTAATTGGCGGCGATGGCGGCGAATTCCCGCTGCATCCCGCGCATCACCTCTTCCGACCCGGATTTCAGCCGCTTGGCCAGATCCTGCAACCGTTCGCCGATCAGCCAGGCCTTGCCGCCCAGATCGGCCTGGATTGCCGCCTTCACCTCCTTGAAATTGCGATAGCCCAGCGCGCGGCAGAACCGGCCCACCGTCGCCTCGCTGAGGCCCGTCTTGACGGCCACTGTCGCCGCGGTATCGAAAGGCAGGTCCTTCAGGTGCGAAAGGAAGTAGGCGGCCAGCGCCTGAGTGGCCGGCGTGGAGTCACGCAGGCTTGCCTCAAGCCGCCCACGCAGGTCGGCACGCGAAACTGGCGCTGTCGTCGTGTCGTCCAACCCGCCCCCCTGGCAGTGCCGAAAACCGTCTGGCCGGATAGTGCGACCGTGACAGAAAGATGCCTTTCAGTCAATCTTGAAAGATTACTGTTATGCGGGAGAGGCTTGCGCCTGCGTGACCGAATCCATGCGGAACGGGGATGTCGACCATGGCACTGAAGCAGGCGTGCGATCGCCGCTGACCATTGACGCGGCCGAACTGCGCTTGGTCCGCCTGCCGCTGATTACCCCCTTCACCATCGCCACCGGCACCATGCACGAAAAGCTGTTCCCGCTGGTGCGCCTGTTTTCCGGCGATCTGGAAGGTGTGGCCGAAGCGGTCATGGACCCGCTGCCGGATTATCTGGAGGAAACCACCGCAGGCGCGATGGATTTTCTGTCAAATGTGCTGCTGCCGGACCTGATCGGCAAGAGCTTCGCCAACCCGCAGGCGCTTGCGCGGCACCTTGCGCCCTGGCGCGGCAACCATATGGCGCGGGCCTGCGTCGAGATGGCGTTCTGGGATCTCTGGGCGCGGTCGCTGTCGCTACCGCTGCAGACCGTGCTGGGCGGCGAGGGAAGCGCCATCGACGTTGGCGTCTCGCTGGGGATCGGCACGGTGGAAAACACGCTGGACCGGGTGCAGAGCCATCTTGATCAGGGCTACAAGCGGATCAAGCTGAAGATCAGGCAGGGCCATGACCTGGCCCTGGTCCGCGCAGTCCGCGAGGCTTTCCCGGGCGCCCATCTGACGGTCGACGCGAACTGCGACTACACACTGGCCGATACGGCCCTGCTGGTGGCGCTGGACGATTTCGCCCTCGACTACATCGAACAGCCGCTGGCCTGGGATGACATCCACGACCATGCCGTCCTGCAGTCGCGGATGAAGACGCCGATCTGCCTGGACGAATCGATCCGCACCCCCGCCCATGCCCGCAAGGCGCTGCAGACCGATGCGGCGCGGGTGATCAACATCAAGGTCGGGCGGTCGGGCGGCCATGCGCATTCGGTGGTGATCCACGATCTTTGCGCCGCCTTCGACGTGCCGGTCTGGTGCGGCGGCATGCTGGAAAGCGGCGTCGGGCGGGCGCACAACATCCACCTGTCCACCCTGCCCAACTTTCGCAAGCCGGGCGATACCTCATCGGCCAGCCGCTATTTCCACCGCGACATCATCGTCGAGCGGCTGGAGACCACCGGCGGCCGGATGCCCGTGCCCGCCGGCCCCGGCATCGGCGTGACGCTGGACCATGACTTCCTTGCCACCGTCAGCCACGCGATCCAGAGGTTCGGCGGATGACCGGTCTGGTATTGCGCGACCTGAGCGGCATGGCCGAGTTTCTTGAGGCCGAGGCCCTGCAGCGCGCGGTCTGGGGCGAGGGCGACGCCCCCGACCCCGCCGATCTGATGATGGTGATCCAGCACGAAGGCGGCCTATGCGCCGGCGCTTTTCAGGGTGACCTTCTGTTGGGCTACATCTTCGCCTTTCCCACCCGCGACCCCGCCATCCAGCACTCGCACCGCCTTGCCGTCCTGCCCGAGGCGCGCGGGTTTCGCCTTGGCGTCCGGCTGAAATGGTATCAGCGCGACTGGTGCCTGGCGCGCGGGATCGATCTGGTTCGCTGGACCTTCGATCCGCTGCGCCTGCCGAATGCGCGGCTGAACATCGGCAGCCTGGGGGCCACAGCGCATGTCTACTATCCCGACTATTACGGCGACATGGCCGGGATCAACGCCGGCGCCCCATCCGACCGGTTGCTGGCCGATTGGCATCTGCTTGCCCCTGCCGTCGCGGCGCGCGCACTGGGAAAGGCCACGGCGCCAGAAGACGGGCGGATCGTCGGACGGATCGCCATCCCGGCAGACTTCGCCGGGCTGCTGTCGGCGGCACCCGAGCGCGCCCTGGACGAACGCTTGCGCCAGCGCGCCGCACTGACCGAGGCCTTTGCCCGGCACGAGGAAATCGCCGGTTTCGACCGCGAGGCGGGGGCCTATCTTCTGGCGCGCCGGCCAGCCTGACGGCCGCGCCGATCAGCCCTTCTTCGCCACGCGGGCGTTGCGGGTGGCGATCAGGCGCAGGCGCAGGCCATTCAGCCGGATGAAGCCTTCGGCGTCCTTCTGGTCATAGGCGCCGGCGTCTTCTTCAAAGGTCACATGCGCCTCGCTGTACAGCGAATGGTCCGACCAGCGCGCCACGGTGCGGGCGGAGCCCTTGTAAAGCTTGACCCGAACGGTGCCGGAGACATGTTCCTGCGTCTTGTCGATCAGCGCCTGCAGCGCCTCGCGCTCGGGCGAGAACCAGAAGCCGTTGTAGATCAGTTCCGCATAGCGCGGCATGATCGAGTCCTTCAGATGCCCCGCGCCGGCATCCAGCGTGATCTGTTCGATACCGCGATGCGCCTCAAGCAGGATGGTGCCGCCGGGGGTTTCATAGACGCCGCGTGATTTCATGCCGACAAAGCGGTTCTCGACCAGATCGAGGATGCCGACACCATGCTTGCCGCCAATGTCGTTCAGCGTGGCCAGGATGGTGGCGGGCGACATCTTCTTGCCGTTGATGGCAACGGCATCGCCGCGCTCAAAGGTGATTTCCACCATCTCGGCCTTGTCCGGCGCCTGCTCGGGCGGAGTCACGCGCTGCAATACGAAATCGGGTGCCTCTTTGGCGGGGTCTTCCAGCACCTTGCCTTCGGAGGAGGTGTGCAGAAGGTTGGCGTCAACGCTGAAAGGCGCCTCGCCGCGCTTGTCCTTGGCGATCGGAATCTGGTTCGCTTCGGCAAATTCCAGCAGTTTGGTGCGGCTGGTCAGATCCCACAGCCGCCAGGGGGCGATGACCCTGATGGCAGGATCCAGGGCCGCGGCCGACAGCTCGAACCGCACCTGATCGTTGCCTTTTCCGGTGGCGCCATGGGCCACGGCATCGGCGCCGTGCTCATGCGCCAGTTCGACCAGATGCTTGGAGATCAGCGGCCGGGCGATCGAGGTGCCCAGAAGATAAAGGCCCTCATACAACGCATTGGCCCGGAACATCGGAAAGACGAAATCACGGACGAATTCCTCGCGCACATCCATGATGTGGATGTTTTCGGGCGCGATCCCCATCAGCTCGGCCTTCTTGCGCGCCGGCTCCAGCTCTTCGCCCTGGCCCAGGTCGGCGGTGAAGGTGATCACCTCGCAGCCGTACTCGGTCTGCAGCCATTTCAGGATGATCGAGGTATCAAGGCCGCCCGAATAGGCCAGCACCACTTTCTTCGGCTTTTGCATCGCAAGGCTCCGTCCCGGTTTCGCAGGCGATTACCGGGAAAGCCGGGGAAGGGCAAGGATGCGGCAGGGAAAGCTTGACGTCTGCGCGCGCCGATGAATCAATGCGCCGAACAATCCCGGGGAGGCATCATGGGCTGGCAGATCTTCGTTCACTCGTTCCGGCAGGTGTTCGGCAACCTTGGCGGCGCGCTGCGGGTGTCGGCGCTGCTGACCATCGTGCAGGTCGGGGTGATGATGACCATCGGCAAGGAAATGATGGTCGATCAGGAAACCATGATGCGGATGATGCAGACCGGCGCATTTCAGTGGGGCCGGATGGTCATCGTCTGGATCGTGCTGCTGGTGACCTGGCTGTGGATCGCGGTGGGCTGGCACCGTTTTGTGCTCTTGGAGGAAGAGGCCAGTGTGGTGCCTCCGCTGCGGGTGGACCGGATGCTGGGCTATCTGGGCAAGTCGATCCTGATCACGCTGCTGCTGATGGTGGTGGCTGTGCCGCTGGGCATGGTCGCGGGAATGCTGATCGGGCCGATGCTGGTAAAGGCGACGTCCGGTGGCGCGGCCATTTTCGCGCTTGGGCTGTTCGCCCTGGTGGTCTATCTGCCGCTGGCGGTGATCGGGCTACGGCTGTCATCGGTTCTGCCCGGCGTGGCGCTGGAGCCGGGAATGCCGCTGTTCAAGGGCTGGGAGGCGACGCGGGGCCAGACCGGAACCATCCTGATCCTTGCCGTGATCCTTGTCGCCTTCAGCATCGGGCTGCAGTATCTGGCGAGTCTGGCGTTCACCGACCCGTTCTCGCTGCCCGCTATCGTGGTAAATGGCATGGTGCAATGGTTCGTCGGCATGGTCGGCGTGTCGATCCTGACCACGCTCTACGGCCACTTCGTCGAAGGACGCCCGCTGCGGGTATGATCTTGCGCCCGGTGGCGGCATCGGTGAAGGCTGCGGTATGAGCACGTTTTCCGCCCAAGCCGAAGCCGCCACCCTGGCCATCCGCGATCTGTTCGCGGAAACGCCATTGCAGCGCAACGACCACCTTTCGGCCCGCTATGGCGCCGAGATCTGGCTGAAGCGCGAGGATCTGACGCCGGTGCGCAGCTACAAGCTGCGGGGTGCGTTCAATGCCATGCGCAAGGTGCGCGCGCGTGACCCGGATCAGGGGCATTTCGTCTGCGCCAGTGCGGGCAACCATGCGCAGGGGGTGGCCTTCGCTTGCCGGCATTTCGGGGTGAAGGGCACCATCTTCATGCCGGTGACGACCCCGCAACAGAAGATCGACAAGACCCGCATCTTCGGCGGCGATGCCGTGACGATCCAGCTGACCGGCGACTATTTCGACCAGACGCTGACCGCCGCGCAAGACTTCTGCCGCAGCGAAGGCGCGCATTTCCTGGCGCCCTTCGACGATGCCGACGTGATCGAGGGGCAGGCCAGCGTTGCGGTCGAGATCATGGCCCAATTGGGCCATGCGCCCGATCTGGTGGTTCTGCCGGTGGGCGGGGGTGGTCTGGCCTCGGGCGTGTCCACCTATCTGCGAGAGGTGGCGCCTGTGGCGCAGTTCCGCTTTGTCGAACCTGCGGGCGGGGCCAGCCTGAAAGCCGCGCTGGAGCATGGCGGCCCGGTCAAGCTGCCGCGGATCAACAGTTTCGTCGATGGCGCGGCGGTGGCGCGGATCGGCGATCTGACCTTTGCGCGGCTGGCCTGGGCGCAGCCCGATCAGGTGCATCTGGCCCCCGAAGACCGCATCTGCATCACCATGCTGGAGATGCTGAACGTCGAAGGCATCGTGCTGGAACCGGCCGGCGCGCTTTCGGTCGACGTGCTGCCAGAGCTGGCGGCAGAGATTCGCGGCAAGACCGTGGTCTGCGTGACCTCGGGCGGGAATTTCGACTTCGAGCGGCTGCCCGAGGTGAAGGAACGCGCCCAGCGTTTCGCCGGTCTGAAGAAATACTTCATCCTGCGGATGCCGCAACGCCCCGGCGCCCTGCGTGAATTCCTGTCGATGCTGGGCCCCGAGGACGACATCGCGCGGTTCGAATACCTGAAGAAATCGGCGCGCAACTTCGGCTCGGTCCTGATCGGGATCGAGACGAAGCAGGCCGGGAATTTCGCGCAATTCACCGGCAGGATGGATGCAGCCGAGTTCAGCTACCGCGACATCACCAACGACGAAGCGCTGGCCGAGTTCCTGATCTAGGCGGCGTCGCCCTTGGCCAAAGCGCCGAGGAATGTCGATTTCGACGTCTGATAGACCGAGGCGATGCGGCCAAGATCAATGCCGTCGCCGCGGCCTTGCCCGGCCAGACGCTCCCCCTCCTGGCACAGCGCCGACAGGTCCGACAGACCCAGGTTCAGCGCGCTGCCCTTCAGGAAATGCAGCTGCGCCTCCATCTCTGCATCCGGCAGGCCGGCGGCGATGCGGGCCACGACCTCATCCGCCTCTTCCAGGAACATCTCGACGACATCGGCCAGATCTTCATCCCCGATCTCTGCCCGAAGTTCGTTCAGTCTTCCCCATTCGATCATCTTACCCTCCGCCATCAGCGGTTACACCCGGGGCAAAGACTTCCATTCCCGCCTTAACAAAGAGTAATCCGCCCCCCTCTCTTCCCGGCCAATTTTAGGCTTCACCGGGGCTTAACACCTGACGCGGCAAGACTGGGGGAACGAACCAGTAAGGTGGTGCAGGTGCACGGGCTTACAACAATGAAAGACACGGGTCCGGCGGACCGGCAGAGCGCGGCGGGCGTGCGGGTGCTGGTGGTGGATGACAGCCGGGCGCAGCGGCACATCCTGGCGATGTACCTGCGCCGCTGGGGCTATGAAGTGCTTGAATCGGCCTCGGCGGATGAGGCGCTGGCGCTTTGCGCAACCGTCCGCGTTGGCATGGTGATCAGCGACTGGATGATGCCGGGCATGACGGGCGTTGAATTCTGCAAGCGGTTCAAGGCCCTGCCGCGTGAGGACTACGGATATTTCATCCTGCTGACCTCGAAGTCCGAGAAGTCGGAAATCGCCGACGGGCTGGAGGCGGGGGCCGATGATTTCGTGCCGAAACCCGTCAGCAGCGATGAATTGCGGGCGCGGCTGCGCGCCGGCCTGCGCATCCTGGGCATGCAGGCCGAACTGGTCGAGAAGAACCGCCTGATCGCCTCCAGCATGGACGAATTGCAAAAGCTATATGATTCGCTTGACCGCGACCTGATCGAGGCGCGCAAGCTGCAGCAGACCCTGGTCCGTGAAAGGCATCGCGATTTCGGCCCGGCCGCGGCCTCGCTGATGATTCGCAGTTCCGGCCATGTCGGCGGCGATCTGGTCGGCGCCTTCCAGATCGATGATCGCCGGATCGCGGTCTATTCGGTTGATGTCTCGGGACATGGCGTCGCCTCGGCGATGATGACGGCGCGGCTGGCGGGGTATCTGTCTGGCAGTTCTCCGGACCAGAACCTCGCTTTCCACCAGCTTCCCGACGGCCGCCGAGCCGTAAGAAGCCCCGCCGCCATTGCGCAGGAATTCAACCGCCTGATGCTGGAGGAAATCCAGGTCGAGCAGTATTTCACCATGGCCTATGCGGTACTGGACCTGGCCACCGGCAAGGTCGTGCTGACCCAGGCCGGCCACCCGCACCCGATGGTCTTGCGGGCCGACGGGCGGCTGGAAATGGTGGGGGACGGCGGGCTGCCGATCGGATTGATCCCCGACGCCACTTACGACGACAGCGCCGTGATGCTGGGCGCAGGTGACAGGCTGTTCCTGATGTCGGACGGCATCACCGAATGCCCGGGGCCAACTGGCCTTGATCTTGGCGAAGAGGGGCTGGCGCTGATGCTGGAACGGCTGGAGGGCCTGGACAGCCCGGCCCTGCTGGAGGCGCTGGTATGGGATCTGACCGCCCATGCCGGCAGCGACCATTTCAGCGATGACGTCTCGGGCGTGCTGCTGGACTATCGCGGCTAGGCCAGGGCGCGGGCCAGCATCGCGCGGTCGCCCTCATTGCCCAGGGCCGTCACCGCCTGTGCGACCGGCATCCAGACGGCGCTGTGACCGGCTTCGCTGGGCGGTCCCAGGCGGCGGACCGGGCGGGCCAGATAGACCGTGCAGAGCTTGTCCGCCCAGAAGTCGTATTCCGGCATGTAGGTAAAGCGGCGGAAGGCGCCGATCCGACTGATGATGGCGATCTTCCAGCCGGTTTCCTCGATCACCTCGCGGTGCAGCGCGGCGATCGGATGTTCTCCGGGATCGATGCCGCCGCCGGGCAACTGGAATTCCGGCTCGGGGTCGGCCTGAAGGGTGGTCAGGATGTCGTCGCCCTGCAGCAGCACGGCATAGACGCCGGGTCGCCGACGATAGACTTGGTCCGAACGGACGGGTTCGCCGTAGCGGCGGATCATGGTCGCCTCTTGGTCCTGCGGGCGGTTGCCCCTATATAGCCCCGATTGCCAGACCCGGCACCGCAAGGAAACCCCCCGATGGCCATTGGCACCCAACTCGCATGGGACGATACAGTCCTGCCATTTCAGCTTGACGTCTCGGGCATCCGCGGCCGCGTGGCGCGGCTGGACGGGGTGCTGGACCAGGTGCTGAAGCAACACGACTACCCGCCGGTGATCGAGGCGCTGGTGGCGGAAACCGCGCTGCTGACGGCGCTGATCGGGCAGACCATCAAGCTGCGCTGGAAACTGTCGCTGCAGGTGCGGGGCAAGGGCGCGGCCCGGCTGATAGCGACCGATTACTACGGCCCGCAGGCCGAGGGAGAGCCCGCCCGCATCCGCGCCTATGCCAGCTATGACGCCGATCGGCTGGATCATGCGGCCTCACCCTTCGGCCAGATCGGCGAGGGATATTTTGCCGTGATGCTGGACCAGGGCGAAGGCATGGTGCCCTATCAGGGCTTCACGCCCATTGCAGGAGACTCCCTTTCTGCCTGTGCAGAGACGTATTTTGCCCAATCCGAGCAGATTCCGACCCGGTTCTCTCTGGCATATGGCCGCAGCGTCGAACCCGGCCGGTCCGAGCGTTGGCGTGCCGGCGGCCTGATGCTGCAGCACATGCCGCAAACCGGGGGCGTGGCCGCCGAGGCCGGCAGCGGCGAGGGTGGTCTATTGACCCATGCCGATATCCTTTCGGGCGTGGCGTCGGAAGACTGGACGCGCGCGAATCTGCTTCTCGATACGGTCGAAGAGATCGAGATGATCGGCCCCTCGGTCGCGCCCACCGACCTTCTGGTGCGGCTGTTCCACGAGGAAGGCCCGCGCGTCTTTGACCCGCAGCCGGTACGGTTCGGCTGCTCCTGCTCGGCAGACAAGGTGCGCAACACGATGTCCATCTACAGCCAGAAGGACATCGCGAAAATGACCACCGACAATGGCGTGGTCACCGCCGATTGCCAGTTCTGCAGCGCGCATTATGAACTGGATCCCGCGACCCTGGGGTTCGAGGCGAAGAATGGCGGTTGAAGACCGCCTGCGCCGGATACTCGATCGTCGGGCAGCCGAGTCCTCGGACTACGACCTGAACCCGGACATCCGGCTGCCGCCGGGCCGCAAGCTTTGCCCGGCGGCGGTTCTGGTGCCTGTCTGGCTGCGGGACGACGGGCCGCGGGTGATCCTGACCAAGCGGTCGTCACACCTGCAGCACCATCCCGGACAGGTCGCCTTTCCCGGTGGCAAGATCGACCCCGGCGACCAATCGCCGGAGGCGGCCGCGCTGCGAGAATCGTACGAGGAAATCGGCCTTTCCGCCAGTTCAGTGACGATTCTTGGCCGGATGCCGACGCATGAAACTGTGACCGGGTTTTCCGTCACGCCGGTGCTGGCGGTGGTAGCAGCGGGCTTCGTCCCGGTGCCCGAGGCGGGGGAGGTGGATGAAATCTTCTCGATCCCTCTGGAGCATGTGCTGGCGGCGGCGAACTTCGTCGTCGAACGGCGGCTCTGGCGTGGGGAATGGCGGCGCTATTATGCTGTGCCCTGGGGCCCCTATTACATCTGGGGCGCAACGGCGCGCATGTTGCGCGCGCTGGCGGACGGGTAGGGCGATGAAGGTTTCGGGTCAGTGGCTGGAACGGGCAGAAACGCAGAAGGTTTGCTCTGCACTTAGGGATGCCGGCTGGCAGGCGCTTCCGGTGGGGGGCTGCGTGCGCAACGCGCTCTTGGGCGTGCCGGTGGCGGATGTGGATATCGCCACGGATGCGAGACCCGAAACCGTCTCTGATCTGGCGAAGAAAGCCGGCTTCAAGGTGGTGCCGACGGGGATCGAGCATGGCACGGTGACGGTGATTGCGGGCGGCGTTCCCTATGAGATCACCACTTTCCGCCGCGACGTCGAAACCGATGGCCGCCGCGCCGTGGTGGCGTTCTCCGACCGGCTGGAGGATGACGCTGCGCGACGCGATTTCACCATGAATGCGCTTTATGCGCTGCCGGATGGCACGGTGATCGACCCGCTGGGCGGAATTGCCGATCTGAAGGCGCGGCGGGTGCGGTTTGTCGGCGATGCCGGGACGCGCATCCGCGAGGACTATCTGCGCATCCTGCGGTTCTTTCGGTTCCATGCCTGGTACGGCGATTCCGGCGCCGGGCTGGATGCCGATGGTCTGGCGGCCTGTGCGGAGCTTTCAGCAGGAATAGAGACGCTTTCCAGTGAAAGGCTGGGGGCCGAGATGCGCAAGCTTCTGGCCGCAGCCGACCCGGCGCCAGCGGTGGCGGCAATGGCACAGGCGGGGGTGCTGCGGCAGGTTCTGCCCGGTGCCGACCATCGCGCGCTTGCGCCGCTGGTGCATCTGGAAGAAGGGGCCGGCCCGCGCTGGCTGCGTCGTCTGGTCCTGTTGGGCGCACAGGATGCGGCCGGACTGCTGCGCCTGTCGCGGGCCCAAGCGAAGGCCCTCGCAGCGTTCACCAATGCGGCGCAAGTGGGTGGCAATGCGGCGGTGCTGGGCTGGCAACTGGGGGCCGAGAGTGCGGCGGATGCCGTGCTGGCGCGGGCGGCGATGACCGGGGCGGCCCCGGCTGCCGACTGGCAAGAGGAAATAGCACGGGGCGCGGCGGTCCGATTCCCGGTTAAGGCCGCCGATCTGCCCGGCTTGCAGGGTGCGGCTTTGGGCAAACGCCTGAAGGCGCTGCAATCGCGCTGGCTCGACTCGGGTCTGCGGCTGACGAAAGCCGACCTGCTGGACTGAGGTTTCCCTTGCCCGCGTTCCGCGCTATATCCTGCGGGCAATCCAGGGGGGCAGCGATGTTTCGGTTTTTTGAAGGCCTCGTGGACCCTTACGGTCCTTACGAGCAGACGGACGCACCGCCGCGGCGGCTGTGGCCGTTCCTGAAGGAATACATCCAGCCGTTCCGCGCCATCTTTGCGGTGACCGGGGCGCTGTCGGTGCTGGCCGCGTTTCTGGACGTGGCGCTGCTGTGGTATGTCGGGCGGCTGGTCGACCTTCTGGGCGCGACCGGCCCGGCGGATTTCTGGGCGCTGCACGGGACCGAGGTGATTCTGGTGGCGCTGGCCGTGCTGGTCCTGCGGCCGGTGTTGCTGGTCGGCAATGTGGCGCTCTTGCACAACACCATCCTGCCGAACTTCGGCACGATGATTCGCTGGCGGTCGCACCGGCATGTGATCCGCCAGCCGGTAGGTTGGTTCGAGAGCGATTTTGCCGGGCGGATCGCCAACCGGATCATGCAGACGCCCCCGGCAGCGGGTGACGCGGTGTTCCAGACCTTCGACGCGATGGCCTTTGCCAGCGTCACGGTGGTCGGCGCCGGGATCATGCTGGCCGAGGCAGACCCACGGCTGCTGGTGCCGCTGGTGGTGTGGTTTGTGCTTTATGCGGCCCTGGTGCGCTGGACCGTGCGCTATGCCGGGCCCGCCGCAAAAGCCAGTTCGGATGCGCGCTCGGCGGTGACCGGCCGGGTGGTCGATGCCTATACCAACATCCACTCGGTCAAGCTGTTCGCCCATCACGACAATGAGCTGGACTACGCCAAGGAGGCCATCGAGCACGCCCGCGCGACCTTTCAGAAAGAGATGCGGATCATCACCAAGATGGATCTGGCGCTGACCATGCTGAACGGCGTGCTGATCGTCTGGATCACCGGCTGGGCGGTGCTCTTGTGGCTGCAAGGGGCGGCAACGGTGGGCACGGTGGCGGCGGCGACCGCGCTGGTCTTGCGGCTGAACAACATGACCTACTGGATCATGTGGGCGTTTTCCTCGCTGGTGCAAGCGCTGGGCGTGGTGCAGGAGGGGATGGAGACCATCGCCCAGCCGATCGCCCTGGTGGACGCGAAGGCCGCGAAAGAGCTGCAGTTCCGCGACGGGCTGATCGAGATCGACAACGTCAGCCACCATTACGGGCGCGGCTCGGGCGGGTTGCGAGGCGTATCGCTGACCATCCGGCCGGGCGAGAAGATCGGCGTTGTCGGCCGCTCGGGCGCGGGGAAATCGACGCTGGTCAAGCTGATGCTGCGGTTCTACGACACCGAACAGGGCAGCATCCGCATCGACGGGCAGGACATCGCCGGGGTGACGCAAGACAGCTTGCGCCGGCAGATCGGCATGGTGCAGCAGGATTCGTCGCTGATGCACCGCTCGGTGCGCGACAACATCCTGTATGGCCGCCCCGATGCCAGCGACGAGGCGATGATCGAGGCGGCACGGCGGGCCGAGGCGCATGACTTCATCCTGACGCTGGAAGACCAGCAGGGCCGCACCGGCTATGACGCGCATGTGGGCGAGCGGGGGGTGAAACTCTCGGGCGGGCAGCGGCAGCGGGTGGCGCTGGCGCGGGTGATCCTGAAGGACGCGCCGATCCTGATCCTGGACGAAGCGACAAGCGCGCTGGATTCCGAGGCCGAGGCGGCGATTCAAGAAGCGCTCTATGGCGTGATGAAGGGCAAGACGGTGATCGCCATCGCGCACCGGCTGTCGACCATCGCGGCGATGGACCGGATCGTGGTGCTGGAGGATGGCGCGATTGCCGAAACCGGCTCTCACACGGCGCTTCTGGCGCTGAACGGGCTTTATGCGCGGTTCTGGGCACGGCAATCGGGGGGCTTCATCGGGCTGGAAGAGGAGGCGGCGGAATGAGTGGCCTGTTGCGCATGGGCGGCTGGATCGACGCCTTCCGCCCGGCCGAGGGCAACCCGCCGCAAGCGCTGGGTGCGTTCTTCCGCTGGTGCCTGAAAGGCAGCTGGGGGCAGTTGTGGTTCTCGGGCCTCCTGTCGGCCATGGCGGGGGTGACGGAACTGGTTTCCGCCGTAGTGCTGGGCTGGCTGATCGACGCGGCGGTCAATGGCGACTCGGCCACGTTCTTCACCGACAATGCGCGACTGATGATCTGGGCGGCGGCCTTCTATCTGATCATGCGACCGCTGGCCTATGCGGCTTCTTCCGCCTCGGTCCAGATCACGTTGGGGCCGAACCTGCTGCCGCTGGTGCTGAGCCGGTTGCACCGCTGGACGC
This sequence comes from Rhodobacter sp., assembly GCA_016704435.1. Lineage (GTDB taxonomy): Bacteria > Pseudomonadota > Alphaproteobacteria > Rhodobacterales > Rhodobacteraceae > Pseudogemmobacter. The sequence continues at coordinate 434,374 of JADJAB010000001.1, read as the reverse complement.
TGGGTCAGGCACTGACCTTCTTCGACAATGATTTCGCGGGGCGGATCGCGCAAAAGCAGATGCAGGCGGCGCGGGCGGTCACCGATGTGGTGACCGAAAGCATCAACACGCTGTTCTTTGCGCTGGCCTCGGTGATTGCGGCGGTGGTCTATCTTCTGGCGGTGGACCTGTGGATCGGATTGGCGCTGGGCGTCTGGCTGGCGGTCTATCTGGTGCTGATCCGCGTCTTCATCCCGCTGGTCCGCGAAAACTCGGCCGCGCGGGCGTCCAGCCGGGCGATGGTGACTGGGCAGGTGGTGGACACGATCACCAATATCAAGACGGTGAAGCTTTTCGCCCATGCAGCATTCGAGGACCGGGTGGCCCTGCGCGCGATGGAGGTGTTTCGTGACCGGTCGCTGGAATACGGCGTGATCGCTGCCTGGTTCCGGCTGGCGCTGATGGCGCTGGCAGGGGTGCTGCCGGTGATCCTGATCGGTGGAACGCTGCTGTTGTGGCAGGATGGGCGCGCCACGCCGGGGGCGATAGCGGCGGCGGGCGCGATCTCGATGCGCATCGCGCAGATGACCGGCTGGGTCAGCTTTACCCTGATGACGATCTATACCTCGGTCGGCGAGGTGGAGGACGGGATGCGCACCCTGTCGGCCCCGCATGCGCTGACCGACGCAGCCGATGCGATCTGCCTGCCGCGGGTGACCGGAGAGATCCACTTTGACCAGGTCAGCTTTGCCTATGGCCGCGACCGGGGCGGGGTATCGGGGATCGACCTGACCATCAAGGCGGGCGAAAAACTGGCGATCGTGGGGCCTCGGGGGCGGGAAAATCGTCTCTGGTCTCGTTGCTCTTGCGGCTTTACGACCCGGAGGAAGGGCGGATCACGGTCGATGGCAATGACCTGCGGTCCGTGACGCAGGAAAGCCTGCGGCGGCAGATCGGCATGGTCACGCAGGAAACCGCTATGTTCAACCGCAGCGCCCGCGACAACATCGCCTATGGCCGGCCCGAAGCCAGCGAGGCCGAGATTCTGGCGGCGGCAAGGGCGGCAGAGGCGGATGAGTTCATCTCGGGCATGATCGACCATACCGGCCGGCATGGCTATGACGCCTTCCTGGGGGAACGGGGCGTGAAGCTTTCAGGCGGTCAGCGGCAGCGGATTGCGCTGGCCCGCGCCTTCCTGAAGGATGCGCCGATCCTGGTGCTGGACGAGGCGACATCGGCGCTGGACAGCGAGGTGGAGGCCAGCATCCAGGAAGCCCTGGGCCGGGTGATGCAGGGCAAGACCGTGCTGGCCATCGCGCACCGGCTGTCGACCATCGCGGCGATGGACCGGATCATCGTGCTGGACAGGGGCCGGATCGTCGAGATCGGCAACCATGACGAACTGCTGGCGAAGGAGGGGCTTTACGCCCGCTACTGGAAGCGGCAGTCCGGCGGCTTCATCGGCACCGAGGAAGAAGAGGCGTGAACCTTACCATCGACCGGCTGGGGCATCTGGGCCATGGCATTGCCCAAGGGCCGACCGGCCCGATCTACGTGCCGGGCGTTCTGCCGGGCGAAGCGGTTTCAGGGGAGCTGGCGGGCGACCGGCTGGACGGCCTTCGCATCGTCACACCCAGCGCAAGCCGGGTGCGCCCGCCTTGCTCCCATGCCCGCAGCTGCGGCGGTTGCCAGTTGCAGCATGCCACCGACGACTTCGTCGCGACCTGGAAGCGCGAAGTCGTCTGCACTGCGCTGGCCGCTCAGGGGCTGTCGCCCGATGTCGTGCGGGAAGGGGTTCTGACCTCGCCCGCCCGGTCGCGGCGGCGGGCCACGCTGGCGGCACGCAAGACCAAGGGCGGTGCGCTGGTCGGTTTTCACGCGCGCGGTTCGGAGGTGATCATCCCGGTCCCGTCGTGCCTGCTGCTTCACCCGGATCTGATGGCGCTATTGCCTGCGGTCGAGGCGCTGGCGAAGACCGGCGGCTCGCGCAGTCAGGAACTGGCGGTGACGCTGACGCGCAGCCTGGCCGGCCCGGATGTGCGGGTCGAAGGCGGCAAGGCGCTGGCCGGCACCTTGCGGATGGATCTGGCGCGGCTGGCCGAGGCGCATGGGTTGGCACGGCTGACCTGGGGCGAAGAAACGGTGGCCCTGCGCGCGCAGCCCGAGGTGCAGCTGGGCCGCACGCGGATAAAACTGCCGCCGGGCGCCTTCCTGCAAGCAACCGAGGCAGGCGAAGCGGCGCTGCTGGCGGCGGTGAAAGAGGCTCTCGGCCCGCAGAAGAGGCTGGCGGACCTGTTCGCCGGCATCGGCACCTTTGCCCTGCCGCTGGCTGACGAGGCCGAGGTCTGGGCGCTGGAGGCAGAGGCGGAAATGGTCGCCGCGCTGGACAAGGCCGCGCGGGGGGCACAGGGGCTGAAACCGGTCACCGCGGAAAAGCGCGACCTCTTCCGCCGTCCGCTGGAGCCCGAAGAGATGCGCGGCCTGACCGGCCTGGTGATCGACCCGCCACGCGCGGGGGCCGAAGCGCAGGCCGAACGGCTGGCCGCAGGCCCGGTACCGGTGATTGCGATGGTGTCGTGCAACCCGGCCAGCTTTGCCCGGGACGCCCGTATCCTGACGGCGGGCGGCTATGTGCTGGACTGGGTGCAGGTGGTGGACCAGTTCCGCTGGTCGCACCATGTGGAACTTGCGGCCAGGTTCCATCGCACCGGATGACGCATCCGTGAGGTCTTGCGGCGACGGCCCATCTGGTCAGATCGGCGGATTTCCGCTATGGGGCGGGAAAAAGAATACAGGCGGAATCGGGTATGCGGATCTTCAGGCTGATCGTCGTTCTTTGCGCCACGCTGGTCGTGGCGTCCTGCGGGTCGTCGAAATTCAAGCGATACAACGGGCCCGAGGTGACCTCGGTCCAGATCCACAAGACGGATCGCAAGATGTATCTGCTGCACGACGGCAAGGTGCTGAAGCAATACGACGTCGCGCTAGGCTTTGCGCCGGCCGGCCACAAGCAGGTCGAAGGCGATGGCAAGACACCCGAAGGCACCTATACCATCAGCCACAAGAACCCCAATTCCGAGTTCCACCTGTCGTTGCGCATCAACTACCCCAACGATCAGGACCGCGCCTATGCCAAGAGCATCGGCAAGCCGCCGGGGGGCGATATCTTCATCCATGGAGGCCCGAGGAACAAGGTTTACCAGCGCGATTGGACTGCGGGCTGCATCGCGGTCTCCGACAAGCAGATCGAAGTGATCTATTCGATGATCAAACCGGGTACGCCGATCCATATCCTGCCATAGGAACGGGGCCTCGCAGCCCCGCTTTTCTGGCTTAACCTACTGATCCCGAGGGGTATCAGGCGCCGGTCACCATGGTCCACCAGATCTTGCCGCTTTCTTCCTGGAACCAGGCAAAGCCCAGCTGGTGGGCCTGCGGCTCCATGATCACGGCGCGCGTGTCGGCCTGCGCCATCCAGGCCGACAGGGTTTCCAGCTCGGTCTGGTAGGTCTCGGAGATATTCTCGCCCACAAGCCGCCCGGTGTAGCCGACGCGCTGCACCCGGACCAACGGCGACGAGCCGTCCGAGCCGAAATGCCAGGGCCGGTTCTGCACCGACATGTCGCGCGAATGCGTCTCGGCGGCAGCGTTCAGCTGGGCGTTGTAGGACAGCGGCTGCAGCCCCTTGGCGGCCCGCAGCGTGTTGACCGAATCGAGGAACCGGAACGGGATCTTCTCGGCCGTGGCGCCAGCGATCCTGTAGACCTGCGGCAAGGGCTTGCCATCGGCGCCAAGCTGGACGCCGCCGCCGCTGGTGGTGCAGCCGATCACCAGAAAGGCCGATCCGAGGGCCAGGAAACTGCGTCTGTTCATTCACATCACCGCGATTGCCGTCCCGCTGCGGGGCGCGCCTGGCGAAACCTTTAACGAAACCATTGCAAAGGATCAAACCCAAGTCTGCGTGACCTTGCCGGCTGCCGGGTGTTTGATTTGCGAAATCCAGCCGGAAAATGTATGTATCGCCGCGAAACACGCGTTCGACACGCCATCAACCCGCTTTCGCAGGAGCCTGACATGATCACCGATCGGCTGAATCGCCGCGCCGTTCTTGGCGGGGCCGCTGCCGTGCTTGGCGCCGCTGCCGTGCCGTCGCTGGCCCAGGATGGCAGCACCGAGATCATTCCGCCGGCCTCCAGCACCATCCGCAACAACATCTCCAGCTTCCGCATGCTGGATTGGCGCGGCTATTTCTCGGACACGCGCAAGGGCGCGATTCTGGTCGATACCACGTCGCGGGCACTGCATTTCTGGTCCGAGGACCAGTCGGTCTACCGGCTTTATCCCACTTCCGTGCCGCTGTCGGAAGAATTGACCCGCCGCGGCCGGACCGACGTGGTCGAAAAGGTGGTGAACCCGTCCTGGCGGCCGACGCCGTCGATGAAGGAACGCAATCCGGAATGGCCCGACGTGGTCGAAGGCGGCGCGCCAGACAACCCGCTTGGCACCCGCGCGCTCTATCTGGGCTGGACCTATTACCGCATCCACGGCACCCACGATACGCGCAAGATCGGCCGCAGATCATCCAATGGTTGCATTGGCCTTTATAACGAGCACATCGAGGAACTTTTCCAGATGGCGCAGGTTGGAACGCAAGTGTTGCTAATTTGACGCCAAGCTGCGCAAGCGCGGCCTCCTTCCACGAGGCCGATTGCAATTTCCCGGTTGTGCTGGTTAAGACGGCAATACGAGGAACAGTCTTGGGTGTGTGCCGTCGCCTCTGCAATATCAGACGGCATGCAATAACTGGAGGTTAACATGAAGAAACTCGCGCTCGCTGCTGCGCTGACCGCTGTCGCCACCGCTTCGTTCGCTGGCGGCATGGCTGAGCCTGTGATGGAACCGGAAGTCGTTGAGGCCGCGACGTCGTCGTCGGCTGGCGGCGTGATCGTTCCGCTGCTGCTCCTGCTCGTCATCGCTGCGGTCGCTTCGAACTAAGTTCGAGACGCTTCAGGAAAAGACGGCAGCTTCGGCTGCCGTCTTTTTCATTTGTGGAACCGGGGTCAGCGCGCCACCCAGCCCGCCAGGTTTTCGTTGATGACTGCCACCAGCGCGTCGATATGTGCCACCTCGTCATTGAGGCATGGGATGTAGGAGAACACCTCTCCGCCCGCGTGTTCGAAGGATTCGCGGATCTCGCCGTTGATCTCTTCCAGGGTCTCGATGCAATCGGCTGAAAAGGCTGGCGCAATGACGGCGATTCGCTTCTTTCCCTGCCTTGCCAATTCGACCACATGGTCCACCGTATAGGGCTTCAGCCATTCCTCCGGCCCGAAGACCGACTGGAATGTAGTGTCGATCGCCTCTTTTCCCCAGCCCAGCCGTTCGCGCAGCAGGCGCGAGGTCTTTGCGCATTGGCAATGGTAGGGGTCGCCTTCGGTCAGATAGCGGATCGGCATGCCGTGATAGCTGGACACCAGAACATCGGGTCTGTGGTCCAGCGCGGCATAGGCCCGTTCCACCGATTGCGCCAACGCCTCGATGTAAAGCGGGTGCTCGAAATACTCGGGCACGATTCGTGCCGCGGGCTGGCGTTTTTCCTTCATCAGGGCGCGGAAGAACTGGTCGTTCGCAGTGGCCGAGGTGGCGCCGGCATACTGCGGGTAAAGCGGGAAGAAGACGATTCTTCTCGCATCCCGCATCGACCATCTGCCGCACCTTCGATTCGGTCGAGGGGTTGCCATAGCGCATGCAGAAATCGACCATCAGCTGATCGCCGTGCGCTGCCGTCAGCGCCGCTGCCACCTTGGCTGTCTGCGCCTTGGTTATGGTCATCAGCGGGCTTTCGTCCAGCTCATGATTCCAGATCAGCTTGTAGTTGGCGCCGGAAGAGAACGGCCGCTTGGTCAGGATGATGGCCTGCAACAGCGGCTGCCACTTCCAGTCCGGATAGTCGATCACCCGCTTGTCCGACAGAAATTCGTTCAGATAGCGCCGCATCGACCAGTAGTCATAGCCGTCCGGCGTTCCCAGATTGGCCAGAAGGACGCCCACCCTGCGCGGCCGCACCTGCGGGTGGTCGGCGGGCGCATAGGCCAGGCGGCCGGTTCCGGGCTGGTCGGCGGCGGAAATGTCCTTGGGCATGATGCCTCCTTGCAGCGGGTTCTGGGGCGGAGATAGCGGCTTTGGCGAGGGGGTCAACCGCCAATGGGTCACCCGTCTTGGGCCCCTTTGGCAAGCGGCCGCTCGGCCGTATTCAGTGCCTCGGCCAGCCTTTGCTGCGCCGATCCGGGGCGGAGCGGTTTTTGCTGGCTGTCGTGCGGGGCCCAGCCGGTCAGGCAGATGATCTCGAAGGTCGCGGGGATACGGCCTTCGGCATCGGCATGGGCGGCGGCATATATCGCGCCCGCGCGCAGCAGGACGGCACTGCGCGTCGGGCGGCGCAGGCGGCCGGCCAGGGCATTGGCTTCGCCCATGGCGCGCAGGTCGGCCATCAGGTGAAGGGCATCGCGGTAAAGCACGGTCCGGGCAAGGCTGTCGGCCACCGGCAAGGCCAGCCCGGAGCGTTGCAAAAGCGCGCCCAGATCGCGGATATCTCCCATGGGCAGAACGCGGGGCGACAGGCCGCCGGTCAGTTCGGCCTCGGCCTCGGCCAGGGCGGCGCGCAGCTCATGCAGGGTCCGGCCGCCGAACAGCAGCGCCATGAACAGCCCGTCGGGCCGCAACGCGCGGCGGCATTGCACGATCTGGCCGACCGGGTCGTTGGCCCAATGCAGTGCCAGGGCGTGAACCACCAGATCATGCGCGCCGGGCGCCAGATCCAGAACCTCGGCATCGTCCACGACGCGCGCGCCGGGCAGGGCCGCTTGCCACAGCGCCGGAAAACCCGTCACCACGGCCGGCGCCGTAAAGGATCTGTTAACCGTTTCCAGTCTCTCCTGCACTTCCGCAATGGCGAAGTCGTGCAGGAAGGTTGCGGGCGCTTGCATCGCCATCGCGCGGCCGCGGTGGCACGCAAGGGCGGCGCGGTCGGTCAGAAGCGGGGCCATCGTCATGGCGGCAGACCTTAGGGGGCGGGGATGAGCTTGCAAAGGGCGATCAGCGCGATCTATCCGCCGCAATGCATCACCTGCAAGGCGCTGGTGGCCAGCGATTTCGGCCTGTGCCCGGCGTGCTGGCGCGACACGCCCTTCATCACCGGGCTGGTCTGCGACAAATGCGGCTGCCCACTGCCCGGCGAACCCGAATTGCAGGGCGAGGCCGCGGCGATCTGCGACGATTGCCTGCGGGTCGCGCGGCCCTGGGCGCAGGGGCGGGCAGCGATGCTGTATGACGGCAATGCGCGGCGGATGATCCTGGCGCTGAAGCACGGCGACCGGATGGAACTGGCCCGCCCCGCTGGCAAATGGCTGCGGCAGGCGGCAGAGCCGATACTGGTGCCGGGCATGGTGGTGGTGCCGGTGCCGCTGCACTGGTGGCGTATGGTCCGGCGCAAATACAACCAGTCGGCGCTGCTTGCCGCTGCCCTGGCCAAGGCGGCACAGCTGGAACACTGCCCTGATGCGCTGATCCGCAGCCGCAACACCGGCAGCCAGGAGGGGCGGGGTCGCGAGGACCGGTTCCACAACGTCCGTGGTGCGTTTCAGCTACATCCGCGTCGCGGCAAGCGGATCAACGGGCGGCCGGTCCTGCTGGTCGATGACGTCATGACATCCGGGGCCACGCTGGCGGCGGCGGCCGAGGCGCTTCTGGCCGGGGGGGCTGCGGAAGTTTCGGTGCTGTCACTGGCGCGCGTTGCGAAGGAGGCCTAAATCCCTATAGTCCACCGCGGAAGTCCGTCGCGGACCAGGGAAGCGCCCGATGAAGACCGTCGAGATCTACACTACCCCTTATTGCCCCTATTGCATCGCGGCCAAGCGGCTTTTGGACCGCAAGGGCGTAGCCTATGCCGAAACCGATGTCAGTCGCGACCAGGGCCTGCGCGAGGCTATGGTGAAGCGCGCAGGCGGGCTGCGGACGGTGCCGCAAATTTTCATCGGCGGGCAGCATGTCGGCGGCTCGGACGAACTGCACGCGCTGGACCACAAGGGGCGGCTTGACCCGCTGCTGGCCGGCTGATGCGGGCGGCGTTGGTCCAGATGACGGTCTCGGACGACCCGGCGGCCAACCTTGCGGCGGCGCGAGGGCTGATCCGGCAGGCGGCGGCGGGTGGCGCGGGTCTTGTGCTGACGCCCGAGATGACGAATTGCCTTTCGTCCTCGCGCGATCACCAGCGCAGCGTCTTTCGCCATGAAGAGGCGGACGAAACCCTTGCGGCCCTGCGGCAAGAGGCGGCGAAGGCGGGTATCTGGCTGCTGATCGGCTCGCTTGGCCTTCTGACCCATGATGCGGACGGCCGCTTCGCCAACCGCAGCTTCCTGATCGGGCCCGACGGCGGCATCGCGGCGCGCTATGACAAGATCCACATGTTCGACGTGAACGTCAGCGAAACCGAGGTCTACCGCGAAAGCCAGGGCTACCGCCCCGGCACCCTTGCGGTGCTGGCCGATGCCGGCTGGGCGAAGATCGGCATGACGGTCTGCTATGACGTGCGTTTCCCGCAACTCTACCGCCGCCTGGCGCAGGCCGGGGCGCAGGTCATCACCATTCCGGCGGCCTTCAACCACATCACCGGCGCGGCGCATTGGGAAACCCTTGTCCGCGCCCGCGCGATCGAGACGGGGTGTTTCGTGCTGGCCCCGGCGCAGACCGGGTTCCACCCCGAAGGCCATGGCAACGGCCGCCGCACCCATGGCCATTCTCTGGCCGTGGCGCCCTGGGGTGAGATCCTGGCCGATGCCGGAACCGATCCGGGCGTAACCTTCGTGGATCTTGATCTGGCGCAGGTCGCTGCCGCGCGGGGGCGCGTGCCCGCGCTGACCCATGACCGGGAGTTCGCCGGCCCATGACCGCCCCCGACCGCACGCACGATCGAACCGATGAGATCGCCGTCGCCCTGTTCGGAGAACTGTTCATGGCCGACCAACTGGCCCGCAACCGGATCTCCAAGGTGTTGCCGAAGGGGATGGAGCTGTCGCATTTCTCGGTGTTGAACCATCTGGCGCGGCTGAATGACGAACGCAGCCCGGCGCAACTGGCCAAGGCGTTCCACGTCACCCGCGGCGCGATGACCAACACGCTTGCCCGGCTGGAATGGGCCGGCCATGTCCACATCCGTCCCGACTGGGACGATGCGCGGCGCAAGTTCGTGGCGATCAGCCCGGCAGGCCGTGCGGCGCGCGATGCGGCGGTGCAGGCGGTGGTGCCGCTGATCGGCGAAGTGGTCGAGGCGCTGGGAGCGGAACGGGTGAAGACCGTGCTGCCCGTCTTGCGCGAACTTCGTTCGCGGCTGGAGGGCGAAAGCTAGGTCTATTCCCCGCCGATGACCTGAACGTTCCGCGTGATGCCGGCGAGGCCGCCCAGAATGCCAAGGATCGACTGGGTCGTGGAAAGCGGGCTTTCGGCAATCATCACCACATCCTTGCTCTGGACATGGAACTCACCGGCACTGAACAGCCCATCGGCAGAGGTGATGTCGATGGCGAAGATCATCCGCTCTTTGGGCGGCCCGGATCCGTCGGCGCGGACGGATTTGGCAGGATAATCGCGCATGATCAGGATGCCCTTGGCATCGGCACGGGAATCGTTCAGCCCGCCGATCTGGGACAAGGCATCCAGCGCGGTGATGCTGTCGTTGTTGAATGGAATCTGCGCCTCGCGCCCGGCGGCCCCCAGCGACAGGAAATAGCGTTCGTCGGCCTCGACATAGACCTTGTCGCCACCGCGCAGGGTGGTGTCCAGCGAAGGGTCCTTCAGCAGCCGGTCGGCCGAAATGCTGTAGATCTTGCCATCACGCATCAGCCGGACATACGGGTTCTGCATGTCGCGCGGAATGCCCCCGCCGACCGCGAGCAGGCTGAGGACGGTGAAATTCCGGTCAGGCAGCGGGAAGGTGCCCGGTGCCGGCACGCCCGAGATCAGATCGACGGTGGACTTTCGACCGGGTGAATAGGCGATCAGCACCTGAGCATCGGGCGCAATCGGCTGCAGCTTGGACTGAATCGCCTCGCGCGCCTGATCGGGCGTCATGTTGGCGATGTAGACCTTGTCGGCATATGGCAGGAACACAGTGCCATCTGGAGATACCGTAAGACCCTGAAGCGCAACAACTTGTTGTCCGGGCAGGGTAAGCAGGGTGCCGGTTCCGGTCTCCCAGACCGTGATGTCCACCCGGTCACCGGCCGAGATGACGTTGCTGGCCGGCCCCCGTGTCTGCGGAATCCAGCCCGAGGCGGCAAGCCCGCCGCGCCCCGACCCCGGCCATTGCGAGATTGTTCCGACGGTAGACTTGTTGACTTGGTAAACCGCGAAATCGGCGTTCTCGTCTTCGGCACCGGCCAGGATCTGTTTCGTTCCGCCGGCGCCCTTCGGCAGACTGCACCCGCTTGTCAAACTGGCAAGCGCCACCGCAAGGGCGACAGACAGAACGGTGGCAGTCTTCATCTTGCACTCCGGCCCCGCGATGATCCGGCTGATGGACATCGCAAGCTGCGCGACCATAATATGCGTCAGGGGAGGGTCAATCGCCCCAGCAGTTGTATCGGCAGAAAGCTGGGGGTAACTCTGGGGGTAGTTGACATCATCGTCACCGGCGCGGGCGGAAAACTGGGCCGTCTTCTGCGTGCGGCGTGGCTGGAAAATCCACCGTCAGGGCTGCGCCCGATCTGGTCTGGCCGTAGCGAAGAGTTTGATCTGGCGTGGGATATTCTGGCCGACCCGACACCGGACCTGCCGAAGGGTGCGGTCGTTCTGCATCTGGCGGGCCTTGTCCGCGGGCCAGGGACCGTCCTTCAGCGAAATGCCGCCATGGTTCCTCCGCTGCTGCGAACCTGCCGCAAGGCCGCGGTGCGCCGGCTGTTCCTTGCCTCCACCGCCTCGGTCTATGCCCCCGACCCAAACGGCGCGCGGGAAGAGGATGCCCCCGCCCCGCCCGGCGCCTATGGCGCGGCCAAGCTGGCGGCCGAAGCGATGCTTGATGCGGGCGATATGGCCGCGACCATCCTTCGCTTTGGCAACATCGCGGGCGCCGACGCGCTCCTGGGGCCGCGGCCACCGGGCGAGGAGATCGTGCTGGACCCGGTGCCGGGGCATTCCGGCGGGCCGCTCCGGTCGTGGATCGGCGGCCGGACGCTGGCCGGGCTGCTGCCCGCCCTGGTGCGCGCCGATCTGCCGCGTATTCTGAATGTCGCCTGCGATCCGCCTCTCGCGATGGGCGACCTTCTGGCGGCCAGCGGCTTGCGCTGGCGTTATGGCCCGCCCAACCCGGATGTGGTTCCTGCAGCGGTGCTGTCCACCCGGCGGCTTGCCGCGCTGGTCGATCTGCCGAAAGCATCGCCCGAAAGCATCGCCGCCGAAGCGGCCTGGGCGCGCGGGGTGCTGCAATGACCCCGGCCAAGCGGCTGTTCGACATCGCGCTGGCGCTGGTCCTTGGATCGGTTCTGGCTTTGCCGGCACTGCTGATCGCCCTTTGGATCCTTGGTGCCGAGGGCCGCCCGGTGTTCTTCCTGTCCGAACGGATGCAGGCGCCCGACCGCGCGTTCCAGTTGTGGAAGTTCCGCACGATGACGATGGCGGCAGCCGACAGCGGGGTTTCGGGCGGCGACAAGAGTCGGCGGGTGACACGGACCGGCCGGTTCCTGCGGCGCCTGCGGCTGGACGAGCCGCAGATCTGGAACGTGCTGAAGGGCGATATCAGCTTTGTCGGCCCGCGCCCTCCGCTGCGCGTCTATGTCGAGCGGTTTCCACGGCTTTACGCCGAGGTCCTGCGGTCGCGCCCCGGGCTGGCCGGGCTGGCCACGCTGCATTTCCGCCACCATGAAGAGCGGCTTCTGGCGCCGTGCCGGACGTCCGAAGAGACGGATGCCGTCTATGCCCGCCGCTGCGTGCCGCGCAAGGCACGGCTGGACCTGATCTATCAGAAGCGTCGGTCGATCTGCGGCGACGTCCGGATCCTCGCGCAGACCATCGCGCAGGTGCTGTTCCGGCAGAAGGACCGCAAAACAACCGGGCGTTGAGTGATCGACCGGCGGAAAACAGCCACCGCGCGAAAGCATTGCGCTTGCAAATGGCCCTTCCCGGTGTAGCTTGCCCAGCGTCTGTGTCGGACGACGTTCCAGGTGTGGCTGTATGAAATCCTTGCGATCGCTTCTTCTCGCTTTCGAACGCAGGATATCGCGGCGTCACAAGCAGGCGCTGATCCTGCTTGGCGACACCGTCATCGCGCCGCTGACCTTCTTCCTGACGATCCTGCTGATCTATGGCACTTACTGGCCACAGGCCCAACTTGCCCATCTGGGCATGCTGTTTCCCGCGCTGGCGATGCTGGGGGCGATGGCATCGCTGGCTGTCGGTCTGCCGCGGACCAAGCTCAAGACCTATGCGTCGCTGGCCGCCAACGGCATCGGCGCCTATGCCGGCATGGTCGGGGCCGGAACGCTGCTGCTCACTTTCCTGCCGGGACTGTATTTCCCGATCGTCGGCACCATCACCTTCTCGATGGCCCTGTTCCTTGCAGCGATCTTCGTCCGTGTGGCGATGCTGAAGGTGCTGCTCTGGGTGCTGGCATTTGACCGTCCGCAGACGCGGGTGCTGATCTATGGTGCCGGCAAGACCGGGCTTCAGCTGGCCTCGGCGCTGCGATCGCATGAGTCCATTGTTGTCGTGGCCTTCATCGACGACGACCCGGCCACCCATTCGCAACGGCTGATGGGCAAGATGATCTATCCCGCCCGGCAGGTGGACCGGCTGGTCCGCAAGCACGGCATCAGCCGAATCCTTCTGGCGATGCCGTCGCTGTCGGCGCCGAAACAGGCACAGATATCGCGCAAGCTGCAGACGTTGGGCCTTTCGGTGCAGTCGCTGCCGTCCTTTGCGCAGCTGATCGGCACCGAACAGCTGGTCGAGACGCTGACGCCGGTGCCGCCGGGCCGGTTCCTTGGCCGCAGCCATCTGGACGACGCGCTGGCGGCCAGCACCACCGGCTATGGTGGCAGTTGCGTTCTGGTCTCGGGCGCGGGCGGGTCGGTCGGGTCGGAGCTGTGCCGCCAGTTGCTGGCACAGGGCCTGAAGCGGCTGGTCCTGTACGAGGTATCCGAGCTGGCGCTTTACAACATCGACCGCGAGTTGCGCGAGATGCTGATCGGGGACGAGACCGCGATCGTGCCGGTTCTGGGGTCTGTCACCGATGCAAGGCTGACGCGCGCGGTGCTGGCCCAGAATGGCGTCGACACGGTGTTTCACGCCGCGGCCTACAAGCATGTTCCCCTGGTCGAACAGAACCCCACCGCGGGTATCGCCAACAACGTTTTCGGCACCAGGACGCTGGCTGATGCCTGCGTCGAAGAGGGTGTGCGGCGGTTCATCCTGATCTCCACCGACAAGGCTGTGCGGCCCAGCAACCTGATGGGCGCGTCGAAGCGGCTGGCCGAGCTGGTGGTCCAGGACCGGGCCAAGCGGAGCCAGTCGACCCGCTTCTCCATCGTGCGGTTCGGCAATGTCCTTGGCTCTTCCGGGTCGGTCATTCCGCTGTTTCGCGAACAGATTGCCCGCGGCGGGCCGGTGACGCTGACGCATGAGGATGTGACGCGCTATTTCATGACCATTGCCGAGGCGTCGAAGCTGGTGCTTCTGGCCGGGTCCTTTCTCGATTCCGGTGCCGTAACGGGTGCTGCGCCATCCTCGCTGGCCGATGTCTTCGTGCTGGACATGGGCAAGCCGGTCCGGATCCGGCAACTGGCCGAGCAGATGATCCAGGGCGCCGGCTACACGGTGCGGGATGAGGCGCATCCCGACGGCGATATCGAGATCCAGGTGATCGGCCTTCGCCCCGGCGAAAAGCTGCATGAGGAGCTGCTGATCGGGCAGGGTTTGCTGACCACGCCGCACCCGAAGATCCTGCGTGCGGCCGAGGAAAGCCTGGCGGAACTGGAGATGGCCAATGCCCTGCGCGAGTTGGCCGGATACCTTTCCACCGGAGACGTGACGGCGATGCGCGACACCGCGATGCAGCTTGTCCGCCCGCGCGGCGACCGGCCGCTGACTGCGGCACAGGCGACATAGCCGCGCGGCGTCTGGTGGTGGGTCCGGAGTTTTGGGTTGCCGCAATGTACCAGCGCACCCATAGACTGTTCCGTAACGCCCGGGACCAAGAGCAAGTGACAGGATGATCAGCTTCAAAGGCCGATGCGCTGCCGCCACGATGGCGGCCCTTCTGCAGGGCACCGCGCCGTTGCATGCAGAGATGCGGCCGTCGCTGTCGTTCTCGGGCGTTCCCGGTCTGATCGACATGCCCTCGGGCGAAGCCATGCCCGATGGCACGATATCGGTCGCCGCCGCACTTTTCGGCCCGCAGTACCGCACCACCCTGACCTTCCAGATCACGCCGCGCATTTCCGGCAGCTATCGCTTCTCGGCCACCCGGAACTGGAACGACATAACGGCGGGAACGCCGGATGATGACGGCTACGACACCTACAACGACCGCAGCTTCGACCTGCGCTTTCTGGTGCTTAAGGAAACCGACTATCTGCCCTCGATCACTCTGGGCCTGCAGGATTTCGTCGGAACCGGTCTTGCCTCGGCCGAATACATCGCGGCGACAAAGACGTTTTCCGACCGTTTCAAGGTGACGGCTGGCCTGGGCTGGGGGAGGCTTGGCTCTTATGGCGGGATCGGCTCGCCCTTTGGCGACCGTCCGCCGATCGACTTTGGCATGGGGGGCAAGCCTGCCGTCGATCAATGGTTCCGCGGACCGGTCGCGCCCTTTGCCGGGATCGAGTGGCGGGTGAACGACAACTGGACCGTCAAGGCCGAGTATTCCTCGGATGCCTATCCTGAAGAAGCCGCCCTTCGCGGCACATTCGACCGCCGCAGCCCGTTCAACTTCGGCGTCGAATACCAGCGCGGCCAGTACATGCGCTTTGGCCTCTACTCGCTTTACGGCTCCGAGATCGGCCTGGCCTTCAACCTGGTGCTTGACCCCAAGCAGCGCGCCACTTCCGGTATTTTTGGCCCGGCCCCGGTGGCTGTCGGCGCCCGCCCGTCGCGGGCCGCCGACCCCGAAGCCTATGATGGCGGCTGGGTGACCCAGCCCGACGGAGCGGGCCTGCTTTACGCCAACCTGTCCAAGCGGCTGGCCGCGGACGGCATGACGATCGAGCATTTCTCCTACACCACCAGCACGGTGCATTTGCGCGTGCGCAATGCGCAGATCGACGCCGGGCCGCAGGCCGTGGGCCGCGCCGCGCGCGCTGAGCCAGGTGATGCCAGCCTCGGTCGAGGTGTTCGAGATCGTGCCGATGGTGCGCGGCATGGGCGCATCGAAGATCACCATCCGCCGCTCTGACCTCGAGGCGCTGGAACATGCGCCGGGCAATGATGCGCTGTTGCGCGAAAAGGTGCAGATCTCAGATGCCGGGCCGGCGCCGGCGGGCGGGCTTGACTGGGGCGATGCCTATCCGAAATTCACCTGGCGCCTGACCCCGGCCCTCCGCATCAGCCAGCCGTTGGTCGGCGACGTCGGGCTGCGCTTCTCGGCCAGCTACGAGCTGCGGCCCGGCCTTGTGCTGTCGGGGGCGGTCTACCAGCGCGTTGCCGACAATCTGGACGAATACGTCACCCGGCCCGAGGATTTCTCGATCCTGCCGCATGTGCGCAGCGATGTGCATGACTACAATGTCGAAGGCGGCACTTCGGTCGACCGGCTGACGCTGGCCTGGTATGCCAAGCCGGCCGACAACCTCTATTCCCGCGTGACGCTTGGCTATCTGGAACGGATGCATGCCGGCGTGTCGGGAGAGCTGCTGTGGAAGCCGGTCGCCAGCCGTCTCGCGCTGGGGGTGGAGCTGAACTACACCATGCAGCGCGACCGCGACGGCGGCTTCGGCTTTTCCGACTATGATTACGGCATCGCGACGGGCCATGTGTCGGCCTATTACGATTTCGGCCGCGGCTTTCTGGGACAGGTCGATGTCGGCCGCTATCTGGCGGGCGACGTGGGGGCCACGTTCTCGCTGGACCGCGAATTCGGCAATGGCGTCAAGGTCGGCGCCTTCGCCACCTTCACCTCGGCCAGCGCCGCAGAATTCGGCGAGGGGTCGTTCGACAAGGGCCTGCGCCTGACGATCCCGATGAACTGGATACTCGGGCAGCCCAGCCGGGGCGAGATGAACACCGTGCTGCGGCCTCTGCAGCGCGACGGCGGCGCGCGGGTAGAGGTGGACGGCCGGCTTTACGATTCGATCAGCGATTACCATCTGGGGCGGCTGGACAGCGAATGGGGGCGGGTGTGGCGGTAGAGCACAGGGCCCGTATCGCGGGCGCGGCGATGGCGCTGGCCCTGATGGCTGCTTGCGGCAATGGCACTTCCGGGCTGGTGGCCGGGCTGATGGGCGGCGGCGCCGTCGATCTCAACCCAGTCTCGCGCGGCAAGATCGAGGCCTTCGGCACCCCGATTCTGCGGGCCACGGTTCCCGCGCTTGGCGTCGATGTGCTGCTGTCGATCCGCGAAACCAGAGGCGACGTGGTGACCTGGGAGGCGGCCGAGGGCATCACCTTCACCTTCCGCGCGGGGGTGTTGATCGAAACCCGCGGCCTTGGCCCCGATCTGATGTCGGCCAGCGCGCCTTCGGGCGGGCAGATCGCCGCCGGGTCGGGTTTCAACCGCAGCTACTACTACCTCTGGGACGATGACCGGACCCAGCGCCGCAGCTATGCCTGCACGCCCGAATCGCGCGGTGCCGAGGCAGTGACGATCTACGGCCGGACGCACCAGACCCGCCGCGTGGCCGAGGTTTGCCAGCGCGCCGAGGGCAGAATCAGCAATGACTTCTGGTTCGAAAGCGGCGCGATCCGGCAATCGCGGCAATGGGTCAGCCCGGATGCCGGCTACGCAACCTTCGCGCGAGTAGTGGACTAGCGACCTTTCGCCTGATCCTTGGGCGGATTGGCGCGGGATCCCGCAGAAAAACCGGCAGGTCAAGTGCGCATGGGCAACAGTCTGCCGGATTGCGCGAATGTTCGGCTTTCCACAGCGCTCTTGGAATGGTATTCATATCTCAAGTAGTCAATGGAGAGTTCCGATGAAGAAATCACTTGCCCTTGCCGCCGCACTGTCCCTTTCGGCTTCGGTCGCCTTCGCGGGTGGTCCGATTGTGATTCAGGACGAGGGCGAGCCGGAAGTCATCGTGCAGAAGCCCCGCAGCGGCGCTGCTCTGCCGATCCTGCTTGGCGTGCTTGTGTTTGCGGCGGTCGCCGGCGGCAACGGCACCTGATCGTCCCGCGCCCCGGCGCAAGGAACACCGCAGATTTGACAAAAGCCCTCGGCAAGGGGGCTTTTCTTCGTTTCCGGTTCGGGGGATCAGTAGTCACCTTCCAGGAATATCCCGATCCCGCTTTGGCCGTCTGACCCGACCCGCCCCTTGACCGTGACACCCTTGCGCAGGTCGAGGTTCAGGTTGATCTTCGACTTGCCGTCCTGATCCACCTCGATGCCGGTATAGATGTTGTCTGTCAGGTATTTCCCCGCCGTGACCGAGGCGGTGCCGTCCTCCGATGTCGTCACGTCAAGATCGTCGAAGCCGAAGCCCCGCCGCAGCTTCGACACGATGCCCTGGCCGCCACGCCCGGCCAGAACGGCCACCGCGTTCGCCAGTTCAGCGGCCTGCAACACCGAGATCGACTGCAATCCGCGCCCGAACAGCAGCCAGGACAGCACCTCTTCCTGCGGCATCTCGGGAGAGGAGGAGAACGTCACCTCCGGCGCATCGGCCGGGCCTTCGATCCGCACCATGCTGGTAACCCCGTCGGTTTCGTTCGCGGCAACCACGGTGACGTAGGGCACCAGATCGCCCTCCAGCGCCAGGCTGGCCTCGGACAGCACCAGCCGCTTGCCGAGCAGATCAAGCCGCCCCCGGATCAGCTGGATGGCGCCCGAAGGGGCAATCGCGCGCAGGCTACCGCCCAGGGTGACCGATCCGCCCAGTTCGGCATCCAGCCCGCGGCCACGCAGGAAGATGCGGTTGGGCGCGTCCACCACCACGTTCAGCGCCCAGTCCGGCCCGGTGGCCGACCCGCCATTGCCACCGCCGCCAGTGCCGCCATTCAGCTGCGCCCTTGCGCGGGTGGCGCGGACGGTGGCGCTGTCGTTGATGTGCGAGATCGTCTCGAGGTCGCTGGCCGAGGCGAAGCCGGTCGAGGGGATCAGAAGCTCGGTCTCGCCCAGCGCCAGCCGGCCGGCAAGCAGGGCGCCGTTCAGCAACGGGCCGGTGATCCGCAGAAGCCCCGAAATCGTGGTGTCGTAAAGTTCGGGGTCGCGCAGGCGGACAGTATCCAGCTGCAAGTCGAGGCTGGCGGCAAAGGGGGCGGTCAGGTCGACGTTGCCGCCCAGCCGCAGGCGCCCGCCGGCAGCCAGCTCGGATGTCGCCGCAAGCCGCGCGCTGCCCTGGGACAGGTCGGCCACCAGTTCGGTCCGGGTCAGCGAAATGCCGCGGAACGGATAGGCGATGCGCCCACCGGCCATGGTGACGCGCCCGGAAAGCGATGACAGCGCCAGTGGTCCGCGCAAGGCCAGGTCCAGCCGCAGCGATCCGGCCAGGGTTGCCGGGTCGGCCACCGCGTTCAGCAGTGCGGCATCGGCACTGCAGACCGGTCCGGGATAGCCTTCAGCCAGCAGCGCCAGATCGCGGATGCGGCCCGATACGGCCAGCTCGTCACCCGTTCCGGTGCCAGTGGCCTCGGCCGCCAGATTGGTACCGTCCAGCCAGGCCGCCGACAGAAAGAGCCGCCCGTCGCGCAGCCGCAGTGCCACTTCCAGCGCGGTTTCGCCTTCGATCAGCCGGTCTGCTTTCGGTTGGCCCACCGACAGCCGGTTGCCGGTCCCCGACAGCGTCAGCGTGCCATCGGCGGGCGTGCCGGTAAGCCGCGCTTCTGCCGTCAGGCTGCCGCCCCAGGCGGGGTCGAGAATGCCCAGATCGGCCAGCGTCAGCTTCCCGGCAAGGTCGCTGCCACCGGACGACCCCTGCCCGCTGGCCGACAAGGCCAGACCGTCGACCGCCAGGTTCAGCGCCCGCAGAACCGTTCCGGATTCGTCGCGCCGGGCCGAGACGGTCAGCCGCGTCGTCCCGCCGGTCAGCCGGTCAACCTGCTCAAAGCCAGTGCGCAGCCCATTGGCCACCATGTCCAGCGCCAGGTCGAAGCTTCCGCTCAGCCGGCTGGCCTCGCCTTCCAGCGTGACCTCGGCCGAACCGGCCAGCGGCAGGTCGGTCAGCTTGGACAGGCGCGACAGGTCCGTCGTGGTGAAGGAGAGGCGGCCGCCGGTGTTCAGACCGCTTTCCAGCCCCTCGATCCGAAGGCCGGCGGACAGGGCGAAGCCTTCGCCGGTCAGCGACAACTGCGGCAGGCGCAGCGCATCCTCGCCTTTGCGCCAGAACAGCACGGCATGGCCAGACAGCGCCGGACCCAGTGCCTCTTGCAGCGCCGCGTCATGCAGCGCCAGCCCTTCGGCCCGGAAATCCAGCGTCGCGCCTACACCGTTGCGGCTGGCGACCCGGTCGATCCGGCCCGACCCGCGCAATTGCGCCTGCCCCAGCCGAAGGGTCTCGGTCTCCAGCCCGATCAGGCTGGCTCGGCCGGTCCAGCCGTTGTCCTTCCTGGCATCGAAGCGCAGGTCGATCTCGGCCCGTCGCACCCGCGTCTGACCCTTGCCCGGCAGCGGCAGCAGCACCGGCTGGCCGTCATCGGACGCGACTGTGCCGCCAAGGGAAAATGCCTCGGGCAGGCCATCGGCCGCGACAGTCAGCGCACCGTCCAGGTCCAGCGCGCGGGCGGACAGCGCCAGCCGGTCCAGCACCAGCCGCCCGGACGACCAGCGCGCACCCGCCAGGTCCAGTGCCACCCGGTCGCCCAGAAAGGCGGCGTATTCGGGCAGGAAAGGGGAGCCAGATCGCCCGCAAGGCTTGCGGTGAAGCGATAGGCGCCGCTGTCAGCCTGCAGGATCTCGACCGGGCCGGACAGGCGATCGACCCCGTCGCTGGCCAGACGGATATCGGCGGAGAAATCCGAAAGCGGGCCCGATCCGGCGATGGACAGATCGACCGAGGGCTCTCCCGGCAGACCCAACATCCGCGCGGCGATGCCGCCGGCGTCTTCGCGTGCCGAAAGATCCAGCGCCAGGATGCCAGTGGCATTGGAAAAGCCCGCGTCCAGCGCGATCCGGCCCTGCGTGCCGTCGGTGCGCTCCAGCACCAGCGCGGCCTGGCCTTCGCCGCCCGCCAGCGACAGCGCTGCCTGGAACCGGCCTTCCACCGGCTCGCCCAGGACGCCGTCGCCCAGCACGATCCGGTCGGCCTTTACCGAACCGATATCGACGGAGACCGGCACGTCGGGCAGGGCAAAGCCCGACGCCTCGGGTGCGGGCAGGGCGCTGTCGGCGGCCATCGAGGGCAGTCGGGCGACCGTGATCGTATCGGCAGAAAGCTCGTTCACCACCACTTCGCCGGACAGCAGCGAAGACCGCGACCAGTCCAGAACCACCTCGTCCAGCGTGATCCAGACGCCCGCATCATCGGCGATCTCAAGCCGCTCGATCGTCGCGCGCGACGACAAGGCGCCCTCGAACCCGGTGATGGTGACCTGCCGCCCGGCGCCGGAGAGGTTGTCTTCCAGAAAGGCCTGTAGATAGCCGCGATCGTCGTCCTGCGCCAAGGCGGCGGTGGGCAGGAACAGCGCAAGGGCCAGCACATTGCGCATCAGAAGCTTTGCCCCAGGCCGATGTAGATCTGCACGCCGTCACCGGTCTTGCCGTGGATCGGCGCAGCCACGTCCAGCCGGATCGGTCCGAAACCGGTCTCATAGCGCAGGCCGAGGCCCGCGCCGGCGTGCCAGTCGCCCAGATCGCCGAAGAAGTCGTTGACCCCGATGCTGCCGGCATCGACAAAGCCGACGATACCGATCGTCTCGGTCACCCGTGCCCGCACCTCGGCCGAGGCTGCCAGCATGTAGGTGCCGCCGATCAGAAAATCGGGCCCGAAGCCCCGGTTCACCGCGATGCCGAGCGACCGGTAGGGATGACCGCGCACGGTGCCGCCGCCGCCGGAGAAGAACAGATCGTCCCGCGGTGTGTCCAAGAGGTCGGAGCCGAGGATCGCACCCGCCTGCAGCCGCCCGGCCAAGGTGATGCGGTCCTCCGCGCCGAAGCTGCGGTAGGCGCGGCCATCGAAGGTCAATCTTGCGCCCGATCCGGTGGTGCCGAAGCCGGTGAATGGCTTCACCGCGGCGTCAAGGTAGAACCCCTTGCGGGCGTCCACGCTGCTGTCGCGGCGGTCCCAAGTGACGCCCAGCGGCAACGCCAGGCTGCGGAAATGGAACTTGCCGCCGGGATCGCTCCCTTCGGCGTATTCATAAGCAATGCCGACACGGGCCGAAAGCTGTTCCGAGAAATAGTGCCGGAACGACAGGCCTACCTCGGCCAGGTCGGCGGCATAGTCCACCTCGTCCTGGTGGCCGATCAGGGCCGAAAGGCTGGCCGTGGTGTCGGGCGACAGGGTGGCGGGGCGGTCAAGCGTCACGCCCAGCGAATAGTCGATGCCGCTTTGGCCCGAGCCGATGTTGGTGCTCACGGCGTCTATCTTCAGCCGCTCGCCACCGCCAAAGAGGTTTCGGTGCAGCCAGTAGCCGGACAGCGACAGCCCGTCGAGGCTGGCTATTTCCGCGCCCACGGAATAGCGGTGCAGCTTTTCCTCGACCACGGTGACGCCGATGGGCAAAAGGTCTCCGGCGACCGGGAAATCGGCTTCGGTCAGGGTGACCGAGCGGAACACCCCGGTCCGTTTCAGCCGGTTGGCGGCGCGGTCAAGCTCCGACTGGCTGAAGGCCTCGCCCTGGCGCAGGCCGGTGATCTTGACGATGCGGGCCGCCTGCATCCGTTTCGCGCCAGAGACCGTCAGCGGGCCGAAGCGAAGTTTCGGCCCCGGTGCCAGGCGGATATCGGCGGCAAGGGTGCTGCGGGCGTGGTCAGCGACGATATCCTCGGCGCCGGTTGCGACCTTGGGATACCCGGCCTCGCGCCAGGCCAAGGTGGCTTCGTCCAGCGCGCCCGAGATGGCGGTGCTGTAGGCTGGCTTGCCGGGGCGGAAGTCCTCGGGCAGACGGGTTTCCGGCGGCAGGGGTGCGATTTCGGCGCGCGAAAAGGCGAAGGGCGGGCCTGGGTCCACGCTGACGGTGATGGTGCCGATCCGGCCGGGCGCGTTCAGCGGCGCGATCCCGGCGGCCTCTCGCCCGTCGATGCGGATCGAGATGACGGCGGAGTAATGCCCCTTGGCATAGAGCGCGCCCAGGATGCGGGCATAGTCGGCACGGGCGGCGGCGAACAGGTCCTGCGGGTCGGTCGCGCCATCGGCCTGTTGCGTCAAGAGAAGCGAGGCGGCACGGACCGTCTTTTCCAGCCCGTCGTCGCCACCTGCAACCGAAAAGTCCAGCCGGTCCAGTGCCGGGGCGGGCACTGCCAGGATGCCCGCAATCAGCAGCATGGCCACTGTGGTGGCTGCGGTCCGTCGGGTCGGTCGTCTGCCTGGCCGTCGCACCTCGTCCCCCGCGCAATTCACCCGGGGGATTATGATGCCGGCCAAGGGAAAGGCAACCGGTCATGGCGGGTCCTTGCCGGTTGCGGGCCATTTACCGGAAAAGACGCGGGCCATCCGTGACAGCACGAATCCGCAATGGAAGCAAAGCCTTGTAGAAACGGTACATCAGCGGGCACAAACCGGCTGCCGGGGGCGGAACCGGCCCTAGCCGGGTGGCCGGCCATCCTGGCTGTGCTATACCCGACGGCGGAGCCACAGGACGACAGGGACTGGCAATGACGGAAACTCCGGTTCGGGTCGAAACCCTTGGTCGCGCGTTGGTGGTGACGATCGACAATCCACCGGTCAACGTCATCTCGGCCGCCGTGCGCAAGGGGCTGTTGGCGGCGATTGACCAGGCCGAGGCGGCGTTGGCGGCGGGCCGGGTCGATCGCATTGTTCTGACCGGGGCGGGGCGTGCCTTCGTTGCCGGGGCGGATGCGAAGGAATTCGACGCCGCTCCGGCGCCGCCGCACCTGCCCGACGTCCTCTTGCGACTGATGCGGCTGCCTGCCGTGGCCGCGATCAACGGTGCCGCGCTGGGAGGCGGGCTGGAACTGGCTCTGGCCTGCCGGGCTCGGGTGGCCTCAGCTTCGGCCTTGCTTGGACTGCCGGAGACAACGCTGGGCGTGGTGCCCGGCGCGGGGGGCACGCAACGGCTGCCCCGACTGATTGGCGCGGAAAGGGCGCTGGCGCTGATTCCGGAAGGGCGCAGCATCAAGCCGGATGAGGCGCTGGCACTGGGCCTGATCGACGCGATTGCCGAAGATCCGGTCCGGGCCGCGCTGCTGGCCGACCTGTCACGCCCGGCGCTCGACGACTTTCCGGCCCCGGCACCTGCACCCGAGGCCGCCGGGGCCGCCCGCGCCAATGCCGAAAAGAGGCTCACGGGCCAGATTGCGCCGCTGCGTGCCATCGCGTTGATCGAAGCGGCCTGCAAGCTGCCCTTGGCCGAAGGCCTGGCACAGGAACGCGCCACCTTTCTGGAGCTGAAGGCCGGCCCGCAGGCCCGCGCCCTGCGCCATGTGTTCTTTGCCGAACGTGGCGCCGGGGCCGGGCCCGACCTCAAGGCGCTGACCCCTGCGCCGATCACCCGCGCGCTGGTGGCCGGGGGCGGCACCATGGGCGCGGCGATTGCCTATGCACTTTCCGGCGTGGGCATTCACATCACCTTGCTGGAACAGGATGCCGAGGCCGAGGCCCGAGCCCGCGCCAATGTGGCCGCCCTGTTCGACGCGGCCGTGGCGCGCGGCAAGCAGACCCGCAAGGATGCCGACAGGCAGTTGGCGCAGGGCTTTGCCTTCGTTTCCGGCGCGGGCGGGCCCCTGCCGCAGGTCGACCTGGCCATCGAGGCGGTGTTCGAGAACCTCGAGGTCAAGCGCGCCCTGTTCGCCCGGCTGGCCGCGGCCCTGCCCGAGGGAACCATTCTGGCCACCAACACCTCATATCTGGACGTGAACGCCATTGCCGAGTGCCTGCCGCATCCCGAGCGGTTCCTCGGCCTGCACTTCTTTGCCCCCGCGCATCTGATGAAGCTGGTCGAGGTGATCCGCGCCAAGGCAACTTCCCCGCAAACCCTGGCCACCGCCTTCGGGCTGACCAGACGGCTGGGCAAGATCGCGGTAGAGGCGGGGGTTTGCGACGGCTTCATCGGCAACCGTATCCTGACGCGCTATCGCCAGACCGGGGACATCCTGCTGATCGAAGGCGCCTTGCCCGAAGAGGTGGATGCCGCGATGACCGGTTTCGGCATGGCAATGGGCCCCTATGCGGTGCAGGACCTGTCCGGGCTGGACATCGCCTACGCCAACCGCCAGCGCAAGAACCAGGCGGCGCAGCCGGGCATCCGCTATATCCCGATCGCCGACCGGATGGTGGAAAGGTTGAAACGGCTGGGCCGCAAGAGCGGCGCGGGCTGGATGGATTATGACGGCGGCAAGCCAAAGCCCTCGGCGCAGGTGGCGGCGCTGATCGCCGATGTTTCGGCAAAGGCCGGGCTCACGCGCCGCGGCTTTGCGGCCGAGACCATCGCCCGGCGGTTGATGCTGGCGATGATCGCCGAAGGGTTCGACATTCTCGACGAAGGTATTGCCCGCCGCGCCGCCGACATCGACCTAGTGCTGGTGCATGGCTACGGCTTTCCGCGCTGGCGCGGTGGGCCGATGCGGTTGGCCGAGGAATGGGGGCTGGCGACCGTCGCCGCCGAACTGGCCGCACTGGCGGTGGAAGACCCGCTGTCATGGCGGGTGCCTCCGCTGCTGGCGCGGCTGGTGGCCGAGGGGAAGGCGCTTTCCAGCCTCGGCTGAAGCCGCCTCAGCCCTCGTCTGGCAGTTGCCGCACTGCACCCCGGTCGGCCGAGGTTGCCAGCAGCGCATAGGCCCGCAGCGCTGATGAGACCTTGCGGCTGCGCGGGGCGGCGGGCTTCCAGCCCTTTGCGTCCTGCTCGGCCCGGCGCCTGGCCAGTTCGGCCTCGGGAACCCGCAGGCAGATCTTGCGGCCGGGAATGTCGATGTCGATCATGTCGCCTTCGCGCACCAGACCGATGGTCCCGCCCGCCGCCGCCTCGGGCGAGACATGGCCGATCGACAGGCCCGAAGTGCCGCCGGAAAAGCGCCCGTCGGTCAAGAGCGCGCAGGCTTTGCCCAGACCCTTGGATTTCAGGTAGCTGGTCGGATACAGCATTTCCTGCATCCCCGGCCCGCCCTTCGGCCCTTCGTAGCGGATCACCACCACGTCGCCTTCCTTGATCTTGCCGGTCAGAATGGCGCTGACCGAGGCATCCTGCGACTCAAACACCCGCGCCGGGCCGCTGAACACCAGAATCGACTCGTCCACCCCAGCGGTCTTCACGATGCAGCCATCCGGCGCGACGTTGCCTTTCAGCACGGCCAGCCCGCCATCCTTGGAGAACGGATGCTTCGCGCTGCGGATCACGCCGGCTTCACGGTCGAGGTCCAGCTGGGCATAGCGCTTTTCCTGCGAAAAGGCGGTGGCCGAGCGCACGTTGCCGGGTGCTGCCATGAAGAACTGGCGCACGGTGTCGTGGTTGGTGCGGCTGATGTCCCAATGGTCCAGTGCAGACCCCAGGGTGGGGGCGTGGACGGTGGTGCAATCGCGGTTCAAGAGGCCCGCGTTGTCCAACTGGCCCAGAATCGCCATGATCCCGCCGGCACGATGCACATCTTCCATATGCACGTCCTGCTTGGCCGGGGCGACCTTGCACAGGCAGGGCACCTTGCGTGACAGCGCGTCGATATCGTCCATGCCGAAGTCGATGCCGCCTTCATGCGCTGCGGCCAGGATATGCAGCACCGTGTTGGTGGACCCGCCCATGGCAATGTCCAGCGCCATGGCGTTTTCGAACGCGGCCTTGTTGGCGACGTTGCGCGGCAGCACGCTGGAGTCGTTCTGCTCGTAAGCGCGCCGGGTGATGTCGACGATCAGATGCCCCGCCTCGACGAAAAGCCGCTTGCGGTCGGCATGGGTGGCCAGGGTGGAGCCATTGCCGGGCAGCGACAGGCCCAGTGCCTCGGTCAGGCAGTTCATCGAATTGGCGGTGAACATGCCCGAACACGACCCGCAGGTCGGGCAAGAGGCCTTCTCGATCGCGTCGACCTCTTCGTCGGTAAAACTGTCATCGGCGGCCGAGACCATGGCATCCACCAGATCCAGCGCGATTTCGCGGCCCTTGATCACGGCCTTGCCGGCCTCCATCGGCCCGCCCGAGACGAAGACGGCGGGAATGTTCAGCCGCATCGCGGCCATCAGCATGCCGGGGGTGATCTTGTCGCAGTTCGAGATGCAGACCATGGCGTCGGCGCAATGCGCGTTGACCATGTATTCCACCGAATCGGCGATGATCTCGCGCGAGGGCAGGGAATAGAGCATGCCGTCATGGCCCATGGCGATGCCGTCATCGACCGCGATGGTGTTGAATTCCTTGGCGACGCCGCCCGCCGCCTCGACCTCGCGCGCGACAAGCTGGCCGAGGTCTTTCAGATGCACATGGCCGGGCACGAACTGGGTGAAGGAGTTGACGATGGCGATGATCGGCTTGCCGAAGTCGCCGTCCTTCATGCCGGTGGCGCGCCAGAGGCCGCGCGCGCCGGCCATGTTGCGGCCATGGGTGGTGGTGCGGGAACGGTAAGCGGGCATCGGGTCCTCCGGATCTTGGGTCAGGGCCGAAATACCGGGCGAAATCCGCCGAGACAATCGCCTTGTCGATGACATTACGCCAGAACTTGCCCGCCAGAACCAGCGAAGAAGGGTTTGCGCCCGGCCGCCACCGTGCTCTAGGGTCGCAGTAATCGCCGGGAAAAGGAGGCCGAAATGGCAGTCACGCTGGTGCAGGTGGATTTCCCCCATCAAGGCCCCTGGGGCGCCGAGATGACAGCGGCTTTCGAGGGGTTGGCCCAGTCCATCGCCGCCGAGCCGGGCTTCTTGTTCAAATACTGGACCGAAAGCCAGGCCGAGGGCCGCTCCGGCGGCATCTACGCATTTGCCTCGCGCCCCGAGGCCGAGGCCTATCTGACCATGCACACCGCGCGCTTGCAGGGCTTTGGCATCTCGGGCATCCGCGGGCTGGTGCTGGACGTCAACGTGCCGTTGTCGCAGATCGACAAGGCGCCGATGCTCTGATCGCACGGGTGCGGGCTGCAACGGGGCTTGCAGACTCGAGGCCGCTTGCGTATATGCGGATCAACAGCTGTTTCGGGGTCCAAACTCGAAGCTACCGAAAGTCGCAAGCGGGCCGCTGGGTCCGCTTTTTTGTTTTGCCGGAGACGCATGACCGATCTGATCGCCAAGACCGCCATGGACCGCCGCCTGGCCGACATTGTCGGACCGGTGATCGAAGGCCTGGGCTTTGAACTCATCCGCCTGCGATTGATGGGTGGCCATGGCAAGGTGCAGCGCACCCTGCAGATCATGGCCGACAAGGCCGACGGAGGTATCGGCGTCGAAGATTGCGGCGCGATTTCCACTGCCGTTTCGGCCGTGCTGGATGTCGAAGACCCGATCGAAGACATGTATACGCTGGAAGTCTCGAGCCCCGGCATCGACCGGCCGCTGACCCGGCTGAAGGATTTCGAGGTCTGGAAAGGCTGGGAAGCCCGGATCGAGACGACCGAACTGATCGACGGCCGCCGCCGCTTCAAGGGCGGGCTGATGGGCGTCGAGGGCGACGAGGTGCTGATCGAGATTGAAGAATCGGGCAAGGACCTGACCATCGGGCTGCGGTTCGACTGGTTGTCGGACGCCAAGCTGATCCTGACCGAAGAGCTGATCGCCGAGATGCTGCGGCAGAAGAAAGTGGCGCTGCCCGAAGACGGCGGCTTTGACGAGATCGAAGAAACCGAAGGGGATGACGACGACGCCACCCCCGCGACGAAACACTAGGGAGCAGGACCATGGCAATCACTTCGGCCAACCAGCTGGAACTTCTGCAGACCGCCGAAGCGGTGGCGCGCGAAAAGATGATCGACCCGGATCTGGTGATCCAGGCAATGGAAGACAGCCTGGCCCGCGCGGCGAAGTCGCGCTACGGCGCCGAGATGGACATCCGCGTGGCGATCGACCGCAAGACCGGCCGGGCCAGCTTTTCCCGCGTGCGGACCGTGGTCGAGGACGAGTTGGTGGAAAACCACCACGCCCAGTTGACCGTCAAGCAGGCGAAGTCCTACCTTGCCGACCCGCAGATCGGCGACGAGGTCATCGACGAGGTGCCGCCGGTCGACCTGGGCCGCATCGCCGCGCAATCGGCCAAGCAGGTGATCCTGCAAAAGGTCCGCGAAGCCGAGCGTGACCGCCAGTTCGAGGAATTCAAGGACCGCAAGGGCACGATCATCAACGGCACCGTCAAGCGCGAGGAATACGGCAACATCATCGTCGACGTGGGCCGCGGCGAGGGCATCCTGCGCCGCAACGAAAAGATCGGCCGCGAAGCCTACCGGATCGGCGACCGCATCCGCTGCTTCATCAAGGACGTGCGCCGCGAAGCGCGCGGCCCGCAGGTGTTCCTGAGCCGGACCGACCCGCAGTTCATGGCCGAGCTTTTCAAGATGGAAGTGCCGGAAATCTACGATGGCATCATCGAGATCAAGGCCGTGGCGCGCGACCCCGGCAGCCGTGCCAAGATCGCCGTGATCAGCTATGACAACTCGATCGACCCGGTCGGCGCCTGCGTCGGCATGCGCGGCAGCCGCGTTCAGGCCGTGGTGAACGAGTTGCAGGGCGAGAAGATCGACATCATTCCGTGGAACCAGGATCAGGCAACCTTCCTGGTGAATGCGCTGCAGCCGGCGCAGGTCTCCAAGGTCGTGATCGACGAGGAAGGCGGCAAGATCGAGGTCGTGGTGCCGGACGAGCAGCTTTCGCTGGCCATCGGGCGCCGGGGCCAGAACGTGCGGCTGGCCAGCCAGCTGACGGGTCTGGACATCGACATCCTGACCGAGGCCGAGGAATCGACCCGCCGGCAAGCCGAATTCGCCGAACGCACCAAGCTGTTCATGGACACGCTGGACGTTGACGAGATGATGGCGCAGCTCTTGGTGGCCGAGGGCTTCACCAATCTGGAGGAAGTGGCCTACGTCGAGCAGGACGAACTCTTGTCGATCGACGGCTTTGACGAAGGCACCGCTGCCGAACTGCAGGCCCGCGCCCGCGACTTCCTGGAAGAGCAGGCCAAGAAGGCGCTGGAAAATGCCCGCGCGATGGGTGTCGAGGAAAGCCTGATTGAATTCGAAGGCCTGACGCCCCAGATGATAGAGGCGCTGGCCAAGGACGGCGTCAAGACGCTGGAAGATTTCGCCACTTGCGCCGATTGGGAACTGGCAGGCGGCTGGACCACGGAAAACGGGCAGCGCAAGAAGGACGACGGTATTCTGGAGCCCTTCGACATGAGCCTTGAAGAGGCGCAGCATCTGGTGATGACCGCTCGGGTCATGCTGGGCTGGGTCGATCCGACCGAGATGCTGGCCGAGGAAGTGCCCGCCGATGCCGAAGAGGAGGCCGAGGCCTGATTTCAGGCCTCGGGGTTACGCGCCATGACGCGCGGCGGCCGGGAAAAGGACCAGGACGAACCGGAACGCAAGTGCATTGCGACCGGAGAGGTGAGCCCGAAGGCGGGGCTGATCAGGTTCGTCGTGGGACCGGAGGGCGCGGTGGTGCCGGACGTGGCGGGCAAGCTGCCTGGGCGGGGGATGTACGTGTCCGCGGACCGGGCGTCGATTGCGAAGGCAGCGGCGAAAGGGTTGTTTTCCCGCGCCGCGCGGCAGCCGGTGAAATCACCCGAAGGGCTGGCCGATCTGGTCGAGGCCCTGGTGACGCGGCGGGTGACGGATCTGTTGTCGATGGCCCGAAAGGCCGGCGATGCCGTGACCGGGTATGAGAAGGTGAAGGAGTGGCTGGTATCAGGGCGCGCGGTTGCGCTTTTGCAGGCCAGTGACGGGTCGGAACGCGGAAAGACCAAGTTGCGCCCTCCCAAGGGCGAAAACAGCCTGATTTCCTGCCTGAATGCAGGGGAAATCGGTTTGGCTTTCGGGCGCGAACGTGCGATACACGCCGCGCTTGCGGCTGGTGGACTCAGCGACCCGTGTTGTAGAGGAAGCGGCAAGGCTGGCAGGTCTGCGAATGGGCAGCGGTCAGCATGACGGCGGAAAACCCGCCGAGAAGGATACGAAGGACGCATGAGCGATACTGACGGCAAGAAACCCCTGGGCTTGGGTGGCGCCCCCCGTTCCGGTTCGGTGAAGCAAAGCTTCAGCCATGGCCGGACCCATGCTGTGGTGGTGGAAACCAAGCGCAAGCGCGTGGTCGTTCCGGCGGCAAAGCCGGCCGGGGCTGCGGGCGCTGCTGCCGGTGGGCCGGGTGGCTCTTCGGCCCTTGGCGATCCGTCCAAGCGCCCGGCAGGCATTTCCGAAGCGGAAATGCAGCGCCGTCTGGACGCCCTTCGCAGCGCCAAGGCGCGCGAGCAGGAAGAGGCCGCCAAGCGCGCTGAAGATGAACGCCAGCGCGACGAAGACCGTCAGCGCCGCCGCGAAGAGGCCGAGACCAAGGAACGCGAGGATCGCCAGCGCGAGGCCGCCTTGCGCGCCAAGGCCGAAGAGGAAGAGCGCCAGCGCCAGGAGGCCGCCGCCGAGGCTGTCAACAAGGCCGCTCAGCGCAAGGCCGACATTCTGGGCACCCAGCGTCGCCAGCCGGCGCAGCCTGCGGCCAAGGCCGAAGAACCGGCACCTGCCGTTCCTGGCGACCGTGGCGCCGGGCAAAGCCGCCCGCGCCCCGGTGCTACGGCGCCCGGTGAAGAGGATCGCGGCGCCAAGCCGGGCCTGTCTCCGCGCAAGACCGACCGCGAGCGGGACGACCGCGCGACGGATCGCGGCGCCAAGGGCAAGGCCGATGACGGCCGCCGCTCCGGCAAGCTGACGTTGACCGCCGCGCTGGAAGGCGAAGGCGGCCGCACGCGCAGCCTGGCCGCCATGAAGCGCAAGCAGGAAAAGGCACGCGCCAAGGCGCTGGGTCTGGGCCAGAAGGCCGAAAAGCAGGTGCGCGACGTGCAGCTGCCCGAAACCATTGTGGTCAGCGAACTTGCCAACCGGATGAAGGAACGCGCCGCCGATGTGGTGAAGGCACTGATGAAGATGGGCCTGATGGTGACGATGAACGAACCCATCGACGCCGATACCGCCGAACTGGTGATCGAGGAATTCGGCCATCGGACGGTGCGGGTGTCTGATGCCGACGTGGAACAGGTGATCGACACGATCAAGGACAAGGCCGAAGACCTGCAATCGCGCCCGCCGATCGTAACCATCATGGGCCACGTCGACCATGGCAAGACCAGCCTTCTGGACGCCATTCGCCACGCCAATGTGGTTTCGGGCGAAGCCGGTGGCATCACCCAGCACATCGGCGCCTATCAGGTGAAGACCGACAGCGGGGCGATCATCAGCTTCCTCGACACGCCGGGCCATGCGGCCTTCACCTCGATGCGGGCCCGTGGCGCGCAGGTGACGGATATCGTGGTGCTGGTGGTGGCGGCGGATGACGCCGTGATGCCGCAGACGGTTGAGGCGATTGCCCATGCCAAGGCGGCCAAGGTGCCGATGATCGTGGCGATCAACAAGTGCGACAAGCCCGATGCGAACGCGCAAAAGGTGCGCACCGACCTGCTGCAGCACGAAGTGGTGGTCGAGGCGATGTCGGGCGATGTGCAGGATATCGAGGTATCGGCCAAGACCGGCAAGGGCCTGCCCGAGCTGCTGGAAGCCATCGCCCTGCAGGCCGAGCTTCTCGAACTCAAGGCAAACCCGAATCGGTCGGCCATGGGCGCGGTGATCGAGGCCAAGCTGGACGTTGGCCGTGGCCCGGTGGCGACCGTTCTGGTGCAGAATGGCACGCTCAGGAAGGGCGACATCTTCGTTGTCGGTGAAAAGTGGGGCAAGGTTCGCGCCCTGGTCAACGACAAGGGCGAGATGGTGGACCAGGCCGGACCGTCGGTTCCGGTCGAGGTTCTGGGCCTGAACGGCACGCCCGAAGCCGGCGACGTGCTGAACGTGGTCGACACCGAAGCCCAGGCGCGCGAGATCGCCGAGTACCGCGAGAAGGCCGCCAAGGACAAGCGCGCCGCCGCCGGGGCCGCCACCACGCTGGAACAGCTGATGGCCAAGGCCAAGGCCGATGCCGATGTGTCGGAACTGCCGGTGCTGGTGAAGGCCGATGTGCAAGGCAGCGCCGAGGCCATCGTCCAGGCGCTGGAAAAGGTCGGCAACGACGAGGTCCGGGTGCGTATCCTGCATTACGGCGTCGGAGCAGTGACCGATTCCGATGTGGGCCTGTCCGAAGCCAGCGGTGCGCCGATCATCGCCTTCAACGTGCGGGCCAATGCCACGGCGCGGGTGTCGGCCCAGCAAAAGGGCGTCGAGATCCGCTATTACTCGATCATCTACGACCTGATCGACGACATCAAGGCGGCGGCCTCGGGCCTGTTGAAGAACGAAGTGCGCGAAACCTTCATCGGCTATGCCGCGATCAAAGAGGTGTTCAAGGTTACCGGCGTCGGCAAGGTTGCCGGCTGCCTGGTCACCGAAGGCGTGGCCCGCCGGTCTGCGGGCGTGCGCCTTCTGCGCGACAACGTGGTGATCCACGAAGGCACGCTGAAGACGCTGAAGCGCTTCAAGGACGAGGTCAAGGAAGTGCAGTCCGGCCAGGAATGCGGCATGGCCTTCGAGAATTACGACGACATCCGCCAAGGCGATGTCATCGAGATTTTCGAGCGCGAGGAAGTGCAGCGCTCGCTGACCTGATGCGGATGGATCGAAATGCGAAAAGGCCGGGCGTCATGCCCGGCCTTTTTCATTGCCCCGCTTGTGCGATTTCAGGCGGCCCGCAAAGTCGGCACCGGCGTGCCGACGAAGGTCTTTTCATCGACCCGGATGATGAGCTTTCCGTCCGCAGTCTGGCCGACGACAAGGCCCTGCACCGATACGCAACTGCCGATCGAGATCGTTCGCAGCACGTGATTCTCCCCCAGAGACAAAGCTTGAAGCAATCTAACGACAGTTTTCCGCGACAGAAGCGGAATCTTCGCGCGGCGCTACAACCAGTCGCGCAGGATCGGGATCAGCGGCAGGTCGGCGGGGGGCATCGGGTAGTCGCGCAACCGCGCGGGCGGCACCCAGGCCAGGGTCTGGCCTTCGCGGGCGGTGGCGATGCCATCCCAGCGGCGGCAGGCAAAGAGCGGCATCAGAAGGTGGAAGTCGTCGTAGCTGTGGCTGGCAAAGGTCAACGGCGCCAGGCACGCTGTCCAGGTGTCGATACCCAGTTCCTCGTACAGCTCGCGGATCAGGCAGGCCTCGGGGGTTTCCCCCGGCTCCACCTTGCCTCCGGGAAATTCCCAGAGCCCGGCCAGCGACTTGCCCGGCGGGCGCTGGGCCAGAAGGACGCGACCGTCGCTATCGATCAGCGCGACGGCAGAGACGAGAACGGTTTTCATGGCAGACGCTTTCGCGGGGCGGAGAAGGCCGGGGGCGCTGCCCCCGGACCCCCGGAATACTTGAACCGAGATGAAGGCCGAGTTGGGTCAGGACCGATAATCGGCGTTGATCTGGATGTAGCGGGCGGTGAGGTCGCAGGTCCAGACGCTCCGTTTGGCGCGGCCTAGGCCCAGGTCGATGGCGACGACCAGTTCAGGCTGCGTCATGTATGCGGCCCCGGCCTCTTCGGTGTAGCTGGCGGCGCGCCAGCCCTTCTCGGCGACGAGGATATCGCCGAAGCGGATGGTCAGGCGGTCGCGGTCGGCCTCGGCTCCGGATTTGCCGATGGCGGCGACGATGCGGCCCCAGTTCGGATCTTCGCCCGCGACAGCGGTTTTCACCAAGGGCGAGTTGGCGACCGAGAATGCGACCTTTGCAGCATCGTCGTCGCTGGCGGCACCCGTGACCCGGATCTCGACCAGTTTGGTGGCGCCTTCGCCGTCGCGCACCACCTGCAGCGCCAGATCCCGCATCACGCCGGCAAGCGCGGTCTCGAAGGCCTTGGCCACGGGACCTTTCACTTCGGCTGCCTTCGACTGGCCGGTGGCGGCAACCAGCAGCGTGTCGGAGGTGGAGGTATCGCTGTCGACGGTGATCGAGTTGAAGGTGGCGCCGACATTGCGGTCGACCATCTTCTGCAGGGTGGCGGGGGCGATCCTCGCATCGGTGAAGATGTAGACCAGCATCGTCGCCATGTCGGGCGCGATCATGCCCGAGCCCTTGGCGATGCCGGAAATCTGGATGGTCCCGCCTGTCCCCTGCACCGTCGCGGCCGCGCCCTTGGGGAAAGTATCGGTGGTCATGATCGCCTCGGCGGCCATCTTGATGCCGCTTTCCGACAGCTCGGCCGCCAATGCCGGAAGGACGGCGGTGATCTTTTCATGCGGCAGGGGTTCGCCGATGACGCCGGTCGAGGACGAGAACACGCGTGCCCCCGGCAGGCCCAGCGCCTTTGCCGTGCCGCCGGTCACGGCGGCCACTGCGGTATCGCCCACCTTCCCGGTGAAGGCGTTGGAATTGCCGGAGTTCACGATGATCGCCGCGCCTGTATCCGCCGGCACCCTGGCTGCCAGCTTGGCCTGGCAGTCCCGCACGCAAGCGGACCGGGTGGAAGAGCGGGTGAAGGCTCCGGCGATGGCGGAGCCGGGGGCAAGCCGCACCAGCATCACGTCGCGGCGGTTCTCGTACTTGACGCCGGCGCCGATGGCGGCAAATTCCGCCCCCGCGATGACCGGAAGCGGCGGGAAGGCCGCGGGCGCCAGCGGCGACACGGGCTTCAGCGCCTTCCTTGCCGCCGCCAGCACATCGGTGACAGCACCGGAGACCGCGCCGCTCACCGCACCGGCCACCGGGCCGGCGGCGGCGGTGATGCTGGACTTCAGCTTCTTCACCTTCTTCTTCAGGGCCTTGGCTTCGGCTTTCCAATCGGTCTTGGCCATTGCGTGTCTCCGGTTGCGGGGGGGAAGCTGTCGGGGGTCAGTCGATCAGATCGGACGCCTTCAGAAGCGCCGGGTCAAGCTTTTCGCCCGGCTTTTCGATCGTCGCGGCGCCCGACAGTTCGGCGATTGTCGCGTCGATCGCCGCGGTCTCGATCTCGACCGCCAACTCGTCGCGCATGTCGTCAAGCGAGGGCTTTTCGGCGATGCGGGTTTCCTTGACCAGCACCAGATGCCAGCCGAAATCCGATTGCACCGGGGCCGACACCTTGCCGACCTCGGCGGAAATCACCGCATTCTCGAACGGCTTGACCATCATGCCAAGGCCGAACCAGCCCAGATCGCCGCCGGTGGCACCCGACCCGGTGTCGGTGGAATTGGCCTTGGCCAGTTCGGCGAAATCGGCACCGCCGTCCAGCTGGGCCTTCAGTTCTTTCGCCTTCTCCTCGGTCTCCACCAGGATATGCGAGGCGTTGTATTCCTTTTGCGGTGCCGCGTCCTTGAAGCGTTCGTCGTAGGCGGCCTGCAGCGCTGCGTCCGTCACCGCCGAGGTGACAACGCCCTGGATGACCACGCCCGACAGGTAGGACCGGCGGTCATTGGTGATATTGGCATCGTCGCGCGCGGTGGGTGCGGCAAGCGATTGCGACAGTGTCTCTTGCTGGATCAACTGGTCCAGGATGCCGTTGAACAGAACATCGTCGGGCAGGGCCTTGTATTGCTCGGGCAGGTTTTCGTGCAGGGCGATCATCTGGCCCAGCGTGATCTCGGTGCCGTTGACCGTGGCGACTACCGTCGCCGCCGTTTCTCCTTCGGCCCAGACCGGCGCGGCCAGTGCGGCCGCAAACACCGCGCCCGCGCAGAAACCTGTCATTTTCGCCATTTCACCTTCTCCTGAACGAGCCGCGGGCTTCGCGACGTTGACTATCCGGGACCTTCCCCTTACATCGCGACAGTCGCGTGCGACGGGTGCCTGAACAAGGTCGGGCCGGTCCTTCTTGGCTCTTCTATGGAAGGCATCGGAGGCGGGCAAGGCCAAGCGCCTCACGTTCACGCAAATG
Source organism: Rhodobacter sp. (assembly GCA_016704435.1). Lineage (GTDB taxonomy): Bacteria > Pseudomonadota > Alphaproteobacteria > Rhodobacterales > Rhodobacteraceae > Pseudogemmobacter. The sequence continues at coordinate 398,156 of JADJAB010000001.1, read as the reverse complement.
GCCGCCATCGGAGAGAACATGCTGGGACTTGGAACGATCGCGCGGAAGGTGTTCGGAACGCCGAACGACCGCAAGGTGAAATCGACCCGTCCCCTGGTGGCGAATATCAACGCGCTGGAGCCGGAGTTTGCCGCGCTGACCGATGAAGGCATCATCGAGAAGACGCGCGAGTTTCAAAAGCGCGTGCAGGAGGGTGGCGAGGAACTGGACGCGATCCTGCCCGAGGCTTTCGCCAACTGCCGCGAGGCCGCAAGGCGCGCATTGGGTTTGCGCGCATTTGACGTACAGCTGATGGGCGGCATCTTTCTGCATCAGGGAAACATTGCCGAAATGCGCACGGGCGAGGGCAAGACCCTTGTCGCCACCTTTCCGGCCTATCTGAACGCGCTGACCGGCAAGGGCGTGCATGTCGTCACGGTCAACGACTATCTGGCCAAGCGCGACGCCGACTGGATGGGCAAGGTCTATGCCCATCTGGGCCTGACCACCGGCGTGGTCTATCCCTATCAGCAGGATGCCGAAAAGCGCGAGGCGTATCGCGCCGACATCACCTATGCCACCAACAACGAACTGGGCTTCGACTACCTGCGCGACAACATGAAATCGTCGATCGACGAGATGGGCCAGCGCGGCCATTTCTTCGCCATCGTAGACGAAGTGGACTCCATCCTGATCGACGAAGCGCGGACGCCGCTGATCATTTCAGGCCCGGCGTCCGACCGCAGCGAGCTTTACACCGCCGTCGACAAGCTGATGCCGCATCTGACCGAAGAAGACTTCAAGCTGGACGAAAAGCAGCGTCAGGTCACCTATACCGATCAGGGCAACGACACCATCGAAGACCTGCTGCGTCAGGCCGGGGTGCTGCCCGAAGACCAGCACCTGTTCGACCCCGAAAGCACCACCATCGTCCATCACATCAACCAGGCGCTGCGGGCGCACAAGATGTTCTTCAAGGACCAGCACTATATCGTCCGCGATGGCGAGGTGATGCTGATCGACGAGTTCACCGGCCGCATGATGAAGGGCCGCCGCCTGTCGGACGGGCTGCATCAGGCGATCGAGGCCAAGGAAGGCACGAAGATCCAGGCCGAGAACGTGACGCTGGCTTCGGTGACGTTCCAGAACTACTTCCGGCTCTACGACAAGCTGGCCGGCATGACCGGTACCGCGGCCACCGAGGCCGAGGAGTTCATGCAGATCTACGGCCTTGGCGTGATCGAAGTGCCGACCAACCGCCCGGTCGACCGCAAGGACGAACACGATCAGGTCTATCGCAACGCGCGCGAGAAATATGACGGCATCGTGGTGTCGATCAAGGAAGCGAACGCCAACGGCCAGCCGATCCTTGTCGGCACCACCTCGATTGAAAAGTCGGAAACTCTGTCCGAGTTGCTGACGAAGGAAGGCATCCCGCACAACGTGCTGAATGCCCGCCAGCACGAGCAAGAGGCCAAGATCGTCGCCGACGCCGGCAAGCTGGGCGCAGTTACGATCGCCACCAACATGGCCGGCCGCGGCACCGACATCAAGCTGGGCGGCAACGTCGAATTCAAGGTGATGGAGGCGATTGCCGACGACCCCGAGGCCCACCCCGACGAGTTGCGCGCAAGGATCGAGGCAGAGCACAAGGACGAAGAAGAAGCGGTCAAGAAAGCCGGCGGCCTGTTTGTGCTGGCCACCGAACGCCATGAGTCGCGCCGCATCGACAACCAGTTGCGCGGCCGCTCGGGCCGTCAGGGCGACCCTGGGCGGTCGGCCTTCTTCCTGTCGCTCGAAGACGATCTGATGCGCATCTTCGGCTCGGAACGGCTGGACAAGATCCTATCCACCCTGGGCATGAAGGAAGGCGAAGCCATCGTTCACCCGTGGGTCAACAAATCGCTCGAAAAGGCCCAGGCCAAGGTCGAAGGCCGCAACTTCGACATCCGCAAGCAGCTGTTGCGGTTCGACGACGTGATGAACGACCAGCGCAAGGCGATCTTCGGCCAGCGGCTGGAGATCATGCAGGCCGAGGATGTGTCGGAAATCGCCATGGACATGCGTCATCAGGTGATCGACGACCTGATCGCCGAATTCATGCCGCCGCGCAGCTACGCCGATGCCTGGAAGATCGAAGGCCTGCGCGACGCGGCCCGTGAAAAGCTGTTCATGGACATGCCGATTGCCGACTGGGCCGCCGAAGAGGGCGTGGATCAGTCGGTCATGGGGGAACGGATCATCGAGGCCTCCGACAAGATGATGGCCGAAAAGACCGAGGCCTTCGGCGCGCAGACCATGGAAAACATCGAAAAGCAGCTGTTGTTGCAGGCCATCGACGGCAAATGGCGCGAGCATCTCTTGCGGCTGGAGCATCTGCGGTCTGTCATCGGCTTCCGGTCCTATGCCCAGCGCGATCCGTTGAACGAATACAAGACCGAGGCTTTCCAGCTGTTCGAATCCATGCTGGAATCGCTGCGCGTTCAGGTGACCGAACAACTGAGCCGCATCCGCCCCCTGACCAAGGAAGAGCAGGAACAGATGATGGCGCAGATGTTGGCCCAGCAGCAGGCGCAGGCCGGTCAGGCCAAGATCAGCGTTGCGCCCAAGGCTGCGGCTGCAGCCTCGCCTGCGGTGGCGATGGCGGGCGCGCGGATGGACGGGTTCGACGAGGCGGACCCTGCAACCTGGGGTAATCCTGGACGCAACGACATGTGCCCCTGCGGTTCGGGCGAGAAATTCAAGCACTGCCACGGCAAGCTGGCCTGAGCCGGCTACAATTGCGGCAAGAAGAGGGCGGCGGGGCTGCCCCCTTTGTCTTTCCTGCTGTTTCGGGTGGTTCCACGCTGGAAACATTCCCCATTCCAGACACGGGATTGCCCGTTTCCCTTGTCACCCTATCGCCGATGGAATCCTCTTTCCGGGGCGAAAATGGACAAGAAGAAATCTGCGATCCGGGCCGGGGCCGTGCTGGTTGTGGCACTGGCGGCCGGGCATCTGGTTCAGACGATGAATGCCGACAGCGGCGCTGCCGCACCGGCCGCACCAAAGGCGGTGGAGCAGGTTTCCGCCGGGCCCGCAGCATCTGGTTCCGGCATTCCGGCGGCTGCGGCGCTGACCGCGCCGGCGGCCTCTGAACTGGCAGTCACTTCGCCATCCGAGCCTGCAATGCGGCCCGAAGAGATGCCGATCCTGGCCGCCCTGCCCGAACTTCCTGGGCGCCGACCATCGAGGCCACGCCGCCCGTTCCGATCATGGACGCAGGCCCGGTTGCCGAAACGCCTGACCCTGCACCGGCAATGCCCGCGCCCGAACTCGCCGATCTTGCCGACCCGCAGCCTTCCTCCGACCCGCAGCCGGCCGCATCGCCGGTTCTTGCCGATAGCGACTGCCCGCTGGACATGGCGCTGTCTGCCGGCCCACAGGCGATGATCTCCGTCGCGATTTCGGCGCCCTGTCGCGGTGGCCAGCGCGTCGTCCTGCGCCACGGCGGCCTTGCGGTTGCCGAGGAGCTGACAGCCGAAGGCACGCTGTCGCTTGACTTTCCCGCCCTGTCCGACCGGGGCGAGGTGTCGGTGCTGTTCGCCGATGCCGAAGTGCTGCGCGACAATGTGACTGTTCCGGATGCTGCGGCGGTGCACCGCTTTGCCGTGCAATGGATGGCTGACGATTCCTTCCAGCTGCATGCCTTCGAGAACGGCGCCGACTATGGCGAGCCTGGCAATGTGTCGGCCGAAGCGCCGGTCTCGCCCGACGGTGGCTTCATGGTGGCGCTTGGCAACCCGACACTGGATCTGCCGATGATGGCTCAGGTCTACACCTGGCCGGCCGACACCTCGGTTTCCGCCGAGGTGGTGATCGAGGCCGCCGTGACCGAAATGACCTGCGGGCGCGAACTTCTGGGTGAAACCGTCGAAGCCAGGGGCGGGGCGGTCCAAGTGACCGACCTGACGTTGGCCATGCCGGATTGCGACGCCGTGGGCGACATTCTGGTGTTGAAAAATCCCGGTCAGGACGTGACACTCGCCGCCGCGAACTAGGGGTTCAGGCAGGCAACCAATGCTGGGCAAGGCTGGACGCGCGGCGGTTTTCGTCGCGCTCCTCATTCAGGGAACGGCTGCCTTTGCGCAGGACGTGACGCTGATCGCCCGCGAAGGCGATATCGTGCTTTCAGGCAGCCTGCAGGGATTCGACGGCGAATTCTACCGGGTCGAAACCCGATACGGGTTGTTGACCATAGACAGCCAGGGAGTGATCTGCGAAGGCCCCGCCTGCCCCGACCTGACCGCGCCAAAGGCGGTGATCCGCGTGGCCGGTGCTCCCGATGCCGGCGCACGGCTGTTGCCGGGCCTGTTCCGAGCCTTCGCCGAAAGTCGCGGGCTGGTCTACGAGGAGGGCACCGGGCCGGGCTGGTCGGCGCTGATCCTCGACCCGGAAAGCCGCAAGGAACTGGCCGAGGTCAGCTTTGCCCCGATGCATCCGGGTCTGGCGTCCAAGGAACTGGCCGAAGGCAACGCCGAGCTGAAGCTGACCTCGCGCCCCGAGGCGCCTTTCGGGTCGCGAGCCGTCGCGCTGGATGCGCTGGTACCGATCATGGCGCCCGACAACCCGACGCCCGAGGTCTCGACCGTGGAACTGGCCGCCGCATTGGCCGGAGAGGCGAAGAACTGGGCCGATCTGGGCGGGCCAGACATGCCGCTGGTGCTGCACGCCATGGCGCCCGACACCGATCTGGCCCGCGCACTGGACGACCGGCTGGGCATCGCCATCAAGGCCGATGTACTGCATGACGACATGGCCGGTCTTGCGGCGGCAGTGGCGAAGGACCCCTGGGCGTTGGCCATCACCGGCCGGGCAGAGGTGGGGCCGGCGCGGCTCTTGCCCCTGACCGACAGTTGCGGCTTTCCGCTGCTGGCAACCCCGATGGCCGTGAAGGCCGAGGATTACCCGTTGGCGCTGCCGGTCTTCCTGCTGACACCGCAGCGCCGCCTGCCCCTTCTGGCGCGCGAGTTTCTTGAGTTTCTGGCCACCCCGACGGCAGAGGCCGTTGTGGCGCGCGCTGGCTTTGTCGATCGCGCGACCGAGCGCGCGCCGATGACGATGGACGGGCTGCGTCTGATCAACGCAATCCAGGGCGCGGGCGAGGATGTGACCCTGGCCGATCTGAAACGGCTTGTGGCGCTGATGGACGGTGCCGACCGGATGTCGCTGACCTTCCGCTTCGAGGATGGCGCGACGGTGCTGACACCGTCGAGCCAGGAAAATATAACTGATCTGGCGCGGCTGATCGCCTCGGGCGGCTTCGCGGGCGAGGCTCTGGTGCTGGCGGGGTTCTCTGACGGATCAGGGGCGGCAGAGGCCAACCTGGCGCTGTCACTTGAACGCGCCGCGCGGGTGGCGACCGAGTTGCAGGCGGCCGCGCCGGATCTGCGACCCGACCAGATGCCACGGACCCTGGGCTTCGGCGAGGCGCTGCCAATGGCTTGCGACGAAACCGCCGCCGGGCGCCACCTGAACCGGCGGGTGGAACTGTGGCTGGTGCCGGATTTCACGCCCGAAGCCACGGAGATTACACCCTGATGCACACGGTGCAGTTGCGGCGGCAGACGAAGAAGCTGATCCCGAAGGCCGATGTGCGACTGTTGCCCGGCGCCGACCGTTTCGCCGTGATCGACCCGCTGCCGCCTTCGGGCAATGTCGGCATCGAGCTGGGGGTGGCGGCGGGGTCGTTCTCGACCCGCATGGTGCAATCGGGGCGCTTCGCGCGGTTCGTCGGCGTGGATGTCTACGGCGACGGGCACAACACGGCCGAATACAAGAAAGCGCTGCAGGCCGTGGGGCTGTGGTCGGAGTACAGGCTGCTCAGGATGACCTTCGACCAGGCGCTGGACCTGTTTCCCGATGGCAGCTTCGATTTCGTCTATTGCGACGGATATGCCCATACCGGCGAAGAGGGCGGGCGGACGCTGGCCGACTGGTACGGGAAGCTCAAGCCCGGCGGGGTGATGGCCGGCGATGACTATGACCCAGACAACTGGCCGCTGGTGGTCTGGGCGGCGCATCATGCAGCCAATCAGCTGGGCGTGCCGCTGTTCGTGACCGAAAAGGTCAGCGACGACGCCTACAACCGGTTTCCATCGTGGTATTTCATCCGGCCGCTGAATGGCCCGGACCGGCTGGAGGTCGAGGATTCCCTGGCCGCGATTGCCGAGGCCGAAAAGGCCCGTGTGGCCGAGGTGCGGCGGCAGAAACGGCTGGAACGGCGGGCGGTCAAAGGTAGCCCTGCGAGCGGAAGCTGAGCTCGCGCGATTTGCCGATGATCAGATGGTCGTGCAGCGTGATGCCAAGGGCTTGGCAGGCATCCTGAACCTGGCAGGTCATCGAGATGTCGGCCTCTGACGGGGTCGGGTCGCCCGACGGGTGGTTGTGCACCAGGATCAGCGCGCTTGCGTTCAGCTCCAACGCCCGTTTCACGACTTCGCGCGGGTAGACCGGCACATGGTCAACCGTGCCTTTGGCTTGTTCTTCATCGGCGACAAGCACGTTCTTTCGGTCAAGGTAAAGGATGCGGAACTGCTCGGTCTCACGGTGCGCCATGGCGGTGTGGCAATAGTCCACCAGCGCATCCCAGCTTGACAGAACGGGCCGGTTGATGACGCGGGCGCGCATCAGGCGCTGGGCGGCGGCTTCGACGATCTTCAGCTCTTGCACCACGGCGTCGCCCACGCCTTTGACCATGCAAAGACGGGTCGGAGCGGCCGATACAACCCGGTTGAAATCGCCAAACGTATCCAGCAAGAGCCGGGCCAGCGGCTTTACATCTTGCCGGGGAATGGCGCGGAACAGAACCAGCTCCAGCAGCTCATAATCCGGCATCGCGGTTGCGCCGCCTTCCATGAATCGGGTGCGCAGGCGTCTGCGATGGTCGGCGATGTAGCTGGGCAGCTTGCCGGGCAGGGGCGCAGCGGCAGCCTCATCTTCGTCCCCATCGGGGAGGAAGAGCGGAAGCGATGCGTCTGAAAAGCCCTTTGCCATGCCGGGAAATCTGGCATGGCGATGGTGAAGGATTGGTTAACCGGGGCGAAAGGCAGGATGGGCAGTACCGCCCACCCTGCGATTTCAGCCCTTCATCCCGTCCCAGAATCCCTTGACCTTGGCAAAGAAGGAATGGCCTTCCGGGTTGTTCTCTTCGCTCAGCTTTTCGAACTCGCGCAGCAGTTCCTTCTGCCGCGCCGTCAGGTTCACCGGGGTTTCCACCGCCAGTTCGATCACCATGTCGCCGGTGCCCGCACCGCGCAGCGCCGGCATGCCTTTGCCGCGCAGCCGCATCTGCTTGCCCGACTGCGCCCCGGACGGCACTTTCACCCGCGCCTTGCCGCCGTCGATCGTGGGTACCTCGACCTCGCCGCCCAATGCCGCCGCGGGCATCGAGATCGGCACGCGGCAGAACAGATGCACCCCGTCGCGCTGGAAGATCGCGTGCTCCTTCACCTCGATGAAGATGTAGAGGTCGCCTTGGGGTCCGCCGCGAAGGCCCGCCTCGCCCTCGCCCGCCAGCCGGATGCGGGTCCCGGTTTCCACCCCTGCGGGAATGTTCACCGACAGCGCCCGCTCCTTTTCCACCCGCCCTGCACCGTGGCAGGTGCGGCAGGGGTTCTTGATCGTCTGGCCCATGCCGTTGCAAGTGGGGCAGGTACGCTCCACCGTGAAAAAGCCTTGCTGCGCCCGCACCTTGCCCATGCCCGAACAGGTCGCGCAGGTGACCGGTTCCGCCCCGCCCTCGGCGCCCGTCCCGCGGCAGGTGTCGCAGGTCGCGCTGGCCGGGACGTTGATGGTCTTCTGGGCACCCTTCCACGCCTCCTCCAGCGAGACGCGGAGGTTGTAGCGCAGGTCCGATCCGCGTTGGGCGCGGGCTCGGCCGGCACCGCCACCGCCGCGGCCCATGAAATCGCCGAACAGGTCCTCGAACACATCAGTGAATGCGCTGGCGAAATCGCCTTGCTGAAAGCCGCCACGCGGCCCGCCGCCTGCGCCACCCATACCGTTTTCAAAGGCGGCATGGCCGAAGCGGTCATAGGCGGCCTTCTTCTGGTCGTCCTTCAGAACCTCATAGGCCTCGTTCACTTCCTTGAACTGGGTCTCCGCCTCGGGGTTGTCCGAGTTGCGGTCGGGGTGCAGCTCTTTCGCCTTCTGCCGGTAAGCCTTTTTCAGCTCTTCGGCAGAGGCGCCCCGCTTGGACCCCAGAACATCGTAATAGTCGCGCTTTGCCACGGCCGAACCCTTTCCTGGAACCGGACGGGGGCGGCCTGTCACCAGACCGCCCCCTTTTCCGGTTCAAGCGGCTTACTTCCGCTTCTTTTCGCCCAGATCTTCGAAGTCGGCATCAACGATGTCGTCTTCATCCACCGGACGCGGTTCCTCTTCGCTGCCGCCTTCGGTCTGGCTGGCCTTGTAGATCGCTTCGCCCAGCTTCATCGCGGCTTCGGTCAGGTTCTGGATGCCGCCCTTGATCTTGCCGACGTCGTCGCCCTTGAGCGCGTCTTCCAGCGGGCCCATTGCCAGTTCGATCGCCTCGACCGTCGACGGGTCGACCTTGTCGCCATGTTCGGCCAGCGACTTCTTCGTCGAGTGCAGCAGGCTTTCCCCGTGGTTGCGGGTCTCGACCAGCTCGCGGCGTTCCTTGTCGGCTTCTGCGTTGGCCTCCGCGTCGCGGACCATCTTTTCGATGTCCTCATCCGACAGGCCGCCCGAAGCCTGGATGGTGATGGCTTGCGTCTTGCCGGTGGCCTTGTCCTTGGCCTGGACCGAGACGATGCCGTTGGCGTCGATGTCGAAGGCAACCTCGATCTGCGGCACACCGCGCGGCGCCGGCGGGATCTGTTCCAGGTTGAACTGGCCCAGCATCTTGTTGTCGGCCGCCATTTCGCGCTCGCCCTGGAAACACACGGATAGTCACGGCGTTCTGGTTGTCTTCGGCGGTCGAGAACACCTGGCTCTTCTTGGTCGGGATGGTGGTGTTGCGGTCGATCAGGCGCGTGAACACGCCGCCGAGCGTTTCGATGCCGAGCGAGAGCGGCGTCACGTCCAGCAGAACCACGTCCTTGACGTCGCCCTGCAGCACGCCGGCCTGGATGGCCGCGCCCATCGCCACGACTTCATCGGGGTTCACGCCCTTGTGGGGTTCCTTGCCGAAGAATTTGGTCACCTCTTCCATGACCTTGGGCATGCGGGTCATACCGCCGACCAACACGACTTCGTCGATGTCGTCCTTGCTGACGCCGGCGTCTTTCAACGCGGCCTGGCACGGCTTGATCGAGCGTTTGATCAGATCGTCAACCAGACTTTCCAGCTTGGCGCGGGTCAGCTTCATCACCATGTGCAAGGGCTGCCCGGTGTTGCGGTCCATGCTGATGAACGGCTGGTTGATCTCGGTCTGGCTGGAGGACGACAGCTCGATCTTGGCCTTTTCGGCGGCCTCTTTCAGGCGCTGCAGGGCCATCTTGTCCAGCGTCAGGTCAACGCCATGCTCTTTCTTGAACTCGTCGGCCAGGTAGCTGACGATCCGCATGTCGAAATCTTCGCCGCCGAGGAAGGTATCGCCGTTGGTCGACTTCACCTCGAACAGGCCGTCGTCGATTTCCAGAATGGTGATGTCGAAGGTGCCGCCGCCAAGGTCGTAGACGGCGATGGTCTTCGATTCCTTCTTGTCGAGGCCATAGGCCAAAGCAGCAGCCGTCGGCTCGTTGATGATGCGCAGGACTTCAAGGCCAGCAATCTTGCCGGCATCCTTGGTTGCCTGGCGCTGGGCGTCGTTGAAATAGGCGGGGACGGTGATCACGGCTTGCGTCACCGTTTCGCCGAGATAGGCCTCGGCGGTTTCCTTCATCTTCTGCAGGATGAAGGCCGATACCTGGCTGGGCGAGTACTTCTCGCCGCGCACTTCGACCCAGGCGTCGCCGTTGCCGCCGTCGACGATCTTGTAGGGGACCAGCTTCTTGTCCTTCTCCACCTCGGGTTCGCCGATGCGGCGGCCGATCAGTCGCTTGACGGCGAAAACGGTGTTGGTGGGGTTGGTGACGGCCTGCCGCTTGGCGGGCTGGCCGACCAGACGCTCGCTTTCCGTGAAGCCCACGATCGAGGGCGTGGTGCGCGCACCTTCGCTGTTTTCAATGACGCGCGGGGCGGAGCCATCCATGATGGAAACGCAGGAGTTGGTAGTGCCGAGGTCGATACCGATGACTTTGGCCATGTGTGTATCCCTTTCTATCAGGCGATCTTCCGTCCGTGGGCCCTTGACACTCAGGCACCCCCGGCCGGGGTATGGATGCCACGAGGTGCGACCCCGCAGCAGGACTTGGCGTATATAGGCAGGTGAAATTGCGCCTGCAACGGTTGCGGCAAAGACTCAGTGGTGAATTTTCGATGTGTTGGCGGAAAGGCGGCAGGATGAAGGGTGAAATGCAGGAGATCCGGGGCGTCCGGCTGTGGCCGGGGCGACTGGACCGGGCCGCGCAAGAGGCGCTGGTGGCCGATCTGCGCGGGGTGGCGGCGGCGGCGCCCTTCGTGCAGCCGGTGACGCCCGGCGGCAGGCAGATGAGCGTGCGGATGACGGCGGCCGGGCGTCTGGGCTGGGTGACCGACCGGCGGGGCTATCGTTATGAGCCGCACCACCCGCAGGGCACGGTCTGGCCGCCGATCCCGCCGGTGGTGCTGGCGCTGTGGCGCGACCTGACCGGACTGGCGCGCGATCCGGACTGCTGTCTGGTCAACTTCTACGGGGCGGGCGCCCGCATGGGCCTGCACCAGGACCGCGACGAGGGCGATTTCTCCTATCCGGTCCTGTCGATCAGCCTTGGCGACGAGGCGCTGTTCCGCATCGGCGGGACCGAGCGAAGCGAGGCCACCGAAAGCTTCTGGCTCCGCTCGGGCGACGTGCTCTTGATGGGTGGTGCGGCCCGTCTGGCCTGGCACGGGGTGGACCGCATCCGCCACGGTTCATCCACCCTTCTGCCGCAGGGCGGGCGAATCAACCTGACCTGCCGGGTGGTCATGTAGGTCGGGGTTCACCCCGACTCTCCTACCGGAATACAAGCGAACAGCAGCCGGAATAGCGCGCCGGCGCCGGTCCGCTCAGGAACAGGTCCACCGCAATGCCATAGGTGCGGTCCGACATCCCGTCCGAGCAGACCTGCCCGCGCATCACGGCAGTGCCACCGTCAAGGCCGACCCCTGCCTGTGGCGCCCAGGGCAAGGCCGGCCAAAGCGCCGTCACGGCCATGTCCCGGGCCGCGTCACCGAACAGGTTCAGCGTTGCCTTGCCCTCGGCCGGAGCAAAGGAAAGGCCCCAGAAGGGTTCGGTTCCGAAACAGGACAGCGGCGTGGACAATGCGCGCCAGTCGGGGGCGTCTTCGGCCGCCAGGAAGGTAGGGTTCACATAGCCGGTTCCCTCGGCCGCATTGACCACATACCAGCCGCCCCGAAGGCCCACCACCTCCACCCCGCGCGCATCTGGCGCAAGGGTGCCCATGATCGCCGAGGCCGCTGAAGGTTCGGCGCGGATGTTCAGCACATCATCGGCGGCGACGCCGCGCACGTCATGCAGCGCGGGAAAGCCGGGCAGGTCGTCCTGCGCCCATAGCGGAGGGGCAACAAGGATCAGCAGAAGGATAACCCGCATCATTGCCGTTTCTGCCAGCTCAGGGACGCATGCTTGCGCGTGTAGAACTCGGCCATCAGGCCGACCATGATGCAGATCATCGCCACCTTGATCGGATATTCGATCGAGGTATAGCGCGGGTTGTAGTTCAGGAAGGTGAAGCCCCGCGCCTGGTCGATGGTGTGAAACAGCGGATTCCAGTCGAACATCTTGCGGATGTTGGCGGGGGCCGCATTGGCTACGAACATCTTGCCCGAGGCGATCATGTTGGCGCGCTGGTAGACAGTGGACAGGATGCCCACCACCTCGGGCTGCCAGGGTTTCGCGGCAAGAAAGATCATCCCGATCGCCGCCCCTGAAAACCACGACAACAGCAGCATCGCCAGCATGCCGATCGGTTGATGGATCGTGATCGGCGCCCAGAGCGTGTGGTAGAACAGCAAGATCACCGACATCGCGAAGATCTGCTGATACAGCGCCGCCAGCGCCGCCGAGACGATCGAGATGATCGGATTCATCGGCGCGTGCATCATCATCGGCGAGGTTGGGCCTTCGGCCCCGGAAACGGCGCCCAAAGCCTTGGTATGGGTCAGGAACATGAAGACGCCCGACATCACGTAAAGGATGAAATCGCCCCGGATCGCGTTGCGCTTCATGCCGAGTATCGAGAACATGACGACGAAGATCAGCAGGATCAGCGTGGCCTGAACCACGTTCATCACCATGCCGTAGACGGCGTTGCCATGCCCCTTGCGCAGGTTGCGGATCGTGGCGTGGTAGATCAGTTCGAGAAACTCGAACCCCGTGCGAAGGCGGGATGGCCGGGTTGCCTGCGGTCGGAACATGGGCCGGTCCTTTGCCTGATACCGCTGCTCATTATACCGGGAAATCTTGCTGTTCCCTTGACGGCGCAGGATAAGGGCGCAAGGACCGCAAGGCAACAGCCGTGCAGTCATGCTCTTGCAACGGCCCGCACAAGGAAATGCGCATGGATTTCGACCACCTGATCCCCGTCATCCGCCAACTGGCGCTGGAGGCGGGTGTGCGCATCATGCAGGTCTACGATGGCCCCGATTTCGAGGTGAAGGCGAAGGGCGACAACTCTCCGGTGACCGAGGCGGACGAGGCGGCGGATGCGCTGATCTCGGCCGGGCTGCGGGCGGCCTTCCCGGACGTGGTGCTGATCACCGAGGAACAGGCTGACAGCCACGCCCAGACGGCGCAGACCTTCCTGATCGTCGACCCGCTCGATGGCACCAAGGAGTTCATCCAGCGCCGTGGCGATTTCACCGTGAACATCGCCTATGTGGAAAACGGCGTGCCGTTGCGCGGCGTGGTCTATGCACCCGCCAAGGGGCGGCTGTTCTACACGCAGGCTGATGGCGCCTCGGTCGAGGAAATGGCCGACGGCACCCTGCGCCCGATCCGCGTGGCCTGCCCCGACAACGCGGCGCTGATGGTGGTGGCGTCGAAATCCCACCGCGACCAGGCGACCGAGGATTGCATCGCCCGCTATGCGGTGAAGGATTCCCGGTCGGCCGGGTCCAGCCTGAAATTCTGCCTTGTCGCCACCGGCGAGGCCGATCTCTACCCTCGCATCGGCCGCACCATGGAATGGGACACCGCCGCCGGCGATGCCGTGCTGCGCGGGGCGGGCGGGCAGTGCGTGCGGGCCGACGACCACAGCCCGCTGGCCTATGGCAAGCCCGGCTGGGGCAACCCGCATTTCATCGCCCATGCCCCCGGTGTCGTGTTGAAATGAAAGTGCTGATTGCCATTCCCGCCCGCTATGCCAGCGCCCGCTACCCGGGCAAGCCGCTGGTTACCCTGCGCGGCCCGGATGGCGAAAAGACCGCGATCCGCCGCAGCTGGGAGGCGGCGATGGCCGTCTGCGGCATTGCCCGCGTGGTGGTGGCGACCGACGATGCCCGCATTGCCGAGCATGCCGCCAGCTTCGGGGCCGATGTCGTGATGACTTCGGCCGACTGCCGGAACGGGACCGAACGCTGCGCCGAGGTGGCGGCCGCCCTGCCGGGCTTTGACGTGGTCGTCAACCTGCAAGGCGATGCGCCGCTGACCCCTGCCTGGTTCGTCGAAGACCTGGTCCAAGGTCTGGTCACCGATCCGCGGGCCGATCTCGCCACCCCGGTCCTGCGCTGTGACGGGCGTTCGCTGAGCGGCTTTCTGGCCGACCGCCGCGCCGGGCGCACGGGTGCCACTACCGCGGTCTTCGGCGCAGGCGGGCAGGCGCTCTACTTCTCGAAAGAGGTGATCCCCTTCACTGGCAAGACCTGGGCCGACGACGCGCCGACCCCGGTCTTTCATCATGTCGGCGTCTATGCCTACCGCCCGGCGGCGCTGGCGCTCTATCCTTCCTGGCCCATGGGCCCGCTGGAGACGATGGAGGGGCTGGAGCAGCTGCGCTTCCTGGAACAGGGTCGCCGCGTCCTCTGCGTGGAGGTCGAGTCCCGCGGCCGCCCGTTCTGGGAGCTGAACAATCCTTCGGATGTGGCCGTGATCGAGGCGATATTGGCCTTGTGACGCCCCGCGATTGGTGCATTTTCGCAAACAGTTCACGGCTGTTGCGTGGGATAAGATGGCGTTTTAGCTGCAAATGCCGTAACCCTGCCGCAATCGTGTCAGATTGTGCTGGAATGTAAACAATTACGGGGTAGCCTTCGAACAAGGAGGCACAAAGCAGAAACGAGCACGATCATGAAGCCGAAAAAGGTCACCAAAGCCGTCTTCCCCGTCGCCGGGCTTGGCACGCGCTTTCTTCCTGCCACCAAGTCGATCCCGAAAGAGATCATGACGCTGGTCGACCGCCCGCTGATCCAATACGCCATCGACGAGGCGCGGGCGGCCGGGATCAAGGAATTCATCTTCGTCACCTCGCGCGGGAAATCCGCGCTGGAGGATTATTTCGACAACGCCCCGGAACTGGAAAGCGAACTCCGCCGCAAGGGCAAGACCGAGATGCTCGAGGTGTTGAAGGACACCAACATGGACTCTGGCGCCATCGCCTATGTCCGGCAGAACCGGCCGATGGGCCTGGGCCATGCCGTCTGGTGCGCCCGCCGCCTGATCGGGGACGAACCCTTTGCCGTGCTCTTGCCCGATGACGTGATCGCCGCCGAAAAGCCCTGCCTGCAGCAGATGGTCGAGGCCTATGCCCAGACCGGTGGCTGCATGGTTGCGGCCATGGAAGTGCCGCCCGCCAGGGCAAGCAGCTATGGTGTGCTGGATATCAAGAACGACCTCGGCGCGATCGTCGAAGTGAAAGGAATGGTCGAAAAGCCCAAGGCCGAAGAGGCACCGTCGAACCTGGCCGTGATCGGCCGCTATATCCTGACGCCGCAGGTGCTGAACAACCTCAACCGGATGAAGCAGGGCGCCGGCGGGGAAATCCAGCTGACCGACGCGATTGCCGAGGAAGTGGGTGGCAAGGCCGGGGTCTATGGCTACCGCTTCCGGGGCCAGCGCTACGATTGCGGCTCCAAGGCCGGGTTCTTGCAGGCCACCGTTGCCTTCGGCCTGTCGCGCCCCGACCTGTGCGAGGAATTCGGCGCCTATCTGAACGACATGATCGTCCAGAGACAGGCGGCGCAATAGCGCAATGGGGCCGCCGCCCCATGCATTTGCCATCGGCGACCTGCCGCCCCGGGCAGGACGCGACCTGCGCGGCCTTTGGCAGGCCTGGCGGCTAAGGGCCAGACGCCGGGTGCTGATCGCCCGCGCCATCCGCAAGAGACGAGAGCTGCGCGTGGTGATCGACCGCACCCGACAGCTGCCGCGCCGCGCCATCCTGTGCGTGATGGTCGTCCGGAACGAGGCCGACCGGCTGGAATACTTCCTGCGCCATCACCGCCAGCTGGGTGTCACCCATTTCCTGATCGTGGACAACGGCAGCACCGATTCCACCGTTCGGTTCCTGTCCGACCAGATGGACGTCTCGCTCTGGGCCACCGGAGCCAGCTACAAGAAGTCCCGTTTCGGGCTGGACTGGACGAACTGGCTGTTGCTGCGGCACGGGCATCGGCGCTGGTGCCTGACGCTGGATGCCGACGAACTGCTGGTCTATCCGAACTGGGAAACCAGACCGCTTCCGGCCCTGACGCGGTGGCTGGAAAGCTGCGGGCGTGACAGCTTCGGTGCGCTGATGCTGGATATGTATCCCGAAGGGCCGCTGTCTTCCGCACAAGTTGCCCTTGCGGGCGACCCGCTTTCGGTTCTGCAATGGTTCGATGGCGGCAACTACAGCCTTCAGGTGCAGCCCCGCCTGCGCAACCTGTGGATCCAGGGGGGGCCGCGCGCTCGGGCCTTCTTTGCCGAAGACCCCCGCCGCGCGCCGACGCTGAACAAGGTGCCGCTGGTGAAATGGCACTGGCGCTATGCCTATTTCAATTCCACCCATTCGATCCTGCCTGCCCGGCTTAACGCCGTCTTCGACGAGACGGGGGGAGAGATGACCTCCGGCGCGCTCCTGCACACCAAATTTCTGCACACGATCGTCACGAAATCGGCCGAGGAAAAGGGCCGCCGCCAGCATTTCGCCGACCCCGAAAGGTTCGGCGGCTATTACGACGGGCTGATCGCCGACCCGGTTCTGCATTGCGCCGCCTCGCGCCGCTACTCCGGCTGGCGCCAGTTGGAGGCGATGGGCCTGATCTCGCGCGGGGGCTGGATGTGATTTTGCTGCCCTATTGCCGCGGAATTGCCCCGGATTGTTTACTTCCTTTGGCCGACATTCTAGATTCCCACTCACGAAGGGCAGATCGGGAAACAATGGCGACAGGCCTGACGGAAAGGACACCTCGCGGGGCAAGGCGGGAAACGCTTTGGCAAGACCTTCGCGCTAGGGTTTCTTCCATCGGGTCGGTCAACGGCAGGTGCCAGGCTTGGGCGTGATTGGATCATATCGGCTGCGCGTCCGCCGTCAGCGGCTGCTTGGCCGTGCCTTCCTGCGTCGGCGGGAATTGCGGCCGGTGTCCAACCGCATCGCCGGGGTGCGGCCCGAACCGATGCTGCTGTTCACCTGCCTGCGCAACGAAAAGGTTCGCCTGCCCTATTTCCTGCAATACTACCGGGACCTTGGCGTCGACCACTTTCTGATCGTCGACAATGACAGCGACGATGGCAGCCGCGAATACCTGGCGCGCCAGCCCGATGTCTCGCTCTGGACCACCAGGGCCAGCTATAAGCGCGCCCGCTTCGGCATGGATTGGCTGACCCACCTTCTGCGCCGCTATGGCAGCGGCAACTGGTGCCTGACGGTCGATGTGGACGAATTCTTCATCTACCCGTTTTGCGAAACACGCCCCTTGCGCGCGCTGACCGACTGGCTGGATTCCAGCCAGATCCGGACCTTCGCCTCGATGCTGCTGGACATGTATCCAAAGGGCGCCATCCAGGATCAACCCTACCGCGAAGGCCAGAACCCGTTCGAGATTGCGCAATGGTTCGACAGCGGCAACTATTCCATCGCGCGCAACTGGGGCTTTGGCAACCTGTGGATCCAGGGTGGCCCGCGCACCCGCACCTTTTTTGCCGACGAGCCGAAGAAATCACCCGCGTTGAACAAGATCCCGCTGGTGAAGTGGGAAAAGGGCTATGCCTATGTGTCGTCCACCCACATGCTGTTGCCGCGCGGGTTGAACCTGGTGTTCGACGAATGGGGGGGCGAAAAGGCCTCTGGCTGCCTTCTGCACGCCAAGTTCCTCGATACCTTCGCACTGAAGGCCGAAGAGGAAATGGCGCGCGGCGAGCATTACGCCAACAGCCATGAATACCGCGCCTACCGTGACGGGCTGAAGGACCAGCCCGACATGTGGTGCAAGTGGAGCGAGAAGTACATCAACTGGCGGCAGTTGGAGATTCTGGGCCTGATGTCGAAGGGGAACTGGGCATGAGGTGCGCAGGATGACTCTGGGCTTCGTCATGCTGTGCCACACCGCGCTGGACCGCGCCGCCCAGATCGCGCGCTACTGGGCCACGCGCGACTGCCCGGTTGTGATCCATGTCGACAAGCGCAGCCCCAACGCCGCAGCCGAGAAACTGCGCGCCGATCTGGCCGATCTGGAAAATATCCGCTTCTCGCCGCGCCATGCCTGCGAATGGGGCACCTGGGGCATCGTTGCCGCCACGCAGGCCGCCGGCAGCGTCATGCTGACGGATTTCCCCGAGGTGCGGCATGTCTACCTCGCCTCTGGTTCCTGCCTGCCGCTGCGCCCGGTGGACGAGTTGCGCGACTATCTGAACGACCGCCCCCGCACCGATTTCATCGAAAGCGTCACCACTGCGGATGTGGGCTGGACGATTGGCGGGCTGAACTTCGAGCGTTTTACGCTGCGCTTCCCGTTCTCGTGGCGCAAGCACCGCTTGCTGTTCGACACCTATGTCGAACTGCAGCGCCTTCTGCGTGTCCACCGCAAGATGCCGGCCGGCATCGTGCCGCATCTGGGCAGCCAATGGTGGTGCCTGACCCGCCAGACCCTGTCCGCCATTCTGGAAGGACCCGAGCGCGAGGAATACGACCGCTACTTCCGCAAGGTCTGGATCCCGGACGAAAGCTATTTCCAGACGCTGGTGCGACAGGTCTCGACCAATGTCGAAAGCCGCAGCCTGACGCTGTCGAAGTTCGATTTCCAGGGCAAGCCGCACATCTTCTACGACGACCACCTGCAGCTGTTGAAGCGGTCGGATTGCTTCATCGCGCGCAAGATCTGGCCGCAGGCGGAAAGGCTGTATGACACCTTCCTGTCGCCCGATGCGGCGTCGGAGCCGCGGGCGGAGCCGAACCCCGGCAAGATCGACCGGCTCTTCGCCAAGGCGGTCGAACGGCGCACCACGGGACGTGCGGGCCTCTACATGCAGTCGCGCTTTCCCAACCGCGAATGGGAACAGGGCCGCACCGCCGCGCCCTATTCCATTTTCGAAGGCTTCGCCGAGGTGTTCGAGAATTTCGACACCTGGCTTTCCAAGGTCGCCGGAACCCGCGTTCATGGCCACATCTTTGCGCCCGATCGGGTGGAATACGCCGGCGGTGCCACCATCTACAACGGCTGCCTTTCGGACAGCGCCGCCTTGCGCGACTATAACCCCCGCAGTTTCCTGACCAACCTGATCTGGAACACGCGCGGCGAAAGGCAGTGCTTTCAGTTCGGTCCGAAGGACAACCAGAAGATCGCCGAGTTCGTCGCCGCCGATCCGAATGCCCAGATCTCGGTCATCTCGGGCGCCTTCGCGATTCCGCTGTTCCAGTCCAATCGCAATTTCAGCGACATCCGCTCCGAAGCGGCCCGGTTGCAGCGGGTGGAATCCGAGTTCCTTGGCATCCTGCGCGCCTCCAACGTCAAGGCCCGCGTGCGCATCTGGACGCTGGCCGAGTTCATCGAAAGCCCGATGGAACCCCTGCAGACCCTGGTCGACGAGATCAGCCCGCGCGCCATGCGGCGGCTGACCGAGGTGCCGCGGATGGTCGATCTGGCGGGCTTCGGCCAGTTCCTGCAAAACCTGCGCAATCAGGGCATGCAGCCGGTGCTGATGGGTGATTTTCCTGCCGGACCGGACCTGCCCTCGGCCTCGGGCCGACGTGCCCGGCCCTATCTGGTGAAGTGACCCCTTGGCCGCGAAATTCACCTCTTTCGTGCTGTTTGCCGAAATGCGCACCGGCTCGAATTTTCTCGAGGCCAATCTGAACGCGCTGCCCGGCGTGGCCTGCCTGGGCGAGGTGTTCAACCCGCATTTCATCGGCAAGAAGGACCAGACCGAGATGTTCGGCGTGGATCTGGCCTTGCGCGAACAGGACCCGCGCGTCCTGCTGCGACGGCTGCGCGACAAGACGCCCGGCCTGCCCGGCTTTCGCTACTTCCACGATCACGACCCGCGCATCCTGCCCGACCTTCTGGAAGACCCGGCCTGTGCCAAGATCATCCTGACCCGCAATCCGGTCGAAAGCTATGTCAGCTGGAAGATCGCGCAGGCCACCGGCCAGTGGAAGCTGACCAACGCCAAGAACCTGAAGACCGCGCAGGCCCGCTTTGACGCTGCCGAGTTCGAGCGGCACATGGAGGCGTTGCAGGCCTTTCAGGTGCGGCTGATGCACGGCTTGCAGACCAGCGGCCAGACGGCGTTCTACATTGACTACGACGACATTCAGGATGTCGCGGTGCTGAACGGCCTTGCAGGCTGGCTGGGGGTCGAGGGGCGGCTGGACGCGCCGGACGACAAGCTGAAAAAGCAGAACCCCGAAGGGATCGGCGAGAAGGTGGTGAACCCGGCCGAGATGGAGGCCGCGCTGGCCCGGCTGGACCGGTTCAACCTGGCCCGCACGCCGAATTTCGAACCGCGCAGGCCGCCTGCGATACCGTCCTTCGTTGCGGTCGAAGGGGCGGGGCTTTTGTACATGCCCGTGCGGTCGGGGCCGGAAGCGCATGTCCAGGCCTGGATGGTGCGGCTGGGGCGCGGCGGGCTGGTTGGCGATTTCGTGCAAAAGACCCTGCGGCAGTGGAAGAAGGTCAACCCCGGCCACCGCAGCTTTACAGTGATCCGGCACCCCCTTTTGCGGGCGCATCAGGCGTTCCTGACCCAGATCGTTTCGGGCAGGCTGGCAGAGCATCGCGCCAGCCTGGTCCGCAGCCAGAAGGCCGACCTGCCGCCGCCCGGCCAGCCCTTCCTTGACCTTGCGCAGCACCGCGAGACGTTCGCTGCCTTCCTGCGCTATGTCAGGCTGTCGGTGGCGGGGCAGGCGGGGCAAAGGGTTTCGCCGCATTGGGCCAGCCAGACCGCGATCCTGCAGGGCTTTGCCGGGTTCCAGGGGCCGGACATGGTGGTCCGCGAAGACCGCATGACCGAGGGGCTGGCCTTCCTTGCGGCCGAGTCGGGGATCGAGGATGCACCCGCTGCGCCACTGGACCGCGCGGCGGCCGAAGCGCTGGACACAATCTGGGATCCTGCGCTGGAAGATGCCGCGCAAGACGCCTATGCCCGCGACTACATGGGCTTCGGCTTCGCGCGCTGGCGCGACTGATCCCTTCTGCCACGCCCTGCGGGCAGCGTAAGTGCCCCGACGCAACGCGGTGCCGGGGCATTTTGCTCAGGTCGGTCGGCTTACTTCTGGTTCTGCCCCATCCGCGCGAACTTCGCCGGGTCGGCCGATTTCAGCCGCTCGGCCAGAAGTACGCCGATCACCGCGCCCAGAGGGTTCAGCGAGGGCAGGATCCACCCCAGCGCGCCGCCGGTGGTGCCGGTCAGGTCGCCAAAGTCGGCGAAGATGAAGACGAACAGTCCCGCCATGATCACCCCGGCGATTACTGGCATCACCACTGTCGAGACCGGCGAGGCGGCGATGCCGGTCTTGCGGAAGAACATGATCACCGAAAGCGAGGTTATGCACATCATCCCGATCACACCCAGGGTGCCGATCTGGCTGATCCAGGTGAACATGTTCAGGATAGGGTCCAGCCCCAGCCCGGCAAAGATCGCCAGCACGATCAGCGCGCCGATGCTCTGCACGACCGAGCCGATCCCGGCGATCATCAGCCAGGTGGTGAAGACGAAGAAGACGCCGATCATCAGCACCGCCAGATAGGTGGCGCGCGGAATGGTCTTTTCCGGGTCGCGGGCCTCTTCGTCGTAGATCGTGGTTGCCTCGATCCCGATGAAGGAGCCCAGGCAGAACAGGATCGCGGCGGTCAGCGAGCCGGAGTTGAAGGCCTGCAGGTCGACGATGTTGACCGCCAGCCCCCCTCGGCTCCGCCGGAAAACAGGATGGCCAGCGTCACGACGAAGACGATCAGGTATTCCAGCGCCACCAGCACGATCAGCACCCTGGCCGACAGGTCGACCTGCCGATAGCCGAGGATGCCGACGAGGGCGACGACGATCAGGCTCCCGACCCACCACTCAAGCATGATGCCGAACTGGCTGAACACACCTGCGGCGATGCCGCCGAGCAGGCCGATCCGGCCGAACTGCATGGTGTTGGAGGCCACCAGCGCCACGATGGCGACGGCACCCCCGGCGTGCCCGCCAAGACCCCGCGCGGCCTAGGCGTAGAAGGCGCCGGCGTTGGTGACATGGCGGCTCATCGCGACATAACCGGCGGCGAAGGCCAGCATCACGAGGGTCAGCAGGATGAAGGTCAGCGGAATGCCGGTGCCGTTGCCCAGCAGGAACGCCAGCGGCATGGCGCCGGCGACGCCCGCCAGCGGGGCCGCGGCCGAGATCACCATGAAGGTGACGGCGATCAGCCCCAGCGAATTTCGGCGCAGCGGTTCGCCCCGGTTGTGGATATGTCTGTCATTGTTCCCTCCTGGCAGGTTCCCGGTGCCGTCTTGCTGCCGGTCTCCCGTCGTTGCCTGCCGTTCGCGCGGTCAAGTTTGTTAACATCTTAACTATCGGGTGGCAGATGTATAGCGCGGCGATAGGCCCTTTGGCCGTAAAGCAGGGCCTCGGGGTTGTCCGACAGCCGCACGTCGGTGACCCGCCCGAAGATGATGTGATGCGTTTCCCACAACAGCGCGGTTGCCAGGCGGCATTCGAATGTAGCGCTGGCGCCGGTCAGGTTGGGCTGGCCCAGCGGCCCGGCCTCCCACGCGACGCGGTCGAAACGGGTGGCGTGGTCGTCGCCGCTGCGCCCGGCGAACAGGTCCGACAGCGTTTGCTGGTCCTGTGCCAGAAGGTTGGCGCAAAAGCTGCGGTTCTTCAGGATCGCCGTTGCGGCGGGCGACATGTGGTGGATGCAGGCCAGAAGCGAGGGATGCTCGCCATCGGCCGACACCGAGGTGAGCGACGAGATCGTCACCCCGGCACGGCCGCCCGGCCCGTCGGTGGTGGCGACGGCGACGAAGGTCGCTGCCCGGCTCATGCCTTCCATGAAGGCGGCGCGAAGGTCGCTCATTTCTTCATCCCAGATCGAAGAAGCGTTCAAGTTCGACGTCCGGCACCCGACGGCGGAGTTCGTCGTGCTGGCATTCGCGGGTTGCAGTGAAGGCCTCGACGAAGCGCGGGCCCAGCCAATCCTTCACGAAATCCGATCCGCGCAGCTGGTCGATCGCCTCGGGCATCTTGCGGGCAAAGTCGCGCGAAGGGGTCTGCGCATAGCCCGAGCCGATGGTCTCATCGTCCGGCTCGATCTTGTCGACGATCCCGGCAACGCCGGCGGCAATGGTGGCTGCGGCGATCAGGTAGGGGTTGGAATCCGCGCCGGGCAGGCGGTTCTCCACCCGCAAGGACCCCGCACCATGGCCGACGATGCGGAAACAGGTGGTGCGGTTTTCATAGCCCCAGGTCAGACCGGGCGGTGCGAAGGTGCCGGGTGTAAACTGGCGATAGCTGTTGACCGTGGGCTGGAAGATCAGGGTCATGTCGCCGATATGGGCCTGCAAGCCGCCAAGGAAGTGGCGGAATGTCTGGCTGACGCCATTCTTCTGGCCGTGGTCCCAGAACAGCGGGTGGCCCTCGCGGTCCTTCAGGCTGACGTGCAGGTGGATCGACTGGCTGTCGGCCTGTTCATTCCAGCGCGGCATGAAGGTATCGCTGCGCCGCTGCCGCAGGGCCAGCGCGCGAATGAAATTCTTCAGCAAGACCAGCTGATCGGCCGGTTCCAGACCTTCGCCGGCACCGATGCAGGCTTCAATGAAGCCGGCACCGATTTCCTCGTGCATCTTGGCCAGGTCGATCTTCAACGGCTCGCAGATCGCCGAGATCGCCTCATACCATTCGGTCTGCACCACCTGATAGAGGATCAGGTCGTGGCTGGCGTGCATCGTGGCCGGTTTCAGGTTGCGATAGCCCTTGGCGCGCGCGCTTTCCGGGGTTTCGTCGAACAGGGTGTATTCCAGCTCCATCCCGTATTTCGGCACGAGGCCCGCTTCGGCGGCCCTGGCGATGACCTTCTTCAGGATCGACCGGGGGCCGATTTCGGCTGAGGCCCCGGTGTAGTTCGACAACACCCGCAGATCGTGGCCGGGCTTCGACCAGGGCAGGCGACGCACTGTGCCTGGGTCCACCTGCAACGGATCGTCGTGGAAATCGCCGCTGTCATCGTTGACGCCGGGGATGGTCAGCATCGCGTCGGTCGGGTCCAGCGCAAGTTGCGCGGGCGCCATGCCCATGCCGTTCTTCGCGATGCCCTGCAGGCTGGAAGCCGAAACCATCTGCCCGCGCAGAAGACCGTTGGTGTCGGCCATGGCGACGGTGGCAAAGCGGCTGGCAGGATCGGCCAGAAAGTCGTCAAGCGTCATCTTGTCCCCTGTTGCGGTCGGTCGGGCGGTTTGCGCCTGAAGTTCGGCAAGGTCGTCCTCGGGCGCGGTGGAATGGGCGCGCAGAAAGATGCGCGGGCCGTTCGTGATATAGCGGGCCAGCTGGTGCCGGGTGGGCGGCTCGTCAGGGCGATAGAGCGCCTGGTGCGCGGGGCCGACAGGATCAGGCCCCAGAAGTCCTGCGCCGCCAGTTCGGCATCGTCGAACACGAGCCGCCCCTCGGCCCGGCGGGCGATCAGGTAATCCATGATGATGCGCAACGGCAGGTCCGGTCCAGAGGCCTGATAGACCTGCCCGATCTCGGGAAACCGCTGCACTTCGCCGATGATCAGCCGGGCCAGTGCCAGCATCTCGGGGCGCATGACGGTATCGGCATAGTCCCAGGCAAAGCCGTGCAGATCGTGCACCATGCCCCGCCCCGACGGGTGGTCGAAGACGGTCCGCATCCGGTCGCGCTTGCCCAGCATCATTGCCTGGAACAGCGCCTCTTTCGAGGGAAAATACTGGTAGAGCGTGGATTTGGTCAGCCCTGCCTCGGTCACGACGGTGTCCGTCGAGGTGCCGGAATAGCCCGCCTCGGCAAAGACCTTGAGTGCAGCGTCAAGGATGCGGCGCTCGCGGTCCAGGCGGTTTTGCTGGCGGGCCAGGAAGGCCAGCAAGTGGCGGCTGTAGGCTTCGGGCTGTTCGACGTTGCAGACATGGCCGGCATTTCCGATCACCTCGAACCTCACGTCGGGGCGGGGGGCATTGTCCCAGATGCGGCCGGCGACGGCGCGGATTTCTGCCGGAGGGGCAAGCCAGTCATGCGCGCCTGTCATCAACAGGACGGGCATGACCAGCTTCGAGAAATCGAACCGATCCAGCGGATTGGTGAAGCACATCAGCGCGTCGCGGTAGGTGGCGGCGGGGATCGCGGCCATGCTGTGCAAAAGCGCGGCGCAGGTGGCTTCGCTGGCGGCGGGGCCAGCCAGAACCTTGACCACGGCAAGCGCGAAATCGGCCGGCACCTGGCCGGCGTTAAAGGGCACCTCGCGGCTGATGCGAAAGGCTTCGCTTTCATCCGGGCCGGCCTCGGACATGCCGGTGCAGCCGCCGGACAGGACGAGGCCATCCAGCATGTCCGGGTGGCGCATGGCGAATGAGGTGGCGATCCATGACCCGTAGGAAAGGCCCACAAGCACCAACCGTTTGGCGCCCAGCACCTCGGCCACCCGCAGGATATCGGCGCAATAGTCATCAACCGTGGATTGCTGCGGCCCCAGCGTGCTGTCGCCATAGCCGCGCAGGTCCAGCGCGGCACAGCGCATGACGGTTCCGGCGGTTTCCAGTTGTGCCTGCCAATTGCCGCGCGCGCCGCCGATGCCGTGAAGGAACAGGCACAGCCGCCTGTCGCCCAGATCGGGCGTCAGCGACAGCCGGGGCAGATCGTCGATCAGCAAGGTTTCAACCGGAACAGGCGCAGGCAGGGCCTCGGCCTTTGCCGGGCTGGCCGTGGTCGTGGCCAAGGTGGCGATCCCGGCCTCATACACCGCTTTGGTGCCCTCGCAGATCGGCCCCAGCCGGGCCGCGCCGGCGCGCACGGTGGCCGTCCAGCCGACGATGCTGCCGCCCGCTCCTGCTGCGGTGACGGTCAGGCGGGCATCGTAGGCCTCGCAGCCCACGATGCCTTCCAGATGCGTATGACCCAGCACGCGGTCGGTGTCGGAGAAACAGGTCAGTTGTTCGCGGTAAAGCGTGTCTTCGCCCGTCACGGAAAAGGCCCGCACAGGCGCGCCCCGGTGCCCGGTTTCGGCGCGGATGCTGGCGATCCACGGGTGCCAGGCCCCCACGAAATCGCGCAGCACCTGCCAGACCGCATCCGGTGCGGCGGTAAGATGGCCGTGAACCTGAACCATTTCGCGCGACATGGATCAGCGCAGACCCTTCAGACTGCCGCTTTCGTCCCGCCAAAGTGAACTGCGCGCGCCGCCTTCGTCACCGGGGGCGGTGCCCAGCTCGTCCATTTCGTACAGCGCCAGAACCCCGGGATAGTCCTCCATGATTTCAGAGGTATAGGGCAGCATCAGCGCGCCACAACGGCTGTCACGATACATACGCTCCAGTGGCAGGGATTTCAGCATCGACTGGCCGCCGCAGGTGCGGATCGCCAGGGCTGCAATCTCTTGCGCCCTCCATCACATTATACTGCGCGGCATACATCCGCATCACCTCGCCCTTGGTCGGGAAGCCCTTGCCCTCGCCAAAGGCCTGCCACCACAGCGCGCGCATGTTGGCCAGACGGGCATACATCTTGCCCCCGGTGATGCGCTTGGTCGCATACATGCGGCGGTCAATGGGGGGCTGGCCGGGCTCTTGGCCCTTCAGATAGGCGACCATGAAATCATAGGCGCCCTGCGCCACGCCCATATAGGTCGGCGACAGCGTGGCCATCATATGCGGCCAGTTGGGCAGGGTCTTGCCGAAGATCCCGCGCGGGATCAGAAGGTCTTCGCGGGTCACGAAAACATCCTTCAGGAACAGATCGCGGCTGTTGGTGCCGCGCATGCCCAGTGGATCCCAGTCACCCTTGACGGTCAGGCCGGGGGTGTCTTTGTGCACCACGAACAGCATGGTGTCTTCGTGGCGGGGCTCCTGCCCTTCGAACACCTCGGTGCAGACGATGGTGTAATAGTCGCAATAGCCGGCCAGCGACGCGAATTTCTTGAAGCCGTTGATCTTCCAGCCGCCCTCGACCGCGCGGCATTGGGTCTGGTTCGGCTTCGACGTCCAGTTCTGCCCACCCTCGGAAATCGGCTGCGAATAGATCGCGCGTTCCTTGATCGCCCGCAGGAACTGCCGTTCGCGCAGCGGGCCGAATTCGGCCTTTTCCTCGGGCGTCAGGTTCGGCATGTCGTACATGTAGCGCGACCAGGCCATGGAGCCGTTGTGCATGTTGAAGGTCAGCGCGGTGGCGCCGCAGTATTTGCCGATCTCGGCGCCGACCATGGCGTATTCGCCCATGGAAAAGCCCCAGCCGCCGAATTCCTGCGGTATCGACAGGCCAAGGAAGCCTTCATCCGCCAGGTCCTTGTAGTTTTCCACCGGGAAAGAGGCGTCGTCGTCCACACCCCTGGCGCGTTCGGCAAAGCGCGGGCCGATCTCATTCACCCGGTTCAGGACCTTCAGCACTTCGGGACGGATTCGCGACAGGTCGTAATAGTCGCCGGGCTGGCTCATCGGCATCACCGTTGAAATCGGGCGCTGTTCGGTCATGCGAGGTCTCCTTGCAAGATGCCGTCCTTGACGACGACGCGCCCGTCGAGGGCGATGGTGCAGTTGCGCATCGGCAGGTCGAAATGGTCTTGGGTGAAGCGGCCGGCATATTGGTTGGCGCCGGTGGACCACGGGAATGACCCCGACAGCGCCCGGAATTCCACCACCTGCATGTCGCGCTTGCCATACATCGCCGCTGATACCCATTTCGCGCCGGGGTGCATGCCCCAGCCGACATGGGACATGCCGTAGGCGTTGCGGTCGCCCCAGGCCTCCATGTACTCGCGGAAATGCAGGGCGTCGATGCCGTCGCCCTTGATGGCAGTGACGAAATCATCCTCGATGGTGAAGTCGATCTGGCTGGTCAGGCAGGTCTTGAACGTCAGGTTCATATCGCCCACGCCCATCACGATCCGCCCGTTCACCGCATGCTGGCCGGGGAAGGCCAGACACAGGCTGCCCGGCCAATGGGCCACCGCGCCGGGGGTGGTGGCAAAGCCTGCGGTGCCGCCGCAAGGCGCGCCCTTCAGGTTCACCGTCAGGTCGGTGCCGAGGGCCGAGGTGACCCGCATTTCCGAGGCTTCGCGCAGCATCTGGATGCCGAGTTCCACCTTTGGCCCATGCTCGGCCTTCGGCTCGGTCCGTTCCAGGATTTCGGGGTGCTCGTTGGTGATGACCAGCAGGCGGGTGCGGCCGGCCTCTTCGATTTCGGGCCATTCGGGGGCATGGATGATGCCCTCGACGGTGCAATCGACGATCACCTCGACCAGCTTCAGCGCCTCGATCACCGCGCGGTTGCCGGCGATGGCCCAGGAGGTGCCGGTGGGTTTCACCGGGACGGGCGTGGATTGCGGCGGGGTCGGCATCTGGATCATGCAGAAGTCGGCGCCGAGGTCATAGGCGGCCAGTTCGCAGAGGTGGACCAGGACGGGCCGCGACTGGGTTTCGGACAGGATGGCGATTTGCGTGCCCTTGCCGATGCCGTTCAGGGCCAAGACCCGACGAAAGGCGGCAAGCCATTTGCCCTCGATGCGTTCCTGCAACATCGGCTGCCGTTTCCTTGCTGACGATTCGCGTCGCGGCGGATTTCTTTACTCTGAGGTTAAGCTTTCATGCGGGTCGCCGAGCTGCCAACAGGATTTTCGAAGATTCGGGTTCTGCCGAAAGTGGACGAGTTCAAGGCTTGACTCGACCTTCCGCGACCAACCCCGCCCAGGTCGGGCGGTCCAGCTTGAAGGTGTCGCGGCTGCGGATGTAGTCGCTGCCGTAAGAGCGGGCGACCAGATCCAATGCAGGCGTGTCGATATGGGCGCGGGTGGCATCCAGCAGGTAGCGGTCCTCGATATGCACGGCCAACACGCGGCCGATGACGACAGTCTGGCAGGGGCCGGTGACGACCGAAGACAGCGCGGCGCATTCATAGGAGACCGGGCTTTCCGCGATGCGGGGCGGTGCTACATGGGTCGAGGGGATGGTGGCCAGGCCCGCCAAGGCCAGCTCGGCCACTCCGCGCGGGGCGTCGGCAGAGGTCAGGTTCATTCTTTCGACCAGCCGCTCGGGCACCAGATTCACCACGAATTCCCCGGTTTCGAGGATATTGAGCGCGGTATCCTTGAAGCCGCGCACGGGTCGGCCATCAGCCCCAGCGCGATGGTGGGCGGGGCCGAGCCCATGACGTTGAAGAAACTGTAGGGGGCGGCATTGATGGCGCCGTCTTTCGATTGCGTGACCACCCAGGCGATGGGGCGGGGAATCGTGGTCGCCGCCAGCAGTTTGTAGGCAATGGCGGGGGCGACCGCGTCCAGGTCATAGCGCATCAGATTTCCCGCACGGCGGGTTTGGCGCGGGTGTCGACGACCAGCTCGAACACGTCGGGGCGGGCGTAATGGCCGGTGACGTCGAAATCATATTTGGCGCGCATGATCTCGGAGGGGTCGATGGTCGCGTAAAGGATGGTTTCGCCGCTGAAGTCGGGGCCCGCCAGAACGGTGCCCAAGGGCCCGATGATGGCCGATCCGCCGCGCATCATCACCTTTTCAGGGTCGTCTCCCAGCGCGCTTTCATGCTCGGGGCCGTAGGCGGCACGGGTGATGTACTGGCAGGCGGTCAAGACGAAGGTGCGGCCTTCCATGGCGATGTGCTGCATGCTGGGCAGCCAGGTGTCGCGGTCGTCTGCCGTGGGGGCGCAGTAGAGGCTGACGCCCTGATGATACATGTGCATCCGAAGCGCGGGCATGTAGTTCTCCCAGCAGATCACCGCGCCGATGGTGCCCAGTTCGGTCCGGAAGGTGGGCAGGGTGGAGCCGTCGCCAAAGCCCCAGATCAGTCGTTCGGCGGCGGTGGGCATCAGTTTGCGGTGCTTGCCGACGAGGCCTTTGGCGCCATCGAAATAGAGCGCGGTGCAGTAAAGCGTGGCGCCATCGCGCTCGATCACGCCGATGACGGCGAAGGCGTCGGTTTGCGTGGTGGCCTCGGCCAGAAGCGCCACTTCGGGGCCATCAAGGTCGATGGCGGCGGCGTGGTAACGCGCGAAGGCCGCGCGGCCTTCGGGTTTGCGCATGCCGATGGGGGCGCCGAAAGAGGCGCCCTTGGGGTAGCCGCCGATCAGGGCCTCGGGGAAGACGATGAGTTTGGCACCTTTGGCTGCAGCCTCGCGCAGGCGCTGGGCGGCGGCTTCGGCGGTGGCCAGCGGGTCATTTGGATGTGCGGCCATCTGAACGACCGCGACGGTATAGGGCTTTGTCATCATGCGGTGTCCTGTGATGGACGGGTCGGAGCGGGGGTTTCACACCCCCGCACCCCCGTGGGATATTTTTGCACAGAGGAAGGCAGCAGGGGGTGCGCTGTCAACCTTCGGGCGTGGCATTGGTGATCGGATGGCGGAGGGTGCCGATGCCTTCGACGCAAGCCACCACGACATCGCCGGGCCACATCCATTCCTGCGGGGTGCGGCCTGCGCCGACGCCCTCGGGGGTGCCGGAGGCGATGATGTCGCCCGGCTCCAGCGTGATTCCGCTGGAGATATCGGCGATCAGATGGGCGACGTTGAACAGCATGTGTTTGGTGTTGGAGCGCTGCTTTTCCACGCCATTCACCGTCAGCCAGAGGTCGAGTGTCTGCGGATCGGGGATCTCGTCGGCGGTGACGATGCAGGGGCCGAAGGGGGCGTAGGTGTCCATGCCCTTGGAGAAGATCCATTGCCCGGCACGGCGGTTGTCGCGGGCCGAGACGTCGATCATCACCGAATAGCCGAAAACGTGTTTCAGCGCATCTTCACGGGTGACGCGGCGCGCGGTGGTGCCGATGATGACCGCCAGTTCCACCTCCCAGTCCAGCTGCTGGGTGATGTTCGCGTTATGCTCGATGGCATCGCCGGGGCCGATGACGCAGGTGGGGGGTTTGGAGAAGATGACGGGTTGTTTCGGCAGGTCTTTCGAGGTGTCGAGGGACGCCGCACTTTCCGCGACATGCTCGACGTAGTTCAGCCCGATGCCGAAGATGTTCTTTCTGGGCCGCGGGATCGGGGCCAGCAGTCTGACATTGGCCAGCGCAATGGCGGTGCCGGGGGCGAAGGCGCCTTCGGCGTCGTCAAGGCAGGCGCGCAGGGTATCCAGCGCGGGGCGGCCGAGGTCGATCAGGTCCAGCATGGTGTCGGGCAGGTCTTCGTCATAGTCCGCGCCCAGATTGGCCACATCGACCACCAGATCATCGTGAACAACGCCAAGACGCGCCTCTGCCTCGACCGAGGCGCGGTAGGTTACCAGTTTCATGTGTGTTTCCTCAAAGAAGGGGCTGGAAGCCGCCGTTGTCACTGAGTGCCTCTTCGCGATAAAGGCCCATCGCCCGCATCACCGGCAGGTCGCTGAGGCAGAACAGGCAGGCGTCGTCGCTGGCCGACCCGTTGACGTGTTCGTGCCAGGCCCAGGAGGGCACGCAGAAGATATCGCGCTCGGACCAGTCGAACCTCTTGCCGTTGATGATGGAATGACCGCTCCCCTTGGCGACGTGGTACAGATAGCTGCCGGTGTGGCGATGCGCCTTGGTGTGTTCGCCAGGCCGCAGCATTTGCATGCTGGCGCCCATTGTGCGCATCACCGGGCCGTTGGTCACCGGGTTGACGTATTCCATCATCACCCCGTCGAAGGGCGAGCCATCGGTGCAGGTGGCGTATTTGCCCAAGGCGTCATAGGTCGGGTTCCATTCGTATTTGAACATCGGGCTATAGCCCTTTTGCCAATCGCCGCCCGATGGCGTCAGCCCCGCGTTGCCCCAGGTTTTCGTCATGTCGTCAATGGCATGGCCGACGGTCTGGTTGAGATCAGGGTGGACCTCGTAGAAATTCGCCTCCATCGCGTTGACGAAGGGAATGTCGAGGCCGTCCTGCCACAGGCACATCGAACCATCGGCCGAGACGCCGTGTTCATGCCAGGTGCCGTTCGGTGTCAGCACGAAATCATTCGCGCCAAGGGTCATCTTGTGGCCGTCGACCACGGTATAGGCGCCGCGGCCTTCCATGATGAAACGCACAGCACTTGCCGAATGGCGATGCGCGCCCGCCACTTCTCCGGGGTTCATCACCTGCAGGCCGGCGTAGAGCCAGCCGACCGCCGCCGCCACATCCGTCCGCCCCGGATTGTTCAGGTAGATCACCCGCCGCCCGGCCTTTTCCGGCGTCACCAGATCGACCGAGCGCAGCACATGATCGCGCAGATCCTTGTAGCGCCAGACCACCGGCACCGATTGCGACTGCGGCGCCCAGGGCTCGATCTTGTTGGCCACGGTCCACAGCGCGCCGGCGTTGAAGGTCTCCAGCTCGTCGTAGTAGGCCAGAAGCTCCGGCGTATCCTCGACATTGGCGCGACCGGCCACATCCTCGCGGTGGTTCTCTCTTGCCTTCGCCATCGATGGTCCTCCCCGTCGGCATCCTGGCAGGATGACGCAATGTTTTTTCGACGACAACCAGAATTTTCGAAAATTATGGAATTGCAGGATGCGGCGGCGGCGTCTAGCTTGCGGCCTGGACGACGGGGGGGCAGCATGACGCTGGCGCAGAAGGCCTACAACGGATTGCGGCAGGATATCGTGCGGGGCGCGTTCGATTCCGGCAGCCCGCTGCGGCTGGCCGAACTTGGCGAACGCTACGGCATGGGGTTCTCGCCGCTGCGCGAGGCGCTGAACCGGCTGCAGGCCGAACGGCTGGTCACCTCCGAATCCCTGCGCGGGTTTCGTGTGGCACCGCTGTCGCTGGCCGAGTTCGAGGACGCCCTCGCCATGCGCCTGATGATCGAGACCGAGGCGCTGCGGGCCGCGATCCGGCTGGGCGGCGACGACTGGGCCGCCAGCATCGTCTCCACGCTTTATGCGTTGAAGCTGCAGGCCGACCGGCAAGCAGCAACGCCCGACATCTCGGAGCTGGAGCAGCGCCATCACGCCTTTCACCGTGCGCTGCTGGCGGGCTGCGGGTCGCCCTGGATGCTGGAGTTTTTCGAGCGGCTCTACACCGCGAACGAACGCTACAGGATTCCGGCGCTGCTGGCCTCGGACGGACGCGGCGGGCGCGATATCCAGGCAGAGCATTCCGCTCTGGCCGAAGCAGTGCTGGCGCGCGACACGGAAAAGGCCCTGGCGTTGCTGGTGGCGCATTATCAACGCACGGCCGAAGTGATCCGCGGCAAGATGGCGGCGAAGGAAAAGCACGGGGCCTGATCCGCCCGGGCCGGGAGGCAGGCCCGTCGCCTGCGGTGCCATACCGATGAAGACCGCTTGTTTTCGCGATTCGTGCCGGGTAGGCCATGGCGTCGGGGACCGGGGCTGGACTTCCGGCCTGAATGGGTCAGGCTTCACCCGGCGGCGGCACCGCAACCGGGCAAGGGCACCGGGTTCGTGGCCAACAGCAGAAAACGCCAGGAAGGCAGCATGATAACACCAGTCATTCTTTGCGGCGGTTCGGGGACCCGGCTCTGGCCCGTGTCACGCAAGAGCTTTCCCAAGCAGTTCGTCCCGCTCACGGGTCGGCAAAGCCTGTTCGCCGCCTCTGCCTTGCGTCTGGTGGGGCCGGATTTCGCAGCCCCTCTGGTCGTTACCGGTTCGGATTTCCGTTTCATCGTGGCCGAACAGATGCTGGAAGCGGGGGTCGATCCCGGCGCGGTCCTGATCGAACCCGATGCGCGCAACACGGCCCCGGCCGTGCTGGCCGCCTGCCTGCACATCGCGGCGGATGACCCCGACGGGCTGATCCTGATCACACCGTCGGACCACGCCATCGCCGACCCCGCCGCCTTTCGTGCCGCCGTGGCCAGGGGCGTAGCGGCGGCCCGGTCGGGTCAGATCGTGACCTTCGGCATCCTGCCCACCCACGCGGAAACCGGCTACGGCTGGCTGGAGCTTTCGGCCCCGGCCGAAGACCAGCCGGTCCAGCTGCGACGCTTTGTCGAGAAACCGGATGCGGCCACGGCAGAGGCGATGCTGGCGGCAGGGACATTCCTGTGGAATGCCGGGATCTTCCTGTTCACCGCCCGCACGATGATTGCCGCTTTCGAACAGCATGCGCCGGACCTGATGGCGCCGGTGCGCGCTTCGGTCGAAAACGCCAGGGCGGATCTGGGGTTCCTGCGGCTTGATCCGGCGCCCTGGGCCAAGGCCCGCGCGGTGTCGATAGATTTCGCGGTGATGGAGCACGCGGCGAACCTGTCGGTCGTGGCCTATGGCGATGGCTGGAACGATCTGGGCAGCTGGGATGCAGTTGCGAAGGAGATGGAGACGGACGGGCGCGGCGTGGCCACCTCGGGCGAGGTGACGGCAATCGACTGTGCGGAGTCACTGTTGCGTTCCGACAGCGAGGGGGTGGAACTGGTCGCGATCGGCCTTCGCAACGTGATCGCCGTCGCGATGGACGATGCCGTTCTGGTCGCCGACCGCAGCCGGTCGCAGGAGGTCAGGCAGGCGGTCGAGATCCTGCGGGCCAGGGGCGCCCGGCAGGCCGAGGCTTTCGCCCGCGACCACCGCCCCTGGGGCCATTTCGAGACGCTGGCCCTGGCCGATCGCTTTCAGGTCAAGCGGATCGTGGTGAAGCCTGGCGCGGCGCTGAGTCTGCAGAGCCATTTCCACCGTGCCGAACACTGGATCGTCGTTTCCGGCACCGCCAAGGTGACCATCGGCGACGCGGTCCAGTTGATCGGCGAAAACCAGTCGGTCTACATTCCGCTGGGCGTCAAGCACCGGCTGGAAAACCCCGGAAGGCTGCCAATGGTGCTGATCGAGGTCCAGACCGGTTCCTACCTGGGCGAAGACGACATCGTCCGCTACGAGGATGTCTTCGCACGCGGTCAAGGCGCAAAGGGCTGAGGTCGGCCATGTGCGGCGAATAGTGCAAATGCACTATGGATCGAATCCCGGTTCCACCCGAGAC
Source organism: Rhodobacter sp. (assembly GCA_016704435.1). Classification (GTDB taxonomy): domain Bacteria; phylum Pseudomonadota; class Alphaproteobacteria; order Rhodobacterales; family Rhodobacteraceae; genus Pseudogemmobacter. The sequence goes on along the minus strand of JADJAB010000001.1, from coordinate 363,598 downwards.
TTTCCCGTCAAAGTCGACGGGGCCCGCCATGACAACTGCCTTCTATTTCGACGAACGCTGCCTGTGGCACACCACCGGCGAACATGTGATCATCGCCCCGGTGGGCGGTTACCTGCAGCCCCCGTCGGGTGCCGGCCATGCCGAAAGTCCCGAGACCAAGCGGCGGCTGAAGAACCTGGTCGAGGTGTCGGGCCTGGGCGACCACCTGTCCTGGCGCCGCGCCCCGCCCCTGACGCGAGCGGAGATGGAGCGGATCCATACCCCCGCCTACCTGGACAAGTTCAAGGCGCTGTCGGATGAAAACGGCGGTAATGCCGGGCACTATTCGCCCTTCGGCCATGGCAGTTTCGAGATTGCCGCCCTCTCGGCGGGGCTGGTCAAGCAAGCGGTCAGCGATGTCTGGCACCGCCGCGCCGACAACGCCTATGTGGTGTCGCGCCCGCCGGGGCACCATTGCCTGCCCGATGCCTCGATGGGCTTCTGCCTGCTGGCCAACATCCCTCTGGCGCTGGAGGCCTTGCGGGCCGAAGTTGGCCCCGTTCGTGCCGCCGTGGTGGATTGGGACGTGCATCATGGCAATGGGACCGAGGCCTGTTTCATCAACCGCGACGATACGCTGACCATCAGCCTGCATCAGGAAAACTGCTTTCCCACCGATCAGGGCCGCGTGGAAACCCGTGGCACCGGCAAGGGGAAGGGCTTCAACCTGAACATCCCGCTGCTGCCGGGCGGCGGGCATCAGGCCTATCTGGATGCCTTCGATCTGTTGGTCGGCCCTGCCCTGCGGGCCTATCAGCCACAGATCATCATCGTGGCCTCGGGCCTTGACGCCAACGCCTTCGACCCGCTGGCGCGGATGCAGGCCAATTCCGAAACCTTCCGCGCCATGGCCCAGCGCATCAAGGCACTGGCCGGGGAGCTGTGCGGTGGCCGCCTGCTGGCCGCGCATGAAGGCGGCTACTCCGAAGGCTATGTCCCCTTCTGCGGGCTGGCCGTGATCGAGACCTTTGCCGATCACCGCACAGCCGTCGAAGACCCGTTCCTCGAGATCGTCAGCCAACAGCAGCCGCCTGCCGATTACGTCGCCTTCCAGCGCAGCCGGCTTGAGGATCAAGCCAGGGCCATCGGACTGAAATAGGCATGGTGCATTTGCATTATTTGCATGCGGGCCGGATGCGGGCCCCATGACACCAAAGGCACCGGCAAGACCCAGGCCGTCACGCAACACGGGAGGGGCCAGAACGACCCTCAAGCGCCGTCAATTCCTGATGACCTCGGCCGCCACCCGGGCAGCCGCTTCGATTCCCGCGCCCGCCATTGGCGCCGACCCGATCCTGATCGGCGTGCCCTAAGTGCACGGCAACACCAGCCAGGCTGCGGTCGATCCGGTGCGCGAGAACCCGGAGAATTACCGCAACACCTTTTGGATCGACGTTGCAGAAACCTGGTATGGTGCGGGCTTCATCTGCTTCATGTCCGACCAGAAGGCCGCTGGCTGGGCACAGAAGAACAACCGTGTCCATATCCTGCAGGAACAGATCGGCTACCCTCGGGTCATCTCCACGGCCACGCAGGTCGCCATCGCCGAGTCGGGGGGCGAGTGGGAGCAGGGAGCGATCACCGATATCCAGTTTCCGGCCCAGGACCGGACTCCGGTCATGCAAGCCCTGAAAGAGGCCGATTGCGGCGTGATCCTGATCAGCCACTGGGTCGCGGCGGAACTGACCTCTTTCGCCCCGTCGTACGCGCTGGGCCCGACGCCGGGCAGCCTGGTCTATCCGCAATACGGACCCCCGCAGCCCGAATTCCTGAATCTGGCGGGCGACGCCGCCGAAGGCTTCATCCGGGGCTCGGTCACGGCACCTCTGCCGACGAGACGGGCATGGCCTTCCGCGCGACCTATATGGCGAGATATGCCGGCACCATGGGCATGGTCGATACCGGATCGGGCTATGATACCTTCAATATCCAAGCCAAGGTCCGGGCCACACGGGACCCGTCCGATTTCGACGCGGGGCAAGCCCACCTGATCTTCCAGGTGCAGGATGGCGCGCACACGATCATCTCGCCCGCCGTGGTGAAGCAGGCCGGCCTGCGACCCGCGCCTTGGATCTGGCGCAACCGAAACGGCGCCGGACGACCCCATTTCCGGCTGCCGGGCGATCGGTAGCTCCTTCGGCGGCCGGGCCATCCTGACGGATGTCTCGCTTTCGGTCGCGCCCGGAGAGGTGCTTGGCCTTGTCGGCCCGAATGGCGCCGGCAAGACCTCGCTTTTCCGCGCGATATCCTCATTGGTCGGCTGGCAGTCTGGCTCCATCCGTCTTCTGGGGACCGAAAGTGGCGAAACCCGGTCCACCGGTCCTGGCCGCAAGACACCCGCCATGGTCCGAGCAGGCCTGGCCATGGCCCCGCAAGGCGACGCGATCTTCCCCGGCCTGTCGGTCGCGCAACATCTGGATTGCGGCGCCTACACCTCCCCTTGCCTGGTGTGAGCGAAAAAAGCGGCGCGAGATGGCGTTCGACGTCTTTCCCCCTTCTCGCACTCTGGAACACGCTCTTGCCGGGCGGCTTTCAGGCGGCGAACGCCGAATGGTCAGCGTTGGGCGCGCCCGGATGGTCGATGCACGGCTTTGCCGGATTGATGAGCCCTCCTCGGGCCTTGCCCCAGAAATCTCGGACTCGGTGATCGAGGCGCTGTTCAGCCTGCCACAAGCCGGTCGCGCCGTGGTGATCGCCGAACAGAAGTCACCCTTCTGTCCGGCCGCGTTGACCGGATGATCGGAATGCACGCCGGTCGCCTGCACGGCGATGTTGGCCATGTGAGTTTGCACTGATGGATATCTCTGTCACCATCGTTCACGGGCTGATCGCGATCGGCATCAGCCTGTTATGGTCGTCGATCGGCATGATCAACATGGCCCATGGCGCCAGCTTTGCGGTGGCGGGATATGCCGCTTGGGCCGCCTCTGCAGGCGCAAAACCGGTTCTCGCCGCCGCCTTCGGCAAGACCCCAGCGGGCAATTCGCCATGGCCGGGCTGACGCTGTCTGTCGGCGCGCTGGCAGGCGCGCTGATGGGGGCGCCAGTCTATCTGCCGGCCTTCCTGCCGATCCACGACAAGCCCAACTTCCCTGTTCGCAGCCTGATCGTGACGCTGGCGATCAACCTGGCCACCATGCAGATCCTGTTGTGGTATTTCGGGCCGCAGCAAAAGAACCTGCCCCGCATTTTCGGCACTGGAAGGGTGGAACTCCATGGCCGCTCCGCCCGCTATGACCAGATCGGCACCATCCTTGGCACTGCCTTGATCCTCGCCCTTGAGCTGGTATGGCTGCGCATCAGCCGCAAGGGGCTGGAGATCCGGGCGATGATCGGCGCCATTCGCTTCCTAGGCCAGCGCTATGTCCTGTTCGGCACCTTCGTCTTCATCATCATTGTCCTGATCATCCGGCACCGCAGCATTGGCGGCATGTTGGATAAGGCCCGCAAATGAGTGAGCGCAGGTTTTTTCAGATCGGCCAACGCCCTTCGAAAGAAATGCCGCCCGTCCGCGGTGATACTCCCCTGACCCGCCACCGCTTGCCCTTCACCCGCCGCCACCTGTTGAATTGGCGGTGGCGGTTGAACCCCAAGACCTTGCAACAGGAAGGCTATCTGGCGGAAAAGAAGCCGCTGTGGGGGCAATTGCATTGATCCTGCTGGCGGTCTCTGGCCCGTTCCCGTCGAACTCTGCACTGACCAACTGTCGATCTTCTGCATCTTTACAGCCATCAACTGGTGTGGACACTGATCATCGGCACCGCCGGCATCTTCAACATGGCGACGCTGGCGGTGATGGGGGTCGGCGCCTATGCCAGCGCTGCGCTGAATGTCTATCTTGGCCTTGCATAGCCTTTCATGTTCCCGGACGGTGGGCTTGCAGGCCTGATCGACGGCGGCTTTCTGGCGCTGCCCTCCACCCGGCCTGATGGGTCTTACTATACCCTTCTCACCATCGGTTTCGCCGAAATCTGCCGTATCTTCGTGCAGAAGCAGAAACCGCTGACGCCGATGAACGGCTCCATCAACAACGTCGACAGCTTCATCCCGGACGAACGGTTCCTGCAACGCCCCGGCCTTCTCCTGGGCTTTGCCGGGGCCTTTGCCCTGATGCTGCTGGCACTGCTGACCTTCCGCGCCGTCAACTCCGAACGCCTCGGGATGCTCTTGCAAACCGCGCGGGAAGACGATGCTTTTGCCGAGGCCATCGTCCGGCATGGGCTGCACCTTCACGGCGTCAACCGCCCGGTGCGCTGCAGGCAGGCCACGACTGGCGCGGCGAGGACAGCTACCGGCTGGCCCAGAAACCTTCGGCGGCGGGCAGGATGCCATTCCCTTCATCGTCCGCCGCGCAACGCCGAAGGCGAAGCCGGCCTTCCATTTGCCCCCTTCACCTACCTCGCCTTTTCCAGCGAACACCTCAGCTATGAGGCCCCAATCGCTCAGGCCATCACTGCCCATACCCCGGTGCTGAGCGAGAGGATCTCGAATAGAAGAAGCTCGGAGAATTCGGCCTTCCACCCATGTCCACCACGCCGATGGCGCGGGCTGCTGCTGTTCGTCGTGACGATGCCCGATCATCACCCTGCGCCCCCGCTACCGCCTGCCGGCGATGAACTTCCCCTGGGCGCTGCCCGCCGACCTGTCGCTGATCTGGTGGCTGGACCATGCGGGCCATGAGGCCGATCTGATCACCGATCACGACCTGCACGCCGAAGGGCTGGCCTGTCTTGCGCCCTGCAAGGCGGTGCTGAACGGCAGCCATCCGGGATACCATCCCGAAGAGACGATGGGCGCGACAGAGGCCTATCTGGGCCAGAGCGGCCGCATCATGTATCTGGGCGGCAATGGGTATAGCTGGGTCACCGGCACCCGCGAAGGCGAGCCGCATTGCATCGAGGTCGGCAAGCTCGACAGCGGATCGCGCGTCTGGCAGGCCGAACCGGGCGAAGGGTATCTGGCCTCTACCGGACAGAAATCCGGCCTCTGGCGCGACCGGGGCCGTGCGCCGCAAAATGTTGTCGGCCTTGGCTTCACCGCCGAAGGCATGGACGAAAGCCAGCCGTTCGAGCATATGCCAGACAGCTTTCACAAGCGTGTCGCCTGGATCTTCGATGGGCTGGGCGACAAAGACCCCATCGGCGACTTCGGCCTTGCCGCAGGCGGCGCGGGCGGGATCGGGCTTGACCGCTACGAACTCGGCCTCGGCACCCCGCCGCATACGCTTTTGGTCGCTTCCACCTCCGACCAGTCCGACAACTACCCGCTGGTCGGCGAGGAAGTCACCGGCGCCTTTCCCGGCCGCGGCAGCACGCAGGATGCCCAGGTCCGCGGCGACTTGATCTATTTCGCCACGCCGCAAAACGGCGCCTGCCGTGCTGCCGGCTCCATCGCCGGGAGCCAGGCCCTGCCCTGCCATGGCGACGAAAACAACGTGGCCCGAATCATGCGGAACGTGTTGAATGAATTCCTCAGGGACGGGGAATTACCAGGCAGCGCCTTCACGGGGGATGAAACGCTCTGGCGCCAGGCTCCGCCGTCGCGAAGGGAAACGATGGGACCAGGCATCGCCAGCTTCTCTCGGTTCGTGACCGAGATGCAGGCCCGCAGCCTTGAGGAGGATGCGGAGGGCCTGGCCAATTGGGCGGTCGATGACCTTTCGCGCACCTTGGGCTTCGATGCCGCCTGGTATGGCTGGGCAACCCTGGGCAGCGAGCGGGTCGAGGTGTTCGCAAATGCCACGATGAACCTGCCCGAAGGCTTTTACGCCTACTGGAAGACCATCGCCGAGCAGGACCTGCTCAGCCGCGACATGATCGAAAACCCCGGCAAGACCGCGATCTATGATCGCGCCCAACGCCGCCAGACCGACGGTATGGCCAGCCTGTCCGACCGTTTCGGCCTGACCCGCATGACCACCGCCATGTTTGGCCGCTACGGCGACTACCCTAGCTTCTACATCTCGTCCTACCGCACCGGCTCCCGCGCCCGGCAGTGGTCAAACCCTGAGCGGGATTTCCTGCAATGCGCGGTCGACCAGCTTTCCGCTGCGATGAAGCTGACGACCTGCGAGCCGGCCCGCGCCCCGTCGCCCCGATCGTTGTCCATACTGGTGTCGGACACCGGCATCGGTCTTCTGGGCTTGCCCGCGCTGCGTGAACGGTTCGGCGACATCTGGCCGCGCTGGACCGGCGATTGCCTGCCCGAACAGCTGGTCCGGCTGATCGGCAGCCCCGGCGCCCATATTCTGCATGACCGGGACCTTGCGGTGCAGGTCGAAGCCACACCGCGCTTTCAAGGCATGGGGCTGCGACGACTGACGATGCGACGGCTGGACAGGTTCGACCTCTTGACCACCCGCGAACGCGAAGTGGCGCGCGAGCTTGCCGATGGCAAGAGCGCGAAAGAGGTCGCGCGCCACCTTGGCCTCGCCCCGGCCACCGTCAGAAACCAGACCCAGTCAATCTATCAGAAACTGCAGATCGACAATCGCGCTGCCCTTTCGGCCATGGTCAATGCGGCTTCCTGATCGGGCTTGGAGCGACGGCCCGAGCGACGATGGCACGGCCTGTTGCGGACAGCCGGGCGCGCAGGGCGAGGGGCGACACTGTTCGGCCTGCGGCGTTCGAAGAACACCGCGTTGATCACCCGGTTTTCGGCACAGGCGACATGGTCGACAAGAAGTGCTTCATTGATCGTCAAGGCCGGAACATGACGGTGGCGGCAAGGACGACGGCCGAGACAAAGACTTGCGGGCATCTGTCGTAGGGTCTTGCCACCCGCGGCGGCTCCTTGAGTCGACCGAACATAGGCCAAATCCCGTTGCCCGTTTGTAACAGCGCTGGTCGTACTTGATGAGTCCTCCCGCAAGGCTTCCGGCCCGGGATGCAGGGTTTGATGCTCTTGTCTTTCAGGACTTCGCGGAATCGGTCGGTGTCATAGTCCCGGTCCGTTGCCCGGCAATGGTTTGTTCATGAACCATGAGAAAGGGACCAAAGCCATTCCGCAATTGGCTGGCAGCCCAGCAGGGCTGCTGCGCCGTTGCGGTCTCTGACCTGTTGCGCGAAAGGCGTTGCCTGCATCGCCGAGAGGCGGCCGCCATCATGAAGACCCGCAGCGCGCGCCCCTTGGCATCCGTGACGGCATGCAGCTTGGTGTTCTGTCGGCCCTTCGGGCGCCCGATCAGGCGATCCCGCTCGTCACCGGCACGCCCTTTTACCTGCCGGCTCAAAGCCGTGCGGAGCGCCTTGAGATACCTCGGCAGCGGTTCTCGGACCAATGGCGAAGCACTGGCCAAACGTCGATCATCACCGGTTTCTGCTCGGTGCTCTCGAAGGCCAGTCCCTCCATCAACCGGGCGAAGACACCCCTTCTTCCCAACGCCGCGATCTGTGCCGCGCCTGCCGCGTCAACCGGCATTTCAGCGACCGTCAGTTTCCATATACTTGCTACCGTAGGACGCATATCCGCCATATCCGGCATGTTTTCCGCCATAGCCGTATTTTCGCATGCCCGTGGGATCGACGCGGTTCAGGGAGATCCCGGCGATGCGGATGTTCACCATTTCCAGCTGGTGCAGCGCCTCCTGGATCTGCGTCCGGCTGGTGCTGTCCCAATGCACCGAGAGCACCACCGTATCGGCCTGTTGCGCGATCACCCTTGCGTCGGGAACCACCAGGACGGGCGGCGTGTCGATCAGGACGATGTCATAGGACGCGCGCGCCTCTTCGATCAGCGCGGCAAAACGTTGCGACGAGAACAGATCGGCGGCATTGACCGCGACCTTCCTGCCAAACAGCAGGTCGCCATATCCGGCAATCGGGACGACGGCCTCGGCAAGGCCATGGTCGCCGTTGATCACCGCGGCCACGCCGGGATAATCCGCCGGAAGATCGTCGAAATAGAGGCCCAGCGAGCAGATCCGCACATCGCCCTCGATCACCAGCACCTTGCGGCCCATCGCCGTCAGGTTCTGCGCCAGCGCCAGCGTTGTCGTCGTCTTGCCCTCGCCCGGAAGCGCCGAGGTCATCACGATGACCCTGGGCGACCGGTCGACCGAAGACAGCAGGATGCCCGTGCGCAGATTCCGCACGGCTTCGGCCATGGCCGAGGTGGGCTTGTTCACCAGATAGGCCAGAACCCCCTTGCGCGTCTTCTCCCTGATCAGCGGAACCTGTGCCAGAACCGCCCGTCCGGTCAGCTCTTCCAGCTCGCGGCTGGTGCGGATGCGGTTGGCCATCGTCTCGCGCAAAAGCACGATCGCGGCGCCCAGCATGAGGCCAAGAAGGGCCGCCATCGCCAGCACAAGCGACTTGCGCGGCGCGCTCGGCGCGCTTGGCACGACCGCATCGGACAAGATGCGGCTGTCGGCCTTCTGAATGCCCTGCTGGGCCGAGGTCTCGTTCAGCCGGGTCTGGAAATGCTCATACAGAACCCGGCTTGCCTCGGACTCGCGCTCCAGTATCTCCAGTTCGGCCAGGTCCTGCGACTGCCGCTCGATGTCGGCCGACAGGGATTTCTCTGCCTCGCCCAGCGATTGCACCTGCAGGGCAAGCCGGTCCCGGTCCTGTTGCGTCTGAACCTGAAAGCGCCCCAGGTCGGTCAGCAGCTGCGCCTCGGCCCCCGCCTCGCCCGAACGCACCCGCCCCACCAGCCGCATCAGCGCCTCGTCGCCGGTCGCTGCGGCCCGGTCAACCGGATCCCGAAGCGCCGCCATCCTGGCCAGGACATCCTCCTTCGCGACGACCTGCTCGGAGATCTGCTGCAGCCGCCGGCGCGTCTCCTTCAACTGCCGGTCCATCCCGGCCAGGGTTTCGGCATCGATCAGGCTGGTCGCATTGCGGAAATCCCGGACCCTGGCGTCGGCGTTCTCGAAGGCAACCCGCAACTCGGCAACGCGCGTTGCCAGCCAGGCCGTGGCCACCTCGGTGGCGTCGAACCGCACCTTCAGCTGGTCATCGATGTAGAGCCTCGCGATCGTGTCGGCGATGCTCGCGGCCTTGCCGGCCGAGGGGCTTTGAACCGTGATCTGGAAGACCAGGCTGTTCGGCACGTTGCGCACCGCGACCGATTCCAGCAACGCCGAGATGGTCGCGGCGCGGTTCGTCGCGGCCTCTTCCTCCGGGCTTTGCGGCGCCGCCACGCCGCCCATGATCGTTGCGCGCAAGCCTGCGACAAGGTCCACCGGGCGCAGCGCGGCATTGAATTCCGCGTCGCCGACCAAGCCCAGCTCATCGACAACCCGCCCCATCAGGGTCCGGCCGCGCAGCACTTCGACCTCGGTGTTGACGGCAGAGGTATCAGCCGCAAGGCCGCCCAGGACCGAGTCAAGACCGGCGACCGAGCCTTCGCGGGTTTCCAGCATCACCACGGATGTCGCCCGGTAGACCGGTGTCGCGACGACAAAGGCATAGACCCCGCCGGCCAGGATCGCGGCGGTCGTCATCGCGAGAATGACCAGCCTTCCGCGCCAGAGCGTCCGGGCAAGCGCCAGAAGATCAACGGAATCAGGGTCGGAGAAAGCGCCAGGGTCGCTGCGCGAATCCTTCAGATTCAGAGTCATGAAAAGCCTTCCGAGTTCGCTGCCCGAGTTCGCCAAATCGATGCACGCCGCAAGCAGAACACCACGATCCGACCTAATTGCGTAACTTAAGACGCCATGCAAGAACCTTGACAACTGGCCTGGGTGTCCAGTTCCGGCATCTGGTGAATCGGGTCGGCGCAGAATCGATCCGGCTCTGAAGCCCGGATACTGCAGACATATTCGTAGGGCGTGAGGCCGCTGAGGGTGTTGAGCCTTCGGGCGAAGTTGCAAGCGGTCAGGAAGCCCGCGAGATGTGCGGGCACCGGATCGTGGCTGTCGCGGCGGTCACGCTTGACGGTCGCGTCCTTGATCACACGGCCAATTCCACCAACCGGGCAAACGGGCAGGATCCCGCTGTCACGCGCCAGATTGCGTCTTCCTGCGCCAGCCAGTCGTTGATTTCGCCGATCACCTTGACGTCGCTGCGCACCATGAGCCCGCTTGCGGATTTCCGAACCGGACCTGCAAACCCGGCGATGGATCGTCGATGCGTCGACAGCTACACCCTGTTCGGCCAGCATGTCCCGGGCATCGCGGCACGACGCAAACCGTTCGAAACCGACGAAGCCCGTTGCAATTGCAATCACCCGAACCTTGGTACGGTCGCGCGCCCGGGCTTTCCGGGCGCGCGGTCGGTATCAGCGCAGGACGTTGGTCCAGACCCGGTCGATCAGGCTTTGTGCGTCGGCGTTGCAGGCAAAGGAGAACACGACCGTCGCGTCGTCCGGGATGTTGATCTCGGGCGCATTGCGCAGGGATTCATCCATGAACGCCTCCTGCCCTTCGATCGGGCCGCCATATCCCGCGAAATTGGACTGAATGCCCATGTTTTCAGGGTCCATGATGAAGTTCATGAAGATCTTGGCATTCTCCACGTTCTCGGCCGATTTCGGGATCATCAGCCCATCCGCCCAGCCGATCACGCCTTCCTTGGGGTAGGCGTAGACCAATTCCTTGCCGGCTTCCTCGGCCAGCAGCCGGCCCTTGTAGGCATAGCCGTTCCAGTGGTTAGAGATGATGGCATCGCCGTTGATCAGCCGGTCGTTCATGCCTTCGGAGGAATAGGCCATGACATAGGGCTTTTGCGCCAGCAGCAGATCCTGCACCTTCTGCATCTCGGCCGGGTCTTCGTTGCAGAACTTCTGGCCGAGATAGAGATGCGCGTGGTTCACGATCTCTTCGGGCGTCTTGAAGACGCTGATGCGACCGCGCACTTCCTCGGCAGGCTCGAAGAACTCGCCGTAGGATTCAAGCTTCTTGCCGTAAAGGTCGGGACGGTAGGCGACCGAGGCCGATCCCCAATGAAACGGAACCGAGTACTTCTGCTCCGGGTCCCATTCCGGGTTGCGCCAGCGTTCCTTGACGTTCTGGAAGTTCGGCATCGCGGCGACATCGACCTCCTGCACCAGCCCTTCGGCGATGTAGATCGGGATGAAGTTGTGGCTGGGCACGATGATGTCGTAGCCGGTCGCCCCCGCCTGCATCTTGGCCAGAAGTGTCTCGTTGGAATCGTAGGTGTCGAGCGTGACCTCGATCCCGGTTTCCTTCTCGAACTTCTCGATCATCTCGGGCGAGGTGTAGTCGGTCCAGTTGTAGATGTTCAGCTTGCCTTCCGCAAAAGCCATGCCGGCGGCGAAAGTCAGCGTGACGGTAGTCCAGAGCATTGATTTGATTTTCATTCTTCCTCTCCGTTGGTTTCTTGGTTTCAGTGTGCGTTCGGTCCCGGTTTCTGCCGGGTTGTGAACCAGTAGGCGGTGACCATCACGATCGAGAACAACAGCAGGATGGACGACACCGCGTTGACTTCGGGCGTGATGCCCTGGCGGATCATAGAGTAGATGTAGACCGGCAGCGTCGTATCCCCGGCCCCCGCCACCATCAGCGTGATGATGAAATCGTCCATCGAGATCACGAAGCTGAGCATCGCGCCGGCCAGCACGCCCGGCATCAGCAAGGGCAGCGTGACCAGCCGGAACGTCTCCCAGTCCGAGGCGTAAAGATCGCGCGAGGCCTGTTCGAGCGTGGTGTCCATCCCTTCCAGCCGCGCCCGGATCGGCATGAAGGCAAACGGGATGCAGAAGGTCGTGTGCGCGATGATCACGTTGCCGAGGCCGAGGTTGAGGCCGATGCTGGAAAAGAACACCAGCGTCGCCACCGCCGTCACGATCTCGGGCACCATCAGCGGCAGTGTTATGATGCCAAGGGTGGCCCCCTTGCCCCGGAACGCGCCGCCCCGCGCCAGCGCCAGTGCGGCCAGTGTCGCGCAGGTGGTGGCGATGGCGGTTGCCGAGACGGCGACGATGACCGAGTTCAGCGCCGCCTTGCGGATGTCGGCATTGCCGAAGACCTTGACATACCAGTCGGTGCTGAAGCCGGTCCAGACCATGACGATATTGCCGTCATTGAACGAATAGGCGACCAGGACCCCGATCGGCAGGTAGAGAAAGGCGAGAAAGCAGAAGGCCAGCGTGCGCAGCCCCGGCACCTCGCCAAAGGCGCGACGCTTCTTCTCCCCTAGCCGGGGGGCGACGGCCGGAATGGTGTTGTCCCTGACCACCATCAATGCACCTCCAGCGATTTGCTGCCGCGCGAGGCACGGGCATAGAGCATCAGGAACACCACCACGAAGGCCAGAAGAATCATCGCGATGGCCGATCCGAACGGCCAGTTGCGCGCGGTCGAGAACTGGAACTGCACCAGCGTGCCCAACATCAGGTTCTTGCCGCCGCCCAGAAGATCGGGCTGGATGAAGGCGCCAAGGCTGGGGATGAAGACCAGAAGGCAACCGGCGATGATGCCCGGCTTCGACAGCGGGATGATGATGTTGGAAAACGTCTCCCATCGCGACGAATAGAGGTCGGCGCCGGCCTCGACGAGGCTGAAGTCCAGCTTCTCGAGGCTGGCGTAGATCGGCAGCACCATCAGCGGAATGAAGGTGTATGTCAGCCCGACAGTGATGGCGAAGTTCGAGTACATCAGACCCAGCGTCTGTTCCGGCGCCAAGAGCCCGGTCCAGCGGAACGGTACTTCGATCACGCCATTGCGGCCGAGGATGATGATCCAGGCGAAGGTGCGCACCAGCTGGTTGGTCCAGAACGGGATGGTGATCAGCAGGATCCACATGTTGCGTTGCCGCAGCGGCTGTCGGGCGATGAACCAGGCCACCGGAAAGCCGACGAGCAGGCAGCAGACCATTGCCACGAGGGCCAGCGCGACCGATCGCCCGATGATGATCAGATAGCCGGGGCTGAGGCGCAGGCTGTCGTCCAGCATCCGTTCGTAGAACAACTGCACATAGGCGTCGCCCGAGAACACCCAGTTCACGCCCCCGAAGGACTTCGCCTCCAGAAACGAGTAGCTCGCCATGATGATGACCGGGATCAGCATGAAGATGCCGATGATCGCGAGGGCCGGTCCAAGAGCCAGGGTGCGGCGAAGGGCGGCGTTTTCGGGCAGGTTGGCCATCACTCCTCCAGCACCTGAAGCGCGCGCGGGTCGAAGACCACGCCGACACGATCGCCCACCGCACGCCGTGGCTGATCGACATCGGCCATGCGTTCGGACACCAGAACCGGCGCGGCCTCGCCGATGCCGATCTCCATCAGGCAGGCATTGCCCAGATACTGAATGGTCTCGACCTGGCCGTCGACGGTGCCCTGCCCTTTCGGAGCAAGCCTCACCTTTTCGGGGCGGAGAAACAGCGTCACGCTGCGCTGACCCGGCCGCGCCTTTGCCCCGTTGGCGCGCAGGTCCAACCCGCCTTTTGTCCGGCAGGTCACCTCGGCGCCGATCGGTGAGGTGATCTCTGCCTCGATGAAGTTCGCATCGCCGACGAAACCGGCGACAAAGCGGTTGGCGGGATGTTCGTAGATCTCGGTCGGCGTGCCGACCTGCTGGACCTGGCCTTCGGACATGACTGCGATCCGGTCGCTCATCGACAGCGCCTCGTCCTGGTCGTGGGTGACGAAGATGAAGGTGATCGCGGTCTCGGCCTGGATCTGCTTCAGCTCCTGCCGCATCGCCTGGCGCAATTTCAGGTCGAGCGCCGACAGGGGTTCATCCAGCAAGAGCACCTTGGGATGCGGCGCCAGCGCACGGGCCAGCGCCACGCGCTGCTGCTGGCCGCCCGAAAGCTGCGTCGGCAGACGGTCGGCGAAACGCTCCATCTTCACCAGCTGCAGCATTTCGGCGACGGTGGTCCGGATCTCATCGGCGGGACGGCGCAGGCGGCGCAGGCCGTAGGCAACATTCTCCGATACCGTCATGTGCGGGAACAGCGAGTAGCTCTGAAAGACCGTGTTCACCGGGCGCTTGTGGGTCGGCACATCGACGATGTCCTGCCCGAACAGCCGGATCACCCCGCCGGACACGTGCTCGAACCCGGCCAGCGCGCGCAGAAGCGTTGTCTTGCCGCAGCCAGATGGGCCAAGCAGGGTGAAGAACTCGTTGTCGCGGATGTCGAAGGAGACGCCGCGCAAGGCCTCGACCGCGCTCGCCCCCCGTCCATAGGTCTTGCAGACGTTTTCCAGAACGACGGCGGGCTCGCCGCCAGACCGTTCAACCGCCGTCGGCGCGGCCGGATGCAGAGGCGTGACGGTTGCGGCCGGTTGAATACGGGTCATCGCATCACTCCATCGGTGCGAGTTCGGTGACTTCACGGCGGAACGGGATCGCGCCATCCTCGGGCACCGTGTCCAGTTCGCGGGCAAAGCGGTGGCCGGCATAGGTGGCCCAGGCAATCGGCGCCGGCGCTTCGGCATCGCCGATCCGCTTGATCGACTTGATGCCCGCGCCGGCCCATTCGCTTTCTCGCGCCTTCAGTTCCTGCCAGAGCGCATCGTTGGGCAGCCGTGCCGTCACCATGACCACGGCGTCGCAGGCGATTTCGCGGGTGCGGCCGGTGTAGGCGCAGTCGAGCGTCACGCCCTTTGCCCCGACGGCGCCTACTCCATGGGCGGTGACGATGGTAACGCCGAGCTCGATCATCTTCGCCTGGATACGGCGCTGTTCCAGTGTGTTCAGCGTCCATTCCGAGACGAGGTTCGAGGGTGTCACCAGCGTGACGCGGGCACCGTTTCGCACCAGGAGTTCGGCCAGAACGCCGCCCATGTAATAGTGATCGTCGTCGTACAGCACGACCTCGCCGCCGTCAGGCGGCTTGCCCGCCATCAGATCATCGGGCGTGAAGACCGGCATCGCCGCATCCATCCGGATCGGCACCAGATTGTGCCGCGCAACCCCGTCGCGCCGCCAGATCGAGCCGGTGGCGACGGCGACATGCTCGAAGCCGAAATCCAGAACGTCCTGCGCCGAGAGTGACGAATCGAAATAGACGTTCACATTCGGCATTTGCCCGATCTGATGCGCGCGGTAGTCGCGCACCCGGCCCCAGGTCGCAAGCCCCGGCAATTTGCTTTCCAGCCGCACGCGCCCGCCAAGCTCCGTCCCGGCCTCGGCCAGCGCGACCTCGTAGCCGCGCCTTGCGGCCGCCCGCGTGGCTTCAAGGCCCGCGGGCCCCGCGCCGATCACCAACACCGTACCGCTTTCGCCCCTGGCGTTCATCTTTTCGGGGTGCCAGCCCTTGCGCCACTCTTCCATGAACGTCGGGTTCTGCGTGCAGCGGCTGATCGACATCGTCATGTCGCCAGTCACGCAGATGTTGCAACCGATGCATTCGCGGATATCTTCGACCCGGCCCTCGTCGATCTTTCTGGGAATGAAGGGATCGGCAATGGAGGGCCGCGCGGCGCCGATGAAATCCAGAACGCCGCGTTTGATCTGGCTGACCATCGCGTCGGGCGAAGTGAACCGCCCCACCCCGACCACCGGCTTGTCGGTCAGCTTCTTGATGCCGCTGACCAGCGATTCCTGCGCGCCTTCGCCGGTAAAGCGCGACGGGCCCGAACAATCCTCCCAGGTCCCGTGCCCCATATCCCACAGATCGGGCAGGTCGCGGTGCATCTCGATCACATCGCGGACTTCGGCATTCTCCAGCCCGCCCATCTCATGCAGCGACAGGCGCACGGCAATTGCCATCGTGTCGCCGACCGCGTCCTTGGCTTCGGAGATCAGTTCCCGAAACAGCCGCGCGCGGTTTTCCAGGCTGCCGCCATACTCGTCGCTGCGCTGGTTGGTCAGCGGCGACAGGAAATGCTGCAGGATGCCGAAGCCATGCGCGCCGTAAAGCTCGATGATGTCATAGCCCGCCCGCTTTGCGCGCAGATAGGCGTCGCGGTGCCAACGGCGCAGATCGCGGATGTCCTCCTTGTCCATCGCCCGGGTCGAGACGGGATCCTTGTAGAACGTCAGGATCGGCGCGTTCATCGGCCCGCGCGGCACCTCCTTGGAGTAGAGGTTCGACCCGTTGACGCCGCTATAGGCCAGTTCGACCCCGGCCAGGGCGCCTTGCGACTTCATCGCTTCGGCCATCCGGGCAAGGGCCGGGATGTCCTGATCCTCCCACAGCCGGAGTTCGATGAACGGGGTGATTTCCGACGTCGGATGAAGTTCGACCTGTTCGGTGAAGATCACGCCCCAGCCGCCTTCGGCCTTGACGCGGCGCATCTCGACCACCGCCGAAGGGTCGCGGTAGCCGCCGCCATTGCAATGCGGCACCTGATAGAAGCGATTCTTCGCCGTCACCGGGCCGATGCGGACCGGCTCGAACAGGATATCGTAACGAGGATCACGCTTTGACAGGTTGTCCTTCGGCATTCGTGGGCAGTCCTTTCAGATCGTTTCTGATGCCGCGGTGACTTTCAACTCCAGGATAGTCCAATACGGCGGTCGGAGAATGAATAACCCTATAGGGTTAAACGGCGAGGGTCGCGGTTTGACGGGCCGCCCTCCGGCACTGCCCTGTCGCTCCGACCCGATGGGCTTCTGGCACCGGTTCCGGTCATCATTTCGCGGCGGCAGGCATGTCGTACCAGCCGAGGCTGCCGGCTGTCAGCCAGCGGGTCTTCTGCTTGGGCTCAAGAAAGCTCTCCAGCCCCCAGCGCCCCAACTCACGCCCCATGCCGCTTTTCTTCACCCCGCCCCAGGGAGCCTGGATGACCACCATGTTGTTGCAGTTCTGCCAGGTGATCCCGGTATCGAGCGCGTCGGCCACCCGCTCGGCGCGGTCCTTGTCCTTGCTCAGCACCGTGGCGGCCAGACCATAGGGCGTATCGTTTGCCAGCCGGATCGCCTCGTCCTCGTCCTCGAAGCGCATGACGCTGAGGACCGGGCCGAAGATTTCCTCGGTCCAGATCGACATGTTCTCGGTCACGTCGGCAAAGATCGTGGGGGCGAGGAAATAGCCCTTGCCCAGCCCCGCCGGGCGGGTGCCGCCGGTCAGCAGCGTCGCACCGGCCTTCTTCCCGGCGGCGATATGGGACATGACCTTGTCATACTGCACCTGGCTGACAAGCGGCCCCATCTTGACGCCCTCGGCGGCACCGCTGCCGATGCGGATTCCTTGAGCGACCTCGACCAACCGTTTCAGGAACCGGTCGGCAATCGGCGCATGGATCAAGAGCCGCGATGTCGCCGTACAGACCTGGCCCTGATTCACGAAGGCACCGAAGGCCACCCATTCCACGCCCGCGTCGATATCGACATCGTCAAACACGATGACGGGGTTCTTGCCGCCAAGCTCGAGACTGACGCGCTTCAGATCCTCGGCGGCGGTCCGCATGATGTGCTTGCCGGTCGCGGTACTGCCGGTGAACGAGATCTTGTCGACGCCCGGATGGCGCACCAGCGCGTCGCCAGCCTCCGGCCCGGTGCCGGTGACGACGTTCAGAACCCCGGCTGGCAGCCCCGCCTCGGCGATGATCCCGGCCAGTTCCAGCGCCGAGAGAGAGGTGTATTCCGACGGCTTCACGACCGCGCAGCAGCCTGCCGCCAGCGCCGGAGCCACCTTCCAGGTGAATTGCTCCAAGGGGAAGTTCCAGGGCGTGATCATACCGACGACGCCGATGGGGCGATATGCGACAGTGGACCGGATCGCATCGCCAGGCAGGTCCAGCGCCTCTTCGCCGCGGGCGTCCAACCCTTCGGCAAGCCCGGCATACATCTCGTAGATCTGCGCGATGGTATCGACGTCGATAAAGGATTCAGGCAGCGGCTTGCCGTTATCGCGCGTCTCGAGCGCCGCAAGCCGCTCGCGGTTCGCTGTGATCCCTGCAGAGATCGCCCGCAGGATCTTTGCACGCTCCGCACCGGTGGTTCTTTTCCACCCGCGGTCAAATGCCTGGCGTGCCGCGGACACGGCAGCGTCGATATCCGCCGGGCCGCCGGCGGGCACGCTGTCGAAAACCTCCCCGCTGGCCGGATCGATGCAGTCGATGTGCTTGCCGGATTTGCCGGCAACCCAATCGTTGCCGATGAATAGCTTGCGCTTCATCGCGCCCTCCCGTGTCTTGTGATCTCAGGACAGTAGAGGAGGGGGACCGAGCCGAAAAACACCGATACTATAGGCAATGAATAGATTCCGACTATTCAGTCACGCTGGCCGTACTGCGCCCGACCCGGAAGTCGCCTTCGCAGCAGCGGCCGGGATTCAGAGATAAAGCTGCCGCACAGTGTCGTCGCGCAACAGATCACGACTGGGCCCGCTGGCCGCGATCTGGCCTCGGATCAACAGATAGCCGCGATCCGCCATGGCCAATGCGGTTTCGACATTCTGTTCGATCAGCAGTACCGTGGTGCCGCGTTGGTGGATCGCGGCGACGATGGCGAAGTACTCGTCGATCAGTTTAGGCGACAGTCCGAGCGAAGGCTCGTCCATCACGACCAGGACGGGATCGCCGATCAGCGCCCGGGCCAGCGCCACCATCGCCTGTTCCCCGCCCGACATGGTGCCCGCGCCCTGGCGCAGCCGCTCGCGGATTGGCGAAAACAGTGCGGCCATCGCCTCGAGCCGGTCTTCGAACGGCGCGGCGCAACCCGAGGCGTCGAAAGCGAGCCTGAGATTCTCGCGCACCGTGAGCGTGGGAAACAACCGCCGCCCCTCGGGCACGAAGCCTACCCCCAGCGCGCCCAGACGCTCGGTTCCCGTCGTGGCTACGTCGCGGCCCAGGATCCGCACCGTGCCTGCGTCAAGCTTCAGCAACCCGCAGATGGCGTTGAAGGTGGTGCTCTTGCCGGCGCCGTTGGGTCCGAGCAGGCAGACCAGTTCGCCCTTGGCAACGTTCAGCGACACGTCGCGCAGCATCGGCACCGGCCCGTAGCTGGTGGAAACTGAGGAAAGTTCAAGCATGAGCGGCCTTCTGTCCCAGATAGGCCTCCTGGACGCGCGGCAGCAATCGCACCTCGCTGAAATGGCCCTCGGCGATCTTCTCGCCATAGTCGATGACCATCACCCGTTCGGGCAGTGCCGCGACAAGGCGCATGTCGTGTTCGATGATGATGAAGGACAGGCCCGGACGTTCGGCCATCACCGTATGGATGTCCTTGATCAACGCATCGGTATCGCGCTCGTCCATGCCCGAGGACGGCTCGTCGAGCAGGATCACCTTGGGATCGGAAGCGAGAGCGCGGGCGATCTCCAGCCGGCGACGGTCGGCCTGCGGCAGCGTGCCGGCCAGTGCGTGGCGCCGTTCATACAGGTCTGCCGAAACCAGACGGATCAGCGCGCCGGCACGTTCGGCCGCCGCGTCAAGTTCCGCCCGCGCCCGGCGCGGGCGCAGCAGCGCGTCGATCACACCGGTCCTGGTTCGGGTGTGCATGCCGATGACCACGTTGTCGACAAGCGTCAGATCGTTGAACAGACGGCTCGACTGGAAGGTGCGGGCGATCCCGGCCGCCGCGATCCGGTGCGCTGGCCGGCCGGTGATGTCATGCCCGTTCAAGTGAACCGTTCCCGAACTTGGCCGGTAGATGCCCGAGATCATGTTGAAGAGCGTCGACTTCCCGGCCCCGTTCGGGCCGATGATGATCAGGACTTCGCCAGCGGCAAGCCTGAGGTCGACGCCATTCACGGCAACCAGCCCGCCGAAACGGATAGACAGTCTGCGGGTTTCCAGAAGTGGCGTGGTCATTCCCGGCCCCCGTAGCTGCGCGGGCGCTGCGGGAACAATCCCTGTGGCCGCAGGATCAGGAACAGGATGACGATCACGCTGACGAAAAGCAGCCGGTAGTCGGCGAAGATGCGCAGCTTCTCGGGCAGCATCGTCAGCAGGAACGCCCCGAGGATCACGCCCAGAGTGTTGTCCATGCCGCCCACGATCACCATCGTCATGATCGTCACCGACACCAGGAAGGTGAAGTTGTCGGGCGAGATGTAGCTGACATAAGAGGCATAGACCGATCCCGCGAAGGCGGCGAGGAAGGCGTCGACAGCGAAGGCAAGGATCTTGTACCAGACGACGTTGATGCCCTGGCAGCGTGCCGCCAGTTCGTCACCGCGCAGCGCGTTCCAGGCCAACCCGATGCGGCTGTCATGCAGCCGGCGCGCGCTGATGATGGCCAAGGCAACCAGCGCGGCCGAGAGGTAGTAGAAGTTGGCCTGACTCGGCAGCCGTCGGCCGAACAGCTCGATCGGATCGGCGAAGGAATGGCCGAACAGGACGGGAGCCGGCACCCCTACCAGCCCGTTTGGCCCGCCGGTCCAGCTGAAATTGTTGAGAAGCTGGTGAATGACGATGGCGAAGGCGATGGTGACCAGTGCCAGATAGGTCTCGCGCGTGCGCATCGACGGGAATCCCAGCGCGAAGCCGAAGAAGGTCGCCACCAGCGCGGCGGCGGGAAGCGTCAGCCAGAACGAGACGCCGAAGTTGATCGCCAGAAGCGCCGAGGTGTAGGCGCCGATCCCGTAGGAGGCACCGGTGGCGAAATTCGGGATGTTGGCGCTGCCGAGCTGGAAGTTGAGTGCCAGTGCCAAAACCGAGTAGAGTTGGGCAATGATCAGCAGATGCAGCGCATAGCTGCTGCCCTGCATCAGGAAGGGATAGACCAGCACGACCGCCGCGCCGAGGATCATCGCCGCACGTCGCGCCGCGCGAAAGGCCGCGACGATGCGCTCTTCGATGGCGGGGCGGAACTGGAGCAACGCAAAGCCGGCCCCCATCAGGCCAAGCAGCGCCACGATGATGCGCGGATCGTCGGCCAGCAGGAACACGCCCAGAACGACGGCACCGCCCAGCTCGACTGCCGCGACGATCGACAGGTCCGCGACCGGTCCGCGACCGGACGACGCCGGGATGACCGGGGGTTGGTGCATCATGTCAGACCTTTACCATGATCGGCTTGCCGAGAATGCCAGAGGGCTTCAGCACCAGCACCAGGATGACCAGGAGGAACGAGAACACCAGCCGGTAGGAGGCGCCATCGGCCATCGTCGCCTGAACCAGCGTATCGATCCCGGCAATGAGCAGGCTGCCGAGGATCGCGCCCTGCATGCTGCCGAGCCCGCCGATGACGGCCGCCGAAAAGCCGATCAGCCCAAGCTGGACACCGAAATCGAAGCGGACCACCCCGGCGTAGCTGGCAAAGAAGATGCCGCCGATCGCGCCCACTGCCGAAGCGATGAAAAACGTGACGGCGAAGATGCGGTCGGGCCGGATTGCCATCAGCCGGGCGATGTTGCGGTCCTCGGCGACCGCACGGATGCGCACGCCAAGCCGCGTGTGCCCCATCACCATGAACAGCACCGCCACCATCAGCACCGAGACGCCGATGACGAAAAGGCTGAACAGCGGCACCGGCAGATCGCCGAACGTCACGCTGCTCTCGATCAGCCTGGGAAAGGGTTTTGGGTTGCTGCCCTGCGGGTAGAACGTGCGGATGAGTTCGCGCACGACGGTTCCCAGCGCGACAGTCGCGACCAGTGCCATCATCGCCGGCGCATTGCGGAACCGGCGGATCACCAGCCAGTCAAGCAGGACGCCGACCAACCCCACCGCCACGATTGCCACGGCGCAGGCCAGCACCAACGCGGCGATGCTGTCGGCGGGCAGCACGGTCGAGATCAGCGCCTGAACCGTCGCCAGAACCACGAAGGGCGCCACGATCGACACATCGCCATGCGAGAAGTGGATGACATCAAGCACCCCGAAAAGCAGGCTGAAACCAAGGGCAACCAGCGTGTAGATGCTGCCCAGCACCAGCCAGTTCATCAGGTATTGCGCCAATTGCGCGTCCATGGACGTCCTCCCGCCAGTCGGGTCAAAGGGGCCGCGCCCGGCGTGGACCGCTAACGCACCCCACGCATCCGGGCGGGGTGGTTGCGGTGCCATGCCGGACGGGCAAATCAGGGCTACATGCCCTTGGTGACCCACTGGCCGTCCTTGACGACCTTGATCTCGATCTCCACCGGAACCTGCGTCTGCCCGGTCTCGTCGAAGGTGGTGGTCCCCAGAACCCCATCGTAGGAAATCGCGCGGATCGCCGCGGCCAAAGCCACTTTGTCGTCAATCCCGACATCCTTGATCACGGCCAGCAAGATACCCGTCGCGTCATAGGCATATTTCGTGTAGGGACTCTCGGGTTCGGCGAAGCCGCGCGCCGTGTAATCGGCATGCATCTGGTCGAGCCTGGGGTTCGACTGTGCCGCCGGATAGCTGACCATCGTGCCCTCGGCCGCATCGCCGGCAAGCGCGATGAACTCTGGATCATAGAAGCCCGAGATGCCGATCATCGGGATGTCCAGCCCGATCTCCATCTGCTGCTTGCGCAGGATGCCCGCCTCGGTGATGACGCCGCCGAAGTAGATCGCGTCTGCCCCGCTGCCCTTGATCTTGGTCAGGGCGGCACGGAAATCGGTGGTGCCCACGGGCAGCAGGTCGGTCGAGGCGATCGCACCGCCCTTTTCGGTGAAGAAGGTCTCGAACGCTCCGGCATTGCCGGCGCCATAGTCGCTTGTATCGGAGACGATGGCGACATTCTTCGCGCCGAGAACGTCTGCGGCCCATTCGGCGAGGGGCTTGTTTTCGGTCAGGAGTGTCGGTGTCACCCGGGTCACTTCCGGCAGGTTCTGCTCGGTGATCTTCGGGCTGATCGCACCCCAGACGATCAGCGGCATCTGGAAGCGGTTGAAGACCGGCATCGTGGCCAGCGCCACCGGGCTGTTCCAGTGGCCGATCGCCGCCACGACCTCGGGATCGTTGACAAGCTTGAGCGCCGCTCCAACGCCGGTCTGCGGGTCGGAGGCATCATCGAGCGCGACGCCTTCGATCTGATAGGGATAGTCGCCGGCATTGGCCTGCTCGATGGCCAGCAGAAAGCCGTTCTGCGCGCCCAGGCCCTGCATCGCGTTGCCGCCGCTGACAGGCCCGATGAAGCCGAGCTTGATCTTGGGTTTGTCCTGCGCCAGGATCTGAGAAGGTGCCAGCGCGACTGCCGCCGCTACTCCGAAAGCACCGATCACGCCGCGCCGGGTCAGGTTATTTCTTGTCATTCTGTTCCTCCCATTTCCTTCATCTCTCGCCACATGGTCGTTGCGACCTTCGAGGGATCCTCCCCCTCGATGCGCCCGGAGCCGAGACGGAACCGACGGACGCAAATCCTTGCTGGCTGTCCCATGCCCGCCGTCTAGCGGCCCACCCACCAGCCGATTGCAATGATGCCAACGACGACGACCGCCCCCCACAGCAGTCGCCTGTCGAGCCCGCCTGCCGGTGCCGAAGCTGCGGGCCGCGGCCCTTCGGGCGTGGCAGCACCGCCCCCGAGCGCTTCGGAGAGACTGCCGAAGAACTGCTCGGATAGCTTTTTCGCCGTGCCCTGGATCAGCCGCGAGCCGACCTGGGCGAGCTTGCCGCCGACATTCACGTCGGCGCTGTAGCGCAGGCGGGTGCCGCCGGCTTCGTCTTGCAGATCGACCCGCGCCTTGCCGCGTGCAAAGCCTGCAGCACCGCCCTTGCCCTCGCCGGTGATGGTGTAGCCGCGGTCGGGCTCGATCTCGGTCAAGGTGATCTTTGCGCCGAAAGTGGCGCTGACCGGGCCGATCGCGGCCCGCACGCTGGAGGTGAACTCGGTGTCCGACAGCTTTTCCAGCGACTGGCAGCCGGGAATGCAGGCCCTGAGCATCTCGGGGTCGTTGAGCGCCTGCCACACCGTGCGGCGGTCTGCCGGGATGAGCGTGTCACCTTCAAGTATCATCCTGTCGTTTTCCCTTGTTGTGGTGCGGCGGCACGCTCTCGCGTCGTTGCCGTCATTCCACGGCCCCGCCTCGCGCCTTGTTGATCTGCTCGAGGATGTAGGACGGGCGCAGCGGAACCCGCGTGATGTTGACCCCGAGTCCCGAGAGCGCGTCGCAGACGGCGTTTGCCAGTGCGGGAACCGCACCGGTCAGCCCACCCTCGGCCGCGCCCTTGATGCCGCCGACTGTGTCGATGCTGGGCGTTTCGATATGCGACATCTCGTGTCGTAGACGATCTCCTCCATCAGCGCCTCGCCGATGCCCTGGGCAGTGGCGCCATGGACCTGGCCCTCGACGATCTTGGGGTTGATGACGCGGCCGCAGTCATGCACCACGGCATAGCGTTCGATCTGCACCCGCCCGTCCTCGGGGTCGATGGCGACCTGCACGACATGGGTGCCGTTGGCCATGGTGACCATCGGCGGATCGTAGTAGTCGGTCGCTTCCAGCCCGTGCTCCTCGCCCTGAGGCATGCCGAGATTGTTCATCGAATAGGCGGTCTCGGCGATCTCGCGCAGGCTCAGGCTGGTGTCGGGGTCATCGCGGTCATGGACCCGGCTGTCCCTGAGGATGAACCGATCGGGATCGCGGTTGAGCATGTATCCGGCGATGTGGCGGACCTTGGCACCGACCTTCTCGCTGCACCTGATCACCGTGCCGCCGCCAACGACCGAGCCGCGGCTGGCGAAGGTGCCGGTGCCGTAGGGCGTCTTCGACGTGTCGCCCTCGATGACCGTCACGTCTTCCCACCGCGCGCCGAGACGGTCGGCGGCAAGCTGGGCGAAGGTGGTGTAGTGGCCCTGCCCGGCGTCGGCCTGGCTGACATAGACGGTGATCTTGCCATCCGGCTCGACCACCACGCGCGAGCTGTCGAAACCCGGCATCTTGGCAAAGCCGCGCACCCGCCAGCCCGGTGCCCCGGTGCCCGAGACCTCGGTATAGTTGCAGATGCCGATGCCGCGATACTTGCCGTCGACCATCCGGTCGGCCGGTTGCGCCTTGCGGAAGGCGTCGTAGCCGATGATCTCCAGCCCGCGTTCCAGCGAGGGCAGATAGCTGCCGGTATCGTAGCGCACGCCGATGACGTTGACGTAGGGAAAGTCCTCGGGGCGAACCGTGTTGCGTCGCCGCACCTCGGCCGGATCAATGCCAAGCCGGCGGCCGATCCGGTCCATCATGCCCTCGATGGCCAGGAAGGCCGATGGCTGGCCGGTGCCGCGGTAGGCGCCGGTCGGCGCGGTGTTGGTGGTCACCGAGCAGACGTCGTATTTGTAGTTCCTGATCTTGTAGGGCCCCGGCATCATCCGCACCGCCGCCGTTGCTTCCAGTGTCGGCGAATAGGGATGGTTCGGATAGGCGCCGCAATTGGTCTTCACGTCGAGATAGGCCGCGCAAATCGTGCCGTCGTTCTTCACCGCCACCTTCAGCTTCAGGATATGATCGCGCGCATGGGCGTTGGTCAGCAGATCCTCGCGCCGGTCCTGCACCCATTTCACCGCCCGGCCGTAGCGCCGTGCCAACGCCACCACGATCAGTTCATCCGGGTAGACATGCGCCTTGGTGCCGAAGCCGCCGCCCACTGCCGGCGTCACCACGCGCAGGACGGATTCGGGAATGTCGAGATGGTCGGCGATGGCGGTGCGCACGATGTGCGGGATCTGGGTCGGCGTCCACAGCGTGATGTTGGTGGCGATCGGATCGGGCCAGGCCATGCAGCCGCGCGGCTCGATCATCGCGCCGGTGACACGCCCGGTGCGGAACTCTTCCTCTAGCACGACGTCGCCCTCGGCAAAGCGTGCATCAAAGGCGTCGGTCTCGAAACCGGACTTGAAGATCAGGTTGTCGCCCAGATGCTGATGCAGCACCGGCGCCTCCGGCTTCAGCGCCTCGTTGATCTCGGCGACCGAGGGCAGCGGGTCATAATCCACCTCGACCAGATCCAGAGCATCCTGCGCGACATAGGGCGTCTCGGCCAGAATGATGGCAACGGTTTCGCCGACGAAGTTCACCCGGTCCACCGCCACGACCGGGCGGCGCACTTCGCGGTAGCCGTCAAGCTCGATGACCGGCGCAAAGGTCTTGATGTCGTCCACCAGATCCTTGCCGGTCAGCACCCCGATGACTCCGGGCAGTGCCAGCGCGGCCGCGGCGTCGATCGACAGGATGTCGGCGCGGGCATAGGGGCTGGTGACGAAAGCGATGTGGATCAGGTTCTTCGGCTCGGGCAGGTCGTCAAGAAACTGCGCCTTGCCGCGCAACAGGTAGCTGTCCTCGCGGCGCAGGACGGTCTTGCCGATCAGGGTGAAATCCTCGATCTCCCTCATGCCTCGCCCCCTTTGGCGCGCAGCCTTCCCGCCGCATCCTCGACGGCGTCGATGATGTTGAGATAACCGGTGCAGCGGCACATGTTGTTGGTCAGCGCCTGACGGATCTCGTCGCGGTCCGGATCGGGATTCTGGCCAAGAAACTCGATCGTGGTCAGCAGGAATCCGGGCGTGCAGTAGCCGCATTGCAGCGCGTGGGCCTGGTGAAACGCCTCTTGCACCGGGTGCAGTGGGCCGTCACCGGCGATACCCTCGACCGTGGTGATCTCGGCACCGTCGAGCGCGACGGCGAATTGCAGGCAACTGCGCCCGGTCTTGCCGTTGATCAGCACCGTGCAGGCGCCGCAGACGCCGTGCTCGCAGCCGATATGGGTGCCGGTGAGGTAAAGCTCGTGGCGCAGGAAATCGGCCAGAAGATAGCGCGGCTCGACATCGCGGACATAGGCCTTGCCGTTCACGGTCATCCGGACGGTGATCTTTTCCGGGCTCATCACAGGGTCCTCGCCGTCAGTGCCGCAGCGGAGCGGCGGGAAGAAACGGGCGCGCAAGATCAGTGTCATCGGCCCTGTTCTCCGTTGCCAAGCATTTGCCGCAGCGCCTTTCTGACCAGAGACCCGGTGACATGTGCGCGGTAGGCAGCGCTTGCATGCACGTCGTCCGAGGGCTCCGCCGCTTTCGTCGCCGCGGCGCCTGCCTCGCGGATAACCGCGTCATCAAGCGTCCCGCCCTCCAGCAGCGCCTCGACCGTGCGCAGCCGCGCCGTGGTGTCGCCAGCACCCATCGCCGACAGCCGGGCGCGGCTGCAGCGCCCGCCGGCGTCGAACTCGACCAGCGCCGCAAGGCCCGCCACCGCAAAGCCGTGGGCGCGGTTGGCGATTTCCAGGAACACGCTCTTGCCGCCGGCGGCGGCGACCGGCAGCCGCACCTCCGCCAGCATCTCGTCCGGCTCCAGGCAGTTGGTCAGTGCCGAAACGAAGAATTCCTCCGCATCCACCTCTCGCCGTCCGCGCGCGCTGGCGATGACAAAGCGCGCCTCCAGCGCGGTCGCCACGCTTGGCAGTTCGCCCAGCGGATCGGCATGGGCCAGGCTGCCGCAGACGGTGCCGAAATTGCGGTTGGCGCGGACCCCTACATGCGGCATCGCGGCAGCCAGCAGCGGCAGGCGATCGGCCACCAGGGCGCTGGTCTCGGCCTCGCCCTGCCGGGTCAGCGCGCCGCATGCGACCATGCCGCCCTCCTCGCGCAGATAGGCCAGGTCGCGGCAGCGGTTGATGTCGATCAGGACGGCGGGCGACAGGATGCGCATGTTCATCAGCGGAACCAGGCTTTGCCCGCCTGCCAGAATCCGCGCCTCGGCGCCGTGTTCGGCAAGCAGGCTCAGCACCTCTTCGAGGGTGTCCGGCCTGAAATACTTGAAGGCAGCTGGCTTCACGACTTTCCCCCGACAACCTGCGTCTCACCACGGCGGCCTCGGTGATGATCAGCAGGGAAGGCACATGTACGATGCAGAATGCTTGCGGCGCATCGTCCCCGGTCGACGGGATATCTTCCCCGCCTGTTGCAGCCTTGCATGGCAATCGGCATACTGGAAATGTGTTTTGTCTTGTTATGGAATAGTCAAAATCTATGAATGCCAGGGCGGTGGATTTGGACAGACAAATCCATGGACTTCTGCAAACAACATAGATGAAATCTGGCCAGCAGGACAGCCGCACCGCCGGCCCGGGCCTGAGTTGAACGGAGAGCGCAGTTGCTGAAGGTCTCACTTCGTCAGATCGGTTATTTCGTGGCGGCGGCGGAAACCGGCAGTATCGCCGAGGCCGCAAGGGTGGCGAATGTCGCCCAGCCATCGGTGTCCTGGGCCATCCTGAAGATGGAGGAACTGCTTGGTCTTGAACTGTTCGTGCGTCAGCACGCAAAGGGCGTGTCACTGACTGCGGCAGGGCACCGTCTGCTGCCGCAGGCGCGCAGCATGCTGCGCATGGCCGAGGAGTTCGAGGCCTCCGCAAGGGTTCAGGCGAACGAGCTGACGGGGGCGCTGACGGTGGGATGCTATTCGACGCTGGGCGCATCCTACATGCCGCGGATCATTGCCGAATTCGCGCGCCAGCATCCGAAGGTGCAGATCGTGATCCACGAGGACACGATGGATGACATGCTGGAAAAGCTCGCCAGCGGTATGGTCGAGATCGCGCTGGCCTATGACATCGACCTGCCGGACGATCTGCTGAAGCTGCGCGTCCACAGCGCACCGCCGCATGTGGTGCTGCCCGACGGACATCCGCTTCTGACGCAACCGGCCCTGTCGCTTGCGGACCTGCGCGACGAACCCTTCATCCTGCTCAACTCGAAACCCGCAGAGCATTACTTCCTGAGCCTGTTCGACGCGGTTGGAGTGACCCCCATCATCTCGCGCACATCCCCGTCATTTGAAGTCGTGCGCAGCCTTGTCGCCCAGGGGCTTGGCTATTCGGTGCTGGTGACGCGGCCGCAGTCCGACGTGACCTATGACGGGCTGCGCATCCACCATCGCCCGCTGACAGACGCCCTGCCCGAACAAAGCATGTGCACGGTGCGCGCGCCGGCCTCGCGCATGACCCGGCGCTGCCAGGCGTTCCAGGACATCTGCGTGCAGCTTTTCTCGAAACGGAACGATCCGGTCAAAGCCGCGTCGTGATGCATTTCACACGGTAGTAGCTGGCCAGCGCCGCCAGCCCCTTCTCGCGCCCGAAGCCGCTCATCTTGGTGCCGCCGAAGGGGGTGGGAACACCACCGGCGAAATACTGGTTGATGAAGACCTGACCCGCGTCCACATCGCGGGCAAAGGTCATCGCGCGAGAGATGTCGCGCGTGTAGATGCCGGCGCAAAGCCCGAACTCGGTGCCGTTGGCGACGGCGATCGCCTCTTCGGGCGACTCCACGATCTGCACGGTCAGGACCGGGCCGAAGATCTCTTCCTGCACCACCCGCGCGTCCTTCGGCGCGTCGTCGATGATGGTGGCGGCGTAGAAGTGCCCCCTCTCCATCCCCTCGGGCGTCAGCCGGCAGCCGCCGGCGACGACATTCAGGCTGTTGGCCTTGCGCGCGTCCTCGACAAAATCCGCCACGATCTTCACCTGCGCCACCGAGACCAACGGACCGATCGCAGGGTCGTCAAGGCCGTGACCGGGTCGCATCGCCTCGACACGCGGCACCAGCCGCTCCATCATCGCGGCATGCACGCGGCGCTCGATCACCAGTCGGGACCCGGCCGAGCAGACCTGCCCCGCATTCATGTAGATCGCCTTCAACGTGCCCTCGACCGCGGCGTCCAGATCGGCATCGGCCAGCACCACCAGCGGCGACTTGCCGCCCAGTTCCAGCGTGACCGAGGCGACATGCCTGGCCGCGCTTTGCATGATGCCGATGCCGGTGGCGACCGATCCGGTAAAGGTCACATGCGCGATGTCGGGGTGCGAGACCAGCGCCGCCCCCGCCTCGCGCCCGTGGCCCGGCACCACATTGTAGACGCCTGCGGGCAGGCCAGCCTCTTCGAGGATGTCGGCGAGCAGGATCGAGGTCAGCGAGGTCAGCGCGGCAGGCTTCACCACCGCCGTGCAGCCAGCCGCCAGCGCCGGCGCAACACCGCGCGCCGTGGTGGTCAGCGGGAAGTTCCACGGAATGATATGCGCCGTCACGCCGACGGGCTCGTGCAAAGTGAAGGACATGTAGTCGGGGCCGAGCGGAATGCTGTCGCCCTGCAGCTTGTCGGCCATGCCCGCGTAGTATTCGAAATAGCTGGCCGAGGTCTCCATGTCGCCCCTGGCCTCGCGCAGCGGCTTGCCGCTGTCGAGCGTCTCGATCCGCGCCAGGCGACCGGCCTCGCGGCGCAGGATCGCGGCGGCGCGCGCCAGCACCCGGCCTCGCGCGGTCGGTGTCATCGCGCGCCACTCTCCCTTCAGTGCGGCGCGCGAGTTTTCCACCGCGCGGCCGACATCATCGGCGGTGGCGGCGGGGAAGCTGCCGATCACCCGGCCGGTCGCGGGGTCCTCGGTCTCGATCCGCGCGGCGTTCGACGCGTCCAGCCGCTTGCCGCCGATGACCATCTTGAGGTTCAGGTCCTCGGTGGCGCCCCATTTCTCGATCGCGGTCATGGTCTGTCCTCCTTGCAGCGTGGCATCAGCCGGCCTTCAGTTCCGCCGCCATGTCGTCCAGCGCGCGGCCGAAACGGTCGAACATGTCGTCGATCTGCTGGTCATTGATGATGAGCGGCGGGCAGAAGGCGAGCGTGTCGTTGACCAGCGCCCGCACGATCAGACCGTGGTCGGACGCCAGCGCCATCACCCGCGGCCCGACCTTGCGCCCAGGTTCAAAGTTGCGCCGTGCGGCCTTGTCGGCGACCAGCTCGACCGCGCCGATCAACCCAAGACCCCGCGCCTCACCAACCAGCGGATGATCCGCCAGCGCGTGCAGCCGCCGCTGGAACCGCTTCGACACCGCCTTGACGTGATCGCCGATCTTCATGTCGTCGTAGATGCGCTGCGTCTCCAGCGCGACAGCCGTCGGAACCGGGTGGCCGGAATAGGTGAAGCCGTGGCCGAACATTCCGTATTTCCGGCTGCCTTCTACCAGAGCCTGATAGATCTTTTCCGACACCATCACGCCGCCAATGGGCTGGTAAGCCGCCGACATCGCCTTGGCCATCGAGATCATGTCGGGTTTCAGCCCGTAGGTTTCGGTCGCGAACCGGTCGCCGGTGCGGAAAAAGCCGGTAATCACCTCGTCGGCGATGAAAAGAATGTCGTGGCGGTCGAGGATCGGCCGGATTGCCGCGAAATAGCCCTTCGGCGGCACGATCACCCCGCCTGCGCCCTGCAACGGCTCGGCGATGAAAGCGGCGATGGTGTCGGGGCCTTCGGTCTCGATCAACTGCTCCAGATTCGCTGCAAGCCGCTTGGCGAAATCCGCCTCGCTCTCGCCCTCTTGCGCGAAGTGGTAGTGATGCGGGCAATCGGTGTGGATGATGTTGGCAATCGGCAAGTCAAAGGCGGTATGGGCATATTGCAGTCCGGTCAGGCTGGCCGCCGCCACGGTGATGCCGTGATAGGCGCCGCGCCGGGAAATGATCTTCTTCTTCTGAGGCCGGCCAACGATGTTGTTGTAATACCAGACCAGCTTGACCACGGTGTCGTTGGCCTCGGAGCCCGAGTTGGCGAAGAACACCTTCGACATCGGCACCGGCGCATGTTCGACCAGATACTCGGCCAACTCGATCGAGGGCTCCACTGCCTTGTGGGCGAAGTTGTGGTAGAACGGCAGGGTGTCAAGCTGCCGGGTCGCCGCCTTGACCAGCCGCTTCTCGCTGAACCCGAGCGAGGCGCACCACAGACCGGCCAGCCCTTCGATATACTGCTTGCCGTCGTCGTCGTAGACATAGATGCCCTCGCCGCGGTTGAAGACGTGGGGGCCGTTGACTTCGTGCTGGTCAAGGTTCGTCGACGGATGCAGATGGAACTTCACATCCCGAGCCTGAAGCGAATTCGGTGCGTCGTGTTTCATGTCTCTCTCCAAACTTGCGGGCGGCGGTTGCCGACTATCCGCGTGCCTTCTCTCCGGTGGGGTCGAAGAATGCCTGCAGCGATGCCTGCGCCGCGTGGCGTTCGCCGCCGATCTCGATCTCGAACCTGTTTGCCTCCAGCAGCGCCTTGGTCACGCCGGCCTGATGGCGGACATACCCCATGCCGATCGCCCGCCCCAGCGTGAAACTGTAGACGCCGGACCGCAGATAACCCACGATCTCGCCGTTCATGCGGATCAGCTCATCCTTGTGCAGGTCCGGCTTCGGGTCTTCAAGGCGGAACATCACCAGTCGCTTGCCCAGAACCTGGCCACGCTGCGCCGCGACCGCATCGCGGCCGATGAATCCGCCCGGCTTGTCGGGTTTGACGGTGAAGCCCAGCCCGGCCTCGTAGGGCGTGTCGTCGGGCGTCAGGTCAAGGCCGAACTCGCGGTAGGCACGTTCCGAACGAAGATGCTCCAGGGCATGGTAGCCGGCATGTTTCAGCCCCGCGCCCACGCCCGCCGCAGTGATCCGGTCATAGACGTCCTGCACGAATTCGGACGGGATATAGAGTTCCCAGCCCAACTCGCCCACGAAGGTCAGCCGATTGGCCAACAGCCGCGCGTAGCCGATGTCGATCTCGCGCGAGGCGGCAAAGGGGAAAGCCTCGTTCGACAGGTCTGCATCGGTCAGGCCCTGCAGAAAGTCGCGCGAGCGCGGCCCCTGGACCGACAGCACCGCCCAGCCCGAGGTGACATCGGTGACGCAGACCCGGTCGTCAGGGCCGATATGCCGCTCGATCCAGGCGCGGTCGCGCGGCAGGAAGGCGGCAGAGGAGACGACCATGTAGCGGTCCTCTGCCAGACGGTTGACGGTGACGTCCACCTCGATCCCGCCGCGATGGTTCAGCATGTGGGTATAGACGATGCGCCCCGGCGCCACGTCCACGTCATTGGCGCAAAGCCGTTGCAACAGGCGGCAGGCGTCGCGTCCCTGCACCAGATGCTTGCCGAAGGAGCTGAAATCGAACAGCGCCACGTTCTCGCGCACGGCACGGCATTCAGCGGCGGTGTGCTCGTACCAGTTCGGCCGGTGCCAGGAATAGCTGTCGCGCGGCTCCACCCCTTCGGGCGCGAACCAGTTCGCCCGTTCCCAGCCCAGCGTCTCGCCGAAACAGGCGCCCTGCGCGGCAAGCCGATCATGCAGCGGGCTCTTGCGCGCGGGGCGGGCCGAGACACGCTGCCGGTTCGGCCAGTGCATGTGGAAGATCGTACTCAGCGATTCGGCGGCGCGGGCCTCGACATAGGCTGTGTTCATCTGGAACGGATGGAAGCGGGCCACATCGACATCGGCCAGATCCATCGTCGGCGCGCCCTCGACGATCCATTCCGCCAGCGCGCGCGAGGCACCGGGCGCCATCTCGAAGCCTTCGGAATTGTAGCCCGCTGAGACGAACAACCGCGGCAGGCCGGGCACTTCGCCGATGGCGAAATTGGTGTCGGGCGTGAAACTCTCGGGGCCGTTCATGAACCGGCTGATACCGACGTTCTCCAGCGCCGGGACCGACTCGCAGGCCTTGGAATAAGGCAGCGCGAAATGGTCCCAGTCCTCGGGCAGCTCGATGAACTCGGCCCGCGCCGGCAGGGCAGCCAGCGGCAGCGGCTTGGCTTTCGGCTCGAACGCGCCGACCAGCAGCTTGCCCGCGTCCTCCTTGATATAGACATAGCCGTCGGTGTCGCGCAGGACTGGCAGGCCCGGCACCGCGATGTCCAGCGCCTCGGTCACCACATAGAAATGCTCGCATGGATTCAGCGGCACCACCGCCCCCAGACCGGCAGCAAGCTGGCGGGTCCACAGACCGCAGGCCAGCACCAGCGTTTCGCATTCGATCACGCCCTGCGGCGTGGTCACGCTGTAGCCGCCCGTCCCTGCCCGACGCACGATCCCGGTGACCGGGCTGTTCTCATGGAGCCGAGCGCCGCCTTTGCGCGCCCCGGCCATGAAGGCCATCACGGTATCAACGGCGTTGAGCTGGCCGTCCTTGGGAATGATCAGAGCCCCCTTGACCACCGATTTCTCGAGGCCCGGATAAAGATCAACCGCCTCGCGCGGCGAGATCAGTTCGGCCCCGATCCCGTAGCTTTTGGCGATGGTGGCGTAGCGCTTCAACTCGTGCATCCGGTCGTCGTTGCGCGCGATGGCAAGCGTGCCGTTCTGCTTGAACCCGGTTGCCTGGCCGGTTTCAGCCTCCAGCGTCTCGTAGACCTTCGCGTTCATATGCGACAGATCCGTCATCGCATGGCTGGAGCGCAGTTGCATGATCAGCCCTGCGGCGTGCCACGATGTGCCACAGGTCAGCGAACCGCGCTCCAGAAGGGCGATGTCGCGCTTGCCAAGCCGCGTGAGTTGCCAGGCAAGGCTGGCCCCCGCCACCCCGCCACCGACGATCACGATCTCTGCATGTGTTGGCAGGTCGCTGCTCATTCTTTCACCCCATCGTGCCAGTCATCCCGCATCGGTCCGGGCCGCATTGGTTCGGGCGCCGCTGGTCGTCGCGGCGCCCTTGCAATCTCCGGGGTCGTCAGGCTGTCCAGCCGCCATCGATCGCCATTTCCTGCCCGGTGATGTTCTTGGAGTCGTCGCTGGACAGGAAGATGACGGCGTTGGCGATGTCTTCGGGATAGGTCACGCGATGCAGCGGCATCTCGTCGAGGTATTCCTCGTAGACCTGCTCATAGGTCCAGCCGCGCTTTTCGGCCTTGACCCGGCACAGCTTTTCCATCCGCGGCGTCTCGACGATACCCGGCATGATCGCGTTGACGTTGATGTTGTAGGGGCCCGCATCCAGCGCCGCCGAGCGGGTCAGCCCGCGGACGCCCCATTTCGAGGCGCTGTAGGCGGCACGATTGCGATAGCCGCGCAGTCCCCGAGCCGCCGCCGATATTGACGATCTTGCCATAGCGCTGTTTGATCATCGTCGGCATCACATGTTTCATCGGCAGGAACGGCCCGATGATGTTCTTGCGCAAGAGGTCCGAGAAATCCTCGGCCTCGATCTCCCAGACCGGAGTCTCGATCGGGCCGGTGGCGCCGGCGGCATTGACCAGAACGTCGATCCGGCCGCCAAAGAACTTCAGCGCGGCCCCGACCACCGCCTTGACGTCCTTTTCGATGGTGCAATCACCTTCCAGGAAATCGACCTTGACGCCCTTGCCCTTCAATTCCTTGGCCAGGTCCTCGAGCGGGCCGCGCGTCCGCGCCGTTAGAAAGAGCTCGGCTCCCTCGTCGGCAAGCTTGCGGGTGATGACGCCGCCCATGCCCTGCGCGGCACCGGTGATGATGACCTTGCGGTTCTCGAGTCTCATGTTTTCTCCTGTTCTCTCGCTGCTTCTGCTGGCGCGCCATAACCGCCGCCGCCGCTTGATTTCATGATGACGCAGTCGCCTTCGAAAAGCGTCACATTGGTCTTGCCGGATATCTGCCGGCGTTCGCCATTCGCCCGTTCCACAGTGATCTCGAAGGGTTGCCCGGCGCACCGCCCTGCAACCCGTAGGGCGGGATAACACAGCGCTCGACCATGCTGGTCATCGACATTTCGGGGGCGAGGATGCGGTAGTGGCGTTCCTGCCCTGGCCCGCCGTGGTGCCGCCCCTGGCCGCCCGAGCCGTGGCGCAGTGCCTGACGCTCGATCCGGATCGGGTAGAACGCCTCGATGATCTCGGCCGGCGTGTTCATCACGTTCGACATGTGCGGCCGTGCGGTCGGCCCGCCGTCGCGCTCGGCCCGGGCGCCTTCGCCACCGGCGTGAACCTCGTAGAGCGTGGTCCATTTGCCGGTGCGCGGGTCGGTACCGCCGAACAGCAGCAGCCCCGAAGTGGTCGAGCCGCCGGCACTCAGCCGCTCCGGAACCACCGCCTCCAGCGCCTTGAAGATCGCGTCGACCATGCGCTGCGAGGTCTCGTGGTTGCCGCCCACCACCGGGCGGCTGTAGGGCGGATTGACCAGCGAGCCGGGGCGGGTGATCACCTTCAACGGCCGCCCGCAGCCGGCGTTGGGCTGGATGTCGGGCCCGGCGATCGCCTTCATCGCGTAAAAGACGCTGGCGCCGGCGGTGAAGGGCGTGGCGTTCAGCGGCCCCTTCGCGGCATCGTCGGTCTCCCGGAAATCGAAGGTCGCGGCGTCGCCCTTGATGGTGACGCGCACCCGCACGCCGATCGGATGGTCGTCGATGCCGTCGTGGTCGAGGAAGTCCTCGCCGAAGTACTCGCCGTCGGGGATCTCGCGGATCGCCGCGCGCATCTGGCGTTCGGACTGGTCGTGGATATCGGCGATAGCGGCCTGGACGGTGGCGGCGCCGTAACTGGCGAACAACTCCTGCAAACGCTCGTCAGCCGAACGGGTCGCGGCCATCTGTGCCAGGATGTCGCCTTCGCGTTCCTCGCGGCCGCGCACGTTGGACAGGATGATTTCTAGCTTCTCGTGGTCCGTGCCCTCGGCGGTGAAGACCCGCAGCGGTGAAATCCGCAGCCCTTCCTGCCAGGCATCGCGCGCGTCCGGCACATAGCTTCCCGGCCGCGCCCCGCCGATATCGGCCCAATGCGCCAGGCAGACGGCAAAGGCCTGCACCGCGCCTTCGGCAAAGACCGGGCGGATCGCCTTGACATCGGGCAGGTGGTTGCCGCCGACCTCGGGCAGGTTGAGGAACCAGACGTCGCCCGGTTGCAGCCGTTCCTTAGGCACGCGCTTGAGAAACTCCTGCACGGTCGATCCCATGATACCCAGATGGGCCGGGATGTCGCGCCCCTGGGCGATCAGCCCGCCCTCGGCATCGGTTAACGCCGAAGAAAGGTCGCCGGCCTCGCGCAAGAGCGGGGAGCGTGCCGAGCGCATGATGACCAGCGACATCTCCTCGGCGATCGCGGTCAGCGCATTGCGGATGACCTCGATGGTGAACGGGTCCGGTCTGACGTTCGGTTCGGAGTTCATTTCCGGCCAGCCTCCACGGCGATATGCAGATGCGCGTGTGCGTCCACCCAGGCGGTAGCGCCGGGATCGACGATGATCGTGGACCAGGCATCTTCGATGATTGCCGGCCCTGCGATCTTCCAATCCACCGGAAGCTGGTCGCGGTCGAAATAGGGGGTGTCGAGTTCCGACCCGCCCTCGAACCAGCACTTGCGGATGGCCACCGGCTCGGTCGCGGTTCCGGCTGCATCGGTGGCCAGTGCCGAGACATCCTGTTTGGGCGGCGCCGAGACGGTGACGCGAAGCGTGTCGACCTCCCACGCCTCATCGGTGGCAAAGCCGTAGAGCCGCTGGTGGATGGCCTTGAAGGCCGTGTCGACCGCCGCCAGATCATAGGGCGCAGCAAGCGGAACTTCGACCGCGTCACTCTGCCCGGTATAGCGCAGAAGACCTGCAACCTCGACGCGCAGCCGGTCGCGGGCGCAGCCGGACTTCAGCAAGGGATCGGTCAGCCGCTCTGCCATCCGCGCGGCGGTCTCGGAGAGGTCGTTGGCGCTCCAGACACCGCTCTGCAAGTGCAGCGGACGCTGCTCGGCATAACTCATCTCGGCGGTCATGCAGCCAAATGCGGAAAACGCGCTGGAGAACCGCGGCACGACGACATTCTGGATGCCGAATTCGCGTGCCAGCGATACCGCATGCATCGGCCCGGCGCCACCGAAGGCCAGAAGCGTGCAGGCCCGCGCGTCCACGCCATGCTCGACCGTGACGCGGCGCAGCGCGCGCGCCATGTTGGCGTTGGCGACGCGCCGCACACCCAGAGCCGCGTCGTGAATGCTGGTGCCGAAAGCCTTGGCCAGCGGCGCGAAGGCCGCCTCGGCCTTCTTGATGTCAAGGCGCACCGTACCGCCCAGTTCGCGCCCGGATTCGATGTAGCCAAGGATGATGTTGGCGTCCGCCACCGTCGGCTGCGTTCCGCCCAGCCCATAGCAGGCCGGGCCGGGGTTGGCGCCCGCGCTGTCGGGTCCTACCCGCACCGCCGTTCCGTCGCGCCGCGCAATCGATCCGCCGCCCGCGCCGATCGTCTCGACCGCCACCATCATCTGCCGGATCGGATAGCCCGCCATGCGCTGGTTGCTGTCGATCTGCACCTTGCCGTCGACGATGACGCTGACATCCGTGGTGGTGCCGCCCATGTCGAACGAGATGACACGGTCGAGGTTCAAGCGCCGCGCCACCGAAGCCGCCGCCGCCACCCCCGCCGCCGGCCCCGACAGCGCCAGCGCCAGCGGCCGCGATGAGATCGAGTCGGCCGAAGCCATGCCGCCCGCCGAATGGAACATGTGCAACCCGGTCTGCGAGCCGAGCCGATCCACCAACCGCTTGAGATACCGCGCCACCAGCGGCATCAGTGCTGCGTTCATCGCGGTGGAATTGGTCCGCTCGTATTCGCGCGGCTCGGGGTTGAGCTGGTGAGACAGCGCCACGAAGGGAACGACCCCCTCCAGACCTCTGCCGATGCGGGTCTCATGGTCGCCGTTCAGGTAGCTGTGGATCAGCGACACGGCGACCGACTCGACTCCAAGTGCCTTCACCTCACGGGCCAGCCGCGCAATCTCGGCCCCGGTCAGTGCGGTGATCTCGGCGCCCTGCGCGTCGGTACGCTGCCGCGCCTCGAGCCTGCGATTGCGCGGAACCAGCGGGTCCGGACGCGGCGTCACCGCCATCTTGTACAGCTCGCGCCGGTTCTGCCGGCCGATGTCCAGCACCTCGGCAAAGCCCTCGGTGGCGATCAGCGCAATTGGTGCCAGCCGGCCCTCGACGATGGCATTTGTGGCCATCGTGGTGCCGTGCATGATGTCGGACACATCGGAAAGCTCCAACCCGACCGACCCGCAGGCCGCGATGATCCCCGCGACCGGATCGGTCTGGCTCAGCACCTTGCCCATGCGGACGCGGCCGCCCGCCGGGTCTATCGCCACCACGTCGGTGAAGGTTCCCCGATATCAATCCCGAGTAGCCAGGCTGCAGTCATCGCAAAGTTCCCGATCCAAACCCGTGATCTGAAAACCACGGAGGCAATACGTTCGATGCGGGCAGCATCACATCCCCGGCTGTGCCAGATAAAATGTATTAAATCTTTTCGCTGCAAAGAGGTTCTCTATACCCCTGCGCCCCAGGTGGTGCGGATTTCGGGCCATGGCACAGGGAAAGGTGCGAGTGCGATGTCCGTCGGGTAGAGCCTCCCGCGCTGCTTCCACGAATGACAGGGGGCGATCTGCATGTGGCCGGCAATGCCCGGCGACCGGCTGATGCCGATCGCCGCTGGTCTCGCAGGATCAGGCGCTGACCCGCAACGGAAAGGGCAGCCTTCGCCCTACCCCCTGGCCGCTTCAAGCGCGCGCCAGATTCGTTCCGGCGTGATCGGCATCTCGAAGACCCGCACGCCGATGGCGTCGGCGATGGCGTTTGCAACGGCCGGAGCGACAGGTGTCATCGCGGGCTCGCCGATCCCCTTGGCCCCGAACGGCCCAAGACCGCTGCGGGATTCGAGGATGATCGTCTCGACATGCGGCATGTCCATCGCCGTCGGCATCAGATACTCGCTGAACGAGGGCGTGATCAGGCGGCCCTCCTTGTAGAGCATCTCTTCGCTCAGCGCGTAGCCCAGACCGTTCTGGGTGCCGCCATGGATCTGCCCGTCAACTGCGGCCCGGTTGATGCATTGGCCGACGTCATGGGCAGCAATGCACTTCAGCACCGTCACTTCGCCGGTTTCGATATCGACCGCGACCTCGATCGCCTGGGCGCCGTAAGCATAGTCGGGATGCGCCTGCCCCTGCCCCGTCTCGGGATCAAGCACATCGGTGAACGGCGCGCGGAAGATGGCAAGCTCGGAGCGGTGCACCCCGCGCGACGCGCAGACCTTGACCAGATCGGCGATATCCATCGCCCGGCTGGGATCATCGGTGACAAAGACCTGGTTGAACTCCATGCTGATCTGCGCAGGTTCTGCCTTGAGCAGCTCCGCGGCAACCACCGCCAGCCGGTCGCGAACCGCCTGCGCCGCCAGACGCGCGGCATTGCCGGTCATGTAAAGCGCGCGAGAGGCTGTGGAGGTTCCGGCCAGCGGCGTCACCTGCGAGTCCGAATTGTAGACGTTCACATTCGGCAGCGTGACGCCAATGATCTCGGCCGCAATCTGCGCCAGTGAAGACGCCTGCCCGGCGCCGATGTCGGTCACGCCCGAGCGGACGGTGACCGTTCCGTCCATCTCTATGCCGACCCAGGCTTCGGACGTGTCATGCAGAAAGGTCAGGCGGCCGTAGCTTTGCTGGCTGGCGGCGATCCCGCGGCCGATCTTGATCGGGCCTTTCGACGGCGTCGGCTCGCCCAGAGCCTGCCAGGCGAGATCAACGCATTTCTCGGTCCAGATCGCGCTTGGCGGCACGAACCCGGTCGAGATCGGATCGCCAGTCTTCAGATAGTTCCGGCGCCGGAATTCGATCCGGTCCATGCCGATCGCGTTGGCGGCCTCGTCCATCTGCTGTTCGTAGGCCGCGGCTGCCTGAATGCCGCCAAAGCCACGGAACGCCGAGGAGAACATGTTGTTGGTCGCCACAGCCTGGGCAAAGACGTTGAGGTTGTCGACGCGGTACGGACCGGGCGCATTGACCGCGCAGTACAGCAGCACATAGGGGCTCAGGTACACATAGGCGCCGGCATCGGCGAGCACCTGCACGTCCAGCGCGGTGATCTTGCCGTCGCGGGTGACACCGGTGCGGTATTTCAGCTTGATCGGATGGCGCTTGCCGTGGCCGAGAAACGAATCCTCGCGGGTGAACTCCAGCCGCACCGGCTTGCGCGTCTTCTGCGCGAGGATCGCCAGATAGGTCTCGACGGTCACATCCTCCTTGCCGCCGAAGCCGCCACCCACCATCGCGCCCATGACCCGCAGCTTGTTGTGCGGCACGCCGACGGCATCGGCCACGGCGCGGAAATGCTCGATCACCTGGGTGCAGACCCGGATGGTGATCACCTCGTTCTCGTCGATCCAGGCAAGGCCTACTTCAGGTTCCAGAAAGGCATGCTCCTGGAACGGGGTGATATAGGTATTCTCGATGATCACGTCGGCGGCGGCAAAGCCCGCCTCAAGGTCGCCCTTGCGGATCTTGTGCGTCGCCACGATGTTGTCGGTGCCCTGCACGATCGGCGCACCGGGCTTCATCGCCTCTTCCGGATCATAGACACCAGGAATCGGTTCAAGTTCGAATTCGATCAGGCGCCGGGCCTGTTCCGCGATGTCGGGCGTCTCGGCGGCGATCAGCGCCAGCGGTTCGCCGAAGTAGCGCACCCGCTCCTTGACCAGGATCTGCTGGTCGGTCTTCAGCTTTGCCCGCCCGGTCTGGCCGGGAATGTCGGTGGCGATGGTCCGGTCCGGCATGTCCTGGGCGGTCAGCACACAGACCACGCCCGGCAGCGCGCGCGCCTTCGACACGTCAAGCCGCTTCAGCCGGGCGCTGGCGATATCGGCCCGCACCACCTTGGCATGCAGCATCCCCGGCATCACATAGTCGCCGGCATAGGGTGTGCGGCCCGTGGCCTTGCCGGGGGAATCGGTGCGCGTCAACGGCTTGCCGATCTGGCTGAACCGTAGGTTCGGCTGCGTCTCGTTCACATCGGAAACGGTCATTTCGGGTCTCCTGAATTGCGCATGACCTCGGCAGCCGCGTTGACGGCCTCGAAGATCTTCACATAGCCGGTGCAGCGGCACGGATTGCCGCTCAGCGCGTGACGCAGTTCATCCTCGCTGGGCGACGGGTTTTTGCGCAGCAGCGATTCCGAGGCGATGATCATGCCCGGTGTGCAGTAGCCGCATTGCGCCGCGCCCAGTTCCGAGAAACTCAGTTGCAACGGATGCAGGTTTTCCGGGGTGCCCAGCCCCTGCAGCGTGGTGATCTCGCGTCCGGCCGCAGAATGGGCCAGCGTCAGGCAGCTGTCGACCGCCTCGCCGTCGATAAGCACCGCGCAGGCACCGCAGTCGCCCTTTTCGCATCCGCATTTCACATCGACATGCCCCAGCCCGCGCAGCGCTTCAAGAAGCGTCCGGTGGGAAGGAACCGTGGCCGTCTCGTCGTGGCCGTTGATACGAAGCGTGACCGCCTTGTCGCTACTCATTTTCGGAACTCCTCACGTCATCGCCTGAACGGCGTTTTCAACCAGCCGCGCCACCAGAACCTCGACCATCCGCCGCCGGTAGGCACCGGTGGCGCGGACGTCGTCGATGGGGCTGCATTCCTCTGCCGCGGCCTTTGCCGCCGCGGCGATCCGCTCGGGCGTCAACACCTGGCCCTCCAGAAGGCTTTCGGCGTTGCAGGCACGCATCGGAATCGGCGCGACCGATCCCAGCGCGATGCGCGCCCTGACGCAGCGCCCGTCGCTGATACCGATGCTGACCGCGACGCCATTGACCGTGATCGCATCACCCTTGCGGCGGGCCAGCTTGTAAAACGTGCCAAAGGTATTCGCCTCCGGCACCGGCCAGGAAATCGCGGTGATCAACTCGTCCGGTGCGCGCGCATCGGCTTTGTAGCCGGTGTAATAGTCGCAAAGCGCCACCGTCCGGCTGCCGCGCGTGCTGGTCAGCGTGACCTCTGCATCCAGCGACAAGAGCGGCGGCACCAGATCGGCCGCGGGCGAGCCGCAGGCGATGTTTCCGGCCACCGTTGCGGTATTGCGCACCATCTGACCGGCGAACACCGTTGCCGCCTGCACCAGTGCGGGGCCGCACCGGGCGATGTCGGGAGAGGCCAGCAGATCGCTGACCGTCGTCCGCGCGCCCAGCGTCACGCGCCCGCCTTCAACGACAATCCCGCGCAGCCCCGGAACCCGGCCAAGATCCATGATCTGTTTCGGGACAAGCCGCTGTGATCGCAGGTCGATAAGCACGTTGGTCCCGCCCGCGAGCGGCACCGCGTCCTTCCCGGCTGCATTCAGCGCCTTTACCGCCTCTTGCAGAGTCTGCGGAAGGGTAAGATCGAATTCGCCATACATGGTTCTATCCTCATCCATTCGTCATCAGATGCGTGCCGTGATGCACTTCACCTGGTAATAGGCGGCCAGGGCGGCGAGACCTTTTTCGCGCCCGAAGCCCGAGAGTTTCGTCCCGCCGAAGGGTGTTGCAACACCGCCGGCGAAATACTGGTTGATGAAGATCTGCCCGGCATCGACCTCGCGCGCGAACCGCAGCGCGCGGGTTATGTCGCGCGTATAGATGCCCGCACAGAGGCCGAAGGGCGTGTCATTTGCGACCGCGATGGCTTCTTCCGCCGAGTCGACCACCTGAACGCTGAGGACCGGACCGAAGATCTCTTCCTGAATCACCGGGTCCTGGGACGACACCTGATCGAGAATGGTCGGTGCGTAGAAATAGCCGCCCTCGAAGCCGGGAACCTCGACCGGTTTGCCGCCGGCAGCGATGGAGATGCCACGCGCCCTTGCGGCGTCGACATAGCCAGCGACCGCGCGGCGGTGGCTGTCGGAAACCAGCGGTCCAAGTTTCGGATCGCTCAGCCCGTGCCCGACCGAAAGCTGGTTCGCCCGCTGCACAAGCCGTTCAAGCATGGCCGCATGCACCTTGCGATCGACCACCAGTCGCGATCCGGCCGAACAGACCTGGCCCGCATTCAGGTAGATCGCCTTCAACGTGCCTTCGACCGCGGCATCAAGATCGGCGTCAGCCAGCACCGCCACCGGAGATTTCCCGCCAAGTTCAAGCGTCACCGAGGTCACCCGGTCGGCGGCGACCTTCATCACGTTGATGCCGGTGGGAACCGACCCGGTGAAGGTCACATGATCGACACCGGAATGACCAACCAGCGCATCGCCGAT
The DNA here is from genome assembly GCA_016704435.1 of Rhodobacter sp. Lineage (GTDB taxonomy): Bacteria > Pseudomonadota > Alphaproteobacteria > Rhodobacterales > Rhodobacteraceae > Pseudogemmobacter. Next base: position 320,136 of record JADJAB010000001.1, on the reverse strand, counting down.
CGTGCTGCCACGGCCGGTCACTGCGTTGTAAACTCCGGCCGGCAAGCCCGCTTCCGCCAGAAGGTCCGCCAGCGCCAGGGCGGTCAGCGGGGTCTGGGTCGCAGGCTTGACGATGGCGGTGTTGCCCGCCGCCAGCGCGGGCGCCACGCCACGGGCGGTTGTGACCAGCGGAAAGTTCCACGGGATGATATGGGCTGTCACGCCGACCGGCTCATGAAGGGTGAAGGACATGTAGTCCGGCCCAAGCGGGATGCTGTCACCCTGCAACTTGTCGGCCATCCCGGCGTAATACTCGAAATAGCCCGCGGTCGTCGCCACGTCGCCGCGCGATTCCGCCAGCGGCTTGCCGCTGTCGAGCGTCTCGATGATCGCCAGCCGCTCTGCATCGCGCCGGATCAGTGCTGCGGCTCGCGCCAGGATCCGGCCGCGTTCGACCGGCAAGGTATCCCGCCAGGCACCACGAAGCGCCGCGCGGGAATCGGCCACCGCCGCGTCGACATCACCAACCGTCGCCGCAGGAACGTCGGCGAAGACCTTGCCGGTGGCCGGATCGATTGTCTCGATCCGGTCGCCGTTTGCGGCGTCGACATGCCGGCCGCCTATGAACATATGGCGCGGCATGTCCGCCGGGATCGCCACGCCTGAAATCGCGCTGCGCATCTCGCGTGTCATGATCACACGTCCCAGCCGCCATCGACGGCAATGTGCTGGCCGGTGATCTGGCGCGCGTCTTCAGAGGCAAGAAACAGCACGGCATTGGCGATGTCCTGACCGTTTGTCACCCGCTTCAGCGCCATGTCCTGGACGTATTCGTCATAGACCTGCTCGACCGTCCAGCCGCGGACCTTGGCCTTGCCCTCGCACAGCTTCATCATCCGGGGTGTTTCAACAATGCCCGGGCAGACCGCGTTGACGTTGACGTTGTGTTTGCCAAGCTCCAGCGCGACTGTCCGCGTGATGCCGCGCACCGCCCATTTGGAGGCGCTGTAAGCGGTACGCATCGGATACCCCCTCAGGCCGGAGGTGCCCGAGATGTTGACGATCTTGCCCTGCTTTTGCTTGATCATGGTCGGCGCAACATGCTTGATCGGCAAGAACGTCCCACGTTCGTTGGCGATGATCACATAGTCGAAGTCCTCGACCTTGATGTCCTGCACCGGCGTCTCGATCGGGCCGGTGACACCGGCGACGTTGACCAGAATGTCGATCTGGCCGTCGAAGACCTCCAGCGCTTTCTTGACCATCGCCGCGACCTGGTCTTCCTCGATCACGTCGCAGGCGACGACATAGGCCTTGCGTCCCATGTCGCGAACCTTCTTCGCCACCTCTTCCAGGGCGGCGGTATCGCGCGCCGTCAGCACCAGATCGGCACCTTCCCGTGCGAGTGTGGTGGTGATGTCGGCACCCATACCCTTGGCCGCGCCGGTGACGATGGCCTTCTTGCCTGCAAGTTTCATGCGAGTTCACTCCTCTGGTCTGCGTTGCTGTTGGTATCTTGCGCCTTGGCGGGCGGGCCGTAGCCACCTCCGCCACAGCTGTTGACGATCACCCGGTCACCGGGGCCAAGGCGGATGTTGGCCTTGCCGGGAAGTTCGTATTCCTTGCCGTCCGCCTGCCGCACCTCGACGTGAAAGCGTGCGCCCGGCTCGCCACCGGCCAGCCCGTAAGGCGGGATCACCCGGCGTTCGAACATCGAGGTCACCGACATGTCGTCACACAGGATGTGATAGACGCGGTGCAACCCCTCGCCGCCGCGATGGCGGCCGGCCCCGCCAGAGCCCTTGCGCAGCGCCTGGGTCTCGATCCGCAGCGGGTATTCCGCCTCGATCACCTCGGCCGGCGTATTCATCACGTTCGACATGTGCACCCGGATCACCGGTGCGCCGTCGCGGTCCACGCGGGCACCTTCGCCGCCGCCGTGGGTTTCATAAAGCGTGGTCCAGATCCCGTCGGCCCGTCTCCCGCCGAACAGCAGCAGACCCGAGGTCGTGGGCCCCCCCGCCGTGATCCCATCCGGCACGACGCTGGCAAAGGCGCGGAAAACGGCATCGGCGATCCGCTGCGAGGTTTCGTGATTGCCCCCGACGACGGGCTTTTCCGGGCCAGGATCCAGAATCGAGCCGGGTCTGGTGATGATGTCAAAAGGGCGGTAGCAGCCGCCGCTGGGCTGGATCTCCGGCCCGAACAGCGCCTTCATCACGTAGAAAGCCGAAGCCGCGGTAATGAATGGCGTTGTGTTGACCGGCCCACGCGCCGCCTTGTCGCAGCCGCTGAAATCGAAACTCGCGGTATCGCCCGCGATCCGCACCCGGACCCGGATCGCCACCGGCCCGCCGCCACCGGCATCATCGTCCAGCCAGTCTTCGCCTTCATACTCGCCGTCGGGAATGGAAATGATCGCCGCGCGCATCTGCGCCTCGGCCCGATCATGGATCGCGGCCATGGCGGCCTGAAGTAACCCCGCCCCGTGCTGTGCCGCGATCTGGTGCAGGCGCAGCTCGGCCGCGCGGGTTGCGGCGACCTGGGCAAGGATGTCGCCCTTGCGTTCCGCCGCACCGCGCACGTTGGCCAGAATGATGCCCAGCTTCTCGGTGTCCGCGCCATCGGCGGTAAAGACCCGCAGGGGCGGAATCCGCAACCCTTCCTGCCAGGCATCGGTGGCGTTGGCCACGTAAGATCCAGGCACCGCCCCGCCGACATCGGCCCAATGCGCCAGGCTGACGGCAAAGGCTGCCAGTTCGCCCTCGATGAACACCGGGCGGATTGCCTTGACGTCGGGCAGATGGTTGCCGCCGACCTCGGGCAGGTTCAAAAACCAGACATCACCGGGCGCCAACTGCGCCTTCGGCACCAGTCGCAGGAATTCCCGCACGGTGAAGCTCATCACCCCCATATGCATGGGAACGTCGCGGCCCTGGGAAATCAGGAAACCATCGGCATCGGTGATCACCGAAGAATGGTCGCCGGCTTCGCGCAAGAGCGGCGACCGCGCCGACCGCATCACCACAAGCGAGATCTCTTCGGCCGCCGCCGTAAGGGCATTGCGGATCACTTCCAGCGTCACAGGATCAATGCGGAAGGTCATTGGCGCACTCCGGTCGCAATATGCAGATGGCCGTGTCCATCAGTGGACTCGCTGGCGCCTGGGGGAATGACGATCGTCGCGGAGTCGTCCTCGACGATGGCCGGGCCGGCGATGATCTGGTCGCACCCCAACTCTGCCCGACGATAGCGCGGAGTCGGCACCGGGCCGCTGTCGTCGAAGATGCAGGGCAAGGTCTTGATGGCGCGCGCTTCGCCGCTGGCGACAGCGGGTGCGGCCGATCCGTTACGCTCGCGCGGGACCGAGGCCCGGATACGGATCGCCTCAAGCTGCCAGGGTTCGTCGGTCGCATAGCCGTAAAGCTGTTCGTGCAGCGCGATGAACCTGCGGCCCAGACCTTCGGGGTCGGCAAAATCCGGATCGGCAACTTCGATCGCATAGCTCTGGCCGCTGTAGCGCAGCGCCGCCACTTCGCGGGTGACGATGTCGGCGTCGGCGACGCCAGAAGCGCGCAACGGCTCGGATATCGTCTCGCGCAGGTCGCGCCGGATGGCGGTCAGCGCCGCGACATCCCAGTTGCCGACCGGCATCCGCACGGTCTGCTGCTGGGAGTAGGACATTTCGGCACTGACGCAGCCAAGCGCCGAAAACACGCTGGAATGAGCCGGGACAATCACATGCGACATGCCGAATTCGCGGGCGACGGCCACCGCGTGCATCGGCCCGGCACCGCCAAAGGCGATCAGCGTGGCCTGCCGCCCATCGATGCCATGTTCGACGGTGCTGCGGCGCAACGCCTGCATCATCGCCGCATTGGCAACCTGGATCACGCCCAGGGCGGCCTGCTCGACCGGGCGGGCGAGGGCGGCAGCAAGCGGCACCATCGCCGCGCGCGCCAGATCAGGCCGAAGCCGAAGCCCGTCGCCCAGCGTCTTGTCGGGCTCAAGGTAGCCGAGGATGAGGTTCGCATCGCTGACCGTCGGCAGGCCACCGCCACGACCGTAGCAGGCCGGGCCGGGGAACGACCCCGCGCTTTCCGGCCCGACCCGCAGCGTCCCGTGATCGAGCCGTGCAATCGACCCGCCGCCGGCACCGATCGAGTCGACAGCGATCATCGGCTGACGCATCGGTCGCCCGCCAAGTTCACGATCACTCGATACCTCGGCGTGGCCGTCACGGATCAGGCAGATATCGGTTGTCGTGCCGCCCATGTCGAAGCTGATCGCGAGACCCAGCCCGATGTCGCGCGCGACGGTGCTGGCCGCGACGACACCGGCAGCGGGACCGGACATCGCAAGCGCCAAGGGCAAATCGCGCAGTGCCCTCGATGACGCCATGCCACCGGCCGAATGGAACAGATGCAGATGGGTCGTCGCGGGACAAATGCCTTCCAGCCGGTCGAGATAGCTGCCGACCAGCGGCATCAGACCCGCACTCAGCGCGGTTGTCGCCGTGCGTTCATATTCGCGCGCCTCGGGATTGACCCGGTGCGACAGGGCCACGAAGGGCACATGCTTTTTCAGCGCCTCGGCCAGTCGGGTTTCATGGGCGCCGTTGGCATAGGAATGCATGAGCGACACCGCCACCGAGCGGACCCCGGTCGCGGCGATCTGCGCGGCGATCCGGGCGATGCTTTCGTCGCTCATCGGTTCAAGTTCGGCGCCGTCATGATCAAGGCGCCCATCCACTTCGAACCGCCGTCCGGCGGGGATCTGCGGCTTCAGCTTCGGTTCCAGATCCAGCCGGTAGAGATGACGCCGGTTCTGCCGCCCGATTGCCAGCGTATCGGAAAACCCCCGCGTCGCCACAAGGGCTGCATCTGCCATATGGTTTTCGATGATCGCATTTGTCACCATGGTCGTGCCGTGAACGAGGTCGGTGACATCTCTCCAGCCAAGATCGACAGCTTCAAGCGCGGCCAGCAGTCCCAGAACGCGGTCATCGGTGCGCGTGTCGACCTTCGCCGTTCGGGTGGTCTGGCCATCCGGGCCAATCGCGACAACGTCGGTGAAAGTCCCGCCGATGTCGATGCCGACCCGCCATCCACCGTCCAACATGTCAGTTCCCCGTTGCATTGCGTGTCATCCGGCGATGTCGAAGACCGCCAGCGCATCGTCGAGCGCGACCCCGAGGGCATCGAACAGAGTGTCGATCTGCGGCGTGGTGATGATCAACGGCGGACAGATCCCGATCGTGTCGTTGATCAGGGCGCGCACGATGAGCCCATGCTCCATGGTGCGGTTCGCCACCCAGGCACCGACCTTTTCGGCGGCATCGAAATTGCGGCGGGCGGCCTTGTCCTGAACCAGTTCCACCGCGCCGATCAGCCCGACGCCGCGGGCTTCACCAACCAGCGGGTGATTGCCAAGCGCGCGCAGCCGGGCCTGGAAGTGACCCGAGATCCGGTTGACATGGGCGCCGGTGCCGTCGGCATCGTAGATCCGCTGGGTCTCCAGCGCGACCGCTGCCGGAACCGGATGGCCGGAATAGGTGAAGCCGTGGCCGAACATCCCGAAGCGCCGGCTGCCTTCTACCAGGACCTCATGGATCTCGTCCGAGATCATCACCGCGCCGATCGGCAGGTATCCGGCCGATAGCGCCTTGGCCATCGAGATCAGGTCGGGGCGCAGCCCGCAGGTATCGCTGCCGAGCATGCCGCCGGTGCGGTGGAACCCGGTGATGACCTCATCGGCGATGAAAAGGATGTCGTGCTTTTTCAACAGCAGCTGGATGGCTTCGAAATAGCCCGCCGGCGCCGGAATGACGCCGCCGGCGCCAAGCACCGGTTCGGCGATGAAGGCGGCGACCGTGTCGGGACCCTCGCTCATGATCAGCTGCTCCAGTTCGATCACGAGTCGGGAGGCGAACTCTGCCTCGGTCTCGTTCTCGCGGGCATGGTGGTAGTAGTGCGGGCAGCTTACATGCAGAAAGCCGGGCAGCGGCACGTCGAACGCATTGTGCGCATACTGCATCCCGGTCAGGCTTGAAGCTGCCAGGGTGATGCCGTGATAGGCACCGCGGCGGGCGATGATCTTCTTCTTCTCGGGCCGTCCGCGCAGGTTGTTGTAATAGCGGACCAGTTTGACCTGGGTGTCGTTGGCCTCCGAGCCCGAATTGGTGAAGAACACCTTGCTCATCGGCACGGAAACCTTGTTCACCAGATAGTCGGCAAGTTCGATCGCCGGCTCGACGGCCTTGTGGGCGAAGTTGTGGTAGAACGGCAGCGCCTTCATCTGCCGCGTCGCCGCGTCGACCAGACGGGATTCGCTGAAACCGAGCGATGCACACCAAAGCCCCGACAGCCCCTCGATATAGCGCTTTCCATCCTCGTCGAAGACATGAATGCCGTCGCCGCGCGTGAAGATGCTGGGGCCGATATCGGCATGCGTCGCCAGGTTGGTGAACGGATGCAGGTGCGAGCGCTTGTCACGGGCATGGGCGGAGTTGGCGAGAGTGTCCATCGGTGATTTCCATTTATCGGAATGCCATTCGGATTATCGGAATATTGTGCCGCTATGCGTGCCTCGTCAAGTTGATTCTTCGATCGACCGCGCGGAAACCGGGCGAGAATCGGCAGAGCTGAGCGCAGTCGGCCAAGAGAAGCCCGGTATTCCCACGTGATTTTCGGGGTTTGCCTTATGGGTGTGCGATCGCCTGCGCATCGGGTCGGTCAGACCGAAGACGCTTGCCATGTCCCTGGGACACGGTTAAGAACTTCCAGTAATCGGAATTATGGTGTTCAATGTCACAATCATCGACCCCGCTGGCGCGCTATGCCCGAATCCTCGAAGTGCTGGTGTCCTGCCCGAAGGGACTCACCTTGACGCAGATCGCTCAGGCAGTGGGGCTTCAGGCCAGCAGCGCGCACCGGCTGGTCAACGCGCTCTGCGAGATCGGCTTCGTCAGCCGCCAGACGGACAGCAAGACCTATGTGCTCGGCGCGCGGATGGAGCGTCTGTGCACGCTTGCGGTCTCGCCCCCCTCGGTGATCGCCATGGTCGAACCCGAACTGCACGAACTGGTCCGCGAGTTCTCCGAAACCGCCTATCTGACGCAACTGAACGGGACGGTGGTGGAGGCAATCGCGACAGCCGTTCCGGACGATGGCGAGATGACCTATGTTCAGCCCGGCCGTGTCATGCCGATCCATGCCACCGCATCGGCCAAGGCCATCCTGGCACACCAGAAGCCTGACTTCATTCGCCAGCTCCTCATCCAGCCATTGATGAAATATACCGAGAACACCACCACCGACCCGCAGAAGGTGATGCAGGAACTGCAGATCATCCGCACCCGGGGAATCGCCATCTGCGACAACGAACTTGATCCCGGCGTGTTGAGCTTTGCGGTTCCGGTTCAGGGCGCTGACGGCGCGGTTCAATACGCGATCGGCATCACGGGGTTTTCCCAACGCATGCAGACCAAGCCGGTCAAGCAGATCACCGCAAGCCTGCACCGGGCCAGCCGAATTCTTGCCGCGAAACTCCAGCAGGTTTCACATATGGTCATGTGATCGCACGGGCGGTGCCGCCGATCGGTTCCACAGACGGCCCGGGGCGGCTAACCCTGTAGGGTTATTCAATTGCCGCCCGCCACATCCGATCATTTGCGACAGGATAGACCCGGCGCGAAGACCCGGCGCCATTCAACGAAGCCAGAACGGTGCGGAGAAACCCATGCTCAAGAATATGCAGTTCGACCCGGATACGGTACGTCAGCAGGACATCGATCACCATTTTCATCCGTTCACGGACTTTTCCACCTTCGCGACCACCGGATCCATGATCCTGGCCGAGGCCGAGGGGGCCTATCTGACCGACAGTGCCGGCCGCCGATACCTCGACGGTATCGGCGGGCTGTGGTGCGTCAATATCGGCTACGGGCGCGACGAGATGGCTCAGGCGATGGCCGATCAGGCCCGCCAGATGGTGTATTATTCCTCGTTCGGCCACCACACCTCGGTGCCCGCGGCGCAACTGGCCGCCAAGATCGCCGCGCTTGCGCCGGGCAACCTCAACAAGGTGTTCTATGGTCTGGGCGGTTCGGCGGCCAACGACACCGCGGTGCGCATGATCCATTTCTACTTCAACCGGCTGGGCAAGCCGACGAAGAAGAAGATCATCACGCGCAACGACGGCTATCACGGCAGCAGCTATCTTACGATGTCGATGACCGGCATCGCCTTCGATCACATCGGCTTCGATCTGGTGGGCGGCGATCTCATCCACCGGATTTCATCGCCCAACTGCTACCGCAAGCCAAAGGGTCTGACCGACGCGCAGTTCCTTGACGTTCTGGCCGATGAATTCACCGCCAAGATCGAGGAGCTCGGCGCCGAGAACGTCGCCGTATTCTTTGCCGAGCCGATCATGGGTGCGGGGGGGGTGATCGTGCCGCCCGTCGGCTATCACAAGCGTTTCGCCGAGATCTGCCGGCAGAACGAAATCCTTTATGTGGCCGACGAGGTGGTGACGGCCTTCGGGCGGCTGGGGCATTTCTTCGCCTCGGAAAGCGTGTTCGGCATGGTGCCGGACATGATCACCAGCGCCAAGGGCCTCACCTCGGCCTATGCGCCGCTTGGGGCGACCATCCTGTCGGACGATATCTATGATGTGATCAGCGTGCCGCAGGCCGAGGGCGCGATGTTCACCCATGGCTACACCTATTCCGGCCATCCGGTCTGCTGCGCGGCCGGGCTGAAGAACATCGAGATCATGGAGCGCGAGGATATCTGCGGCCACGTCCGCCGCACCGGGCCCTATTTCGAGCAAAAACTGGCAACGCTGCAGGATCTGCCGCTGGTCGGCGACGTGCGCGGCAGCCACTTCATGCTTTGCGTCGAGAACGTCGGAAACAAGGAAACCAAGACGCTGCTGCCGCCCGAAGTCGGGGTCGGCAAGCGCATTGCCGATGCCTGCCAGGCGCGTGGCGTGCTGGTGCGGCCGATCGCCCATCTCAACGTCCTGTCGCCGCCGTTGACGCTCCGGACCAGCGAGATCGACATTCTGGTCGATACCCTGCGCGAAAGCATCACCCAGGTTGCCAGCGACCTTGTGGCCGAGGGCCATCGGCTGGATTGACCGGGAACCTGTTTCGGCCAGTGCAGTGACGATTCCGCCGTGATGCGCTATACCCGACGCCAGACGGTGGTGTCGCTTTGACCTTGCCGTCGCGGGAGCTGCAATGGCCGACCGGAAACTCGGTGACTTCGTGCATGGCGCGGCAGAGGCGATGGCCGCGATCGGGGGTAATCGTTTCTGGACCCGTCTGACCGCGCTTCTCGGACGGGTCGTCAGGCATCATTCCTGCGTGGTCTTTCGCTACACCCGTTCAGAATCGCCCGCGTTCGTTTTCGGTGACCTGGACAGCGACGTAGCACTGGACAAGTTCCATGAATACCGCCAACGCGCCTATCTGCTCGACCCGTTCTACGACCGGTTCCGGGCAAGATCTCCCGATACCGTTCTGCGGTTGCGCGATGTTTCCGCCGACCGCTTCTTTCGCAGCGTCTTCTACCGGGAATACTACCGCAAGACCGGCCTTTCCGACGAGATGGGAATATTCTGCTGGACGGACAGCGAATGCCTGACAATCGTTTCCCTGGCGCGGCGTGTGGATGAGCCGGCATTCACCAGAGCGGAAATAGGCAGAATTTCCGGGTACTTTCCGATCATCGCGGCGACGATCAAGCTGCACGACCGTTTTGGCCGGACAACCGACTCCGGTCAGGCCAAGGGTCCCGCCGCCGATCTTGCGCTGGGGCCGATGCTGTTGCCATCCAGCGATCTTACCGCGCGCGAGCGCGCCATCGGAGAACTGATCCTCAAGGGCCATTCCTCGCTGTCGATCGCATTGATCCTGAACATCAGCATCGAGACGGTTCGTGTGCACCGACGAAACCTGTACCGCAAACTGAACGTCACATCGCAGGCGCAGCTCTTCGCGCTGGCGATTGGCGACGTCACGGCAACGCCCGGCGACAGACCCTGAGGCATCGTCCGCCCGGACTTCCATCCATGCGTCAGCCCCATGTCGGCGTGCGTCAGCCTGATCCGACCGCCGCGGTTCCGGGCGACAGGATACGTCGAAATTCCTCGGCCGACAGGATACCCGACCTTTCCGCCGCCTCCCGGATGCTCAGGCCGTTTCGTTCGGCATCCTTGGCAATACGCGCCGCGGCATCGTAGCCGATATGGGGCGCCAGCATGGTGGCAAGAACGAGGCTGTTTTCCAGAAGTGCCGCGCATCTCTCGGCATTCGCTTCGATCCCGACAACACAGCGCCGCGTCAGGGTCGTGATCGCGTTGGTGAGGATGCGGATGGATTCCAGGATATTGTAGGCGGCAACGGGCTCCATCGCGTTCAACTGGAGCTGCCCCGCCTCGGCCGCCATCGTCACCGTCAGATCGTTGCCGATGACCTGGTAGGCGACCTGATTGACGACCTCGGGGATCACCGGATTGACCTTGCCGGGCATGATCGACGACCCCGCCTGCACTGCGGGAAGCGAAATCTCTCCGATCCCGCCGCGGGGGCCACTGCTGAGAAGCCGCAGGTCGTTGCAGATCTTGGAAAGCTTGACGGCGACCCGCTTCAGCACGCCCGAGAAGGTGACGAAGGCGCCGAGGTCCGACGACGCCTCGATCAGGTTCGCCGCCTGGACAAAGTCGATTCCGGAAATCTGCCGGAGGTTCTTCACCGCAAGCGCACCATATCCTTCGGGTGCGTTGACCCCGGTTCCGATCGCTGTGCCGCCGAGGTTGACCTCCTTCAGGAGATTGCCGATTTCGCGGATCCGGTCGATATCTTCGCCGACCGTCACGGCGAAGGACGCGAACTCCATGCCCAGCGACATCGGCACGGCGTCCTGCAATTGCGTGCGTCCGATCTTGGCACGATGCCGTCGAAGGCCTGCCGCGCGCTCGTCGAAAGCGTCCCTGAGCTCGGCGAGCGCCTCGCAAAGCCCGTCGACCTTCGCAAGGATCGCGGCCCGGATCGCGGTCGGGTAGACGTCGTTGGTGGATTGTGACCGGTTGACGTGGTCGTTGGGGTGCAGATGGGCGTATTCGCCGTACTCGAACCCCATCCGAGCAAGGCCGATATTCGCGATCACCTCGTTCGCGTTCATGTTGGTTGAGGTTCCCGCGCCGCCCTGGATGACGTCGACGACGAAGTGCTCATGATGCCGGCCGCCGAGTATTTCCGCGCAGACCGTGACAATCACTTCGCCTCTATGCGCGTCGAGGATGCCCAGTTCGACATTCGCGGCGGCGCAGGCCGATTTTACCGCCGCAAGCGCATTCACCAGCGCCGCGAAGTGGCTGAGACGCACGCCGGTAATCGGAAAGTTTTCCAGCGCCCGCGCGGTCTGGATGCCATAGACCGTGTCTTTCCCGAGCATCACTTCACCGATGGAATCCACCTCGGCTCTTTGCGTATCGGCCATGGGCACTGCGTTCTCTCCATTGCGGGCTGACCGGAGCGCCGACCCAGGCACTTCATGACTCGGCCCCGTTGACAGGAAGCTTGCGTCGTTCCGGCATGTCGCGAAAGCCACCGTCCCGAATTCCTCTATCCGCGAACTGGCACGATTCGGGAGATGCCGGGTCCGACGATCAATTCACCGGCGCCGGACGCGCGTGAGGTAACAAGTCGCCGCACCAGGCGGATGACGAACGCCAGGACGGCAGATCGAAGCCGGTGTCCACGATGTTAGGCTGTCCGCCCCTGACCTGCCATTCGGAAATCCAGAAGTCCTGGAAAGGAAAAAAACAATACTCCATTCCGCCCCGCAAGAACTACCGTGGCCTGGGGCTCCCGCTTCGGTGGCCTCGACCTTGCCGGAAGGGGCCGTCTCTCGCCGTTCGCCAGCGCTGGCTGGACTGCGTCCAGGTCCTGGCGGCCCGCGACGCGGCCGGCCACGGATCCTGCGGGGGGCCAGGAGTGTGGACCCGAGACCATTTCGGGCTCTTCTTGACCGAAATGCCGAGGGTGGTGTCATAGTTGCGCATCCAGCAGGAACGATATTCATGAATGCAAGTCACCTCGCCCAAGGCCTGAACGCCGATCCGATCGATGCAGTGCTGGCCGATCAAAGCGACGCTGCGCTGGCGGTGATCGTCGGAGTCGAGGGTCCGTCCTACCGCCCTCTCGGGGCGGTCATGGCAGTATTCGACGACAAGCGGCGCGTCGGAACCCTGTCATCGGGCTGCATTGAAAAGGACATCGCGCTCCACGCCCAGGAGGCGCTTGAGGCGGGTCGTCCAAGGAAAGTCCGATACGGACGCGGTTCGCCCTTCATCGACATCAAGCTTCCCTGCGGCGGCGGCCTCGACATCCTGCTCCTGCCCCACCCCGACAGAAAGGTTCTGGGCCGGCTGGCGGACCGGCGGGCCGCCAGACAACCCGCGACGCTATCCATCGAACCGGACAGCGGCGCCCTGACGCTTGTCGACCACGGAGAAACCGGACCCGCCGGCGCCGGCTTCAACATCCGTTTCCTGCCGGAAATCCGTTTCCTCGTATTCGGCAAGGGTCCCGAGGCGGGAACTTTCTCGGCGCTGATCCAATCTGCGGGATACCCCAACATCCTGCTCTCGCCCGACATCGAAACGCTGGAACACGGGCAGGCGATGGGATGCGAAACGCGCCATCTGAAGACGCCCGGATTGCCCGACGACCTCGCGGTCGATCCGCGCACCGCAATCGTTCTTTTCTTTCACGACCACGAATGGGAGCCGCCGATCATGGCGGCAGCGGTATCGCGCCCGGCATTCTACATCGGCGCCCAAGGCAGGAAGATGGCAAGGGATACGCGGATTCGGGAACTGGAGGCGATGGGGATCGACGGGGACTCCCTGGCGCTTGCGCGGACCGATCGGATTACTGCCTTCGGTCCGCGACGCCCGTACGCTCGCGATATCCGTTCTGGCCGAGGTGCTGGCGGTCGCGAACAACCCCACCGCAGCGACCTGAATACGCGGGCCGTCCGTTTCTTGCGGCCATGGACAGGATGCCGGATCGGCAGTCGAAGTCGCCGCAAGAACCACGCTTTGAAGTTCTCCGCGCCGACGTGTTCCGACACCGCGCGCCAGGCTCCGGAAGTCCTCCCAACATCTGCCTCAGCGTGGACCCGTCCCTCATCTGCTCGGCCAAGAGCTTCTTCAGCTTGGCGTTCTCGGCTTCCAGCGCCTTCAGCTTCCTGCATCATCAACTTCATGCCGGACCAACTACTGGCACTGGACTGCGCCTCTCTGCGGCTGCTTCTTGCTGTCACAAGCGGAGGTTCGCAAACTTCATGGGTCCGCGTCGGGCGGTCTGTACCGGCACGGACGAGAAACCGCTTTTCGCCCATGGTGCTGCTGCGGACGGGCCGCTCTTTCAACAAGGCCGACCATTCGCACCCTGACCCTGCGGTTCTTCTTGCTTTGAAGGACGCATCGGCGAATTCTGTCGAAGCCGACTGCGAACGCACCGGCATTTTCCGAGGCCGCCATGCGGAATGCGCTATTTGCCCTTTACCTTGTCATCCTGCCCGGCTCCTGCCTTGCCGACGGCCGCGTGGCGCTGGTTCTGGGGATCAGGGACTACGACCACATCAGCAATCTGGCCAATCCGGTGGCGGATGCAACTGCGGTCGCGGGCCTCTTGGAAACCCTTGGTTTCGAGGTGATCCTGGAAACCAACCGCGATGCCCGCCGCACAAGGCGCGCGCTGGAGGATTTCGCCCTTGATGCCGAAGGTGCGGACCTTGCGCTGGTCTACTATGCAGGCCACGGGGTCGAGATCGAAGGGAAGAACTATCTGCTGCCCAGCGATGCCGATGTGTCGGACATCGACACCCTGTCCGGCGGCGCGATTGCCCTGTCGGATGTCGTGTCGATTCTGACCGCAGCCTCGCCCTCGGCCATTCTGCTGGTCGATGCCTGTCGCAACGATCCCTTTGCCGGAACCCCGCTGGAAGCCGACGGGCGCGGCGCAGTGGCGCTTGCCGGGCAAAGCGCGCCGCGGCTGTCGCCTGGTTTTGCCCGTGTCGGCCGGGCCGACGGTCTGGTCTATGCCTTTGCCGCCACGCCGGGCGAGACGGCCAGCGATGGCAACGACGGGCATTCGCCGTTTGCCGAGGCGCTGTTGCGCCATCTCGGCACGCCGGGGCTGGAACTGCGCTCGGTCCTGACGCTGGTCACGCAGGATGTCTATGACCGCAGCCGCGGCGCGCAACTGCCCTATGTCGAATCCGCATTGCCGGAACTGGTCTTTGTCGCCGCCCCCGCCGGGCAGCTGTCGGAACGCGAGACCCTGCTGCTGGCGATGGCGGGTCTGACCCCTGACCTGCGGGCCGAGGTCGAAACCCTGGCCGGCGCGCGCGACATGCCGCTGGCGCCGCTTTATGCCGCCGTCTTTTCCGCGGATCTTGCCCGTGCAAGCCTCGACGACCGCAAGCGCGCGCTGACCGAAGCCGCCGATGCCTATGCAGCGTTTCAGGACAACCTGCGCACCCTGGCCGAAGCAGACCCTCGGGTGGCCACCCTGCGCGATGCGGCAAGGGAAGACATGGACCTTGGCGCCTACGCCGGTGCCCTTGGCAAACTTGATGAGGCCGCCGCCGTCGATGCGGCGGCCCGCGACACGCTGAAAGGCAGCTATGTCGCGCGCACTGTGTCGCAGGCCGAAACGCTGATCTTGCAGGCCGACGCCGCCCGCGCGGCGCTGACCTACCCCACGGCCATCACAGCACTGGGCAATGCCGCGGCCCTTCTGGCCGAAGTCGAGGCCCTGGGCATATCGCGCGATGCCATGAAGGCGCGCACCAATGCGCTGTGGGATCTTGGCGATCTCCTGGCCCTTACCGGCGACAGCGGGGCGGCCATGCAGCGGTATCTTGAATGGAACGCAGTCGCGCAAGGTCGCGTGGCCCAGACCCCCGACGACAAGGACTGGCAACGCAACCTTGCGGTCAGCCACAACAAGATCGGCGATATTGACAGCGCGCAGGGCGATCTGGCCGGGGCCGAGGCCGCCTACAGCGCAGCCCTCGCCATTGCCATGGCGCTTGCCTCCGGCGACCCAGACAACACCACTTGGCAGCGCGATCTGTCGATCAGCTACAACCGTCTTGGCGGTATCCAGCAGGCCAAGGGCGATCTGGCCGCGGCCGAGACCGCCTATGCCGCCGCCCTGACCATCAATCAGGCGCTGGCGCTTCGAGATCCCGCCAACAGCGACTGGCAGAGCGATCTTGCGGTCAGCAACAGCAGCATCGGCGATATCCAACTGACCAAGGGCGATCTGGCCGGGGCCGAGCAAGCCCAGTCCACCGCCCTGGCCATCCGCAAGGCGCTGGTTGCGCGCGATCCACTGAACGCCAATTGGCAGCGCGATCTGTCGATCAGCTACAACCGTCTTGGCGACATTCATCTGGCGCAAGGCGATCTGGCCAAGGCCGAAGCCGCCCAAACCGCTGCCCTGGCCATCAGTCAGGCCTTTGCCACACGCGATCCTGACAACAGCGACTGGCAACGCGACCTTTCGGTCAACCACAACAAACTTGGCGATCTGCGGCTGGCATTTGGCGATCTGGCCGGGGCCGAGGCCGCCTATGGAGCGTCTCTGACCATCCGTCAGGCGCTTGCTGCGCGGGACCCCCTGAACAGCATCTGGCAGCGCGATCTGTCGGTCAGCTACAGCGGCCTTGGCGACATTCGCCGGGCGCGGGGCGACCTTGCCGGGGCCGAAGCGGCCTATTCCGCCTCGCTGGCCATAAGCCAGACCCTCGCCGCGCGCGAACCCGGCAACAGCGAGTGGCAGCGCAGCCTGGCGATCGACTTCAGCCGGCTTGGCGACCTTCGGCTGGCGAACGGCGATCCGGCCGGGGCTGAAACTGCCTATGCATCGGATCTGGCCATCACCAGGAACCTCGCCGCGCGGGACCCGCTGAACACCGAGTGGCAGCGTGATCTTGCGGTCAGCTACTACAAGATGGGCGATATCCGACGGGCGCAGGACGATCTGGCCGGGGCAAAAACCGCCTACGATTCGGCGCTGGCCATTGCCCGGGCTTTGGCGGCGCGCGACCCCGACAACAGCGATTGGCAGCGCGACCTTTCGGTCGGCTACGAGCGTATCGGCAACGTCCTGCGGGCGCAGGGCAACCTGGCCGGAGCGGAAGCCGCCTACGCCGCCGGTCTGAGCATTCGCCAGACCCTTGCCGCGCGGGACCCGCTGAACAGCGAGTGGCAGCGCGACCTTTCGGTCACTTACAACAACTTCGGCGACCTTCGCATTGCATTGGGATCTGGACGGTGCCCGGACCGCCTATGCCTCTGCCCTGTCCATCAGTCAGGCCCTTGCCGCCCTGCGAAGCGGAAATGTCGAAGCGGAACTGGATATGGTGATCTGCCACTTCAAGCTCGCGACCGTCTCTGCCGATCCGCACCCGCACCTTCAGTCGGCCCTCGACATCCTGCGCAAGCTGCAAGGCGAAGGCCGTCTTCCGCCCAGGAATGTCGAGTGGATCGCAATCATCGAAGGCGCCATTGCCGACTTGCCACAGTAGCTTGGCTCGCCGGCGTCCGCTTGCTCTTGCCCCTGGTCTGTGGAACTTGTCGGGAGAAGTGAGCAGCACCAACCTGCGAAAGCACGGGCGCGACTTCAGGGCTACCTCCGAAAACCGGACTGTGAATCGAACCGGGTTCCGAGGACTTCGGGATTCGGCGCTCGCGATGATGCCGAAATGCAAAAGCATGGCACGGGCGGCAGGCCCTTTTGCCAAAGCAACGCCTGACCGCATTATTGAGCCTTTCCTGCCGTTCGATACGTTTCGGCCCCGCCGCGCGTGTAAGAATCTTTCCGGCCGCACATACAAGCGCTTGTCAGACTCGGCGCGGCGTCGTTAGGATTTGCCCAACAACATCCCGAACAACCGCGCAGTCGGTCGAAACGGGGGTACAAGAAACGCAAACGGGAGAATGAAGATGATCAAAAGAACAACGCTTGCCGCTTCGGTCAGTGTCCTCGCCATGCTGTCAGCCAACATCGCCTCGGCCGATGCGATGGCGGATCTTGAAGCCGCGGCCAAGGCCGAAGGC
The DNA here is from genome assembly GCA_016704435.1 of Rhodobacter sp. GTDB lineage: Bacteria > Pseudomonadota > Alphaproteobacteria > Rhodobacterales > Rhodobacteraceae > Pseudogemmobacter. Next base: position 303,006 of record JADJAB010000001.1, on the reverse strand, counting down.
ATGCTGACCACCGTCGCCTTGCCGCATGACTGGTGCGGCTATGGCGCCGTGATCGACGGGTTCAAGGCCAAATACCCCGGAATCACCGTGAACGAGTTGAACCCGGATGCGGGTTCCGCCGATGAGGTCGAGGCGATCAAGGCCAACAAGGACAACACGGGCCCGCAGGCCCCCGACGTGATCGACGTGGGCCTGTCCTACGGCCCCTCGGCCAAGGCCGAAGGCCTGACCCAGCCCTATAAGGTCGCGACCTGGGACAGCATTCCCGACGAGGCCAAGGATGCCGAGGGCCATTGGTATGGCGACTATTACGGCGTGATGTCTTTCCTGGTGAACAAGGATCTGGTGACCGATTCCCCGGCAGACTGGGCCGATCTGATGAAGCCCGACCATGCCGGCCAGGTTGCGCTGGCGGGCGATCCGCGCGCCTCGAACCAGGCTATCCTCGCCGTGATGGCGGCGGGCATGGCAAGCGGGGCTGCGCCGGGCGAGGCGGCAGGCCTGGCGGGTCTGGAGTTCTTCAAGAACCTCAATGCGGCCGGCAATTTCGTTCCGGTGATCGGCAAGGCCGGTACGCTGGCCCAGGGCACCACCCCGATCACCGTGATGTGGGACTACAACGCGCTGGCGGTGCGCGACACGCTGGCCGGCAACCCGCCGGTCGAGGTCATCGTGCCGCAGTCTGGCGTTCTGGCGGGCGTCTATGTGCAGGCGATCTCGGCCTATGCGCCGCATCCCAACGCGGCGAAGCTGTGGATGGAATACCTCTATTCGGATGAAGGCCAGCTCCTGTGGCTGAAGGGCTATTGCCACCCGGTCCGCTTCAACGCCCTGGTAGAGGCGGGCAAGGTTCCGCAAGAGCTGCTTGACGCGCTGCCCCCGGCCGAAGGCTATGCCAAGGCTGTCTTCCCGACGCTGGAAGAGGTGGATACCAACAAGACCGCCGTCACCACCGGCTGGGATGCCACCGTCGGCGCCAACGTCGAATAAGCACGCGCAGTCGCCCTGCCCCCTTGGCGGGGGCGGGGCACTCCAGGGCCGGAGATGCCTGACCAGAAAAGTCCGGGGAACCCTCAATGCCGCCAAAGAACCCAGGCAATGGCTCCGGCCAGCTGGGCCCAAAGCCCGACGGCTGCCGCTGCACTGGTTGGGCCTGCTGCCGTTCCTGATCTTTGCGCTGCTCTTCCTGATCTTGCCGACGATGAAGATCGTCGTCGGCGCGTTCCAGACGCCTGACGGCGGCTTCACCTTTCAAAACATTGCCGATCTGAATACCGCCCGATCCGCGCCTCTTACATCACCTCGATCAAGCTTTCGCTGATTGCGGCGGCCTTGGGCTGCCTGATCGGCTTTGCCATGGCCGCGGGCATGGTCCTGGGCGGGTTGCCGAAATGGGTGCGCGGGCCGCTGCTGACCTTTTCCGGCGTGGCCTCGAACTTTGCCGGCGTGCCCTTGGCCTTTGCCTTCATCGCCACGCTGGGGCCGGCCGGTCTGATCACGATCTACCTGAAAACCCAGTTCGGCATCAACCTGCGCGCCATGGGGTTCAACCTGCTGTCCTTCTGGGGGTTGGTCGTCACCTATCTGTTCTTCCAGATCCCGCTGATGATCCTGATCATCACCCCTGCGATTGACGGGCTGAAACGCGAATGGCGCGAGGCGGCGTCGGTTCTGGGCGCCACTGGCGCACAATACTGGCGCATGGTGGCGCTGCCGATCCTGTTTCCGACGCTGCTCGGCACCTTCGCGCTGCTCTTCGCCAATGCCTTTGGCGCGATGGCCACCGCCTTTGCGCTGACCGGGCTCGTCGCTGAACATCGTGCCGATCAAGCTTTTCGCCCAGATCCGGGGCGACGTTCTGGGCAACCCGCATCTGGGCTATGCGCTGGCCTTCGGCATGATCGTCATCACCGGCATCGCGAATGCCATCTACATCTGGCTGCGCGCGCGGTCCGAGAGGTGGCTGAAATGATCCGCTTCCTGTCTTGGTCCGCCCTGATCTTCGGGCTTCTGTATTTCTTCCTGCCCCTGGCGGGGATGGTCGAATTCTCGATGAAGATGCGGCGCGGCGTCTATTCCTTTGACGCCTATGTCAAAGTTCTTGAAGATCCGCAGTTCCAGGCAACTTTCGGCTATTCGGTGGTGATGGCGCTGGCGACCATCGTCTTCGGCGTGCTGCTGGTGGTGCCGACCGCCTATCTGGGTGCGGCTGAAGCTGCCGCAGGCCCGTCCCTATATCGAGTTCATCACCCTTCTGCCGCTGGTCATCCCGGCCATCGTGATCGTGTTCGGCTATATCCGGCTCTACAACACCTCCAGCTGGCTGCCGCTGACCGGCACGCCGATGGGGACCAATATCCTTCTGATGATGGGCTATGCCACGCTGTCACTGCCCTACATGTACCGCGCCGTCGATACCGGCCTGCGCACCATCGACGTCGCCACCCTGACCGAGGCGGCGCAGAGTCTCGGTGCCGGCTGGATCACCATCCTGGCGCGCGTCATCTTGCCGAATGTGCTGGTGGCGATCCTGTCGGGCGCCTTCCTGACCTTCGCCATCGTGATCGGCGAATTCACCATGGCGGCGCTGCTGAACCGCCCGGCCTTCGGCCCCTACATGCAGCTTCTGGGCGCAAACCGCGCTTATGAGCCCCCCGCCCTGGCCGCGATCGCCTTCGTGATCACCTGGGCCTGCATGGGGTTGATCCAGCTTGTCACCCGCTTTTCCAAACACACACGGGCGCAGAATTGATGTCTTATCTGGAAATCCAGCGTCTGGAAAAATCCTTTGGCGCCAATCGCGTGGTCAAGGATTTCAACCTGTCGATCGAAAAGGGAGAGTTCATCTCGCTGCTCGGCCCCTCGGGCTGCGGCAAGACCACGGTCCTGCGCATGGTCGCAGGCTTCGAGACGCCCTCGGGCGGCGCCATCGCGATCGACGGGCAAGACGTCACTACCCTGCGCCCCAACCAGCGCAACATCGGCATGGTGTTTCAGTCCTACGCGCTGTTTCCGAACCTGACGGTGGCGCAGAACGTGGGCTTTGGCCTGAAGGTCGCCGGCAAGCCGCGGGCCGAAGCACCGCCACCGTGCGCGAGATGCTGGAGCTGATCGGCCTGCCCACCCTTGGCAACCGCTTTCCGTTCCAGCTCTCGGGCGGCCAGCAACAGCGCGTCGCGCTGGCCCGCGCGCTGGCCGTGCGCCCGCGTGTTCTGCTGCTGGACGAACCGCTGTCCGCGCTGGATGCCAAGATCCGCGTTTCCCTGCGCGGCGAGATCCGCGAGATCCAGAAGCGCCTCGGCATCACCACCATCTTCGTGACCCACGACCAGGAAGAGGCGCTGTCGATGTCCGACCGCGTGGTGGTGATGAACGGCGGCGTGGCCGAGCAGGTGGGCGAGCCGTTCCAGATCTACAACCGCCCGACCACCAAATTCGTGGCAGATTTTGTCGGCATTCTGAGCACCTTTGACGCCACCGTTCAGGCCCCCGATACCGGCCAAGTGCAACTGGGTGACACCAGCTTCAGCATCGGCCAACCGATTGCTGCGGCAAAGGGCCAGACCATCGCCCTGGCTCTGCGCCCCGAAGCGGTGCATCTGGCTGCCGAGCCCGGCCACAACGTCGCCCTTGCCGCCACAATCACCGCCGTGGCCTTCATGGGTTCGGTGATCCGGATCAAGGCAGATGCAGGCGGCACCGAGGTCTCGGTTGACATGTTCAACCGCCCCGACAGCCCGCCCCCCCCCGTCGGCACCAAGGTCACGCTGAACATCGCCTCCGGCGATTTCATCGCACTGGTCTGATCGCGACTGTCGCAAGGCTTGGCGCTTGACGCACATGCTTCAGCTTCAGCGCGCGGGCCATGACGGCGACCAGTGGCAGATAATCCGCTACCCCGTCGCCTGGCCGGTGATGGACAGCCAGACCATTCGCGATGCGGCGGATCGGGTGATCCGGCGGCTGAACCTGCGGTTCGTCCCGGTCGATCTGCCGGTTCGCGATCATTCCAGCGGGCAACGCCAGACCGCGGCCATCGCCCGCGCCGTGCAGTTCAGGTCGCGGATCCTGATCATGGACGAACCCACAGCCGCGCTTGGTCCCGCCGATGTCACGCCGGCAGCGCTACATCCTGCCACGGGGTCAGGTCTGGTCGGCCGGTACACAGGCTGGCGGTGACACGGTCCGCCAGACGGAACTGCACTGCACCGAATGTCTGCCCGTTATGTCGTCCCTGCGGGCGGACGCAGACCGGCGCCGTCCGGAACAGCTCTGGCAACGGCCCGACGGCAGCCGCCCAGTCTGTCAATTTTCCCAAGCGTTCGCGCGACCGGTCGTTGCTGCCGAATTCCTCCAGCAATTCCATCGCCTTGGTGTCCAGATCCGCGCTGGCGACCGGGTGATTGGTGTGCAGCAAAGCGCCCCCCTGCGCCAGCGCAACCGGCGCACAACCGGCGGCCGAGCATTCATGCCCCGTTGCGCCGCTCCGGTCTGCCACGGCGTAGTGCTGACCAGATGCGTGCGGCAGGACAAGCAGGGCCGCGCGCGCCGCAGCGGCCGTGGGTTGCGCCAGCAAATGCCGCACCACCGCTGCGACAGGCACCCCATTGGCGTTGTGGCGCAACATCAGCAGAGTATTCACACAGACTGCCACCCCGGCCGCGTTGACACCAACAAGGCCGATCATCCCGGCCGAGGACAGCACCACGCTTGACGGACCCTGATCCGGCCGCAGACGCAGGATCAGCTGGCTGCCGTCCATGAAGGCGGGCAGGTCCATGGTCTGGGCCAGCACCATCCCATTGCCGTCAGGACAGGCCAGAAGCGAACACCCTGGCCCATCATCCTTTGGCGACGCCCGCCTCAGGTCGTACCACCACTGTTCATCCATCAGGTTCAGCGCCGCGACCAGATCGAATGGCTGACCGGCGCCTTCGGCGATGCCGCCTATCTCGGCCAGCAGGTCGGGCATATGCCGCCCCATCGCCGCCAACAGTCCGGTGCGTGCGACAAGGCCCCTCGCATAGTCGACAATATCTCCGCTCGCATCGGGCAAGGTCGCCTTGGCCCAGGCCTCTATTGCCGTTCCGATCGCCGCGCGCGCCGCCTCGCCATGGGCGCGGCCGCGGGCCAACCCATCCCCGGTGCAATCGATCACGGTCATGGCACACTCCTCAGACGGAACGCGATGCGCTGGCAATCCCGAGGGGCCCTTCCGCTTGGGACGTCTGCCCCCCGGGCAACTTCGTTGGCTGTCATGATCGCCCTGATGTTTGATATCTACCACTTGAGCTTATCAATGTTATTATTCCCCCAATAGCCAGACCGAATCAATGGGGAAAACCGACATGGAAAGACTTCAACTCCCGGCGGCGATCACCGCCGCCGTGCTGCTGGCCAGCGCCGCAACGGCGCAGGACATCGTCCGGATCGCGTCGCCCAACCCGGTGACGACGCTGGATCCGATCCGCTCGGCGGCAGCTGGCAATATCGAGGCTTTCGGCCAGCTCTATGCCCGGCTGTTGCGCCGCGACGAGACCGGCGCGCTGCAACCGGCCCTTGCAGAAAGCTGGGCCGTGTCCGACGACGGCCTGACCTATACGTTCGAGCTGCGCGCGGCGAAGTTCTCGGATGGGTCTCCTTTGACCGCCGAGGACGTGGCCTTCAGCCTGAACCGTGTGGCCAAGGATCCCGAAAGCGCCTACCCGGCCGCTTATGCCGCCCTTTCCGAAGTGGTGGCGGTGGATGCCGACACGGTTGAGTTGCGGCTGGAGTATCCGGCAGGACCGATGCTCGACTACATGGAAATATTCAACGCCGGCATCGTCTCCAAGGCCGATGTCGACGCCCGCGGCGCCGATGCCTTTGCGGCCAGCCCGCTATCCTCGGGGCCCTTCATGGTGCAGGAATGGCGCCCCAATGACCGCCTGATCCTGGCCGCAAACCCGAACTACTGGCGCGAGGGCTATCCGCTGGTTGCCGGGGCCGAGCTGATCGAAGTGTCGGATTCCAACGCCCGTGCCTCGATGATCCTGGCAGGTGAGGTCGAGGCGGTGCGCGCCGTGCCCTATGCCCAGGTCGCCGAAGTTGACGCGGCCGATGACGTCGCTGTTCCGCTGGAGCCGTCGACGGTCATCTATGTCGTGCTTCCTAACCACACCAAACCGCCCTTCGACGATGCCGACGTGCGCCGCGCTGCCGCCATGGCGCTGGACCGTCAGGCAATTGCCAAGGCGATCAGCCTCGGGATGGCCAAGGCTGCCAACAGCACCCTGCCCGAAGCCCTGGCCTTCTATGCCGCCGATCTTGAAGGGCAGCCCTACGACCCGGCCGCGGCCCGTGCCATCCTTGAGGAAAAGGGCCTTGTCGGCACCGAAATCGTGATGCTGGCCCCGCCCGATTCCGCCCAGTTGATGACCCTCCTCAAGGCGCAATGGGACGCGGTAGGTTTCATGACCAAAGCCGAACCCGTGGATACCGGCCTGTGGTGGGACAGGCTGGTGGGCGGTGACTACAACATCACCGCATCCTGGTGGTACAACGAGACGATGGACCCCGATCTGGCCGCACGTTGGGCTCTGTGCGGCTCTTGCGGGAACAATTCGTATTACACGAACTACAACAACCCGCGCGTGGATGAGCTGACCGAAGCGGCTTTGCGCGAACTCGACCCCGAAAAGCGCGGCGCGATGTATCGCGAGATCCAGGAGATCACGGTCAGCGAAGTGTCGCAGGTACCCCTGTGGTATGCCCCTTTCACCAACGCCTATTCCAGCCGGATCGAGGGCCTGCGCCTGACCCCCGCGCTGCAATGGACGCTGGAAGAGACCCGCTTTACCAAATGATCCATGTTTGCGCGGCGCGGGTGATCTGTCCCGCGCCCCGCGTCCGGAAAGGTCCCGCATGCCGCTCTTGCGCCTGATCCTGGCGCGTCTCGTTCAGGCGCTTCCTGTCCTGCTGGGCGTCAGCCTTGTCACCTTCGTCCTGATGGCGGCCTCGCCGGGTGATCCGGTGCGCCTTCTGGTCGGCGACCGCGCCACGCCCGAGATCATCGCGGTTATCCGAGAACGCTATGGTCTGGATGAACCGATCCTGACGCGGTATCTGGTCTATCTGAAGAACCTTCTCCAAGGCGACATGGGCGCGTCGCTGCGCTATCGGGTGCCGGTGACAGAGCTGATTGCCAGCCATTACCCGGTGACGCTGTTCCTGGTTCTCTACACCATCGTGCTCAGCCTGCCGCCCGTGGTGGCGCTGGCCGTCGTTTCGGCCCGCAACCAGGGCGGGCTTGCGGACCAGGCCATCCGGCTTCTGGGGGTTCTGGGCCTTGCCGTGCCGGTGTTCTGGCTGGCGCTGCTGCTGTCGCGCTTCTTTGGCGTGACGCTGAAATGGTTTCCGGTCTCGGGCTTTGGCGACACACCGCTTGAGCATTTGCACCACCTGTTCCTGCCAGCGCTTTCGACGGCAATCTGGGTGGTTCCGATCCTTGTCCGCAACCTGCGCGCGGCCTTGCTGGACGAGATGGGGCGCGACTATGTTACAACCGGCCTGTCCAAGGGGCTGGGCAGGCGCGCGGTGTTTCGCGCGCATGTGTTTCCGAACTCGCTCTTGCCGACAGTCAACCTCTTCGGGATCATCGTTGCCTACCTGCTTGGCGGCAGCGTCATCGTCGAGTCGGTCTATGCCGTGCCGGGCATGGGCAAGCTGATGGTCGAATCCATCCTGGCGCGCGACTACTATGTGGTTCAGGGGGCGACGCTGGTCTTTGCCCTGACGACAATCCTGGTCATGCTGGCCACCGATCTGATCGCCGCCCGGCTTGACCCGAGGGTTTCAGCATGAGGCGCGCCCCCGCGCTGCTGGTGGCAGGCATCGCCATAGTCGCCGCATGGGGCCTTGTGGCGCTGGCCGCGCCGTTTCTTGCGACGCATGATCCCATCGCCATCAACTTCGAGGCCCTCCTGCAGCCGCCCGGCGACGCGAACTACTTCGGCACCGACAACACGGGGCGCGACGTGTTCAGCCGCGTCGTCTATGGCACCCGGTATGCGCTCTACATCGGATTGCTTGGCGTTCTGGCGCCGATGGCGATCGGTATGACCATCGGCCTTGTCGCCGGCTATTTCGGCGGCTGGGTCGATGCGCTGGCGATGCGTCTGGTCGATGTCGCGGTGCCATTCCCGTTCTTCGTGCTGGTGCTGGCAATCGTCGCCGTCCTTGGGCCGGGGATCGAAAACTATTTCATCGCCCTCGCCCTTGTCGGCTGGATCGGCTACGCGCGGCTGGCCCGCGCCGAAGCATTGGTGCTGCGCCAATCGGAATTCGTGCTGGCCGCTCGCACCATGGGCTTTTCGCATCCCTATATCCTGGCCCGCCATGTCCTGCCCAATGCCCTGTCGCCTGTCGTCGTCTACATGATGACCGACATCACGCTGGTCATCCTGTTTGGCGCCGCGCTCGGGTTCCTGGGCATGGGCGCGCCGCCGCCCACGCCGGAATGGGGCATCATGATCGCCGAAGGGTCGTTCTACATCTCGACCGCCTGGTGGATCGCCTTCTTTCCCGGCCTTGCGATGGTTATGATCGGCGTCGGTTTCGCGCTGATCGGCGACGGATTGGCGCGCTGGCTGAGGTTGCGGGCATGACACTTCTGTCCGTAAGGGATTTGACGGTCACGTTCGGCCCGGTCATCGCCGCCTCGGGCGTCAGCTTCGATCTGGCGCAGGGCGAGGCACTGGGAATTGTCGGCGAAAGCGGTTCGGGCAAGTCCGTCACCTGCCGGGCGCTGCTGCGCCTTCTGCCCGCAAGCGCGCGGGTGACCGGCAGTGTCGCCTTCGATGGCCAGGAGGTCACCGCTCTGCGCGAGGATGCGCTGGACGCGCTGCGCGGACGGCGGATCGGGATGATCTTCCAAAGCCCGGCCTCGCACCTCGACCCGCTGATGCGGATCGGCGATCAGGTTGGCCAGACCCTGCGACGGCATCGCGGGCTTTCGGGCAAGGCGCTGGCCGAAGAGGTGGTGCGGCTGCTGGATCAGGTGCGCATCCCCGATCCGCGGCGCTGGGCAGATGCCTGGCCACATGAGCTGTCCGGCGGGATGAAACAGCGGGCAATGATCGCCGGCGCGCTGGCCTGCGAACCCGACGTGCTGATCGCCGACGAACCGACGACGGCGCTTGACGCCACGGTGCAGAAGGGGGTGCTGGACCTGCTCAACAGCCTGCGCGCCGACCGCGGATTGGCGATGATCTTCGTCAGCCATGATCTGGGCGCGGTCGCGAGGGTCTGCGACCGGTTGCTGGTCATGCGGAACGGCGAGGTGGTCGAGGAAGGGACGGTGAACCGGATTGTCACAGCGCCAGTGCACGACTACACCCGCCGCCTGCTGGCTTCCCACCCCGACCGGCTGCCGCCCCGGCCGCCCCGCGCGCTGCCTGCGGGAGCCCCCGAGGTGCTGGCGGCGACGGGCCTGAGCGTGCGTTTCGGCCGTCGCAGCCTGTCGGACTGGCTGTCTGGCCGGACCGGCGGCTTTGTGGCGCTGGACGGGGCCGACCTGACGCTGCGCAAGGGCGAGGTGCTGGGGATCGTCGGCGAAAGCGGGTCGGGCAAGAGCACGCTGGCGCGCGCATTGGTCGGCCTCAACCGCGCCCAAGCTGGAACGATCCGCCACCTCGGCCAGCCGGTGCAGCCCGCCGGGCGAAACCGCGTGACCTATCTTCGACAGGTGCAGATGATCTATCAGCACCCCTACGAGGCACTGAGCCCACGACTCACCGTCGAACAATCGATCGCCGAACCGCTCCGCCGCCACCGCCTGGTGTCGTCCGGCCGTATCGGCGCACGCGTCACCGAGCTTATGGCCGAGGTCGATCTCTCACCCGATCTGGGCACTCGGCTGCCATGGGAGCTGTCGGGCGGGCAGTGCCAGCGCGTCGCCATCGCGCGTGCGCTGGCGCTGGAGCCTGCGGTGCTGATTGCGGACGAGGTGACATCGGCCCTGGACGTCACTCTGCAAGCGCAGGTGCTGGACCTGCTGTCACGGCTTCAGGCAGAGCGGGGGCTTTCGATGATCTTCATCTCGCACGATCTGGGTGTGATCCGCCGGCTGTGCGACCGGGTCATGGTCATGCGCGCCGGCCAGATCGTTGAAACGGGTCAGGTGGCGCAGGTGTTCGACACGCCGCGCCAAGGATACACCCGCGAACTGATCGCAGCGATCCCGCATCTGCCCGGCGCGGAGGCACCGGCATGACGGGCAGCACCCCCACCCTGCGCGAAAGGCTGGCCGGCCTCAGCAACCTTTCCGGCGCCGAAAGCGCCCTGGCCTCGTGGATCGAGCGCAACCTGCACGCCCTGCCGTTCGAAAGCGCGGCCAATGTCGCTGAGGGCGCCGGGGTCAGCGAAATGTCGGTGTCGCGCTTTGTGCGCAAACTCGGCTATGACGGGTTCCGCGCCCTGAAGGCTGAACTCAAGGCGCAGACGGTGCGTGCGGAACGGCCCGAGTTTGACGACCGGCTGCGCCGCTTTGCCCTGCCCTCGGGCGATCCGGCGGAACTGAACGAAGCGCTGCGGCTTGAGATCGAAGCAATCCTGGATGTCTACCGGTTGGCGAAAGGCCCCGCCTGGCAGGACGCGCTCGACGTGATCGAACGGGCCGAGCGGGTCAGTGTGGCAGGCTTTGAGGGATCAAAGGGCCTTGCGCTGGATTTCGCGACCCGGCTGAAATGGACCCGACCGGGCGTGCGCTTTGTCGAAGGCACAAGCGGCACCTGGTCCGAGGTCTTTGACGAAGACCCCACCCGCTCCTGCCTGGTGCTGCTGGACACCGCCCTTTACGCGCGCACCTCGCTGAAACTTGCCGAGATGGCGCAGCGCGAGGGAATGCCGATGGTGATCGTCACCGACCGGTTTGGCAACTGGGCGCGCAAGTTCACCCCGCATGTCCTGTCGGTTTCGACCTGGACCAACACCTGGTGGGACAGTTCGGCAGGCCTGTCGGCACTGCTGGGCCTGTTGCTGAACGGTCTGACCATGCGGGCTGGCCCCGCCGCACGTGCCCGGCTGAAGCGGCTCAGCGCGCTTGGGCAGGCGTTCGAGACCTTCGCCGACGACTCCGCCAGCCCGACAAGACCAGCCCCTGACAATGACGAGGAGTCGAAATGAAACGGGCACCTGCCCGTCGACGGCAGGGTTCTGGCGCAAACCCCGGAACCTGGCGCGCGGGATTGTGACGCCGTTCAGAACATCGGCGGCGTGCAGGCACAGGCCACCACGGCGACCGTCCGGCCGATGTTGCGCAAGGTATAGGGCTGGCGTCCGATCAGCTGATAGCCGCCGCCACGGCGCAGCACGCGGGTCTCTTCGCCCACCGTGACCTCGACCGTCCCGGTCAACACCACGGCGGCGGTTTCGCCGTCATGGGCTATCGGCTCTTCGCCGGTGCCGGCGCCGGGCTGATAGCGCTCGATGAACAGTTGCAGCGTCTTGTCGCGGCGTTCTGCCGCCAGAACCCGCAGGTCCGCCTCGCCGCGCGCCACCACGGCCAGATCGCCGCGGTCAAAGAACATGACGTTCTGCTGCGATGTCGGCAGGGCAAAGAAATCAGCCATCGCAATCGGCACGGCCGACAGGATCCGGTGCAGCGAGGCCAGCGAGGGCGAATGCGCCTCCTGCTCGATCAGCGAGATGGTCGAATTGGTGACACCGGCCTTGCGCGCCAACTCGCGCTGCGACAGCCCGGCCTTTTCACGCACCGCGCGCAGCCGTGCGCCGATGTCGAGATCGCCCGTCCCGCGGCCATCGCCCTTTGCCCTGCCTGCGGCCGGCTTTCGCCCCATCCTTCACACCTCCTGCACCCAATCGCTACACGACGATCACGCCGATCGCCATATGCGCAGGTCCGCCAACCGGGTCAATGCCAAGGGGAAGCCAAGGCGCTTGACTGTTTTGTATTTAGTGACATTCTGACCAAAAACGCAACACCCCTGTGCTGGGAGGATCCCCCCTTGAACGCCATGGAAACCTTCCGAGCCCTGTCCGGCAAGCTGTTCATCGACGGCACCTTCGTTGCCAGCAAGGCTTCGGACATGCTGGATGTCATCGACCCGGCGACCGAAGAGCGGATCGCCGAAATCGCCGATGCCACCGACGCCGAAGTCGACACCGCGATCGCGGCGGCCCTGGTCGCGGGCAAGACGTGGAACGCCATCGACATGCGCAGCCGGGCGGTCGTGATGCACGAAATCGCCGCGGTGATGCGCCGCGACAAGGCGTTCTATGCCGAATACCTGACGCGCGAAGAGGGCAAGCCCTACAAGGAATCGCTGGACGAAGTGTCGTGGTGCGCCACCGCAATGGATTATTACGCCGAGATCGCGCGGCACGAGGCGGGCCGCATCGCCGGCGCCACCGTGCCCGGCCAGTTCCATTTTGCCGTCAAGGAACCGCTGGGCACGGTCGTCATCATCCTGCCGTTCAACTACCCCCTCGTCCTTTTGTGCTGGGAGGCGGCGGCGGCGCTGGCGGCGGGCAATGCGGTGATTGTGAAGCCGCATGAACAGACCAGCATCACCACGCTGAAATTCATGGAGCTGTTCGCCACGCTGCCCGGTGGCCTGATGCAATGCCTGACCGGCGGCCCGCGTGTCGCGCAGCGCCTGATCGCCAGTCGCAAGACGCATGGCGTGGCCTATACCGGGTCGGTCCCGGTGGGCCAGGCGGTGGCGCGCACCTGCGCCGAGACGTTCAAGCCCTGCCTGATCGAAGCCTCGGGCAACGATCCCTTCATCGTCATGCCCTCGGCCCCGCTGGAAATGGCGGCGCGCGGCGCTGCCTTTGCCGCCTATCTGAATTGCGGCCAGGTCTGCACCTCGGCCGAGCGGTTCTATGTGCATGAAGCGGTGCATGACCGTTTCGTCGAACTTCTGACCGCCGAGGCCAAGAAACTGCGCATCGGCAACGGGCTGGATCAGGTCGACATCGGCCCGATGGCCACCAGCCGGCAGCGCGACCGGTTCGAGGCGCTGATGGCAAACGCCCGCAAGCAGGGCGCCAAGGTCGTGACCGGTGGCGGCCGTCCGGCAGCGCTGAACAAGGGCTGGTATGTCGAGCCGACGGTGCTGACCGATGTCACGCCCGACATGACCATCCTGCAAGAGGAATCCTTCGGCCCGGTCGCCCCGATCTGCCGGGTGAAAAGCTTTGACGAGGCGGTGGAGCTTGCCAACCGCTCGGACTATGGCCTCGGTGCCAACCTCTACAGCTGCGACACCGAGGAAACCTTCCGCGCGGTGCGCGAAATCCAGTCGGGCATCCTGTGGATCAACGCGCCGCTCCTCGACAACGACGCACTGCCCTTTGGCGGGCGCAAACTTTCCGGCAACGGGCGGCAGCTTGGGCCGGAGGGGCTGAGCCAGTTCCAGAACACCAAATTCGTGATGATCGACCCCGGTGCCAGCAATCAGGATTTCTGGTGGTTCCCCTATGCGCGTGAGGAAAGCTATCCGGGTCGGCGCTAGGCGCAGGTGAGGGCGGAACGTGGCAGCTGATATCCCGGACCGGGCAGAGGTGGTGATCGTCGGCGGCGGCATTGCCGGCTGCTCGGTCGCCTATCACCTGGCGAAGATCGGCATCACCGACGTGGCCCTGTTCGAACGCCAGCAACTGACCAGCGGCACCACCTGGCATGCGGCCGGTCTGGTGACGCAGTTGCGCGCCACGCGGCGGATGACCGAACTGGCGAAATACACCGGCGAGTTGTTTGGCGAGCTGGAGGCCGAGACCGGCCAGGCCACCGGGTTCAAGCAGAACGGATCGCTGCGTGTCGCCAACACGCCTGCCCGGCTGGAAGAGCTGGCACGCGGCGCCTCGATGGGCCGCAACTTCGGCCTGCCGGTGCAGCCGGTGACGCCGGGCGAAATCAAGGAACGTTGGGCGCCGATCGACACCGACGGCATCGTCGGCGGCTTCTGGTTTCCCCATGACGGTCAGGTGAACCCCGCCGATGTGACGCAGGCCTATGCGCGCGGCGCCCGGATGCGCGGCGCGAAGATCTTCGAGAACACCGGCGTCACCCGGATTCTGGTCGAGAACGGCAAGGCTGCCGGGGTGATGACGGCCAAAGGGCCGGTCCGGGCCAAGACCGTCGTTCTTTGCGGCGGCATGTGGTCGCGCGATCTGGCGGCCGAGGCCGGGGTGGCGATACCGCTGCACGCGGCCGAGCATTTCTACATTGTCACCGAGCCGGTCGAAGGCTTGCCGCGCGAACTGCCGGTGCTGTTTCTTGGCGATGAATGGACCTATTACAAGGAAGACGCCGGCAAGCTGCTGGTCGGCTTTTTCGAGCCGAACGCCAAGCCCTGGGGCCAGACCGGCATCCCTGAGGATTTCGCCTTCGGCACCCTGCCCGAAGACCTGGATCACATCGCGCCCTATCTCGATGCCGCCACGCGCCGGGTGCCCGTCTTGCAACGCACAGGCATTCAGCTGTTCTTCAACGGCCCTGAAAGCTTCACGCCCGACGACCGCTATCTGCTGGGCGAGACGCCCGAAGTGCCGGGCCTGTTCTGCGCCACCGGCTTCAACTCCATCGGCATCCTGTCTTCGGGCGGTGTGGGCAAGGCGCTGGCCGACTGGATCCGCGACCGCCGCCCGCCGATGGAGCTGATGGATGTGGACATCCGGCGGATGCAGAGCTTCCAGACCAACCGCAGCTATCTTGAGGAACGCACCACCGAAACCCTGGGCCTTCTGTTCGACATGCACTGGCCCAACCGCCAGTTCGAGACCGCCCGCGGCATCCGCCGCGGTCCGTTCCACGACAAGCTGGCCGGTCTTGGCGCCTTCATGACCGAGGCCGCCGGCTGGGAGCGCCCCGGCTTCTTCGGCCCGCCGGGCAGCACGCCAGGCGTGACCTATTCCTACGGCCGGCCCAGCTGGTTCGATGCCACCGGCGCCGAGTGCCGCAACACCGCCAGTGCCGTCACGCTGTTCGACCACAGCTGTTTCGTCAAATACCTTGTCGAAGGCCCCGACGCCGCACGGATGCTGAACCGCATCGCCGCCAATGACATCGACGTCGCACCGGGCCGGGTGGTCTATACCCAATGGCTGAACGAAGCGGGCGGCATCGAGGCGGACGTGACCGTCACTCGCCTGTCAGAGGCCGCCTTCCTGGTCGTCACCATCGCAGTCTCGCAGCGCCGCGACATGGCCTGGCTGAAACGCCACATCCCCGAATCCGCGCGGGTGTCGGTGCAGGACGTCACCTCGGGTCTGCCAATGCTGGCGCTGATGGGGCCGAACGCGCGGGCGCTTTTGGCAAGGCTGACCCCGTCCGATCTGTCCGACGCGGGCTTCCCCTTCGGCAGCAGCCGCGAGATCGACCTCGGCCATGCCCGCGTCCGTGCCAGCCGCCTGACTTATGTCGGCGAACTGGGGTGGGAGCTGTATATGCCCGCCGAATTCGCCGGCCATGTCTTCGACAAGCTGGTCGAGGCGGGCGCAGATCTTGGCCTGAATATGGGCGGCTTTTTCGCCATCAATTCGCTGCGGATGGAAAAGGGTTATCGCCACTGGGGCCATGACATCGGCGAGGAAGACACGCCCCTGCAGGCGGGCCTCGGCTTTGCCGTGGCTTTCGACAAGCCGGGCGGGTTCATCGGCCGCGACGCTCTCTTGCGCCAGCGCGACGCCGGCCCGATCGACCGCCGCATGGTGCAGATATGCGTCGAGGCCGAAGGCATCCCGCCGCATCTGCACCACAACGAGCCGATCCTGCGTGACGGCGCGATTGTCGGCTCGGTGACCAGCGGCGCCTATGGGCACCGGGTCGGCGCCTCGCTGGGCATGGGCTATGTGTCCTGCCCGGGCGGGGTCAGCGCCGATTGGCTGGCCTCGGGCGAATGGGAAGTCGAGGTCGCCTGGAAGCGCTATCGCGCCAGACCGCAACTGCGCCCCTGGTATGACCCGAAAGGAGACCGGTTGAAGGGTTGAACCAGAGGTCAAGACGACGCACCGTCTTCGGGGTGCAGGAAAGCCGGAGCAAGCAAGGACCGGGCGATACGCCGGGCCGACAGGAGGGATGAAGAATGCAAAACGGAATTCCGCCCGAGCTGGAGCGGCGCATCACCGCGCTGGAACAGCCCGAAAACCAGGGCGAGGGCTTTGGGACGAAGGATTGGATCTGGCTGTTGGTGCTGGGCGTCATCGGCCCGGCCCTGCTTTTGATCTGGGGGTGGCAATGAGCACGCAAGACACATCTGACGAAACCGGCTGGCCGCTGACCCGCAACGAACGCAACTGGAACCAGTGGCAGCTTTTCGCGGTGCTTCTGGTCACCGCGGCGGCGACATGGTGCTACATCATCGGCGAATATGTCGGCTATTACCTGAACCTGCGCATGGGCTTTGCCGCGGTGACGGCGGGCAGCATGATCGGCATGTTGCTGGTCACGCTGGCCGTGGTGCCGGCGGCGACGCGCTTCGGCATCGATTCCATCGCCTCGGCCCGGCCGCAATTCGGCGACCGCGGCTGGATTATCACCGTCTTCCTGCAATACGCCTCGATCATCGGCTGGAACTGCCTGCTGATGATCTTCTTCGGCAAGTCGGTGGACCAGCTTCTGTTGACGCTGGGCGTCATCGGGCCGGACTCCGGCGGCTGGATCACCCGCGGCGTGACGGTCCTGGCCTGCATTTTCGTCTGTCGTCCTTCTGCGTGGCGGCACCGGGCTGGAACTGGTGTCCAAGGTGCTGTTCTTCTTCATCGTCGGCATCGGTGGCTGGATGACCTGGATCCTGCTGACGCGCGAAGCCGACGCGATCGCAGCGGCCGCACCTGCCTATGCCTCGGGCAGCCTGAGATGGGACTATGTGACCGGAATCGAGATCGGGATCGTCAGCCTGCTCAGCTGGTGGCCTTATATCGGCGCGATGGTGCGCAAGTCGCCCAACGCCGGGTCTGCCACGCTGCCCGCGATGCTGGGCATGGGCCTGCCGGTGCCGATCCTGTCGCTGGTCGGTCTGGCGGCCATCCTGGCGTTGCAGGTTTCCGATCCGGCGGCCTGGCTGATGCAGCTTGGCGGGCCGACCTATGGGGTCATTGCGCTGCTCTTCGTCATCGCGGCCAACTTCGGCACCACGCTGGCCGGGGTCTATGCCACGGCTGTCGGATTGCGGCAGGTGCCTGCGCTGGCAACCGCGCGCTGGGGCGTGCTGATGCTGTTCGCGCTGGTCCCGGTGGCCTTGGTCAGCCTTGTCGTGCCAGAACTGTTCTTCGCCAACTTCGGCACCTTCCTGGCCTTCATCGGCGTCTTCTTCGCCCCGATCTGCGCCATCCAGATCACCGACTACCTGATCTTGCGGCGCCAGAAGATCAGCATCCGCGCGGTCTTTGTGGGCGGGCCGGGAACCGACTACCACTATTGGGGCGGGTTCAATCCCGCCGCCATCCTGGCCATGGCGGCAGGGTTCTTCACCTATCTCTACCTCCTGAACCCGGTCAGCTATGCCAGCCACTCGCCCTACGACTATCTGACGGCCTCGTTGCCGACGGCCGTTGTCGCGGGGGTCGTCTATGCTCTGGTGACGCTCTTGGTGGTACGGCCGGCCGGCAAGGGCGGATACGACTGAGACATAGCGGCCGTCCAGCTGAGCGGCTGGACGGCCGCTTGCCCGCGCCGGGCACTCGCGCGGGCCAGCCTACAAGCGTGGGCTTTCGACCGGGCTGGCCGGCGCTGCCGCACCCACCTGCCGCGCCGCCTTGCGCCGGTTCACGCGGGCGCGGATTGCCTCGACATCGGTGACCGGTGTCGCGGCGAACAGCTGCCGGGTGTAGGGGTGGCTTGGGCTGGCGAAGAGCTTTTCGCGGCTGCCCTGCTCGACCGCCTCGCCTTTCGAGATCACCATCACCTCATCGGCGATATAGCGCACCACCGACAGGTCGTGGCTGACGAAGACATAGGTCAGACCCAACTCGTCCTGCAGATCCGCCAGAAGGTTCAGCACCTGCGCCTGTACTGACAGATCCAGCGCCGAAACCGGCTCATCCAGCACCAGAAGCGAGGGGTTCAGCATCAGCGCCCGCGCGATGGCGATGCGCTGGCGCTGCCCGCCCGAGAACATGTGCGGATAGCGGTTGAAATGTTCCGGCTGCAGGCCGACCTTGGCCAGCATCGCGCGGGCGCGGTCACGGCGTTCAGGGGCGGGCACGTCGGTGTTGATGACCAGGGGCTCCATCAGCACATCGCCGATCTTCTGGCGCGGGTTCAGGCTGCCATAGGGGTTCTGGAACACCATCTGCACCTTCGAGCGCATGACCGGGCCGGGCCGGCTGGCGCTGATGTCGATGGTCTTGCCCTCGATCAGCAACTCTCCCGCCGTGGGCGGGTCGATCAGCGCGATGATGCGCGCCAGGGTGGACTTGCCCGACCCGCTTTCGCCGACGATGGCCAGTGTCTTGCCCTTTTCCACCTTGAAGTCGATGCCCTTCACCGCCTGCACGGTCTTGGCGGCCGAGAACAACCCGCTGCGGCTGTGATAATCGCGGGTGATGGCGCGGCCTTCGACAACAGCGGTCATTGCACGGCCCCGTCCTGGAAGAAGTCCGACACGGTGGGCAGCCGGTCGCCGGTGGCGTGTTCGGGCAGGGCCGCCAGCAGCGCGCGTGTATAGGGGTTTTGCGGCGCTTCGAACAGGCTCAGCACATCGGCCTCTTCCATCTTGCGGCCCTTGTACTGCACCACCACGCGGTCGGCGGTTTCGGCCACCACGCCCATGTCATGGGTGATCAGGATCAGGCCCATGCCATAGTCTTCCTGCAACTGCATCAGCAGGTCCAGGATCTGCTTCTGGATGGTGACATCCAGCGCGGTCGTCGGTTCATCCGCGATCAGCAGCCGGGGATTCGAGGCGATGGCGATGGCGATCATCACCCGCTGGCACTGGCCGCCCGACAGCTGATGCGGATAGGCCCGCAGCTTTTCCTCGGGCTCGGAGATGCCGACCGACTGGAACAACTCCAGCGCGCGGTCATGGGCGGCGCGGCGCGACATGCCCAGATTGATCCGCAGCACTTCTTCGATCTGAAAGCCCACGGTGAAGGACGGGTTCAGCGAGGCGACGGGTTCCTGAAAGATCATGGTGATCTCGCGCCCGATCAGCTGGCGACGCTGGGCGCCGGTCATGTTGCGGATGTCCTGGCCGTCATAGGTCATCTCATCTGCGGTTATGGTGGCGGTGTCGGGAAGCAGATCCATCACCGCCAGCATCGACACCGATTTGCCCGAGCCGGATTCGCCGACGATCGCCAGTACTTCGCCCTTTTCAACCGACACGTCGATGCCGTCGACGGCGGTGAAACTGCCTGTGGCAGTGGCGAATTTGACTGTCAGATTGCGGATGTTCAACAGTGCCATGGCTCAGCTCCGCTTCAGCTTGGGGTCAAGCGCGTCGCGCAAACCGTCGCCCATCAGATTGATCGCCAGCACCGAGATCAGGATGGTCAGGCCGGGGAAGGTGACGACCCACCAGGCCCGCAGGATGAACTCGCGCGCTTCGGCCAGCATGGTGCCCCATTCCGGCGAGGGTGGTTGCGCGCCCATGCCCAGAAAGCCAAGGGCGGCCGAGTCGAGCACCGCCGAGGAAAACGACAGCGTGGCCTGCACGATCAACGGGCCAAGGCAGTTGGGCAGGATGGTGCGGAACATCAGCCGCAGGTTGCCCGCGCCGGCGACACGGGCGGCGGTGACATATTCGCGCTTCATCTCGCCCATCACCGCGGCGCGGGTCAGGCGGGCGAAATGCGGCTGGTAGACGATGGCGATGGCGATCATCGCATTGGTCAACCCCGGCCCCAGAACCGCCACCAGCACCAACGCAAGCAAGAGCGAGGGGAAGGCCAGGATCACATCCATCACCCGCATGATGACGTTGTCGACCCAACCTTGAAAGAACCCCGCGACAAGGCCGATGATGACCCCGCCGATCAGCGCGATCGCAACGACCACGATGCCGATGAACAGCGAATACTGCGCACCAAAGATCAGCCGGGACAGCATGTCGCGCCCTACCGCATCGGTGCCCAAAAGGAACTCGGCGCTGCCGCCCTCCTGCCAGACCGGCGGCACCAGGAAGGCGTCGCGATACTGGCTTGTCGGGTCATGCGGGGCAATGACGGGCGCCAGCACCGCGATCGCCACCAGAAGGCTGAAGACAATCAGACCGATGACGGCGCCACGGTTCTGGCGGAAGTAGAACCAGAACTCGACCAGCATCTGGCGGCGGATGGCCGCGTCCGACAGGGGGGCGGTTGTCTCTGTCATGTCGCGCGGATCCTGGGGTTGATGAGGCCATAGGTAAGATCGACCGCCAGATTGACCAGCATCACCAGCCCCGCGATCAGCAACAGGCCCGACTGGACCACCGGATAGTCACGGCGCGAGATGGAATCGATCATCCATTTGCCGATGCCCGGCCAGGAAAAGATGGTCTCGGTCAGGATCGCCCCGGCCATCAGCACCCCGATCTGCAACCCGATGGTGGTGACCACCGGGATCATCGCGTTCCTCAGCGCATGGATTCCGATCACCCGGAAGGGCGGCATCCCCTTGGCGCGGGCGGTGCGGACGTAGTCCTCGCCCATGACCTCCAGCATGGCCGACCGCGTCTGCCGCGCGATCACTGCCAATGGAATTGTCGCCAGCACCACCGAGGGCAGGATCAGGTGGCTGACCGCCGAGCCAAAGGCCCCCTTCTGCCCCGACAGCAGGCTGTCGATCAGCATGAAGCCGGTCACGTTGGGGAAAAAGAACATCAGGCTGATCCGTCCCGAAACCGGCGTCCAGCCAAGGATGCCCGAGAACAGGATGATCAACAGCAGGCCCCACCAGAAGATCGGCATCGAAAAGCCGACCAGCGCGGTAGTCATCGAGATCTGGTCGAACCAGCTGCCGCGCTTGATCGCGGCCAGGACGCCCACCGGTACGCCGATCACTGTCGCAAGGATGATGGCAAAGAGGCCCAGTTCGACGGTTGCCGGGAACAGCGCCAGGAACTCGGTCAGCACCGGCTTCTTGGTGACCAGCGAGTTGCCCAGATCGCCGTGCATCAACCGGCCGAGAAAGTCGAAATACTGCAACACCAGCGACTTGTCATAGCCAAGCTGGGCGCTGAGTTCAGCATGCCGCTCAGGCGAGACGCCACGTTCGCCGGCCATCAGCAGCACCGGATCGCCGGGCAGGATCCGCACGAAGCCGAAGGCGATGATGGTGATCCCGAGGAAGGTGGGCACCAGATACAGAAGCTTTGCGAGGATGAAACGGATCATGCGCATCTTTCCGTCAGGAACGCGCGGGGAATACTGCCCCGCGCGTCCGGTTGTCAATACGCCGCGGCGCGGATCACTCGGCCAGATCGACGGTCTCGAAGGTGAAATCGCCAAGCGGGCTCATCACGAAGCCGGAGACCTTGTTCGACATCGGCACATACTGGGTCGAATGCGCGATGGTGAACCAGGGCGCCTGCTCCTTGAAGATGACCTGCGCGTCTTCGTAGAGCTTGGTCCGCGTCTGCCGGGTCGGCGGTGACCTTGGCGTCCTTCAGGAGCTTCGAGAAGTCCTCGTTGCACCAGAAGGCGCGGTTTGCACCACCCTCGCCGGCGGAAGCGCAGGACAGGAGCACCGACAGGAAGTTGTCGGGATCGCCGTTGTCGCCCGTCCAGCCGAGGATAACGGCGCCGTCACGGCCCGCTTCCATCGACTTCTGCAGGTACTCGCCCCACTCATACGAGATGATCTCGACCGTGACGCCGACCTTGGACAGGTCTTCCTGCATCAGCTCGGCCGTGCGGCGCGCGTTGGGCATGTAGGGCCGCTGCACCGGCATCGCCCAGATCTTCATCGAGAGATCCTTGACGCCCGCTTCCTCAAGCATCTTCTTGGCCGCTTCCGGATCGTAGGGATCGTCCTGGATCGCGTCGTTGTAGGACCACATGGTCGGCGGGATCGGGTTCTTGGCCGGTGCGGCCGCGCCCTGGAACACCGCATCGACGATCGCCTGCTTGTTGATCGCCATGTTCAGCGCCTTGCGGACCTTCGGGTTGTCGAAGGGCGCGACGGTGGTGTTGTAGGCCAGATAGCCGACGTTCAGACCCGCCTGTTCCTGCAGCGTCAGATCGGGGTTGGCCTTGATCGCCTCGAGGTCGGCCGGAGCCGGATAGGGCATCAGGTGGCATTCGCCCGCCATCAGCTTTTGCAGGCGCACCGCCGAATCCGGGGTGATGGCAAAGACCAGATCGTCGATGATCGGCGCGGTGCCCCAGTAGTCGGGGTTCTTCGCATAGCGGATCACCGCGTCCTTCTGATAGGCCACGAACTTGAACGGCCCCGTGCCGATCGGCATGTTGTTGAGGTCTTCGCGCGTGCCCGCCGCGTCGAGCGCATCGGCATATTCCTTCGACACGATGGAGGCAAAGGGCATGGCGATGTTGGCGAGGAACGGTGCCTCGGGCTGGCTCAGCGTGAACTTGACTGTGTAATCGTCGATCTTCTCGACCGACTTGATCAGGTTCGGCATGTCCATCGAGGTGTAGTATTCGTAGGTGATGCCGGGCGTGTACTGGTGCCAGGGGTTGTCCGCATTGCCCTGCCGGTCGTAGGAAAAGATCACGTCATCGGCGTTGAAATCGCGGGTGGGGGTGAAGGTGTCGCTGGAATGCCACTTCACGCCCTGGCGCAACTTGAACGTATATTCGGTGCCGTCCTCGGACACTTCCCAGCTTTCGGCCAGACCCGGCTCGACCTCGGTCGTGCCCTTCTTGAACTCGGTCAGGCGGTTGTAGATCGGGTGGGCCGAGGCGTCGAAGGTGCCGCCAGCGGTATAGGGTGCGGGGTCAAAGCCTTCGGGCGAGGCTTCCGAGCAATAGACGAAAGTCTTTGCCTCGGCCGCGACCGCCATCAGCGCCAGTGCCGAAACGGCAATCATGCTGCGTGAGAGATATTTCATGAGTGGATCCTTTCACCCTCTGTTGAACATCGTTCCTGAGGCCGGGTCCGGACTTGCGCCAGACTCACAGGCCGCATTCTTCATCCATATACCAGCGCAAGTCACACCTTCCACCGGATACACCGCAGACAGACCGCTTTCTGAGCGCAGATTCAAGGTCCGACGCGAGGTTAACTGTCGTACGCCGGTCAGCCGAAGGGCCGGTCAAGGCTTTCCGAAGGCGGGCAGAACCAGCGCGGACCCGTGGCGGTCATGTGCACGATATCTTCCAGCCGGATGCCGCATTCGCCGTAGAGGCACAGCATCGGCTCGATCGAGAAACACATGCCCGGTTGCAGCGGCGTGCGGTTGCCCTTCACGATATAGGGCTCTTCGTGGATATCGAGGCCAAGCCCGTGCCCGGTGCGATGCGGCAGGCCCGGCACCGCGTAGCCGGGCCCGAACCCGGCCTGGGTCAGCACCGCGCGGGCGGCGGCATCGACCGCCTCGCAGGTCGTGCCGTTTTGTGCCGCGGCAAAGGCTGCGGCATGGGCATCGTGTTCAAGCCGCCAAAGCTGGTGTTGCCGCGGGCTTGGCGGGCCAAAGACATAGGTCCGGGTGATATCTGACTGATAGCCCTGCAGGGTGCCACCCATGTCGACCAGCACCATGTCGCCTTGCGTCAATGTCTGCGGATCGGGCACGCCATGCGGATAGGCCGTCGCCTCGCCGAACTGGACGGCAGCGAAAAGCGGCTTCAGCCCAAGCGCCCTGTGCGCGGCATTGATGAAGCCCGCAACCTCGGTCGTGCCGATACCGGGGCGCAGCCCTGCCTGCACCGCGCGCTGCACCTGCCAGCTCGCGTCCATTGCCGTCTGAATGATGGCGATTTCCGCTGGCGATTTGACCTGCCGCAGCGTCGCGATCATGTCCTGTGCCGGTTGCACAGCACCTTCCAGCGCAGCCATCAACCCGGCGGCAAAACGGAACGGGGTCGCCGGGTCAAGCGCAACCCCTGCCCGCACAGCCGGCCGCGTGATGCGCGATCAGGACAAAGGGATCTTCGTCTTCCTCCCACATCAGCAGCGGGCCGGGCAGCCTGAGCAGGCTGTTCAGTTTCGGCTCCTCGAAAACCGGCGTCACATAGACCGGCGGGCCATCCGACGTGATCAGCGCGCCATGGATACGCTCCGACTGGCCCAGTTGCAGCCCGGTGAAATAGGTCAGCGAGGACGAGGCATCCAGCCAGACTGCCGCCAGCCCCGCCTGTCTGATTCGCTCTTGCAGTGCGACGACGCGGGTCTGGTGCTCGGCGTCAGACACGGGTGCCGCCGACACCGGGCCGAAGCGGGACAGCGCGTGATCCAGATCGACGGCGGTCGGATACAGAGACATCATGGGGCAAACCTCGCAGCAACTTCTCCAGTTCGGCTTAAGTCGGGTTTGGCCGACTGTCGAGCCATCGGTCGTGGGTCATATGGCCACCGGACATTCGTGGCTGAAGTCGTCGATCACGTCCGGAAACCGGAACCGACGTCCGCAGGACAGGCTGTCGGAGATCGCGCCGTTGGATCGCCACTGTCTCTCGGGCCGATGGCGTGACCTGGGACATCTGAAAGAGCTTCCCCCAGGATTTCCCTCCAAGTGGAAACGTCCATCATCTGTGTGCTTAAGTCGGAACAGACCAACCGGGGCCGGGACGGCTGTTCATTCGGCGGGAAGGCCCATGGCGATCATCTGTTCCAGCTGCGGGCCGACCCCGGCCACCAGGGCGGGCCATTTCGGAAAGCGGAAGGAATGGCGGATGATCTTCAGCGTCAGTTCGGGCCGCACCGCAAGGGCGCGATCGACCGAACGCTGCGCCTCGTCCCCCTCGCCGCGTTTCAGGGCGGTGACGGCGGTGGCGATATGGACGAAGGCCTCGGCGCCAGACAGGCGAGCGGCGGGGTCCAGGTAGTGCCGGGTGTTTTCCCCCAGATCGTCGTCGCGCATCCAGACCGCCATCACCAGCATCCAGTTGTAGGACCACGCCAGCGGGTCAAGCGGGCTGAGTTGCAGCGCGCGCAGACCGGCGGCTTCCATCTCAGCGGTGTCGGGGTTGGGCTGGAACAGGTTGATGTAGGTCTGCACCGAATAGCTGAAGGCATCGTTGTCGTTCAGCGCGCGGGCGCGGGCAAGGGCGGCCCGGGCCTCGGCCTCGCACCCCTGAATGAGCAAGAGCTGCGCTTGCGCCTGGTGGCCGATTTCCAGCCGGTCATCCAGCTCGATCGCGCGGGCGGCGAATTGCATGCCGGTGCCGATGTCCTGGCGCGGATCGGTGCTGCGGCCGGAAAAGATGCGCACGGCATGAACGCGGGCCAAGAGGGCAAGGGGCAGCGCATAGGTCGGGTCGGCGGCGGCGGCGGCTTGATACAGGCCATAGGCCGACGCGATGCCGTCGGTGGTGCGCCGGTCGAACTGGCTGAGGCCGCGCTGGCACATCTCCCAGGCCGACAGGCTTTCAGTCGGCTTGTGGCGGCTGATGCGGCGTTCGTGGGCGCCGATTTCCGGGGCAAGGCCAGTGACCACGCTTTGGGTGATTTCATCCTGCACGTCGAAGATGTTCTCGATGTCGCGGTCGTATTTTTCCGACCAGATCACAGAGCTGTCTTCGGCCTCGATCAGCTGGGCCTGAACCCGCAGGTGCGCGCCCGCGCGGCGGACCGAGCCCTTGACGATATAGCGCACGCCGGTATCGCGGGCGATCTGGCCAATATCGCGGTCGCGACCCTTGTAGATGAAGCTGGACCCCCGCGCGATGACGAAAAGCGAGCGGAACCGGGCCAGCGCGGTGATCACGTCATCGGTGATGCCATCGGACAGGAAGTGGTCTTCATCGGGATCGGAAAGCTTCTCGAACGGCAGCACCAGAACCGAGGGCCGGTTGTGGTGGCGCCGCGGCAGGTTGGGTGCCGCGGCATCGACGCCGGTGCGGATCTGCCAGACCTCGACCGGGGTGGGGATGTTGCGCACGAATTGCAGGCCAAGCGGCGCCACTTCGGCGGCGGGCAGGGTGTCCAGCATGTCATGCACCGGGCGCGACACGCAGATCCCGCCCGCCGGGGCCAGCGATTCCAAGCGCGCCGCGATATTCACCACATCACCCAGAAGGTCGTCGCCATCAATCAGCACGCTGCCATGGTTGATGCCGATGCGAAAGCGGATGCGGTCGGCTTCGGCCAGGGCGTCTTCATGCGCCGCCACCTTGACCTGCACGACGCGGGCAGCGCGCAGGGCGGCCGGGGGGGTGGCGAATTCCACCAGCATGCCGTCGCCCATGGTCTTGATGACGCGGCCACCCTCGGCCAGGATCGCCGGGTCGATGATGTCGCGGCGGATGCTGAACAGGCGCTGAAACACCTCTTGTTCGGATTTCGGGACCAGCCGCGAGAACCCCACGACGTCGGCGGCAACCACGGTGGCCACCCGGCGCTGCAGCGGCCGTTCTTTCCCCGGCCCGTCCACGATGCCAGCGTCAGACACTACGATCTATCCTTAGAACCCTTGCATTCAGGGTGATGTCCAGCGTCGGCCGCATCTGGTTCCAGACATCCAGCCAGCCGTTCAGCAAGACGGTGACGGTGGCCTCTTTCATCACCTTCAAGCCGGTCAGGCCGATGGCCAGCACCAGCGGCGTCGAAATCCAGATCATGCCGAAATAGGCCGGAATCCGGCGCAGCGGGCCATAGCCCTGCACCGAATAGGCGTATTCCAGAAGGCCTGTCAGGATCAGCAGATCGTTGCGCGCCCGCATGTCGAAAGGCCGCCCGGCCTTGGCATCAGGGCGTCGCCCGTAGAGCGTCAGCAGCAGTTCGTATTCGGCCAGCGCCAGCAGGATTTCCTTGGCGACGGTCTCGGCGTCGAAATCCTTCAGCCAGTTGGCCGGGTCGGCAAAGGGCTTGTTCGCTTCGTAAAAACCGCGTTTCAGGACGTAGTCGTCGTAGTCCATCACCTTTTCAGTGACCGGAACGCCATCGAACTGCGCATCCGTGACCATGCCACGAAAGCTGTGATCGGGGGGATCGTTGTGGTCGGCGGTCAGGAAAAACCCGGTGCGGATGTTGCCCTGCATGAAATCCTTAAGCGCCACGGCCATGTCGTCATAAGCGGGCGAAAGGTAGCAGGTGCCCAGATCGCACGCCGTTTTCTGCGGCAGGCCGGGGGGCATGACAGGCGGCTTCGGTTGGTCCAGCGTGACGGTATGGGTCTTGCCGCCGTAGCGGCCGGTGGCTTCGAAGATCTGCACGCCCTTGTAGCCCAGGCCCTGCAGCCGGTGGCAAAGAGCATGCCGCTGGGCCCGGCGCCCAGCACCGCGATGCGGGCGGCATTCTTATCAGCGGGCAGGGCAATGCCCAGCGAGGGCAACTGGTCCAGCAGCATGCCGCCATATTGCCAGCATTGCAGGACGGATTCAAAACAGGTGGAGCCGTGGACGTAGAGCGTATTGCCCGTGCCCTGAACGGCCAGGTATTTCCACGGCAGGTTCGCCGCCAGCCCGGCGTTGTCGAAATGGTCGAAATAGGGGGTGGTCAGGGTGATCGGGGCGCCCTTGTCATCGGTGCAGATCTGAAGGCTGTCATAAGGCCACCAATCAAGACCCTGAAGGATGTCTTCCAGCCGCTTCAGGAATTGCGCTTGGGTCATCGGTGTCTTTTCCGGCCCTAGCAGCTGGTAGACGGTGACCAGGTTTTCCGTCATCGCATTGGCGGTTTCCAGTGAGAGTTGCTTGGCCGTTTCGTTGCGAAAGCCGCTGACGTTGCCCTCCATCCGGTCGATGGCATCAGGTTTCAGGATGACGCCGAATTTCGGCTTTCGGGCGGCATCGGTGGGCACCGGCACACGCACAAGGGTGGTGTGGAAGGTGCAATTCTGCAACCCGTCAAACACCGCCAGTTCTGATGGCGTGAAGGTGCAGACATCGGTCAGGCCGCGCGGGTCGCAGGCCACCACCAGAAGGTCACAGGGGTCGACGATGACGGTTTGCCCTTCGACCGACAGGGTCAGGCGCAGCTTGGACGCGGCATTTGTCATGGCTTGTCCCTTGGTAAACTTGCTCCAAAATCCGGCGTCAGACCAGCCAGGGAAATGGTCAATTGCCACCGGCTGGCAGTGGCAAGAGGCTACGCACCTCCTGAAAGGTTAAACATGTTTTCCAGATATTGCACAGAAATTCGCCAAGGGCGGCTTGCCTGCTTTAGCCGTGGCGGGCCTGGCTGCGGAACAGAAGCGCGTTGGTCTGGGTGACCTTGACCGCCAGCGAGCGGGCAAGGATCAGCGCCAGCAGGGCCGCCAGATCGGGGTCTTCGGCCTTTAGCCGCTGGATCGTTGAATGGGTCAGGCACAGCACGCGCGCGGGTTCCTGGCAGATCACATCGGCGCTGCGCGGCAGGCCCAGCAGGCTGGCCACTTCGCCGACAATGGCCCCCGGTCCCATCGCCCGCACCGCGACAGGCGGGCCGGACTGGCCGGTCAGGAACACCCCGCCCCCCCCCCCCCAGAAGAAGCGCCGCCCCCGCCGGCCGCCCCGCGCGGCGGCGCCCCGCCGGGGGGGGGGAGCCGCCCCGCCCCCGCCCCCAGGGCCGGCGGGGCGCGTGGCGGGCCCCCCCCCCCCCCCCGCCCCGGCCGGACGGGCGGGGCCGGGCGGTCAGGCTGGGCCGCCAGCAGCCGGGTCTCGCAAACCTCCAGTGCGACGTCAAAGCTGGGCCAGACCTGGAACATGCCGCCCGCCAGATCCAGCCCCCAACGGTGAAACATGGTTTCCAGCTGCGCGGGCATGCCGGCCAGATGCACCGCGACGCCCCGATCCTGCATCGTGTTGCCCAGCTTTTGCATGGCAGCGCAGGCAGAGCTGTCAAAGGTGCTGACTTCGGTGAAATCAAGGATCAGTGCCCGGGGTGGGCCGCTGATCCCTGCGATGGCCTCGGGGAGCCGGCGCAGGTGCGCGATCAGCTGCTCGACAGAGCCGAAGAACAGCGGGCCTTGCAGGTGCAGGATACGGATTTGGTCGCCGACCCGGCGCAGCAGGTCATTTTCGGCGGCGGGGCGGTCAAGGATGCTGTGCCGGATCGCCGCCGAACTGACGCTGCGGATGACCGGCAGTCGGATGAAGCCGATGACAAAGGTCAGCATCGCCAGCCCAAGCCCGGCGCCGATCGCGGGCAGGATGCCCACCGACATGGTGAGGATCAGGATGCCAAGCACGATCAGCCAGTCTTGCACGATCATCCGCTTGCGGGCGGCGATCAGTCAGTCTTCCAGCATCGACAGCCCGATGAACATCAGCAGCCCCGCAGCAACAAAAGTGGGCACCACTGCAACGATCTGCGCGGCCAGAAAGCAGGCCACCAGCAGCACGGCGGGGTGACCCGCGACCAGCCCGGCGCGATGCACGCCAAGGCGGGTGGCGATGATCGTGCCGCCGCCCTGCATGAAGCTGGCGGTGCCGCCGAAGGCACCGACCACGATATTGACCAGGCCGATGCCGCGCAGCTCCCGGTTCTCGCTGACGTCGCGGCGCGCTGCGATCTCGACCCCCGACATGTTCAAGAGAACCGCGATAAGGTTGACCAGAACCACGGCGCAGAGCGTCAGCGCCAGCGGCAGGACCTGGCCCCAATCGGCCAGCTGGTACAGCCACAGCCCCGGCCCCGGCCCAAGCCCGCCGTCTGCCCCGGCATGGGGCAAGAGCCCGAGAGCGACGGCGCGGCCCCGATCGCGGCATAGCTGCGCGCGCCGGTCAGGATGACAATGGCGGAATAGACCAGCAAGAAACCCGAGCTGGCCAGAAACCCCGCCGCGACCGGATAGGGAAACATCCGCAACAGCCGCCCCAGCCGCAACCTGCCCGCCAGCCAGAAGGCAAGGCCCGACAAGACCGCCGATATGCCGATGGCGGCAAAGGCGGTGGCCACCTGCGCCTGCGGCGGTCCCGAGGCGCCAAGCGCCGCGATGCCGACCGCCGGGGCCAGGATGGCCACGCTGGTATCCTGGGCGATTCCCAGCGCCGGGCGGAACTGGCTGAAGGCAAAAAGCGCAAGGGTGGCGCATAGGCTCGACATCAGGAAGACGGCAGTGGCAAGGCCAAGGCCCGCGGACAACGCGCCGGTGAAGAAGATGGTCGCCAGCGCCAGGCAATGCCCGACCGCATCGACACCCAGCACGGCCCCGAAGATGGCGGACTGCAAAGGACCGGGCTGCGCCTCGGGTCCGGCCTTGCTTGATCTCATGCGCGCCGCCCCGAAATTCTGGTCACTGCCCAGGCAATCCTGACCCCCGCGCTAGTCGGCTTCGGCTACTCCATCAATAGAGGCGGCAAGGATCAGCGGTCCCTTCGGGGTCCAGCTTCGGGGCGAGAGAGCGTCCGAGGCCGTGAAGAACGATTGTCGGAAAGATCAGGGTGTGATCGTTTTCCGCTGCGTGGCGTGTTTCTTGTGCTTCTGCCGCCCATCATGTGGGCCGTCGGCCATTCTATCGGCAGGGGTGCGCTGGCGGACTTCCATCCGCTGTTCACCACCGCCATGATGTCTGCCATTGCAGACATCATCATCTATTGCTGGCCGTTCAATCCACCGGGGTCTTGCGGCCTTTTGAACGAGCGCTGATGGGTTTCGAGGTTGTTGAAGCAACCCGTGGCGGGCGGTTGTCCGCCGAGAGGGCTAGACGCAAGCCTACTTCCACGACCGCCAGAGCCGCTCGATGAACCGAAGGTCCGCAAGGAAGCGGGCGTCTTTCCGACCGTCCATCACAAGAAACGTCAGGAAGCACTGCGTCGGTGGCTTCCGAGGGCTTCCTGGCCCTCGTGAACTTTGCCTGGGAGTCCGAACCGGGTTACCCTGGCAACTCTGCTCTTGCTTGGCCGTTGCCGATGGGAGTAGCAAAGCTGCTGCCACGCGCGATGGCAAGCACATTGATGGCATTCTTGCAGAAGCGTTCGGAAGGCCGGGTTTGAACGAAAATACACTCTTCCCGGCAAGCGCATCCTCGTCGCGGACCTTCGGGGCTTGATCTGGGGGCTGCTGTGCGGCGGCTGGCGTCCGAAGGATGCGACGCGATGAAGCGGCTCGAGAAGTTCGGCCCGGAACTGCCGGTCATTGTGGGGGGCAAGCGTGCCTCAGGCATACAAGACAAAGCCAAGAACTGGCGCAACGCCGAAACCTGCCAGAATCCGCATGAGAAGACTATGAAAACAGAAACTTGCAAAGACCTCTACGTTCAGTACGGCTGTGGGGCTAGCGCGCCCGACGGCTGGTTGAATTTCGATGCCTCACCAACCTTGCGCTTGCAGCGTTTGCCGCTGATTGGCAATTTCGTGAGACACGACAAGATCAGCTTCCCTAAAGCAGTCAGATTCGGTGACATCCGCGACGGTCTGCCAGTGGCGGATCAAAGTTGCGCCGGGGCCTATGCCAGCCATGTTCTGGAACATCTGGCGCTGGCCGACTTCGAAAAGGCGTTGCATGAAACATTTCGTATCCTGCGCCCCGGCGGAGTGTTTCGATTGATCGTGCCGGATTTGGCATTTTACTGCAGCCGTTACCTGGCGGAGCTCGATTCCGGCGACGAAGATGCGTGTTCTCGCTTCATGCGTACAACCCATCTTGGAAAAGAGCGCCGTTCGCGCGGCATCGTCGCTTCTTGGCTCGAATCCCTGACAAACAGCAAGCATATGTGGATGTGGGACAAGGTTGGCCTCTGTGCGGCCCTGAAACGCCATGGATTCACAGATATCCGAAGTGCTTCGTTTGGAGATAGCGCCGACCTTGCCTTCGCCGCCGTCGAGGACCCCGGTCGGTTCGCAAACGCCTGTGCAATTGAATGCAAGCGCCCTTTGCATTGATGCTTTCCAGTTGGCGTTCAACGTCGGATCAGGACGCGTTTCCTTTTCGATCTGTACCGATTGGGAAACCGAAGCGCTGGCGGACTTGCCGACCATACTGTTGATGAGCTTTGACATCCTGCACCTCAAAAAGCACTTCGCAAGGAGAGAGCGTTTGAAAGACCACCTAAGAAAGATCTGGCGCCGCGTGAAAAGGGTGGTGCGTCCACCGCTGCATCGCCCCGAGCGGCACACGGCCTATCGGGTGCTCGGGACCGATTACGGCGGCTGGCCGGTGATTGACGGCTCGCTTACGGCGCAAAGCCGAGTGTTCAGCTTCGGTGTCGGCGAGGACATAAGTTTCGACCTGGAACTGATCAAGCGGTTCGGTTGTGAAGTGGATGCGTTCGACCCCACGCCCCGCAGTTGCGCCTGGATTGCAGGGCAAGACTTGCCGCCCGGATTCCGCTTTCATCCGGTGGGGCTGAGCGACCGTACGGCAACACTGCGTTTTGCAGCCCCCGCCAACGGGGAGCATGTGTCCTTCTCGATCCGCGGCGTGGAAAAGGCCGCGGAAGTGATCGAACTGCCGGTCCAGTCTCTTGGCGAACTGAACATGAAAGCGGGGGCAGGCCGGATAGATCTGTTGAAGATGGACATTGAAGGCTCTGAGTATGACGTTGTCCCCGATATCGCGCGCCGCGGGCCAAGGCCATCTCAGCTCTGTATCGAGTTTCATCACGGGATGTACGGCTTTACCGACGACGACACGCGAAGAGCCGTGGCGCTTCTGAAAGCGGCGGGATACGTGCTTTTCTATGTCTCTGAAACAGGACGTGAGTATGGGTTCTCGCATTTCGGGGGCGATACATGAAGGATCTTCTCAGAAAGCTCGATAAGGCTTCCAAGAGCTTCCGCGACCCGCTGTTCCGTCGCGCCTTGCGCCTTGGGGTGGCACCGAGCCATGAGCATCGGGGCATGCTTGCATCGCTGGGGCAGGTCGGAACCGTGATCGATGTGGGTGCGAATGTCGGGCAGTTCGCGCTGATGGCGTTGCGGTGCCTGCCGCAGGCGCGCGTCCTTTCGTTCGAACCGTTGCCGGAGGCGGCGGAACGCTTTGCCCGTGTGATGGAGGGGCAGGAACGGGTACAGCTTTACCGTAAAGCATTGGGGGCCATAGAAACCACGCTTCCGATCCATGTGACGGCGCGCGCAGACAGTTCTTCACTGCTCGCGCCGGCGCTGCAATCGGAGGTCTATCCAGGCACGCATGAGGTCGGCATACTGCAGGTGGAGGTAGCACCGCTGGACCACGTCATCGCCGCCAACGAGATCCTCGGCCCCGCCCTTCTAAAGATCGACGTGCAGGGCTACGAACAGCAGGTTCTTGAGGGATGTGAGACGCTCCTGTCGCGTTTCGACTGGGTTTTTGCAGAACTGTCATTTGTCGAGCTCTATGCGGGCCAGACCCTCGCGCCCGAGGTGATCGGCTGGCTCGAGACACGCGGGTTCCGCCTTGACGGCGTCTATGTCTCAGACATGTCGTACAAGAACGGACGGATGATACAGGGCGATTTTCTGTTTCACCGGAAGACGGCAACCGAGGAGGCGTAGGGCATGGTCCGGTCATTGCGAGGCAAGTGCTTCTGGGTCGCCGGGTGGTCGGGGGTGCGAAAACCGGAGGGTTCCGGCTCGACAGGATTTGCTCGAAACTACGAGCCTTGTGCTCTTGGGTTGCCGGGAAGGTCGAGCACGAAGTCGTAGTATTGGCAAGTCCGTTCACAATTGAACCCCAGGTGTCGCAAACCAAAGGATCTCGACCATGTCTCCGAAGGCAACTCTCTTTCCTGAATCCTATGCCGGTGGTTTTTCGCGCGTTGACGGCACAGTCCAGTTCTACATGCGCGTCCGCGCGCTCCTGCGGCCTGACGACACGGTTCTCGATCTCGGGGCCGGGCGGGGTGTCGGCCTGGTCGACGATCCGGTCACCTATCGGCGCGACCTGCGAACGCTGCGCGGCCATTGCCAAGAAGTCATCGGCTGCGATGTCGGCGAAGCCGTGCTGACGAACCCGGGTCTTGACCGCGCCTTCCTGATCCCGGAAAGCGGCAAGCTGGACCTTGAAGATGCCAGCATCGACCTGATCCTCAGCGACCATGTGATCGAGCATATTGTGGATCCTGCAAGTTTCAGTGCCGAGGTGGCACGGGTGCTGAAACCCGGCGGCTGGTTCTGCGCCCGCACTCCCAACCGCTGGGGCTATATCGCGATTGCCTCAAGGCTCGTGCCCAATCATTTGCACGCGCGCGTGCTGGCCAAGGTGCAGGACGGCCGAAAGGAGGAAGACGTGTTTCCTACCGTCTACCAGATGAACACCGGCGTCGCATTGAGACGATGGTTTCCCGCCCAGGCATGGCGGCATTGTTCCTATGCCTGGGAGTCAGAGCCCGGTTACTTCGGAAGATCAGCCATGGCATGGCGTGCCGTGATGGTTGCGACCAAGTTCCTTCCCCGCAGCATGGCAAGCACTCTGCTGGTGTTCATACAGAAGCGGGAAGCAGTCTGACATGACATTCGATCTCACCGGCAAGCGCGTCTGGGTCGCGGGCCATCGCGGGATGGTCGGCGGCGCCGTGGTGCGCCGTCTGGCCGGCGAAGACTGCGAGGTTGTCACGGCCGGTCGCGACGAGGAGGATCTGGTCGATCAGGCCGCGGTGCGGGACTGGATGAAAAGAAGCCGCCCCGACGCCATCGTGCTTGCGGCTGCCAAGGTTGGCGGAATCAAGGCCAATGCCGACTTCCCGGTCGATTTCCTTTATCAGAACCTGATGATCGAAGCGAACATCCTGCAGGCCGCACATGAGGCGGACGTGGCGCGCCTGCTGTTCCTTGGCTCTTCCTGCATCTACCCAAAGCTTGCCCCGCAACCCATTCGCGAAGACGCCCTCCTGACCGGACCGCTGGAGCCTACCAACGAATGGTACGCAATTGCGAAGATTGCCGGCGTCAAGCTGACGCAGGCCTATCGCAAACAATACGGACGCGACTGGATTTCGGCGATGCCGACCAACCTTTACGGGCCGGGTGACAACTACGATCCCGAGTCGAGCCACGTCCTGCCCGCGCTTCTGCGCAAGTTCCAGGAGGCAAAGACGTCGTCGGCCTCAGAGGTCGTTCTCTGGGGCTCCGGCACGCCCCTGCGCGAATTCCTGCATTGTGACGATCTGGCCGATGCCCTGGTGTTCCTGCTCAAGACATATTCCGGCCATGAGCATGTGAACGTCGGCTCGGGCGTCGAGGTGACGATCCTCGAACTGGCAGAGACCATCGCCGAGGTGGTGGGCTATCGCGCCGACCTGACCTTCGACACGACGAAACCGGACGGCACGCCGCGCAAGCTGATGGATTCCGGGCGCTTGCACGAAATGGGCTGGCACGGGGCGCGGCCGTTGCGCGAGGGGATCGCCAACGCCTATGCGGCGTTCCTGACGCAGACAACTTCTGAACGGAGCTGACCGGACGTGTTTCATCGCTTCTCCAGCTTTCGGTCTCGAGGCGCCACCGCACGCCGCCTAGTCAAGGGATTCGGCGCAAACCTGCTCGGCAAATTCTGGATTGCGGCCGTGCAGCTGCTGCTGGTTCCCGTCCTGATTTCAGCTTGGGGCGCTGACGGATATGGCGCCTGGCTGATGCTGACAACGATACCCTTGTACATTCTTCTGACTGACTTCGGCATGGGAAATGCGCTTGCCGTCGAATTGACGCGTGCGATCACCCGCAAGGACGAGCCGATGGCTCGAAGAGCGCTGCAATCGGTTTGGGTGTTCATGTGCCTGATCTCGGGGGTAGTGCTCATGATCGCCTTGGCTGCGGTGTTGCTCTGGCCGACAAATCCTGAAGTCGGGCCGTTTCCATCTTCGGCCTATCGGATCGCAATCATGCTGGTGGTCATCGAAGCTCTCGCCGGATTGCAGCAAGCAGTCCTGCGTGCGGTTTTCCACGCAACCCACCGATATGCGCTGGAGACCTTCCAACAGAGCTTTTCAATCCCCGCCTCCGGGGTTCTGGTTGCAATAGCGGCGTCGAGCGGCCAGGGCGTGGTCATCGCGGCAGCAGCTTCTGCACTCGTGCGGATTGCAATGGTCGTCGCCTATGGTTGGCAACTGGCGCGGTTGGAGCCGTGGAGCAGGTTGGGCTGGGCGGCGGCGGATCGCAATACTTTCCGCCGCCTGATGTCGCCTTCGCTCTCGGCGCTGACCCTGTCTTTATCCAATGCACTGGGTGTCCAGGGCGTGCTGCTCACGATTGGCTGGACCTTGGGTCCGGCCGCGGCGGGCATCTATGGCGCGGCACGCATGCTGACAAGAATTCCGCTGCAATTCTCGGGGCTTCTGGTACGGGCGAGCTTGCCGGAGTTGACCCGCAGCCAGGAGGCGGGAAACACCGAGTTGACGCACCGTCTGGTACGGCTCAACATGCGCCTGACACTGGCCAGTGCTTTGCCGGTGGCTTTCGTACTGGCGATCTTCGGCCCGTATTTTCTGTCGCTGCTGTCGAAAGGCGCGTTGGTCGCAGATCATCTGCTTTTCGTGTTTCTGGGGGCAGCCGCCGCCATATGCACGATCTGGACGACCCTGTCGCAACCCCTGGTCGCGCTTAACCGCCAAGGAGAGTTCGCCTATATCGCCGTGCTGTGCTATGGCCTTGTTGCGCTGCAACCGCTTGTCCTTCACCAAGATCTCACCTTCGCCGCCGGATGCGCCTTGCTGGCAGAAGTGGCGGTGTTCTTGGCCGTTCTCAGAAAAACCAGATGAACGGACATGCTGTGTCTTTAGTCGAACAACCAGAAGTGTAGTGAACCCATGTTCGAGATTGCGTTTCCGCTTTCCCTGCTGGCTTTTGCGCATTCTCTACAGAGTATTTGGAGGGGCCACGTTGTTGCCATTCCATTGGCGATTCTTTCGGCGCAAACATTGGCTGCGGCTCTTGCATGGAAAATGGGATTCATCACCACGTTCGCTATGACCTGGTCACGAGGTGGACAAGTCGAGTTTGGAGCAATCAACGTAGCGTATTTTTTCGCGACGTATTTAATTGTCTTGGCTATTTACTTGCTTAAGCGACGGCACCCGGCCTATCATTACTCTGTGGCTAGTTTTACTGATCTCATCAGAAAAAGAAAAGAGAATAGGTTTCCGCTTATTGCATTGATGCTACTGGCTTTTTCGATATATCACTTTTCCATTCTCGATCTGGAAGTGATCTTCAGAAACTCGCAGTATATTCTGATGTCCTCGCCAGCAGTTGTTGTAGTGAAGACGCCGATCAACATTTTCGTTCATGCAGCTCAGGGATTGGTTGGGCTAATTGTAATCGTTTATCTGTCTATTTCGATCGTAAACAGGCGGTGGGGTCAGGTGCTGATACTGTTCCCGCCAGCAATATGGTTTCTAGTATTCAATATAACAGCTCATTCACGGCTAGCGGTTGTTTATGCGGTCTTTTGCATTACCTCTTTTTTTGTCGGGCAAGCGATCTCACAAAGGATTTGCACTATTATTTTTTGCTTTCGCCTTTTTAAATCTCGTCAACAGTTTGAATGGCCGTGGATCAAGCGATCAAGGGCTAAGCGCCATATTCAATTATTTCGATCAATCATTTGACTTCTCTACGTTGAATGCGTTTGATTTGATAGGAAATGTTGTCGAAGGTGTGTTCGTGCAGGGAGATGGCTTTTTTTACAGTACCCATGATTATCCACTCGGCTACAAACTTACAGCGCTCTCGCCTTTGCCCAGTTTCATAGATGGATACTCGACGCACTACATTCAATTCCAGCTTCGCCATAACCGTTTCGTACCGTTTGGGGCAACTACAGAAATTCGTCTGTTTGGAATTCAATACGTGGCTATATATTTTTCTATCATGATCTATGCGTATTTGAAGGTATTCTCACTTTTGCGCCGTAAGAAGTTCATTCTATTTCTAATTTCAATCTCTGTCTTTTCTCTCGCAACCTATCTACAATTCACCTACCCAACCCGAAATACGATCAGATTCTTTTATCTTATAATCTTGCTGAACGTTGCAAGTCATCTGTTTGGCTCTGTTAAAAGGTCCTGGCTCGGCCATTTGCAAAAAGGAACGATCCAGATAGACCCTGCGCTCGCAGCCCCGGGATTTGTTAATCCTTCGTCAACATCCTCTGCAGCCAAGCAAGTTCTCGGCTGAACCTTCAAGATACAGAGGATACCATGAGCAATCCCTTCGTTTCCCAGACCGCTTCGATCACTGGCCCGGCGACCGATATCATGCCGGTGACGCCCTCGGACAGCACCGATCTGCCCCGGGTCGCCATTGCGCTTTACGTCGAAACCGGCGGGACGATCAGCCTTGTGACCGTGGTGGGGCAGACCCGCACCGTGGTGCTGGCCGACTATTCCATTCTGCCAGTCGGCACCCAGCGGGTGCGCGCCACCGGCACCACGGCGACCGGTATTCACGCCATGGTGCTTGCATGAGGGTCGTCACCGATTTCTCGGTCGTCTCGGCACGTCGGGTCAGGCCGTCCGGCCCGGCGCTTTCTCTCGACTTTGCCGCGGGCAGCTTTCTGGCCAAGGGCAAGCCGAAAACCCTGGCCGAGGTCATCTCCTTCACCCGCGCCGGTTCGGCGCTGCGGCTGACCTCTGGCGGGGTGCTGGAGTCGCTGGCAGCCAATCAGCCGCGCCTCGACCATACCGAAGCCGGGGCCGCGCGTGGGCTGCTGATCGAGGCGGCGGCGACCAATCTGATGCTGAACAACATCACGACGATCTGCCCGATATGGTGGCAGGCAGGTGGCAACAACCCCCCGGCGGTCCCCACAACCCTGCGCGGGCTTGCTGCCAAGTCCTACACGCGGACGAACAATACCTTCTGCAACCCGGACACCCCGAATGCCGTCGCGGTCACGCCGGGACAAGCCATGGTGTTTTCCTTCTGGGCGGCATCACCGAACGCCGCGCAGATCAGACCCGCTGTCTTCAACTCCACGGCGGGCACCTGGATACTCGGGCATGTGTTCTCGGACACGACGGTCACACTGGAGCCGGGCGGGCGGCGCTACAGCTTTGCCTTCACGGTTCCCGCCGGATGCATCTTGATCCAGCCGAAGTTCGACTACAGCGCCGTGTCGGCGACGGGTGCGACGATCATCGTCACCGCCCCGCAGGTCGAGATCGCGACATTGGAAACCAGCACGATCATCACCGGCGCCAGCGCCGTCACCCGCGCCGCAGATGTGCCGGGTGTACTGGGGCTGACCGGCACCCATGACGTGACGCTGATTTATGATGATCTGTCGGTGCAGACACTGACGGGGTCAGGCCATCACACCCGGATGGTGGCCGGCCATGTCGCGGCCATGGCTGCGCAGCATGCAGGTCGCCTGACCGGAGAATACTGATCTGGCATTCCGGTTGTCCGCCCTTTATGTTCGGACAACCGTCCAAGACATAATCAAGAAATGCCAACTGGTCACCCCATCGAAACTCCGATCGTCTTTGTCTGGGACAATTTCGGCCCGATGCACAACGACAGATGCGAGGCTGTCGCATGCTTCACCAAGAGGCGGGTCATCGGATTGGAAATGTACCAGTCGAGCGACACCTATGATTGGGTCTCGAACGAGGCCGATGCCTTCGAACGACTTACCCTGATGCCGGGCAACCGGCGCGGGCAGCGACTTGCGATCTTGCGAGCAATGCTGCGCGCTCGCCGCAAGATCGGCAAGGCAGACTGGTTTCTGTGCCACTACGAGCGGCCTGAAATCTTTCTCTTTGCAATGGCCCTGCGACTTTTCGGGCAGCGTGTTTTCACGATGGGATGCTCGAAGTTCGATGACCTTCCGCGTCGCGCATATCGAGAATACTTCAAGTCCTGGTGGATGAAGCCCTATTGCGGCGCGATCGGGTCCGGATACCGCTCGAAGGCCTATCTCGAATTCCAGGGTATTGCCGCCGGAAAAGTCCGCGGGGAATACAACACATTGTCGATCGATCGCATCATTTCGTTGGCAGGCACCGCACCCGCACCGGCCGGAATTCCATTTTCGGACCGCGATTTTACGATTGTGGCGCGCTTCGTCCCCAAGAAAAACCTGTTCATGGCGCTAGAGGCGTTCTCCATTTTCGCCAGATCGGCACAAAGCAACCGGCGGCTCGATCTCTGCGGCTCGGGTGAGCTTGAAATGCAGCTTCGCGAAAAGGTCCAATCGCTTGGACTGACCGACAGGGTGATCTTTCATGGCTTTGTCCAAAGCGACGGTGTAGCCCGTGTCCTGGCCAAGAGCCTTGCCTTGCTGTTGCCAAGCGTGGAAGAACAATTCGGCAATGTGGTGATCGAGGCGCAGGCGATGGGGCTGCCGGTGATTCTGTCGGACAATTGCGGTGCCCGGGATCTCCTGGTGCGTAGTGGCGTCAACGGCTTTGTGATCGAACCGGACAACCCCGAAGGAATGGCTTATTTCATGGGCCTCATGGACCGCGACCGCTCCTTGTGGGAAAGAATGTGCCGCGCTGCAGGGGCGGCAGCGCCCAAAGGTGATGTCGCGCGTTTTGCCGAAGGCGTGCAGGCGCTTTGTGGCGGTTTGGGTCCCGCTGCGTGATGCGCCCGATCTCTCTCCCTGACAGCGGGACATCCGTCAACCTTCGGAATCGCGCATTCCGCGCGTCTTGATTTGTCGCTTGTCACGGCACTTCCGCCGCATGATTGATGCAGCGTCAATGACAGCCGGGGCGAGCTAACCGACGTTTGCAAGAAACCTTATCGTCTGCCTCCCCTGTTCGCGATCCTCGGCATGACGTGCAGAGGCCAACGCAGAAATTCTGTCTCGTTCACCGGCAGGAAGAAGCGCGTAGTCGTGGATTGCCGCCAGAGCAGCACTGGCAAAAACCGTTTCAAGAGGAAGGCTTGGCAAGCAATCACGAACCTGATCTGCGATCGCACCGCGCGCAAAGGCAAGCACCGGTACGCCTGCGGCCAGGGCCTCGTAGATAACAGTCGGCTGGGCTTCGTTGAGGTACCGCGTGGGAAACAGGAAAAGGTCGAGTTTCTGGAAGAAGGCGTATTTGTCCTTGCCGTATAGCGGCCCAAGCGCCCGGAGCAATCCCTCGGCCTCGGCTGCGTTGATCGCTTCGGCGTCCTGCGGGCGCGGGACCGGGCCGGCCAGAAGCATCTCTACCGGCAACTGCGCGGCCTTCACTTGGCGGGCCGTTTCGATGAAGTCGTACAGGCCCTTTTCGGGGCCGAGGTTGGAAAGCAGTCCGACCCTGATCCTTCCCGCGGACCGTGTCGCGCGCGTGGGCCGGGTCGGCACAAAGATCGCATTGGGAAGCAGAAGTGCGGCAGATTTCTGCGGATAGCGGGCAAAGAACGCCTCCTGCATGGATTGCGCCAGAAACACATGCTGCAGCCGCGCCCCGCCGATCGCGCACAGGGTCGCCATCAGGCCTGAGCGCCGGTCGATATAGGCGTAGGAATGGTGGTGCAGGAACATTTTCAGGCCGGATGCCCGCGCAGCAGCCACAAGACCCAGCGTATAGAGCATGCCCCAGCCGCCATTTGCGCCGATGGATGCAGCTCTTCCGCCCCGCAAGCGAAAGCCGATGATGCGCGCCATGGTCCGAAGGCACTTGCCAGCCTGGGCGAGATTCCTGGCGATTGCCGCGGGATGCGCCGAAGAAAGATCGCACAGTTCGACGTCCCTTAGCTGCGCGATCTCTGCGCTCATCGCGGCCGTGATGACCGAGAACCCGTGGACCGGCGGCGGAAAGGGCCCGGCAATCAACAACGGAGGCAAAGGCCGCTTTCGAGCGTTCCGACTCATCGAAGCGGCCAGGGGCGACTTCGGCTGATCAGGCTCAGTTTCCATAATACTTGCTACCGTAGGACGCATATCCGCCATATCCGGCATGTTTTCCGCCATAGCCGTATTTTCGCATGCCCTTGGGATCGACGCGGTTCAGGGAGATCCCGGCGATGCGGATGTTCACCATTTCCAGCTGGTGCAGCGCCTCCTGGATCTGCGTCCGGCTGGTGCTGTCCCAATGCACCGAGAACACCACCGTATCGGCCTGTTGCGCGATCACCCTTGCGTCGGGAACCACCAGGACGGGCGGCGTGTCGATCAGGACGATGTCATAGGACGCGCGCGCCTCTTCGATCAGCGCGGCAAAACGTTGCGACGAGAACAGATCGGCGGCATTGACCGCGACCTTCCTGCCAAACAGCAGGTCGCCATATCCGGCAATCGGGACGACGGCCTCGGCAAGGCCATGGTCGCCGTTGATCACCGCGGCCACGCCGGGATAATCCGCCGGAAGATCGTCGAAATAGAGGCCCAGCGAGCAGATCCGCACATCGCCCTCAATCACCAGCACCTTGCGGCCCATCGCCGTCAGGTTCTGCGCCAGCGCCAGCGTCGTCGTCGTCTTGCCCTCGCCCGGAAGCGCCGAGGTTATCACGATGACCCTGGGCGACCGGTCGACCGAAGACAGCAGGATGCCCGTGCGCAGATTCCGCACGGCTTCGGCCATGGCCGAGGTGGGCTTGTTCACCAGATAGGCCAGAACCCCCTTGCGCGTCTTCTCCTGATCAGCGGAACCTGTGCCAGAACCGCCCGTCCGGTCAGCTCTTCCAGCTCGCGGCTGGTGCGGATGCGGTTGGCCATCGTCTCGCGCAAAAGCACGATCGCGGCGCCCAGCATGAGGCCAAGAAGGGCCGCCATCGCCAGCACAAGCGACTTGCGCGGCGCGCTTGGCGCGCTTGGCACGACCGCATCGGACAAGATGCGGCTGTCGGCCTTCTGAATGCCCTGCTGGGCCGAGGTCTCGTTCAGCCGGGTCTGGAAATGCTCATACAGAACCCGGCTTGCCTCGGACTCGCGCTCCAGTATCTCCAGTTCGGCCAGGTCCTGCGACTGCCGCTCGATGTCGGCCGACAGGGATTTCTCTGCCTCGCCCAGCGATTGCACCTGCAGGGCAAGCCGGTCCCGGTCCTGTTGCGTCTGAACCTGGAAGCGCCCCAGATCGGTCAGCAGCTGCGCCTCGGCCCCCGCCTCGCCCGAATGCACCCGCCCCACCAGCCGCATCAGCGCCTCGTCGCCGGTCGCTGCGGCCCGGTCAACCGGATCCCGAAGCGCCGCCATCCTGGCCAGGACATCCTCCTTCGCGACGACCTGCTCGGAGATCTGCTGCAGCCGCCGGCGCGTCTCCTTCAACTGCCGGTCCATCCCGGCCAGGGTTTCGGCATCGATCAGGCTGGTCGCATTGCGGAAATCCCGGACCCTGGCGTCGGCGTTCTCGAAGGCAACCCGCAACTCGGCAACGCGCGTTGCCAGCCAGGCCGTGGCCACCTCGGTGGCGTCGAACCGCACCTTCAGCTGGTCATCGATGTAGAGCCTCGCGATCGTGTCGGCGATGCTCGCGGCCTTGCCGGCCGAGGGGCTTTGAACCGTGATCTGGAAGACCAGGCTGTTCGGCACGTTGCGCACCGCGACCGATTCCAGCAACGCCGAGATGGTCGCGGCGCGGTTCGTCGCGGCCTCTTCCTCCGGGCTTTGCGGCGCCGCCACGCCGCCCATGATCGTTGCGCGCAAGCCTGCGACAAGGTCCACCGGGCGCAGCGCGGCATTGAATTCCGCGTCGCCGGCCAAGCCCAGCTCATCGACAACCCGCCCCATCAGGGTCCGGCCGCGCAGCACTTCGACCTCGGTGTTGACGGCAGAGGTATCAGCCGCGAGGCCGCCCAGGACCGAGTCAAGACCGGCGACCGAGCCTTCGCGGGTTTCCAGCATCACCACGGATGTCGCCCGGTAGACCGGCGTCGCGACGACAAAGGCATAGACCCCGCCGGCCAGGATCGCGGCGGTCGTCATCGCGAGAATGACCAGCCTTCCGCGCCAGAGCGTCCGGGCAAGCGCCAGAAGATCAACGGAATCAGGGTCGGAGAAAGCGCCGGGGTCGCTGCGCGAATCCTTCAGATTCAGAGTCGTGAAAAGCCTTCCGAGTTCGCTGCCCGAGTTCGCCAAACCGATGCACGCCGCAAGCAGAACACCACGATCCGACCTAATTGCGTAACTTAAGACGCCATACAAGAACCTTGACAACTGGCCATCGCAAAGGGCGCTTGCAACGCCGATGCGGAGAAAATCCCCTGATGCCGGCAAGGCGCGGTCGGCTACGACGCCAGTGGCTCTGCCAGCATCGGATGGGGAAGCGATGATTGCGCGTCGTCGCCAGAAAGGCGTCGTTCATGCCAGGAAGGCGCGTCGCTTCGACCAGACGCCGGTAGCAAGCTCATCGGGAACCTCGATGGGCGGAATGACCGCAAGGCTGGCATCCTCTCGGGCCAGAAGGCGGGGCATCGCCATGTCGTCAGCCTTGGCCGCTATGGCGGGCACAAGGCCCATTCTGACAATCAGCGCGTCGAAGGCAGCTCTCGGCGCCGTTCAAGGGGCGGCAGGAACAGCGGCTAGTCGCCAGCAGGTCTTCCGGCATGCGGGCGATGCGCTGCTGTTCGTGGCGGCGGCGGTGCCGTGGCTGCCTTCGGCACCGACGACCTGACTGCCATTTCCGCCGCCGTCTCCAGAGGCCTTTTCGGTGACAGCCCGTATCGCAGGGGCGGTTCTGATCGTCTTGGTCGCGCTGAAGACGCGCCCTTCCCGCTGCACGGCTGAACGACCGAGGTGATGGAGGCGCCCGCCCCCGTCCCGGCGCTGCTGGACGACGGCAGCAGCAACGCGGGCGGTTTCCTGATGATCCGGCTTGCCCCTGTGATGCAGGAAAGCACCGGGTCGATCGCCGCGCCGGTGATGCTGGGCGGGCTGACGGTCCGTCTGCTGCAATGCTGCGCGGAATTCTTCGTCGCCGGGCACTCGGTCCGGTTCTTTGTGGACATTCGGCCACTTTCGGCGCG
This sequence comes from Rhodobacter sp., assembly GCA_016704435.1. GTDB lineage: Bacteria > Pseudomonadota > Alphaproteobacteria > Rhodobacterales > Rhodobacteraceae > Pseudogemmobacter. The sequence continues at coordinate 258,219 of JADJAB010000001.1, read as the reverse complement.
CCGGCGCGGATCTTTCATCCGGTCGCGACCGCAGACCGGTGATCGAGCCACAAGAATGCCCTAAAGAAAGCTAGCCTGATTCCGAAAGTATCTTGCGGCGAAGATGATGATTGTTCCGTTCCACGTGTCCGAAATGCTGCGCCGCATCCGGCAGAAAATCAGACAAAGCGGCGAACTGCCGCGAATGGCGCCGCGGCCGGAAGGCAGCCGCAGTTTCCGTGTTTCACCGCGAGTCACCGCGGAAACCGTCGCGCGGCTGCACCGCGATCTGGCGCTGGACGCCAAGGCGCGCGAGACCCTGTTCGGCGCGGCCACTGCCGAGAACCTGCCGCGCTACGCCGCGAACATCGAGAACATGATCGGCACGGTCTCGCTGCCGGTCGGCGTGATCGGGCCGCTGCGGGTGAACGGAGTGAATGCGCAGGGCGATTATCCGGTGCCGATGGCCACGTCGGAGGCGGCGCTGGTGGCGTCCTACGGGCGCGGGGCCAGGGCGGCGAACCGGGCCGGCGGCATCAGCACGGCGGTGCTTTACGAAGGCGTTCTGCGCAGCCCGGCCTTCGTCTTCGCCACCCTTCTCGAGGCGGGGCAGTTCGTCGACTGGATCGTCTCGAACATCGCCGCGCTGAAGGCGGCGGCCGAGGCGACCACGCGCCATGGCAAGCTTGTCTCGCTTGAACCCGTGATCGACAACAACATCGCCTTCCTGCTGTGCCGCTATTCGACCGGGGACGCCGCCGGGCAGAACATGGTCACGATCGCCACCGACGCGCTGTGCCGCCACGCCGCCGCGCATTGCCCGATCAGGCCGGGGCGCTGGTATATCGAGGGCAATTTCTCGGGCGACAAGAAGGCCTCGGGGCTGAGCATGATTACCGGGCGGGGTCGCAAGGTCTCGGCCTCGGTCGTTCTGCCCGAAGCGGTGGTGACCTCGGTACTGGGCACGACCGTCGACGACATGCTGGCCTATGGCCGCGTGGCCAATCTTGGCGCACTGCTTTCGGGCCAGCTTGGGGCGCAGGCGCATTACGCGAACGGACTGGCGGCGATCTACATAGCGACCGGGCAGGACGCGGCCTGCGTGGCCGAAAGTGCCGTGGGCTTCACCCGCATGGAGCAGCGCGAGTCGGGGCTGTTCTGTTCGGTCACCATGCCGTCGATCCTTGTCGGCACGGTCGGCGGCGGCACCGGCCTGCCCGCGCAATCGGCCTGTCTGGCACTGATGGGCCTGACGGGAGAAGGCAACGGTGCGGCGCTGGCCGAAGTCACCGCCGCCACCTGCCTTTGCGGCGAAATCTCGATCGTCGCGGCGATGGCATCGGGCACCTTCACCGGCGCGCATGAGAAACTGGCGCGACTCAGATGACCCCGCTCCAGCGTGTCATGATCTATCAGCGGGAACGCTTTCCGCTGGCCCGGACGGTGCCGCTGCTGGCCGTCTTTTCGGCGGCAAGCATGAATGTCTCGGCGTCGCTTGCGGGCAGACCCTATCCCGATGCGGCCGCCTATGCGGCGGGCTTCGTGCTGGTGCTGGTGCTGTTCTTCCAGATGCGCGCGGCGGACGAATGGAAAGACCGCGAGATCGACCGCCGTTACCGGCCAGAGCGACCGATCCCGCGCGGTCTGGTGCGCCTGCGCAGTGTCCTGCTTGCCGCAATTGGCCTGATTCCGGTCGCGCTGATCGCTGCCCTGGCCATCGGCTGGGGCGTGGTCTGGCTGCTGCTGCTAACCTGGCTCTGGCTGTCGGCGATGACGCTGGAATTCGGCGTGCCGCGCTGGCTGACGGCGCGGCCGCTGATCTATCTGGTCAGCCATATGGCGATCATGCCGCTGATCGACCTTCTGCTGACCGGCATCGAATGGAGCCGTCACGGCGGCCCCGCCACGGCGCTTTGGCTGTTCCTCGCGCTGTCCTTCGTCAATGGCTGCATCCTCGAGATCGGGCGCAAGACCTGGGCGCCGGTGTCCGAGCGCGCGGGGGTAGAGACCTATTCCCGCCTTTGGGGTCCGCGCCGCAGCGCCTATGTCTGGTGCGCGCTGGTGGCGCTGGCGGCGCTGCTCTTGCTGGCTGTGGGCATGGCAGTGGCGACGGTCTGGCCGATCGCGGCGGTGGCGCTGGCCGGGTCTGTCGCGGCGGTGGCACTGGCTGTCGGCTTCGCACGGGCGCCGACGGTGGCGGGGCAGGCCCGGATCGACGCGGCGGCCGGTCTCTGGGTGCTACTGTGCTATGCCTCGGCGGGGTTCCTGCCCATGCTGTTCGGGGGGGCGATGCCGTGACCGGGGTGTTGACAGCTGACAACGCGCTTGATCCCGACTCCGTCGGCGGCAAGGCGGCAGCGCTTTGCCGCATGACGGCGGCGGGTTTCGACGTGCCGTCCTTCGTGGTCCTGACCGACGCGGCCTTCGGGGGCGGCGGTAACGGTGGCACCGCCCTGCGCAGCGCGGCACGGCGCGCCTTGCCCGCCGCGCTGGCCGGACTTGGCCCCGGCCCCTATGCCGTCCGATCCTCGGCGCGCGGCGAGGATGGGGCAGAGGCAAGCCATGCCGGCCAGTTCGAGACAGTCCTGAACGTGCCGGCGGCCGAGGTCGAGCAGGCCGCAAGACGGGTCCGCCTCTCGGGGCTTGCGGCCCATGTCGCCGAATACCGGGCCCAGCGCGGAGTCCGCGACGCGGGGCTGCCCGCCGTGGTCGTGCAGGCGATGGTGCCGGCTCGTGCCGCCGGTGTTGCGTTTTCCGCCGACCCGGCAAGCGGCCGCCGCGACATCGCCGTGATCGCGGCCGTCAAGGGGCTTGGCGATGCCCTGGTCGCCGGCGAAGTCGATGGCGAAAGCTGGGCCGTCGCACAGGACGGGCAGATCCATGCTGCCCCCGAAACGCCAGAGGTTCTGACCGACGCCGAAGCCGAAGCCGTAGCCAGCCTTGCACGCCGGGCAGAGGCGGCGTTCGGCGCGCCGCAGGATATCGAATGGGCCTATGACGGCAGCCGCCTGCGCCTGCTGCAGGCCCGGCCGATCACCACCGGCCTGCGGCCCGCGCCACGACCTGACGGCACGCTTGTGGTCCTGGACAATTCCAACATCGTCGAAAGTTATCCCGGCCTTGTCAGCCCGCTGACCTACAGCTTCGCCGCTTATTGCTACGACCGCGTCTACCGCGCCTTCGTGGCGCTGCTGGGGTGGGCGACGACCGCATCGCGGAAAACGGCGAGGTCTTTGCCAACCTTCTCGCCAGGGTGGACGGGCGGGTCTACTACAACCTTGGCAACTGGTACCGGGCGCTGGCCTTGCTGCCGGCCTTTTCGCTGAACCGCGGCTACATGGAAACGATGATGGGGGTAGAAGACCCCTTGCCGCCGGAACTGACCGACCGGCTTGCCCCGCCGCCCGCAAGGGGGCTGCGGCGGGTCAGGGAATACCTGCGTCTGGGCCGGATCGCGGCGGGGCTTGCGGTCGAGGCCGCGCGCCTCGGGCGGACCCGACGGCGCTTTCTCGCGCGGCTGGAAACGGCGATCGGCGAAGGACCGGACCCTGCGGCGGCGAACCTGACCGAACTTGCCGCGACCTACCGGCGGATCGAGGGCACGCTGCTGGACAAGTGGGATGCGCCGCTGGTCAACGACTTTCTCTGCATGGTCGGGTTCGGCGCGTCGCGGGCCTTGCTGGGCAAATGGGCGGGCGACCGGGGGCACGCCTTCCACAACGACGTGATGATCGGTCAGGGCGGGATCGTGTCGGCCGAACCCGCGCGGCGGATCGCGGAAATGGGGCGGATCGTGCGCGGCGACGATGCGGCGCTGGCCGCGCTGGCCAAGGGGCGCGCTGCCGTGGCGGGTTTTGGCGCGCTGGACGCCGGCATTTCCGCCTATCTCACCGATTTTGGCGATCGCTGCACCGAAGAGCTGAAGCTGGAAAGTCTGCCTCTGTCCGATGACCCCGCGCCGCTTCTGGCCGCCATCGCCAGTGCCGCGCGACGACCGGAGGCGCCGGAACAGGCGCGGGCCGTCCCCGACTGGCAGGCGCTGATGCCCGGCATGCCGGTCCGCCGCCGCATCGTGCGGGCGCTGACCGGATGGGCCGCCGCTAGGGTGCGCGACCGCGAGAACCTGCGCTTCGAGCGCACCCGCATCTTCGCCCATGCGCGCCGCGTCTTTCTTGCCATCGGGCGCGAGTTCCACGCCAACGATCTTCTCGACGATCCGCGCGACGTGCTTTGCCTGACCGTGACCGAGGTTCTGGGCGCGATCGAGGGCAGCGGCCTGTCGCGGAATCTTAAAGCCGTGGTGGCGCAGCGGCAAGCCGAGGCCGCCGCCGATCACGCCCGGCCGGAACCACCCGAACGCATCCTTCTGCGCGGGGCCGTCGCGGCGCACCGGCCGAAGGCGGCGGCAATGCCGGTCAGCGAAGGCGGCGACCTGCGCTTGGGCACCGGCTGCTCCAGAGGCGCGGTGACGGCCCCGGCGCGCGTCGTGCGCGACCCGCGCAGACAGACGCTTCACCCCGGCGAAATCCTTGTCGCCTCGAACACCGATCCGGGCTGGATCGCGCTGTTCGCCGGGGCGGCCGCCATCGTGGTCGAGCGCGGCTCGCTGCTGTCGCATTCGGCCATCGTGTCGCGCGAGATGGGCATTCCCTGTGTCGTGGGCATCCGCGACGCGACCCGCTGGATCGAGACCGGCGATATCATCGAGGTGGACGGTGGATCAGGACGGGTGAGCAAGCGCAATGGATGACCGCGGCATCACCGAACGCGCGTCCTTCGACCGCATCCGCTATGCCCAGGCCTGGGAGGATGCCGACATTCTGACCGAAGCCATGGGTGATGCCGCAGGGGGCGATCTGGTGGCGATCTGCGCATCGGGCGACAATGCCCTGGCGCTGCTGCTGTGCAATCCGGGCAAGGTTCATGCCGTCGACATCTCGGCCGCGCAGATCGAATGCCTGAACCTGCGGCTTGGGGCCTATGCCACCCTGACGCACCCGGAATTCCTGGAACTGATGGGCGCGCGGCCCAGCGCCCGGCGGGCCGCGCTGCTGCAAAAGGCGCTGGCCGACCGGGCCGAGACGACCCGCCGCTTCTGGATGGCCCTGCTGCCCGAGGTCGAGGCCCATGGCGCAGGCGGGGTCGGCAAGTTCGAGCATTACTTTCGGCTGTTCTCGCGCCGGCTGCTGCCGCTTGTGCACAGCCGCCGCACCATCGACGCGATCTTTCAGCCACGAGAGCCGGCGGCCCGGCGAGAATTCTTCGAGACCCGGTTCGATACCTGGCGCTGGCGGCTCTTGGTGAAGTTCTTCTTTTCGCGCACCATGATGGGGCGGCTCGGCCGCGACCGTGCCTTTTTCGACCATGTCCAGGGCAGCGTCGCAGACCACGTCTTTTCCCGGCTGCGGCATGCCGGGGTCGCAACCGACCCGTCGCAGAACCCCTACCTGCACTGGATCATGACGTGCCGCCATGGCGCGGCCCTGCCGCTGCCCTGGCGCGAAGAGGCGTTCGGGATCATCCGCGACAGGCTGGACCGGGTGGTTGCGCACCTTGGGCCGCTGGAAAGCATCAAGGTGCGCGATGCGGCCGGGTTCTATCTGTCGGACATCTTCGAATACATGTCGCCCGCCGTCGCCGAAGCCGCCTATGAAAGCATCCTCGGCATGGCGCGACCTGGCACTGGGCCGGATCGGTCGACCGGGGCGAGGCTGGTCTACTGGAACATGATGGCGCCGCGCCGCGTCCCCTCCACCCATGCCGCGAAGGTGCGGACGCTGACAGACCTAGAGACGCGCCTGAAGGCCGGGGACAAGGCCTTTTTCTATTCCGATTTCGTCGTGGAAGAGGTTCGATGAGCGCGTTCTTGCAGTTTGCCACCGTCGTTGCGCTGATCCTTGGCCTGCTTGGCGTCATGGCGGGCCTGTCGCACATCGCCCGCAAGCATGCCTGGCATCCGGAAGTGGCGCGCAAGATCGTGCATGTCGCGGCCTCGGGCATCGCCATCCCGCTGCCCTGGGTCTTTCCCGACGCCTGGCCGGTGTGGCTGCTGCTCGGGCTTTCGCTGGCAGCGATGCTGGCCATGCGCACGCCGCTTCTGGCCGGGCCGGGGCGGGCGCTGCATTCGGTCGAACGGCGGTCCTGGGGCGATGTGCTGCTGGTGATCTCGGTGGGGCTGGTGCTTTTGCTGCACCGGGGCGAGCCGGTGCTTTACATCCTGCCGCTGCTGGTGCTGGCCCTGGGCGATGCCGCCGCCGCGCTGACCGGCAGCACCTACGGTCGCACCTTCTATCTGACCGAGGACGGCCGCAAAAGCGTCGAGGGCAGCACGATGCTGTTCCTTGTCACGCTGATCCTTGCAATGGCCTGCCTCTTGCTCCTGACCGAGATCGGGCGCGGGCCGCTGATCGTCGTGGCTGTCGCCATCGCCGTTTTTGCCACGGTGATCGAGGCCGACAGCTGGCGCGGATTCGACAACCTGTTTCTGCCGATGGGCGTCTTTCTGTTCCTGTCCAACATCGTCGGGGTGTCGGGTGACACCTCCCAGCCGCGGATGGCGCTGCCTCTTCTGGCCATGGTCCTGTCCTATGGCATCAGCCGCATGGCCGGGATGAACCCGCAGGTTTCGCGCATTCATGCCGTGGCGCTGTTTCTGATCCTGTCCGCGACGAATTTCTGGAACGCCATTCTGCCGGCCGGGGTGCTGGTCGTTCATGCCATCGTTTCGGCCCGGCGGCAGGAGCGGCTGTTGGCGTCCGATACGCTGAACGTGGTCAGCGGGCTGGCGCTGGTCAGTTTCGGGTTCCTGGCGCTCGGCACGGCCAGCGGCGCCAGCGCGATCAACTTCTACGGGCTGGTCTGCGGCACAATTGCCGCCGCCCATGCAGCGCGCGGCTTGCCACGGATGGCCAAGGCACCAGGCATCCTCGCGGCGCTTGCGGTGGCCGCCGCGATCTGGGCCGTTTGGCTGTTCGTCACGGGCCACAACAGCGCCGCAACGCACTGGCACGGGCAGATCGGCATCCCCGCCGCCGCCGCCATTGCCACGGCCGCGCTTGCGCCGGTGCTGGGGCCGCGGATGTTCCAGGGCTTCGCCGGGCTGAGCGCCACACTTCTTGGCGCAGTTCCGGCGCTGGTCCTCTACGCACTGACGTTCTTTCTGGCCGGATCGGGGGGCGGATGACGACCGAAAGCTGCAGCATCGACGGCGCTCGCGCCACGATCTACCGCGACGGCCCCGACTGGGACGGCGTCTCGACCGCCACGATCGGTGCGTTCAGCTGCGAAACGGCACAGGCGGGGGCAAGGCTTCTGACGACGATTTGTGCCCGGCTTGCCGGCGAAGGTATCGCCGCCGTGATCGGGCCGATGAACGGCGACACCTGGCACAGCTATCGCCTGGTCCTGGACACTGACGGGTCGAAGCCGTTCCTGATGGAACCGCAAAGCAGCCCCGACGATCTGGCTGCTTTTGAAGCCGCGGGCTTTGCGCCGATCTCGCGCTATTTCTCGGCCCGCGCGCGGGTGGAGGACGCCATCGGCCCGGAGCCGGGCGGGCTGGACGGGATCGAGATCGCCACCTGGGACGGCACCGCGCCCGAAGCGCATTTCGCCGAGGTCCACGCGCTGTCGACACGTGCCTTCGCGGCAAATGCCTTTTACCGACCGATCGGGCCGGAGGCCTTTCTGGGCCTCTACATGCCATTCGTGCCGCTTCTGAAGCCCGAGTTGATCTTCACCGCGCGCGATCGGGCGACCGGCGACCTCGTCGGCTATCTTTTCGGGATTCCGAACTATGGGCCGGGCCCGGCGCCCGATACGGTTATCCTCAAGACCTATGCCAGTCTACACCCCGGACTGGGGCATCATCTGTCGCATGCCTTCCACAGCCAAGCGGCCAGGATGGGCTTTGCCACGGTGATCCATGCGCTTATCCATGACGACAACCGCTCGGCCGACCGCAGCCGCAGGCATGGCGGGCAGGTGTTCCGACGCTACGTTCTGATGGGCCGGCGGCTTGATGACTGACCTGGCGCGGCATTTCTCCGAAGCCGCGCGGCGCGAGGGCGACAGGATCGCACTGATCACCCCGCACGAACGGGTGAGTTTCGCCGAGATCGACCGGCGCGCGGCGGCCTTCGCCGCGACCGGCGCGGCACGCGGAATTTGCAAAGGCGACCGCGTGCTTGTTGTGATGCCGGTCGGGATCGACCTGTATGTCGCGCTTGCCGCCTGCTGGCGGCTTGGGGCGGTTGCGGTCTTTCCCGAACCGGCGATGGGGCTGAAGGGGCTGCGCCACGCGGTCGCCGTCACGCGCCCGGCCTTCGTGTTCGCCTCGGGCATCTACCGGCTGGTGCGGTTCCTTCCCGCACTTTGGCGCTGCCCGCGGCTTGCGCCCCACGCGGCTGACCGCGGGGCGGTCGATCCTGTTGCGCTGACGCCGGACGACTGTGCGCTGATCTCTTTCACCTCGGGCTCCACCGGCGCTCCAAAGGCCATCCCGCGCAGCCACGGATTTCTGATGGCGCAGCATGCTGCGGTGCGGTCGCTGCTGGCGTCGGACCGGCCGGAAACCGACCTTGTCGCCTTTCCGGTCTTCGCCCTGGTCAATCTGGCCGATGGCCGCTGCAGCGCGCTTCCCGACTGGAGGATTTCCCGTCCCGAGACCGTGACGCAAAAGCAGCTTTCGGCCTGGATCACCCGGTCGGGCGCGACACGCGCGCTGTTGCCGCCCGGCCTGTGCGCGACGCTGGCCGAGGGGGCGATTCCCGATGCGCTTCACAGCCTGTTCACCGGTGGCGGACCGGTCAAGCCGCAGCTTGTGCAAGGACTGCGCGCAAGAAGGGCGGGGCTGAGTGTCGTCTCGGTCAACGGCTCTACCGAGGCAGCGCCGATTGCCGATCTCGACTGGGACGCGGTGACGCCGCAGGACCATGCCGCGATGGAAGGCGGCGCTGGCCTGCTTGCCGGCCTGCCCGTGCCGGGAACGGAGATCCGCATCGACGACGATGAAATCTGGGTCGCCGGTGCGCATGTGAACGCCCACTACCTTGACCCCGCGATGGAAGCGGGAATCAAGCGGTCCGACGGCCTGCGGGTCTGGCACCGAACCGGCGATGCCGGCCGGATCGACGGACAGGGCCGGTTGTGGCTGCTGGGTCGGCACGCGGCGGTCACCACGGGAAGCGCCGGGCCGCTGTACCCCTTTTCCGTCGAACTCGCTGCCGAAAGCTGGCCGGGCGTGCGCCGGGCTGCGTTGCTGGGCAGGGAGGGCCGGGCAATCCTGGTGATCGAAGGCGATGCCGCGCCTGGCGATTGCGAGGAGCGGGCGCGCCAGATGGGTATAGCCGCGATCCGCAAGGTCGCGGCAATTCCGCTGGACCGCAGACACCGCTCGAAGATCGACCATGTGGCGCTTGCCCGGCTGGTCGGGGGCAAATAGCCGCGTCGGGACTTGCCGTCCGTCGGTTCGTGGTGCGCGCTACCGGTCTGACCCGACGGCCTGGCATTCGCGCTGCACGTGGCGCTGGCACCATTCTGCCGCAAGACCGGCATCAGCCGGCAGAGCCTGCGCCACGCCGCCGGAGAAGCCAATGAACGCGGACAGGTTCAGCCCATTGACGCCGACAAGCACGGGCAGGCCGCGCTCCAGCGCCTCGGCGATCACCGGGACCAGGCCGCGGCCCTCGGCCTCGCGCTTGCCGAACTTGTTCACGATCAGGCAGTCTGCCCCGTCAAGCCGCTGCTGGACGGCGACCACGGTCTGTTCCAGCACCCCCGAATCCAGGATGCAGCCGCGGGCATGGGCGCCGCGATCTTCGCTGATGCGCACCACCGGGCCGTCGGGAAGGATCCGCAGGTCCATGTCGCATTTCGCGCGGTCGGGGCGGGCGATGTTGGTCTGCACCGTGCCGGCGAGCCGAAGACCCGCACCCTCCAGCAGGGTCGCCACGTCTGCGACCAGCCGGTCGGTTTCGCCGCGCCCTGCGATGCTGACATAGCCAAGTTTCATTGCGGTTCCTTCCTGTGGCAGACGATGCGGTCACGCCCATCCGGCGTGGAACGGGTGCCAGGCCAGCCGCTGGCCCGGGTCGACGTCGGCGCTATCGGCGCCGACCATGGCCAGACCATCGGCAAGGGCCAGCGGGAACAGCGTGGCCGAGACGCCCTGGCCCAGGCGAGAGAGGCGGGGCAGGCCGGCGTCGTCGGAGCCGGTGCAGCGGACGGGAAAGACCTCGGCCCTGCCGGTGCGGCGGCTCCCCGTGAAATCGGCACGGCCATGGGCGGTAGCGAAGGCAGGCGGCATCTGGCCGGAAAGCCGCGCGATCTGGGCAGCGGCGAACAGATGAAAGCCGACGAAGGCGGCCATCGGGTTGCCCGGAAGGCCGGTGACCGCGGCCTGCCCAAGCTGGCCGAACATCGCCGGCTTGCCGGGTTTCACCGCCACGCGCCAGGCGGCGATCCGGCCCACGGCGGCGGCGAAGGTCGGGCGCACCGGGTCGCGCCCACCCAGCGACACTCCGCCCGAGGTCACGAGCAGATCGGCGGATGCGGCCAGTGCCGGCGTATCGTGATCGGTCAGCGCGGCCACCTGGGCTAGCGCGATGTCGCGGGTGGCGGCCAAATCCAGAAGCGGGGCGGTGGGCGTTGAATCAAGCATCTCGGCAGGCTTTCAGGCAAGGGATGGGGGCAACCCGAGCGGCGGGCCGCCCCCCATCTTCATCGGTCACTTCACCGAGTCGGAGGCGTTCGTCATCAGGAAGTCCATGACCAGCGCCGCTTCGTCGTCATCAAGGCCGGCACGCGGGAACATCGAGGGCGTGATCGCCTTCCATTGCAGCTGGGTGAAGGCGCCCACGTCGCGCGGCCCGTGGCAGACGGTGCAGCGTTCGTAGAACATCTTCTCGCCCGGCCCCATCTCGGCATAGAGCGCCTCGACCACGGCATCCAGACGCTCCAGTGCCAGATCGTCGTCGTCGATCGCGGCCATCTCCATGCCTTCGATGATCGGCGGCTTTTCATAGGCCATGTTCGGGCCCTCGGGGTCTTTGCACTTGCGCAGCGAGGCCAGGCAGGTGTTCGCCGTGGTCGCCTGGCTGAGGCCCGAAGACTTCGTCGTCGAGGTCAGGAAGTTCACCAGGCCGGAATTGCAGCGCCCCTTGCTGTCGAGGCTGGGCCAGCAACCCTCGTAGATCGAGATCACGCCCGGCATGATCTCGTCCGAGACCACAGCCCCGGCGATGATCGTGCCGCGGTCGTTGAAGATCTCGACCAGATCGCCGTTTTCGATGCCACGGGCGGCGGCGTCTTCGGTGCTGATCCGAACCGGCTCACGCCCCTGCACCTTGTACAGGCCGCGCAGCGATTCCGACTGGTCCATCTGGCTGTGCAGGCGATACCAGGGGTGCGGGCTGACAACGTGCAATTGCCCGTCTTCGGCATTCCCGAGGTATTCCGCCGGTTCCAGCCACATCGGCATGCCGGGGCAATCGGGCAGGTTCATCTCGGCGATGGTGTCGCAGAACATCTCGATCCTGCCGGATTTCGTGTGCAGGTGGTTCGCTTCGGGGTCGGAGTAGAAATCGCCGTGCCGCACCCAGGACCGCGCCTCCTGCGGGACCTTCTGCCAAGCATAGCCCTTTTCCCAGAACTCCTCGAAGCTGGTGGTTTCGGCCGCACCGGTCATGCTGTAGGCCTTCTTCATGATGTCGATGTATTCGGGGTATTGCTGATCCTCGATATAGGGCGACTGGCGGTAGAACAGGTCGGCCAGCCCGGCGAAGATATCGAAATCGCTGCGGCTTTCGCCCAGTGGCTCGATCATCTTTTTCATCGCGTAGATGCGGTCGTTGGAATAGGTGCCGCCGACCGACATGTCATCGCGCTCCAAGGGCGACGAGGCCGGCAGCACGATATCGGCCCAGCGGGTCGCCGCCGTCCACCACACATCCTGGCTGACGATGGTCTTGACCTTTTGCAACGCCTTGATCAGGCGGTTGGTGTCCTGCTGGTGCGACATGAAGTTGTTGCCGGCGTTGTAGATCATGTGAACGTCCGGGTATTTGCGGGTGTTGCCGTTGTAGACCACTTCGGCGCCGGGGTTTTCCAGCGCGTCGGTCAGCCGCGAGGCCGGAACGATGTATTCGGTGACGAAGTTCTTGCCCTGGCTCAACCCGGCGGGCGTCGCCTTGCCCGATTGCGGCATGCCGCCGTTGCCGTAGTGCCAGCTGAACCCGACGCCTTGCCCCGGCTTGCCGATCTTGCCGGTCAGCGCGGCGAAGTTGACGATGGCCCAGTGGGTCATCTCGCCATGGTGGGCGCGTTGCAGCGACCAGGCGCCGGCGATCTCGGTCCTGGATTTGGCCAGCAGTTCGGCCAGTTCGCGGATCTTGGCGGCGTCGATGCCGGTGATGGCGGCGGCCCATTCCGGGGTCTTCGGCGTGGCGTCTTCGCCCTCGCCCTTGACATAGGCGATCCACTTGTCGGCGCCGACGGTGTATTTAGCCATATAGGCATCGTCCTGCAGGCCCTGTTCCAGCACATGGAACGCCATGGCCAGGAACAGCGCCACGTCGGTGTTGGGAACGATCCTCACCCATTCGGCATCCAGATAGTCGTCGGACGCCGTCTTCTGCGGGTTGATCGAAATGAACCTGGTGCCGTTGTCGCGGATCTGCTCCCAAGGGCCATACATGCCATGGTCGGCGACGGTGTATTCGATGCGGTTGTTCTTGATCGGGTCGCAGCCGACCAGGACGAAGACCTCGGTATTGTCGCGGATGACTTCCCAGGCGGTCTGGGCGGAATAGACCTCCATGTCGCCGATCACATGCGGCAGGCTGATCTGGCTGGCGCCGCCGGACCAGTCGCCCACAGTGTTGGTGCAGCCGCCGATCATGTTGAAGAATTTGCCCTGCAACACGTTCGGGCGCATGATGCCCGCATGGCTCCAGCCGCCATAAGAGGTGGACAGGATGCCTTGGTTGCCATGTTCGGCGATGGTGTCGACGATGGCCTTGGCGGTCAGCTTCAGCGCGGTGTCCCAATCGACGCGGACATATTCTTCCTTGCCGCGCAGTTCAGGCTTTACGTCGCCGGACTTCCAGCCCTCCAGATAGGATTTGCGGACCATCGGATAGTCGATGCGGCTCTTGTCATAGACGCGGTCCAGCATGCCATGCATCAGCATCTCGGTCGGGCGCTGGTCCAGCTCCATCATCGCCGAGATCTCGACGATCTTGCCGTCGCGCACGACGGCCTCGAACGGGCCGAAATGGCTGGCGCTGAACACGCGATCCGAGAACGAGTTCGGATCAAGTGCGGCCAAGGCGGTGCTGTTCATCATCCAGCCGGTGCCGACAAGCGCGGCGCCGCCCTTGAGGAACCCACGGCGGGTGGAATTGATCAGTGTCATGGCGGATCTCCTGGCTATTTGCGAGGTGAGTCTGGCACCTTTGAAACGCCGGCGCCTTGAGCGAGGCCAAGCCGCGCGGTAAAAGATTGTAAAGGGATGTAAAGACAGCCATGACCGGGCATGTCCTGATCGTCGAGGATGACCGCGTGACGCGGATGCGGCTTGCGGGCTATCTGCGAGAGCAGGGCTACCGCGTGACCGAGGTGGCCGACGCCGAAGCGATGCAGCAGGTCATCGACACCGACCCACCCGAGATCCTGCTGCTGGACATCGGGCTTGGGGGGAAAGACGGGCTGACGATCACCCGCGAACAGCGGGCGCGCAGCCGGGTCGGGATCATCCTTCTGACCTCGCGCGATGAACAGGTGGACCGCATCGTCGGGCTGGAGATGGGCGCGGACGACTATGTGACCAAGCCCTTCGACCGGCGCGAGCTGGCGGCGCGGATCAAGAACCTGATGGCGCGGATCGCCGATATCGGCCAAAGCGCCCCGACGGCGGCAGCGGTGGACAGTTTCGGCCCCTGGCATTTCGACCGTATCCGGCGGCGGCTGGTATCAGCCGCGCGGATCGAGCCGCTGAGCGGGCAGGAGTTCGACCTTCTGGATGCGCTGGCCGGAAACCCCGGCGTGGTGTTTGGCCGAGCACGGTTGAGCGAGATCGTCGGCCGCGGCGACCTGCGGCCGGGCGATCGCACCATCGACGTGCTGGTCGGGCGGCTGCGGCGCAAGCTGGAGGCTGATCCGGCGAACCCCGACTGGCTGCTGACACGGGCGGGGATGGGCTATTGCTTTGCGGTGCCCGAGGGCAGCTGAAGCCCCGCCCGCGCTGCTGCCGCACGCAGGCCCGTGGCGGCGCGGTCCGCCTCGGCCGCGATCAGGGGCAGCGCGGCGGCGTCCCCGGCCTCGATCCGTTTCAGCAGGTCGCAGAGGTCGTGCAGGGCGAAGTTGCTGGCCGCGCCCTTCATCCGATGCGCGATGGCCCGGCGCAGGCCGGCATCTTCGGCGGCCAGAAGGACCGGCACCACCTCGGCCAGGTCGGTCAGGAAGGCGGCGACGATCTCGGCCGTCAGATCCGGGCCCAGGGTGGCGACATCTTCGCGCAGGACCGTTTCCGTTGCCGCGTTTTCGCCCGCCTTGGAGGCGTCCGGACCGCCCGCAAGAACTGCCGCCAGCGCGCGGGGCGAAACCGGCTTGATCAGCGCGTTGTCGACGCCCAGCCGGACGCGGGTTGCAGCGTCGTCGGTCACCGGGTCAGCCGTAAGCACGGCGACACGCGCGCCCTTGCGGTCGATCTTCGCGGCGACCTCTTCGCCGCGCATGTCGGGCAGGTTCAGGTCGATCAGAATCACGTCGAACTGAGCAGAGATGGCGTGGGCCAGCGCCTCGGCGCCGGTTGCGGCCTCGGTCATGGTGCAGCCCATCCGCTCCAGATAGCCGCGCGCCACCAGCCGGTTGACCGGGTGATCCTCGACCACCAGCACCCGCAAACCGGGCGGCACGGCCGGCGCCGCCTCACTCGCCAGAGCGGCCGGATCGGCAGGTGCAAGGCGCAGCGCCAGGGTAAAACTGCTGCCCTTGCCCGGCACGCTTGCCACCCGCAACTCGCCCCCCATCGCGTCGGTCAACTGCCGCACGATCGCCAGACCCAGACCCACCCCGGCGATCCCCCGGCGGCGGGCGTCGAAGGTCCGGCCGTAGATGTCAAAGGCCTGCCGGGTCTCGGCCGCCGTCATCCCCGGCCCCGTATCGGTGACCGCAAAGGCGATCTCATGCCAGGCCGCGTCCGGGGCAGACCGCAGCGCCACCCGCAGGGCAACCTCGCCGGTATCGGTGTATTTCACCGCATTCGAGATCAGGTTGACCACCACCTGCCGGATGCGTGTGGCATCGCCCAGAAGCGCGGCCGGCAGATCATCGGGAATTTCGATCACCGTGGCCAGCCCCTTGGGCCGGGCCAGCACCCGCAAGTGATCGGCCAGACCCTGCGCCAGCCGGGCCGGATCAAAGGCGGCAAGCCGGGCCTGCGCCTGGGTCTCTTCACCGCTGGAAAAGCTGAGGATGTCTTCCGCCAACTCCTGCAGATCGCGGGCCGAGGTCAGCGCGGTGCCAAGACGGGTGCGGCGGGCCGGGTCGGCTTCGTCTGCCACCAGAAGGTCCAGCAGGCCGATGACACCGTTCAGCGGCGTGCGGATTTCATGGCTCATCCGGGCAAGGAAATGCGTCTTGGCGTGGCTTTGCCCTTCGGCCTCGGCACGGGCGGCATCGGCCGAATGCATCTCGGCCACGACATCGGCGGTGCGGGCGAGAACCGCCGCCTCCAGGCTTTCGCGCAGGCGGGCGGCCTCTTCCGTCCGGCGGCGCAACACGTTGACGGCCTTTTCCAGCCGGCCGATCTCGTCATGTCCGCTGATCCGCATCCGCTCGGCGGTCTCTCCGCGGGCAAGCTGGACGATCCGTTCCGCCACCACGCCCAGACGCGACACGACATGACGCCGGGTCCGCACCCAGACCAGATAGCCCGCCAGAAGACCCAGCGCGATCACCCCGGCCAGCGCGAGGTTCAGCGCGGCGGCCTGCCAGCCGGCATCGGCAATGCGCGACTTCATCAGCGCGCGGGCGCCTTCCTGGCCGGCACGCGCCTCTTTGGTCAGGACGGCCAGCCGGTCCTGCAACTGAACGGACAGCCCGGACAATTCGGCCAGCGCGGCCAGTTCGTCACGCTTCAGCGCAATCAGGCCCCGGTCGCCCAGCGCATCCCGAAAGATGGCCAGATCCGCCTCGGCCGCCTTCGTCGCCGGCGCCGTCGGCAGATAGGGCGTGCGGGTCAGCGCCAGCTGCAAGGCATCTTCCATCCGGGCCTGCAAAGCGGCAAGGCTTTCGGCCTGCATGCTGTCAGCGACCTGCTGGACCGCCCGCGTCAGCGTGGCGGTGGCTTCCGCCAGGGCGCGGATCCGCTCGAAGGCAAAGAAATCGGTGTCGGCCAGCCGGTCCAGCATCGGTCGCAGGCTTTGCCCGTCCGGGGCAGCATACATCTGCCATATCCCCGCCGTGATGCGCAGCCGCGCCAGATCGGTTTCCGCCGAGATCAGCTGGGTCAGCCGCGAACCGGCATCGGCAAGCCGCGCCCGTTCCGCTGCGGCGGCTTCGGCCAGGGCGTTCTTGCGGCGTACCAGTGATGCCATCGTCGCGACCAGGGCGCGGATGTCTTCGGCCTCGGTCAGGGCGGGCGAGGGATCGCCCAGAAAGTGCCTGAGGTCACCGATATCCGACTCGATCCGCGCGACCTGCGCCCTCAGCGCCTCCGAGGCCTGCGCGATCTCGGCCTCGGTGCCGGCCTCTGCCAGCCGCCCCGCCGTGGTGCCGGCAAGATCAGCGTCCAGCCCGATCCGCTCGGCGCGCTGGATGATGGCGATGCTTTCGCCAAGCACCCGTTCATGCGAAGTGATGAGGAAGCGGTTGACCCCGAACGAGGTGATGCCGACAAGGATCGTCAGGCCGGAGAGGACCATGAAGACGAACTGGAGCTGTGTGTCAAACCGTCTGGGGCGCATGCACCATGACTATCGTCAGGCGCTTGGCGCTGCAATTCTTTGCCTGTGCGGCCTGATGGGTCGACCTGCCGCTGCGGATGCCGATCTGGTCTGCGTGCTGGTGCCGCATTTCAAGGACGAATACTGGCTGAGCGTGGCGAACGGCATCGAGACGCGGGCCGCGCTGCGCGGTCTGCATGTGCGGTTCTTCGAGGCTGGCGGCTACCGCGCCTTGCAGGGCCAGATCGCCCAGCTGGACAGCTGTCAGGCCCTGCAGCCGGGCGCGATCCTGATCGGGGCGGTGTCGTCGGATGACCCTGCCCTTCTGGCCGCCGTGGCCGACGCGGCGAAGGCGCAGCCGGTGATCGGTCTGGTGAACGAGTTGCATTCCGATGCGCTGGCCGCGCGGGTCGGCGTTGACTGGCGCGACATGGGCCTGGGCCTCGGCCGGTTTCTTGCCCAGGCCTATCCCGCCGGTGGCCGGGAAAGGACCGCGATCCTGCTGTCTGGCCCGCCGGAATCCGGCTGGGTGGCTCCGCTGGAGCGCGGGTTGCGCGAGGGTCTTGCCGGATCGGCCTTGCGGATCGTGGCGGTCTTTGGCGCCGATACCGGCACAAGCGCGCAGTTGCGCCTTCTGGAGCGCGCCTTGTCAGAGGTGTCGCAGCCGGACGTGATCATCGGTGCCGCTCCGGCGATCGAGGCGGCAATGGCGATCCAGGGCGGGCAAGCGGGCGGCCCGGTCCTGGCCGCCACTTATGTCACCCACTCGGTCGCGCGCGGGCTGGTCGGCGGGCGGATCGTGGCGGCGCCGTTCGACGACCCGATGAAACAGGGGGCGATGGCGATCGACGCCGCCCTTGCGGCCATGACCGGCGTGCGCCGGACAGAACTGGTCGGCCCGCCGATCCGGGTGCTGACGGCCGGGGTCGATCCGGCGGAAATCGTGCTGTCGCCGACCGACTACTTTCCGGCGCTGGAGTAAGGCCCGCGTCGCCACGGGCCTGATCGTTTCCGGTCGCGCAGAAGCTGAAACGCCGTCTTGCCCAGGATCACCGCCACCACGATCACGATCCGCACCACCGCAAAGGGCGCGATCATGATCGCATGCGCCACCGCCACACCGGCCCGGGTGTCATAGGCGACAATGCCGTAGAATTTCGGCAGGGTGATCAGGAAGAAATACAGCGTCAGCGCGCAAGACCACAGGCGGAGCCTCCTTCGGCGGCAGCGCCCGGGTGACGAAGAAGCCAAGCGCAAAGACGAAGACGGCAAGTGCTGCGCCCCGGATGCCGGGCAGCGTCATCGGCACGAAGACCTGCCAGAACGCCCGCGCACGCGACGCACCCATGCCGCGCGCGGCCACCAGCACCCGTTCATCCAGATTGCGCATCGCCGAAGCCAGCGGGAAGACCGCGAAGGGGATCAGGAAATGGGTCATGCCGACGACCACGCCGAACTCGTTGCGCACCATGGTCAGCGGCTCGGACAGAAGGCCGAGCGCCTCGAGCCGGTCGTTCAGGATGCCGCGGTTGGACAGCAGCACCAGCCAGCCGAAGGCCCGCGTCAGGACCGAAATCCAGAACGGGATCAGGATCCAAAGCTCGATCACCAGCCGCTGCACCGGCCCGCCGCGCACGCAGAGCAGCGTCACCACATAGGCGGCGACAACCGCCGCCACGGTGACGATCAGGCAATCCGCAGCGTGCGCAGGAAGACCGACTGCACCAGCGGATCGGCCAGCGCCGCGCGATACTGGCCCAGGCCCGGCTTCGCCAGGGTCACGCTCCACTGCAGCACGCCGAGGAACGGCACGATTTAGGCCAGCCCCAGAAACAGCGGCAAGGGGCCGATTAGCAGGACATGGGGGGAGGGCGGGCATGGTGATCCTTCGACCGAGGGCCACCCGCAGACCGAAGTGCCTGCGGGCGGCCGGAAATCAGGCCGAGATGATCTTGAGGAACTCATCCAGCGCCGGGCCGTAGTTTTCCTCGTCCCAGACCATGTCCAGCAGCACTTGCAGCGCGAAGTCCGCCGGATCGACCGGGTTGAAGCGCCGTTCCGCCTCGGGGATCAGCGCCGTGGTCGCGAGGTTCACCGGGCCCTGACCCAACATCTCGGACATCACCAGCTGCTTTTCGGGCACCTGGGCCGAGGCGATGACCTTCATCGCGGCCTCGGCCCCGCCGGGGTTGCCCTTGATCACTGCCATCGCGCCCGGCGAGATCAGGCCCTGGTCGCAGATGAACTTGATGTTGCCGCCCGAATCCTGCTCCAGCAGCTTGGCACGGGTCGACCGGAGCAGCGCCTTCGAGGCGTCGCCGTTCATCAACAGCGACTGGCCTTCCGCCCCGCCGCCCCAGAACCCGACGATATGCTCCTTGAACCCGGCCAGCTTGGCGTGCGCCCGCTCCAGATCAAGCGGATAAAGCGCATCGGGCGCCGCGCCGTCGCCCAGCAGCAGCGCCTCCCACATCCTGGCGCCCCATTTGTACATCGCGCTTGCCGGGGAACTTCTCGACATCGAAGAAATCGGCCATGCCGGTGGGCGGGGCGTCGCCGAACTTGGTAGCGTCATAGGCGATGCTGTAGCTGAGGAAACAGCTCGACGCGGCATATTCCCAGCCAAAGCCTTCGCGCATCCTGGACTTGTCGACCACGTTGTAGTCGATCGGCTCCATCATCCCCTTCTTGCCCAGCGTCTTGGCCGAAAACGGATCGGCATCGACCAGGTCCGAGGCGGGTTTGCCGCTTTCGAACTGGGCCTTAGTGGCGCCTTCGGTCGGGCCGGAGCCGTCGTGAAGCACCTTCATGCCGGTCTCGGCCTCGACGGTCTGGCCATAGGCCTTGTCATAGGCGGTGACGGCATCGCTGCCCCAATTGACCACGACCAGTTCGCCCGATTGCGCCAGAACCGGCGTTCCGCGTGCGGCAAGCGCGCTGGTGCCCAGAAGGGCTACGGCAATCTGGGCAAAGCGACGGCGCGAAATCTCGCCAGAGCGGGCGCGGTCGGCCCGGCGCCCGAGGCGGTCTTGCTGGAAAGGTTCGTTCATGGTCGTCTCCCTGACATCAATGGTTTCATCTTCGGCTTCAGAGTCGGGCGGGGTTCCGCCCGCTACGGAAAGAACCCGCGGTCGCGCGGCAAGGCCGTCGGGCAGGTTGGCGGTGGGCAGCGAAAGCTGCGTCTCGGCGCCCGGATAAGTCAGATCGCGGACACGGGCGGCGACCGCGTTGCCATCGGCTGGCCGCGCGCCATGCAGCGCCATGTATTCCGCCCGCACGGCAAGCGTGTCGGTCACCTTGCCGAATGCCCGCAGCGCCTGGCCTTCGAACCGGCCCGGCGCCCCGGCGCCGTCACTGCGGATATCCGAGAGCGGCAGGATGTTGATTTCGCCCGGAAACCCGGCCGCGAAGCAGTTGGCGGGCCGCTCAGACACGCCTTTCGGGGTGGCAAGCTGCTGCAGCTTGCCGTGATCGAAGACCGCGATCCGGCTGGACAGGGCAAGCGCCTCGGACTGGTCGTGGGTCACGAAAACGAAGGTGGTGCCGGTGTCGCGGTGCAGGCGGCGGACCTCGTTCTGCATCTGGCAGCGCAAGTTCTTGTCCAGCGCCGAGAACGGTTCATCCAGCTGCAGAACGGTCGGTTCCTGGACCAGCGCCCGCGCCAGCGCGACGCGCTGCTGCTGGCCGCCCGAAAGACCCGACGGCTTCTTGTGGCCATGCCCGCCCGGCCCGACCATCTCGACGATCTTGGCCACGCACTTGCGGATCTCGTTCACAGGCCGGCGGTGGACGCGCAGCGGAAAGGCGATGTTGTCTTCGACCATCATGTGCGGGAACAGCGCGCAGCCCTGAAAGACCACGCCGAAGGCGCGGTCTTCGGCCGGAATGGCGGTCACCTCGCGGCCGTCAAGCGTCAGCCGGCCCTCGGTCGGGACCTCGAACCCGGCCAGCACCATCAGGAATGTCGTCTTGCCTGAACCGGAGGGGCAAAGCAGCGTCAGAAACTCTCCCCGGCCGAAAGTCTGCCGATGCCTTCGGCACCGATCTCGGCGGATCTCGCACTGACGGTCATCCCTCCCTGCCCCGGTCAGCCCAGGGGCGCTTGGCCAGCCCCCGCAACCGAGAGTTTCTCATCAACGGCAAATGAAATCGAACTGGCAGCAGATCACGCTTTTTCGGCCGGAAGCTCTTCCACCAGCCAGGACCGAAACGCCGAGACCGCCGGATTTCCGGTCTTCTCCGGCGGGACGACAAGGAAACACGCCCGTGGTGACCGGATAGCCAGATCGAATGGCCGGACCAAAGCGCCCGCCTCCATCGCCCCGTGGCAGATGAATTCGTCACCCATTGCGATGCCCTGCGAATGCATCGCCGCCGCATAGACCAGGTTCATGTCGGCGAACAGCATGCCTTGTTCGGCGCCGCCCTCGTCCAGCCCGGCAAGCCGGAACCATTTCCGCCAATCGTCGCGGTCGTGCAGATGCAGCAGGCCGGCCCGCAGCACATCCTTCGGCTCGACCAGCCCGCCCAGACGGTTGAGCAGCGCGGGGCTGCACAGCGGCGTGAACTCCACCGCCTTCAGCGGCTCCACCTCCATCTCCGGCAGGTTGCCGGTGCCGAAGGTCAGGAACAGGTCGACATCGGGGTTCGACACATCGTCCAGCCGGCGCGGAGTGACGACCGACAACGCGACATCGGGGCAGATCTCGCGGAACCGCTCGATCCTGGGGCAGAGCCATGTCGAGGCCAGGCCAGGCGTGCAACTGACCGTCAGCGCCTCGCTGAGGCCGCGCCCGGCGTTGCGGGCGGCAGAGCCGGAGATCACCGACAGCGCGCGACGGATATCGGCGGCATAGGATGCCCCTGCGGCGTCAGCTCGATCCGGGTGCCGACGCGGTTCAGCAACCGAAACCCCAATTCGCGCTCAAGCAGCCGCAGCTGGTGGCTGACCGCGCTGCGCGTCAGGTTCAGTTCGTCCGCCGCCTGCCAGACAGTGCCGTGGCGGGCAAAACTTTCCAGCGCCCGCAGCGCCTGCGGTCGAGGGAACGCGCGTCATCTGTCCTCCGCCACGATCCGCGAAGTCTACCGGGGGTTCGGGTTCTGTCCAGCGGATAGCTGAAAACCGTTTGTTGACGGCGGGAAGAGGTTTCGCTTTCGCCATGCCGTGGCAGACGTGTAGCGATAGGGAATCGGCGTCGTGTCAGCCTGGGACATGGGCTCCGCATCCCTCCCGCCAGATTCCGGCCCGACCGTCAGGAGGCCCCTTTGCCGCCGTCGAATACCGGTCGGCCGAGGGGTATGTGCAGCGGCTGCGCGCCGAAGGCTTTACCGTCGAGGCAGGATCGGCCGGGATGCCGACCGCCTTTGGTGCCGATTGTTCGAATGGCGATGGGCCGATCATCGGGCTTTACGCCGAATATGACGTGGTGCCGGGCAATTGTCAGGCGGCGTCAACGCAGCGAGAGCCTCGGGCTGGGCTATCAGGCGGGCGGGCATACCGATCCGCATTCGGGCCTTGGCATCGGCGGGCTTGGCGCGCTGTTGGCCACCACGGCGGCGATGGAAAAGCATGGGATAGAGGGCGGGTTGCGCTTCACTGGCGAACCGGCTGAAAGGGTGCGCGGGTCAAAGCCTGTTCCTTCCGCCAAGGGCTGATACGACGGGCTGGCGGCGATGCTGTCGTTCCATCCGTTATACATGCTGCCGAAGTGCGATACCGTGCGATGAGATACCCATTGTGATGCCGGTGACGCGATGGTCTACCGCGTCATCTGCGATGCGCCCGAGGCTTGGGGCCGGGCCGATGGCGCGCCGATCCCGCAATCGCATTCCGCGGTGCGCGCGCCCGGCGCCAATGATGCCTTGATGATGTATCAGGCGTCCAAGGCGCTGCGCGAGGGATGCTGCCGCATCAGGGCGGCTGGTCGGTATCCGAGGCGATCCTGACCGCCGGGCAGGCGACAGCCGACAACCTGCCGGCGGGGCTGGCCGAGATTCAATACATGATGCGCACTCCGACCGTGGCGATGGCCTGCGGCGGTCCGGGCCCGCTTCCCCGCCCCCCCCCCGCGGCGCCCGCCGCCCGGGCCGGCCCCCCCGCCGGGCCCCCCTGGGTCCCCCCCCCCCCCCCCAAAATAGCGCCCGGGCCCGGGCGGGCCGTCCCGGGGCCGGGGCGCCGCCGGGGCCGCCCGGCGGCCGGGCCCCCGGCCGGCGCCCCGGTCCGCCGGGGGCCCCCCTTCCTTGACGAGAGGTCCTGCCTGATCGCCCCCGAAGATACCGTGGCGATCCTGCGCCGCGACCTTGCCCCGTCGCAGACCCATTCGACGTCCGACGATTACACCGATATGTGTTGGCATGTGCCGACCGCGCGTTTGTACATCGCGCGGCCCGCGCTGAAGGCGCCTGCGGGCTACAGCTATCCGAACTGGGTGATGAACGCGCTTGGCGGCATTCCGGCCACCATCGACCCGGTGGTGCAGACCGCCGCCAGGGAGCTGTCCGCCTCGGCGCTGCAGCTGCCAGAGGACACGACCGCACGCGACGCGGCGCTGGCGGAATTCGAGACCCGCACCGGCGGCGGCGTGGGCGGCAGGAACTGGGCCCCGCCGCTATGTGACTACGACCCGCCGATTCATTTCCGCTGGCCGGAATACGTTGAAACCCAGCGCGGCCGGAACTGGTGGATTCCTTCCACCATGCCCGCCGACTGAACCGCCGCCTGAACAGCAAGGAGAGATGGAATGCCGCTTGACCGCCGCCCCATGCCGAAGCCTTCAGCCTGCAACGCCGCAATCCGTCTGGCGGCCGAGCCTGAGTTGACGATGCAGGTCCATTCCCGCGATTCCAGTGTGATGACGCCTTTCGGCGCGGTCATCACCGCTATGGCGAACTGGTGGCGGCGGGGTGAGAACTAGGCCGCTATCCGCGCCTATGAGGCGCTTGGGATTCCGATCTACGCCATGGTGACGGCGGGCACCTTCGAGGGCGGTGACTTCAACGTGATCGAGGAAGGCTGCGTGCTGATCGGCTGCGGCGGCGCGCGCAGGAAAAGGGCGCGGCTTCGAGGTGGCAGTGGTCGAGACCGACGAGATCCCGAAGACCGGCGGCGGCATCCCCTGCATGGCGCAGGCGCTTCGCCGGGCGCAGTGACTCGCCCCGCTGTCGATCGCGGTCGGCCCGGGTCAGTCCGGGTCGATTGCCGGGGCTCGCAACCGGATCTTCAGGTGCTTCTGCTCCAGAAAGGTCATCAGCCCTTCGGGACCAAGTTCGCGGCCGAAGCCCGACATCTTCCAGCCGCCGAACGGCGCCTGCAATTCGCTGGTATCGTTCACGTTGACACCCACTGCACCAAACTCCAGCCGTTCGGCCAGCGCCCAGGCGGTTTCCAGATCGCCCCCAGACGTAGGCGGCAAGGCCGTAGTCCAGCCCGTTCGCAATGGCCAGAAGGTCGTCGATCCCCTGATAGCCGGCAATCGCGGCCAAGGGACCAAAGCTTTCCTCGGTCATCGGCAGCGAGGTCAGCGGCGCCTCGTCGATCACCGTGGGGCGGTAGAACAGCCCGCGCCCCAGATCGCCGGTGGTGACGCGATGCCCCCCGGCCAGCAACTTGCCGCCCTTGGCCATGGCATCGGCGACGTGGCGGTCGGTGCGGGCGATGACGCCGATGTTCTGCACCGGGCCGTAGCCGACTGCCGGGTCCAGCCCGTCGCCGATCACGGTTTCCTCGGCCATGCCGGCAAGGATATGCGCGAATTCGCGGCGCTGGCTGTGATGGACCAGGATGCGGTTCACCGTGATGCAGATCTGGCCCATGTTGGAATAGGCGCGGCGATGCGCGGCGCGCGCCGCCGCGACCAGATCGGCGCCGGGCAGCACGATGAACGGCGCATGGCCGCCCAGCTCCAGCGACAGCCGCTTCAGGTTGCCCGCCGCCGCCCGCATGATCGCCTGCCCCGCCGGAACCGAGGCGGTGGCCGAGATCAGCCGCACCCGTGGGTGTTCTGCCAACGCGGCACCCGCCACCGGCCCCAGCCCCGGAAGATCGGCCAGCGTGCCGGCCGGCAGCCCGGCTCCATGCAGGCAATCGACCAGCATGGCGATGGCAAGCGGCGTCTCATGCGGTGATTTCACCACGATCGGGCAACCGGCGGCGATGGCAGGGCCGATCTTCCAGCAGTAGAGGTCGATGGGATAGTTCCACGGCACGATTGCCGCCGTGACTCCCAGGGGCTGCCAGATCACCAGATTGCGGATGGTGGGTGATGAGGCTGGGCGCAAGCTGCCCCAGACCCGCGTCGCCTCTGCCGCGTAATAGCGCAGCACCTCGGCCCCAAAGAGTATTTCCTTGCGGTTGTCGGACACAGGCTTGCCCTGCTCCAGCGTCAGAAGGCGCGCCATGTCTTCGGCCCGCGCCTCGATCAGCGCGGCGGCGCGGGTCAGGATGGCTGCGCGCTCGGCCGCATGCATTGCACCGAAGGCCGGGGCCGCGCGCTCGGCCGCCGCAACCGCGCGGTCAACGGTGTCACGGCCCGCCAGCAGTGTCTCGCCCAGGGCTTCGCCCGTTGCCGGATTGACCAGCGCATATGTCTCGCAACCCTCAGGCAGGTGCCAGGCGCCATCGATGAAGAACCCGCGACGCTGCATCAGCGTGCCCTCAGCCGGCGCCACAACTCGGCATAGTTGAGGTCGTTCTGTGCGGTGGCGGTCGCCTTGTCCACGGTGTTGGGGCTGACCATGATATGCGGGTCGCGTCCCGCCGCAGCGATCAGTTTCGCGGTTTCGGCATTGATCGCATGGCCGATGGCAATGGCGATCGAGGTAGAGGTCGCACCGACCTTGCCCTTGACGCCCGCAATCTCGATTGCCGCGTCGCCCAGCGGCACGCCGGTGTCGATCACCACGTCGGCCAGATCATAGAGATGCTTGCCCGAACTGTGGCGCGACGGCGTCGCCGAGGAATGCGGGATCGAGGTCACGCCGATCAGCTTCATGCCACGCGCCTTGGCGCCGAGGGCGATATCCAGCGTCACCGCATTCAACCCGGAATGCGAAAAGATCAGCATCGCATCACCCTCGCAGGTCTGGTGCGAGGCCAGGATCGCCTCGCCATACCCTTCCTGCGCGTGGATAAAGCGGTATTGCCGGGCGCCGCCGTCACCCAGCACCCGGTGAAACGAGATCATCGAGCTTTCGACGATGGGGCGGAATCCCGTCACCGTGCCGGTGCGCGGAAACATCTCCAGCGCGGCGAAGGAGCCGTGGCCGGTGCCGAAGGTAAAGACCAGATTGTCGCCAAGGATCGCCTCGGCGCAGATCGCCCCGGCGGCGCAGATCGCCTCGATCTGGGTCCGTTCGACATGCGCCAACCGGTCGATCAGGGTCTGCAGATAAGTCTTCGATATATCGCTCATGTCATCTTCCTTTGCGGGCGGGGTCAGGCGGTCAGGGCGCAAAGCGCTATGCGGAACAGGCGCGCTTCGCCCTCGTCCAGCCGGGTGGTGTCGAGTTTCTGCTGGCTGATTCCGTCGACCGTGCCAAGGCACAACGTCGCTGCCGAAAGGCCAAGCGCCTGTGCCACTGCCAGCAGGGCCGAGGTTTCCATGTCGGTCGCCAGCACGCCGTCTTGCCTTAGGCGTTCGCGCACTGCGGTGACGCGCGGCACGGTCCCGGCTTCCAGCGCGAACATGTCGCGGTAGAAGGCGTCGAACGTGGCATAGGTGCCGACAAGCGGTCTTGCGCCCTCTGCCGTGACCGCCGCTTCAAGCTGCGCGATCAGCGCCGGATCGGCGGGGATCGGGTGGCGGGTGTCGGCATAGGCGGGTGCTGTGCCGTCATGGGCGATCGCCTCGCGCGAGATCAGGAAATTACCGGGCCGGGCGGGGGCGAAATGCATCGCCGTGCCGATGCGCAGAAAGCGGCGGATGCCGAGATCGGCCAGTTCATGCATGACGATGGCGGCAATCGGCGCGCCCATGCCAAAGGCGGCCACGGTGACCTGCCGCCCCCCGAACCCGCCGGTGACCGAGCGCAGGCCGCGCTTTTCGGGCAGGAAGACCGGGTCCTTCAGCAGCTTGCCGATCCGGTTGACGCGGTCGGGGTCGCCAACCAGGATCGCGGCCTCGCCCACGTCCTTGTCGGCATAGCCCAGATACCAGGCGGTTTTCATTGGTCCTGCCTTTCCATCAATAGCTGCGCCGCGGCGGCCATGCCGGCCTGCAACGCTGCGGCCGGGTCTGTGATCCCGGCCATTTCGGCGGCGATGTAGCCGCCCGCGAAACTGTCGCCAGCACCGGTGGCGTCGCTGGCTGTGATCCGGCGCGGGACCGGGGCGCGGATGCTGCCCGTCCGTCCGATCACCTCGGCCCCCGCTGCGCCGTGGGTCACCACCCGGACCGCAGTACCGCCCAGGATCAGCTCCTGTTCGGCATGGTTGCAAAAGATCACGTCGGCGCGTTGCGACAGCTTGGCCCGCGCCGTATCGTCAAAGGATTGCGTATCATTCTTGACCGCCCAGTAAAGCCGGGCCGAGGCCGGCGCGCTGCCCAGGATCGCGTCCACCAGATGGCCCGGCCCCACCGTCAGGCACAGATGGCTTGCCCCGGCGATCAGCGCGGCCTGTGCCTCGGACAGCCGCTCTTGCCCGGCAAAACCGGGGTCATAAAGGCAGGAGACCGCACCATCGGGCTGATAGGCCAGCACCGAGATCGGCGACCGCCCACCCTTCAGAGTGGCGACGCCGGCACCGTCCAGCCCCGCCGATGCATATTGCGCAACCAGCGCCCGGCCGGGCGCATCGTCGCCGATCCAGACCACGGGTGCTGCGCGCTGGCCGGCCCGCACCGCCGCCTGCGCCACATAGGTCGGGCAGCCCCCTGCGCGCGGCCATGCGGCAGGGTCGCGGCGTGTCACCCTTGTGGTGCGATCCTTGGCGATGTCGCCCGCAAGGACAAGCACATGATCGAGGCTGGCATATCCGGTCACGACAAGGTGGGTCACGCAAACATCCCCTCGGCTTCGGCCAGCGGCACCACGCGGCCAAAGTAGCGGTCGATGTCCTCCAGCGTCGCCTCGGCCAGATGGGCGCGGTTGGAGTTGGTGGCCTCGCGCGCGACCACCACCTGCAACCCGTTGGCAAAGGCATCCTGCGTCGTGGCGCGGACGCAGACATTGGTCTTGACCCCGCAGATGACCACCCGGCCGACTCCCTGCTCGCGCAGGAACAGGCCAAGGTCAGTGGCGAAAAAGGCCGAGTAGCGGCGTTTCTCGATCAGGATTTCGCGCGCCGTGCCGACGGGGCCGAAGCCCTCGTAGAACGCCGCGTTGTGGCTGCCATGCACGCAATGGCGCGGCAGGCGGATCTGCTCGAAATCCTCGAACCCGTCGCGGTGGCGGTCGGCGACATGGACGACCACCGCTCCCGCCGCCCGTGCCGCCGCGATCAGCCGCTGCACCGGGGCGAGGACCTCTGGGGCGGCCGGGTAGAAGTTCTCGCCCTGTGGGTGCAGGAAGGAATTCTGCATGTCGATGACCAAGAGCGCCGTGCGTGTCATGCGGCTTTCCTTTTCTTGTTGCGGACCGAAGCCAGGATCAGCGCCGCCAGAACCATGGCATAGGGGATCATCCCGATCAGCTTGGGCGGCAGTCCCGCGGTCTGCAGCCGGATTTGCGTGGCGTCGAGAAAGCCGAACATGAGACAGACCATGGCGGTGGGCCAGGGCCTGTCGCGCCCGAAGTAGAACGCGGCCAGCGCGATGAAGCCGCGCCCGCCCGACAGACCCTCGTTGAACAGCCCGATTGAAGTCAGCGCCAGATGCGCCCCGGCAAGGCCCGAGAACCCGCCGGCGATGGCCGTCGTCGCCTCCTGGATGCGGCGGGCGTCAAGGCCAAGCGCACGGGCCACCTGCGGCGCATTGCCGGTGGCGCGCAGCCGCAGGCCAAAGCGGGTATCGGCCAGCACGAAGGGCAAGGCGGCAACGCTCGCCCAGGCCAGCACCGTCAGCGGGTCCAGCGCGGCCAGCATCCGCCCCAGCACCGGAATCTCTGCCACCGCTGCGGGCAGCACATGCGGCAGCAGCGCCACATCCGGCAACCGCAGCGTGCCCGACGTGCCGTATTGCCAGCTGAGGATGAAGCCGATCGCGCCCGCCACCAGCACGTTCAACCCCAGCCCCGCGACGATCATGTTGGCATTGCCGCGGGTAATGGTCAGCGCAAACAGCCAGCCGATCACCGCGCCGACCGCCAGCGCAGCCAGAGAGGCCAGAAGCCAGCTGCCAGTGGCCGAAGACACGATCACCGCCACCAGCGCACCGGCCAGGATCTTGGCCTCGAGCCCGATGTTGACGATGCCGGACTGCCGGTTGACCAGCCCGCCCATCGCCGCCAGCAGGATGGGCGTCGTCAGCACGATGGATGCCGCAAGGATCTGTTCAAGCATGGCGGCGCCTCCGCAGTCGCGGCAGGGCAAGCTCCATGACCGCAAAGATCATCACCAGGCCCTGGATGATATCGACCAGATCCAGCGGGACCGACGAGAACAGCTGTATGGTCGTGCCGGCCGAGGCCAGCGCGCCGAACAGGACCGCGCCGACGATCATGCCGACCGGATGGTTGCGTCCCAAAAGCGCCACCGCCATGCCGGTAAAGCCGTAGCCCGGCGAAAAGGCGTCGGAGAACCGGAACAGCTGGCCCAGCCCATGCGACGCGCCCCCCAGCCCCGCGATGGCCCCCGAAAGGCACATCACGGTGATCATCGTGCCGGACACCGAAATGCCCATCGCGCGGGCAAAGCGCCGGTTCAATCCGACCAGCCCGCCCTCGACGCCGGCGGGCGTATAGCGGCACCACAGACCGTAAAGCACCATCACCGCGATGCCGATCAGAAAGCCGGCATGCAGGGTTGACGGCGGCATCAGCCGCGGCAGATGCGCCGCGTCATGGATGGCCGGCGTCATGTTGTTGCCGGCCGAGGCCGACAGCAGCGGCCCGTTCACCAGATAGCCGGTGATCGCCGCGGCGATGAAGTTCAGCATCAGAGTCGAGACCACCTCATCGACCTCGAACCGAGCCAGTAGCCAGCCGGGAAACCACAGCCAGATCGCCCCCGCCGCCATGGCCGCGACCAGCGCCAGCGGGATCAGCGTGATCCCGAGACCGGCAGGCAGGGCAAAGGCCACGAAGACCGCCGCCAGCCCGCCAACCAGAAACGCCCCCTCGACGCCGACATTGAACACCCCGGCGCGAAAGCAGATCGCGGTAGCGACGGCGGTGAACAGCAGCGGTGTCGCCGACGACAGGGTCGAGGCGATGCGCCGGGCCGAGCCGAAGGATTCCTCGGCCAGAAGGCCGAAGATCGCCAGTGGGTTTTCTCCGATCACGATCAGCACGATACCCGCAAGGATCAGCGCCACCGCAAAAGGCACCAACAGCGCGCGCAGGCTGGCAAGCATCGCCGCGAATCGAATGTCAGCCATGATCGGCCCCCATCACCATCATTCGCCCGATCTCCTGCATCGAGGCGCCGCGTGGCAGTTCGCCGACAATGGCGCCATCGGCCATGACCAGAATGCGGTCGGAAAGGGCCATGATCTCGTCAAGCTCTTCCGACATGAGCAGCACCGCACCGCCCGCCGCGCGGTAATCGCCCAGAAGCCGGTGGATCGTCGCGATCCCGTTCAGATCGACGCCGCGGGTCGGCTGCGATACCACCAGCACCGCCGGATCGGTGGCAATCTCGCGCGCGAAGACCAGCTTTTGCTGGTTGCCGCCCGAGAGGCTGGAGACCGGGTCGCCCAGCCGGCCATAGCGCACCTTCAGATGGTCAAGCCGCGCGCGGGCGCCCTGAAGCAAGGCGGCGGGTCGCAGAAACGGGCCGCGCGCCACCGGCGGGCGACGCTGGCTGCCCGCCATGGTGTTCAGCGCGATGGTCGCGGGCAGGCAAAGCCCCTCATACCGGCGATCGGCGCTGATGTATCCCAGCCCGGCTGCACGCCGCGCCGCCGTATCGGCCAAAGTCAGATCGGCGCCGTTCAGCGCGATCCGCCCGGTCTCGGCAGTGCGCAGGCCGGCCAGCACCTCGGCCAACTCGCTTTGGCCATTGCCGGCCACACCGGCCAGGCCGACGATCTCGCCGGCATGAAGCGTCAGCGAGATGTCGCGCAACGCCCGCACATGCTGGTGTTTGCCGGTACAAAGCCGGTCCAGCGCCAGCACCGGGCCGGTCCTGCCCGCCCGCGCGGCCAGAGGCACCGGCGGCGGCGGCGCCTCGGTGCCGACGATATGACCGGCGATCTCTTCGCCACTGGTGTCGGCAATCGCGGCGGCAAACACCACCTCGCCGCGCCGGATCACGGTGACCCGGTCGGCCAGGGCGGTGACCTCGGGGATCTTGTGCGAGATGAACAGCATCGAGGCACCATCGGCCCGCAAGAGCCGCAACAGCGCGAACAGTTCTTCGACCTGCGGCGGGGCAAGAACGGCCGTCGGCTCGTCCAGGATCAGGATGCGCGCACCGCGGCGCAACAGCCGGATGATCTCGGTGAACTGCTGGATGTGAACCGGCGCCGAACCGGCGGGGACATGCCAGTCCACCTCCACGCCGATCTTCGCGGCCAGCCGCTTGCCATCGGCCTCGGCCGCAGCCCAGTCGATGCGGCGTAGCGGGCCCGCGGTCATCGGCTCGCTGCCAAGGATGAGGTTTTGCAAAAGCGTCAGGTCGGGTGCCAGCATGAATTCCTGATGCACCATGCCGATGCCACGGGCCATTGCCTCGGCGGGGCCCGACAGGCTGACCGGTGCTCCGTCAAGGATGACGCTGCCGCTATCGGGCCGTTCCATGCCTTGCAACATCCGCATCAGGGTCGATTTGCCCGCACCGTTCTCGCCAACGATGGCGTGGATCTCGCCAGCCCCCAACGCCAGCGAGATGTCACGGTTGGCCTGCACCGGGCCATAGGCCTTGCTCAGGCGGTCCGCCCCGAGGACGACACCGGCGTGGTCGTTCTTGTGCGTCATCGTCCCCCCTGCGGCAGTGCGGCCGCGCAGCCAGAACCAACCCGGCCGCGCGCAATGCCTAGTTGAAGAAGTCCGGATAGCCCTGGGTCGACACGTCCCAGACCGTGATCTTGCCGGAAATGATGTCGGCCTTCAGCGCCTCGACCCTTTCCAGATAGGCGGCGGGGATGATGTCCTTGGTATGGGTCATCGGCGAAAGCCCGACGCCGTTCTGCGCCAGACCGAACACCATTTCCGTGCCGCCGGGGAACTTGTCGGCCTTGTAGTCCCGCAGGATGCCGGCAACCGCCACGTCCACACGCTTGACCATCGAGGTCAGCACGCTGCCCGGCGCGATGCCGTCCTGATCGGTGTCGACACCGATGGCGTAGTGACCCGAAGCCTTGGCGGCATTGATGATGCCGATGCCGGTGCCGCCGGCGACCTGGTAGACGATATCGGCGCCCTCGTCGAACATCGCCTGGGCCATCTGCTCGCCCTTGGCCGGATCGCCGAAGGTCTCGGCATAGGCAACCTTCACCTCGACATCGGGGTTGATCGCCTTGGCGCCCTCGATGAAGCCCGAGATGAACTTGTCGATGCCGGGCGATTTCACCCCGCCGATGACGCCGATCACCGGGTCGGCGTTGATGCCGGGGATCGAGGTGTCGGTCGTCACCTGCGCGGCCAGCGCACCGGCCAGATAGCTGCCCTCATGCTCGCCAAAGACAACCGAGGCGACGTTCGCCCCCTGCCGCGTCTGGTTCATGATCACCCAGTCGGTATCGGGATAGTCCGGCGCCAGCATTTCCATCGGCTCGCCGTGAATCCATTCCAGCGAGATCACCAGACCAAAGCCGGCATCGGCGGCGCGGCGCATGATTTCTTCGCCCTGGGCGGCGACATCGTTCGATTCGATCGGCTTGCCGTCAAGGCCGGTCTCCGCCAACCCCGCCTGAAAGCCGGCATAGGCGGTGTCGTTCCACGACCCATCGCCAAGGCCGCCCTGCGCGATGATCAGCGCAACCGGCGCATCATTGGCCTGGACCGGAAGGCCCAGCCCCAACAGGACCGCCGTCGTCAGTCCGAGTGTCTTTCGCATGTCTTCTCCTCCTCATTGGGCAGTCGCTTCGGGCCCGTTCATCCTGCCGCCCCATGGCGGACCAGTTCGATTTCGACGCTGTAGTTGCCGGTCAGGTAGACCGCCCGCGTCGCGTCGATAAGCCGGCCAGAGGCCTCGCGGCTCATCCGCCAGACCTCCATCACGGCCAGAGGCTGCGGTGCTTGCAGCAGCTTCGCCTCGGTCGCAGTTGCCAGCCGTGCCACGTTGCTTTCCTTGGCGCGCGCGACCGGATGGCCTGCGGCACCGAAGGCGGCATAAAGCGAAAAGCTGGCCCGCTTGCCGGGCTCCAGTGCTGCGGGGTTGGCCGCTTCGACCTGGCGGAACAGGCTTGTTGGGATGGATGAGACATGCAGCGCCATCGGCGTCAGGTCGAGAAAGCGCAGCCGCGTCAGCCGCACCATGGCTTCGGTCGAGCCAAGCGCCAGCGAAGCCTGCTCCGGCAAGGCTTCGACGGACAGAACCTGATGCGTGATCTCGCGTTCCAGCGCCTGCATGGACTGGGTGAAGCTTTGCAGCGCACCCTGACGGCGGCGCAGTCCCGGATCGGAAACGAAGGTACCCGCACCCTGACGCCGCACCAGCGCCCTCGGCAACAAGCATCTCGATCGCCCTCACCACCGTGCCGCGCGCCACGCCAAAGCGCCGGCAGAACTCGGCCTCGGGCGGCAGGCGGTCACCCGGCAGGGCGGAGCCGCCAAGGTAATCGCGCCGGAGCTGCTCGGCCAGGGCGCGGTATCGGGGCATCGAGTCGGACATGCTTTCATATTGAGCGAACTGGTTGACTAGTCAAATCCAATTTCGGGCGTTCGCGAAATTTGTTTACTTGTAGGACGAATTGGTCAATTGTAGTTCGCATGATGCAGGACACGGCCTCCCCCCCGGATGATTCGACTGCAACCGCCAGTCTGCTGCGGCAGTTGGCTGAGGAGTTGGGCGCAGCCAGCGTGCTGACCGGCGACGCCATCGCCGGTCCCTATGTCGAGGACTGGTCACGCGACCGGACCGGTCGTTGCCTTGCCGTGCTGCGCCCCGACAGCGTTCAGGCCGTGTCGCGGATCTGCCAGCTTTGCGCCAAGGCCGGGGTTGGCGTCATTCCGCAGGGCGGGCACACCGGCCTTGTGGGTGGTGCGCAGCGCGAGACCGCCGATTGCGTCGTGGTTTCTACCGCGCGGCTGAAGGCCATCCGCGGCATCGACCCCGACAACATGACGGCCACGGTCGAAGCCGGCGTGGTTCTGCAAAACCTGCAGGTCGCGCTGGCCGGGCATGGGCTGGAGTTTCCGGTCTCCATCGGCTCGCAGGGTTCGGCGCAGATCGGCGGGCTGGTCTCGACCAACGCGGGCGGCGTGCAGGTGGTGCGGCACGGCATGACCGGGGCGCATGTGCAGGGGCTGGAGATGGTGCTGGCGGACGGGCGCGTGATCTCTTCGATCTCGGGGCTGCACAAGGACAACCGCGGCCCCGATCCGCTGCGAATCGCCATCGGCGGCGAAGGCGCCTTCGGCATCATGACCGCGGCCTGTCTGCGGCTGACCCCCAGCCACGGCACCACCGCCACCGCCTATGTCGGCTGCGACGGCTTCGACGCGGCGCTGGCGCTGTTTCGCCATGTGCGCGGGCGGCCTATGAGTGCCTGACCGGGTTCGAGGTGATGTCCGCCACCTGCCCAGCGCTGGCGCGGCTGGTCGACCCAAATCTGACGCCGCCATTCGAGGCAGCCGCATGTGCTGATCCGGCTGAGCACCGTCACGCGGCTGACGCTGACCGAAATGCTGGAAAACCTGCTGGCCGAGGCGATGGAAAAGGGTCTGGCGCAGGATGCCGTGCTGGCGCAGTCGGACCGGCAAGCCGCAAGGTTCTGGGCCCTGCGCGAAGGCATCGTCGAGGGCCATTCCAAGCGCGGTTATCACGTGCGCAGCGATGTGTCGGTGCGGCTGGGCGACGTGCCGCGCCTGGTGGCGGCACTGGAGGCGATGCTGGCGCAGCACTACCCCGGCTGGATTTCGCAGGCCTACGGCCACATGGGCGACGGCAACATCCATTTCAACGCGCTGCCGCCCGACGGCATGGCGCAGGATCTGGCGCGCGAAACGGGTGCCGGGATCGAAGCGCGGATCTTCGACATCACCCTGTCGCTGTCGGGATCGTTCTCGGCTGAACACGGGATCGGGCGGACCAAGGCCGGTTGGTTTGCACGCACCTCCGCGCCCGACCGGCTGGACCTCTTGCGCCGGATCAAGACGGCCTTCGATCCCGATTGGCGGATGAACCCGGGCTGTCTGCTGACCGGGCCGGAGGACGCAGCATGAAGAAACCGGCAATCGGCCTGGGTGCCACGGCCTCGCTGCCCACCCGCGTGGCCGAGCATCTGTCGCGCGAAATCCGCTCTGGCCGGATCGCGCCGGAAAGCCGCCTGCCGCCGGAAACCAGTCTGGCCGCCGAACTCGGCGTCAGCCGCAATGTGGTGCGCGAGGCGATCTCGCAACTGCGCGCCGATGGGCTGATCTATGTGCGGCAAGGCTCCGGCGCCTATGCGCTGGCACCGCAGGACAGCAAGGTGATCCGGCTGGACCCGCTGTCTTTGGGAGATGCCGATGATCTGGGCCAGCTGTTCGAACTGCGCGCCATTCTGGAAACCGAGGCCGCAGGCCTTGCCGCCACCCGGATGCAGGCCGAGGGGCTGGCCATTCTGGCCGACGCGCTGACCGCATGCAGGGCCAGGAACGAACCCGCGACGACAGCGTCGCCGCCGATCTGGAATTTCACCGCGAGATCAGCCGCGCCACCGGCAACGCCTATATCCTGACCTTCACCAGCTTCATCGCCAGCCAGATCCGCGACACGATCTATCTGGCCCGGCGCGCCCAACCCGTCGAGGTGGTGGTCGATGAAACCATCGCCGAGCATCAGGCCATCTATGACGCGCTGGCTGCCCGCGATGCCATCCGCGCCCGCGCCGCAATGCGGAGCCACATGCTGAATTCCGCCCGCCGCGTCGGCGCGGTGCTGCCCGAAAGACAGACAGGAGACCGGCCATGAGCCTTGCCGCCGTGAAACGCATCACCGACATCTGCCTCTTGGTGGACAACATCGAAAACACGGTGGCCTTCTACACCGAAAAGCTGGGCCTGACCTTGCGCCGCCGTGCCGAAGGCTTTGCCGATTTCGAGATGGAGGGGATGACCCTTGCCGCCTGGGAAATCGGCCATATCTCGCGCCACACCGGGGTGCCCGACCGCCCCGGACGCGATGGCCACAAGGTCTGCATCGCCATCGAACTGCCGTCCCCGGCAGCGCTGGATCAGCTGTATCAAGACCTGCTTGCCAAGGACGTCGCCTTTCAGGCGCCCCCGGCCAATCACGTCTGGAACGCCCGCTGCGCCTATTTCTACGACCCCGACGGCACCGTCTGGGAGCTGTACGCCTGGCTGGACGGAGGGCCCGGCGACTACCACGACCCGGAAAAATTCAATGACGCGACAGGAGGTTGACATGAAAAGACAAGAAACAATGACGCGCCGGTCCATGCTGAAGGCAGGCGGCGGGCTGGTGGTGGCAAGTGCCCTTGGTGGCGCGATCCAGCTGGTTCTGCCAACGGCTGCCCATGCCGCAGCCAGGGTGGTGATCAAATACGACTGGCTTTTGGGCAACGGCCAGATCGGCGATATCGTGGCCGTGCAGAAGGGCTATTTCACCGAGGCCGGACTGGATGTCGAATTCTCGCCGGGCGGGCCGAACTCTTCCACCGTTCCGCCTGTGATCTCGGGCGATGCTGCGCTGGGGCAATTCTCGGAAACGGCACAGCTGTTCAGTGCCCGCGCCGGTGGCGTACCGGTCAAGATCCTGGCTTGCGGTTTCCGCACCGGGCCCTATGCCTTCACCTCGAAACCCGACAAGCCGCTGCGCGGCATCGACGATTTGCGCAATGTGCGGATCGGCATCCAGCCCACTGCGCGCTTCATCATTGACGCCATCGCCGCGACCAACAACATCCCGCTGGACGAATTGCAGATCGTCTCGGTCGGCTTCGACAAGGGCCCGCTGGTCAATGGCGAGGTCGATGCCATCGGCGGCTGGATCACCAACACCCAGGCCCTCAGCATCGTCGGCGACGACCGGATCGACCTTCTGGTCAGCGACCTGGGCCTGCCGGCCTATGCCGATGTTTACTTCGCCACCGATGACGCGATCGAGAACAACGCCGACCAGCTGGCGGCCTTTATCGGAGCGGTGGCAAAAGGCTGGGGCTTTGTCCACGCCAACCCGCAAGAGGCGGTGCAGATCATGGTCGATGCGACCGATGGGCTGGACCTTGGCTGGGAGCAGAAGACCGTCGACCTGATCCTGAAGCTCAGCTTCGATGCCAATACAGCGGCTGGCGGCTGGGGCGTGTTCGATCCGGCGAACCTGGAACAGCAGATCGCGCTTTATGACAAGATCGGCCAGTATCCCAGCGGTCGTCCGGCGCTGGAGGATGTCCATACCCTCAAGATCCTCGAGATGACGGCAGACCAGCGCCCGAAGCTCGGCGCCCCGGCCTGACCATGGGCACCCCGGCAATAGAAGTGCAAGGGCTGAGCCTTGGCTACCGCAGCGGCCGTTACAGCCTGACCGTGCTGGACAACGTATCGCTGACCGTACCGGAGGGCGAGTTTCTGACGATCCTCGGCCCCTCCGGCTGCGGCAAGTCCACACTTCTGCGCGTTGTCGCCAACTTGCTGGAACCGCTGTCGGGCGATATCCGCGTGCTGGGCGAGGCCCCCGCCGCAATCCGCAAGAAGCGCCAGACCGGCTTCGTATTCCAGGACGCAACCCTGCTGCCCTGGCGCACGGTGCGCAACAACGTCCGCCTCCCCGCGGTGGTGGGGGGGCGGCTGGCACGGCCAATCACGGACGACAGGATCGACAACATCCTGGCGCTTCTGGGGCTGCAGGGTCTGGGCGACCGCTATCCCAACCAGATCTCGGGCGGCCAGCGCCAGCGCGTGGCGATCGCCCGCGCTTTGATCGACGAGCCGCGCATCCTGTTGATGGACGAACCCTTCGGCGCGCTGGACGAGATCACCCGCGACCGTTTGAACGACGAACTGCTGAACATCTGGCGGGCGACGAAGACGACCATCCTTTTCGTCACCCACTCCATCGAAGAGGCGGTCTATCTGGGCCAGAGGATCATGGTGCTGGGCGCCAACCCCGGACGCATCCTGAATGTCCGCGACCTCAAGCCGATCAAGACCGCGGATAATTCCTGCCACCGCGAAGACCCTGCCTTCGTCTCCGAAATCGCGGCGCAGCGCGCCCTGCTGGCGCAAGCAGCATGAGCCGCCTCATCGCCCTTGCCGCCCCCCTTGCCGCCCCGGTCTTCGGCGCGCTGTCCATCCTTGTCGTCTGGCAATTCCTCTTGCCGCTTACGGGCGTGCCGGCCTATGTCGTGCCGACCCCCGCAAGGATTGTTGCGGTCTTCTTCACCCAGACCGACCTGGTCCTGTCGAACTTCCTGCCGACCTTCATCGAGGCGCTGGCAGGCTTTGCCT
The DNA here is from genome assembly GCA_016704435.1 of Rhodobacter sp. Classification (GTDB taxonomy): domain Bacteria; phylum Pseudomonadota; class Alphaproteobacteria; order Rhodobacterales; family Rhodobacteraceae; genus Pseudogemmobacter. Next base: position 219,646 of record JADJAB010000001.1, on the reverse strand, counting down.
TCGGCAATATCGCGGCGGTGCTGTTCGCCATCATCTTCGCCTATTCAAAATTCATCCGGCAGGCGTATTTTCCCGGTGGTGCTGTTCTTCAACACCATCCCGATACTTGCGCTGTCGCCGATCATCATCCTGATCTTCGGCCTTGGCATGACCCCCAAGATCATCATCGCCGCCATCATCTGCTTTTTCCCGACCCTGGTGAACATGATCCGCGGGCTGGCCTCTGCCACGCCCAGCGAGGAAGAGCTGTTCCACGTCCTGTCCGCCAACAAGTTCGAGACCTTCCTGCGGCTGCACCTGCCGCGGTCGCTGCCGATGCTGTTCTCTTCGCTGCGCATCGCCACGGCAACGGCGGTGATCGGCGCCATCGTCGGCGAGTGGATCGGCGCCGACAAGGGTCTGGGCGCACTGATCATACGGGCGACGTTCAACTACCAGTCCGACCAGCTTTATGCCGCCATCGTCGCCGCCTCGGCCCTGTCCATCGCGCTTTTCGCCATCGTCGCCGCGGTCGAGTCCCGCGTACTGCGCTATCAGTCGCGCTGATCCGGGCAAGGTGCCGGTGCCGGGTTGCAAACGGTTGCAGCCGCAATCCGGTGCGGCTAGGTGTTGGGCGACGGGACAAAGGCGCGGGGATGGCCGCGGCCCGAAAGGCGCAGGCGTTCATGGGGGCGGGATGAGTGTCACTTTGCGCGAGGTTGCCCTGCGGGCGGGGGTGTCGCGGTCAGCGGTGTCTCGCGCCTTCACACCCGGCGCCGCGGTGTCAGCCGGGACGCGCAAGAAGGTGGAAGAGGCGGCCCTTGAACTTGGATATCGACCCAACGCGCTGGCCTCGGCGCTGTCGACCGGGCGGACAAAGCTGATCGGGCTGGTGTCGACCAACTTTCACAACCCGGTGTTTCTGGAGGTCTTCGACCGCTTCACCCGTGGCTTGCAGGCGCGCGCTTTGCGGCCGCTGCTGGTGAACCTGTCGGGAGAGATGACTCTGGACGAGGCGGTGCAGATGCTGCGGCAATACTCGGTCGATGGCGTGATCCTGGCCAGCTCCACCCTGCCGCCCGACTATCCGCTGGCGTTCAGGGCGGCCGGGCTGCCGGTGGTGCATTGCTTTGGCCGCTGGACCGCGGCGCCCGCTGTGCATCTGGTTGGGGTGGACAACCGGGCCTGTGGCCGGATGGCTGCGGTAACCCTGCTGGCGCGGGGCTATCGCCGGGTCGGTTTTCTAGGCGGGCCGGAAGGCGCGACTTCGACGCAGGATCGGCTTGCCGGATTTCGGGACGGGTTGGCGGGGCAGGCGGGCGTCTCCCTCACCACCAGCTTTGCCAGCGCCTATGCCTTCGACGCGGGGCGGGCCGAGATGCAGCGCCTGTTGGCAGCCGGGCAACGTGCCGAGGCCTGGTTCTGCGGCGATGACATCCTGTCGATCGGGGCGATCAGCGCCTTGGCCGATGCCGGCGTGAGAGTGCCGGAGGATGTGGGTATCCTGGGATTGAACGACATGGAAATGGCGGCCTGGCCCACGATCAACCTGACCACGATCCGCCAGCCGATCGCCGCGATCGTCGATGCGGCCGTCGCGCAGATGGTAGCGATCCTGAATGATGCCGGACAGCCGCCCGAGGCCCGGCTGTTCGACTGTTCCATCGTCGAGCGCGGGACGCTGCGGCCGATCCGGCCGCAGCCCTAGCGGAACATCGGCGGTCGGGCATCGACCCAGGTGCCGCCAGCCTTGCCCGAGGCGACCACTGCATGCACCGCGGCCATCGAGCGCAACCCGTCTTCGGCCTTCGGATACTGGTCGGCAACCGGGTCCACGACGCGGCCCTCGGCGCGGGCGCGGATCGCTTCGGCCAGATCGCGGTAGATGTTGGCGAAGGCCAGCGGCATACCTTCGGCATGGCCCATGGTCACGCGGCTGGCGCGGTCGGCCTCGGGTGACAGGTTGCCCTCGCCGCGCTCGATCACCTGAAGCCTTTCGTTCAACGGCATCCAGTAAAGCTGGTTCGGCTGTTCCTGCGCCCAGCGCAGCCCGCCCCTTTCGCCAAAGACCTGCAGCGTCAGCCCGTGCTGGCGCCCCACCGCGATCGATGAGGTCCAGAGCCGCCCGACCGTGCCCCCCGACATGCGGAAATTCACCATCGCGTCGTCTTCCAGCTGCCGCGTCGGAATGCAGGAGGTGATGTCGGCCGACAGCCTTTCCACCTCCTGCCCCGTCACATAGCTGGCCATGTGCATGGCATGGATGCCGCAATCGGCGAACTGGGCCGAGACACCGGCCTGCGCCGGGTCATAGCGCCAGCGCACGCGCGGATTGTCGGCCTGAGCGGCATCGGCATGGTGGCCATGGGCGAATTCGGCCACCACCACGCGCACGCGACCCAGATCGCCCCGCGCCACCATGGCCCGCATGTGGCGCACCAGCGGATAGCCGGTGTAGCCGTAGTTCACCGCCAGGATGCGGCCGGTGTCGCGCGACAGGCGCACGAGGTCCTCGCCTTCCTCGACCGTCACCGTCATCGGCTTTTCGCACAGGACGTGGAAGCCCGCCGCCAGAAACTCTCGCGCGATCTGGAAATGCGTGGCGTTGGGGGTGGCCACGGTGACCAGATCGACCCGGTCGGGGCGGTCCCTTTCGCCCGCGAGCATCTCGCGCCAGTCGCCATAGCTGCGGTCGGCGGCCAGGCCAAGGCGCTGGCCATAGCTGCGGCCCGCCTCGGGGCGGTGATCCAGCGCGCCGGCGGCAAAGCCGAACAACCCGTCCAGCCCCGCGCCCAGCCGATGCGCCGGGCCGATCTGGCTGCCTTCGCCGCCGCCGATCATGCCCCAGTTGAGTCTTGCCATGATGTCTTGCCTTCAGTTGAAGCCGATGGAGGTCAGATATTCGCGGTTTGCGCGGGCGTCGTCCAAGGGACGCACGTCCAGCGTCGGGTCGCAATCCTGCTCGACCGTGCACCAGCCCTGGAACCCGGCCTCCAGCAGGATCTGCCGTACAGCGGGGAAATCCACGTCGCCCTTGCCCAGATTGCAGAAGATACCCTGGCCGCAGGCGTCGTAGAACCCGGTGCGGTTGGCGATGGCATGGGCCTTCACCTTCGGGTCGATATCCTTGAAATGCATATAGCTGACGCGCCCGATATGGCGGCGCAGGAAAGCCACCGGGTCGAAGCCGGCATAGGAATGGTGGCCGGTATCAAAGCAGATCTTCAGGATCTTTTCGTCCACTTGATCCAGCAGTCGTTCCAGCTCCGGCTCGAAGTCGACGAAGCCCGCCGCATGGGCGTGGATTCCGACGGTCAGGCCAAAGTCCTCGACGCCGATCCGGGCGACGGTGGCGATGCGGTCGCGAAAGGCGGCCCATTCCGCCGGGTCCATCTGTTCGGCCTCGGTCGCGCGACCGGCCGTGGGCACCCGGCGGGGGGGCGAGATCGAGTCGATCAGCACCAGATGCCGTGCCCCATGCGCCACCAGCGCCTTGCAGGTGCGGGTCGCGGCATCCAGGACGTCGTCCCAGGCGGCGGGATCGTGGAAGGGGCGAAAAACGACCCCGCCGATCAGCGTCAGATCGTGCCGCGCCAGCGCCTCGGCCAGCCGGGCCGGGTCTTCGGGCATATAGCCGACGGGGCCAAGCTCGATTCCCTTATAGCCGGCCTCGGCGCAGTCCTTCAGCACGGTTTCCCAGCCAGGATTGCGCGGATCGCCGGCGAATTCCACACCCCAGGAACAGGGCGCATTGCCGATGCGGATGGTCAACGGTCGGGTATCCTTTCTTCAGCTGTTGAGTTCAGTCCAGCGGCCTTCGGTCGCTGACCGCAGGGCGGCATCGACAACCTGCCACACGGCAAGGCCATCGGCAAAGGTCGGCCAGACTGGCTGGCCGGTGTGGATGGCGTGAAGGAAATCGCGCGCCTCGATGATGATCTGGTCGAGGTAGCCGGTTCCGTGGCCGGGGCCCTGACAGAACGGCCGGAAGTCGGGGTGGGCCGGGCCTGTCAGTATCTTGGTAAAACCGCGCCTTTCCTCCGGTCCTTCGGAGCGGTAGAACCAGAGTGCGTTCTGGTCCTCCTGATCGAAGCGGATCGCACCCTTTGTGCCGTGCACCTCATAGGCATAGCCCATCTTTCGCCCCGTCGCGACGCGGCTGAAGTAAAGATGCCCCATCGCCCCGCCGGCAAAGCGGCACATGATCTGGGCATGGTCGTCGTTCGTGACCGCCTGCGGGCCAGCGTTGGACGGGTCAGCGTTGGACGGGCGGGTGGCATGCACGGTTTCAACCATCGCGGACAGCCGGGTGATCGGCCCCATCAGCGCCAGCGCGCAGTTGATCATGTGCGGCGACAGGTCGCCCATCGTGCCATTGGCCAGCCCATGGGTTCGCCAGCTTGCCGGGGCCGCGGGGTCGGCCAGAAAATCCTCGGTGTGTTCGCCGCGAAACCAGGTTACTGCGCCGATGGCGCCTTCGGCGATCAGCTTGCGGGCGAATTGCGTGGCCGGCGTGCGCACGTAGTTGAAGCCGACCATATTGACCGCGTCCGAGGCCCGTGCCGCCGCCACCATCGCCTGCGCATCCTGCAGCGATGCCCCCAGCGGCTTTTCGCAAAACACCGGCTTGCCACGCGCAAAGGCCGCTTCGGCGATGGCGCGGTGGGTGGATGGCGGGCTGGCGATCACCACCGCCTCGACCTTCGGGTCGGCCACCAGATCGTGCCAGTCCTTCGCGGCGCGGGTCACGCCATAGGCGCGGGCATAGCCCTCGGCCGAGGCAAGGCTGCCGGCGGCCACCACCTCCAGCCGGGGGCGAAGTGCCGTGTCGAAGACCGCCCCCACCGACGTCAGCGCCACCGCATGGGCCTTGCCCATGTAGCCGCCGCCGACCAGCCCGATTCCGATGTGCCGCATGACCGTCTTCCTGGCGTGCTTCGCGTTCGATTTCCGGACTGCAACCGGTTGCAAACCTACTATGCTTCATCTATGCCCATCGCAACGGCAAACTGTCACCGCCCATGGGGATCAGGCCTGTGAACGTCGATGATGTGACCCTCGCGCTGCAAGCCAACAGCTTTCTCGTGCTCGGCCGCGCCGGGATGGACCTTTACGCCGATCCGCCCGGAACCCGCGTGGAAAAGGCCCGGCGGTTCGAGGCGCATCTGGGCGGCTCGGCGGCCAATATCGCGGCGGCGCTGTCGCGGCAGGGCGGCAGGGCCGCGCTGCTGACGCGGGTCTCGGACGATGCGGTGGGCCGATTCGTGCTGGCCGAACTGGACCGTTACGCGATCGGCCGCGCCCATGTCGGGACCATCGGACAGGGGCTGCGCACCTCGCTTGCCGTGGTCGAGACCCGGACCGAAAACTGCCAGTCGGTGATCTATCGCAACGGCGCGGCGGATTTCGCGCTGGATGCGGGCGATGTCGCGGCGGTCGATTTCCGGGATTTTGGCGCGCTGGTGATCACCGGCACCGCGCTTGCCGACGAAAGCTCGCGCCGCGCCACCATGGCGGCGCTGTCGGGCGCGCGGGCGGCAGGCGCGGTGACCGTGATGGATGTGGACTATCGGCCCTATTCCTGGGCATCGACCGCAACTGCGCAGGCCGCCTGTCTGGCGGCGGCGCGCGCCTGCGATGTCGTGATCGGCAATGACGAGGAATTCGGACTGCTGGCCGGGTCTGCAGCGGGCGGTCTGGATGCCGCGCGCCAGCTGGTTGCCGATGCTTGCGCCATCGCAGTCTACAAGATGGGCGAGAAGGGCGCGGTGACGATCAGCGCCGAGGGCGAAGTCACGACCGGCATCTACCGCACGCAGGCGTTGAAGCCGACCGGGGCGGGCGATGCCTTCATGGCCGGCCTTCTGGCAGCACTGGCCGGGGGCCACCCCTTGCGCGAGGCCACCTTACGCGGCTCTGCCGCTGCTGCCATCGTGGTGTCGCGCGTCGGCTGTGCCCCTGCGTCGCCCACCACCGCAGAGCTGGACGCCTTTCTGCGCGCCCAGCCGGAACCCGAGTGAAAGGCCGCCATGCATATCGCGCCCCATGACAACCGCAACCGCCCCATCGTCGATACCGACCACCCGCTGGTGCCGCTGAACTATTTCAACATCCTGAGGCTGAAACGGGGCGAGACGTTCACCCATGCGGTGCCGGGATACGAGACCTGCATCGTGCCCGCCACCGGCACCATCCGGGTCGAGGTCGGCGGCCAGACGCATGACGATCTGGGCCAGCGCGGCACCGATGTCTGGGACGGCGAGCCGGAGGGCGTCTATGTGCCCAGCGGCATGGCCGCGCGGCTGACCTGCCTGTCGGACACCGCCGAGGTCTTTGTCGCGGGGGCAAAGTTCGACAAGGTGCTGGAGCCGTTCGCGGTGCGGGCCGCCGATCTGGATGTCATCCAGTACGGCTCGGACGACACCAAGACCCACCGCAAGATCAAGCATATCCTCGGCACGAAGTACCACGACCGCGTCGGCCGCCTGCTGGTCAGCGAGCTTTACACCGTGGGCACCGGCGGCTGGTCGGGCTTTCCCAGCCACAAGCACGATACCGACCGCCTGCCGGATGAGACGCGGCATGACGAGACTTACAACTTCCGCTTCCGGCCCCCGCATGGCTCTGGCCTGCAGATGCTGCAGCGGGTGGATAACGAGCCGGGCGACGCCTATCACATCATGAACAACTCGACGGTGCTGATCGACAAGGGCTATCACCCCTGCTGCGTGCTGCCGGGGTATGAGATGTACTATTTCACCATCCTCGGCGGGTTGTCGCAGCGCAGCCTGAAGCAGTATTTCCAGCCGACCCATGCGGACCAATTGCACACCATCCCCGGCATCATGGACATGGTGGCAAAGTTCAAATGATACGGGCGACGCTGGCCGAGGTGCTGCAACCCGCCCTGCGGGATGGTTATGCCGTGGCCGGGGTGGTCTGTCTTGGGTGGGAGGATACCCGCGCCTATGTGGCGGCGGCCGAGGCCGAGGTGGCGCCGTTGATCCTGCAGGCCGGGCCGGGCTGCCGGGCGCATACGCCGCTGCCGGTGCTGGCGGCGATGTTCGGCCATCTGGCCGATGCGGCGCGGGTGCCGGTGGTGCTGCATCTGGATCACGGCCGCTCAAAGGCGGAATGCGCCGAGGCGATTGCCTGCGGCTTCACCTCGGTGATGTTCGACGGATCGGCCCTGCCGCTGCAGGACAACATCCGCCAGACCGCAGCGATTGCGCGCATGGCGCATCAGGCCGGGGTGTCCTGCGAAGGCGAGATCGGGTTTGTCGGCTATGCCGGTGGTGCGGAGTCGGCCCTGACCGATCCGGCCGATGCGGCGCGCTTCGCCGCAGAAACGGGCGTGGACGCCATGGCCGTGGCGGTGGGCAACGTGCATCTGCAACAGCAGGTCGGCGGCGGCCTGGACGAGGCGGCCCTTGCCGCCATCGCCACGGCCACGGGCAGCCGGGTGCCGCTGGTCATTCATGGCGGCTCGGGCGTGCCGGGGGACCAGCGGGCACGGCTGGCGGCGACTACACCGATTGCCAAGTTCAACATCGGAACCGAATTGCGCATGGCCTTCGGTGCCGCGTTGCGCCGCCGCATCAATGACGGCAGCGCCGAATTCGACCGCATCGCGCTGCTGTCGGCCACCCATGATCCGGTGATGCAGCTGACGCAGCAGATCCTGCGTCAGCTGGGGTCTTCGGACCGGGCCTAGGCAGGCTCAGGCGTCGCGCTGCATGATCCACTCCACCTCGGGCGCCGCCACGAAACGCCACTTCCGCAACGGGCCGGCCATCACGTTCAGATAATACATCTCGAACCCGTAGGGCGCGCCGCAGGGGTGGTGGCCGCGCGGCACCAGCACGACGTCGCCGTCGCTGACCGCCATCGTCTGGTCCAGCCGCCCGTCATCGGTATAGACCCGCTGGATGCCGAAGCCCGAGGCCGGGTTCAGCCGGTGGTAGTAGGTTTCCTCCAGATAGGTGATGCGGGGGAAATCATCCTCGTCATGGCGGTGGCTGGGGTAGGACGACCAGTGGCCCGCCGGGGTGAAGACCTCGGTCACCAGCAGGCTGTCGGCGAAATCCTCGTTCTCCATGGCGATGTTGTTGATGTGCCGCGTGTTGGTGCCCTTGCCGCGCGCGGTCAGGGTGATGCCGTCGGGCCCGATCCTCCGGGCGGGGTGGCCGCCCTTGCCGGGGGCAGCACAGACAGCGATCACGCAATCGGTTTCGGCGCGGGCGGACCATTCGCTGCCGTCGGGCAGGTAAAGGCAATGCGGCGGGGTCTTTTCGAAGACGCTCATCCGGTCGCCCAGGATCCCCCAATCCTGCCCCGCGCCGCTGACCTGGGCGCGGCCCTCGACCATCACCAGGATGACCTCGTTCGCCCCCGTCGCCTCGGCCGCCGTGTCGCCCGCGCGCAGGCGAAACAGCGAAAAGCCGACATAGCGCCAGCCGGCGGTTTCGGGGGTGATGGCGTGAACCTTGCCATGGCTGCCAAAGGGCTTGCGCAGAAGGTCAGGCATGAGACGGGCTCCGGCTTTCGACGGCCAGACCGGCGCGGGCGCAAAGTGCGACGATATGGTCGTATCCCATTTTCGAATACTCGTAGGGTGGCGCCTTGGCGGGGTCCTGCTCGGCCTCCACCACGATCCAGCCCTTGTAGCCCGTCCGCTTCAGCGCGTCGGTCACGGCCTGAAAATCGATGCTGCCTTCAGGGTCGCCCGGCACGGTGAAGGCCCCTGCGACGACCGCATCGAGAAAACTGCCGCCTTCGGCCCGGATCCGCCGCGTCACCCCCTCGCGCACATCCTTGAAATGCACATGCCGCACCCGGTGCCCCCATTTGTCGAGCGTGCCCATCACGCTGGCGCCGCCGAACTGCAGGTGGCCGGTGTCGAACAGAAGCGTGACCTCGGGCGAGGAGCCTTCCATCAGCCAGTCGACATCGTCCTGATCCTCGATCATCGAGCCCATGTGGTGATGATAGGCCAGAACCATGCCTTCACCGGCCATCCATTTCGCCATTTCCGAGAGTTTCGCGCCATAGGCCGTCACAGCGTCGCGATCCAGTTTGGGGCGGGCGTTGACGGGCACGTTGCGATTGCCCGGCACGGTGTTGGAACATTCCGCATAGACAAGGCAGGGCGACCCCAGCGCCACGAATTGCGCGACCTGGGGCCGGATCGCGGCAATCTCGTCGGAGACCGGGTTGACCATCAGGTTGCCCGAACACCAGCCGCCGCAAAGCGCGATGTCGTTGGCCTCCAGATAGGCGCGCAGGCCCTCGGTGTCCTGCGGCATCCGGCGGCCGCGCTCGACCCCGGTATAACCGATCTCGCGAGCCTCGCGCAGGGCCTGCTCCATCGTGTAGGCGGCGGTCAGGTCGGGCAGGTCGTCGTTCTGCCAGGCGATCGGAGAGATGCCGATGCGGATGCTCATCGCGCGTTCCTTTCCTTCACCGCCACTTCATAGGCGGCGCGTTTGGCGTTCACTTCCTTGCGCTGGCTGACCTCGGGCACCGCCACTTCCCACCACGTCCCGCCATGCGGGGTCGAGGGGTAGGGATCGGTGTCGATCACCACGACATAGGGGCCCTTGACCGTGTCGCGTTTCGCCAGCGCGGTTTCAAGTTCGGCGATCGAGCCGACCTTGACCGAGGTCGCGCCCATTGCGGCGGCATGGGCGGCGAAGTCGATGGCAGAGGGGGTCTCGTGCACCGCGTGGTCCAGCAGGTTGTTGAACTCGGCCCCGCCGGTGCCCATCTGCAGCCGGTTGATGCAGCCAAAGCCGCGGTTGTCGGTGACGACGACGGTAAAGGCGATGCCCATCATCGCGGCGGTGGCCAGCTCGGAATTGGCCATCATGTAGGTGCCGTCGCCGGTAAAGCAGATCACGTCGCGCGACGGCTGAGCCATCTTGATGCCCATGGCGCCGGCGATCTCGTAGCCCATGCAGGAAAAGCCGTATTCCATATGATAGCTGCCGGGGCGGCCGGCCTTCCACAGCTTGTGCAGCTCTCCGGGCATGGTGCCGGCGGCGCACATCACCACCGTGTCGGCGCCGGCGGCGCGCTGGACCGCACCGATCACCTGCATATCCGTGGGCTTGGCGTTGCTGTCCTTTGGCGCATCGGTCAGCGGATCGACGGCGGCAAACCAGCCGGCCTTCAGCGCGGTGGCGGGGGGTTTGGGGGCATAGCCCTTCAGCGCCGCGGCCAGTTCGCCAAGCCCGGCCTTCGCATCGGCCTGAACCGGCATCGCGCCGTGTTTTTCGGCGTCATGGGCGGCGGTGTTCAGGCTGACGAGGGTGCGGGCAGGGTTGGCGAACAGGTTCCACGAACCGGTGGTGAAATCCTGCAACCGGGTGCCGATGCCAAGGATCAGGTCGGCCCTGGCGCAGGTGTCATTCGCCGGCGTGCCGCCGGTAACGCCGATCGGGCCAAGGTTCAGCGGGTGGTCCCATGGCAGCGCCGACTTGCCGGCCTGGGTTTCGGCCACCGGGATGTTGTAGGCCTCGGCAAAGGCGCGCAGCGCATCCGTGGCGCCCGAGTAATGCACACCGCCCCCGGCCACGATCACCGGATGCCTCGCCGCCCTGATCGCGGCCACCGCGCGGGCCAGTTCGCCCTGATCGGGGCGCGGGCGGCGGGCATGCCAGACCCTGGGCGCAAAGAACGCCTCGGGGTAGTCATAAGCCTCGGCCTGCACGTCCTGGCAGAAGGCCAGGCAGACCGGCCCGCAGTCGGCCGGGTCGGTCATCACGCGAAAGGCGCGCGGCAGGGCGGTCAGCAACTGCTCGGGCCGGGTGATGCGGTCGAAATAGCGGCTGACCGGGCGAAAGCAGTCATTGGCACTGATCGTGCCATCGCCGAAATCTTCGATCTGTTGCAGGACCGGGTCGGGGCCGCGGCTGGCAAAGACATCGCCGGGCACGAAAAGTACCGGCAGCCGGTTCACATGCGCCAGCGCGGCGGCGGTGACCATGTTGGTCGCCCCCGGCCCGATCGACGAGGTGACCATCATCGCACGCTTGCGCCCAAGCTGCTTGGAATAGGCGATGGCGGCATGGGCCATGGTCTGTTCGTTGTGGCCGCGATAGGTCGGCAGGGCTTCGCGGGCATGAAAGAGCGCCTCGCCCATTCCCGCGACGTTGCCATGGCCGAAGATCGCCCAGGCGGCGGCGATGAAGGGCTGGCCCTCGGGCGTCATCTGGGCAGAGACATAGCGCACCAGCGCCTGTGCAGCGGTCAACCGGATCGTCTTCATGCTTTCGCTCCTTCTTTGCGCGCTGCGTCCCAGACCCGGCACAGCGCCGCGTAGCGCGTGGCCATCATCTCTACTGCCGCGTCATCCTGCATCCTGCCTGCCAGCCAGTCCCGCGCCGCATCGGCAAAGATCGTGCGGCCGACGGCGAAGCCCCTGACCAGCGGGAAGCCGGCGGCAACCTTGAAGCTGGCCGCAAGCTCTGCCTCGGGCGCGTCCAGCCCCAGCACGACGATGCCGCGGCTGTACGGGTCGTTCGCCTCGATGGCGGCGCAGGTCCTGGTCCAGCCCTGTACGGTCTTCATCGGTTCCAGCTTCCACCAGTCGGGGAAGACCCCGATCTGGTAGAACCGCCGGATCAGCGCCGCTGTGGTGTCATCGGTAACCGGGCCGACCTTCGAGGGGATCACCTCCAGCAGGACCTCCAGCCGGTTGCGGCGCGCGGCGGTGAAGAGGCGCTGCACGGTGGCCTCTTGATCGGCCTGCATGGCGGCATCGTCATCGGGGTGGCAAAAGCACAGGACCTTGACCACATGATCCAGCGGCCACTCCGCCAGCCCGCCGAAATCCACGCCCAGATCGGGCTCCAGCGTCAGCGGGCGCGCGCCGGGCCATTCAACCGGCCGCCCGATCCACAGGCCCGTGCCCGCCGCCGCATGCAGCGCGCGCCGCCCCAGCCGGTCGTCGCAGAGGATGCCGTGGCCGGGCTTGCCATCCGCCACCCGCAGCGCGGCCTGCAGGCACAGCGCCTTGAAGGCGCCGATCCTTGCGGGTGTGGCCCCGGCCATCGCCTCAAGCTGCATCCGGTGGTCGAAGGCAAAGACCCGCATGGTCGACCAGTCGCCGTGCCGGTTGGTGGCCCAATGCACCTGCGCCAGCTCTGCGTCATTGCGCAGATCGCGCTGCCTGACGCCGCGGGCAAGAAAGAACTCCAGCTCGGCCAGTGACGGATAGGCGGGCGTGCAGCCATGGCGGCTGACCGCGAAGGCACCGCAGGCATTGGCGTATTTCAGCGCGGTCGGCCAGTCGGCATCGTCCAGCCAGCCCTTCAACAGGCCCGACATGAAGCCGTCGCCCGCACCAAGCACGTTGAACACCTCGATCGGGAACCCGGGGCCTGCCTCGCCTTCGTCCAGCGTATCGGGGATCGCCGCCGCAAAGGCCACCGCCCCGGCGGCGCCGCGCTTGCAGACCAGGGTGGCGGCAGACACCGCCCGCACCGCGCGCAGCGCGGCGACAGTGTCAGTCGTGCCGCCGGCGATGTGAAACTCTTCTTCGGTGCCGACGATCAGGTCGAACAGCGCCAGCGTCGATTGCAGCTTGGCGGTCACGGCGGCGTTCTCGATGAAACGGTTCTCGCCGTCGCCATGGCCCGACAGGCCCCAGAGGTTCGGGCGGTAGTCGATATCCAGCGCCGTCCGCGCCCCCGACTCGCGCGCCAGACGCAGCGCCTTGAGCACCGCCGCTTCGGTCTTCGGGTGCGAAAGATGCGTGCCGGTGGCTACCACCGCCCGCGCCTCGGCGATGAAGGCGGGGTCGATGTCGTCTTCGCACAGCGCCATGTCGGCACAATTCTCGCGGTAGAAGATCAGCGGAAAGCGGTCTTCGTCGCGGATGCCCAGCAGCACCAGCGCGGTCAGCCGGTCAGGATCGGTCCTGACCCCGCGCACGTCGACGCCTTCGCGGGCCAGTTCCTCGCGGATGAAGCGGCCCATGTGCTCGTCGCCAACCCGCGTGATCAGCGCCGAGCGCAGCCCCAGCCGCGCCGTCCCCGCCGCCATGTTGGTGGGAGAGCCGCCGATGTATTTCTGGAACGACCCCATGTCTTCCAGCCGCCCGCCCACCTGCGTGCCGTAAAGGTCGACCGACGAGCGGCCGATGGTGATCAGATCCAGCGTCTTCGCCTTGGGGCCACGCTCAGTCGGTGACATCGGCCACCTGCACCGCTCGGCCTTCGGCCACCGACAAGAGCGCGGCCTCGGCCAGCACCAGCGCCATCAGCCCGTCCTGCCCGGTGGTGGGCGTTGGCGCGCCGTCCGCAATGGCCGCGACGAAGGCCGCAATCTCGTTGGCATAGGCGGCGGTGTAGCGGGTCATGAAGAAATCCAGCAGCGGCGGTTCGTGAAAGCCGGCCGCATCGGCGGTGACGATGTTCGCCAGCGCGGTATTCTTCGCCGCCGCCATGCCCTTCGACCCCAGCACCTCGATTCGCTGGTCATAGCCATAGGTGGCGCGGCGCGAGTTGGTGATGATCGCCTGCCTGCCCGAGGCGGTGCGCAGAATGACGTTGACGCTGTCGTAATCGCCAAGCGCACCAATCTTCGGATCGGTCAGGACCGAGGCCGAGGCGATGACGGTTTCGACCTCTTCGCCCAGAAGCCAGCGCGCCATGTCGAAATCATGGATCGTCATGTCGCGGAAGATCCCGCCCGAGCGGGTGATGTAGTCATGCGGCGGCGCGCCGGGATCACGGCTGATGATCGTGACCATCTCGACCGTGCCCAGCTTGCCCGCGTCGATTGCGGCCTTGACGGCCATGAAGTCCGGGTCGAAACGGCGGTTGAAGCCGACCATCAGGGTCGCCTTTTCGCGCGCGACGGTGGCCAGCGCCTGCTTGACGCGGGCCACGTCGAGATCGACCGGCTTTTCGCAGAAGACCGCCTTTCCGGCGCGGGCAAACTGCTCGATCAGGTCGGCATGGGTGTCGGTGGGGGTGCAGATCACCACCGCGTCGATGTCTTTTGCCGTGGAGCAAGCGTCGATCGAGCGGATTTCGCAGCCAAAGGCCATGCGCGCTGCTTCGGCTGCGGCGGCAACGGGTTCGGCAATTGCCACCAGCTTGGCCCCCGGCACCGAGGCAACGGCGCGGGCATGCACCTGCCCGATACGGCCGGCGCCGAGGATGGCAAATCTGACAGTCATGGTCTTGGTCCCTTGTTCCTGGTCAGCCGGGGCCTGCCCGGCAGTGTCTTGGTCGATGTGAGGGGTCTATGCCCCCGCCACCTCGAACTGCGGTTGCGTCTTGGCGCCCGTGATATAGGCGACCACATCCTGGCCGTCGGTCTCGTCCCGGTTCAAGTCGGCAACGATGCGACCGCGACGGAACACCACGATCCGGTCGACCAGATCGAAGACCTGGCGCATGTTGTGGCTGATCAGGATCAGCGGCTCGCCCTGGCCCTTCAGCGTGCGGATGATGTTTTCCACCTGCGCGGTTTCCTGCACGCCCAGCGCCGCGGTGGGTTCATCCATGATCGTCAGCTTGGAGTGGAAGGTGGCGGTGCGCGCGATCGCCACGCATTGCCGCTGCCCGCCGGACATCCGCTCGATCGTGTTGTGGATGTTGGGGATCTTGACCCCGGTCTTTTCCAGCGCGGCCAGCGTCGCCTCGTGCATCGCCTTGTAGTCGAGGATCGAGAACGGCCCGAGGCGGAAGCGGATCTTTTCGCGCCCCAGAAAGAGGTTGTCGGAGACGTCCAGATGATCGGCCAGCGCCAGGGTCTGGAACACCGTCTCCATCCCTGCTTCGCGCGCGTCCAGCGGGCCGTCGAAGTCGACCGGCCTGCCGTCAAAGATGATCTCGCCCCGCGTGCGTTGTTCGACCCCGGTGATCTGGCGCACGAAGGTGGATTTGCCGGCGCCGTTGTCGCCCATGATGGCGACATGCTCGCCCTTGCGCAGGATGAAATCCGCGCCTTCCAGCGCATGGACACCGCCGTAATGCTTGGTCAGGTCGCGGGTTTCCAGAATGATGTCCGACATGGTCGCCCCCTATCTGCCCAAGGCTGCGCGGCGTTGCCGCCACTGGTCAAGCACCACGGCGCCGACGATGATCGCGCCCTTCACCATCTCCTGGTAATAGGCGTCGAGCTTGAGGAAGGTGAAGCCCGAGATGATGACGCCGAAGATCAGCGCCCCGATCACCGTGCCGATCACCGACCCGCGCCCGCCCGACAGGCTGACCCCGCCGATCACCGTCATCGCAATGGCGTCAAGCTCATACATCACGCCCATTCCCGCCTGCGCCGTCAGGTTCTTCGACGACAGGACGATCGCCGCCACTGCCGCCAGCATTCCGGCGATGGTATAGATCAGCACCTTGTGGCGGGCGACGTTGATGCCGGACATCCGGGCGGCATCCTCGTTCGATCCGATGGCATAGGTGTGCTTGCCATAGACGGTGTAACGCAGGATCAGGTGGAACAGGATCGCCAGCACGACAAAGATGAGGACCGGGTTCATGCCCTTGCCGATGGCGGCGAAGCTGTCGGTCGGGAACGAGATCGGGTTGCCGTTCGACCACCATTTCGCCAGTCCGCGCGCCGACACCATCATCCCCAGCGTGGCGATGAAGGGGGGAATGCGGGTGTAGGCGATCAAAAGACCGTTGACGGCACCGGCGATCAGGCCGCAGGCCAGCCCGACCACGACCGGCGCGATCACCGGCAGGTCCATCGCCCAATCGCCGAAGATCGCCTTGGGGTTGGGGTTGCCGTTGACCAGGGCGGTCTGCGCAAAGCTCATCGAGATCATCGCCGTCGCGCCGACGATGGAGCCGGACGACAGGTCGATCCCGCCCGAGATGATCACCTGAGTCACGCCCAGCGCGATGATCCCGACGATTGCGACCTGAAGGATGATGATGTTGATCCGCGCCCAGTTGAAGAAGCTGTCGACGTTGTCGCGCGTGTTGAACAGAAAGCTGTCACGGTAAAGCAGCCAGCCCAGCACCTCGAAGGTCACCACAAGCAGCACCAGCGCGATGAACACGTTCAGCTCTGGCGGTCGGGCCTTCTTCTTCGGGTCGTATTTCAGACCGCCCGTGCCATGTGTGCTTTCTGCCATTCTGCGTCCTCCGCTTCGCCAGCGTCGTTGCGGACAAGAGCGGCACCAGCGCGGTGCCGCCCCCTCCGATCTGCGATTATGCCCCGAGGGCCGCTCGGTCAGTTCATGCTGAGGTAGCTTTCGACATTGGCCGGCGTCACCAGTTCGAACGGCACCCAGACGGTCTGATCGACGGCTTCGCCCTTCGCCAGCGCGACCGCGGCGTTGAGCGAGCCCGAGCCCTGGGCGGACGCGTTCTGGAACACCGTCACATCCAGATCGCCGGCCTGCATCGCGGCCAGCGCGTCCTGCGTCGCATCCACGCCGCCGACCTGCACGGTCGCCATGTCGATGCCGGCCGCCTTCATCGCCTGAATGGCGCCGATGGCCATTTCGTCGTTGTTGGCAATGACGCCGTCAAAGGCGGCGCCGGTCGACAGCCAGTTGGTCATCAGGTTCTGCGCCTCGTCACGGCTCCAGTTCGCGGTCTGCTGGTCGATCACGGTGACCTTGACCTTGCACTTGCCGGCCTCGATCACGTCATAGATATCCTGCGTGCGCTGCACGGCGGCCTGGTTCGACAGCTGGCCCTGCATGACATAGATGTTGACCTCGGCCTTGCCCTCGGCGGCCCAGTTGTCGCACAGCGCCATCGTTTCAAGCGAGCCCGAATCGACCTCGTTAGAGGCGACGAAGGCCTGGTTGTCGGGCAGTGTATCCAAGTTGGCCGGCTGGCGGTTCACATAGACCAGCGGTACGCCGGCCGCCGCGGCCGCATCCGACATGGCCTGCGTGGCCGAAGTGTCGACCGGGTTCACCACGATCGCCGAAACGCCCGATGCGATGAAGTTGTTGATCTGGTCCAGCTGCTTGGCCACGTCGTCCTGCGCATCCTCGATCTGCACGTCGATGCCCTGCTCGTCGGCATAGGACTGGATTCCGCTGCGCAGCACGGTCAGAAAGTTGTCGTCGAAGCGCGCCATCGACACGCCGACCGTCTCGGCCATTGCGGTGGTGGACATCAGCGCGGCAAGCGACGCCGCAACAAGGATCTTCTTCATAGGTTTCCTCCCGTTATCGGTGTCCGGCGCACCGTTTCTATTGCCGGAGCCCCGGTCTTCGGGGGCGGTCAGTCCCTCGGTCAGGCGGCGTCCGCCTGAACATGAGAGGCAATGAATTCCAGCGAACGTGCGATCTCGGCCCGCGGGTCGGCCAATCCCTGGGTCACCGGCGAAAAGCATTCGTACGAGATCGGCCCGTCATAGCCCGCATCCAGCAGGGCACCGATCTGCGCCAGATTGCCCAGCCGGTCCTGCCGGTCGACCAGAACGCGATCCGCGTCCTCCATCTGGTCGGTCCGCAGGGTGGGGTCGGTGACGCCCGAGACATGCACGATCCCGGTCCGGTCGGGATAGATCGGCCCGCCCCCGGCCAGCGCGTGGTGGAAGGTGTCATGCACCAGCCGGAAATGACCCTCGCCGCCGATGGCGTCGATCGTGTCGACCAGTTCGGTCTTGGACCGCAGCGAAGACCGCAGAAAGCCCAAGGGCTCTACCAGCGCGATCATCCCCGCCTCGCGCAGGATCGGCAGGATCGCCTTCAGCGCGATGCGCAGGTTGGCTTGCCGTTCGCCCTCTGCCAGCCCGGTACCGTCGTTGCGGGGAATCAGGCTGATCGTCTCGGCGCCCGCTGCCAGCGCGGTGGCGACAAGGCCGCGCACCGCCGCCTCGCGCTCGGCGTCCCAGGCGTTGAACGGATAGACCTGGCTCAGCCCGACCAGCCGCAATCCCTTGTCCCGCGCCAGCCGCCCCGCCTCGGCCGGGGCCATGCCGTCGAACAGCGGCCGGGGCAGATCGTTGCGGATCTCGATACCCACGCAGCCCAGCGCGGCGGCCAGATCCAGAAGCGCGCCATAGGTCAGACCCGGCACGGTCATGTGGTTCAATGCCCAATGCATCTTGTCCCCCAGATGTTGCGCCCGGCCCTGTGGCCCCAGGGCGTCCGATCCTGCGCGACCCTGTCCGACCACCCCCGGTCCGGTCAACCGCCGGCGCCGCATTTCCAATCATTGATGACGGTTTTCTGCGGCTGCGTTGTGACGTTTTCACGTCATCAGATGATCTCGGGCAGCAGCAGCCGCGGATCGAGGAAATGCTGCCCCGCAATGCCGTCTTCGCCTTTCTGGACGGCCTTGACCATAAGGTCGATCACGTCCCGGCACAGCTCGGCCAGCGGGGTCTGGATCACCAGATTGACATAGCCGTCCAACAGCGCCGCGCGGCTTTCCACGGTCAGTTCATTGACGACCAGGACAATCTGCGGCATCGCGTGCAGCTCTCGCAGGGCGGCAATGGCGCCTTCCATGCCGCCGCCCGCGACGTAGATCCCGCGCAGGTCGGGATGCCGCCGGACCAGGTCGATGGTGGCCTCGTAGGTCACCTGCCGAGTCTCCAGGTTGACCAGGGTGTCCAGCACGCTGAACCCCGGCGCCTTTTCGCGCACGAATGACCGGAAGCCGGTTTCGCGCAGGTCATGGCCGTGCCAGCGGTTGCCGCCGATAAAGATCGCCAGCGGCCCGGCCGCGCGTGCAGTGCGCGTAACCATCCATGCGGCCTGGCGACCTACCTTCATGTTGTTCAGGCCAAGATAGTTGCGCCGAATCCCCTGGGCGAAATCATTGAGCAGCGCAAAGACCGGCACGCCTCTGGCCTTCAGATCCTGCACCGCCTGATCCAGCCGGTGGTGATTGACCGCGACACAGGCGACCGCATCACAGCTTTTCCCCAGATCGACCAGAAGGCTGGCAAATTCGTCGGGCGATTGAGAGCTGGCAAACCGGATCACCGCCTGCCCGCGGATATCGGTCCGCTGGGCCACCGCGCGCTCGATCTCCTGGGCGAAGTTCTGAAAGAACTCTTGCGTGCGTTTCAGCAGCACGAAGCCGAAGCGCATCTGCGGCACCGCGGTTTCCAGCCGGTAGGCGATCAGACCGCGGGCATGATAGCCCACACGATGCGCCGCCTCGGCGATCTTGCGCATCGTGTCCTCGCGCACGGTCAGGCGCCCGTTCAGCGCGCGGTCAACCGTGGTGACGCTGACCCCGGCTTCGCGGGCGACATCCTTGATGGTGGAACGGCGCGCCATGGTATCCCCTTGCCATGAAGGTTTCACATCATTTCCAGACAACCCGTTTCCCGGCCGGGATGCAATCCTTCGGCGGACATGGCGCGGGAACGCGCGGTTCGGCACGCTGCCGGGTTTCAACAGGTTTGCCCGCCAGCCCGACATGCCGCAAGAGCGCCGTTTCCGGGTGGCTACTTGATTTTGTTCCGGTTTCGTTCTATGTTTGACGCTGCATCAGCAAGGGAGTTCCACGATGGAAGACACCACCTTTGCCCTGCCCGCCACCGAGCGCCAGATCGCCTATGCGCGCGCTGGCATTGAAGAACCGGACCCTCCTTCCCTGGGGGGTCAGCAGGACCGGCGCAGCCTCAGCGCCTGGATCGACGCGCAGGCGAAGCTGAGGCCCGCCGCCGCGATGGACCAACTGCCAAGCTCCCGGCAGGTGGCGTTCGCCGAACGGCTGGCCCGGATAAAACGGCGCGCCGTACCGGACGAGTGTTTCCGAGACAAGGGCCTGATGTCGAAATGGATCGACGGCAACAGATAGGACGGACAGGCAAGATCCGGCAAGTGAGTCGTCAGGTCAGCGGTGCGCCTGGCCCGTCCGCCATTCAGGGTTTCGACCCCGGGGCGTTCCATGCGACACAGCCGCTCAGGACCGGTAGCGGAATCCTTCGCGCCATCGGGGAAGAGGGGCTGTTGTGGACACGGGCTTGCTTGAAGGCGTCCTGGCCGGAATTCCGCTGCCGGTCGTGGTGATCGGTGCGGACGACCGGATTGTCACCGCCAATCCGGCGGGCGAGGCGATCCTGGGTCCGGGCCAGATTGGCCGCCATCACGGGATCGCCCTGCGCCAGCCCGCCATGCAGTCCGCCATCGAGGCCGCCCTGCGCAACGGCACCGCGGGCCAGGCGCGCCATGTCATACTGGGACCCTCGCATGAGGTGACCTACAAGGTCACGGTCACGCCGATCCCCGTGGGTGGCAAGCCCGCCGCGCTTTGCGCCTTTCAGGACATCACCGAGCAAGAGCTGATCACTCGGTTTCGGCGCGATTTCGTGGCCAATGTCAGCCATGAGCTGCGCACGCCGCTGACCGCGCTTCTGGGGTTCATCGAAACGCTGAAGGGGGCCGCAAAGGATGATCCCGCCGCCCGCGACCGATTCCTGTCGATCATGGAGCGCGAGGCCGGGCGGATGAACCGCCTGGTGCGCGACCTGCTGTCGCTGTCGAAGGTGGAGGCCGAGGAACGTCAGCGCCCGGCCACCCGCGGCAACATCGCGGCGCTGATCCAGTCGGCCATGACGACGCTGCGTCCGGTGGCCGAACAGGCGGGCGTGGCGCTGGAGATCACCGGGTCCGAAGGCGCCCCCGAGATTGCCGCGGACGCCGACCAGATCGTGCAGCTGTTCCAGAACCTGATCGAGAACGCGGTGAAATACGCAGCCGGCGGCAAGGTGGTGACTGTGGCGATCCATCCGCCCGAAGCAGGATCGATGCTGCGAATCGATGTGGTCGACCGGGGCGAGGGCATCGCGGCGCATCACCTTCCCCGCCTGACCGAACGGTTCTACCGGGTCGACAGCCATCGGTCGCGAGAAATGGGCGGCACCGGCCTGGGCCTGGCCATCGTGAAGCATATCGTCAACCGCCACCGCGGAAAACTGACGATCAGCAGCGAAAGCGGTCGGGGGTCGTGCTTTTCGGTCTGGCTGCCGCTGGGCTGAAGATCCGGCGGGCTGAAGATCCGGCGAGCCTTCGCAAAACTGTTACAGAACTGTCGCAAAAGCGTGGTGACGCAGGCCTAGAGGGGGCAAAGCGGTCGTCATCGGGACGACCCGCCTGCCTCAAGACCAGGAGTCGACCATGTCTCGCTTTCATCTCACCACCTCCGCGCTCGCCGTGATCGCCGTTTCGGCCACGTCTGCCGCGGCCCGTGACCAGGTTCAGGTCTCCGGGTCATCCACGGTGCTGCCCTACGCCACCATCGTGGCCGAAGCCTTCGGCGAGAATTTCGACTTCCCGACCCCTGTGGTCGAAGGTGGCGGCTCGGGCGCCGGTCGCAAGAAGTTGTGCGAAGGCGTGGGCGAACATACCATCGACATCGCCAACTCGTCCTCGCGCATCAAGCAGTCGGACATCGACCTCTGCGCCGCGAACGGAGTTGCCGAGATCATGGAAATCCGCATCGGATATGATGGCATCGTTTTCGCTTCGGCCAACAACGGCCTGGATTTCGCCTTCACTCCCGAGGATTGGTATAATGCGCTGGCCGCCGAGGTGGTCAAGGACGGCGTTCTGGTCGCCAACCCGAACAAGACCTGGGCCGACGTGAACGCTGCCCTGCCCGCGCAGGACATCCTGGCCTTCATTCCGGGCACCAAGCACGGCACCCGCGAAGTCTTTGATGTGGAGGTGCTGGAAGCCGGCTGCGTCGGCTCGGGCGCCGAAAAGGCCCTGGTGGCCGCCAGGGGCGAGGAAGACGGCAGGAAGGCCTGCCTGTCGCTGCGCACCGACGGCGTTTCGGTCGACATCGACGGCGACTATACCGAAACCCTGTCGCGTCTGGCCGCCGACAAGAACGCTGTCGGCGTGTTCGGTCTGTCGTTCTACCAGAACAACACCGACAAGCTGAAAGTGGCCACCATGTCGGGCATCGTGCCTTCGGTCGAGACCATCTCGACGGGCGAATACCCGGTGTCGCGTCCGCTGTTCTTCTACGTCAAGAGCGCCCATCTGGACGTGGTTCCCGGCCTGCAGGAATATGTCGCGTTCTTCGTCTCCGACGACATGGCCGGCCCGGACGGTCCGCTGGCGGCCTATGGCCTGGTGTCGGACCCGGACCTGGCCAAGACCCAGGAAATGGTCGCGAACCGCACGCCCATGGGTGCGCTGAACTGATCCACGCAAGTCCCTGGGGGCGTGGCAACGCGCGCCCGTTCTTCTGCGAAAGCTGCCATGACCCCCGGTTCCATCCTGCTTGTCGTGCTAGGCCTTTCCGGGCTTGGCTTTCTGGTCGGCCGCCAGCGCGCCCTTGCGGTCGCTGGAGGCGACTCGCGCCGCCTGCATTCCCTGCCGTCCCACTACGGCACTCGGTCCTGCTGTTCACCGCCATACCTGCTTGGTTGCGCTGGCAAGCTGGCTGTTCCTGCGGCCCTATTTCGCCGCCGAAGGGACCCGCCTGTTGCCCGGCTTTCTGGTGATCGGCGTGGCGCTGGCCGGCCTGGCCGTATCGACCCTGCGCATCACCCGCGACCAGCGGGCCCGCAACATCGTGGAGATGGTGCTGAAGGCAATCCTGATCGGTTGCTCACTGATCGCAGTGGCCACGACCCTCGGTATCGTCGCCTCGCTGCTGTTTGAAAGCATCCACTTCTTCCAGCTCTATCCGGCGCGCGACTTCTTTCTGTCACTGACCTGGAACCCGCAGTTCCGCGGCGGGTCCGACCTGGGCATCTGGCCGCTGCTCTGGGGCACGCTCTATGTCTCGCTGGTGGCCCTTGTCGTTGCGGTTCCGCTTGGCCTGATGGCCGCGATCTACCTGTCGGAATATGCAACCAACAGCGTCCGCGCCTGCGCCAAGCCGGCGGTCGAGATGCTGGCCGGTATCCCCACCATCGTCTACGGCCTGTTCGCGCTGATCACTGTGGGCCCGCTGTTGCGGGACTGGATCGCCCAGCCGCTGGGACTTGGCACTTCCTCCTCTTCGGTGATCACCGCGGGTCTCGTGATGGGCATCATGCTGATCCCCTTCGTCTCGTCGCTGTCCGATGACATCATGAATGCGGTGCCGCAGGCGATGCGCGACGGCTCTTGCGGGCTGGGCGCCACCCGGTCCGAAACCGTCCGCAAGGTGGTCCTTCCCGCCGCACTGCCGGGCATCGTCGGCGCTGTCCTGCTGGCTGCCAGCCGCGCTATTGGCGAGACGATGATCGTCGTCATGGGCGCCGGGGCAGCGGCCAGGCTGGGCCTCAATCCGTTCGAGGCGATGACGACGATCACCGTCAAGATCGTCAGCCAGCTGACCGGCGATACCGAATTCGCCAGCCCCGAGACGCTGGTCGCCTTTGCGCTGGGCCTGACGCTGTTCTGCTTCACCCTGGCGATGAACGTGCTGGCGCTGATCATCGTGCGCAAATACCGGGAACAGTACGAATGACCTCTCTGTCCGCGTCCCGCCCTTCCACCGGCCTGCTGGCCGCCGACGCCCGCACCCGCCGCCGCAATGCCGCCGAGCGACGCTTCCGGTTCTACGGCGCCGCCGCGCTGGCGATCTCGGTGCTGTCGCTTGTGCTCTTGCTGGCATCCGTGCTGGGCAATGGCGTCGGCGCGTTCCGGCAAACCTTCATCACGCTTCCGGTAGCACTGGATGCTGCGGTTCTTGACAAGGCCGGCAACCGCGACATTGCCGCAATGAAGAACGTTACCACCATCGGCTACGCCAGGCTGCTCCAGAAGGCGCTGTCGGACGTCATCGCGGAGAAGGGACTGTCGACCGAAGGGCTGACCGACAAGCAGATTGCCGGCCTGCTGTCGCAGGAAGCCCCCGCCACGTTGCGCAACATGGTGCTGGCCGACCCGTCGCTGGTCGGCACGACGCAGGTGGTCACGCTGCTGGCAAACGGCCGTGTCGACGGCTATCTCGGGCCGCGTCAGCATGGAAAGCGCCGCGCTGGACAGCAAGATCCGCCCGAGCAGTTGCGCCTGGCTGATGATCTGCGCGCGGCGGAGCTGGTGTCGGTTTCCTTCAACCCTGCGTTCCTGACCGGCCCCGACGCCTCGGACCTGCGGCCGGAATCCGCTGGCTGGGTGTGGCCATCCTCGGATCGGCCTACATGATGATCGTGGTGCTGGTGCTGGCGCTGCCGATCGGCGTTGCGGCGTCGATCTACCTTGAGGAATTCGCGCCGAAGAACCGCTGGACCGACCTGATCGAGGTGAACATCGCCAACCTGGCCGCCGTGCCGTCGATCGTCTTCGGGATCCTCGGCCTGGCGATCTTCATCAACATCATGGGCCTGCCGCAATCGGCCCCCATCGTCGGCGGCCTGGTGCTGTCGCTGATGACGCTGCCGACCGTGATCATCGCCACCCGCGCCGCGCTGAAGGCGGTGCCGCCGTCGATCCGCGATGCGGCGCTGGGGGTGGGGGCGTCGAAGATGCAGGCGATCTTCCACCACGTCGTGCCACTGGCCGCCCCCGGTATCCTGACCGGCGCCATCATCGGACTGGCGCAGGCACTGGGCGAAACCGCGCCCCTGCTGCTGATCGGGATGGTCGCCTTCGTCAAGGACTATCCCGCCGCACCGCCCGAAGGCTTTTTCGATGCCACTTCGGCCCTGCCGGTGCAGGTCTACAACTTCACGACCCGCGGCGACCCGGCCTTTTTCGAACGTGCCTCGGGTGCCATAATCGTGCTGCTGGTCTTTCTGCTGATCATGAACGCCGCGGCCATCATGCTGCGCCGCCGCTTTGAACGCCGCTGGTAGATGGGAGCCGCAATGGACGACCTGCGCAGATTGGAAAGAGACGTGACCACCGTGGGCAACAGGATCACCGCCCGCGGGGTGCAGGTCTATTACGGCGCCACCCAGGCCATCAAGGATGTGGATGTCGACATCCTCGCAAACACGGTGACGGCCTTCATCGGCCCGTCGGGTTGCGGCAAATCGACGTTCCTGCGCTGTCTGAACCGGATGAACGACACCATCCCGATCTGCCGGGTCGAAGGGAAGATCGCCCTTGACGGCCACGACATCCATGACCCCGCGTCGATCCGGTGCAGTTGCGCGCCAAGGTCGGCATGGTGTTCCAGAAACCGAACCCGTTTCCGAAATCCATCTACGAGAACGTGGCCTACGGCCCGAAGATCCACGGCCTGACCCGGACCAGAGCGGATCTAGACGAGGTGGTCGAGAGATCCCTGCGCCGCGCCGCCCTTTGGAACGAGGTGAAGGACCGCCTGGCCGCACCCGGCACCGGCCTTTCCGGCGGCCAGCAGCAGCGGCTCTGCATCGCCCGCGCCATCGCCGTGTCGCCCGAGGTGCTGTTGATGGACGAGCCCTGCTCGGCGCTTGATCCCATCGCCACCGCCCAGGTCGAGGAGCTGATCGACGAATTGCGCACGCAGTTCTCGGTGGTCATCGTGACCCATTCGATGCAGCAGGCGGCCCGAGTCAGCCAGCGCACCGCGTATTTCCATCTGGGCAGTCTGGTCGAATTCGGCGAGACCGGGCAGATCTTCACCAATCCGCGTGACCCGCGGACCGAAAGCTATATCACCGGCCGGATCGGCTGACGGAGAACGCAGCGATGAACACCCCCCATATCGCCGCAGCATTTGACCGCGATCTCGAATCCATGCAGGCCATGCTGACCCGCATGGGCGGGCTGGTCGAGGCTGCCATCCTCGATGCCTCCAGGGCGCTGGAGATGCGCGACGAGGAACTGGCCAGTATCGTCCGCAAGGGCGACGCGGCCATCGACGACCTGGAAGAGCAGATCAACCTCGAGGCGGCGCGCCTGATCGCGTTGCGTGCGCCGGCAGCCGCCGATCTGCGCACCGTGCTGACCGCGATGAAGATCGCCGCCGCCCTGGAACGCTGCGGCGACTACGCCAAGAACCTGGCCAAGCGCGCGGCTGTCCTGGCGCGGATGCCGGCCATCGACGGCTCTTCCGGCGCCGTCCGCCGAATGGCAAAGGCAGTGCAGCTTCAGCTGCAAACCGTGCTTGACGCCTATATCCGGCGCGATGCCGATCTGGCCGACCAGGTGCGCAAGGGCGACCACGACGTTGATCAGATGTATAACGCGATGTTCCGGGAGCTTCTGACGCACATGATGGAAGACCCGCGCAACATCACCGCCTGCATGCACCTTCACTTCATTGCCAAGAACATCGAACGGATGGGCGACCACGCCACGGGCATCGCCGAGCAGGTGATCTATCTTGTCCGCGGCGCCCTGCCTGACGATGAAAGGCCCAAGGCCGACACCACCTCGGCCGTGCTGGGTGTGGCGCAGTAGGGGGCGGCACCATGACGCGCACGCAAACTCCGCTGATCCTGCTTGTCGAGGATGAGCCCGCACAGCGCGAGGTGCTGTCCTACAACCTGTCCGCCGAAGGATTTCGCGTGGCCGAGGCGGGCGATGGCGAAGAGGCGATGGCGCTGGTTGGCGAAGACCCGCCCGATCTGATCGTGCTGGACTGGATGATGCCCAACCTGTCGGGGATCGAGGTCTGCCGCCGCCTGAAGTCGCGCGCCGAGACCCGCAGCATCCCGATCATCATGCTTTCGGCGCGCTCCGAGGAGCTGGATCGCGTGCGGGGTCTGGAAACCGGCGCCGACGACTATGTGATCAAACCCTATTCGATCGCGGAGCTGATGGCCCGTGTCCGCAGCAATCTGCGGCGGGTGCGCCCCGCTGCCTCGGGTCTGGTGCTGGAGTACGAGGGCATTCGGCTTGACGGCGAAACCCACCGCGTGACCCGCGCCGGCATGACGCTGAAGCTGGGTCCGACCGAGTTCCGCCTGCTGTCCACCTTCATGGAACGCCCCGGTCGGGTGTTCAGCCGCGAGCAACTGCTGGACCGGGTCTGGGGCCGTGACATCTATGTCGAAACCCGCACGGTCGACGTCCATATCGGCCGGCTGCGCAAGGCCCTTTGCCAGCACGGAGGCAAAGACCCGCTGCGCACCGTGCGCGGCACGGGCTACGCGCTGGGCTGAATTGCGGCCCGGCAAGGGCGCTGCGGCCAAACCGGCAATGCCGGAGGCACGGGACCTGCGACCTGACGTAGCTTTGACCGACCGCGGGCTGACCAAGGGCCGCCACAGCTGCTATGATCGTTTCGCCGAAAGCTGAAGAACGCGGCCAGGCCCAAGGACGACTCGGGCCATCCGACAAGTCGCAAAGAAAGGACGCAGACCATGGATTACACGATGAACCGCCTTGTCACCGGCGCCAGCCTTGACGATGCCGACGCCCGCACACGCAAGGCGCTGGCAGAGCACGGCTTTGGTGTCCTGACCGAAATCGACGTCAGGGCGACGATGAAGAAGAAGCTTGACCTGGACATGCCGGGGTACCGGATACTCGGCGCCTGCAATCCGAAGATGGCGTACCAGGCGATCGGGATGGAGCCGCGCGTGGGTGCAATGCTCCCCTGCAACGTGATTCTGCGCGAGGTCGACGGCGGGGTCGAAATCAGCGCGATCGACCCGGTTGCCTCGATGCTGGCGATCGACAATGCCGCATTGCAGGCCGTCGCGGGCCAGGTGCGCGACCTGCTGGCAAAGGCCGTCGCGACGATCTGAGCCAGGCCGTCGCGCGGTGGCGACATTGCGCCCAAGCCAGATCCAGCGACGCCGCGCAGCCTGACAACGCAGACCGGTGGGTCTTCGGCAGGAGCTGGGGTGAGGCCTGATTGCTGCAAGGTCGGGCGCGCACCAGACCCGCGGGTCTGGTCGGCGGCGACAAGGGCGATCAGCGTGTGCGCGTTGCACGATCCAGCCGATTTCGCGCCTGACGGCCGTCTCGCAGACCAGGTCCTTTTGCGCGCAACAGAAGTCCGGCCCCGGCAGGCGCGGACTTGCTTGCGGAAACGGGGTGTAGGGCTTTGCCTTTGCATGGCCGTCGAACAGGCCGAGAAAGCGCGTCGACCACGTCACCAGCGCCACATGGCGGAGCAGTGCCGTTTTCAGCCCGTCGAACTGCGTACACACCATCGCGGCGTTTACACGGACGCGTTCGTCGTCATCGGCCGTCCGAGTGTCTTTCGGCTTCGTTCGGGAAAGAAGTGGTGCCGGTGAAGGGACTCGAACCCCCGACCCCATCATTACGAATGACGTGCTCTACCAGCTGAGCTACACCGGCACTTCCCTCTGCAGCCCGTTCCGGCCGCCGGCGGATCACAGGCCCGGGGGCGCTGATCCGGGCTGGCTCTTAACACCGGTTCCGGCGGCTGTGTAGCCCTAATTTGACCGCCTCAGGATTTCGTCGGGGTTCTCGGCGGGGCCTTCTTCCGGCGGGGGCTCTTCTTGCGGTTCGGGTTCCACCACGGGTTCGGGGTCGCGGCCGAACAGCATGGGCGCAAGGTCGCTGGCGGTGCCGGGATGCAGGCGCGATTCATGCGGCGGCTCGCGCCAGGACAACGTGTCGAACCCGCCGCAATCGGGGCAGATCGGCTGCCAGCTTTCCTGCACCGCGCTGCATTTGTCGCAACACCACTGCGGCCCGCGCGAGGCCGTCAGCGCCCGCGCAAGAATGCCGCGAACGGTTGCTTCATCGGCGCCCGCCCCGCGTTCAGCCGCGGCAAGAATGGCCAGGGTGCGCTGGGTCGGGTGATCATCGGCCAGACTGCCCAGCGACTCGCGCGCGCCGGTGAAATCCTTCGCCGCCAGCAAGAGCTCGGCCCGGGTCAGGCGGGTCTCTTCGTCCTGCGGCCGGATCGCCAGCAGCACCTTGAACCGCCTGAGCCGGTCTTCCGGGCCTTCCTCGGGCTCGATCGCTGCAAAGGCGGCGGCCAGGTCGGGATGCGGCTGCGCCTCCCATGCCTTTTTCAGCACGCGGGTCGCGGCCTTGCGGTCGCCCTTGTCGGTCAGCGCATTGGCCGCGATGACGGCCGCCGGGATCAGGTCGGGCGACAGGCGGTTCGCCTCGACGGCGGCCTCTCGCGCCTCGACGGTGCTGCCCTCGTCCAGGATCGTGCGGGCCTCTTGCAGTGCCAAGAGCGCGTCGCGACGGCGATAGACGCTGCGTGGCAGTGCGCCACTGCGCAGCTTTTCCCCCAGCGTGGCGCGGGCGCCCTTCCAGTCACTGCCATCGGCCTGCAGCTTCAGCAAGATATCCTGCGTCTCGGCATGGCGCGGCTTCAGCGCAAAGGCTTTTTCCGCCAGCTTCAGCGCAGTGTCGGTATCGCCCTCGGCCAGCTTGTGCCGCAACAGCCCACGCACTGCCACGAAGCGCGTGTTCTCGGACTGCAGCAGGTCGCGATAGGCCGAAACCGCCGCCTTGTTGTCGCCCGCCGCCTCGGCCGCCTGCGCCAGCAGCAGCGTCGTCAGCTCCGGCTTGTTCAGCAACCGTTCCGCCGCACGGGCGCGCTGCATGGCGGCGGCGTGCTCACCCGAGGCCAGCGCAACCAGCGCCTCGGACATCGCAGCATAGCCCTTGCGTTCGCGGTTGCGGTCGAAAAACCGGCTGATCGCGGTTTCATCACCGTTGATGAAGCGGATCGTGGCCCCGATCAGGCCCAGCGCCCTGAGAGCCAGCCAGACCGTCACCAGAAGCAACCCGCCCAGCACCACGGCCTGCAGCGGACCAAGGGTGAACTCCATCCCCCCGGCGCTGATCCGCAGCGTCTCGCCGGTGTCCGAGAGCATCCCGGCCAGAACCGCCAGCGCAGCGATGGCAAGAAGAAATGCAACGACCTTTGTCAGCGACCAGATCACCTGCGCCCCCTATTCTTCCACAGAGGCGGCAAGCGCCGCCAGCGCCTGCTCTGCCGCAAGATAGTCTTTCGCCTTTGCCATCCAGGTCTCCATCGCGGACTGCCCTTCGGCGGGAAGTGCGGCCAGCTCGTCCAGTGCGGCCAGGATGTCGCCCGCCCGCACCGCGGCCTCGGCGCGCGACAGGATGGCATCGGGGTCGTCGCCCTCGCGCGGTTCCAGCGACCGCGCGCCAGTCTGGATACGCAGGAAATTCCAGAAGCCGCCGGTCACGCCGTCCGAGCCGCTGGCTCGCCGTGCGGCATCGAGCGCATCGCGCGCGGCGGGGGTAAACGCTTCGGCCAAAGCGCCCGGCGTCTGCATGCCGGTGTCGGCGAACTGGCGCAAGATGTCCGGCACGGCCAAGCCGTCCAGTGCCGCAAGCGACTCGGCATAGGGCGCACCGCTTAGCGCCGCCGCCTTGATCCGGCCCAGCGCTTCGATCCGGGCCGCCTTGGCGCGGGCATCGGCAGCGGCGGCTTCGGCCTCAGCAGCCTGATCGGCCGTCCAGTCCCTCATCGCCTGATCGACAAGGGCGCGAAGCTTTGTCTCGTCCCCGGTCGCCGGCGCGGCCTTCAGCGCATCGACTTCGGCCACAAGGGCGGCAAAGCTGGCCGCAGGGATGGAGCCATCGGCATTCGCAGGCGCCGTGGACAGGGCGGCAAGCGTGGTCTCGACTGCCTTCAGCCGCGTTGCCAGGTCGGCCAGTCGGTCCGTCGCTTCGGCCTGCGTCTCCAGTGCAGCCTCGGCCCCGTCGATCCGTCCGGACAGCGCCTTCAAAGCCGCGTCGTCACCGGCCTGACGGGCGTCAAGGTCGGCGATCCCGGTCTGCAGCGCCGGGATCGGGTTTTCGCCGCGCAACTGCATCGGGTCGAACCAGGCAAAGCCGAAGCCCGCCGCCGCCACAACTGCCAGCCCCAGCACCGTGGCGATCGACCGGCCGCGGCCACGCGACCGCGCCGGTGAAGATGGCTCTTCGGCCGGCTCCATTGGCGGCTCGACGGATACCTCGGCAACTTCCGGGGGGAGGTCGGGCGGATCGACTGGGTCCTGTTCTGCCGACATTCCCGACGGGTCCTTCCGATTTGGGCAAGGTCACTTGGCCAGCTAATCACCGACCGCCCGCAGCTTCAAGGCAACAGGGACGAGATGACGCGGAGGATCGCCTGCTTCATGGCCGCGCCGTCCGGCCTGTCTGCCACGACAGCACGGCACCGAATCGTCTCTGGCAAGGCAGAAAGTACCGCTTCCGAGATGGCGCAGGGCAGGATTTCCGCCCTTGCCCGCTCTGGCAGGGCATCAACAAGAAGCCGGGCGGAGCGCGGGGAATAAAGCGGGACCACCACGGGGCCGGGGGTGTCAAGCAGATGCCGGGCCGCCTCCGACAACGGTTGCGGGCGCTGTGCGTAGACAACCGCCGAGGTTGCGCGAATCCCGGCCTCTTCCAACGCCAGATCCAGCCGCGCCGAAACGTCGCTGCCGTGCAGGTAAAGCAGCGGTCCGGACGACGCCGTCTTGCGCAACTGCGCGATCAGGTCTTTCGCCGTATCGCAGATCGTGATCGGGTCGAAACCGTGACGCCGTGCGACTTCGGCCGTGCGCGTACCCACGCAATGAAGCGTGTCCGGCAGCGACTGCCCCGCCGCCCGCAGCCGCCCAGCCGCCTCTGCCCCGGTCTCCGACGTCAGCAAAAGCGCCTCATGCGGCCCCGGCGGCAGCGGCGGCGCCAGGAATTCACGCGCCATCAGGGGCGACAGAACCGGCCGCACGGCCCCACCGAGGGCCGCAGTCAGCTGTTGCCCCAGCCGCCCGGCCTGCGGTTGGGGCCGGGTGATCAGCACCGGGACGGCGGAAAGGGGCATGGGTGTCAAGCCTTAGGGTCGCGGCATTGTGCATCGGGCAGGCGGATGCTACCTGCGTCTGGCAGGCCCTCACAAGCGCAACCATGACCGGATCGCTGATCTTTCTTGGCATTGAAAGCAGTTGCGACGACACCGCCGCGGCCATCGTCCGCATGGATGACGAGGGGAGAGGAGAGATCCTGTCCTCGATCGTGCAGGGGCAAACGGCTTTGCATGCTGATTTCGGCGGTGTCGTGCCTGAAATCGCCGCGCGCGCCCATGTCGAGCGGCTGGATACCTGCATTGCCGAGGCGCTGTCGCAAGCCGGAGTGAACCTTGACGCACTGGACGGAATTGCCGTTACGGCCGGACCGGGGCTGATCGGCGGCGTGCTGTCGGGCCTGATGACGGCCAAGGCGCTGGCAGCTGCGACAGGCTTGCCGATGGTCGGCGTCAACCATCTGGCCGGCCATGCCCTGACCCCCCGGCTGACCGATGGCCTGCCCTATCCCTATCTGATGTTGCTGGTTTCCGGCGGGCATTGCCAGTTTCTGGCGGTCGACGGACCGCAAGGCTTTCGCCGTCTGGGCAGCACGATCGACGATGCGCCGGGCGAGGCGTTCGACAAGATCGCCAAGCTCCTGGGCTTGCCGCAGCCCGGCGGGCCGCATGTCGAACGCGAAGCGGCGCTGGGCGACCCGCGCCGGTTTTCCTTTCCGCGACCGCTTCTGGACCGGCCGGGCTGCGACCTGTCGTTCAGCGGGCTGAAAACTGCCGTGCTGCGGGCGCGCGATGATCTGTTGGCCGCGAAAGGCGGGCTTTCGGTCCAGGACCGGCAAGACCTCTGCGCCGGGTTTCAGGCGGCTGTGGCCGACGTCCTGGCAGAAAAGACGCGACGGGCCTTGGCTGCGTTCCCTGCACCAGCGCTGGCCGTTTCCGGAGGAGTGGCGGCCAATACGCTGCTTCGGGCAAGATTAGAGACTGTTTCGCGTGATGCGGGCGCGCGCTTCGTCGCCCCTCCTCTAGCGCTTTGCACCGACAATGCGGCGATGATCGCCTGGGCCGGGATCGAACGGTATCTGGTCGGCGGCCGCGATGACTCAGCGCTTGCCGCCCGGTCGCGCTGGCCTCTGGATGAAACCGCCGTGCCGGTGATCGGCGCGGGAAAAAGGGGGGCCAAGGCATGATCGGCATCGCCGGGGCAGGCGCCTTCGGAACGGCCTTGGCAGTCGCCCTGTCCAACGGCGGGCGTCAGGTCGCACTGTGGGGGCGAGACGCCCGATTGCGGGCGGACCGGCAAAGCGCGAGGCTGCCGGGAATTGCCTTGCCCGAGGCGGTACTTTTGCCGGAAAACGTCTCTGATCTTGCGAAAACGTCGATAATTCTGCTTGCTTTGCCGATGCAGAAACTGCGCGATTTCCTGGCGCGGGACGGCGCTTCACTGCTGGGCCACGACCTGATCGCCTGTTGCAAGGGTATTGACCTTGCCACCCTGCAGGGCCCGGCCGAGGTGGTGGCAGAAGCGGGCGCGAGAGCAGCTGTCGGCGTGCTGACCGGGCCAAGCTTTGCCACCGACATTGCACGCGGCCTGCCGACGGCCCTGACGCTTGCCTGCGCCGCCGATCGCGGAGAGGCGCTGCAGGCGGCGCTTTCCGTGCCCAGCCTGCGACTGTACCGGACCGATGATCTGGTCGGCGCGGAACTGGGCGGGGCGTTGAAGAACGTGATCGCGATCGCCGCCGGCGTTGTCATCGGCGCAGGGTTGGGCGACAGCGCGAGGGCGGCGCTGGTGACGCGCGGCTATGCCGAGATGCTGCGCCTGGCCCTGACCCTCGGCGCGCGGGCCGAGACGCTTGCGGGCCTGTCGGGTCTGGGCGACCTGATCCTGACCTGCACATCGCCGCAGTCGCGCAACTTTGCGCATGGCATGGCGCTGGGGGCGGGAAAGCCGGTGCCGCAGGCGACGGTCGAAGGCGTGGCGACCGCCCGCGCCGTGGCCCGCCTGGCCGCCGCGCGAGGCATCGAGATGCCGGTGGCCAGCATGGTTGCCCGGCTGACCGGCGAGGAGATCAACGTGGCCGAGGCCGTGCGCGAACTGATGTCGCGGCCGCTGAAACAGGAGTGAACCCATGCGCGTGGCGCTGATCTGCATCGACAAGCCGGGGCAGCTTGAGGTCCGCAAGGCCAACCGCGAGGCGCATCTGGCGCATATCGCGGCCTCGGGCGTGGTCGAAATGGCCGGGCCGTTTCTGGATGCCGAGGGCGGGATGTGCGGCTCTCTGGTGGTGCTGGAGGTGGCCGACCTGCAGGCTGCGAAGGATTGGGCGGCGGCAGATCCTTACGCGAGGGCGGGGTTGTTCGGCTCTGTCGATTGCCGCGAATGGAAGAAGGTGATCGGATGACCTGCTGGCTGTTCAAGTCCGAGCCCGACACCTGGGGCTGGGATCACCAGATCGCCAAGGGCGAGGCGGGCGAGGAATGGCATGGCGTGCGCAACTATCAGGCACGAAACAACATGCGGGCAATGAAGCTGGGCGACCGGGGGTTCTTCTACCACTCGAACGTCGGGAAGGAGATCGTCGGCATCGTCGAGGTCTGCCGCGAAAGCAGTCCCGACAGCACGACCGACGACCCGCGCTGGGACTGCGTCTGGATCAAGGCTATCAAGCCGCTGAAACGCCCGGTCACGCTGGAGGACTGCAGGGTCACGCCAGGGCTGGACGGGATGGTTCTGGTCAACAACTCGCGGCTGTCCGTGCAGCCGGTCAGTCCCGAGGAGTGGGGCATCATCTGCCGCCTTGGCGGGGTGGAGCCGTAAGCGAGCGAAGCCGTCAGGTCGGGGTCGCAAGGATCCGCAAGACCAGATCGCGCAACAGCCGGGGCAGGATGCGGAAGCCGTAGTCGATCTCGATCCGCTCATGGGGCGTGTGATAGTCGCGACCCCATGGACCCAGGTTCACGGTGGGAACGTTGGCAATGCTGTCCGGGCCAAGGCCGACAAGCGTATTCCAGCCGGGTGTCTGGGCAGCAAGCGCCGTGAAGGCGCCGGCAGGGGCCTGGCCGAAAAAGCTCATGTCCGAAATGCCGGCGAAGTAGTCGACGCAGGAAAGGCTCGTGCCATGGGCTTGCGCACAGTCCGCGGCAAGGGAATGGGCGGCCGCCTCGACTGCGGCATTGCGCAGATGCGTGGCCAGGTAGGGGGTGGAGCCAAGACCCAGCACCACGGCGGGACCTGTTAGGCCAGAACGGGCCCAGAGATCGGTGGTCAGGGTCTGACAGATGTCCGCCAGGCTGGCGCCGGAGGCCGAAAGGCGGCGCGCCTCGGTCGCCTGAAGCTCGTCTATGGCCGGGTCGGCGGCACGGACCAAAGACAGAAGGTCGGCATAGAACAGGATCGGCACCGACAGGGGGGCACCGATGATGCCTTTGGTTTGCCCGGATTTCGCGGCGCGTTTGGCGAGAACAGAGACGCATTCCGACACCGCCCGGTCCACCAGCCGCGCCACGATGGGCAGGACTGTGGCAGGATCTCTGGTCTGGTTCAGCACACTGAAGGTGGCGAAGGCGGTGGCGGGGGTGGTCACGTCATAGCCGGCCTTGCCGTCCTTCAGCGACAGCAGGCTGATCGGGGTGCCGGGTTCAGTCCCGGTATCGTCGGTCAGTTCCGGTGCCCATTCCAGCGCTTGCGCGATGGCACCGGCCAGCACGGCGGCGTTGACCCCGCGCAGGGGAAAACCGCTGTGAACCGGCGCGCCGATCACGAGGGCAGTGGGCAGCACCTTGCCGACGGTGCCAAGGGCCAGCACCCGGCCAGCGCGTCCATCGCCATCATCTGCGATGGCGTCGAGGTTGATCGCGACACGCAGGCCAAGGCCGCGGGTCGATAGAATCTGCGGCAGGGCCCGTGCCGCGCCGCGCGCGCCGGCAGAAGCGTTCTCCTCATCCGGCACGGCCAGGAACAGCAGGTTCGCGGGCAGCGGCCCGTCCTGCACCAGCGCGGCCATGGCGGCAAGGCCGGCGGCAAGACCCGCCTTCATGTCCAGAAGGCCTCGGCCCGGCAGGAAGCGGCCGGAGGCAAGGTCTTCGCGCAACAGCGCCTCGCGCGTGCCGGGAGCGGCATCCTTGACGCGGCGCAACAGCGCCTGTGCCAAGGCAGGCGGGTCGATGGCAAGCGGTTGCAGATCGCCATAGTCGGCGGTGGTGACGGTGTCGTAATGCCCGGTCAGCAGTACGGTATCTACCCCGGTCCCGCGGATCAGCAAGGCGACACAGTGGCGGGCATCGCCGTTGGCTACCGGGAAGGACCAGATTTCCGGAGTGTCGCCGAAACAGGTCTGCGCGCGCAGATGGCTGGCGAGCCACGGTCCAAAAGCGGCCTCGTCCGCCGTGCCCGTCACGCTGGGTTGGCGGGTGAAGGCAAGGGCCAGATCCTGGCAAAGCTGGGTCAGATTGATCGGGGGCATGGGACAGCTCGGCAACTCGGGTTACCGAGGCATAGCCCGGAGAGGGGCCGCGCAAAACCCCCTTGCGGGGGCAGGTAGGGAATCGTCGGGAAAAACGAAATGGAGGGCCCCGCACCCCTACGAGACCCTCCATCCACCCCACGCGCTCCCCTGGCACCGCACGTGTTCTGAAAAAGGGTCTCGGGCGTTTCTGCCCTGTCGAAGATCTTCATAGCGGGAATCTGTGCCCGATGGCAAAGCCGAAGCCTCAAGAATTAGAGGCGAATTTGCGGCGCCGGCTCTTGCGAGAGGCAGAATGCTGATCTGGTGGGGTCAGCGCAGGGCTTTTGGTGGCGTTGCGAAACGTAGGGGGGCGGGAATGCAGGGGTTTTCCAGCATTGGCAAGTCTGGGCGCTGTTGTCGGCGGGTTTCGCGGCGCTGACCGCGATCTTTGCCAAGGTGGGCATCACGGGGATCAATTCCGATCTTGCGACGCTGCTGCGGACGGTGGTGGTTCTGGCCGCGCTGACGATTCTGGTTCTGGCCTCGGGCCAGTGGCAGCCCTTGGGCCAACTGCCGGGAAAAGGCCTATGGCTCATCGTGCTGTCCGGTCTGGCGACGGGAGCTTTCTGGCTGTGTTGCTTCCGCGCGCTGAAGCTGGGCGATGCCTCGCGCGTGGCGCCGCTGGACAAGATGAGCGTGGTGGTGGTGGCCATCTTTGCCGCTGTCTTTCCGGGAGAGCGTCTGGCTTTGACCCAATGGGCCGGTGTGGCACTGATTGCTGCGGGGGCGGTTCTTGTGGCCTGGAGAGTGCAAGCCGCCCTAGTGCCTTGCGTCGGGCAGGAAGAACGCGGCAAGGCCCAGTGCTGGCAGGACGGCGCACAGCTTGTAGACGGCGACGATGCCCCACATGTCGGCCAGCACGCCAAGGCCGGCCGCTCCAAAGGCGGCGATGCCGAAGGCCAGGCCGAACAAGAGACCTGCCACCATGCCGGTGCTGTGCGGCAAGAGGTCCTGCCCGTAGACCACCATCGCCGGGAAGGCCGAGGCCAGCACCATGCCGGCCAGTGCCGCAACGATCACGGTGGGCACCAGCGGCAGCCAGGGTAGCGCCAGCGTCAGCGGCAGGATGCCAAGGATCGACCACAGGATGACACGGCGACGGCCGATGCGATCTCCGATCGGGCCGCCGATGATGGTTCCGGCGGCAACGGCGGCAAGGAAGATGAACAGGCAGAGGTTGGCGCCGGATTTGGTCAGGCCGAACTGCTCGATCAGATAGAAGGTGTAGTAGCTGGACAGCGAGACGGAGTAGACGAACTTCGACACCATCAGCAGGATCAGCAGTGCCATGCCCTTTGCGCACCACCGAAGGCGGCATCGGCGCCGAAGATCGGGCGCGCGACTTGCGGGCCAGGGCGCGCTGGGCCCCGGCGGCGACATACCAGCGGCCCACGGCATAAAGCACCACCATCCCCGCCAGCGCCACGACGGCGAACCATTCGATCGAGACCTGGCCGCGTTGCAGAACGACGAAGGCCGCTGCCAGCGGGCCCAGCGCCGAGCCTGTATTGCCGCCGACCTGGAACACCGATTGCGCGAAGCCGGGCCGCATTCCGGCCGCAAGCCGGGCAATGCGCGAGGCCTCGGGGTGGAAGATGGCCGAGCCAAGACCGACCAGTGCCACCGAAACGAGAATCATTCCGAAGCTCTGGGCATGGGCCAGCAGCACCAGCCCCGACCCGGTGGAGGCCATTCCCCCGGCCATGGCATAGGGCAGCGGGCGGCGATCGGTGTAAAGCCCGACCAAGGGCTGCAGGATGGACGCGGTGCCCTGGAAGACAAAGGTGATCAGGCCGATCTGGGTGAAGGTCAGCGACAGATTGTCCTTCAGCAGCGGATAGGCCGCCGGGATCAGCGACTGCATCAGGTCGTTCAGGAAATGCCCCAAGGCGACCGCAAGGATCACCGGCACGACGGTGGCTTCGATTGCGGGTGCAGAGGGCTGGGCTTCGGTGGTCATCGCGGGCCTGAGAACGGGAACGGGCGGCACTTTGGCCGCCCGCTTCGGAATTGGCAATCCGTGCCGACAGGCGCCGGGACTACTTGTAGACCGATTCCTTGCCGAAATGCTTGGTCAGCATGTAGTAGAACGGGGCGCGGTACTTGTTGCGCTCGGACTTGCCATAGGTCTCGACGGCGGCATTGATGCCTTCCATCAGCGCCGGACCATCCTTCAGGCCCAGTTTCTTCATCAGGAAATTCTTCTTGATCCGCTCCAGCTCTTCGGGGTCGCTGGCGGCGACGGTCTGCGCGTCGTTGTCATAGATCGACGGGCCGCAACCGATGGTCACCTTCGTCAAAAGCGCCATGTCGGGGTTCATCTTGCACTTGGTCTTCAGATCGTCGGCATATTTCGCGATCAGTTCGTCCCGCTTGCCCATTTGGCCCTCGCTTTGGTTTTCGTTACCAATAAACCTCCCCACCCTCGGGAGAGACGGGAGAAGCTTAGGCGATCAGCCCTGTGAGGCAATGGGAAAAAACGCCGCCCCGCCTCAGGCGTGCCGAGGGGGGCGGCTTTCGACGGACAGCAATCAATAGCGGTAGTGGTCCGACTTGAACGGGCCCTCAACAGCCACGCCGATATAGTCGGCCTGATCCTTGCGAAGTTCCGTCAGTTTCACGCCGATCTTCTTCAGGTGCAAGCGGGCGACCTTTTCGTCCAGCGACTTGGGCAGGATGTAGACGCCGGGGGCGTAGTCCTTGCCCTTGGTCCACAGCTCGATCTGCGCCAGCACCTGGTTGGTGAAGCTGGCCGACATCACGAAGCTGGGGTGACCGGTGGCATTGCCGAGGTTCAACAGGCGGCCCTGGGACAGCAGGATGATGCGGTTGCCCGAGGGCATCTCGATCATGTCCACCTGGTCCTTGATGTTGGTCCATTTGTGGTTCTTCAGCGCGGCGACCTGGATTTCGTTGTCGAAGTGGCCGATGTTGCCGACGATGGCCATGTCCTTCATCGCGCGCAGATGCTCGATGCGGACCACGTCCTTGTTGCCGGTGGTGGTGATGAAGATGTCGGCGCTGGCGACTTCATCTTCCAGCAACGTCACCTCAAAGCCATCCATCGCGGCCTGCAGCGCGCAGATCGGGTCGACTTCGGTCACCTTGACGCGGGCACCGGCGCCGCGCAGCGAGGCGGCCGAGCCCTTGCCAACGTCGCCATAGCCGCAGACCACGGCAACCTTGCCGGCCATCATGGTATCGGTGGCGCGGCGGATACCGTCGACCAGCGATTCCTTGCAGCCGTATTTGTTGTCGAACTTCGACTTGGTGACCGAGTCGTTGACGTTGATCGCCGGGAAGGGCAGCTGGCCCTTCTTGTGCAGGTCATACAGGCGATGGACGCCGGTGGTGGTTTCCTCGGACACGCCCTTGATGGCGGCCTTGGTCTTGGCAAACCAGCCGGGGCTTTCTTTCATGCGCTTCTGGATCTGAAGCTTGATAACCTCTTCCTCTTCCGAGCCGGGAACCGCCAGCACATCTTCGCCCGCCTCCATGCGGGCGCCGAGAAGGACGTAAAGCGTGGCGTCGCCGCCATCATCAAGGATCATGTTCGCGCCTTCCGGGAACATGAAGGATTTATCCAGGTAATCCCAATGCTCGGTCAGCGTCTGGCCCTTGACCGCGAAAACCGGCGTGCCGCCCGCCGCGATCGCTGCAGCCGCGTGATCCTGGGTCGAGAAGATGTTGCACGAGGCCCAGCGCACATCGGCCCCCAGCGCCGTCAGCGTTTCGATCAGCACGGCGGTCTGGATCGTCATGTGCAACGACCCGACGATGCGCGCGCCTTTCAGCGGCTTGGTGGTGCCGAATTCTTCGCGGCAGGCCATCAGACCCGGCATTTCGGTTTCGGCGATGGTCAGTTCCTTGCGGCCAAACTCGGCCAAAGCGATATCCTTGACGACGTAATCCTTCGCCATGCGGCGCACTCCTTGATCCTATGCTGGCGGGGCAGATAGCATTGAACCGACGATCAGACAACCAAGGGGCCAATGATGAAGCAGCCGCGCGCGTGGCAAAGGATGTTGTCTGGTCGCAGGCTGGACCTGCTGGACCCGACGCCGGTCGATATCGAGATCGAGGACATCGCCCATGGCCTGGCCTTCGTGGCGCGGTGGAACGGGCAGACACGGGGCGACTGGCCCTATTCGGTGGCTGAGCATTCGCTGCTGGTGGAAGAGATTTTCAGCCGCGCCAATCCGAAGGTTGCCGCGAAATGGCAACTGGCCGCGCTGCTGCACGACGCACCCGAATATGTGATCGGCGACATGATCAGCCCGGTGAAGGCGGCGGTGGGGCCGGGCTACGGCGCGCTGGACGAACGGCTGACGGCGGCGGTGCATCTTCGGTTCGGCTTGCCCGCCACGCTGCCCGCGCCGATCAAGAAGGCAATCAAGGCGGCGGACCGGGTATCGGCATGGCTCGAGGCGCTACAGATCGCCGGGTTCTCCGAGCCCGAAGCGGACAAGCTGTTCGGACGGCCGGAATCGGCCCTGTTACGGGGTCTTGAGATCCGGCTGCGGCCGCCCGCAGCGGTGCGGGCGGAATTCGTGGCACGTCATCAGGCGCTGTTGGGCGCCGACTGATCCGAGGTCAGATTGCCATGGATTCGGGCTTCTTGCCCTTTGCCAGGGCGTCGGCAAACCAGCGCGGCTTGCGGCCACGGCCGGTCCAGGTTTCCGACTTGTCCGCCGGATTGGCATATTTCGGCGCCGAGGCGGTGCGCTTGCGGGTCTTCGGCGCGCCGGTCAGTTCGGCCAGCGAATAGCCCATGGTGCGGGCTTTTTCCTCCAGCTCTGCGAGGACCTCTTTCTTCTTGCGCTCTTCAAAAGAAGAAATGGCCCTTGCCACCTGCGATTGCAGATCCTTCAGATCTTTCAGCGAAAGCGATTTCAGGTCAATATTCATTTCACGCCCTTTCTAGGTTCTGTGCGGCGCCGATATCCGAAAAGGATCTGAATTGCAATTCGCCCGTTCTATTTAGGGCTTCTTTTCGCCAGAATGCGCTGAAGCGTCCGGCGATGCATGTTCAGGCGCCGCGCGGTTTCCGATACATTGCGGTCGCACATCTCGAAAACCCGCTGGATATGTTCCCAACGCACGCGATCCGCCGACATCGGGTTTTCCGGCGGGGCGGGAAGTGATTCTCCGCGGGCCAGAAGGGCATTCGTCACGTCATTGGCATCGGCCGGTTTCGACAGATAATCGATGGCGCCTATTTTCACGGCGGCCACTGCGGTGGCAATGGCGCCATATCCCGTCAGCACGACGATCCGGCAATCGGGCCGCTTTTCGCGCAGGGTTTCCACAACATCCAGCCCATTGCCATCTTCCAGACGCAGGTCGACCACGGCATAGGCGGGCGGCCGGGTTTGCGCGATGACCTTTCCGGCCGCCACGCTTTCGGCCGTTTCGGGGATGAAGCCGCGCTTTTCCATGGCCCGCGCCAACCGCTTCACAAAGGGCTCGTCATCATCGACAAGCAGAAGCGTGCGGTCCGGCCCAAGCTGGGCGCCCAGGTCTTCAGCCATGCGCTTTCCTTTCGCTGTTCGACCCTGTTCTAGTGCCGGGCGGTTGCCGGGTCAATTTCGGCCGTCCGGCACGCTCAGATAACAGGCGACGCTCTTGGCCACTTCATCGGCCGGAGCGGCGTGTTTGTAGAAATCCAGAAAGCCGCTGCCGGGCAGCATCAGATAAGTGAAGGCGGAATGGTCGACAAGATAGAATTCGTCCTCCGCCTCCTGCTTCTTGTAATAGGCCTTATAGGCATTGGCGGCGGTGCGGATCTGCTCTTCGGAGCCGGTCAGGCCGATGGCCTTGGGATGGATGTTTGCGGCAAAACCCGCAACGGCCTCTTCGGTATCACGCGCCGGATCGACCGTGATGAATGCAAGGCGGATGTCCAGGCCCTGCTCTTCCAGAATGTCGGCCACTTCGGCATTGCGCGACATGTCCAGCGGGCAGACATCAGGACAGAAGGTATAGCCGAAATAGACCAGCGTCGGCTTGCTGATCACATCGGCGTCGGTGACGGTCTGGCCGGTGGAGCCGTCGACCAGGGTGAAGGGCCCGCCGACCACGCCGCCACCCACTTGGCCACTGCGGCACTGGGCAAAGGCATCGTCCCCGCCCGCCGAACGGCCATAGATCAGCCAGCCCGTCCAGGCCAGAAACCCGGCTGCCACCACAGCGGCGACAGCGGCCGGAAGTTTCGTGTTGTCCGCCATGGCGACCCCCTTTTCTGCAGCGCCATTGATCGCGCGTTTCGCAGCCCATATCAATGCGGGGAACGCAGGGAAGGAAAAATCGGACAATGCGGCGCAGCCTGACGCCGGGCCTTTTCCCGGACTTACCCAGCAGCAACCGCGTGCGTCTGCGCACCCTGATCATGCTGCGCTGGACCGCGATCCTTGGCCAGATCGCCGCGATAACGGCGGCCGACCGGTACTTTGGCCTGATCCTGCCGCTTGGGCTGTGCTACCTGGCGGTCGGCGCGTCGGTCATCGCCAATCTGGCGTCGATCTACATCTTTCCAGAGAACAAGCGCCTGACCGAGGGAGAGGCCCTGCTGACGCTTCTGTTCGACATGGCACAGCTGGCCTTCCTTATCTTCGTGACCGGCGGGCTGACAAATCCCTTCGTGCTTCTGGTGCTGGCGCCAGTGACGATCTCGGCCAGCGCCTTGCGGCTGCAGACCACGGTTGTGCTGGGCGC
Organism: Rhodobacter sp.; assembly: GCA_016704435.1. GTDB lineage: Bacteria > Pseudomonadota > Alphaproteobacteria > Rhodobacterales > Rhodobacteraceae > Pseudogemmobacter. Next base: position 176,907 of record JADJAB010000001.1, on the reverse strand, counting down.
GGTGGCGATCGCTTTCGTTTCTGTGGCGACGTTCTTTCACCTGCCGATGCGGCTTGCGGACGGTTCGGTCCTGTCGATTCCGCCGCTGTTCAGGTTCGGCTTCTGGCTGTCGATCGTGGTCGGCATCCTGTTCCTGGGGTTCTATGCGCGGCGGGTCGCGACCGAAATCCGCGCCATGGCCGAGGCCTTGCTGGCAACCCAGATGGCCCTGGCGCGCGAACAGAAGCTGACCGATCTGGGCGGCGTTGTCGCTGCCGCGGCGCATGAGCTGGGCACGCCTCTGGCCACGATCAAGCTGGTCAGCGCCGAGCTGATCGACGAGCTTGCCGGCAAGCCGGACCTGGTGGAGGACGTAAGGCTGATCCGCGAACAGGCCGACCGCTGCCGCGATATCCTGCGCGGCATGGGACGCGCCGGAAAGGACGACCTTCAACTTCGACAGGCCCCCTTGGAGGCCGTTCTGCGCGAGGCGGCAGAGCCGCACTCCGCCCGTGGCAAGACGCTGCTGTTCGATGTTCGCGCCGCCGCCGGAGGGGCCAGCAAGCAGCCCGTGATCCTGCGCCGACCCGAAGTGGTGCATGGCTTGCGCAACCTGATCCAGAATGCCGTGGACTTTGCCCGCAGCACCGTCTGGGTCGAGGCGGAATGGTCGGATCAGGCGATCTCGGTGCGCATCTTCGACAACGGCAGCGGTTTTCCGCCGCAGGTGATCGGGCGGATCGGCGATCCCTTCGTTCGTGCGCGCACGGTCGAGACGGTCGCGCAGGGTCCGGGCCGCCGTCCGGAATACGAAGGCATGGGCCTGGGCCTGTTCATTGCCAAGACGCTGCTGGAACGTTCGGGGGCGGCCCTGACCTTCGCCAATTCCGCCGATCCGTTCCTTTCGCCCGAGGAACGCCCTGACCGCAGCGGCGCCGTGGTCGAGGCGGTCTGGCCGATCGCAGCGTTGCAGGCCCCTGCCGGCATGACCAGCGTGCCGAACCAGCCGTTCGAGACCTGAGCCTACACCCCTTGCTGTTGCACAACTGCAAGCAGATTGCGCTCTCCTTCCGGATTAACGTCTCGTTAACCTTGTGGCCGATAGGGTCGGCGGAATGTCGCCTGTCGAGTGTGCGTGAACGGGAAGAAGCTATGGACGTCGATCTGACCTTTGCCTTCGGTCTGGTGATCACGGCGGTGCTGGTCTCACTGTCCAGCCTGTTCGCGATTTCGGCGTTTTCGGCCGGCACTCCGCAAGCCAGGCCCACGATCTTCGGCCAAGCCACCCCGACCACCGTCTTTCTGTTCGATGGCGAAGCGCTGGTGGATGCCACGCCCGCCGCCCGTGCCATGGTATCGCACGGGCTGGAGTCCGGCGGCCCGTGGTTTCGCGTCATCGCCCAGCTGGAGCCGATGTTCCCCGGCCTGTCGCTGCGGCTCGAAGGCATCGCGCGCGAAGGCCGGTTCGTTCTGTGCTCGCGCGAAGACATGGACCCGCCGCTGGTCCTGCGGGCGGAATGCCTGGGCGGGCTGACGCGGCTGACGCTCTTGGATGCCGATTCGGAGGAACGGCTGCCGGGACGCGACGGCGCGACGGATGTCGCCCAAGCGCAGGATCTGACCTCGATCCGCGAGATCGTGGCCGGGTCGCCGGCGCTGATCTGGCGGACGCGGGCCGATGGCCAGGTGATCTGGGCCAACGGAACCTACCTGCTGCTGGCCGCCGAAACGCTGGAGCCGGGCCAGGAGATGAGCTGGCCCCTGCCGCAGATCTTTGAAATGGACAACGCGCCGCAGACCCATCCGCTGCGCCGCGCCGTCCGGGTGGGCGATTCGACCCGCTGGTTCGAGGTTCACTCCGTTCCCGCCGGCGACGAGGTGATGTGCCACGCCCTGCCCGCCGACCGGCTGATCCAGGCCGAGGTGACGCTGCGCGATTTCATGCAGACGCTGACCAAGACCTTCGCGCAGCTGCCCATCGGCCTTGCCATATTCGACCGCAATCGCGTGCTGCAGCTGTTCAACCCCGCGCTGATGGATCTGACCGGCCTTCCGGCCGAGTTCCTGATCGCCCGGCCAAGCCTGCCCAGCTTTCTGGACGCGATGCGCGAACGCTCGATGATCCCCGAGCCGAAGGATTACCGCACTTGGCGAAAGCAGATGCTGGCCCTGGAAGAGGCCGCCGCCTCGGGCCTGTTCGAGGAAACCTGGACCCTGCCTTCCGGGCAGACCTACCGGGTGACCGGGCGGCCTCATCCCAACGGTGCGCTGGCCTTCCTGTTCGACGACATCTCGAACGAGATGATGCGGACCCGCCGCTATCGCGCCGACATGGAACTGGGTCAGGCGGTGATCGACGCGATGGGCGATGCCGTGGCGGTGTTTTCTCAGGATGGCAGCCTGGTGATGACGAACCGGGCCTATGTCACGCTTTGGGGCAAGCCCGATGCCGCCGCCATTCCCGAGATCGGCCGCCCGACGGCAATCGACGACTGGCGCAACCAGACCGCGCCGTCGCTGCTGTGGAACGATCTGGCAGATTACATTGGCGCTTTCGACGACCGTGAGCCCTGGGAGGGCGAAGTCCGCCTGCTGGACGGCCGGCTTGTCGCCTGCAAGATCAGCCCCTTGCCGCACGGGTCGACGCTGGTTGCTTTCTCGACGCAGCGGCCGCAGTCGCCGCGCCTGGCCGAGGAAGAGCCTGCGGAGACCAGGGCGGTACTGATCGCCTGATTGTCGCGCCAATCCGGCTTGCGGTCGGCGGGCGGGCGGGTAGACTCCCTTCATGCGCCCGCCCGGAAGTGCCGAGTATCTGCTGTGCGATGAAGACCAGGCCAGCCGGTTCGGCGCGGCGTTGGGCCGGTCCTTGCGTGCCGGCGACACCGTTCTGCTGGAAGGCCCGGTTGGCGCGGGCAAGTCGCATGTCGCGCGGGCGGCGATCCGGGCCATCGCCGGGGCGGCAACCGAGGTGCCATCGCCCAGCTTCACGCTGGTGCAGACCTATCCGGGCCCAGCTTGCGACGTCTGGCATGCCGATCTTTATCGGCTGACCAGCCCGGAAGAGGTTCTGGAACTGGGTCTGGTCGATGCGATGGAAGAGGCGATCGTTCTTGTCGAATGGCCGGACCGGCTGGGTCCCTGTCTGCCGCCGCATGCGATCCGCCTGCGGCTTCAGCCCGAAGGCGATGCGCGGCGCGCACTGGTCTGCGGCGCGCGCGACGAGCTGTTGAAGGCACTTTGCGAGGCGGTGAGATCACCGCAGCGCGCGAGGCGGAAAGGCAGGTCTTCCTGTCGCGGGTCGGTTGGGGCGCGGCAGCGCGGTCGCATCTGGCGGGCGACGCCTCGGCCCGCAGCTATGAGCGGCTGGCAGGGAGCGGCCGCTCTGCCGTGCTGATGGACAGCCCGCCCGGCCCCGCCGACGATACCGAGGATTTCATCCGCGTCGCACGGCATCTGGAAGGTCTGGGCCTGTCGGTGCCGCGCATCCTGGAGGCCGAGCCTGCGCGCGGCCTGCTGCTGCTGGAAGACCTGGGCGACGCGCTTTACACGCAGGTGCTGAAGGCCGATCCATTGATGGAGCGCCCGCTTTACGACGCGGCGGTGGATGTGCTGCTGGCGCTGCAATCGGCGCCGCCACCCGGCGAGGTGCCCGATCTTTCGGCGCAGGACTGGGCTGCGGCGACAGGCCTTGCGCCCGAGTTCTATGCCGGCGCGATCCTCGGCCAAAGCCCTGACGCTGTGGTCTTTACCGAATGCCTGGCGGCCGCGATGGAGCGCCATGCCGATGCCGCCCGCGTGCTGATCCTGCGCGACTATCACGCCGGCAATCTGATCTGGCTGCCCGTCCGCAAGGGCCTGGCGCGCGTCGGCCTGCTGGATTTCCAGCAGGCGCAGAAGGGGCAGCCGGGGTATGATCTGGTCTCGCTTCTGCAAGACGCGCGGCGCGACGTGGCGGCTGAGACCGAGACCGCCGGAATAGCCCGCTTTGCGGCCGGAGCCGGGCTGCCCGTGGCAGAGTTCGCCCCGGCCTATGCCACGCTTGGCGCCCAGCGCGCGTTGCGCATCCTTGGCATCTTTGCCCGGCTTTGCCTGATAGCGGCCAAGCCCGGATATGTGGCACTGATCCCTCGGGTCTGGGGCCAGCTGATGGCCAACCTTGCACACCCCGCGCTGTCCAGCCTGCGGCGCGAATGCCTGACCCTGTTGCCCGAACCCACCCCCGAAAACCTGTCACGGATCATCGCCAGATGCGGCCTGCCTCTTTCCCCCTGATGCTGTTCGCCGCCGGCTTCGGCACAAGGATGGGCGCGCTGACAGCGGCGCGCCCAAAGCCGCTGATCCCGATTATGGGACACACGTTGCTGGACCGCGCGCTGAACCTTGCGAACGAGGCGGGGGCAGCTCCGATAGTGGTGAACACGCATTATCTGGGGCAGATGGTGGCCGATCATCTGGCAGGAACCGACGTTCGGATCAGTGCCGAGCCCGCGCAGATTCTGGAAACCGGCGGCGGGCTGAAGCGCGCCCTGCCCCTCTTGGGCACAAGCCCGGTGATGACGCTGAATCCCGATGCAGTCTGGCGCGGGGCAAATCCGCTGACCGTGCTGATTGATGCCTGGAACCCGCAAGAGATGGACGCGCTGTTGTTGGTGCAAGACGCCGCACAGGTCAGGGGCCGCAGCGGCAATGCCGATTTCGTGCTGGACGCTGCGGGCCGCATCCGCCGTGCCACCGGAGCCGAAGGCGTGGTCTATCTGGGCGCGCAAATCCTGCGCACCGAAGCGGTGGCCGCCTGGCCCGAGGATGTGTTTTCGCTGAACGCCATCTGGAACGGCATGATTGCCGCAGGCCGCGCCCATGCGCTGCGCTATGACGGCGACTGGTGCGACGTCGGCAGCCCCGAAGGTCTGACCGGAGCCGAAATCCTGTTGGGGGGCGGCTGATGTTCACCACCCCCGGCCCGCGCGTCTTCGGCCTGCCGCCCGGAGTGGACTTTCCCGCCCGGCTGCTGGACGGCCTGTTCGGCCGGCTTGGCCCCGGCGCGCCGGAGCGGCTGGCGAAGGTCACGCTTTACGTCAACACCGCGCGGATGCGGCGGCGGCTGACCCAGCTTCTTGCTGCGCGCGGGGCCACCTTCCTGCCGCGCCTGCGGCTGATCACCGAGCTGGCCGATGACCCGCTTCTGACCGCTGCCGGAAAGCCGGTCTCGGCCCTTGGCCGCAGGCTGGAAATCGCCGTGCTGATCGAGCGGCTGCTGAAATCCTCGCCCGATCTGGCGCCGCGCTCCGCGCTGTTCGATCTGGCCGACAGCCTGGCCGGGTTGATGGACGAGATGCGCGGCGAGGGTGTGGCTCCGCAAACGGTCGCGGCGCTGGATGTCTCGGAGCATTCGGCGCATTGGGCGCGGGCGCAGCGGTTCCTTGAGGTGGCGGCGCAGGTGCTGGCTGCCGACGGGCGACTGGACGCCGAGGCGCGGCAACGGCTGGCGGTCGAACGGCAGATCGCGCACTGGCAGGCGCACCCGCCCGAGGAGCCTGTGATCCTGGCTGGCTCCACCGGGTCACGGGGGACGACGGCGCTGCTGATGCGGGGCGTGGCACGGATGCCCCAGGGCGCGGTGGTGCTGCCGGGCTTCGACTTCGACCTGCCCGCCGATGTGTGGGCGGGGATGGACGACGCCCTGACCCATGAAAGCCACCCGCAGTTCCGCCTTCGCAACCTGCTGGCCGCGCTGGACCTGCCGCCGACCGGCATCCGCCGGTGGCATGACGTGCCGCCCCCTGCCCCAACGCGCAACCGGCTGATCTCGCTGGCGTTGCGCCCGGCACCGGTGACCGATCAGTGGATCAGTGAAGGCCCCTCCGTGGGCGACCTGCGCACGGCGACACATGGTATGTCGCTGGTCGAGGCGCCCTCGCCCCGGCACGAGGCACTGGCGATTGCACTGCTGCTGCGGCAGGCCGTGGACGACGGGCGGCAGGCCTGCCTGATCACGCCCGACCGCGACCTGACTCGCCGTGTTGCCGCCGCTCTGGACCGCTGGAGCCTGCGCCCCGACGATTCCGCCGGGCAGCCGTTGCAGCAGACCGCGCCGGGGCGGTTGTTGCGGCTGACGGCCGAGGCGATGGGCAAGCCGCTGACCACCGACCGGCTGCTGGCGCTTTTGAAGCATCCGCTGGCGCATTCGGGTGGTGACCGCGGGCCGCATCTGCTGCTGACCCGCGATCTGGAGCTACGGCTGCGCCAGAAGGGCCCGGCCTTTCCAGAGGCCGGGTTTCTGCAGACCTGGGCACAGGACCACAAGCAGGAAGGGGCTGCGGCCTGGGGTGACGTGGTGGCCCGTGTTCTGGCGGCACTGGCCGAGCCGACCGAGGGGCCGTTGCCGGACCTGGTTGCCCGCCACCGGAACCTCACCGAAGCCCTGGCGCGGGGGTCCGCTGTCGAAGGCGCTGGCGGGTTATGGGAGATGGAGGCGGGCGCCGAAGCGCTGGTCGCCATGCAAGAGCTGCAGCACGACGCGCCGGAACAACTGGTGCTGTCGGGCAACGACTACGCGCCGCTGCTGGCCGGGGTTCTGGCCCGCCGACAGGTGCGCAGCGCCGTGCTGGCCGATGAGCGGGTGCAGATCCTGGGGACGCAAGAGGCGCGGATCCAGGGCGCGGACCTGGTCATTCTGGGCGGGTTGAACGAAGGCTCCTGGCCGGAGATGCCGGCCGCCGACCCCTGGCTGAACCGGCGGCTGCGGCGCGATGCCGGGCTGTTGTTGCCCGAACGGCGGGTGGGGCTTTCGGCGCATGACTTCCAGATGGCGGTCGGCGCGCCGCAGGTGGTGCTGACCCGTTCCCAGCGCAGCGACGAGGCGGAAACCGTGCCGGCCCGCTGGCTGAACCGGCTGACCAACCTGATGCGCGGCCTGCCCGACCAGCACGGCCCGGCGGCGCTGGACGCGATGAAGGCCATGGGCGCGCAGCTTTTGGGCCAGGTGCGGACGCTGGATGCCCCGGCTGCGGCAACGCCTGCCGCCCGCCCATCGCCGCGCCCTCCGGCCGAGGCGCGGCCGGCGCGGCTGTCGATCACCCAGATCGAGACGCTGATCGCCAACCCCTACGACATCTACGCCGGTCAGATCCTGCGCTTGCGGGCACTGAACCCGCTGCGCCCGGAGGCGGATTTCCGGCTGCGCGGCGAGGTGGTGCATGAGGTGCTGGAGCGGTTCCTGAAATCGGCCCCGCTGCCCCCGGACGCCGACACCGCCGCCCGGCAGTTGATCGAGATCGCCGACGAGGTGCTGGAAGATGCCGTGCCCTGGCCAGTGGCGCGGGCCGAATGGCGCAGCCTGATCCGTCGCATCGCCCTGCCCTTCGCCGAGGCCACCCTGCGCCGCGACAGCACGCCGGTCCTGCTGGAAAAGAAGGCCGAGCTGGCGCTGCCGGGGGTTCCTTTCACCCTGACCGGCAAGCCCGACCGGATCGACCTGCTGCCCGATGGAACGGTGCATGTGATCGACTACAAGACCGGCGAGCCGCCCAAGACCGCCGACATGGAGCAGCACCGCAAGCAGCTGCACCTTGCGGCAGTGATGGCGCTTCTGGGGGCCTTTGCCGATCTTGGCCCGCGGGTGGCCAGCAAGATCACCTACCAGTCGCTGAAGCCGGGGCTGAAGACGCAAGAGCTTGACCTAGACGAAGCTGCCATTCGCACAGCACTGAGCGAATTGGAGCAGTTGATCGCCGCCTATCAGCAGCAGGGTACCGGCTTTACCGCGCGGCGGGCGGCGCTGGCCGACCAATACGAAAGTGATTTCGACCATCTGGCGCGGTTCGGGGAATGGACCATCGCCATGGATGCCGAAGTCGAGGATGTAGGATGAACGAGGCCAGCCGAAACCAGATCGCCGCGGCGGACCCTGCGCTGAACACCTGGCTGACAGCGAATGCCGGGTCAGGCAAGACACGGGTGCTGACCGATCGGGTGGCTCGTCTTTTGCTGGGCGGGGCGGACCCGCTGGGTGTCCTTTGCCTCACCTATACCAAGGCGGCGGCGGCCGAGATGCAGAACCGGCTGTTCAAGACGCTTGGCGCCTGGGCCATGGCCCCTGACGACAAGCTGCGCGCCAGCCTTGCAGAACTGGGCGAGGATGCCGACCTGTCGCCCGCCCGTCTGCGCCGCGCCCGCCAGCTGTTCGCCAAGGCGATCGAGACGCCGGGCGGTATCCGCATCCAGACCATTCACAGTTTCTGCGCCGCGCTGCTGCGCCGCTTTCCTCTGGAAGCCGGCGTCAGCCCGGCCTTCACCGAAATCGACGACCGCTCTGCCCGCCTTCTGCGCGACGACATCCTGGAGGCAATGGCGCTGGGCCCCGAAGCCGGGCTGCTGGACGGGTTTCTTGCCTGGGCCACGGGCGATCTTGTCAAGCTGCTGGAGACTATCGTCTCGTCGCGCGGGGACTTCGCCGCCGCTCCGCAGGGTGCGGCGTTGCGGCAGGCCTTGGGGGTGCCCGACGGGCTGGACGAGGACGCCGTCCTGGCCCGCGCTTTCGACGGCACCGAAGTCGATCTGATCGCGGGCCTCTTGCCGCATCTGGCGCGCGGCGGGATGACGGACCAGCGCAACCACGCCAAGCTTTCGGACCTGCTGCCGTTCCGGCCTTCGGAAGCGTCACTTGCACTGCTGGACAGCATGCTGGTCGGTGGATCGGGTTCCGAGGCTGACCCGTTCCGCCCCAAGAAGGTGAACATCCCGACCAAGGCCCTGCTGCCCGACAACGACCCGCTGCGGCTGGCGCTGGCCGATCTGCGCGACCGGCTGATCGCGGCCAAGCCCGACCGGCTGGCGCTGGCGCTGGCCCGCAAGACCGAGGCTCTGCACCGGTTCGCCCATGCCTTTCTGAGCCGCTATCACGCCGCCAAGACCCGGCGTGGCTGGCTGGACTTCGACGATCTGATCACGCTGGCCACCGGCCTGCTGACCGATCCGTCGCTGTCGGCCTGGGTGCTTTACCGGCTCGATGGTGGCATCGCGCATGTGCTGGTGGACGAAGCGCAGGACACCAGCCCGCCGCAATGGCGGCTGATCCAGCTTCTGACGGCCGAGTTCACAGCTGGACAGGGGGGCCATGAGGCGCCGCGCACCCTGTTCGTGGTGGGTGACAAGAAGCAGTCGATCTACTCTTTCCAGGGCGCCGATGTCACCGCTTTCGACGCCATTCACGCCCGCTTCAGCCAAGCGTTCACCGGGGCCGGATCGCTGTTGAACGAGCGGCCGCTGATCCATTCCTTCCGCTCTTCCCCCGCGATCCTGCGGCTGGTGGACCAGTGCTTTCAGGGCGACCGGCAGGCGGCGATGGGTGGCAAGCTGGAGCATGCCGCCTTTCACGAAGATCTGCCCGGAAGGGTGGATTTCTGGCCACCGGTGCCCAAGCCGGAAAAGGCCGAAAAAGGCGACTGGTTCCGCCCCGAGGACCAGACCGGCTTTCCCGGTGCGGAGACCGTGCTGGCCCGGCAGATTGCCGGCGAGATTCGCGCCATGATCGACGCCGGCGTGCGGATCACCGACAAGGGCGATCTGCGCGCGGTGCATGAGGGTGATTTCCTGATCCTTGTGCGCCGCCGCCGTGGCCTGTTCGAAGAGGTGATCCGGGCCTGCAAGGCGGCGGGCCTGCAGATCGCCGGGGCCGATCGGCTGACCCTGACCGAAGAGCTGGCGGTGAAGGATATCCTCGCGCTGCTGGCGTTTCTCAACACGCCCGAGGATGATCTGTCGCTGGCCGCTGTTCTGCGTTCTCCGCTTTTCGGGCTGTCGGAGGACCGGCTGTTCCGGCTGGCGCATCGCCGGCCGGGTTTCCTGTGGGAGCGGCTGCGCCATGACGACACGCTGAAGCAGGTGCGCGCGGTGCTGGACGACCTGCGCGACCAGGCCGAATTCCTGCGCCCGCACGAGCTGATCGACCGCATCCTGACGCGGCACGACGGTCGCCGCCTGCTGTTGGGCCGTCTGGGCGAAGAGGCTGCGGATGGGCTTGACGAACTGCTGTCGCAGGCCCTGGCCTATGAGCGGGTCGATGTGCCCAGCCTGACCGGCTTTCTGGTCTGGATGGCCAGCGGCGAGGTAGAAGCCAAGCGTCAGGCCGAAGGCGCCGGGCATCGCATCCGGGTGATGACGGTGCATGGCGCCAAGGGGCTGGAAGCGCCGATCGTGATCCTGCCCGACACCGCAGACCGCAGGCCGCCGAACGAGCCGTCGATCGTGACGGCAGAGGGCGGGTTGCCGATCTGGGCGCTGACCAAGGACGAGGCGACGCCTTTGCAGCTGCAGGCAAGGCAGGCGCAGGCCGACAAGCGCGCGGCGGAATCGCTGCGGCTTCTGTATGTCGCGATGACACGGGCACGGAGCTGGCTGATCGTGGCGGCGGCCGGAGAGGCCTCGGAGAAGTCCTGGTACGGCATGCTGCGCGAAGCGGCAGCGGAATTGCCGGTTCTGGCACTGCCGCAAGGCCGTCCGGCAGGGCTTGAGCGGTACGACTACGGGGTCTGGCATTTGCCGTTGCCTCGGCCTGTGGCGGCATTGGCGGGCAGCCCGCTGCCGGGCTGGGCGTTGACCCCTGCCCCGCCGCCCGAACCGGCGGCAAAGGTGCTATCGCCCTCGGACCTCGGCGGGGAAAAGACCCTGCCGGGAGAGGCCATGGGCGACCCGGATGCACTGGCACGAGGCACCTTGCTGCACCATCTTCTTGAGCGTTTTCCAGTGCTTGATGGCAGGGGTCGGGCTGCACTCGCAGCGGCGCTTGCCGTGCCGGAGCCGCTGATGGAGGCGGTTCAGGCGGTGCTGGACGACCCGGCGCTGGGCTGGCTTTTCGGCCCCGGCACGTTGGCAGAAGTGGGCTTTTCGGTGCCGTGGAACGGACAGGTTCTGGCGGGCAGCATCGACCGGCTGGTGGTGGCCGATGATGTGGTGACGGTGATCGACTACAAGTCGAACGCCGTGGTGCCGGCGACCCCGCAAGCGGTGCCCGAGGGTTACCTGCGGCAGCTTGGCGCCTATGCCCAGGCAATGGCCGCGCTCTATCCCGGACGGCGGGTCGAGGTGGCGATCCTGTGGACAGCCACGGCACAACTGATGCGGCTTGATCCCGATATCGTGAGTACGGCACTGGTGCGTGCCGCTACAGCTTGACCTCGGGGGGGCCGGTCCATAGGTTCGGAAGCTGACATATTCCCTTCAGGAGATACGACCATGGGCGCTGCCACCCTCGCCGTCACCGATGCCACCTTTGACGCCGAAGTCCGCAAGTCGGACATTCCGGTGGTGGTGGATTTCTGGGCCGAATGGTGCGGCCCCTGCCGCCAGATCGGCCCGGCGCTGGAGGAACTGGCGACGCAATATGCCGGCAAGGTCAAGATCGTGAAGGTCAATGTGGATGAGAACCCCGACAGCCCGGCGGTTCTGGGCGTGCGGGGCATTCCGGCGCTGTTCATGTTCAAGGACGGCCAGGTGGTGTCGAACAAGGTCGGCGCGGCGCCCAAGGCGGCGCTGGAAACCTGGATCAAGTCGGTGATCTGACGGGCTTCCGAAAACTGCGACACCGGGGCCCTGCGGGGCCCCTTATTGCTGCCCGCCGCGCGCCCTGCGGCCAATCACGGTGATCGGCGACTCAGGCCCGGCCCCGCTGGATTCCGTGCAGCCGCCAGGCGATCAGCGCCAAGAGCAGCCCACCCAGAACCAGCAGCGGCCCGGCGATCAGCAGCAGCAGCGAGACCATCCCGGACGTGTCGTCGGCACGCCAGCCGGTCGCCTCGGACAGAAGGTAGCCAGCCAGCGCACTGGCCAACCCCAGAACCGCGCCCCAGAGCCCGATCTTGATCCGCAGGGTCCAGCGGCCGGGGGCAACGATGGTCTGGCCGTCGAGGATGTCCTGGTAATAGCGGCGCAGCGATTCGGCCTGCTGCAGGTTTGGCGCGGGTAGTCGGAGCAGGCTCTTGATGGTGACAAGACCGCCGACCACACCGGAGCGGGTGGTCACCAGATTGGTCGAGAACTCCAGCATCGGCGGCGTCCACGGCCGCAGCTTGACGGCGCGCATGGATTGCATGCCCGCGCTGGGAATGCTGTGCAGCGCGCCGTCGACCGCGATGACCTCGGGGCCGAAGGAGATGGTGATCGGCCGTTGCGCGGCCTCGGCCTTCGGGCGCCAGAGGTTGCGGGGGCCCTCCAGCCGGGCATCGGCGGCCAGAAAAGCGCGCATCTGGTCGGGCGGAATCGTCCAGGAGGCAATCACCCCCTCGCCGCGCGCAAGACGGCTGGCCAGCCGCAGGGCGCGCCAGAAGTTCAGGCTGAAGATTCCACCGAACAGGATGCCAAGGCCGCCAACGGCCGCGGCCAGGTTGCGCGGCGGGCTGGTTTCGAACTGGCCCGGACCGAAGGCGGCATAAGCGACCGCACAGACGGAGAGGGCCAGGATCGCCAGTGCGATCAGGAAATCTCTCTTCGGGTGAATCATGGCAACCCCGCTGAAATGCCGGAAAACCCTCTGCCCCCGTCGCGACCGTGTCAATCGGGGTGACGCACCTTGCCCCTCTGCGCCATGGCCGCCATATTCGCCGGGCAAAGCGAAGGTTGATGGCATGGCAGAAGACAAGTTCCCCGGTTGGCACGGCACGACGATCCTGGCGGTGCGCCGGGGGGGCGAGGTGGTGGTGGCCGGCGATGGGCAGGTTTCACTGGGCCAGACCGTGATCAAGGGATCGGCGCGCAAGGTGCGGCGGCTGTCTCCTGGCGGGCGCGATGTGGTTTGCGGCTTTGCGGGATCGACGGCGGATGCCTTCACCTTGCTGGAGCGGCTGGAAAAGAAGCTGGAGGCCGCGCCGGGGCAGTTGGCGCGGGCCTGTGTCGATCTGGCCAAGGATTGGCGGATGGACAAGTATCTGCGCAACCTTGAAGCCATGCTGATCGTGACCGACGGGGCAGAGTTGTTCGTGCTGACCGGGGCGGGCGATGTGCTGGAGCCGGAGCATGATGTGGCGGCGATCGGCTCGGGCGGAAATTTCGCGCTGGCGGCGGCGCGGGGGTTGATGGGCTCGGAGATGTCGGCGGAAGATGTGGCGCGCAAGGCGATGGCGATTGCGGCGGACATCTGTGTTTACACCAACGGAAACCTGACGGTGGAGACGATACGGAAAGCGTGAGGCGTTTGGCGCCGGGGGGTTCACACCCCCCGGACCCCCTGTGGAGTATTTTGGCCAAGATGAAGCTGGATTTGTGGAGAGAGTACGAATGAAGCCTGAAGACCTGCGATCTGCCGTTGCGGCGGGGATACTGGACGAAGCCCAGGCGGCGCGGCTGAAGGCGCTGGTGGACGCGCGGGAGGGGCGGCGGTCGATGATGCCGTCGGAGGACGAGCCGTTCGAGTTCTTTCGCGGGTTTTCCGAGATCTTCATCTCGATCGGTCTGGTGATTCTGTTGACAGGCGTGTCGGCGATGCTGGCGTGGTTTGGCGGCTTCTGGCTTTTGGTGGCGGTGCCCTTGCTGACGGCGGGGATTGCCTGGTGGTGGGCGGGTACTTCACCTTGGGCGGCGGATGACGCTGCCGTCGATGGTGCTAGCCTCGGCGTTCGGCGCGGGGCTGTTGATCTTTGCCCTCACGCTTTTCGGCCGGAGCGGCATGGATGAACGGATGGTTGCGGTTCTGGGCTTTGCGCTGGCGTCGGCGGGAATGGTGCTGTGGTACCGGCGGTTCCGGCTGCCGTTCTCGGCCTTTCTGACCGGGTGTTTCGTGCTGGGGGCGATCTATGCGCTGACCGCGTCGACGGCCAATCTGACGGGAATGATGTTGGGTCGCGGGGGGTTGAACGGGCTGTTCGATCTGCGCGAAAGCCCGGCATTCGCAACGGCGACGCTGCTGTTCGGGATTGGTGCGTTCCTGGTGGGAATGTGGTTCGACACCCGCGATCCGCATCGGCTGGGGCGGCATGCGGCGACGGCGTTTTGGTGCCATCTGCTGGCCGCGCCGGCGCTGGTGAACACTGTAGCGGTAACCCTGCTGGGCGGCGGCGGATCGGGCGGCATCGGGCTTCTGGCGGTGGCGCTGCTGGCAATTACCGTGCTGGCGCTGGTGATCGACCGGCGGTCTTTCCTGACAGCGGCGATTGCCTATATCGCGCTGGTCATCGCCTGGGTGATGGGCGAGGGCGACGGGGCGCAGTGGATCTTCATTCTGATCGTGCTGGGCGCCTTGATCACCGCGATCGGCACCTGGTGGGTGCAGTTGCGGGCCGTTGTGATGAAGGCCCTGCCCGACTTTCCGGGCAAGGATCGCCTGCCCCCCTATTCGATGCCGGAGTGACGCATGACCGACCTGACCCCGCGCGAGATCGTATCCGAGCTTGACCGCTTCATCATCGGCCAGAAAGAGGCCAAGCGTGCCGTGGCAGTAGCCCTGCGCAATCGCTGGCGGCGCAAGCGGCTGGCGGATGATCTGCGCGATGAGGTCTATCCGAAGAACATTCTGATGATCGGGCCGACCGGGGTGGGCAAGACCGAAATCAGCCGCCGACTGGCCAAACTGGCGAAGGCGCCGTTCCTGAAGGTGGAGGCGACGAAGTTCACCGAGGTGGGCTATGTCGGCCGCGATGTCGACCAGATCATCCGCGACCTGATGGATGTGGCGATCAGCGATACGCGGGCGCGGATGCGCGACGATGTGCAGGAGCGCGCGCGCAAGGCCGCGGAAGAACGGGTTGTCGAGGCGCTGGCCGGCAAGGACGCGCGCGAACAGACCCGCGAGATGTTCCGCGGCAAGCTGAAGCGGGGCGAGCTGGACGACACCGTGATCGAGATCGAGATCGTCGATCAGGGGCCGCAGATGCCGATGATGATGGGCGGCATGCCGGGGATGGAGACGCAGATGCAGGGTCTGCAGGATCTGTTCAAGGCCTTTGGCGGGCGCGGCGCGCGCAAGAAGATGACCGTGGCGCAAAGCCATGAGGTGCTGATGGGGCAGGAGGCGGACAAGCTTTTGGATGACGAGGCGGTGAAAGCGGCGGCGCTGGAGGCGGTGCAGGAAAACGGCATCGTCTTTCTCGACGAGATCGACAAGATCTGTGCGCGGGCCGAGGCGCGGGGAGCGGATGTCTCACGCGAGGGGGTGCAGCGCGACTTGCTGCCGCTGATCGAGGGCACGACGGTTTCCACCAAATACGGGCCGGTCAAGACGGACCACGTGCTGTTCATCGCGTCCGGTGCGTTCCATATTGCCAAGCCGTCGGATCTGTTGCCGGAACTGCAGGGGCGGCTTCCGATCCGGGTGGAATTGGGGGCGCTGACCGAAGAGGATTTCGTGCGCATCCTGACCGAGACAGACAATGCGCTGACGCGGCAATATGCGGGCCTGATGGGGGCCGAGGATGTGGCGGTTTCATTCACCGAAGGCGGCATCGCGGCGATTGCGCGGATCGCGGCCGAGGTGAATCGCAGCATCGAGAACATCGGCGCGCGGCGGCTGTACACGGTGATGGAGCGGGTGTTCGAGGAATTGTCCTTTACAGCGCCGGACCGCGGCGGCGAAGAGGTGGTCGTGGACGAGGCCTTTGTCGAAGCGAACGTCGGCGCGCTGGCGCGCTCGGCCGACATTTCGCGCTATGTGCTTTAGGCCGGTGCGTCGATCCGGGCGGCAAGGCCCAGCGCGAGGTCGATGAAGGCCTCGATCTCGTCGCTGCCGGAAAGATCGGTGCGCAGGCGAAGCCGCAGGGTATTTCGTGCGCGAAGCGCGCCCGGTAAGCCGGGCCTCGCGCGGCTCGAGGCCGCCCGGCGCCCCCAGAGAACCCTGCGGCAAAGCTCCAGCCCCTGGAAAGCGCCGCCTTCATCAGTGCCGACAGGCGGGTCCCGACCCCCGCGCGAAGAACTGCCGCCAGGGCCTTGCGCGAATCGCGGCCACGCCGCTCCGGGCACCGCCCCGCGGTGTTCGAATTCCGTGGTCAGCCCTGGGCCGGACGGTCCGGTCCGACCAGCACCCCTCAGAGCGAAACCGACCGCCTGCCGCTGCTGACCGCGCCGCCCGGTTGCCGCAAGAACATCAGCGGGGACCCTGCTTGGGCCCCGGCGTCCAGAAGAACAGCGCCACGAAAGAGCACCGCAAAGGCGACCCCCCCCCCACTCCGGAGGACGAAACGGGGAAACACGGCCACGCGGGAGGGCGGCGCGCCCAGACGCAAACAGGGCCGCGACAAGCGGAACCTTGTCGCAGGGCTGTCAGTCCTGAAGGCAGGTCTGCGTTTGGGTGCCCAGACCTTCGACGCCCAGCTCAACCACCTCGCCGGGTTTCAGGTAGCGGGGCGGCTTCATGCCAAGGCCCACTCCGGGCGGTGTGCCGGTCGAGATGATGTCGCCGGGATGCAGGGTGAAGAACTGGCTGAGGTAGGCGATCAGATGGGCGACGCCATAGACCATGGTCTTCGTCGAACCGTCCTGCATGGTCTGCCCGTCGACCTTCAGCCACATCTTCAGGTTCTGCGGGTCGGGCACCTCGTCCGGAGTAACTAGCCAGGGGCCGATCTGGCCGAAGTTGTCGCAGCTTTTCCCCTTGGTCCACTGGCCAGAGCGTTCGGTCTGATAGGCGCGCTCCGATACGTCGTTGATGACGCAATAGCCGGCGACATGATCCAGCGCCTGCGCCTCGGTCAGGTATTTTCCGGGCTTGCCGATGATGACGCCCAGCTCCACCTCCCAATCGGTCTTTTCGCTGCCGCGCGGGATCAGGATGGGGTCGTTCGGGCCGCAGATGGCGGAGGTGGCCTTCATGAAGATGATCGGCTCTGGCGGGACCTTGGCGCCGGTTTCGGCGGCATGGTCGGAATAGTTGAGACCGATGCAGATGAATTTGCCGGTGCCCGCAACGCAGGGGCCAAGGCGGGGGTTGCCGGAAACCTCGGGCAGCTTCGTCGCGTCAACGGCGGCAAGATCACCAAGGCGGGTCAGCGCCGCGCCGGCCAGATCCGGGATATGGGCCGAGAGGTCGCGAATGGTGCCGTCGGTGTGCAGGAGGCCGGGTCTTTCCTGGCCGGGTTCGCCGTAGCGGAGGAATTTCATCTGCGATCTCCTTGAAGGGTTGCGGGCAGGTTAGCGGTGCGGCGCGATCAGGCCAAGGGCGGAAGTCCGGCGGCGGCGCGAAGCTCTGGTGCGCGGATATCCAGTTCCTGACCCGCAAGGTGGGCGGCAGCGGCGGTGCAGAGCCAGGCGACGGCACGGCCCGGTTGGTCGGTAGGGGCGAGGCTGGTCCGCGGGATCTGCGACACCGGATTGAGGCCGGAAGCGCGGATGGCGCCCTGCATCTGCGTGTCGACCACGCCGGGGGCGAGGCCGAAACAGCGGATACCCTGGCCGGCGTATTCCAGATGGACAGATTGCGTCAGCATCGCCAGAGCAGCCTTGCCGGCGCAATAGGCCGACCATCCTTCCAGCGGGCGGTGCGCCGCGCCGGACGAAATGTTGACGATGGTGCCGTGTCCCTTGGCCATCATGGCCGGCAGGCACAGACGCATGGCGTTGAACTGGGCGGTTAAATTCGTCTCTATGCTGGCAGAAAAGGCCGATATCTCGATGTCGGTGATACGCCCGATGGGGGCGATCGTGGCGGCGTTGTTGATCAGGATGTCGAAGCCGGCGGAAAGGATTTCGGACAGCCTGACACGGTCGGTAATGTCGCAAAGAACGCCAGTGGCCGCGCCGTGCAGGGCGGCTTCGGCCGCGGCGAGGCTGTCCGCGCTGCGGGCGGTGAAGGTGACGCGCGCGCCAAGGGCGGTCAGGGCAGAGACGGTGGCCAAGCCAATGCCACGCGCGCCGCCGGTGACAAGGGCCGTCTGGCCGGAGAGGGGAAGGGTCATGGCGTTTCCTTTCGTCTGGCCCGATCGGTGATATGTGACTGTTGCGTGTTCGTCACGGCGGAAAAGCGCCATGCCGTCTGTCACGGGTGCTTGACCGCGGCGGGAAAGGCCGCAATGCATCAGCAATGGCGCGCCGCTTCCTGTCCTTTCTGCTTCTCCTGACCCTGATCGCCTGCGCCCCGCGCGGCGAATTCATTCGCGTCGACCAGATTGCGCCGGAGAAGGCTGCCCTTGCGCCGGAAAGCGGGGTGCGCGAGACGATTTTCGTAGCCACCACGCGCAAGGCTGAAGACGGCAGCTTCGGCTTTGGCCGTGCGGATGTGGCCAGCTTCCTGCGCTATGACATCCTGGTTCCGTTCGAGCGGGAGCCGGGAGAGGTGACCTGGCCTCGGACAGCGAAGCGGGCCGATCCGAAAACAGATTTCCTGACACTGGCGGACAAGCAATACGACAGCCCCACGGCCTTCCGCAAGGATCTGTCGGCCGCGATGGCCCGGCGCGGGCAGCGCGACGTGATCGTTTATGTCCATGGCTTCAACAATACCATGGCGGAAAGCGTCTATCGCGTGGCGCAGATGCATTACGATCTGAAGGTGCCGGGGGTGGCGGTGCATTACGCCTGGCCGAGCCGGGGATCGCCGCTGGGCTACGTCTACGACCGCGACTCGGCGCTGTTCGGGCGCGACGGGCTGGAGGCCTTGTTGCACGAAGTGGCACAGGCGGGTGCACGGCAGGTGGTGATCGTGGCGCATTCGATGGGTGGCGCGCTGACGATGGAGACGCTGCGCCAGGCCTCTATCCGGGGCGACCGTCGGCTGATGGCGTCATTGGGCGGGGTGATCCTGATCTCGCCCGATCTTGATGTCGACCTGTTTCGTGCCCAGGCGAATGCAATGGGCGGGCTGCCGCAGCCGTTCCTGATCTTCGGGAGCCGCAAGGATTCCGTCCTGAACCTGTCGTCGCGCATTGCCGGGAACCCCGAGCGGCTGGGCAATCTGAAGGATCTGACGCCGATTGCCAGCCTGGAAGTGACCTATCTGGATACTGCCGCCTTCGATGTGGGGGCGGGGCATTTCAACCTGGGCACCTCGCCCGCGCTGATCCAGTTGCTGGGCGGCATCGCCAACCTGGACGCCGCCTTCCAGGCCGAAGCGGCCCGGCGGGTCGGCCTGTTGCCGGGCGTGGTGCTGACGGTGCAGAATGCGACGGCGGTGATCCTGGCGCCGGTCGAGGCCGTGGCGGCAGGAACCGGGACAACACGCGACCGGCCACCCGTGCAGCCGCGCTAACGGCGGCGCAGGTAGACGTAGAAGGCGCCGCTGCCGCCGTGTTTCAGATGCGCTTCGGCGACCTGCTGGACGCAGAAGGACAGCGGCGGCAGGCGCAGCCAATGCGGCACCTGGTGGCGCAGCGCACCAATGGGGCGGGGCACGGGTTCATGCGTCATGCGGCCCTTGCCGGTGATGACCAGAACCAGCCGTAGCCCGTCTGATTGCGCGTTCAGGATGAAGCGGACCAACTCGGGGTGCGCTTCGGCCAGGATCATGCCGTGCAGGTCGATCCGCGCCTCGGGCGCCAGCTTGCCGCGGGTCATGCGGGCATGGGTCTTGGCGTCCATCCGCAGGGGCGGCGTGGCGGGCGTCGCGGCCAGCGGCAGGGGCGCGCGTTCGCCGAAGTGAAAATGCAGCGGTCGCGGCGCGGCGGGGTGTTTCACCTCGGGAGTGACGGGGGTGTCTGTCGGTGGCGTGGGCAGAAGCTGGCGCGCGCTGTGCATCGGCCGGGCAGTGCGGGCGACGGAGTTCCACAGCTCGGACTCTTCAGGGCGCAGGTGTCGGCGGCGCATCAGAGTGGATCAACCATGGCATAGGCGCGGTCGATCGGCAGCAGCAGGATCAGCCGCCCGCCGTCCTTGACCGTGCCGGCATCGTCGCCCGCCTGCGCGCCGGTGCCGTAGAAGATGTCGGCCCGCTGTGCGCCCTTGATTGCCCCGCCGGTATCCTGCGCCACCATCAGGCGGCGCAGCGGGCGGTTGCCGACCTTCTCGATCCAGACCGGGGCGCCGAGGGGGGTGAAGGCGGGGTCGATGGCAATCGAGCGCAGGGTAGTGATCGACCGGCCCATGGCGCCGATGGGGCCCTTGTCGGCGGGCAGGTCGGAAAGCTTGCGGAAGAACACGTAGGACGGGTTGTGGTTCATCAGATCCTGCCCTGCCGCCGGGTTTCGCTTGACCCAGGCGCGGATCACCTGGGCCGAAACCTGATCGGCGGTGAAAAGCCCGCGGCGCACCAGTTCGTGCCCGATGGACCGGTAGGGGTAGCCGTTGCGCCCCCCATAGCCGACGCGGATCACCCGGCCGTCAGGCATGCGGATGCGGCCCGATCCCTGGACTTGCAGGAAGAACACGTCGACCGGATCGTCGAGCCATGCAATCTCCAACCCGCGGCCGGCCAGGATGCCGCCTTCGATCACCGAGCGGGGATGCCATTGCTGGCCATCCCTGACCTCGGGCGGTTTGCGGTAGATCGGCCAGGCGAACCGCGGCGTGCGGACCGGAGAGCCGTGCAGTTCCGGCTCGAAATAGCCGGTGAAGAGGGCGGGCGGATCGCCGATGACCACCGGCTTGAAGACCAGCTCGAAAAAGGCGCGGGCCGAGGCATCATCTTGCGGCACATCGGCGGCCAGCGCGCAGATCGGGCGCCAATCGGGGGCGTCGATCAGGTCGCAGGTTACCAGAAAGGTGGCGAGAGCGGCGGCATGATCGTCATCATGCCAGCCTTCAAGCTGTTCGAAATCAAGCACTTGGGCAGTTGCCGGGGCGGCGGCCATCAGGCCCGCCGCCAGACAGAAGTGAAGCAGCGCCCCCCGCATCCCAAGGCTCAGTCGCCGGTGGCCACAAGCTGCCAGTTCGGATCGTCGGCGCCCATCTTGCGGGCAAATGTCCAGACGTCCCGCTGGCGCTTTACCGATTTCGCGTTGCCTTCGACGATCTCGCCGGCCTTGTTGCGGACGACCGAGATCAGCTCGCCGACAAAGCGGATAGTGATTTCGGCAAAGCGGCTGTCGCGATCGAATGTGGCCTCTTGCAGCACCATTTCCTTCAGGCCAACGAAGTTCGCCTCGATTGTCAGGCCTTCCTTCTCGCGCGCCCCGATCACCTCGGCGAACGAGGCCTCGACATCGTCGGACAGGAAGGGGCGGATGCTTTCCATCTCGCCCTTTTCGAAGGCCATCAGGATCATTTCATAGGCGCCACGCGCGCCTTGCAGGAACGGGCCGACGGTGAAGCCAGGCTCGGCCAGCTTCATCGCGGCCAGCGCCTTGGCCGAAGGCGAGCCATCGGGAACATGGTCGGTGATGTCCAGATCCTTGCCGCCCTCGATCACCTCGAAGTCTCGGCGAACCTGCGGGCGCACGTCGTCGAGCGGCAGCGGCGGCTTTCGAACCCATCGCGCGTGCCCAGCACCGAGCGCAGCTTGAGGATCAGAAAGACCGCGATTCCGGCAAGAACCAGAAGCTGGATCAACGAGGAGTTCATCTGCTACCCTTTGCACATTCGTATCATCCCGCCTTGGGGGCGGGAGGCTTTGTTCATATGTAGGATGCGACCCCGTGCAAGTAAACCAGCGCGGGCAAAGGATACGAAGGATCGCTGAGATGTGGTTGCTTGTAGCGCTGCTGGGCTGGCCGTTGATGGAAATCGGGTTGTTTGTCGTGATCGGCGGGCAGATCGGGCTGTGGGCGACGCTGGCATGGGTGGTTCTGTCGGCGGTGCTGGGGGTGCTGGCGCTGCGGATCATCGCGGTGCGGCAGGCGCTTGCGCTGCGCGACGGGCTGCGGGCGGTGCGCGATCCGGCGCGGCTGGCGGCGGGCGGCGTGATGGGCGTGGTCGGGGCGGCGCTGCTGATCCTGCCGGGGTTCCTGACCGATGCGCTGGGGCTGCTGCTGCTTCTGCCGCCAGTGCAATTGCTGGTTGCACGGGCCGTGCTGGCCCGTGTGAAGGTGGTTCATGCCGGATCGGGGCCGGCCGATGTCGTCGAGGGGGAGTTCGTCGAGTTGCCGCCGCGGCACGATCCCCCGGCCGACTGGCCGCGGATCGACTGATCAGCCGCGTTTCCGCCAGATCGCCCCTTCGCCGAGCAATCCGATGAAGGCGGCGTGGGCCTCTTCTTCCCCGGGCGTGATGTGCGGCGGCAAAGGCGCGGGGCGCGGGCGGGCACGCCAGTTGACCGGGCCCTCACCGGCGGTGCCGCCCTGACCCTGGGCGGGGGCAAGCACCAGATCGGGCTGACGGCCGCCGATCAACTCCAGATAGACCTCGGCCAGGATCTCGCTGTCCAAGAGCGCGCCGTGCCTTTCGCGGGCGGAATTGTCGACACCAAAGCGGCGGCACAGTGCGTCGAGCGAGGCCGGAGAGCCGGGGAACCGCTGCCGGGCAATCGCGAGGGTATCGACGGCGCGCACCCAGGGAATTTCCGGCAGGCCGATCAGCTTCAACTCGTGGTTGAGGAATTTCATGTCGAAACTGGCGTTGTGGATCACCAGTTTCGCGTCTTCGATGAAGTCGAGGAAGGCCTGACCGATCGCCGCGAAGACCGGCTTGTCGCGCAGGAAATCGTCGCCCAGACCATGCACCTCGAACGCCGACGGGGGCATGGTGCGCTGAGGGTTGATGTATTGGTGGAAGGTGCGGCCGGTGGGCAGGTGGTTGAACAGCTCTACCGCGCCGATTTCGACGATGCGGTCGCCCTCGACCGGGTCGAAGCCGGTGGTTTCGGTATCTAGGACGATTTCACGCATGTTCTATCCGGCGGCGAATGTCTGAGAGGATATCCTTGACCGTTGCGCGGGCGGTGTCGAGGGTCAGCGTTTCGATGATGTAATCGGCGCGGGCGCGTTTTTCGGCGTCGGGCAATTGGCGGGAAAGGATCATCTGGAATTCGGCCTCCGTCACGCCGCGCGCAAGGACGCGGGCGCGCTGGTCTTGGGCCGGGGCCGAGACGACGGCAACGGCATCGCAATGGGCCTCGGCGCCGGTCTCGTAAAGCAGGGGAATGTCGAGCAGGACGATGTCGGCCGGTGCGGCGTCAAGAAAGGCGGCACGGTCGGCGGCGACAAGCGGGTGAACGGCGGCATTCAACCTGTCCATCACAGCCGGATCGGCGGCGACCAGGGCGCGCAGGGCCGGGCGGTTGACGCTGCCGTCAGGGTTCATCGCCTGCGGGAACAGGGCGGCGACGGCAAGGGCGGCGGGCTGGCCGGGGGCATAGAGGCGATGCACCGCAGCATCGGCATCCCAGACGGGGATGCCTTCGTCAGCGAACATGGCGGCAGTGGTGGATTTCCCCATGCCGATGGAGCCGGTAAGGCCTAGGCGAAAGGTCATGCCGAAAGAACCGCCTGGCGGGTCGCCTCGTCAACGTCGGGGCGCTGGCCGAACCAGCGCTCAAAGCCGGGCGCGGCCTGGTGGAGTAGCATGCCAAGGCCATCGACCACGGTGCAGCCTATCGCTTCAGCCTCGATCAGAAGCTGGGTTTTCAGCGGGGTGTAGACCAGATCGGTGACCAGTGCGCGCGGGTTCAACCCGTCCAGCGGCACGCGGAACTCCGGCTTGCCGGTCATGCCCAGCGAGGTGGTGTTCACCACGGTGGCGCAATCTTCAATCATGTTTCCCGCCTGCACCCATTCCTGCACCACGACCTTTGCGCCGAAATCCGACCGCATGGCATCGGCGCGTGGGCGGGTCCGGTTGGCGAGGCGGATCTCGGGCACGCCCACCTCGATCAGCGCTGCAATGACGGCACGGGCAGCACCTCCGGCGCCAAGCACGGCGGCAGGACCGGCCTGCGGGTTCCACTTTGGCGCGTTCTGGCGCAGGTTGGCAATGAAGCCGGAGCCGTCGGTATTGTCGGCGTGGATCTTGCCATCCTTGCGAAAGATCAGCGTGTTGGCAGCCCCGATCAGCGCCGCGCGGTCGGTGACGATGTCGGCGATCTGCAGGATCGTCTCTTTGTGCGGGATGGTGACGTTGACCCCGACAAAGCCCATGCGGGGCAGCATGTGCACCACATCGGCCAGGTCAGCAGGCGCCACGTCGATGGGAATGTAGTGCCCCTTCAACGCGTAGCGGCGCAGCCAGTAGCCGTGCAGCGCCGGGCTGCGGCTATGGGCAATCGGGTGGCCGAGAACGGCGGCCAGGGGAATGCGTGGGTGATCGGTCATGCGTCGATGATTCCTCGGCCGCCAAGGTAGGACAAGAGCGGCAGAAGCGGCAGACCCAGAATGGTGAAGTGGTCGCCGTCTATGGCGGAAAACAGCCGAATGCCTTCTTCTTCGAGTTTGTAGCAGCCGACGGCGTGGCGGATGCTGTCCCAGTTGCGCGCCAGGTAGTCGTCCAGATAGGCGTCGGAGACATCGCGCATGGTCAGCCGCGCCTCGCCGACATGGCGCCAGAGGGGCGCGCCGTTCTGGTACAGCACGGCGGCGGACAGCAGGCAGTGGGTCTGGCCGCGCAAGTCGCGCAGCTGGGCGCGTGCATCCTCGGGGCTTGCGGGTTTGGCAAAGACGCGGCAGCCCATCTCCAGCACCTGATCGCAGCCAAGGACAAGTGCGCCGGGGTTGCGTTCGGCGATCTTGCGGGCCTTCATCTCGGCCAGGGTATCAGCGAGATCGCGGGGGCTGGCGCCTTCGGCCTCCATCGCCACACGAATCGCCTCTTCGTCGATCCTTGCGGGCTGGGCTTGAGCAGGAACATTTGCCGACCTAAGCAGCTGAAGACGGATTTCCGAGGCGGAGGCGAGCAAGATCATTGGGGGCCGTTCTGGGGATAGTTCGGGTTTGTTCCGGGGCAGAAAAGGGGGGTGGATCGCGCGTCCCAGCCAACCCCCAGACAGCGCCCGCTGCAACCCAGAGATATCCCTCTGAGGACAGGATTGTCACGCGGCTTGGGACAAGCCGGAGGCAGGGCTGGTTTTCCCGGGCAGGTGCCTGTGGAGAAATCATCGCGCGACCTACACGCAATCTATTGTTTTTGTTTTATAATACTTGGGAGAGAGAGAACTTTGGCCGGTTTTCCCGTGGATATCCACACCGGCGCCACCCTGTGGGTTGTTCGCGGGAGAAACCTGACAATCCCGTTTTCCACAGGGCCTACATCATCATCAATCTTCAGAATCTTTCTTTATGAAAGAAGAAGAGCAAACCGGTTTTTCGGCCTCCGTTGACTTTTGCCGCCGTGACGACTAGGTCAACCCCTGCAGGGCCGTCCGGCCCATCGCATTTCCCTTTCCAGACTGACTATCCGGCTGCCGCAGGGCATGGTCCGGGTGCAAGGATGCAAGATGACCGAGCGGCTCAACCTTTCCGATCTCAAGGCCAAGACCCCGGCCGACCTGCTGGCGATGGCCGAGGAATGGGAGATCGAGAACGCGCCTTCCATGCGGAAGGGCGAGATGATGTTCCAGATCCTGAAGGAACATGCCGAGGAAGGCTTCGAGATCGGCGGCGACGGTGTGCTGGAAGTGCTGCAGGACGGCTTCGGTTTTCTGCGCAGCCCCTCGGCCAACTATCTGCCAGGCCCGGATGACATCTATGTCTCGCCCGATATCCTGCGGCAGTTTTCCTTGCGGACCGGCGATACGATCGAAGGCGTGATCGCGGCGCCGAAGGAGAACGAGAAGTATTTCTGCATGACCATGGTCACGCGGATCAACTTCGACGATCCGGAAAAGGCCAAGCACAAGGTCCACTTCGACAACCTGACGCCGCTTTACCCCGACGAGCGACTGAAGATGGAAGTCGAGGATCCGACGATCAAGGACCGCTCGGCCCGGATCATCGACCTGGTCTCGCCCATCGGCAAGGGCCAGCGCGGGCTGATCGTGGCGCCGCCGCGCACCGGCAAGACGGTGCTGCTGCAGAACATTGCGCATTCCATCGCGACCAATCACCCGGAGTGCTATCTGATCGTCCTTCTGATTGACGAGCGCCCCGAGGAAGTGACCGACATGCAGCGATCGGTGAAGGGCGAGGTTGTGTCCTCGACCTTCGACGAGCCGGCAACTCGGCACGTGGCGGTGGCCGAGATGGTGATCGAAAAGGCCAAGCGGCTGGTCGAGCACAAGCGCGACGTGGTGATCCTGCTGGATTCGATCACCCGTCTGGGACGGGCGTTCAACACGGTGGTGCCGTCCTCGGGCAAGGTGCTTACGGGCGGCGTGGATGCCAACGCACTGCAGCGGCCGAAGCGGTTCTTTGGCGCGGCGCGCAACATCGAAGAAGGCGGGTCGCTGACCATCATCGCGACGGCGCTGATCGACACCGGCAGCCGGATGGACGAAGTGATCTTCGAGGAATTCAAGGGCACGGGGAACAGTGAGATCGTGCTGGACCGCAAGGTGGCCGACAAGCGGGTGTTCCCGGCGATGGATATCCTGAAGTCCGGCACCCGCAAGGAGGACCTGCTGGTCGACAAGGTGGACCTGCAGAAGACCTATGTCCTGCGCCGGATCCTGAACCCGATGGGCACGACCGATGCGATCGAATTCCTGATCGGCAAGCTGAAGCAGACCAAGTCGAATTCCGATTTCTTCGAATCGATGAACACCTGACGTCAGGGCCATGACATGGCGGATACGATCTATGCGCTGGCTTCGGCCCGCGGACGGGCGGGCGTTTCGGTTGTAAGGCTGTCAGGCCCGCGCGCCTGGGCAACCTGCGTTGCCCTGTGCGGGGATGTTCCCGTTTCGCGACGTGCATCACTTCGCAACATATTGTGGCGCGGTGAAGTTCTTGATCAAGCATTGGTGATTACCTTTGCCGAGAAGGCCAGTTTCACCGGCGAGGAATCTGTTGAATTCCATGTCCATGGCAGCCTGGCTGTCCTGTCATCGCTGCTGGCGGCGCTGTCCGCGCAAGACGGTTTGCGCGCCGCCGAAGCTGGCGAGTTCACCCGCCGGGCCCTGGAAAACGGGCAGCTGGACCTGGCGCAAGTCGAAGGTCTTGCCGATCTGATCGAAGCGGAGACGGAAGCGCAACGGCGGCATGCCATGTCGCTGATGCAGGGCCGGTTGCGTGATTTGGCCGAAAGCTGGCGGCAAGCGCTTGTGCGGGCCGCCGCCTTGCTGGAAGCGACGATCGACTTTGTGGAAGAGGACGTACCCGTGGACGTCGTTCCCGAAGTGACGGAGCTTACGGCGGGCGTATTGCAGGATTTGCAAGCCGAAGTGAAAGGGTTGGGCGCCGCCGAGCGGCTGCGGGACGGCTACGAAGTTGCACTCATCGGCCGCCCGAATGCTGGAAAATCTACACTTCTCAACGCCTTGGCCGGCCGTGATGCGGCAATCACGTCAACCGTTGCGGGGACGACTCGGGATGTGATCGAAGTGCGCATGGCTGTGCGCGGCCTTCCCGTGACTGTGCTGGATACAGCAGGATTGCGCGATGCGCAGGACGAGATCGAGCAAATCGGGATCGCGCGCACGGTTTCGCGCGCGGACGCTGCGGATTTGCGCGTCTTTCTGCTGGACGACAGTGGTGAAGTACCATTGGTCAAGGGCCGACCGGGCGATCTCTTCGTGCGCGGGAAGGCGGACCTTGCGCCGCCGGGGGGGCTTGCCGTGTCTGGCAAGACGGGCGCGGGGATTACAACGCTTGTCGAAGCCGTTGGTGATGCACTTGAGCAGAAATCCGCATCAGCGGCCACGATCAACCGCGCGCGGCACTTGGAAGCCGTCTCTCGCGCAATTCGGGCTTTGGAATCCGCGCGAAGTGAAGTAAAGGCAGGGCCCGATCGGGTTGAGCTTGCAGCTGAATTGCTGCGCCAAGCCATTCGTGCTCTGGATTCGCTGATCGGCCGAGTGGACGTGGAAGATGTGCTGGACGAGATCTTCTCCAGCTTCTGCATCGGAAAGTAAGGATGTTTCACGTGAAACATTTCGAGGGCACTGTCGTTGGGGGCGGCCACGCCGTCGCTTAAGCCGCCGCTGCGGCGGCACGGATGCAGGCGCGGACAGCGCTTGTGACGATTAGTGCTGTAAAGATTGGCGTAATGTCCTGCAATCCAGCGATTGGTGGCTTGGGCAAGGGGCATCTTGTGCGGGAAATCGACGCGCTTGGTGGCATCATGGGCGTCGCGGGCGACAGGGCCGGCATTCAGTTCAGGTTGCTGAACAGGCGCAAGGGTCCCGCGGTTCAAGGGCCCCGCACGCAGGCCGACAGAAAGCTCTATCGAGTCGCAGTTCAGGATCTGCTTGCTCAGGAGCGTGCGCTGCGTGTTGTCGAAGGTGAAGTCGCGGAATTGATCCTGCGGAACGGCAGAGCCTGCGGTGTCGTTCTGGCCGATGGGTCGCGCCTGGAAGCTGCTACTGTCGTACTGACGACGGGCACGTTTCTGAATGGCGTTCTTCATGTCGGGGACCAAAGAGCGGCTGGCGGGCGTGTCGGCGACCCGGCGTCGGTCAAATTGGCAGTTCAGATCAAGAGCCTGGGCTTGACGATGGGCCGCTTGAAGACCGGAACGCCACCACGTCTGGACGGGCGGTCGATTGACTGGTCACGGCTGGAAATGCAGCCGGCAGATGAAGACCCGGTGATGCTGTCTTTCCTCCACAATGCGCCGATTGCACGCCAGATTTCCTGCGGCATAACCCATACAAGTGCCGCAACACACGACATCATCCGCGCAAACCTCGCTCGTTCGGCAATGTATGGCGGGCACATCGAAGGTGTTGGGCCGCGGTACTGCCCTTCGATCGAAGACAAGGTCGTGCGGTTTGCCGAGAAGGACAGTCATCAGGTTTTCCTGGAGCCCGAAGGGCTGGATGACCACACCGTGTACCCGAACGGTATTTCAACATCCTTGCCCGCGGAAGTGCAGGAGGCCTATGTCCGGACGATTGTAGGGCTGGAAAGTGCCGTCATCACGCAGCCGGGCTACGCAATCGAGTATGACTACCTTGATCCGCGCGGCTTGCGGATGACTTTGGAAAGCAAGGCATTGCCTGGTCTCTTTCTTGCTGGTCAGATCAACGGCACTACGGGGTATGAAGAAGCTGCTGCTCAGGGCCTGATCGCCGGGTTGAACGCAGCCGCGCAGGCCTTGCAGCGTGATGAAGTCCGGCTTAGCCGCGCGAACAGTTATATTGGCGTGATGATCGACGATCTGATCCGTCGCGGCGTAACGGAACCGTACAGGATGTTTACTTCCCGAGCGGAGTTTCGGCTGTCCTTGCGGGCGGACAACGCCGATCAGCGGCTGACACCGCTTGGCCTTCAGATTGGCTGTGTGCGCGAGGTGCGTCGACGCGCTTTCGAGCGCAAGGCGGAAGCCATGGAGGGCGCGTTGGCCTATCTGAAAGCGACGAGCTTCACGCCAAAGGATCTGCGGGACTCTGGTTTTGTTGTCAGCCAGGATGGTGCGCGGCGTTCGGCCTTCGATCTGATGGCAATGCCGGAATACGAAGCTGAAAAGCTGGACGCCCTGCTTGACCATCCCTTCGCCTGGCCGGAGGCGACACGGCGCCAAGCCGAAACCGAGGCCCTCTATGCCCAATACGCCGATCGACAGACTGCGGATGCCGAAGAATTGAAACGCTCGGAGGCGACCGTCATCCCTGGCGGGTTTGATTTTGACGCGCTGTCGGGCCTTTCGACCGAACTCAAAGGCAAGCTTCAGCGCGCTCGGCCAGAGAATATTCACCAAGCGATGCAGATCGAAGGCATGACGCCAGCAGCGATCACCCTGATCCTGGCAAATCTGCGCAAGGCCGGCGGACGACGCGCGGCAAACGGATGAGCGCTCTGAAAGAGCTGGGCCCAAGCGCAGAGGCTATTGAAAAACTCAAGTTTTTCCAGGCACTTGTGGAAAAGTGGAACCCGCGCATCAACCTTGTCGCGAAATCGACTTTGCCGGATTTATGGGAGCGGCATATCGAAGATTCGGCACGGCTGTGCCTCTTTGCGCCAAACAACGCGCGGCGCTGGGCAGATCTTGGCTCTGGTGGCGGCTTTCCGGGACTTGTCGTCGCAGTTCTTCTTCAGGACGGCGGCGCGAAAACGGAGGTCGTTCTTGTCGAATCCGATCTCCGCAAGGCAACGTTCCTCCGCGAGGCTGCGCGGCAAATGGGCATCGTTGTCGATGTGCGCAGTGAACGAGCAGAGACGCTCGATGCCTTGTCGGCGGACATCGTATCTGCGCGCGCGCTTGCAAGCCTGGATAGCCTGTGCGGCCTCGCGGCGCGGCATCTGGCGGCGGGCGGCCTCTGTCTGTTCCCGAAAGGGGAGAAGTGCGCCGAAGAAGTGCAATCGGCGCGCAAATCCTGGCGGTTCGATCTGGAGGCCAGCGAGAATCCGGGCCATAAGGGCTCTGCCCTGCTTGTGCTGAGGAACCTTCATCGTGCCTGACTTGCCGACCGACTCGAAGCCACCGGGACATGTGATTGCCATAGCCAATCAAAAGGGCGGCGTGGGCAAGACGACGACAGCAATCAATCTGGCCGCAGGGCTGGTGGAGCTGGGGTTCCGGGTGCTGTTGGTCGATCTGGATCCGCAGGGGAACGCCTCGACGGGACTTGGCGTTGCGGCGTCGGACCGCGCGGTGACGTCCTACGATCTCTTACTGTCGGAGGCCGCCATCGGCGACGTCATTCGGCGTACGAATATCGCCAACCTATGGATTTCACCGGCGAATTCCGATCTGGCCTCTGCTGATATGGACCTTGTTTCGAACGAGAAACGCAGTTTTCTGCTGCATGACGCGTTACGCCAGCCGGGAATCGACGCCTACGGCTTTGATGTCGTCCTGATCGACTGCCCGCCCTCGCTGAGCCTGCTGACGGTGAACGCCCTTGTGGCTGCACATGCGGTGCTGGTGCCGTTGCAAAGCGAGTTCTTTGCGCTGGAGGGGCTGTCGCAGCTTCTGTTGACCATCCGCGATGTCCGAAGATCGGCCAATCCGGGGTTGCGAATCGAAGGTGTTGTGTTGACCATGTATGATGGCCGCAACAACTTGTCCCAGCAGGTCGAGGCCGATGCGCGTGCAAACCTGGGCGATCTGGTATTCAAGACGGTGATTCCGCGCAATGTGCGCGTCAGCGAAGCACCGTCACATGCGCTGCCGGTCACGTCCTACGACACGGCGTCGCGCGGGGCCGAAGCCTATCGGGCACTCGCTGCCGAGATTTCCGCGCGATTGCCGAAGTGAGGGAGCAGAAATGGAAAAGAAGCCGGAAAAGAAGGGCTTGGGGCGCGGTCTTTCGGCGCTGATGTCCGATGTCAACCTTGGCCCCGCGTCGGAAAGCGCGCCGCGGCGCGCCGACGCGCGTCTGGCGGTGGAAAAGCTGCGGCCCAACCCGATGCAGCCCCGTAAGGATTTTGCGCCTGATGCGCTGCAGGCGTTGGCGGATTCGATCCGGCAGAAGGGTGTGATCCAGCCGCTTATTGTGCGCCCGTTGTCGGGCGGGGAATACGAGATCGTCGCTGGCGAGCGCCGGTGGCGCGCCGCGCAGATGGCCCGGAGCCATGATGTGCCGGTCGTGATCCGTGATCTGGACGACACTGAAGTCCTTGAAATCGCTATCATCGAGAATATCCAGCGCGAGGACCTGAACGCCATCGAGGAGGCCCAGGGCCTCCGACAACTGATGGATCGCTTTGGCCATACGCAGGAAAAGATCGCCGAGGCGCTGTCGAAAAGCCGCAGCCACGTCGCCAACCTTCTTCGGCTTCTGGCCCTGCCGGCAAGCGTGCAGCAAATGGTGCGGGACAGCGTCTTGACCGCCGGTCATGCCAGGGCCTTGATCGGCAGTTCCGACCCCGAAGCGCTGGCGCAGACGGTGGTCGGCCGGGGCCTCTCGGTTCGCGAGACGGAAAAGCTGGTGCGGGAAGCGGGCGAAGGCAAGCGAACCGTCGAAAAAGGCTCTGACAAGGCCGGCAACAAGGATTCCGACACCCGCGCGCTGGAGGCTGACCTGTCGGCGCACCTGGGAATGGCGGTGCAGATCGACATGGCCAGCGGCGAAGCGGGCATGCTGTCGGTGCGGTTCAAGACTCTGGATGATCTCGACCGGCTTTGCCAGGCGCTGTCCGCCGTTCCGGTTGAAATGGGCTAGGCGGCCAGTTCGTAGAGCAAACGGTTCAGGACCAGGCGGCCGGCGGGCGTGGCAGCCAGCGTTTCGTCGGAGCGGACAAGAAAACCGTCCTGAATCAATGCGGTGACGCGCTCTTCTGGCAACGGTGCGCCGTGCAGTGCGGAGAAGCGGGCCAGATCGCAGCCTTCGCTGAGGCGCAGGGACATCATCAGGTATTCCAGCGCCCGATCCGAGTTGGAGAGGGCCTCGCGCGCGATCTCGCCGCTGCCTTGGGCCGCAACCGCCGAAAGCCAGGCTTCGGGTGCGCGATGGGTGTTGGTTGCAAACCGGCCTGCGGGCAAGGTCAACCGCCCGTGTGCGCCAGGCCCGATGCCGGCATAGTCACCCATCCGCCAGTAGACCAGATTGTGCCGCGATTCGGCGCCCGGTTTGGCGTAGTTCGAGACTTCATAGGCCGCCAACCCAGCCGCGGCGCAGAGCGCATCCGTTGCCTGATACATGTCGGCTGCCAGATCTTCGTCCCGCAAGCCGCGAAGCTTGCCTTCCGCAAGGAGACGGTGAAAGGCAGTGCCTTCCTCGATCGTCAGCTGGTAGAGCGACAGGTGATCGGGGCCAAGTGCCAGCAACTGCTGCAGTTCATCCTGCCAGGCAGAAAGTGCCTGGTTCTGCCGTGCATAGATCAGATCGCAGGATGTTCGGGGGAAAATGCTGTGCGACAAGGCCAGGGCGGCAAGCGCCTCGGCGGCGGAATGCTGGCGGCCGAGCTGGCGCAAATCGTTATCGTCAAGCGACTGAATTCCCAGGGAAAGCCTGTTCACTCCGGCATCGCGATAGCCGCGGAACCGGGTCGCCTCCACCGAAGTCGGGTTGGCCTCAAGCGTGATTTCGGCGTCATTGGTCATCGACCAGCGCAGGGCGATCCGCTCCAGGATAGCGCCGACCAATGCGGGGTCCATCAACGATGGCGTGCCGCCGCCAAAGAAGACGGATCGCACCGCACGCGGGTCCGTTTCTGCTGCGGTGCGGTCGATCTCGGCCAAATAGGCCGCAAGCCAGGCAGACTGATCGACCGTCGCGCGGACATGGCTGTTGAAGTCGCAATAAGGGCATTTGGCCTTGCAGAAGGGCCAATGGACGTAGACGCCAAAGCCGCCATGCTGCCAATCTTCGACAGCGCTGCGTTTCACTTGAAACACGCCTTCAGCAGGGCCGAGACAGCCTGTGCCCGATGGCTGATGGCGTTCTTTTGCGCGACGGGCATTTCAGCGAAGGTCACCGCATGCCCGTCTGGCTGGAACATCGGGTCGTAGCCGTGCCCATCTGCACCACGGCGCGGCCAGACGAGTTGACCCTGCACTGTGCCTTCAAATACTTCTTCGTGCCCGTCCGGCCAATAAAGCAGCAAGGTGCAGCGGAACTGCGCCCTCCGGGGTTCAGCCGCGTGGGCCTTTTCCAGCAGCGCCCAGGTCTTCTCCATTGCCATCACAAAGTCGCGGCCTCGGGAAGTTTCCGCCCAATCAGCCGTATAGACCCCGGGCGCGCCGGCCAACGCGTCGACGGTCAGGCCGGAATCATCGGCCAGCGCAGGCAGGCCCGAGGCCGTTGCTGCCGCGCGTGCCTTGATGCGGGCATTGCCGATGAAGGTGGACTCGGTCTCGTCCGGCTCCGGCAGGCCAAGATCGGCGGCAGAGACGCAAGACACATTCAGTGGTGCCAGAAGAGCTGAAAACTCCTCGAGCTTGCCCTTGTTGTGGCTGGCGATCAGCAGCTTGTCGCCAGTGAACTTGCGCGTCATGCCGCAACGGCCGCCTTTTGCGCCGCGACAAGCTCTGCCGTGCCCCTCAGGGCAAGGGCCAGCAGGGCCGTCAGGTCATCGGTGGCGAAAGGCGCACCTTCGGCCGAAGCTTGCACTTCAACCAGTTTGCCGCGACCGGTGATCACGAAATTGCCATCTGTGCCGGCACTGGAATCCTCGTCGTAGTCCAGGTCCAGCACGGTCTGGCCGGCGTAGATGCCGCAGGAAATGGCGGCAACGTGGTCCAGCAGCGGGTCGCTGGAGACAAGCCCCTTGGCCATCAGTTGGTTCACCGCCAGCCGCAGGGCAACCCAGCCACCCGTGATCGCGGCGCAACGGGTGCCGCCATCGGCCTGGATCACGTCACAGTCGATCACGATCTGCCGCTCGCCCAGCGCCTGCCGATCCACCGACGCACGCAGACTCCTACCTATAAGCCTTTGAATTTCCTGTGTTCTTCCGGATTGCTTGCCTGCAGCCGCCTCCCGCCGTCCGCGGGTATGCGTGGCGCGGGGCAGCATGCCGTATTCCGCCGTCACCCAGCCCATGCCAGTATTGCGCAGGAAGGGCGGCGGTTTGTCCTCGACCGAAGCGGTGCACAGGACGTGCGTGTCGCCCATGCGGATCAGGCAGGATCCTTCGGCGTGGCGCGTCACGCCGGTTTCGATGGAAATGCTGCGCAGTTGGTCCAGCGCACGTCCGGAGGGTCGCATGATCGGTCCTTTCCTGATCCGCGCGTGATAGGACGCAGAGGGGGTCCTGCAACCCCGATTGACGAAGCGGCCGGTAACGCCTCTATTTCATGGGCCACCCCCCGCACAGGAAGGCAAGCATGACGGACAACAGACTGCTGGCGGAAATGACGGAAAGGTCGCGCGAAGTGTTTCGCCGCGTCGTCGAGGGCTACTTGGCCTCGGGCGAGCCGGTGGGGTCGCGGACGCTGACGCGGACGCTGAGCGAGCAGGTCTCGGCCGCGACGATTCGCAACGTGATGCAGGATCTGGAGTTTCTGGGCCTGCTGGACAGCCCGCATGTCTCGGCTGGTCGGGTGCCGACGCAACGCGGCCTGCGGCTCTTTGTTGACGGGTTTCTGGAAACCGGCACCTTGGCCGAAGCCGATCGCGAAAGGATCGACGCGACGCTCGGATCGAACGATCTGGATGTGACGGCGCTCCTGGACCAGGTGGGAACCGCGCTTTCCGGAATCACCCGGGGGGCAAGCATCGTGCTGGCGCCCAAGCAGCAGGCGGCGATCCGGCATATCGAATTTGTCAGCCTGTCGCCCGAGCGGGCGCTGGTGGTGCTGGTTCTTGCCGATGGTCAGGTGGAGAATCGCCTGTTCCGCCCGCCGCCGGGACAGACGCCCTCGTCTATGCGCGAGGCGGCGAACTTCCTGAACGCGCTGGCCGAGGGGCGGACGATGTCCGACCTGCGCGGCATGATGGGCGCCGAGATCGCTCGACGGCGGCAAGAGATCGATTCGCTGGCGCGCGACCTGGTGGAAAGCGGACTGGTGGTCTGGGAAAATGCCGGCGAATCGTCCGAACGGCTGATCGTGCGCGGGCAGTCGAATCTGCTGGACGGCGCGACGGAAGCCGATGTGGAGCGTATTCGCGGCCTCTTCGACGATCTGGAACGCAAGCGCGACATCGCCGAATTCCTTGACCTGGCCGAGGAAGGCGACGGCGTGCGCATTTTCATCGGCTCCGAGAACAAACTCTTTTCACTTTCGGGTTCCTCTCTGGTGGTTTCTCCCTATATGAACGCTGACCGTAAGATCATTGGTGCGGTGGGCGTGATCGGGCCGACGCGGCTGAACTATGGCCGGGTGGTGCCGATCGTCGACTACACCGCGCAGCTTGTCGGTCGGCTGGTGGCCGACCGCGGGCGGGTGTGAGGCGAAAGAGGAAAGAGCTATGACGAAGGACCAGGCGGCGGCCGAAAATGCCGACCTTCCCGATCTGGAAGAATTCATCGAAGGCCCGGCGGGTGTGGACGAACTGGATGCCATGCGGGTCCAGCGGGACGAGTTCCGCGACAAGTTCATGCGCGCGCTGGCTGATGCCGAGAACAGTCGCAAGCGGGCTGATCGCGACCGCCGCGAGGCTGAGCAGTATGGCGGCTCGCGCCTGGCGCGCGATCTTCTGCCGGTCTTCGACAACTTGAACCGGGCCTTGCAGGCCATTCCGGACGAGTCACGCGTCGCTTCTGCCGCGCTGATCGAGGGAGTGGACCTGACGCTGCGGGAATTGACCAATGTGATGACCAAGCATGGCGTCGTTCCGATCAGCCCGGCGGTGGGCGAGATGTTCGACCCGCAGCTGCACCAGGCCATGTTCGAGGCCCCGGTGCCGGGGACGAAGGCGGGGCAGATCATTCAGGTGATGACCGAAGGGTTCATGCTGTATGACCGCCTGCTGCGGCCGGCGCAGGTGGGGGTTTCGTCGACTCCCGGTTGACGGATTGTGCCAGCCAGCCGGGGCTCTGTCGCGGACCCTGGGATATTTCCGCACAGTGGACGGCGGCCTAGAGAAGCGATTTCAGGTCGTATATCAGGCGCAGGGCCTCGATGGGCGAAAGCTCGTCGGGGCTGATGTCTTTGATTCGGTCTTCGACGACGTTTCGTTGTGGCTTTGCCGGCGGAGACGGCACGGCGCGGAAAAGCGGCAGGTCATCGATCAGCGCGGCCTGCTTGCCGCCGTCACGGTCGCCCTTCTCCAGCGCCTCAAGCACCATCTTGGCGCGATCGACCACTGTTTGTGGCAGCCCGGCCAGGCGTGCCACTTGTACGCCATAGCTGCGGTCGGCGGCACCTTCGCGGACTTCGTGCAGGAAGATGACTTCGCCTTCCCACTCTTTGACGGTGACGGTGGCGTTCTCTACGCCCGTCAGCTTGCCGGCCAAGGCTGTCATCTCGTGGTAATGCGTGGCGAAAAGGGCGCGGCAGCGGTTGGCTTCGTGCAGGTGCTCAAGCGTGGCCCAGGCGATCGAAAGGCCATCATAGGTGGCGGTGCCGCGGCCGATCTCGTCCAGGATCACAAGGGCGCGGTCGTCGGCCTGGTTCAGGATCGCAGCGGTTTCCACCATTTCGACCATGAAGGTTGACCGACCGCGGGCAAGGTCGTCGGACGCGCCGACACGGCTGAAGATCTGGCTGACTAGCCCGATATGGGCAGCGGCGGCGGGGACATAGCTGCCAGCCTGGGCGAGCAGCGCAATCAGGGCGTTCTGGCGCAAGAAGGTGGATTTGCCGGCCATGTTGGGGCCGGTCAGCAGCCAGATTGCGGGGGTGTCGCCAGCGGTAAGCGCGCAGTCGTTGGCAATGAAGGGTCGTCCGGTGCGTTTCAGCGCGCGTTCTACGACGGGGTGGCGGCCAGCGGTGATCTCGAAGGCGCGGCTAGCGTCGACGTGAGGTTCAGCCCAGTCTTCAGCGGCGGCAAGGTCGGCAAGGGCGGCAGCAAGGTCGATCTCGGCCAGGGCTCGGGCGGCGGCGGCGATGGGGCCGGATTGGGCAAGGATTGCCTGCTTCAGGCATTCGTAGTGCCGCTTTTCGATCTCCAGCACGTGGTTGGCAGAGTTGAGGATGCGGGTTTCCAGCTCGTTCAGCGCGAGGGTGGTGAAGCGGACCTGCCCGGCGGTGGTCTGACGATGAATGAACAGTTCGGGCATCGACCGCAGGCGGTCTTCGTGGGTCGTCGTGACCTCGATGAAATAGCCCAGCACGTTGTTGTGCTTGATCTTCAGGCCCGGAACGCCGGTGCGTTCGACGTAGTCCGCCTGCATCCGGCCGATCACGCCGCGGCCCTCGTCGCGCAGGCTCCGGGTTTCGTCCAGTTCCGGGTCGAAGCCGGCAGCGATGAAGCCGCCGTCGCGGGCCAGAAGCGGCGGTTCGGCGACCAGCGCCTGATCGAGACGGTCGACGAGGGCGATGTGGCCGATCAGCGCCCGGGCGGCATCGGCCAGCAGGGGCGGGGTGTCGGTGAGTCGGTCCGCAAGGATCTCGGCCTGGGTCAGTCCGGCGCGAATGGCAACAAGGTCACGTGGGCCGGCACGATCAAGGGCGATGCGCGACAGGGCGCGATCCATGTCGGGGACGCGTCGGAGGTGGTCGCGCAGGTCGTGGCGGAGCACGCTTTGGTCAAGGAGGTGGCGGATGGTATCCAGTCGGGCGAGGATCGTGGGCAGGTTGCGCGAGGGGGCCGAGAGGCGCCTTTCCAGCAGGCGCGCACCGGGGGCGGTGACGGTGCGGTCAACGGCGGAGAGGAGGGAGCCCTCACGACCGCCCTGAAGCGAAGCGGTGATTTCCAGGTTGCGGCGGGTTGCGGCGTCGATCTGGACGCTGCCGCCAGGCGCTTCCTTGACCGGAGGGCGCAGCAGCGGCAGGCGGCCGCGTTGGGTGAGATCAAGGTAGTCAACCAGCCCGCCCATGGCGGCCAGTTCGGCACGGTCGAAGGTGCCGAAACCTTCCAGAGAGCTGACGGAAAAGAGGGCGCAGAGACGCTTTTCAGCCCCGGCGCTGTCGAAGCTGGTGCGGGCCAGCGGGGTGAGGGCCGCGCCTGATTCAGAGACCAACATGGCCAGACCGGCGTCTTGGCTGTCGGGTATCAGGACCTCCTTCGGGGCGAGGCGCGCAAGCTCGGGGCCAAGGCGCGGCAACGGGCAGGACATGACGCGGAATTCGCCGGTGGAGATATCGGCCCAGGCCAAGGCCGAATCGTCACGCACTTCGGCGAAGGCGCAGAGGAAGTTGTGGCGGCGCGCCTCCAAGAGCGAATCCTCGGTCAGGGTGCCGGGCGTCACCAGCCGCACCACATCGCGTTTCACCACCGATTTGGAGCCGCGCTTTTTCGCCTCGGCCGGGTCTTCCAGCTGCTCGGCAATCGCGACGCGAAAACCCTTGCGGATCAGGTTCAGCAGATAGCCCTCGGCCGCATGCACCGGCACGCCGCACATGGCAATGTCTTCGCCCAGATGCTTGCCGCGCTTGGTCAGGGCAATGTCCAGCGCCTCGGAAGCCGCGACGGCATCGTCGAAGAACATTTCGTAGAAATCGCCCATGCGATAGAACAGCAGGGCGCCGGGGTTCTGCGCCTTGATCTGCAGATATTGCGCCATCATCGGTGTTGCGGCGTCTTCGGTCATGCGTCCCCCTGTGCGGCATGACCCTACAAAACGCCGCAACTGGCGAAAAGGCCGGAATGAAGGCTTTTCAGGCGGGGGCAGTGCGGTCTAAGACGCAATGGCCCGCAAACAGGATGCCCCCCTGATGACCCGCACGAAAATCACCCCCGAAGAAGCGCTTGCCTATCATCTGGAGCCGCGTCCGGGGAAATACGACGTGGTCGCGTCGACCCCGATGGCAACGCAGCGCGACCTGTCGCTGGCCTACAGCCCCGGCGTGGCGGTGCCGGTGCAGGCGATCGCCGATGATCCGGCAACGGCCTATGACTACACCGTCAAGGGCAACATGGTGGCCGTGGTTTCCAACGGGACGGCAATTCTGGGAATGGGCAACCTGGGCGCGCTGGCGTCAAAGCCGGTGATGGAAGGCAAGGCGGTGCTGTTCAAGCGCTTTGCCGATGTCAACGCGATTGATATCGAGCTGGCAACCGAGGATGCCGACGAGATCATCAAGGCCGTTCATCTGATGAGCCCGACCTTCGGCGGCATCAACCTTGAGGATATCAAGGCGCCTGAGTGCTTCATCATCGAAAGCCGGCTGAAGGAAATCTGCGATATCCCGGTGTTCCACGATGACCAGCATGGTACGGCGGTGATCTGCGCGGCGGGGTTGATCAACGCGCTGGAGCTGTCGGGCAAGAAGATCGAAGACTGCCGGATTGTGCTGAACGGGGCCGGGGCGGCGGGGATCGCCTGCCTTGAGCTACTGAAAAGCATGGGTGCAAAGCATGACAATTGCATCATGTGCGACACCAAGGGCGTGATCTATCAGGGCCGCACCGAGGGCATGAACCAGTGGAAATCGGCCCATGCGGTGAAAACCGACCTGCGCACCCTGGACGAGGCGATGGTGGGTGCCGATGTGTTTCTGGGGGTTAGCGCCAAGGGCGCGGTGACGCCTGAAATGGTCTCGAACATGGCAGAAAACCCGGTAATCTTCGCCATGGCGAACCCCGATCCCGAGATCACGCCGGAAGAGGCGCATGCGGTGCGCGCCGATGCCATCGTGGCCACCGGGCGCAGCGATTACCCCAATCAGGTCAACAACGTTCTGGGCTTTCCTTACCTGTTCCGCGGGGCGCTGGACATTCACGCCCGCGCCATCAACGACGAGATGAAGATCGCCTGCGCGAAGGCGCTGGCCAAACTGGCGCGCGAGGATGTGCCGGATGAGGTGGCGATGGCCTATGGCCGCAAGCTGGCCTTCGGGCGGGACTACATCATCCCGACGCCGTTCGACCCGCGGCTGATCTACGTGATTCCGCCCGCGGTGGCGAAGGCGGGAATGGATACCGGCGTCGCCCGTCGCCCGATCATCGACATGAAGGCCTATGAGGCAGGCCTGAAGGCGCGGATGGACCCGACGGCCAGCATCCTGCAAGGCATCCATGCCCGCGCGCGGCAGGCGCAGGCCCGCATGATCTTTGCCGAGGGCGATGAACCCCGGGTGCTGCGCGCGGCGGTGGCCTACCAGCGCGCCGGTCTGGGCAAGGCGCTGGTCGTGGGACGTGAATTGGATGTCAAGGAAAAGCTGGAGACTGCCGGCCTGGCCGATGCGGTGCGCGAGCTGGAAGTTGTGAATGCCGCCAATTCGCGGCATCTCGATACCTACAAGGAATTCCTGTACGGCCGGTTGCAACGCCAGGGCCACGATC
Organism: Rhodobacter sp.; assembly: GCA_016704435.1. Lineage (GTDB taxonomy): Bacteria > Pseudomonadota > Alphaproteobacteria > Rhodobacterales > Rhodobacteraceae > Pseudogemmobacter. The sequence continues at coordinate 136,340 of JADJAB010000001.1, read as the reverse complement.
GGCAGGATATTCACCGGCTGGCGGCGCGCGACCGGCATGTCTTTGCGTCACTGATGCTGCAGCATGGCCATGGCGACGGGCTGGTCACCGGAGCAACGCGCAAGTCGGCGCATGTTCTGTCGCTGATCAACACGGTTTTTGACGCCAAGGCAACTGACGGTGCAGTGGGAGTTACGGCGCTGCTGCACAAGGGCCGGATCGTGCTGATTGGCGATACGCTGGTGCATGAGTGGCCGGACGAGAACGACCTCGCGACCATCGCCATACGCTCGGCCGGGGTGGCGCGGTCTTTGGGGATGGAGCCGCGCGTGGCCTTCGTCTCGTTCTCGACCTTCGGCTATCCGGTGTCAGAGCGGGCGACCAAGATGCACCGGGCGCCCGCCGTGCTGGACGGAATGAAGGTCGATTTCGAATATGAGGGCGAGATGACCGTGGACGTCGCCCTGAATCCCGACCAGCAGGCGGCCTATCCGTTCTGCCGCCTGACCGGGCCGGCCAACATCCTGGTTGTCCCGGCACGGCATTCAGCGTCGATCTCGGTCAAGCTGATGCAAGAGATGGCGGGGGCGACGGTGATCGGGCCGATTCTGACCGGGGTTAAGAAGCCGATCCAGATCTGTTCCACCAACTCGACGGTGAACGACATCCTGAACATGGCGGTGATGGCCGCCTGCAAGATCGGCTGATCAGAATCGGACCGGCTGTTCCAACACCATCCCCGCCGGCGCGGCGATCCGTGACGGCTGGTGCCCCGGCATGCCAAGGGCAAGGCTGAGGCTGATGGTAACCGCCAGCGCGGCAATGATCGACAGTCTTTCCATGGCGGAACCTCCTGCCGCCAAACCTGCCTCCGACGCGAAATGGCGTCCAGACACCGTCGCGTGATCACCGGCAAGGGGCGAAATTCCGCTTTCGGCTATTTCGCGAAAGCGGCTTCGGCGCCCCACAGAGCCTTGACGCGGGCATCGCGGCCGCAGGCGTTGCGGTAGAACCGGTAGGCGCTTTTCTTCGACTTCGGGCCGGCGCGGGTAAGAATGATCTGGGACCCCTTGTAGAAGTCCTGGTGGACCTCTTCCGCCTTCCAGAAGGTCGATGCCGCCTTTACCCGAGTCACCACCTTCTTGCCCAGGGCAGCCTGTGCTTCGGCAATCGCCGCTTTGGCAGAGGCCTTTTGTGCAGGCGTAGAGACGAATATCGCCGAAACATAGGCGCTGCCCCGGTCACAGAACTGGCCGCCGGCATCGGTCACGTCGACCGATCGCAAGAACATGCGGATCAGCTGGTCATAGGTAATCACCGCGGTGTCGAAGGTAATCTCGACCGCCTCGATGTGGCCTTGATGGTCGTCGTATGTCGGGTTGGCGCCCTTGCCGCCGGCATAGCCTGAAACGACGCTCTTGACGCCCTTCACACTTTCGAAATCGGCCTCGACGCACCAGAAACAGCCGCCTGCAACGATGGCCTTTTCGGTCTTCGCCAGGGCGATGCCTGTCATCGCGGCCAAGGCAAGGGCCACCGCCAGAACAAGTTTCATTCTTCGCCTCCATTGCGATGCCCCTGTCCGTTCGCATGACTTCGCCTGTTCGTTACGCAGGAATTGCCGGCCCGGATCAGGGCGCGAATATTGGTCTTGGTGGCGTGGGCGTATCTGCAATAGACTTGTTGGTGCCGGAATTTCAGAACCAGCCCCTTTTGAAGGACGCCGATTATGCCCACCGATACTCCTGCCGCAGTCGAGGACTCCGACCCATCCACGCAGGCGCTGGCCGCAGCACTTCCACAGATCAGGGCCGCGAGGACAAAAGGCTGGGTCTCCGTCGTCGTTGCTGTCCTCGGCTCAGTGGCGCTGACGATCTTTCTTGTATCCGTGGTTCAGGCCGACGTGGTCTGGATCGTCTTTGCCATGATGGCTGGTGTCTTTGGTGTTCTCGGGGCCATCGGCTGGACCCGTGGCAAGCACGAGCGCGTGGTGATGCCGATTATCGCCGAGGCCTTCGGACTGAGCTATGACAAGGCAGCTTCGAATTTCTACACCGGGCTGCCGAAGAACTTCATCCCGCTGGGCGGGCGACGGTCTGTCGATGACATGATGTCGGGTCGGGTGGCAGACCGGACCTTCCGCTTTGCGGAGTGCAAGACCGAGACCGGGGGCAAGAATTCCTCCACCCTGTTCAAGGGTGTGGTCTTGCAACTGCAAAGCAAGGGCGCGCTGCCCGAATTCATTGTCGCGTCCGAAAAGGAAACCAAGGGCTTTCTGTTCTTCAAGGGCCGCGTGAACGTCGACGGCATGGTTCTGCTGGATCAGGCGACGGGCAGCGATGGGCAGACCTATGGCCTGTGGTCGCTCTCGGACGGACCGACCCGGATGGCGGGCTTGCGCGCCTTCATGGAGCGGATCATCGCAGCGGGCCCGCGCGTCCTTGGGTCGTCGACGTTGTATTCGCTGGTCTCGAACGGGCAGTATTACTACGTCAGCCTGCGGCACCAACGCGACCTGTTCAAGATCGGCGGGCTTCTGGCCGATGATGCGTCGGTGATGTCCGATATCCGCAGGGCGGCGACGGAGCTGGCCCATCCGGTCGAACTCGCGACCGAGATCCTGCGCGCCGAAGAGGCGCTGCTTGCGGCCCGGTAGCCCGGCTGGCCGTGAAGGGGCTTTCGAGACGGGTCGAATTCCTGCTAGCCTGTGTCGGTGGGGTCGGGACAAGGGGGTGACATGCTGGACCTGATCGTAAGGGCCGCGCGCCTGCCTGAAGGCAAGCAACCGGTCGACATCGCCGTGCGCGGCGACCGGATCGTCGAGATCGCACCCCGGATCGAGGCCGCCGCCACGCGCGAGATCGACGCCGGCGGGCATCTGGTGTCGCCGCCGTTCGTGGACCCGCATTTCCACATGGATGCTACGCTCAGCCTTGGCCTGCCCCGGCTGAACCGGTCGGGCACGCTTTTGGAAGGCATCGCGTTGTGGGGCGAGCTGAAGCCGATGTTGACGGTCGAGGCGGTGATGGAGCGGGCGCTGCACTATTGCGATCTGGCGGTGTCGCAGGGCCTGCTGGCGATCCGCAGCCATGTCGATGTCTGCGACGACCGGCTGACCGCGACCGAGGCGCTGATCGAGGTGCGCCGTCGCGTCGCGCCCTATATCGACCTGCAACTGGTGGCTTTCCCGCAAGACGGGCTGTTCCGCAGCGCCAACGCCGAGGCAAACCTCTTGCGGGCGCTGGACATGGGTGTCGATGTGGTCGGCGGCATCCCGCATTTCGAACGCACGATGCAGGCCGGCACCGACTCGGTCCGCCGGTTGTGCGAGATCGCGGCGGAACGCGGCCTGCCGGTCGATCTGCATTGCGATGAAAGCGATGATCCGATGTCGCGCCACATCGAGACGCTGGCGGCCGAGACCACGCGGCTGGGCTTGCAGGGAAGGGTGGTCGGCTCGCATTGCACCTCGATGCATTCGATGGACAATTACTACGCCTCCAAGCTGATCCCGCTGATCGCCGAGGCCGGGCTGCACATCGTGCCGAACCCGCTGATCAACATCACCCTGCAGGGCCGGTCCGACACCTACCCGCGCCGGCGCGGACTGACCCGCGTGGCGGAACTGCGGGCGGCGGGGGTGAACGTGGCCTTCGGACAGGATTGCACCATGGACCCGTGGTATCCGCTGGGCTCGGCCGACATGCTGGAGGTGGCGCATATGGGTATCCATGCCGTCCCCATGACCTCGCGCGAGGCGATGGCCTGGGCCTTCCGTTCGGTTACGCTGGGCGGGGCGGCGGCGATGGGCCTGCCCGACCCCAGCTTGCGTGTCGGCGGCCCGGCCAGCCTGGTCGTGCTGCAGGCCCGCGACCCGATCGAGGCAGTGCGGATGCGCGCCACCCGCCTTTTCGTCGTCCGCGATGGCCGGGTGCTTGCGGAGACCGCGCCGAGGTTGGCGCGGCTTGCCCCTGCCCGGACGGCCCGAAACGCTGGACCCCGCCGCCTATGCACCGATTGCCGAAGACTGACTTGAACCCCCTTTGCAAAGGACCGCTGCCATGAGCCTGAAGACCTCTCGCCGCCAGTTGCTGATCGGAACGGCCGCCACGCTGGCACTGCCGCTTTATGCCCGCCGCGCCCGCGCCCAAAGCGTGGTGAAGGTTGCCGGCGTGCATGCCTCGCCGGTCGAGAACGCCTGGAATTCGCGGATTCATGCCGCGATGCAGGCCGCCGCCGCCGATGGGCTGATCGAGTATGAATTCTCCGAGGGCGTCGCGGCCACCGACTATCCGCGCGCGATGCGGGAATATGCCGAAGGTGGTGCGCAGCTGGTCTGGGGCGAATCCTTCGCCGTCGAATCCGAAGCCCGTGCCGTGGCTGCCGACTACCTCGAGGTGGCCTTCCTGATGGGATCGTCCGGCGGGCCGGAGGGCGACAATCTCGGCGTCTTCGGGACCCGCAACCACGAGCCCGCGTATCTGGCCGGGATGCTGGCCGGCAAGATGTCGAAGAGCAACGTCTTCGGCTCGGTCGGCGGCTATCCGATCCCGGAGGTGAACCTGTTGATCAACGGCTATCGCATGGGTGTGCGTGAAGTGAACCCGGACGCGACATTCCTCAACGGCTTCATCGGCGCCTGGTTCGATCCGGCCAAGGCGAAAGAGGCGGCAGTGGCGCAGATCGACGCCGGGGCGGATATCCTGTTTGGCGAGCGGATCGGCACCGCCGATGGCGCGCAGGAACGCGGGATCAAGGCCATCGGGTCGTTGATCGACTACTCGCCGCGCTATCCCGGCACCGTCTTTGCCAATGCGATCTGGAACTATCGCCCGACGATCGAGGCCATCGTGGCCGACATCGTGGCGGGTAATCCGGTGGGACGCGATTATACCGAATACTCGTTCATGAAATACGGTGGCAATGAGCTGATCTTCGTCGCTGAAGAGGTGCCCGCCGATGCGGTGCCGGCGATGGAGGAGAAGAAGGCCGCCATCGCTGCGGGCAGCTTCGAGGTACCGATCGACGCGACCGAGCCGGCCTGAGCCGACTTGCAGGACGCCACGTCCCTAGCCGCCGCCATCGCCTCGGGCCGGGTCAGCCCGCCCGAGGTCATGGAGGCTGCGCTGGCGGCCGCAGAAACGCGGGCCGATCTGGGGGCGTTCTGCCTGCTGGATACCGCCTTGGGCCGCGCCGGGGCTGTTGCGGTGAAGGCCGGACAGGGGCCTTTCGCCGGGGTGCCGTTTGCGGGCAAGGATCTGGGATCCGCCGGCGCCGGGTTACCGGTGGCGGCGGGATCTGCTGCGTTGCGTTTGCGGGCCGGGACGGGGGGGAAGGACAGTGCGCTGTTCGCCCGGTTCCGCCGTGCGGGGCTGGTGCCCATTGGCCTGACAACGGTGCCGGAGTTCGGGCTGGCGCTTACGTCGGGGGCGGCGCGCAATCCTTTTGATCCCGCGCTGTCGCCCGGTGGATCATCGGGGGGCGCTGCGGCGGCGGTGGCAGCGGGAATCGTGGCGATTGCCCATGCCACCGATGCCGCCGGGTCGATCCGGGTGCCTGCGGCGGCTTGCGGTCTGGTCGGGCTGAAGCCGTCTCGCGGCGCGGTACCGCAGGGGCCGGACTTTGGCAACCATCTGATGGGGCTGGCGGCGGAACTGGTGCTGGCGCGATCTGTCCGCGATGTGCGCACGGCGTTCGATGTGGCCGCGGGCATGGCCGAGGGGCCGGGTGCCGACCCTGCCGATGCCGGTTTTGCAGCGCCCATCAGGGTGGCGCTGACCATCTCGCCCCGCGTCGGGGCCGAGGCCGCAGCGGCCGCCCGTGCCGCTGCCGATGGGCTGGCCAATCTGGGCTGTGCCATTCGTGAAATTCCCGCGCCGGAAAACCTGGGTCTGCGTGCCGCCGCCGTGGCGCGGACCGTCCTGACCGCCTCGCTGGCGGATTGGACCTCGGCGCTGGGCCTATGCGAGGACGACCTGTCGCCTTTGGCCGCCGCCATATCCGCCGAAGGCGCCGCGATGCCCGCGCCCTTGCTTTTCGCTGCCAGCCGGGAGTTGGCGCTGATCTCGCATGAGGTCTGGCGCCTCTTTGCCGATGCTGACGTGTTGGTGATGCCGGTTCTGGCTGGTCCTCCGCCCGCGCCCGAGGCTTTCGATTTCACCGCCCGCAACACCGCCGCGCATTTTGCGCGGATGGAGGCCACCGCGCCCAACGCCACCTTGGCCAATGTGGCCGGTGGCCCGGCGCTGGCGCTGCCTTTTGGCGTGGACGCGGGCGGACGGCCCATCGGAATCCAGCTTCTTGGCCGCATCGGCAGCGACCGTGCGTTGCTGGATTTGGGCGAGCGGCTTTTGGCCACCCGACCTCCGGTCGCCTATCCGTTTGCCATCGCGGGTCACCCATGACCGATCCCATCCTGGAACTGACCGGCATCACCAGGCGGTTCGGCCCGCTGCTGGCGAATGACGACATCTCGCTGCATCTGCAAAAGGGCGAAATCCTGGCGCTGCTGGGCGAGAATGGCGCGGGCAAGACCACGCTGATGAACATTCTCTTCGGCCATTACGCCGCCGATGCAGGCGAGGTGAGGGTGAATGGTCGTGCTTTGCCAGCGGGCCAGCCGCGCGCCGCCATCGCGGCTGGTGTGGGCATGGTGCATCAGCATTTCACCCTTGCCGGAAACCTGACGGTCACCGACAATATCGTCATCGGGTCTGAATCGCTGTGGCGCATCGACAGCCGCCGCAAGGAGGCCAAGGCCCGCATCCGCGCGCTGTCGCAGACCTTTGGCCTGCCGGTTGATCCGGATGCTCGGGTGGGCGATTTGTCGGTGGGCGAGCGGCAGCGGGTGGAGATCCTCAAGGCGCTCTACCGCGACGCCAGCATCCTGATACTCGATGAACCCACCGCCGTGCTAGCCGCGCCAGAGGCCGAACAGCTGTTCCGCATCCTGCGCGGCATGACGGCGGGCGGCTTGTCGATCATCTTCATCAGCCACAAGCTGCATGAGGTGATGGCAGCATCCGACCGCGTCACCGTGCTGCGCGCCGGCCGGGTGGTGGCTGAGCGCCGCACGTCTGAGACCAGCCCGGCGGATCTGGCCGAGTTGATGGTGGGTCGCAGCGTCACCCGACCAAAGCGCGCAGCGCATGCGCTGGGGGCGCCGGTCGTGGTTGCGCGCGGACTGAGCGTCGGCGAGGGGCAGGGCAAGACCTTGACCGAGGTGGATTTCGAGGTGCATCAGGGCGAAATCCTGGGCATCGTCGGCGTCTCGGGCAATGGGCAGGCAGTGCTGGGGCAAATGCTTTCGGGGCTGGCGCGTCCTTCTGCCGGAGTGCTGACCCTGGAAGGGCGCGACATTACCCGCCTGACCCCGCGCGAGGCGGTGCGGCTGGGCATGGGCCGGGTGCCCGAGGACCGCCATGCCGAGGGCACGGTGGGTGATCTGGCGGTCTGGGAAAACGCGGTGCTGGAGCGGCTGCATGAACCGGCCTTCGCGGCGCGGGGCTTCGTGCGCCGCAGTGCGGCCCGCACCCATGCCGCCGATCTGATCGACCGCTTCGACATTCGCGGCGCGGGGCCCGATACCCGCACGCGCCTTGTCGGGCGGCAACATGCAAAAGCTGATTCTGGGCCGGAACCTGGCTGCCCGCCCGCGCTTTCTGCTGGCCAACCAGCCGACCCGCGGTCTGGACGAAGGCGCCATCGCCGCCGTTCATGCCGAGTTGCTGGCCGCGCGTGCCGAGGGCGCCGCGATCCTGATGATTTCGGAAGACCTGGAAGAGGCGGTCGGCCTGTCGGACCGCATCCAGGCCATCGTCAAGGGCCGTCTTTCGGCGCCGGTGACGGCGGAGAAGGCCGATGCCCGGACGCTGGGGCTGATGATGGCCGGGGTCTGGGAGGTGCGTGATGCGGTTTGAACGGCGCGAGGATGTCTCGCTGCCAGCACTGTTCATCGCGCCTTTCGCGGCCATCGCGGTGACGCTGGTCTTGTGCGCCGGGCTGATCGCAATGGCCGGGGTGAACCCCCTGACCGCCTATGCCGAGATGCTGAAGGGCGCCTTCGGCTCGCGGCTGTCGGTCACCGAGACGCTGACCCGCGCGGTGCCGCTGATGCTGACCGGGCTTGCCGCTGCGGTGGCGTTTCGGGCGCGGCTGTGGAACATCGGCGGCGAGGGGCAGTTCTACATCGGCGCGCTGGTTGCGGCGGGGCTGGGGCACGATCTGGTCTCTGGCCTGCCGGTGCCCTTGGCGATTGCCGTGCTGATGCTGGCCAGCATGGCCGCCGGCGCTGCGTTGCTGGTTGGTCCGGCGCTGATGCGACTGCGCTTCGGCATTGACGAGGTGGTGACGACGCTGTTGTTGAACTTCATTGTGCTCTTGTTCGTCGGGCTGATGGTTGAGGGCCCGCTGAAAGACCCGATGGCCTTTGGCTGGCCGCAGTCTGTGCCGGTGGCCTCGGGGTTGCGGCTGCCAGACCTTGTACCACGGTCACGGCTGCATGTCGGACTGATCCTGGCGCTCGTGGTGGCCGCACTGGTCTGGCTTTTGCAGGCGCGCACCGTCTTTGGCGCGCGGACGCGGGCGGCGGGGCTGAACCCACGCGCCGCCGCCTTTGCCGGGGTGCCGCTGACCGCCACCTTGGTCAGGGTGGCCGCGTTGTCGGGTGGGCTGGCGGCCCTTGCCGGTGCGGTCGAGGTGCTGGGGCCGACCGGCTATGTCACCACCACGATGTCGCCCGGCTTCGGCTATGCCGGCATCGTCGTTGCCATGCTGGCGGCGCTGCACCCGATGGGCGTTGTCGCCGCCGCGATCTTTGTCGCCACCGTCTTCGTCGGCGCCGACGCGATGAGCCGTGCGACCGGCGTGCCTTCGTTCATCGCCGATGTGATCATGTCGGTGTCGTTCCTGACCATGCTGACGGCCCTTCTTTTCACCACTTACAGGCTGCGCCGATGACCGAAGCATTCGACATCCTGACCAATGCCAGCCTTTGGGCCGCCGTGCTGCGGATCGCCACGCCGCTGATCTTCGGCGTTCTGGGCGCATTGCTTTGCGAGCGCGCGGGCGTGCTGAATCTCGGGATCGAGGGGATCATGACGATGGGCGCCATGGCGGGCTGGCTGGCGGTCTACTGGGGCGCCGGGCTTTGGGCCGGGCTTCTGGTCGCGGCGCTGGCCGGACTGCTGCTGGGCTTGCTACATGCGCTCCTGACAGTGATCCTTGGCCTGTCGCAGCACGTCTCGGGGCTGGGGATCACCCTTTTCGGGTCTTCGCTGGCCTATTACCTCTACCGGCTCTGGGTGCAGGTCGGTGATCTGCCGCCGTCGATCCGGCCGTTCCAGCCGCTGTCGATTCCCGGCCTGTCGTCGCTGCCGTTCCTGGGCGAGGCGGTGTTCAGCCAGACCGCGCCGACCTACCTGGCGCTGGCGCTGGTGGCGGTTGCCGCATGGGTTCTGAACCGCACACCGCTGGGCCTCGCGCTGCGGATGACGGGCGAGAACCCGCATGCGGTCGAGGCGCAGGGCCTGAACCCGGTCATGATCCGCATCGGCGCGGTGATGGCGGGATCGGCGCTGATGGCGCTTGGCGGGGCTTTCCTGACCATGGCCGCCTTCAACAGCTTTTTCCCCACCATGGTGCAGGGTCGCGGCTGGATCTGCATCGCGCTTGTGGTCTTTGCCTCGTGGCGGCCGGGCAAGGCGCTGCTGGGTGCGCTCTTGTTCGCACTGTTCGACGCCTTTCAGCTGCGGCTGCAAACGACGGTCAGCGGCGTGCCCTACCAGCTGTTCCTGATGGCACCCTATGTGCTGTCGATCCTGGCGCTGATCCTGGTGGCCCGCCGCGCCCGTGTGCCCGAGGCGCTGATGCAGCCCTACCGGCGTGGCGAGCGGTAGCGCTGGCCGAGAGGATCAGACTGACCGGATCGCGCCGCCGTCGACGCGCAGCAGGCTGCCCGTCACATACGAGGCCCGCCCTGACGCCAGAAACACCACCACATCGGCGAATTCCTCGGGCCGACCATAGCGCCCGGCGGGAATGGCCGAGGCGGATGCCGATGCGATCTCTTGCACCGGCTTGCCGGTGCGCTTGGAGGCGGCGGCGTCAAGCTCGTCCACCCTTTGGGTATGAATGCGCCCCGGCATCACGACGTTCACCGTCACCCCGTCCTTCGCCACTTCGGAGGCCAGCGTCTTTGACCAGCCGACAACGGCCGCGCGGATGCCGTTCGACAGCGCCAGGTTCGGGATCGGCTGCTCCACGCCCGAGGACGCGATGGAGATCACCCGCCCCCAGCCGCGCCCCTGCATTGCCGGCACAAGGCGGCCGCCAAGGTGGAAGAGGTTGGCCGCCATTGCCTGGAAATGATCCATCCAGTTCTGGCGGCTTGCCTCCAGCGCCGTGCCCGGCGGCGGACCGCCCGAGTTGTTCACCAGAATGTCCACACCGCCCTTGGCCAGAAGGTCCTCGGCCAGCGCATCCACTGCCGCGATGTCTGACAGATCCACCTGAACCGGATGCACATTCGCCATGCCAGCGGCCCAGGTCTGCAGTGCCTGCAGATTGCGCGCCGCCGCAAAGACCTCGGCCCCTTCGGCGGCCAGCCCCTGCGCGATGGCCTTGCCCAGCCCCCGGCTGGCGCCAAGGACCAAAGCCCGCTTGCCTTTCAGCCCCAGATCCATCAGCCCAGCTCCTTCAATCGTCTTTCCTGACGCGCGATCAGCAGATCGACCTCGGCCCTCGATGCGGCAGACAGGGCGGCACCGGGACGGCGCAGTGCCGGGTCGGCAATAACTCCGCGCCTCGCCAAGGCATATTTGCGCACCGCAAGCCCCAGTCCCGGCTGTTGCTCGAATCGGGCCAGCGGCAGATAGGCGTCGAACAGGTCGCGCGCGCGGTCCATGTCGCCTTTCGCGTGGTTTTCCACCACGCCCACCATCATCTCGGGGTAGGCAAAGCCTGTCATCGCCCCATCGGCGCCGCGTGCCATTTCCTCGGGCAGGAACACCCCGCCATTGCCGCACAGGATCGAGATCCGCCGGTCCAGCGTCCCCGCCTTGCGCAGGGCGCCGATCTTTTCCAGCCCCGGCCAGTCCTCGTGCTTCAGGCAGACGCAGGTCGGGTTCGCCGCAATGATCCGCGCGATCACCGGGACCGACATCTGCACCCCGGTCACCAGCGGGAAATCCTGCAGGACCCAAGGCACATCGCCGATGAAATCGGCGGCCTGCGCGTAATAGCCGACGATCTGGTCATCGGTCCGCAGGCTGCCAGGCGGGGCGATCATCACCCCCGCCGCGCCATCGTCCATCACCATCCGCGTCAGGGTCTGCATCTGCGCAAAACCGGGGGCCGAGACGCCGACGACGACCGGCACCCGGCCCTGCACGCGGGCAAGGATGCGCTGCACCACCGCTTGCGATTCCTCGATGGTCAGTTTGGGCGCTTCGCCCATCATGCCAAGGACGGTAAGCCCGGTGGCGCCGACTTCCAGATAGAAGTCGACCATCCGGTCGGTGCTGTCGTAGTCGATCCGCCCGTCGGCGTGAAACGGCGTCACGGCGATAACGTAGACGCCCTTCGCCTCTGCGGTCAGTCGTGTCATGCCTTCGTCCCCTTGCCGTCCGCCCGCGCCAGGGCGAGCCTGCCAATCGCCATCGCCGCGGCGGCCTGACAAGGCTCCACCACCGGCCGCCCCAGTTCCGCCTCAAGATCGGCGCGGAAGGCGGTCATGCCGGCGCAGCCCAGGATCAGCACATCCGCCCCCTTGTCGTCGCGCAGCGCCGCGCCCACGGCCTTGAGCCGCGCGAAGGTGCGGTCCTTGTCGGCCAGCTCCGCCACACCCAGTTCCAGCGGCAGATCGCCGGCCAGCCGGTCCATCACCCCCATCGCACCCAGATAGCGCATGTGGCGCGGCACCGACCGCGACAGGATCGAGATGATGCCGAACCGCTGGCCCAGCGTCATCGCGGTCAGCACGGCGCTTTCGGCGATGCCCAGCACCGGACGCTTCGATTGTTCGCGCAAGGCGGCAAGGCCGGGGTCGGAAAAGCAGGCGACGACGAAGGCCGAGGCCCGATCTTCCAGATCAGCGCAATGTGCCAGCAAAGGCGTCACCACACCATCGACATGGGCCTGCGTCTCGATGCCCTTCGGCCCTTCGGCCAGCGTCCGGCATTCGATCGGCACCGGGCTGACCGCGCGCATCGGCTGCACGGTGCGGTCGATGCCGTCGGTGACGGTCTGGCTGCTGTTGGGGTTCACAATGAAGATCGTCATCGGCTTCCTTTCAGCCTCAATTCCTGCTGCCCGGATAGCGCGCCGCGCCCCAGAACCCGTCGGGCAGACCCAGCATGTCGCGCTTGCCGATCCGGTCCAGCATCAGTTCCGTCTCGCGCGCCGCACCAGCCAGCACGTCCGCCTGGGATACACGGGTCGGTCGGCCCTGCTCAAGCATCACCTCGCCACCAACGATCACGGTATCGACGTCATTGCCATTGGCGAAACAGACCAGACGGAACACCGGCATGTTGGGCGGGTAGAGATGCGGCCGGGCCATGTCGACCAGCACGATGTCGGCCCGCTTGCCGGGTTCGAGCGATCCGATATCGGCCGCCATCCCCAGTGCTGTGGCCGCGTCGATGGTGACCATCTCCAGTGCCTTGCCGGGCGGCAGCACGTGCTCATCGGCAAAGTGGCGGCGGTGATAATGCATCGCCTGCTGCATGTGTCGGAACATGTCGGCCGACCGGTCGGGCGCGGTGGCGTCCGAGCCGATGGCGACCACGACCCCCGCCTCCATCAATTCGATCGCCGGGCAGCGGCCCAGGATCGACGCAATGGCCGAGGGGTTGTGCGCGATCTTTGCCCCCGTCGCGGCGCAGATGGCGATCTCGTCGGCGCCGAGGTCGATGGCATGCGACAACAGCGCGTCGGGGCCAAGCAGGCCCAGCTTTTCCGCCCGCGTGACCGAGCCTTTCCAGTGCCCGTCCTGGGTGAAAACCACTCCGGCCTCGCGCGACAGGGCGCGGACGGTCTGCGCCTGCCGCACGGCTTCGGCATAGTCTCCGGCGGGCATCCCGGCTTCATGCTCATCGCGCAGCACCGGCGTCAGCAGCGCGATGTTCAGCCGCCCGTCCTGCGTGCCATGCCAGCGTGACAGGACATCGGCGCAGGTATCGAACTGCCGTTCGAAGCTGACGGGATAGTCGTGGCGCGCGCCACCCTCCCAGCTTGCATAGGTGCGCGGATGCGGCGGGCGGGTCGGGCCGATGGCGACGACCGAGCGGGTGCCGACTTCGGCCACGCCCTGGCAATGCGCGTTGGCATGGGCAGGATCGTCGGTGCGCATGATCGTATCGCCGCCGCCCAGCAGCGAGACACCGCAAGTCACGCCGAAGCGCAACCGCTCCAGCGCTGCCAGCCGCGCCTCGGCATACCAGAAATCGGGCGGGAGGCGGTGGTGTAGACCTCGCCGCAGATCTCTTCCCAGTGGTTTGCCTGCTCCATGCCCATGGTCTTGATCAGCCCGTGGCCGGCATGGGCATGAACGTCGATCAGGCCGGGCATCACCAGCTTGCCGGCGGCGTCTATGGTCCTTGGTGCGCTGTGCGCGGCCGCGATCTCGGCGCTTGTGCCGACCGCGATGATGCGGCCTGCGGCAATGGCCACGGCCCCATCCTCGATGACTCTGCGTGCCGGGTCCATGGTGACGATCGTGCCGCCGGAGACGATCAGGTCAGCCACGCGCGCCCCCGATCTTCGGCAGTCGCGCGGCGTCGATGACACCATCGGCGGGCATGGTGAAACCGGGATGCGCCCCGGCCAGACCGATCACCCGGATCGGGTTGTACAGCGTCAGCCAGGGCGGATCGCGCTGCAATTCGGCGTAGGCCTTTGCAAAGATCGCGGCGCGGGCCTGGCGGTCGGGCGTGACGCGACCCTCGTCGATCAGGGCCTCGACCACCGGGTTGTGATAGCCTTGCCACCAGGCCCCCTTCACGCGGGCGTCGATCTTTTCGAAGAGCACGCGAAAGGTGCTCATCGGGCTGGAATCGAACACGCAAAGATCGCGGATCTCCTTGCGGCGAACCATATGGGCATAGGCTTCGCGGTCGGGGTGCAGATGCACGTTCAACTGCACCCCGATCTGCGCCAGTTGATCGCCAAGGGCGGCAGTCAGCCGCTCTGCCTCGTCGGGCAGACGGGTCGGGCAATCAACCTCCAGCGTCAAGCCGTCGCCATGGCCCGCCTCGGCCAGCAGCGCCCGTGCCGTATCCAGGTCTTGCGCCGCCCCCGCGCCGCTGCCCGCGCCGAAATGCGCCGGGCTGACGAAGCCCAGAAGCGGGCGGGCGGCACCGTTCACCACATCGACGATCAGCTTCGGCCGGTCGAGCGCCAGCGACAGGGCGCGGCGCACACGCGCATCGGTCAGCGGGCCGCGCGCGGCGTTCAGAAGGTAGATGATCGCCACTGGCGACAGGTATTCGTGGCGGCTGGCCGCGCTGCCCTCAAGCGCCTTCGAGGCGTGGAAGTCCAGCGCATTGGCCACCTGCACCGCGCCCGACTGCAACAGCGCCAGCCGCTTTGCCGGATCGGGTTCGCGGCGCCAGACCAGAGCGGCATTTTCCGCTGTTCCGGCGAAATGCCCCTCGACCCGCGTGGCCCGCACTTCATCCGCATTGGCCGAGATGATCCGGTAGGGGCCGGAGCCGACGGGGCGGTCATGCTGACCCGCGTCATGCGCCGGGAAAGACGAGGGCGCGACGATGAAGCCCTGTTCCAGCACATCCAGCAGATCGGCCATCGGGTCCGCAAGCCGGATGACGACGGTTTCTGCATCTGGCGTGGAGATTTCCGCCCCTCCCAGATACTGCCGCCAGACCGCGGGCGCCCAGCGTATAGCCCTTGTCCTGCCGCGCCATGCGGATCAGCGATTGCCGCACCGCATCGGCATCGCAGGGCGTGCCGTCGTGAAACCGCACGCCGGGATGCAGGTGGAAGGTCCAGGTCCGGGCATCGGCAGACAGATCCCAGCGCCGCGCCAGATGCGGCACGAACTCCTGGCCGACGCGGCGGACCAGCGTGTCGAAGACGGCGTGATAGATCGTCAGTTCGTCGTTGCTGTCGGTGCAGTCATGCGGCTCGTTCAAGACCAGCCGGGCCTGGGCGATGGTGACGGGTTGGTTCATGTGCGGTCCCTCTCCGGCTCATCAATCAGGTGACAGGCGACAGTGTGGTCATCGCCCACGGCCTGCAACGTGGGGCGCTCGGCGGTGCAGCGGCCCCAGGCAAAGGGGCAGCGGGTGCGGAAGCAGCAGCCCGACGGCAGGTTCAGAGCGCTTGGCACCTCGCCCGAAAGCTCGATCTCGGCAACGTCGCGCTTTTCCCGGATCGTCGGCGCGGCGGACAGCAAGGCCCGCGTATAGGGGTGGCGGGGGGTTGCAAACAGCGCATCTCGCGGCGCGTTCTCGACCATGAAGCCCAGATACATCACCCCCACCCGGTCGGCGATGTGATGCACCACCGACAGGTCGTGGCTGATGAACAGATAGGCCAGCCCAAGTTCGTCCTTGAGGTCCATCATCAGGTTCAGGATCTGCGCCTGGATCGACACATCCAGTGCCGAGACCGGCTCATCCGCGATGATAAGCGCAGGGTTGACCGACAATGCCCGCGCGATGCCGATGCGCTGGCGCTGGCCGCCGGAAAACTGATGCGGATAGCGGCCGGCATGTTCCGCGTTCAGCCCGACGCGCGCCAGCAGCGCAAGGGTGCGGTCCGTCACCTCGGCCCTGGCGGCGCGCCCCGCGGTCTGCTCGAGCAGCGGTTCGGCAACGATGTCGCGCACCTTCTGGCGGGGGTTCAGGCTGGCGAAAGGATCCTGAAAGATCATCTGCATCCTGGCGCGCACCGGCAGCATCTCGCGGTGGCCAAGGATGGCGACATCCTTGCCGTCGATGCGGATTTCGCCGGATGTGGGCCGGTAGATGCGGGCGATGGTCTTGGCCACTGTCGACTTGCCGCATCCGCTTTCGCCGACCAGCGCCAGCACCTCGCCCCGGTTGATGGTGAAGCTGACGCCGTTGACGGCGTGGACGATCTTGCGGGGGGCCAGCACGCGGCCCCTCTCGAACCGCAGCCGGTCGAAGAGGCCGCCACCGATGGCGAATTCCTGTTCGAGGCTGCGGACGTCCAGCATCGGGGTCATGGCGCCTCTGCTTCGGTTAGGGGAAAATGACAGGCGGCATGCAGCGATGCGCGCTGCGCGGTCAGGGGCGGGTCGGCCTGGGCGCACAACGCCTGGGCACGCGGGCAACGCTCGCGAAAGCTGCATCCGACGGGCAGGTTGCGGATATCGGGCACGGTGCCGGGGATCTGGCTCAGGCGGGTCTGCCGGTGACGCGGATCGGGAATGCTGTCGATCAACCCGCGCGTATAAGGATGGGCCGGGGCGCCGATCACGTCCCGCGTCAGCCCCCGCTCCACCACCTTGCCGCAGTAAAGCACCGTGATGTGGTCGGCCATTTCCGAGACCACGGCAAGGTCGTGGGTGATCAGGATCATCGAGGCGCCGCGGTCGGCGATCTGGCGGCGCATCAGCTTCAGGATCTGGCTCTGGATCGTCACGTCCAGCGCGGTCGTCGGCTCATCCGCGATGATCAGGCGCGGGCCGGCGAGAAGGGCGATGGCGATCACCACGCGCTGGCGCATGCCGCCGGAAAACTGGTGCGGATAGGCGCCCAGTCGTTCCGCCGCGCGGCTGATACCGACGCTTTCCAGCATCTCAATACAGGCCGCCTTGCGCGCGGGCGCGTCCAGATCGGTGTGAAGGCGCAGCATCTCGTCCATCTGCCGTCCGACGGTATGCAGCGGATTCAGCGAGGTCATCGGGTCCTGGAACACCATAGAAATCTGGCGTCCGCGCACCCGGCGCAAGGCCTCTTCCGGGGCGCCGACCAGGTCCTGGCCGTCGAGCAGGATCTGCCCGCCCTCGATCCGGCCGGGCGGGTCGATCAGGCCGAGGATGGAGAAACCCACCACCGACTTTCCGCCGCCGCTTTCGCCGACCAGCCCCATCACCTGCCCGGCGCCGATGTCGAAGCTGACGCCGTTCACCGCCTTGACCACCCCCGAGAAGGTATGGAAATGCGTGCGCAGATCGCGCACCGACAGAAGCGGCGCGGTCATTTCAGCCTCGGGTTCAGTTCGTCGCGCAGGAAATCGCCGACCAGGTTGATCCCGAACACCAGCGCCATGATGAACAGGCCCGGAAAGACGCTGTTCCACCACAGGCCGGAAAACAGCACGTCGAATCCGTTCTTGATCAGAAGCCCCAGCGACGGCTTGGTGATCGGCACGCCGACGCCCAGGAAGGACAGCGACGCCTCGATCAGGATGAAGGTGCCGACCTGTACGGTCGAGACCACGATGACCGGGGTCAGCACATTGGGCAGGATATGGCGACGGATGATCTTGCCGTCGCGCAGGCCGGCGACGCGGGCGGCCTGGACATATTCCTTGTTCACCTCGCTGAGGGTCGAGCCGCGCACGGTGCGGGCATAGACCACCCAGCCCACGGCGGTCAGCGCGATCAGCACCTTGTCGATGCCGGTGCCGAAAGCCGACATCAGGAACAGCGCGATCAGCATCGACGGGAACGACAGCTGCACATCCGCGATGCGCATGATCACGCTGTCAAGCCAGCCGCCGTAGAACCCCGCCAGCAGCCCCAGCGCCGTGCCGATCAGGCAGGACAGGACCATGGCCGAGACACCGATCAGCACCGACACCCGCGTGCCATAGAAGATCGACGCCAGCACATCGCGCCCCTGCCCATCGGTGCCCAGCGGAAAGGCGCTTTCGCCGCCATCAAGCCACATCGGCGGCTTGTAGCTGTCCAGCAGGTTCAGCGAGCCGACGTCATAGGGATCCTGCGCCACCAGAAGCGGCCCGGCCAGCACGATCACGGCAAAGATCACCAGCAGCGTGCTGCCCGCGATGGCCGATGCGTTGTGGCGCCAGTTGTGGAAGAACTCGGACGTCCAGAAGCCGCTCATCATGTCATTTCACCGTGATGCGCGGGTCGATCAGCGTATAGACGATGTCGACGATGAAGTTGATGACCACGAAGATCAGTGCGACCAGCATCAGATAGACCACGATCACCGGCCGGTCGGCACGGTAGATCGAGTCGATCAGGAGCTTGCCGAGGCCGGGCCAGGCAAAGATCGTCTCGGTGATGGTGGCAAAGGCGATCAGGTCGCCCAGTTGCAGGCCAAAGATCGTGACGACCGGGATCAGCGCATTGCGCAAGCCGTGGCCGTACAGCACACCGCGCCGCGATACGCCCTTGGCGCGGGCGAACTTCATGTAGTCCTGCCGGGTGACTTCCATCATCCCGGCCCGCGTGATGCGCAGCAGGATCGCCAGCGTGCCCAGCGACAGCGTCACCGACGGCAGGATCAGGTGGCGCCAGCCGTCCACGGTAAGGAATGACAGCCGCAGACCCCAGACCTCGACCGCATCGCCGCGCCCTGACGAGGGCAGAAGGTGCCAGCGCACCGAAAACAGGAAGATCAGCATCATGCCGACCCAGAACCCCGGCAGCGAAATGCCAAGAAGCGACCCCGACATGATCGCGCGGCTGGAGGCGCGGCCCGGATTGGCCCCGGCATAGACGCCCAGCGGAATGGCAACGACGGCAGCAATGACCACCGCCAGCACCACGATTTCCATCGTCGCCGGCAGACGTTCCAGGATCAGCTCCATCGCGGGCTGACCGAACACGTAGGACCGCCCGAAATCGCCCTGCAGCAGGTTGCCGATGAAGATGCCGTATTGCGCCAGCATCGACCGGTCGAGGCCAAGGATGCGGCGGGCCTGGTCGATCTCGGCCTGGGTGCTGTCGATCGGGATCACCATGAACACCGGGTCGCCGGTAAAGCTCATCATCAGGAAGACGATGACGGAAACGGCCCAGAGAACGAGGACCATCTGCAACAGGCGTTTGATCGTGTAACCAAGCACGTCGGAAGAATTCCTGGCTGACGGAAAGAAAGGCGCCCACGGTTGGCGGGCGCCTTCAAACGGTGGTTACTCGGCCACGTCCATGTCGTAGGCCCAGAGGAACTTGTCGGTGCGCGGCGTGAAGACCACCCCGTCGCGGGCGGCGTAGATGTCCTGCTCGTAATGCACCGGGATCATCGGGATGTCGTCGAGCAGGATCCTGGTCGCGTCGCGCAGGTATCCGGCTCGTTCTTCGATGCGCGGGGTGCTGTCGGCCTGGTCGATCAACGCATCAAGCGCAGGGTTGGAATAGCTGCCCCGGTTGACCTGGCCATAGCCTTCCTTGACGTCGCGCGTGTAATACAGCACCGAGTACATCGACCCGGCATCGCCCGAGGGCACGTCCCAGCCCGACATGATGAAGCTGGAATTGTCGCTGGGCACCCGGATGTAGCCGAAGAAGTTGGACTTCGGCATCAGGTTCAGTTGCAGGTCGATGTCGATCTTCGCCAGCATCGAGGCCAGCGCCTGCCCGATCTGGGCATCGTTGACATAGCGGTTGTTGGTTGCGTCCAGCGTCATGGTAAAGCCGTCGGCATAACCCGCGTCCGCCATCAGCTGTTCGGCCGCTTCCACGTCGAACGGATACATTGCGTGGAAATCCGCGCCGGGCAGATACCCGACATGGCTGGCCGGGACGAATTGTTCCGAGGGCGTCGACAGCCCGTTCATGATGACCGCCGATATGGTGTCGACGTCGATCGCCCGCGCGATCGCCTCGCGCACCCGGTGGTCGGTCATCGGGTTCTTGTCCAGCGCGATGGTCGGGGACTTTTCGCGCATGTCCATCGCCAGCACGATGTTCAGGAGGCTCGGCCTGGTCACCACCGTAAAGCCCGCCTCTCCCTTGACCCGGTCGACGTCACGCACGGCCAGATCCTGCACGATGTCCAGCTCTCCGGTCAGCAGGGCGGCGGTGCGGGTCGCCGGGTTGGTGATCGGGCGGAAGGTCACCGTGTCGATCTTGGGCGCGCCCATGTAGTAGTCGGGGTTGGCCAGCAAGGTGATGTGGTCTTCCTTGATCCATTCGCCCAGCTTGTAGGGGCCGGTGCCCATCGGGCTGGAATCCAGCTCGGTGTCGCCCACCGCTTTCACATGCGCCTCGCTGAGGATCAGGATGGCGGCGAGGTCGTTGGGCAGGGCGGCATAGGGGAAGGGTGTCTTGATCTCGACAGTCAGGTCATCGATCGCCGTTGCCGAGACGATGTTGGCGCCGAGGTTGGCCATCAGCGAGGCCTTCAGCCGGTCGATGGTAAAGACCACGTCCGAGGCCTTGAAGTCGCTGCCGTCGTGAAATCTCACACCGGGACGCAGGTGGAACACCCAGGTCGTGTCATCGGTCAGCTCCCAGCTTTCGGCCAGGCCGGGGCCGAAGTTCAGATCGGCATCGCGGCGGACCAGCGGGTCGTAGACATGATAGAACATGATGTTGGACGAAAGCTCTTCGCCAGCCTGGGGGTCGAAGTGAACGGCATCCGAGGTCAGGCCGACCTTCAGATCCTTGGCCTCGACCGCACCGGCGGCCGCCAGGGCGATCGCGGCCGAACCCAGCAGAAGGCGCCATGCGCCCGTTCTTGAACAGATCATTTCCATCTCCTTGTTGGGGTTTCGGGCGGTATGCCGCCCAGGTTCATTCCGGACCGGTCAGGCAGCTGCCAGAACCGACTGCACTTCAATCTGATAGCCTTCCGGGTCGCAGAAGACGAAGGCGCGGATACCAAGCTCGTGGTTGTTGCGCGGCTCTGTCAGCGCATCGACATTGCGCGACTTGGCCCAGGCATGCCATGCGTCGCCGTCCGGCACGCGCAGGCAGACCTGCACGGTTTTCTGCGGGGCCCATTTCTGCATGCCGCGCGTCTCGTCGACCAGGCCGACATGCGCCTGGCCGTCGATCCGGTAGATCTTCGAAAATCCCTGGTCGATTACCAATTCGAAGCCGAGAACGCTCTCGTAGAACTCCATCGCGCGGGGAAGGTCGCGGTAATAAAGGAAAGTGATCGCCAGGACGATTCCGTCGGTGGGCCGTGCGTCACCCTTGGCCATGCGGCAACCTCCCTCTCTCATGTCTTTGATTCCGTATGCCGATGGTATACACACCACATACCGAGTCAATCCCTGCCGGCAGGGCCGATCTAGAACAGGCGATGGATATGGTTGATGATCGCCTCGCGGGCGTTGGTGATGTGCAGACGCATCGCGGCTTCGGCCCGCCCCGGGTCGCGGGCGAGAATCGCGTCGATGATCTCGATATGCTCGCGGCATCCCGGCTCGAAACGTGCGGGAATCGAGCCCTGGTCGAACATCCGGGTCTTCAACCGCAGGTTCAGAATCAGGTCCGTCAAAAGCCGCGATCCGGCGATCCGCGCGATCAGGATGTGCAGGTCATCGTCGAGACGCACATGATCCTGCGCGTTCGGGCGCGGGCCCGCCAGGAAGGCTTCAACCCGTTTTCTCAATGCAATCAAGGGCTCGGCCGGGGAGTTCACGCTTGCCGCCTGGCGCGCCGTTTCGCATTCCAGCAAGCGGCGGGCGTGCAGGATCTCCATGTAATCGGTCACGGAAATCGACGTCACGGTTGGCACGCCGCCGCTTGACCGGGTCACCAGGCCTTCGCTGATCAGGCTTGCGATCGCCTCGCGCACCGGGGTCCGCGACACGCCAAGCCGGTCGGCATAGGTCTTTTCCTGCAGCCTTGTCCCGGCTGGCAGTTCACCGCTCAGGATCTTTTCGCGCAGGCGTTCGTGCGCCGACTGGCCCAGGGTCAAAGCACTCTTTCCGGCTGCACCATTGCCATTTCTCCCGTTGCAGCGCCCCTGGCCACACGCCGCATGACGGCGGAAGAGCCTTTCTCGATTCCGATTATAGTATACACTTGGTATGTCCATACAAACCCCCCCGACCACACGAGGTTCCGCATGCCAACCGAGTCCCTGGACCTAGTCATCCGCGGCGGCACGGTCGTCACTGCCTCCGGGCAGTTTGGCGCCGATGTCGCGGTCAGGAACGGCAAGATCGCGATGCTCGGCGCCGGCCTTCCGCGGGGCGCGCGGGAAATCGCGGCAGAGGGTCGCTATGTCCTGCCCGGAGGGGTCGACACGCATTGCCATATCGAACAGATCTCGGGCGCCGGGCTGATGAATGCCGACACCTTCGAGACCGCAACCCGCTCGGCCGCGTTCGGCGGCACCACGACGGTCGTTTCTTTTGCCGCTCAACACCCCGGCAAGCGTATCCGCGACGTGGTGGCCGACTACGCCGTGCTGGCAGACCGCGGGGCGCTGATCGACTATGCCTTCCACATGATCGTGGCCGACATTTCGGGCGAGAACCTGACGCACGACATCCCCGCGCTGATCGCCGATGACCACCGCTCGATCAAGATCTTCACCACCTATGACAAGGTGCGGCTGGACGATCCGTCGATCCTGAGCGTGCTTGACGCGGCGCGGGCGGGGGGCGCACTGGTCTGCTTTCACGCCGAGAACGACGGCCTGATCCGCCACGCCACCGCGCGCCTGCTGGCCGAGGGCAAGACCGCGCCCAGGTATCATGCGCTGTCGCATCCCCGCGCGGCCGAGATCGAGGCGCTGGAGCGGATGTGCCGGTTCAGCGAATTCACCGGCCAGCCGATCATGCTGTTCCACGTCTCGACCCGCGAGGGGGCCGAGATCGTACGGGCTGCGCGCACCCGTGGCGCAAGGGTCAGCGCCGAGACCTGCCCGCATTACCTGTTCATGACGGCCGATGTCCTGGACCAGCCCGGCAACCAGGCCGCCGCTTTCATGTGCAGCCCGCCGCAGCGGACGCCGGACGATCAGGCGGCGCTGTGGCAGGCGCTGGCGCGGGGGGATCTGCAAATCGTCACCTCTGACCATGCGCCTTACCGGATGGACGCAACCGGCAAGTTCGCGCATGGCACCGACGCGCCCTTCAACCGGATCGCCAACGGCATGCCCGGGCTGGAGGTGCGTTTGCCGCTGATGTTCAATGCGATGGTCAGCGAAGGCCGGCTCGGGATCGAGAAGTTCGTCGAGCTGACCTCGACCGCGCCTGCCGACATCTTCGGCCTTGCCGGCAAGGGCCGCATCGCGCCCGGCGCCGATGCCGACATTGCGATCTGGGATCCGGGCAAGCGGGTCACCTTCGGAGTGAACGATCTGCACGACAACACCGGCTACAACCCCTTTGCCGGCCACAGTGTCACCGGCTGGCCGGAAACCGTGCTTTCGCGCGGCGAGGTGGTTATAGGTAACGGCAAGTTGTGCGGCTCACCGGGGCGTGGCCAACGGGTACGAATGGCGGTCAGCCAAGCAATGCGACCTGCGCGGGGGTCCGAAGGTGCCGCTCTCGGCACAAAATAGATGTCGCAAGCAGAAGCGTTGGTCGCTTTCCTGCCGACGCGCGGCTGACACCGCCGCTAGCCTCCGCCGCAGGAACTGGCCTTCGGGAGTGCCATCTTGCCGCCGCGTGACATGTTGCTTGCGCTTCTGCCACCCATTCTTTGGGCCACGGGGTATTCGATCGGCAAGGGTGCGCTGCTGCATTTCCAGCCGCTGTTCACCACCGCCATGATGTACGCCATCGCCGGAGTCATTCTCTATCGGCCAAGGCTGGGGCTGGGAACGCCGCTGCTCTGGCTGCTTGTCATGTCGGTATTTGCCTGCGGGTTGCAAAGCGCGCTGATCTTCTTCGGGATAGCGCTGGTCGATACCTCGCTGGCCAATCTGGTGGTGCAGGCGCAGGTGCCCTTCGCCATTCTCTTTGCAGTCCTGCTTGGGCTGGAGCGGCCGAACCCGCTGCGCATGGCCGGGGTGGTTCTGGCGATGCTGGGCATTGCCATGGTCGTGGGATGGCCTCGGCCGGGAAGCACCTTTCTGGGGCTGGCCAGCATTCTGGCGGGCACGGCCAGTTGGGGGCTGGGGCAGGCGCTGATCCGGATGAAGGCGCGCGATGCGATCCGCCAGCTGGTCGGGGCGATGTCGTTGCTGGCGGTGCCACAACTCCTGGTGCTGTCGCTGTTGGCAGAGCGGGACCACAAGCGGCTGCTGGTCACGGCCTCGGCCTATGAATGGTTTGGCGTGGCCTTCCTTGGCATCGGGGCGTTCGTGCTGGCCTATCTGCTTTGGTACGGCCTGCTGGCGCGCAACCGGATGGATCAGGTGGCGCCCTTCGCCCTGTTGATGCCATTGGTGGGCATGTTCAACGGCGTGGTGTTCTTCGACGAGCGGCTGACGCCCGGCTTCCTGTTCGGTGCGGGGTTGGTGCTGGCGGGTCTGGTGGTCACCATCATCACCCGCGATGTCCGCACCGCCGGCGAGGCGCCGCCCAGGATCGGCACGCCCGCCGGGGGCTAGTTTCGGTCAAAGCCCGGCGGCAAGCTCTCGCGTTGCGATGTCCAGAAGCTCGGACACATGCGGGAAGAACGACCGCCAGACCTCGATCCGGAAGCCATCGTCGGCGTCACGGATCAGCACCACTTGGGCGGAGTCGAACAGCGTGCGTTTTGCGGTGCCGGGGGCCATGCGGGCAAGGTCCAGCGGGCAGCCGACCGACAGCAGTTCCTGCGCGCGGGGGCCGACAATGGCGATGGTGATCTCGCGGTCGGAAATTACCGTCAGGCTGTGCGGAGTGGTGGCGCGGGCCTTGGCGAAGGCCGCGGTGATTGCGGCTTGATCGGCCTCGGCCGCGTGCAGCAGCCATTCGTCGGGGCCCAGGCACCAGGCGGCGTGGTCGCCTTTCGCGGCGCCCTGCCCGATCTTGCCGGGCAGGGGCAGGCCGAAGGCAGCCGAGGCGGCGGCCAGATCGGCGGGTGCAATTCGCAGGTTCAGTCGCGCCACGGGGGGCTGGACAGAGACTGTGATTCCGTCAAAGCTTTTAACGGGGGCGTTCATTCTGGCATCCTCCTCATTCGACCTTCAGCCGGTCGCCTTCGGGATCGTAGAACACGGTCCCCGTTACCTTTGCCGCCTGTGCGCCGCCATCCGCGGTCGGGATGTGCAGCGTAGCTCCCATACGGTCAAAGCCGCCTTCGACGACCGCCATCGCAATCGACCGCCCTAGCGCCTCGGACCAGTAGGAACTGGTCACATGGCCGATCATCTTCATCGGCTTGGCCTGCTTGGGGTCGGTCACGATCTGCGCGCCTTCGACCAGCACGGCCTTGGGGTCATCCGTCAGCAGGCCGATCAGTTGCTTGCGGCCCTTGGCGACTATGTCGGGGCGGGAAAGCGAGCGTTTGCCGACGAAATCGGGCTTTGCCTTGCCGATGGCCCAGCCGATGCCGGCATCTTCGGGCGTCACGGTGCCGTCGGTGTCCTGCCCGATGATGATATAGCCCTTTTCAGCCCGCAGAACGTGCATGGTTTCGGTGCCGTAAGGCGTGATGCCAAGGGGCTTGCCCGCCTGCATCAGTTTCTCCCACAGGGCGCGGCCATGGCGGGCGGGGACGTTGACCTCATACCCCAACTCGCCGGTAAAGCTGATGCGGAACAGGCGCGCGGGGAAGTCCGCGACAGTGCATTCCGCCACCGACATATGCGGGAAGGCGGCGTCGGAGATGTCCCTGCCCTTCGACCAGCGGGGCCAGCAGTTTGCGCGCATTGGGGCCGTTGATCGCGATGGTTGCCCATTCCTCGGTGGTCGAGGTCAGCCAGACCTTCAGATCCGGCCATTCGGTTTGCAGATAGTCTTCCATCATGTTCAAGACGCGCGCCGCGCCGCCGGTGGTGGTGGTGACGTGGAACAGATCGTCGCGCATCCGGCCGATGACGCCGTCGTCGCGGATAAAGCCATCTTCGCCCAAGAGAAGGCCATAGCGGCATTTGCCGGGGGCGAGTTTGGCCCAAGGGTTGGTGTACATCCGGTTCATGAATTCGACCGCATCGGGGCCGGAGACTTCGATCTTGCCCAGGGTCGAGGCGTCGAAGATGCCGATTGCCTGACGAGTGGCGCGGCATTCGCGGTTGACGGCGGCGTGCATATCCTCGCCCGCTTTCGGGAAATACCAGGCGCGACGCCACAGGGCGACGGGCTCGAACGCTGCACCGTGCTCAGTGGCCCAGGTGTCGATCGGGGTCTTGCGGGTGACCTCGAAATGGCTGCCCTTGTGATAGCCTGCCAGCGCGCCAAAGGTGGTAGGCGTGTAGGGCGGGCGGAAGGTCGTCAGGCCAACCTGCGGGATCTCCTTGCCAAGCGCGTCTGAGGCGATGGTGAGGCCGTTCATGTTGCTGAGTTTGCCCTGATCGGTGGCCATGCCGTTGGTGGTATAGCGTTTGACATGCTCGATCGACCGCATGCCTTCGCGCACGGCCAGACGGATGTCCTTGGCGGTGACGTCGTTCTGAAAGTCGATGAAGGCCTTGGCGCGGCCGGGGCTGCGGTCTGTCGGCAGTTCCTTTTGCGTGATGCCGGTGCCGGTGCGATCACCGGTCACGGCATAGGTGACGGCCCCGGCCTTGCGGCCCAGATCGCGCAGCGCATCTGCACCCGCTTTTGCGCCGTCTTCCAGCGCCGAGGCGATGCCCCACAACCCACGGCCCGCGCCGGCAATATGCACGGCCTCGGTCTTGTGGCCGGGAAGGTAGGCTTTCGCCTCTGCGTCCCAGTCAAGGCTGCCCTTGGTGTGGCTGAACAGATGCAAGGACGGCGTCCAGCCGCCGCACATCAGCACGGCGTCGCAAGCAATGGTGCGGGCCGCACCGACTTTCCCACCGCGCACCGGGTTGACGCGGATGGACTTGACCCGCAGGCGGCCAGCGGTGGCTGTGGCGGTGTGGCCGATCAACGTCTCGATCTGGCGCGACATCGCCCCTTGCATCAGGGCGGGGGTAATGTCGGTGCGGGTATCGACGATAGCGGCGACCTTGCAGCCGGCATCGTGCAGGTCAAAGGCGGTATGCCAGGCCGAGTCATGGCTGGTAAGGATCACCGGGCGTTCGCCCACCTTGACGCCAAAGCGGTTGAGGAAGGTCTGCGCCGCCCCTGCCATCATCACGCCCGGGCGGTCGTTGCCGTCGAACACCATGGGGCGCTCGATAGCGCCTTGCGCCAGGATCACCTGACCGGCGCGGACCCGCCACAAGCGTTCGCGGGGGGCACCCTCAGGCACGTCCGACAGGTGATCGGTCAGCTTCTGGCACAGGCCGATCATGTTCTGATGATAGTAGCCGATCGCGGTGGTGCGGTGCATCAGGCGGACATTCGGCATGCGCCAGCTCGGCCAGGTGGCTGCCAGCCAGTCCCAGGCAGACTTGCCATCAATCGCCGGGGTAGGTTCCGACAGCAGGGTGCCGCCCATTTCCGCCTGCTCATCCACCACGGTGACCGAGGCACCGCTGCGCGCGGCGGTCAGCGCGGCGGCAAGGCCGGCAGGACCCGCGCCGACGACCAGCACATCGCAGTGCAGATAGCGGCTGGCGTAATGGTCGGGGTCCAGTTCGGTGGGCGCTTTGCCCAGACCCGCGGCGCGGCGGATGAAGGGCTCATACACCTTGTCCCAGAAGGATTTCGGCCACATGAAGGTCTTGTAGTAGAAGCCCGCCGAGAACAGCATGTAGAGACGATCATTGATCGCGCCCACGTCGAACTTCAGGCTGGGCCACTTGTTCTGGCTTTCGGTTTTCAGGCCGTGGTAGATTTCCTGCATCGTGGCGCGGGTGTTGGGCTCAAACTGCCCCGGTCCGCGGGTGGTGCCGATCAGGGCGTTGGGTTCTTCCGACCCTGCGGTGACCACGCCGCGCGGGCGGTGGTATTTGAAACCGCGCCCCATCAGATGGACACCGTTGGCCAGAAGCGCCGAAGCGACGGTGTCGCCCTCATACCCCTGAAAGGTTGCCCCGTCGAAGGTAAAGCTGACCGGGCGGGCGGCGTTGACGCGGCCACGGTCCTTGATGCGGTAGGCGTTCATTCTGCGGCCTCCAGTTTGGTCACGTCGGGGCGGGGTTGCCCGGCCTTGTAGGTGGTGAGGAAGCGGTCGGACACGGTGTCGCGCAGCGCGTTGAAGAATCGCCCGCAGCCGTTGATGTGGCGCCAGCGTTCGGCATGCAGCCCGCGCGGGTTGGAGCGGATGAAGAGGAAATCGCGCCATTCCTCATCGGTCAGTTTGCTGGGGTCGGCGGGGCGGGCGATGTGGGCTTCGCCGGCATAGGCGAATTCCAACTCGGGCAGGGTGTCGTCGCAGTAGGGGCAATGGATCAGAAGCATGGCGATATCCTTAGTGTGCGACGGCGGCGGCGGCGGCTTCGTCGATCAGCCGGCCAGTGGTGAAGCGTTCCAGCGTGAAGGGGGCGTTCAGCTTGTGGGGTTCGTCGTTGGCCACGGTCCAGGCGAGGAGATGCGCGGCGCCGGGCGTGGCCTTGAACCCGCCGGTGCCCCAGCCGCAGTTGACATACAGACCCTTGACCGGGGTCTTGCCCAGAATCGCCGAGCGGTCGGGGGTGACATCGACGATGCCGCCCCATTTGCGCAGCATCCGCATGCGGTTGAAGATCGGGAACACCTCGCAGATCGCCGCGACGGTGTGTTCGATCAGCGGCAAGCCGCCGCGCTGCGAATAGCTGACATATTGGTCGGTGCCCGAGCCGATCACCAACTCGCCCTTGTCGGACTGGCTGATATAGGCGTGCACGGTGTTCGACATCACGACGCAGGGGAAGATCGGCTTGATCGGCTCGCTGACCAGAGCCTGAAGCGGGAAGCTCTCCAGCGGCATTCTTACGCCTGCCGATTGCATGATCACGCTCGTATGCCCTGCGGCAGAGACGGCAACCTTTTTCGCGCGGATGAAACCCTTGGCGGTTTCCACGCCCTCGACCGACCCATCGGCCCCGCGACGGATGGAAATCACCGGGCAGTTCTGGATGATATCGACACCGCGCTTGGCGGCGGCGCGGGCATAGCCCCAGGCCACCGCATCATGCCGCGCGGTGCCGGCGCGCATCTGCAGGGCGGCGCCCATCACCGGATAGCGGGCGTTGGGGGAATCGTTCAGCGGCGGGCAGAAGGCCTTGGCTTCGGCGGTGGAGAGCCAGCGGTTGTCGACGCCGTTCAGCCGGTTGGAATGGATGTGGCGCTGGAACGACTGCACGTCATGCACGTTATGCGCCAGCATCATCACGCCGCGCTTCGAATACATGATGTTGTAGTTCAGCTCGGTCGACAGATTGTCCCAGAGGTCCAGCGCGTGATCATAGAGTTTCGCGCTTTCGTCATAGAGATAGTTGCTTCGGATGATCGTGGTGTTGCGGCCGGTATTGCCGCCGCCCAGCCAGCCCTTTTCGATCACCGCGACATTGGTGATGCCATGCTCTTTCGCCAGATAATAGGCCGCGCCCAACCCGTGCCCGCCAGCGCCGACGATGATGACATCGTATTCCTTTTTCGGCTGGGCATCGGGCCACTGCTCGGTCCAGTTCTTGTTGCCGGTCAGGGCGTTTTTGAGCAGCGACAGGGCAGAGAAATGGGTCATCGCGGGGCCTTTCGCGGGGGCGGTTCGACAGGATTGCGCATCATCGCAAAGGCACGGATTTTTCACTGTATGGATGCGTCAAAGCGGCGTTATGATTGCGCCACCTGATGATGAGGCCCGCAATGCCCGCCTCCCCTGCCCCGCGCCTGCGTGTTGGCTTCATCCTGACCCCACGCTTTACTCTCTGCGCATTCGCCAATTTCGTTGATGTGCTGCGGCTGGCGGCGGATGAGGGCGACCGCTCGCGCCCTATCTTAAGCCGCTGGCGGGTGCTGTCGGCAACGATGGATCCGGTATCGTCCAGCAGCGGAATCGTCGTGCAACCGGAGGAGCGGTTGGGTGATCCGACCCGATTTGACTATATCGTGGTGATCGGCGGGCTGATGCAGGAGCTGGAAACCTTGGCCCCGGCCTATGTCAGTTTCCTGCAACGTGCAGCGGCGGCGGGCGTGCCGCTGGTGGGGGTTTGTACCGGGGCGTTCGTGCTGCACCGGGCGGGGCTGATGCAGGGCTATCGCGCCTGTGTCAGCTGGTTTCACCACAATGATTTTCTGGAGCAGTTCACCGGGATCACCCCGGTCTCGGACCAGATCTTTGTGGTCGACCGGGACCGGCTGACCTGCTCCGGCGGGACCAGTTCTGCGCAATTGGCGGCATTTCTGGTCGACCGGCATATCGGGCGGGCGGCGTCGAAGAAAAGCCTGGCGATCATGATGATCGACGAGACGATGGCGGCGGAGCGACCGCAGCCGGGGATGCCGTTGGAGCTGACAACGGCTGATCCTTTGGTCAGGAAGGCTTTGCTGATGATGCAGCAGCGGCTGGACACGCCCCTGACCGTGGCCGCATTGGCCGATCATCTTGAAGGTCAGCCGCCGCAAGCTGGAGCGGCATTTTACCGAAGCCTTATCCCTGACGCCATCGGATGCCGGCAAGAAGATCCGGCTGGCGCATGCGGAACTCTTGTTGTCGCGCAGTGAACGCTCGGTGACCCAAGTGGCGCAGGACACCGGGTTCACCGATGTGTCGCATCTGATCCGGGTGTTCCGGGCCAGCCATGGCACCACGCCAGAGGCATGGCGCCGTGCGCAGATGGCTTAGCGGGCCTTCTTGCGGGTCAGGATTGTAAGGGCTGCGAACAAGAGGATCGACAGGGCCAGAAGCATCGTGGCGGCGGCCATGATCGTGGGGTTGATCTGGTCGCGGATGCCGGAAAACATTTGCACCGGCAGGGTGCGTTGTTCTGCTGCAGTCAGGAACAGAGCGACCACCACCTCGTCAAACGAGGTCGCAAAGGCGAAGATCGCGCCCGAGATCACGCCGGGCAGGATGTTCGGCAAGGTCACCCGGAAGAATGCCGACAGGCCTGATGCGCCCAGGCTGTTCGCCGCCCGCGTCAGGTTGGTGTCATAGGTCGACAGGGTGGCGGTGACGGTGATCACCACGAAGGGCGTGGCCAGCGCGGTATGGGCAAAGACCAGCCCGGCGCGGGTGTTGGTCAGGCCGAACTGGCCGAAGAACAGATAGCTGCCGACGGCGACGATCACGATCGGCACGATCATCGGCGAGATCAGCAGCGCCATCACGAACCGCCGCGCCGGGAAATCCGGCCGGGCGATGCCCAGTGCGGCAAGGGTGCCAAGCGTGGTGGCGAAGATCGTGGTCAGCACGGCGGCGATGCCGGAATTCACCATCGCCTCCATCCAGCGCGGGTTGCCGAACAGGTCGGCATACCAGCGCAGAGAGTATTCGCGCACCGGCAGGGTGAAGAACGGGTCTTTCGAGAATGACAGTGGCACGATGATGAACAGGGGCGCGATCAGGAACAGCATAACCAGGATGGCGAAGACCACCACCAGGATCCGCATCATCCGCTCGGACGGGGTCGCATAGGACGGAAGCCACATGATGTTTACCCCAGTTTGATCTTGTCAGCGCCGACAAGGCGCAGGAACAGGCCATAGATCGCCAGCGTCACGATCAGCAGGACCACTCCCAAAGCGGCAGCAAGGCCCCAGTTCAGATCGCGGTTGATGTAGGTCGAGATGAAGTTCGACACCATCTGATCCTGCGGACCACCGACCAGCGCGGGGGTGATGTAGTAGCCAAGCGACAGGATGAAGGTCATCAGGCAGCCCGCCACCACACCCGGCAGGGTCTGCGGCGCATAGATCCGCCAGAAGGCCGAAGTAGGCCCTGCGCCCAGCGACCGCGCGGCGCGCAGTTGGGTGGGCTGGATCGAGCGCATCACCGAATAGATCGGCAAGATGGTGAAGGGCAGCTGGATATGCGTCATCGCGGTGACGGTGCCGACACGGGTAAAGATCAGTTGCACCTTCTCCGCCGTCAGATGCAGGGTCATCAGGATCGAGTTGATCACCCCATCCGATTGCAACAGCACCACCCAGGCAGTGGTCCGCACCAGAAGCGAGGTCCACAGCGGCAGCAGAACCATCAGCATCATCACCGCGGCAATGGTTTTCGGCGCGATGGTCAGCACATAAGCAACCGGATAGCCCAGGATCAGGGTGAATGCCGTGACCATTCCGGCCACCAACAACGTGCGCCCCAGGATCGTCAGGAAGATTGCCTGATCGGGTTGAACCCGTTCCAGCCCGCCTGTGGGTGATTGCTTCAGGTCCACTGCGGTCAAGAGGTAATAGGGGGTCAGGCTGGCCCCGTTGCGCTGGATCACCGCCCAGGTTTCGGGCGCGGCCCAGAGGTCGCTCTGGTCCAGAAACGCCTCGCGGTAGGGTCCGGCGTCCATCCCCGCAACCATGCGGGAGGCGGCCAGGACCTTGCTGCGCATGCCCGAGATTTCATAGTTCAGCCGCTTGCCCACCAAGGCCGCCGTGCTGTTTTCCTGCGCAATCTTCAGATCGGCAGCCAAAGCGGCAAAGACCGCCTCTTCCGGGGTTGAGGCGCCATCCCATGACTCCAGCGCCGTCAGGGTTTGCGGCAGCACGGTCTTGGTTTCGGGGTTATCCACCGCTGTGACCAGCAGGTAGAGGATGGGTGCCACAAAGGCGATCAGCAGAAACGCCACCAGCGGCAGCGCCAATGAAAAGGCGGCGCGGCGGGCGGGGCGGGCGGCGCGGCGGACGGCAACGAAGGTGCGGATGCGTTCGATATCGGGCGAGGCGGTCATCGCTCAGCCCTCCAGCAGGCGGCAATCGGCGGCCATGCAGGCCAGATGCACGGTTTCTCCGGGGGCAAAGGTGCGGGCGACGGCGATCGGGATGCGGGCGGTGACGGTTTGGCCACCGAACGCCTCGACCGACAGGCGCATGTGGTCGCCGAGGAAGAACACATCCGTCGCGATGCCGGAAAACAGGTTCATGCCGGGCGGGGTCTGGTCGCCCGCCAGCATGATGTTTTCGGGGCGCACCGACAGGGTCAGATCGGCGTCGGCGCTTAGCACCGTGTCGCTGGCCTTCAGCGTGCTGCCATCGGCCATCTTGACCACGGCCAACCCTGTCTCACGGCCCATCAGGCTGCAGGCCATGGTGTTGTTTTCACCGATGAAGCCCGCGACAAAGCGGTTTTCCGGGGCGTTGTACAGCGTCTTGGGGTCGGCCAACTGCTGGATGCGGCCGTCGTGAAAGACGGCGATGCGATCCGACATGGTCAGCGCTTCGGATTGGTCATGGGTGACGTAAACCATGGTGATGCCGAGCGAGGTTTGCAGATGCTTGATCTCGATCTGCATCCTTTCGCGCAGTTGCTTGTCCAGCGCGCCCAGGGGTTCGTCCATCAGGACCAGCGAGGGTTCGAACACCAGCGCGCGGGCCAGGGCGACGCGCTGCTGCTGGCCGCCCGACAGTTGCGCGGGCTTGCGGTCGCCCATCGCCTCCAGGCTGACGCGGCCCAGCGCGCGCTTCACCTTTTCGCGCGCGGCGTCGCCCCTGATGCCGCGATAGCGCAGCGGGAAAGCGACGTTCTCGGCCACGGTCATATGCGGGAAAAGGGCGTAGTTCTGGAACACGAAACCGATGTTGCGCTTTTCCGGTGGCAGTTTTTCGACCGGCTTGCCGTCCAGCAGGATATGCCCCAGCGTGGGCCGTTCAAACCCGCCCAGCATCATCAGCGTGGTGGTCTTGCCCGAACCTGACGGCCCCAGCATGGTCAGAAATTCGCCCTTGGCGACATCCAGGTTGAGGTCTTTGACCACATACTGGATGCCATCGTATGATTTCTTGACTTCGGTAAAGCGGACGAGCGCATCATCTGGTTTGCCCGTCGCAGAGGTGCGGTCTTGCAAAGCGGTCATGATGCGCTCTCCTGTTCCTAGGATTACTGGGCCAGCCAGGTGGTGAACCGCTTGCGGATCTCGTCGCCGTTGTCGGCCCAGAAGGCGTTGTCCAGCGTCAGGGCAACGGTCAGGTTGGTCGGGCTGGTCGGCAGGTTCGCGGCGTCTTCCGGCGTCACGAATTCGGCGGCCGAGGCGCGGACCGGGCCGTAGGGGATGTATTTGGTCGTCCCCGCCAGAACCTCCGGCTCCACCGCGTATTTGATGAAGGCCATCGAGGCCGCGATGTCCTTGGCGCCCTTCGGGATCGCCCAGTAGTTCGAGTCGAGGATCTGGTTGTCCCAGACGATCTTGAAATCCTGGCCTTCCTTGTTTGCGTTGTGGATGCGGCCGTTCCAGGCCGTGGTCATCACCACTTCGCCCGAGGCCAGAAGCTGCGGCGCCTGTGCGCCGGCTTCCCACCAGACAATGTCGCCCTTTATGGTGTCGAGCTTGGCAAAGGCGCGGTCCAGACCTTCGGGGGTGGACAGAACCTCATAGACCTGATCGGCGGGCACGCCATCGGCCAAAAGGGCAAATTCCAGGTTGGTCGCCGGGTTCTTCCACAGGCCGCGCTTGCCGGGGAATTTCGCGGTGTCGAACAGATCGGCGATCACTGTCGGGCCGTCGGACAGCGCCGCGGCGTTATAGGCCAGCGAGGTGGAATAAACGATGGTGCCGACGCCGCAATCAGAGGTGGTGCCGTCCAGCCAGTCGTCCTTGGGGCCGATCTGGTCCCAGTCGATTTTCTCGAAGATGCCTTCGTCACATCCTTGCAGCAGGGTCGGCGCATCTACATCGACCACGTCGATGGTGGTGTTGCCGGATTCGATCATCGCGGCGATCTTGGCGATCTCGCCGCCATATTCCTGCTCATCTACCTTGATGCCGGTGGTTGCGGTATAGGTCTCGAACACCGCCTTGCGCTGGGCTTCCTGATAGGCGCCGCCAAAGCTCATCACCGAGATCGAGCCTTCGGCTAAGGCGGGCGCAGTGGTCATGGCCATCAGGCCCAGAACCGTCAGCGCGCGGCGCGCGATTGCGAATGTCATGTGGATTCCTCCGCTGGATGGGTCACCTGCCCGCGGGGTGCGTTGGCAGGGCAGTTGCGCAAGGCGGGCTCCTCTTCCCGCCCTGCGCCGTTTCCCCTGGCAGTGGGCCGGGTCAGCCCTTGCCCTTGATGATCAGATGGTCGGGGCCATAGGCAAATCCGGTGATGTTGGTGTTGCCCTTGTTGCCTTCGTCGGTGATCACCAGGATGTCATGCTCGCGGTAGCCACCGGCGCCGGGCAGATGGTTCGGCACGGTGATCATCGGCTCCATCGACACGACCATGCCGGGTTCCAGCACGGTGTCGCAGTCTTCGCGCAGCTCCAGCCCGGCTTCGCGGCCGTAGTAGTGGCAGAGCACGCCGAACGAGTGGCCGTAACCGAAGCTGCGGTATTGCAGCAGGTTTTCGGCCGCATACATCTCGTTCAGTTCCTTGGCGATGTCGCTGCACTTGGCGCCGGGCACCAGCAGTTCCTTGCCCCGGTCATGCACGGCGCAGTTGACGTTCCACAGCCGGATATGCTCGTCGGAAGCTTCTTCGGAGAATAGCGTGCGCTCCAGCGCGACATAGTAGCCCGCGACCATCGGGAAACAGTTGAGCGACAGGATATCCCCCTTCTGGATCTTGCGGCTGGTCACCGGGTTGTGCGCGCCATCGGTATTGATGCCCGACTGGAACCAGGTCCAGGTGTCCAGAAGTTCGCCATGCGGCCAGATCTTGGCGATTTCACGCACCATGGTTGCGGTGGAGTGCAGGGCAACTTCATGTTCCGGCACGCCGACGCCGATGGCTTCGACACAAGCCGCGCCGCCGATGTCGGCGATGCGGGTCATCTTGGTGATATGGGCGATTTCCTCGGGCGACTTGATCATCCGCAGACGCATCGACGGGGCGGCGATATCGACGAATTCCATGCCAGGGAATTCTGATTTCAACAGGTTCAGCGTGTCGATGTTGATATGGTCAAACTCGATTCCCAGCCGCTTGACGCCACCGGTCAGACCGCGAATGGCATGAAAATAATTGTCTTTCTGCCAGTCGGTGTAGGTGACGTTCTTGCCGCCAAAGGTCCGGCGCCATGGTTGGCCGCCGTCAATTCCCGCGCTGATCGAGGTGGCGATGTTGTGATCGACCAGAAAGCCGTAGCGGCGGCCGAAATAGCAGAACATGAAGTCGGAGTAGTAGTTGATGCAATGGTAGCTGGTGAACAGCGCGGCATCGATTCCGGCCTTTGCCATATGGCCGCGGATCGCATCAAGACGCCGCTGCATCTCGGCGTCGGAAAAGGTCGGCACGGCTTTTTCACCGTTGTCCACATAGTTCTGCAGCCGTTCGCGCTCCATCTCGACCTCCACGCAAATCCCCGCGCCTCGATTGGCGCTTCTGCGTGTAAAAAGGCCTGCAATGGACGACCTTGTCAAAGGACCATATCTCACTGTAGCATTAGCTTTTCCGATGCTTGAAGTGATCCATGGCGACACCCCCACTCAATGCCCTGCGCGCGTTCGAGGCGGTTGCCCGGCTGGGGTCGTTTCGTGCGGCTGCCGAGGTGCTCTTCGTCACCCAATCGGCGGTCAGCCATCAGATCCGCAACATCGAGGAGTGGCTGGGCCAGCCCCTCTTTGAACGCGAAGGCAACCGCACCCGGCTGTTGCCGCATGCCGTGGAACTGGCGCGCAGCCT
Source organism: Rhodobacter sp. (assembly GCA_016704435.1). Taxonomy (GTDB): domain Bacteria; phylum Pseudomonadota; class Alphaproteobacteria; order Rhodobacterales; family Rhodobacteraceae; genus Pseudogemmobacter. Next base: position 99,806 of record JADJAB010000001.1, on the reverse strand, counting down.
GTCGGTCTCGCTGACCGAGATCGACGCCGCCTGTCACCGCGCTCGCGCCGCTCCGGCAAGCCAGGCCCTTGTCATTGCGGCGATTCCATCGGTAGCGATGTGCTGGCTGATCCCGCGCCTGAGCCGCTTTCGTGCCGCGCATCCGGATATCGAGTTTCGCATCGTCTACGCCATGCATGGCCGCGACATCAATTTCCAGGACGTGCATCTGGCCTTCGTCTTCGCGCCCGAAGCGCCAAGGATCGCGGGGATCGCCAGCGGGTTCTTCCTTAGCGGTGAAAGTGCTCCGGTGTGCAGCCCGACGCTGCTGCAGCGTCTGGGCGATGGCGCCGGGAACGCGGCGGAACTGATTGCGCTTGGCCTGCTGCACGATGGTGAAACTTCGGGCTGGAAAACCTGGCTGCAGGAGATCGGGCATGATGCCGGCGGCCCGCTTCCCGGCGCGACCTTCGAGGATTTCAACCTGCTCAGGGCCGCCGCACTGTCGGGGCAGGGGGTGGCGCTCTGCCCGCTGGCAATGGTTCAACCTGACTTGCAATCGGGCAGCCTCGTCCAGCTGTCTGATCACACCATAAGCTACGGGTCGGATTATTACCTGCTATCGACCGACACGGCAGCCCCATTGCTGGCCCGGCAGGCGCAAGTGTTCCGCGACTGGGCCATGGCCGAGCGCGACAGGCCACTTGGCGTGCCCGCCCCGGACCGGCCGGGTGGACGGTCACCGGAGACTGGGGCGCTGAGACCGTCTTGATGGCCTGACCCTGCCTAAGCCCCGGTGCGCTGGCTGCTGCCAGGGGGTCCGGCGGGTGTCAGACCAGAACGCCAGCGCAGGCGGCCGTCTTCCGGATATGGCCGATCATCGCCGCCTCTGCCCCCGCGGCATCGCGCGCCTCGATCGCGGCGGCGATGGCGCGGTGTTCGGCGATGGAGCCGGACATCCGGTCACGTTCGGTAAACGGGATCGGCAGGCGCTGCGTCTCGGCCAGGAAATCACGGAGCGAGATATAGGTCTGGCGCAGAAGCCGGTTCTGGCAACTGTCTGCGATCAGGCGGTGAAAGAACAGATCGGCCCCCACATTGGCCAGAAGGTCGCCGTCGGTCCAGGCCTTCTCCATCGCATCGGTAGCGGCGTGCAGCGCTGCGATGTCTGCGGCGGTCATCGTTCCGGCAGCTCCGGCGGCCAGCCGGCCTTCGATCAGCATGCGGATGTCGAAGACCTCGCGCAGCGAATAGTCGTCGGAATAGCGCCAGCGGATTTCGTCGCGCCGTGCGCGCGACAGCGGGCCAGTGACAAAAGTGCCGCGCGCGGGATAGGTGCGGATCAGGCCCAGCGTCTCCAGCGTCAGCAGCGCCTCGCGCAACGAGGTGCGCGACACGCCGTATTGCTCCGACAGCGTCCGTTGCGACGGAATCTTCTGCTCCGGCTTCCACTCGCCGCGCTGGATCAGGTCCTGCAGGGTTCGCGCCAGGGTCTGCATCACCGAATTGCGGACCTGCATCTGCTTCCCCCTGAGTGCACCGTTGCCGGGAACTGCCCCGCGATCTCGTCAGCTTCGCGCCTTCCGGCGGGCCGTGCCACCAAAAAAGCCCAAGGGCGCGCCAAGCTACTGGTCAGACCAGTCAGACCAGTATAGCCTAGGATTGAGGGACTCAACAGGGGAGACTCAGATGATCCGCAACAGGCTTTTTGCCATCGCATTCGCCGCAGCCGGTCTGGGCGCTTCGGCCGGTCTGGCCGGCGCCGAGGACCTGACGGTTGGCGCCAACATCGGCAACGTGCCGTGGCAATTCCAGGACGACAGCGGCGCCTTCGTCGGGTTCGAGATCGACCTGGTGAACGAAGTCGCCAGCCGGTTGGGCAAGACCGTGGTGATCGAGAATATTCCGTTCAATGGCCTGTTCTCGGCCGTGCAGTCCGGGCGGATCGACATCGCGATCTCGTCGATCACCATCACCGACAAGCGGCTGGAATCGGTAACCTTCGCACAGCCCTATTACGACAGCGACCAGTCGCTGACGACCAAGGCCGGTGGCCCCGCCTCGCTGGCCGAGATGTCGGGCAAGATCGTCGGCGTCGATACCGGATCGACCGGGGACATGTGGGCGACCGAGCATTCGGCCGAATACGGCTTTGCCTCCATCCAGCGCTATGAAGGGCTGTCTCCGGCGATGCTGGATCTGACGGCGGGGCGGATCGACGGCTACATCTCGGACATCCCGGCGCTTCTCTACTACGTCAAGGACAAGCCCGAACTGCAGGTGGTCGAGCGGATCACCACGGGCGAGAAATACTCGATGATGTTCGCCAAGGACGCCCCGCTGGCCGCCGAGGCAAACGAGGTGCTGACCGCGCTGAAGAACGAAGGCTTCATTGCCGGGCTGCATGAAAAGTGGTTCGGCGCCAAGGCCGAGGATACCACCTCGACCGTGACGGTGCTGGAGATGCCGAAACTGAAGTGATCCCGAAAGGATCGGCGGCGGCCTGGCAAGACCGGCCGCCGCGTGCTTTTCGGCAGGGCTGAAGCATGGATATCTTCCAAACGTTCTTCAACATCGACGTGCTGGTCCGCACCTTTCCGCTCTTGATGCAAGGGCTGTGGGTGACGGTGCAGCTTGGCCTTTGCGCCATCATCGCCGGGCTGGCCCTTGGGTTGGGGCTGGCCTTGGTGCGGATCTATGGTGCCCGGCCGGTGCGGCTGATCGCGCGGATCTACATCGACGTGTTCCGGTCGATCCCGCTTCTGGTGCTGCTGATCATTGTCTATTACGCGCTGCCCTTCGTGGGCATCCGGCTGTCGGCCTTCCTGTCGGCGCTGTCGGCTCTGACCATGGTATCGGCCGCCTATACCGCCGAGATCTTCCGCGCCGGGATCGAGGCAATCCCGAAGGGCCAGTTCGAGGCTTCGGGGGCGCTGGGCCTCAGCTATCGACACATGATGGTCGACGTGATCCTGCCACAGGCGATCAAGATCGTGATCCCGCCGCTGACCAACAATTCGATCAACGTGATCAAGGATACCGCGCTGGCCTCGGTCGTCGCCATGCCCGACCTGTTGAAACAGGCGACGCAGGCGCAGGCGCTGGCGGCCAACCCCAGCCCGCTGATCGGGGCGGCGATCATCTATGTAGCGTTCCTGTGGCCACTGGTGGCCTGGGTGTCGCGGCTTGAACGCCGTTTTGGCGGGGGAACGCGGTGATGGCGGGCTTTGTCAGCATCCACAACCTGCGCAAGTCCTTTGGTGCCTTCGAGGCATTGCGCGGCATCAGCCTTGATATCGCCGAGGGCGAGGTGGTCTGCATCATCGGCCCCTCGGGGTCGGGCAAGTCGACACTGATCCGCTGCATCAACCGGTTGGAAGATTTCGCGCCCGAAAGCCAGATCAGTGTCGCAGGCATCCCGGTCACCACCGGCCGCAGCCTGGCTGCGGTGCGGGCCGAGGTCGGCATGGTGTTCCAGTCGTTCAACCTTTTCCCGCACCTGACCGTACGGCGCAACGTGATGCTGGCGCCGATGCGGGTGCGCGGGGTTTCGACCGCCGAGGCCGCGGAACGTGCCGACAAGCTGTTGACGCGGGTGGGTATTTCCGAACAGGCCGACAAGTATCCCGGCACCCTGTCGGGCGGCCAGCAGCAGCGCGTCGCCATCGCCCGCGCGCTGGCGATGGAACCGAAGGTGATGCTGTTCGACGAGCCGACCTCGGCGCTGGACCCTGAAATGGTGGGCGAGGTGCTCGATGTGATGAAATCGCTGGCGCATACCGGCGTCACCATGATCGTCGTCACCCATGAGATGGGCTTTGCCCGTCAGGTCGCCGATCGGGTGATCTTCATGGATGCCGGCGAAGTGGTCGAGATCGGCGCCCCGGCCGAGATCTTCGCCAACCCTCAGCACGACCGCACGCGCCATTTCCTGAGCGCGGTGCTGAACCACTGACTCCTGCTCCAGCCCATCGAAAGCAATCCCATGTCCACCCAGCCCGATGCCCTTGACGACGCCTTCATCCAGGCCAGCTTTCCCGGCCTGAGCCGTGGCTGGGTGCTTATGGACAACGCCGGTGGATCGCAGATCGTGCAGGGCGCGGTGGACCGGATCAGCGAGTTCCTGATCGAACGCAACGTGCAGATCGGCGGCAGCTATGCGGTCTCGAAGGCCGCCGCCAATGCGCTGGCGCAGGGCCGCCACGCGGTGAAGACACTGGTCAACGCCGCCCGCCCCGAAGAGATCGTCTTCGGCCCTTCGACCACGCAACTGATGACCACGCTGGCCAGCGCCATGCGCAGCCAGTTCAAGCCGGGCGACGAGATCATCCTGACCATCGCCGACCACGAATCCAACATCGGCGCCTGGGAGCGGTTGGCCGAATTCGGGGTGGTGATCAAGTTCTGGCCGGTCGATCCGGTGACCTACGAGATGAAGCTGGACGACCTGGCCGCGCTGATGACCGACAAGACGCGGCTGGTCTGCGTGCACCATGTCTCGAACATCCTCGGCTCGATCAACCCGATCGCCGAAATTGCACGCATGGTGCATGACCGGGGCGCGAAGATCGTGGTCGATGCGGTGGCCTACGCGCCGCACCGGGCCATCGACGTGCAGGCCTGGGATGTCGATTACTATGTCTTCAGCCTCTACAAGACCTACGGGCCGCACCTGGCCGTCGCCTACGGCAAATACGACCTGCTGCGCGAACTGGACGGGATGTATCACTATTTCTACGGCAAGGACGTGGTTCCCGGCAAACTGGAACCCGGCAATCCGAATTACGAACTGGCCTACAGCACGGTCGGAATCGTCGAATACCTGACCGCGCTGGGCAAACGGTCCGGCGGGTCCGGCGCGGCGCGGCAACAGCTTGAGGCGGCCTTCACCGCGATCACCGCGCGCGAGGATGCGCTGACCGACCGGCTGTTGTCCTGGCTGAACGCCCGCAACGATTGCCGGGTGATCGGCCGGTCCGACAACCGCAACTCGACCCGGGTGCCGACCATCGCCTTCAAGGTCGAGGGCCGAAATGCCGGCGACATCGCCCGGCGCATGGACGATTTCAACATCGCCATCCGCTTTGGCGATTTCCACTCGCGCCGACTGGTCGAGGCGCTGGGCCTGCAGGACGATGGCGGCGTGGTGCGGGTGTCGATGGTGCACTACAACACCGTCGAGCAGGTTGACCGGCTGACCGCCGCGCTGGCGCAGATTCTGGCCGAGACGGCGGCCTGACGGGGCCGATGGCCGCCATCACTGCTCCGCTGCGATCACCCGACGGGCCACGGTCACGAAATTCATCAGCGCCGGGTTCTTGTAGGCGCGGTTCCACACCAGCAGCGTCTCTATCCGGGCCGCGCAATCCGCGATCGGCCGGATCATGATCGAGCGCGGCTGAAACCGCTCGATCGACCGGGAATAGACCGAAACCCCAAGCCCCGAGGCGACAAGTCCCAGGATCCCCATGGCATTCGAGGCCTCATACCTGACCGCGACCTGATGGCCGGACTGGGCAAAGACATCCAGCACGAAGGTCCGGAAGAATTCCCATTCGCCGGCCGATCCCAGGACCATCGGATAGCTTGCCAGGTCGGCAAGCAGAACCTCGGTGCGGGTCGCCAAGCGATGCCCGACGGGCAGGATCGCCACCAGGGGCGCGTCTTCGACGCGAATCGTCTCGAACTGCGGATGCTGGAAGGGGCCCAGCATGAACCCCAGGTCGATGCTGTTGCGCGCCAGCTCGATCTTCTGGCCCTGGGTGCGGATGTAGCGCAGTTCAAGGTCGATGTCGGGGTATTCGCGGGTGAAGGCTGCAACGATCTGCGGCATCCATTCAATCGCTGCAAAGGACATGTAGCCGATGCGCAACTGGCCTTGCTTGCCTTCGGCCGCGATGCGCGCCGCATGGACCGCCCGCGCAATCTCGGTCGGGATCAGGCGGGTGCGTTCGTGAAAGATCTCTCCGGCCGAAGTCAGCGACACCTCGCGCGTGGTGCGGCGGATCAGCTGGTAGCCCAGCGTTTCCTCAAGCTGGCGGATGCGCCGCGACAAGGCGCTCTGGTCCATGGCAAGGCGCTCGGCGGCGCGGCGAAACGACAGCTCCACCGCTACGATGTTGAACGCTTCGACATCGCGGGAATTGGGAGTCTGGGTCATGCGCGGCCTCGGCTGTCGGTGGGGGCTGCCGGTCTGGCGGCTATTGATGCATTTTCGTCCATAATAGAGGAGAAACCGGCCATTCACCATCGGGCCCGGCCAGAGGACAAAGGGCTATCCCCCTGGATCAAGGAAAGCGCAATGACAACTGTGGACAACGCCGAACTGGACCGGATGCTGAACGACGCATTCGCCGCCGCCAGCAAGCTTTACAAGGAGCGCGGCTTTCAGCGCCGCGTCGGCTGGGGAAAGCGGCCGGCGCTGGTCAGCGTAGATCTGGCCAATGCCTGGACGCGGCCTGGCAACCCCTTCACCTGCGACCAGGAGAAGATGAACAATGAGTTGATCCCCGGCATGCAGAAGCTGCTGAAGGCGTTCCGCGCGGCGAAATTCCCGGTGGTTCATGTGACCACGGCCTACGAGATCACTGACCGCAACGCCGATTTCACCGACATGGGCCTGTGGCATGACAAGATCCCGGTCGAAGCGGTCAACCTGACCGACAAGGACCTCTGGGCCATCGACAGCCGCATCGCGCCGATCCCCGGTGAATACACGCTGATGAAAAAGCGCGCCTCGTCCTTCCACGGCACCGAACTGGCCGGCATCCTGCGGGCGAACAACGTCGACACCATTGTCGTCACCGGCGTTACCGCCTGCGCCTGCGTGCGCCAGACGATCTGCGACGGCATCGCCGACGGCTTCCGCACCATCGCGGCGCGCGAGGCGATCGGCGACCGCGTGCCGGGCGCGGTGGCCTGGAACCTGTTCGATATCGACGCCAAGTTCGGCGATGTCGAAAGCGTGGACGACATCTGCAAGAAGGTCGCGACTCTGGCCAAGGCCTGATCGGCACCGAGACAAGGTCGGGGCGCAACGACGCCCCGCCTCCCGGACAACAGACGGAGGAAGCGCAGATGGCGCGAATTGGCGTGGACGTGGGCGGCACCAACACCGACCTGGTGCTGGAATGCGACCGGGGGATCTTCTTTCACAAGGTTCCCTCGACGACCAGGGACCAGTCGATCGCCGTGATCCGGGGTGTCCTTGAGATCTGCGACATCGCCGGAATCGCCAAGGAAGAGGTCGAGGTGATTGCCCATGGCACCACCGTGGCGACCAACATCACCATCGAACACAACGGGGCCGAGGTGGGGATGATCACCACCCGGGGCTTCCGCGACATCCTGCACATCGGCCGGCACAAGCGGCCGCACAACTTCTCGCTTCATTTCGATGTGCCGTGGCAAAGCCATCCGCTGGTCAAGCGCCGCAACCGCATCGCCGTGACCGAGCGGGTCCGCCCGCCGACCGGCGAGATCGAGACGCCGCTGGACGAACAGGAGGTGCGCGACGCCTGCGCGATCTTCCGCAAGCGGGGCATCACCTCGGTCTGCATCGGCTTCATGTTCTCGTTCCTGAACGACAGCCACGAACGTCGCGCGCGTGAGATCGTGGCCGAGGAAATCCCCGGCTGCTATATCTCGATCTCGTCCGAAGTTGCCAATGTGATCCGCGAGTATGAGCGGTTCTCGACCGTGGCGATGAACGCTTTCGTAGGGCCGAAATCGGCTCTGTACCTGCGGAATCTGGAGTCGAAGGTGCGCGAGGCGGGCATTCCCGCCAAGCTGCGGGTGATCCAGTCGAACGGCGGCATCTCTACCATAGAAGGCTGCGCGAGAAAGCCTGTGGGCATCCTCATGTCGGGGCCAGCAGGCGGCGTCATCGGCGCCCTGGCCGAGGCCCGGCTGGCGGGCGTGACCAATATCATGACGAACGACATCGGCGGCACCTCGGCCGACATCTCGACCATCGCGGGTGGCAAGCTGCGGATCAAGAACCCGCGCGACACGGTGGTGTCGGGCCATGCCGTCATGGCCCCGATGATCGACCTGGAAACCATGGGCGCGGGCGGTGGCTCCATCGCCTGGCTGGACAGCGCAGGTGGCTTTCACGTCGGCCCTCGGTCGGCCGGGTCGGAACCGGGGCCAGCCTGCTACAACCGGGGCGGCACAGAGCCGACGGTGACCGATGCGCAGGTGGTTCTGGGCCGGATGGATGCCGACAAGTTCCTGGGCGGCGACCTGCCGCTGGACCCAGGCCTGTCGCACGAGGCGATCAAGGAAAAGATCGCCGACCCGATGGGAATTTCCGTCACTGAAGCCGCGCTGGGCATCATCCGCGTCGTCAACAACAACATGGCGCTGAAGATGCGGGCGAATTCGGTGGCGCGCGGCTATGACCCGCGCGAGTTCTCGCTGATGCCCTTTGGCGGGGCGGGGCCGTTCCATGGCGTGGCTCTGGCCGAACTGGTCAGCGCCCGGACGTTCTGGTGCCGCTGGCGCCGGGGATCACCGCGGCGATGGGTCTTCTCGGCACCAATCTGCAATACGAACATATCCAGTCGGTCATCACCAACCTTTACAGTGCGGATCAGGCGGCGCTTGACCGCGTGAACACGGTGATCGACGCCCTGATCCAGTCCGGCAAGGCCGATCTGGACCTGGACGGCGTGGTCGCGAAGGATCGCAATTTCGAGGTCATTGCCGAGGTCCGCTATCATGGTCAGGGGTTCGAGCTGAGGGTGCCGATTCCGGGCGGCAAGCTGACCATGGCCAACAAGGGCAAGGTGATGCAGGGCTTTCACAAGGCGCATACCGCCGATTACGGCTATGCCTTCGACGACAGCCTGGTGGAGCTTTACAACATCCGCATCATCGCCACCGCCAAGGTCCGCCATCTGGAACTGCCGAAGATTGCCAGGGGCACCAAGGATGATGTGCAGGCCGCCTTCCTGTACGAACGCGAAACCGTCTTCGACGATGGAAAAAGCCACAAGACCCCGCGCTATGATCGCGGCAAGCTGGGCGCCGGGACACGGGTGACGGGCCCGGCGATCATCATCCAGCACAATTCGACCACGCTCTTGCCGCCCGGCTACACGGCCGAGGTTCTGGATCACGGCAGCATGCGTCTGGCCAAAGCATGACGGAGGGGACCATGACAAAGACACCCAAGATCGACCCGATCACGCTTCAGGTCATCCGCGGCGCGATCGAGACCATCGCCGAGGAAATGGCGCATGTGCTGTTCCGCATGTCCTTTTCGTCGATCATCCGCGAGTCCGAGGATCTGGGCGCGGGCCTGTTCGACAAGGATTTCAACACGCTGTGCGAATCGGAATCGACGCCGATGCATATCGGGTCGATCCCCGGCTATCTGAACGGCATCAAGCAAAGCCTGGATGATGGCGAATGGTATGAAGGCGATGTTGTGGTGCACAACCACCCCTATTACGGCGCCTCGCACAGCCCCGACCTGGCCATCGTGATCCCGATCTTCTACCAGGGCGCGCTGGTCGGCTATTCGGCCAACACCGCACATCACATCGACATCGGGGCGCAACGCCGGGCCTGATCATCGACGTGCCCGACGTCTTTGCCGAAGGCATGCTGTTTGCCGGCACCAAGCTTTACCGCAAGGGCAAGCGGAACGAGACGATCTGGAACTACATCCGGCGCAACAGCCGGGCCGCGCGCCAGCTTTGCGACGATATCGAGGCGCAGATCGCTTCGGCCCGTCTGGGCGCGAAACGTTTCAAGGAACTGCTGGATCGCTACGGCAAGGACCTGGTGTTCAACGCCTGCAACCAACTGATCGATTATTCCGAAGCCATGCTGCGCCAGCGCATCGCCGCCATTCCCGATGGCGAATATCGCGCCGAGGGCTGGCTGGACGACGATGGCCGCAACCGGGGCAAGACACTGCCGGTCAAGGTCTGCGTCCGCGTCATTGGCGACCGGATCGAGGTGGACCTGACCGGTTCCGCCCCGCAGACCCCCACCGCCTATAACGTGCCTTTCGAGGGCTCGACCAAGGTCGCGGCCTTTGCGGCCTTCCGCAAGCTCTTGCTGGATACGGCCACCAGCGACAACCGGGTACCGTCGAACCAGGGCAGCTTCCGCCCGATCTCGGTGATCGCGCCGAAAGGGTCGATCTTCAACCCCGAGGCCCCCGCCTCGGCCGAAGCGCGCTTTACCCAGTGCAACTACATGATCGACCTGATCATGAAGGCGATGGCCCCGGTCCTGCCGGATGAGATCATTGCCGGGTCTTCGGCGTCGATTTCCTTCGCCTCCTACGCCGGAGTGCGGCCCGACGGCAACTACTGGGTGTTTCTGGAGGTGAACGAGGGCGCCTATGGCGGGCGGCCCAACAGCGACGGACCCGATGCCATCGACAACCTGATGGCCAATACCCGCAACAACCCGCTGGAAGACCTGGCGATGCACCTGCCGATGATCTGCGAACGCTACGAATTGCGCGACGACGTCGCCCCAGGCGCCGGGCGCTACCGCGGCGGCATCGGCGTGGTCAAGGCCCAGCGCATCCTGACCGATGGCATCATCACCCACGAATCCGAGCGTCATACCAACGTGCCCCGGGGCATTTTCGGCGGCAAGCCGGGCGCCTTGGGCAAATGCGAGATCTACAATGTGAACGGCGGCGAGCCGCGCGCCATGCACTCCAAGTTCCACGGCCTGGACGGAAGAAGGATGATGTCATGGCCTTATTACAGCCCCTGTGGCGGAGGTTTTGGCAGCCCGCTGGAACGTGACCCGCAAAAGGTGCTGGATGACGTGCTGGACGGGTTCTGTTCGGCCGGAGACGCGCTGAACGTCTATGGTGTCGTCTTGGATCTGGATGCCGAAACGGTTGATCTGGCCGGCACCCGTACGCGCCGCGCCCAGCTGGAGAAGACCGCCTGATGCAGCGGTCCGGCCTGCCAGTTGCCGAGCCGACCATGGCGCCGGGGCTAGCCTTCGATGAACTCGCGCCATTTGCGGATCAGGTAGTTGTGCTCGGGCATGATCGTGCTCCAGGCGGTGATCTTTGCCACTCTCTCGCGGTAGCTGCCGCCTTCGCGGCGCTCGCCGCGGCGGACGACGATGGGGGCGTCAAGGCCCGGCAGGTCCTCGGCGGCGGGCAGGCCGCCATACCAATAGTCCCATTCGTTCGCCGTCAGCGTGTCGTGCAGCGGATCGGCAACCGACATGTAATAGCCCTGACGCGCCATGATCGCGCCGGGCACGCCATCCAGCCACCAGTTCAGGTAGGCATAGGCCCGGTCCAGCTTTTCGCCCGAAACCGCGGCCGACACGCTAAGCCCGGAATGCCAGCCGCGATAGCCTTCGGCCGGGGCGGCATAGACCAGATCAAGTCCCATGCCGCGCATCGTGTAGTAGGCTGGCGACCAGAGCGCGCCGATCACGCAGCCCGAATTGGCCATCAGGCGCACCGAATCCTCGGCAGAAGCCCAAAAGCGGCTGAAGTGACCCGAGCGTTTGCGTGCCATCAGCAGGCCGAAGAGGGCGTCGATTTCCTCGATTGTCAGATCGCCGGGATCCGCGACATTCACCAGCCCGGCCGCGCGCGCCGCCAGCGCCAGTTCCACCGCCGAGGCCGCCGGATCGAGGCTGAGCGCGCAGCGGCCATGCCAGCGATCGTCCAGGAGCCAGGCCCAGCTTTCCGACTCTGCCGGGCGAAGCATCCGGGAGACTTCCGGCGAATAGGCGAAGCTGTCGACGTTGTAGGTGGTGGGCAACATGGCGATCCGGGGGCCATCGCGCATGTCGGGCTGTGGGCCCAGCGTCCGGTCGGGCTGGACATAGAGCAACTCGTTCGGCCTGGTGCCGAAGGCCTGCCCTGCCGCCGTCGCTGCCCCGGCTACGCGAACTTGCGGCCAGCGTGTGATGCGGCCGGTTTCCAGGGGCTGGATCGACCCGGCGGTCCACAAGAGGTCAAGCGAGTGGAACCATTGGTCGTAGACATCGTAGCTGTCCGGGGACAGGACGCCACGGCGCTGACAGCTGAGCCCGTCGAGAATTTCGAAAACGATCGGAAAACCCAGCGCTGCGCGGGCCTGGCGTTGCAGCTCTTCGGTCAGGGTGACTGAGGTGCCGATGATCCGCAGCGGGGCGTCAGACATCTATCTCCTCCGGGTGGACGGCGGTCAGATAGGCAACCTTGTGCGGCGGCGGCAGCAGCGACAGCACGCGCAGCCGGGCCAGGGTCAGCGGCTCCACCCGCACCAGGTGGTTGCGCAACAGAACCTGCGCCACGTTGACCGCACCCATCCGCAGATGATGCAGGATCTGCGCATAGTCCTGCAGCGAGGGCAGGTCGTCGATCATCGGAAAGTGGTGGCGGAACAGGCGCGGCACCAGCAGCGAAATCTGGTTGCGGTGGATCGAGCCGAGCATCCGCGAATTGCGCAGGCCGTCGTACATGGTGCCGAACATGGCCTGTTCGATGGCGTCGATCTCGGCCGGACCACAGGTCGGGAAGCCGGTGATGGCGGTCTGGACGCGGGTGGCCAGCGCCTCGATCCGGTCCCGGCTGAGCGTGGCAAACACATGCAGCAGGGCCTGCGGTTCCAGCAGGCGCCGCATCTCCAGCGTGTCGCGCAAGTCACGCGCCGTCATCTGGCCGACGATCCAGTGCGACTTGCGGTCCTTTTCGATCAGGCGGCGGTCCATCAGCCGCCAAAGCACCTCGCGCGCGACGGTGCGGCTGACGTTGTGAAAGTCGCCCAGGACGGCCTCCTGGATGCGGTAGGTTCCGAACGGCATGCGGCGCTGACCTCGTCCACCACCTGCTCGAAGATCCGCTCCCAGGTGGCGCTGCGGTCGATGTCCTCGGCCTCGTTGGTCAGGATTTCGTGCAGGCGCCGCGACGACAGGGGCACCGGCGTTTCCGCCGCGCCGATGACATAGCCCTGGCCATCGGCAGCGCGGATGACGCCCTGCTCGGCCAGCATGGCCAGCGCGCGGCGCACGGGCGCACGGCTCATGCCCAGCTGGGTCGAGATTTGCGCCTCTTTCAGCACGGTGCCATGCGGCAACTCTCCCGAATCGATCTTGCCGGCCAGAAGGTCGCGCACCGAGGCATAGAGAAAGGCGCCGCCGGGAACCGGCCGCTGCGGGGTTTGTGCCTGTTTCTGCTTGGTCGGGGCGGGCAAGGGACGCTTTCTGATTATCGCATACAAAGTAACCGCGTATCCGGCGAGAGCATCACAAATCGGCACTGCAGACAATCGTCCAGCGGACGTCCAGCGGAAAAAACTACGTCCGCAATGAAGAGTCGAAAGATTAAATTGTGCATTGCATCCCAAATACGGTTTGATACCGTGGAGATGCTGTATCCGAGTCTCCAAGGCCCCGCAGAGGGCCGGGGACCGAGCCCAAGATTAGCCCTGCCAACGACCAAACAACTGGGAGATCGACCATGACCCAATCCGGGACCCAATCCGGGAAAAAGACCCCTGCCGATGGCCTGACCCGCCGCCGGTTCCTGCAAACCTCTGCCGCGACCGCCGGTGCGGCGGCAGGCGCGGGCGTCCTTGGCGCGCCGATGATCTGGGCGCAGGAGCTGAAGGACGTGACGCTGAATTGGGCGGGCCCGTCCTATTCGGTGATCGCCGACATCGCAGAAAAGGCCAGCGCCGACCTTGGCTTCAACATCGTGCCGCAGACCGTGGAAAGCACCGCGCTGATGGCCAAGGTGGTGAACCAGCCCGAAACCATCGACATCGCCGACCTGGAATTCTGGGCCATGCAGAAGGTCTGGCGTTCGGGCCAGGTCCAGCCGGTCGATGTTGCCAAGATCGCCAACTGGGGCATGATGACGCCGCTGATGCGCGAAGGTAAGAACTTCGACGGATCGGACCTGTCGCGTCAGGGCACCATGCCGGCCGAGGTGATGTACATCGCCGCCGCCGGCGACACCGAATTCGCGGCCAGCCCGACCGAACTGGCGACCATCATGCCGACGATCTACAACGCCGATACGGTCGGCATCCGGTCCGACCTGATCGGTCGCCCGATCGAAAGCTGGGCCGAGCTGTTCAACCCCGAGTTCAAGGGCAAGACCGCGCTGGTCAACATCCCGCAGATCGGGATCATGGATGCCGCCATGGCGCTGGAAGCGATGGGTGAAGTCACCTATGGCGACAAGGGCAACATGACCACCGAAGAGATCGACCTGACGATCAACCGCCTGATCGAGCTGAAGAAAGCCGGCCAGTTCCGCGCCTTCTGGAGTACTTTCGACGAATCGGTGAACCTGATGGCCGGGGGCGAGGTGGTGATCCAGTCGATGTGGTCGCCGGCCGTGACGGCGGTGAAGTCGCGCGGCATCCAGTGCACCTACCAGGGCCTGAAGGAGGGCTATCGCGGCTGGGGCCTGGGGATGGGCCTGATGGGCCATCTTGACGGTATCAAGCGCGACGCCGGCTATGCGTTCCTGAACTGGTATCTGACCGGCTGGCAGGGCGCCTTCATCGCCCGGCAGGGTTATTATTCGTCGGTTCCCGATACGGCCAAGGCCAACCTGTCGGCCAACGAGCTGGGCTACTGGTACGAAGGCAAGGCCGCGACCGAGGATATCCTCGACCCCTATGGCGCCGTGATGGACAAGGCCGGCGCCATGCGCGACGGCGGGTCGTTCGAGGCGCGGATGGGCAACGTCGGCTGCTGGAACACCGTGATGGACGAAGAGCGCTACATGGTGCAGCGCTGGAACGAGTTCGTCTCGGCCTGATGATCCCTGGCCGGGCCGGAGGGGCAGCCGCCCGTCCGGCCCGGTCGCTTCTGCATCCGGAACCGCGCCAGCCCAAAGGTCCCTGCCCATGTCCTCCCGTTCCTCCGGTGGCGTTTCGCGCCTGTCGCCCTATCTTCAGGTCGCTCCCCTGGCGTTGATCATGCTGGCCATGGTCGGCATCCCGATCGGCACCGTCATCCTGCTGTCGTTCTGGGAATCCGACGGAATCGCGGTCTTTCCCACCTTCACCTGGCAGAACTATGCCGAGGTCCTGACCTCGCCGCTGACGCTGACCTTGTTCCTCAACACGTTGAAATACGCGCTGATCACGCTGGCCGCGACGATCCTGATCGGCTTTACCTGCTCGTATTTCCTGGTCTTCCACGTCCGCAACCTGAAATGGCAGATCGGGCTCTTCCTGCTTTGCACCATTCCGTTCTGGACATCGAACGTGATCCGCATGGTCAGCTGGATCCCGTTTCTGGGCCGCGAGGGGCTGTTCAACCAGTTGCTGATCGGCGCCGGAGTCATCGACCAGCCGCTGGATGTGCTGCTCTATTCCGATTTCGCGGTGGTGCTGACCTATATCCACCTGTTCACGCTGTTCATGATCGTGCCGATCTTCAACAGCATGTCCAAGATCAACCCCAGCCTGATCGAAGCCGCCCGCGATGCCGGCGCCTCGCCCTGGCAGATCCTGACCGGGGTGATCATCCCGCTGTCCAAGACCGGCATCGCGCTGGGGGCGATCTTCGTTGTCACCCTGGTGATGGGAGATTTCTTCGTCGTCCGGGTGATGAGCGGCGGGCAAAGCGCCTCGGTCGTCTCGGCGATGAAGAACAATATCGACCAGCTGTTCTACCCGGTGGCGTCGGCCATGGCGGTGCTGCTGGTCGTGGTGGTGCTGATGATGGTGGCCGCGATCCTGCGCGTCGTCGACATCCGTTCGGAACTGGCACGATAGGGGGCGCAGATGGCACAATCATCCACTCGGCGCGGCGCTGACTTCTACCTGCTGGCAGGGTTCTTCGCGCTGTTCGTCATCTTTCTTTACGGCCCGATGCTGATGATCTTCATCCTCAGCTTCCAGGGGCCGACGGGCGGGCTGACCTTCCCGATGCGGGGCGTTTCGACCCATTGGTTCCAGGACCTGTGGAGCTCCAGCCGCTATGGCGATCTGGGCGGGGCCTTCCGCCGCTCGCTGGGCCTGGGCGTGCTGTCGCTGGCCGTCACGGCGGTGGTCTGTCTGTTTGCCGGCCTGGCCTTCCGCCGGCGGTTCTGGG
Organism: Rhodobacter sp.; assembly: GCA_016704435.1. Classification (GTDB taxonomy): domain Bacteria; phylum Pseudomonadota; class Alphaproteobacteria; order Rhodobacterales; family Rhodobacteraceae; genus Pseudogemmobacter. The sequence continues at coordinate 83,783 of JADJAB010000001.1, read as the reverse complement.
GCGCCGGACCGATCTTCTACCTGTCGATCATCAGCCTGGTTGTGCCCGGCATCCTGCTGGGCCTTGGCATCAGCCAGCTGTTCCAGTTGATGGGGTTCCGGCTGTCGTGGTGGTTGTCGGGCCTTGGCGCGCATCTCAGCTGGACCCTGCCTTTCGGCCTCCTGATAATGTTCGCGGTGCTGAACCGTTTCGACGGATCGTGGGAGGAAGCCGCCCGCGATGCCGGGGCGCGGTCCTGGCAGGTGCTGCGGCTGGTTACGGTGCCGATCCTGTTTCCCGGCCTGATCGCGGTGGCTCTGTTCGGCTTCACCCTGTCCTATGACGAGATGCCGCGGTCGCTCTTGACCGTGGGCGGCAAGAATACCCTTCCGATCGAAATCTCGAACATGACGACGAACGTCACCACGCCGGCGCTTTACGCCATTGGAACGGTGACCTCGCTGATCAGCTTCCTTGTCATCGCCGCGGCCTTCCTGGCCATCGCAATCATCCAGAAACGCCGCGCCCGCGCCCGGCGAGGAGCAGACTGAATGTCCGACCAGAGCCGTATCGACATCCGCACTGTCTCCAAGCTGTATGGCCCGGTGAAGGCTGTCAACAATGTCGACCTGACGATCGAAGGCGGCGCCTACTGCTGCATGATCGGGCCGTCGGGCTGTGGCAAGACCACCCTTCTGCGGATGATCGCGGGGCACGAGGTTCCCACCTCGGGCAGCATCATGATCGGCGGCAGCGATGTGACGTCGGTCCGCACCGGCAGCCGGGGCACGGCGCTGATGTTCCAGAACTATGCGCTGTTTCCGCACCTGAGCCTGACCGACAACGTGGCCTTCAGCCTGCGGGTCAAGGGCGAGGCCGCCGACAAGCGCCGCCGCGCCGCGCGCGAGATGCTGGAGCGGGTGCAGCTTCTGCATCTGGCCGACAGGGTGCCGTCGGAGCTGTCGGGCGGCCAGCAGCAGCGTGGCGCTGGCGCGTGCACTGATCACCAACCCGAAGGTGCTGCTTCTGGACGAACCCCTGTCGGCGCTGGACGAATTCCTGCGCCTGAAGATGCGGGTGGAGCTGAAGCGTCTGCAGACCGAGCTGGGGATCACCTTCATCCATGTCACCCATACCCAGCCCGAGGCGATCGCGCTGGCCGATCAGGTGGTGGTGATGGATCATGGCGTGATCGACCAGGCCGCCACCCCGCGCGAGATCTACAACCGCCCCTCCAGCCCCTATGTCGCCCGCTTCATGGGCGGCCAGAACGTGCTGGCCGCAACGGTCGAAAGCGCCGATGGCACGGGGGCGGTGGTGGCCGGACCCGGCGGCATCCGCTATGACCTGCCCGGCGCGAATGATGCGAAGCCCGGCGCGGAAGTGCGCTTTTCCGTGCGGCGCGACCGCGTCCGCATCGTCGATGGCCCCGCCGATCGCAACGGCATTTCCGGCACGGTCATCAACGTCGAATACCAGGGCACTTTCGTGAAGGTCGCGCTGGAGACCGGCCAGGGCGAGGAATTCATGCTGTACATGAATGACGAGGCCTATTTCGCTCGGCCAAAGGAGGTTGGCGACACGGTCCATGTTGCGTGGGAGCCGGAGATGAACCACTTCCTGCGCGGCACCAACAATTCGACCGGCCGGCCGCACGAGGACTAGGATGCAGCCGAGGGTCGAGATCATCGCCCTTGGCGGCACCATCGCCTGCACCCCCGCCGGGGAGACGGGCACTCCGGGTGTGGCGCCGGGGCTGACGGCGACTGATCTGGTGAGGGCGGTTCCGGCGCTGTCGGATCTGGCCACGATCGGGGCGCGCAACCTTGCCAACGTGCCCTCGACCGAGATCGGCCTGCCGCTCTTGTTCGACCTCGCCGCCGCCATCCGTGCGCACGAGGCCGAGGGGGTGGCGGGCGTGGTGATCACTCAGGGCACCGACACCATCGAAGAGACGTCCTGCGTGCTGGACCTGCTGCATGCGGGCCGCCTGCCGGTGGTGGTGACGGGCGCGATGCGCAACCCTTCGCTGCCGGGGGCGGACGGGCCGGCCAACCTCTGCGCTGCGGTCACTTGCGCCGCCGATCCTGCCTGCCGAGATCTGGGGGTGATGGTGGCCTTCGATGACACGATCCACTCCGCCGCCTGGGTGCAAAAGCGCGACACCTCGTCCACCGGGGCGTTCTGGTCGCCGGCGCCGCTGGGCTGGCTGACCGAAGGCAGCGTGGCACTTTATGCCCGCCCGCCGCGTCGCGTGGCGTTGACCCCGAAGCCGGGGGCCGACGTGCCCTTCGTGCCGATCCTGAAGCCCGGTCTGTCAGACGACCCCCGCCTGGTCGATGCGGCGCTGGCCGCCGGGGCGGCGGGACTGGTGCTTGACCTGGCCGGAGGCGGGCATGTCGCGACGATCTGGCTGGCCGCATTGACCTCTGCCGCCGCCCGCGTGCCGGTGGTCTTTGCCAGTCGCACCCGTGGCGGCCGTGTGCTGCGCCAGACCTATGGCCAGGCCGGAGCCGAAATCGACCTTTTGCGCCGCGGCCTTGTCGGGGCGGGCGACCTTGACGCACTGAAGGCACGGCTCGTCCTGCTGCTGCTGTTGATAGCCGGCACGCCCGGCCGGTTTGCCGAATTCACCGATCTGACCTGGGCCCCGCTGCCCGGCTGACGCCGGTTCGGGCCCCCTTCCCCTGCGGTCCCCCGGACCGCGCCAGACACCCGAGAGGAGACCACAATGGCCAAGAAAATCTACTGCGCCTTCGGCACCGACATCGATTCGGTCGCGGGATGGATCGGGTCCTACGGCGGCGGCGACAGCCCCTCGGACATCCAGCGCGGCATCTTCGCCACCGAAGTCGGCATTCCGCGCCTGCTGCGGCTGTTCAAGAAATACGATCTGCAGACGTCGTTCTTCATTCCCGGCCACTCGCTGGAGACCTTCCCGAAGGAAATGAGGATGATCGTCGATGCGGGCCACGAGGTCGGGGCGCATGGCTATCTGCACGAAAATCCCATCGCGATGACGCCGCAGCAGGAAGAGGACGTTCTGGTCAAGTCGATCGAGCTGATCGACAAGCTGACCGGCCGTGCCCCGCGCGGCTATGTGGCGCCGTGGTGGGAGATGTCGAATTCGACCGCCGCGCTCTTGCAGAAGTACAACTTCAGCTATGACCATTCGCAGGGCTACCGCGATTTCCAGCCGTTCTATGCCCGTGTCGGCGACAGCTGGAACGTGATCGACTATACCAAGCAGGCGAAGGACTGGATGCACCCGTTGAAGCATGGCAAGGAGATCGACCTCGTCGATATCGCGGCCAACTGGTATGTCGACGACCTGCCGCCGATGATGTTCATGAAGAAATCGCCCAACAGCCATGGCTTCGTGAACCCGCGCGACATCGAAGAGCTGTGGCGCGACCAGTTCGACTGGGTCTACCGCGAGATGGACTATGCCGTCTTTGCCTTCACCATTCACCCGGACGTCTCGGGCCGCCCGCAGGTGCTGATGATGCTGGAGCGGCTGATCGAACACATCAACGGCCATGACGGGGTCGAATGGGCCACGTTCGAGAAGATCACCGACGACTTCCGCAAGCGCTATCCCTTCGCCTCGGGCAAGCGCCCGGACGTGATCTGACGCGGGCGTAGCGGCCATGTGCAGTGCCTGCGGCTTTCCGGCAGCACCCGGCCACTGGACCGATGCCGGGGCGCAGACCCCGGCAGACCGGTTGCGGCTGCGGTTCATCCGGCTGGCGGCGGTAAACCGGCTGCTTTTGCGGTTCGGGCTGAAGGCGCATGACGACGGGGTGACGCCGGGCCTGCAGCTTTTCTCGCCAACCGGAGCGCGCGAGCTGGTGCCCGATCTGGAAAGCCTCTGGGCTGCGGCGGCACGGATGGCGGGTCAGCCGATCGACCCGCTGTCGCCGCGCGCTCTGGCCGATGGCTGAGGGCCAAAGTCCGATGCCCGGCGCGCCGCGTAGCGACGGGCGGCTGCCGCTGATCGTGCTGGGCGGTTTTCTGGGCGCGGGCAAAAGCACCTGGCTGCGCCATCAGCTGCACGAGGGCCGCCTCGCCCGCCACCACATCCTGGTGAACGAGGCGGCCGAGACCCCGGTGGACAACCTGCTTCTGGGTGGTGCAGCGCGGATCACCGTTCTGGCGGGTGGTTGCGCTTGTTGCGACGGGCTGCCTGCGCTGATCGCCGCGCTGCGCGACATTTGCGATGCGGCCAGTGGGGCAGAAGCGGGGCAGATCGACGGGCTATTGCTGGAAACCAGCGGGTTGGCCGACCCCGGCGCCATGGCGGCCGGGCTGGCTGCCGACCCGGTTCTGGCGCGGCGGCTGGTGGTGGCGGAAACGCTGGTGCTGGTCGATGCGCTGCACGGCGCGGCGCAGCTGGCAGCCGAGCCGCTGGCACGCGCGCAGGTCGAGGCGGCGGATGAAATCATCATCGCCAAACCGGTTGCCGCCGGCCCGGTGACCGTGGGGCGCCTGGCGTCCACGCTGCGCCAAATGAACCCCGCCGCCTCAATAAGCGTGGCGGAACAGGGCCTGCCGTTGCCGTTGCCCACCGATGAAGGCCCGCCCTTCGACCTGCCGCCGCTGACCGAGGCACCGCCGATCCGCGCCTATCGCCTTGAGGTCGGGCAAAGGGGTGCGGGCGAGGCGACCGACGGCTGGGTCGCGTTGTCGACCTGGCTTTCGGCGCTCTTGCATGCGCGGGGTGACGATGTGGTGCGGGTAAAGGGTGTGGTGCGCACCCCGGCCGGGCGGCTGTTGCTGCAATCGGTGCGCCGGGTGGTGCAGCCGCCAGAGATCCTGCCGGACGACGACAGCGCCCTTGCCGGGCCGGCACCGGAAGAAGGCACGATCGTGCTGATCGGCCGCAACATCGACGCAGCGACCCTGGCCCGGTCGTGGCAAGTTTTCGGGGCCTGAGCGGATGCCGCAGCAGGCCTCGACCAGTACAGCAACCCGAAGGAGATGATGATGGACCAGTTTGATCTTGTGGTGCGCGGCGGCACGGTGGTCACGGCGGCAGATACGGCGCGGGCCGATGTCGGCATCCGCGGAGGCAAGATCATGGCCGTCGGCATTGACCTGCCCAAGGGCCGGGATGAGGTCGACGCCAGCGGCCTTCTGGTTCTGCCCGGCGGGATCGACAGCCATGTCCACCTGGCGCAGCCCGCCTTTGGCGGCCCGGCCATGGCAGACGGGTTCGAGTCCGGCACCCGCTCGGCCATCGCGGGGGGCAACACCACGGTCCTGCCCTTTGCCCTGCAGGCACGCGGCACCTCGCTGCGCAAGGCGGTCGAGGATTATCACAAGGAGGCCGACGGCCAGTCCTACTGCGACTACGGCTTTCACATGATCCTGACCGATCCCACTCCGGCTGTTCTGGGCCAGGAACTGCCGGCGCTGGTGGCGGGGGGCTACAGCTCTCTGAAGGTGTTCATGACCTATGACGATCTGGTGCTGAACGACCGCGAATTGCTGGAGGTGTTCGATGCCGCCGGAGAATGCGGCGCATTGGTGATGGTGCATTGCGAGGGTTATGACGCCATCCGCTTCATGACCGAAAAGCTGGAAAAGGCGGGCAAGCTGGCCCCCTATTACCATGCCGTCTCGCGCCCCCAGTCGGTCGAGCGTGAGGCCGCGCACCGCGCGATCAGCCATTCGGAACTGACCGGCGTGCCGATCATGATCGTCCATGTCTCGGGGCGCGAGGCGATGGAGCAGATCCGCCGGGCACAGTCGCGCGGGATGCAGAACATGGGGAAACCTGCACCCAGTATATCAGTCTGACGGCCGAGGATCTGAAGGGCCTGAACATGGACGAGACGGGGGGCAAATACGTCTGCTCGCCGCCGCCGCGCGACCGGGCCAGCTGGGACGCGATCTGGAACGGCATTCAGACCGGCGTGTTCCAGACCTTTTCGTCCGATCATTGCCCGTTCTACTTCGAGGGCGAGTTGGGCAAGAAGAACCCCAAGGCCCGCACCGCCTTTCGCTGGGTGCCGAACGGCATTCCGGGGGTCGAGGTCAGGATGCCGATCCTGTGGTCGGAAGGCGTGGTCAAGGGCCGCATCACCGCCAACCAGTTCGTCGCCTTGACCTCGACCAACCACGCCCGCATCTACGGGCTGACCGGCAAGGGCTCGATTGCGGCGGGATATGATGCCGATTTGGTGCTGTGGGACGCCGACCGCAAGGTGACCATCAGTCAGGCGCTGATGCACCATGGCAGCGACTATACCCCTTGGGAGGGCTACGAGGTGACCGGCTGGCCGCAGGCCACCATCCTGCGCGGCGAGGTGGTGATGCAGGGCGGAGAGATCCTGGGCCGCAAGGACAAGGGCAGGTTTCTGCCTCGGGCGCTGTCACCGATGGCCGGGCGTCACGGCGGCGCGGCGATGGACTGACGGCCGGCCGATGCGGGCCGGTTAGGCCGGCCAACTTCAGGCCGCCGCCGGCGCACGCGCCTCGGTCAGGATCGCGTGCAGCTTGGCCGGGTCGGTGTTGGCCCGCAGCTTGGTCAACACGCCCGGATCGCGCATCGTGCGGCTGACCAGCGCCAGCGCCTTCAGGTGATCGACGCCGGAATCCTTGGGCGCCAGCAGGCCGAAGACCAGGTCCACCGGCTGCCGGTCCACGCTGTCATAGTCCAAGGGCTTTTCCAGCCGGATGAACAGCCCGACAATCCGGTCCAGATCCTCCAGCCGCGCATGCGGCAGGGCGATGCCGTGGCCCACCCCGGTCGGCCCCAGCGTTTCACGCTCTTGCAGGCCGTCCACCACGAAGGCCGCCTGAATCCCGTAAATCTGGGCCGAGATTTCGGCCAGTTCCTGGAACAGCCGCTTCTTGGAAGTGAACTGGCCCACGACGCGAACGGCACCGGGCACGAGTAGCTTTGAAAGATCCATGAGGTGGCGATGTTCCTGCGGGCCGCGGGGGCGCGCTGTTACCTGCTGTTGCGAGGGTCGATCCAGCCGATGTTGCCATCTTCACGACGGTACACCACGTTCACGCCCCCATGTCCTTCGTTGCGGAAGACCAGCATCTTCTGGCCCGCCAGTTCCAGCTGCATCACGGCCTCGCCGACGGTGATCGAAGGGATCTTCGTCTCCATCTCGGCGATGACCACGGGTTGCAGCGTGTCTGCCTCGGCTTCGTCGGTCTCCTCGGTTGCGGCGAGGATATACGCGGAGCCTTCGCCGAATTCAACCGGCCCCTTGCGATCGCTACCGTAGCTGCGGATGCGGCGCTTGTAGCGGCGGATCTGCTTGTCCAGCTTTTCGCGGCAGCTTTCGAAGGCGGCATAGATCTCGGCGGCATGGCCCTTGGCCTGGGCGTTGAGGCCCGTGGACAGATGCAGCGTCGTCTCGCAGACAAATTCATGCGCCGACTTGGAAAAAACCACGATGCATTCGGTCGGGCGCTGGGCGTACTTGTCCACCACTTCGCCCAGTTCGGCCTTCACATGGGTCTGGAGAGCCTCGCCGATGTCGATCTGTTTTCCACTGATCTGGTAGCGCATGATGTCTCCTTTGCGTGCCTTTGGCGGCCTTGTGCATGACGTTGCGTCATGCCTGGGGTGCCGTCATTCCGAGTCGGGTAAAGATGAGCACGTTCGCAATGCAGTGGCCAGTGGCCGCAGCCACGACAGGTTGAGAACGGGGTGCAAATGACGCGCTCATCCCTTGCATTTGGCGGCTGCCAAAGGTGTTTTGTCAACTGAATCGGCAGGGCCGGTCAAATGATCCGGAAGTTCTCGCCCAGATAGACGCGGCGCACCTTTTCGTCGCGCACGACTTCGTCGGTCGTGCCGCTCATCAACACCTTGCCATCGTGCAGGATATAGGCGCGGTCGATGATGTCGAGCGTCTCGCGGACGTTGTGATCGGTGATCAGCACGCCGATGCCGCGACCCTTGAGTTCATGGACCAGATGACGGATTTCGGCGACGGCGATCGGGTCCACCCCGGCAAAGGGTTCGTCCAGCAGCAGGTATTTCGGATCGGCCGCCAGACAACGGGCGATTTCGACCCGGCGTCGTTCGCCGCCCGAAAGCGCCAGTGCCTGGGCGTGGCGCAGGTGGGTGATGGAAAATTCGCTCAGCAGTTCTTCCAGCCGCTCGCGCCGTTTGTGGCGGTCGTCATGGGTGATTTCGAGCACGGCCAGGATGTTGTCCTCGACCGAAAGGCCGCGGAAGATCGAGACTTCCTGCGGCAGATAGCCGATGCCCAGCCGGGCGCGGCGATACATCGGCAGGGCCGTCACATCCTTGCCATCGATCAGTACCTGGCCGCCCTCGGGGGTGACAAGGCCGGCGATGGCATAGAAACAGGTCGTCTTGCCCGAGCCGTTGGGCCCCAGCAGCGCCACCACCTCGCCGCGGTGCAGATCGATGCTGACGTCGCGGATGACGGGGCGCTTCTTGTAGGACTTGCGCAAGGCACGCACTTGCAGACCCTGCGCGCCGTCGGTCACGGTCAATTCCGGCCTTGGTTCCGGCATCAATTGCCGCCCGGAATGAAGGTAGTGGAGACGCGGCCTTCCATCACCCCGGTGCCATCTTTCAGGTTGATCGTCAGCTTCTGGCCGGACAAGGCACTTTGGCCTTGCGTCAGCAAGACATCGCCGGTCAGCACGATCGTGCCGCTGTCGATGGTATAGACGGCTTCGCGGGCCTCGGCCGCGTCGGCCAGGTTGGCGATGGTGACGCCGCCGGTGGCATGCAGCCGCGCGATCGACTTGCCGTCGGTGCCGTATTCCACCGTAACGCGGGCGGCTGCCAGGCGCATTTCGCCCTGGCCGACCAGCACGTTGCCGTCAAACACTGCGGTGCCGTCGGCGTTGTTGACCGACAGCGTATCGGCCTGCACCTCGACCGGAAGGCTGGTGTCCTGCGACAGGCCACCAAAGGCGATCTTCGCCTCTTGCGCTGCAACGGGGGCGGCGAGGGGGCCGCAAAGCGTTCCCAGAATTGCGGCGGCTGCCAATGCGCGAATGAAAAATGCCATGCTCTTGCCTGTGATCGCGGGGTCAGCCGCCGGGTTGATATACCAGCTTCACCCCGCCCTTGAAAACCAGAAGATAGGCGGCCGGATCGTCGGGATCCTGGGTCAGCGTGAAACCATCCGCGATCAGGTCGCCCATCGGCGCCGTGACCTTGACCGGGGCGGCGCTTTCGATGCGGGTGCGATCCAGACTGGCCGAAAGCGACTCGGTCTCGACCCGGTAGCCGGCGCCGGTGAGCAGATCGACGCCTTCCGACAGCCGCAGCAACTGGGCCGTGGTATCCAGTTCGGCCCGTGTGGCAGTGATCTGGGTGGTCTGCCCGTCGGGCGTTTCGACCAAGGCCAGGACAGTGGTCGCCACCGCGTTCTGGTCGACGCTGGCCGGATGCGCCTCGGCCGCCGACAGGGTGATGCCAGCGCCGTCCGAAGTGGTTCCGGCATAGGCCGGCGCCGACATCCGCGGATCGCGGGCCAGGTCCTCGACATCGACCTCGGCATAGGGAATGGCGGCGTCGGGGTCGATCCGGTCAGCCAGGAGGAAAAGTGTCGACAGGATCGCCAGCGCGGTCAGCGGCAGAGCCACTTTCAGCCAGCCCACCAACCGGCTGTGAAGATCGGCGCCCGCCACACGCATCTCAGGCCACGCCCGCGCGCAGGCAGTCGTGGATGTGCAGCACGCCAGTCGGGCGGCCCGCTTCGTCGGTGACCAGAAGGCAGGTGATCTTGCGTTCGTTCATCAGCGCCAGTGCCTCCACCGCCAGATCGCCCGATGGCGCGGTGCGGGGGCCGCGTGTCATCACCTGGCCGGCCGTCATCGACAAAAGCCCGTCCATGTGGCGGCGCAGGTCCCCGTCGGTCACGATACCGACAAGATGGCCCTTCTGGTCGGTTACGCCAACCACGCCAAAGCCCGCACGGGTCATGGTCAGCAAGGCTTCGCTCATCGGCCTGGCCTCGTGCACCACGGGCGGGTCGCTGTGCATCAGGTCGCCGACATGCAGCAGTTTCGCCCCCAGCTTGCCGCCGGGGTGAATGGCGCGGAACTGGTCGGGCGAGAAGGCGCGGTGTTCCATCAGCGCGATGGCCAGCGCATCGCCCAGCGCCAGCGTCATGGTGGTCGATGTGGTGGGGACGATGCCCTTTTCGCAGGCCTCGGGGGCGGCGGGCAGCAGCAGGGCCACGTCCGCCTCGCGCAGCAGGGTAGAGCCTTCGCTGCCCGCCACGCCGATCAGCGGGATGGAAAAGCGCCGGGCATGGGCGACGATATCCGCCAGCTCCGGCGTTTCGCCCGAGTTGGACAGGACCAGAAGCACGTCCGATGGCGTGACCATGCCCAGATCGCCATGGCTCGCCTCGGTCGGGTGGACGAATTGCGCCGGCGTGCCGGTCGAGGCAAGGGTGGCGGCGATCTTGCGCGCGATGTGGCCGGATTTCCCCATGCCCGAGACGATGACCCGGCCGGTCGCCTTGCCGACAAGCGTCACGGCGCGGTCGAAGCTGTCGCCCAGGCTGTCAGCCAGCAGGACCAGCGCTTCAGCCTCGCGCCTTATGACGCGACGGGCCACTGCAAGGTGGTCAGTGGCTGAAGATGTCATTGGTGTCGCCCCAGCCCAGCAGATCCATCTCGGCCCGCGTCGGCAGGTAGTCGAAGCATTTCTGCGCCAGCTCCAGCCGGTTTTCGCGGATCAGCCGGGCCTCCAGCTCTGCCTTCAGGGCGTGCAGGTAAAGCACGTCAGAGGCGGCGTATTCCCTTTGCGCTTCGGTCAGGGTTTCGGAACCCCAGTCGCTGGTCTGCTGCTGCTTTGACACATCCACGCCGACCAGATCGGCCAGAAGATACTTCAGCCCGTGCCGGTCGGTGAAGGTGCGGATCAGCTTCGACGCGATCTTGGTGCACCAGACCGGCGCGGTGGTCACCCCGAAGGCGCGTTTCAGCGCGGCGATGTCGAAGCGGCCAAAGTGGAACAGCTTCAGCGTGGCAGGGTCGGTCAGCAGCCGCTCCAGGTTTGGCGCGGTTGTCTGGCCGATGGCGATCTGCACCAGATGCGCCTCGCCGTCGCCGCCAGACAGTTGCACCACGCACAGCCGGTCGCGGCGGGGGTCAAGGCCCATCGTCTCGGTGTCGATGGCAACGATCGGGCCCAGGGTCAGCCCGTCGGGCAGGTCGTTTCGGTGCAGGTGAATGGCCAAGGGGGTACTTTCCGGTCAGGGGTCTGGCCCGGATTAGACCCATGGGCGGGAACGGTCAACCAAGGCTGAGGTGCGGAAAACCGAAAGGCCACCCCTGGGGGTGGCCTTGCAGGGTAGTGGTGCCCAGAAGAGGACTCGAACCTCCACGCCTTGCAGCGCTGGTACCTGAAACCAGTGCGTCTACCAATTCCGCCATCTGGGCACTGACGGGCGATGTAATGGGGGGAATCGGCTAAGTCAACACGGGCCGGACAGGTGGACGGAATTTTAGTCGCAGTCCTTTGGTCTTGCTGGCAACCCTCTGCGGGGCTATTCATCGCGGCAACAAATACAGCCCTGACGGGAGAGCCCTGGGATGAGCAAGCTGGTCACGATCTATGGCGGTGCGGGTTTTGTGGGCCGCTATATCGCGCGCCGCATGGCAAAGCAGGGCTGGCGCGTGCGGGTCGCCTGCCGCCGCCCGAACGAGGCGCTGTTCGTCAAGCCCTACGGCGTGCCCGGCCAGGTGGAACCGGTGTTCTGCAACATCCGCGATGATGCAAGCGTGCGCGCGGTGATGCAGGGGGCGGATGCGGTGGTGAACTGCGTCGGCACCTTTTCGCGCGGCGGGAAGAACAACTTTGCCGCCGTGCAAGCCGAAGCACCGGGTCGGATCGCCCGGATCGCGGCTGAAACGGGCGTGGGGCAGATGGTTCACATCTCGGCGATAGGGGCGGCTATTGACGCGCCCTCGATCTATGGCCGGACCAAGGCCGAAGGCGAAGCGGCGGTGAAGGCCGCCTTTCCCGGCGCGGTGATCCTGCGGCCATCGGTGATCTTCGGCACCGAGGACGGGTTCTTCAACCGCTTTGGCACCATGGCGCAACTGGGTCCGGTGCTGCCGGTGGCCAAGGCCGGGACGAAGTTCCAGCCGGTATATGTCGATGACGTGGCGCAGGCGGCGGTCAAGGGCATTCTGGGCCAGGCCGCGCCGGGCACCTATGAACTGGGCGGGCCGGAGGTTGCCAGCTTCCGCGATCTGATGACGAAGATGCTGGGCGTGATCCAGCGCAAGCGGCTGGTCCTGAACGTGCCGACCTTCATCATGAAGGTGATGGCCTTCGGCTTCGACATGGTCGAGGCGGTGACCTTGGGTCTGGTGACCAACAAGATGCTTACCCGCGACCAGCTGAACAGCCTTGGCGTCGACAACGTGGTGGCGCCGGATGCGAAGGGCTTTGCCGAGCTGGGCATCCAGCCCGCCGCAATGGATGCGGTGCTGCCGGAGTACCTGTGGCGCTTCCGGCCGTCGGGGCAATATGCGGCCGTCAAGGCTTCGGCCAAGAACCTGAAAAAGGCCTGATCTTGGACACCACGATTACCGCCGCCCTTCTTGGTCTTCTGGAGGGGTTGACGGAGTTCATTCCGGTTTCCTCGACCGGGCATCTCTTGCTGGCCGGGCATTTCCTGGGCTTCGAGTCCAAGGGCAAGACGTTCGAGGTCGTGATTCAGCTGGGCGCGATCCTTGCGTTGACCTCGGTCTATGCGGCGATGCTGGGGCGGCTGTTCCTGAGGGCGCGGCACGAAGCGGCGGCGCGGCGGACAATCGTCTCGGTGCTGCTGGCGTTTCTGCCTGCGGTCGTCGTCGGCCTGCTGGCGCATGATTTTGTCAAGGACGTGCTGTTCGAATCGCCCATGCTGATCGCGATCATGCTGATCCTGGGCGGGCTCGTTCTGCTGGTGATCGACCGCATCGCGCCTGCGCCGGTGCATCGCGATGCCACGGCCCTGCCGTTCGGCAAGTCGCTGGTCGTCGGCATCTTTCAATGTCTCGCCATGGTGCCCGGTGTATCGCGGTCGGGGGCGACCACCGCGGGGGCGCTGCTTCTGGGTGTGGAAAAGCGCGCGGCGGCAGAATTTTCGTTCCTGCTCAGCCTGCCGACGATGGGCGCGGCGGTGGCTTATGACCTGTTCAAGAACCGCGACGTGCTGGATTTCGGCGCGATCTGGGAAATTGCGGTGGGGTTTGCCGTGGCCTTCGTGACCGCGGTTCTGGTGGTGCGCTGGGTGCTGAACTACGTCGGCCGCAACGGCTATGCGCTGTTCGGCTGGTGGCGAATCATCGTCGGCGTCGCGGCCCTTGCGGCGCTTCTGGCGGGGTTTTGAGAAAGTAGGGAATTCATACTGACCTATTTTTCGGAATAAAGGGCAGCTTTCCTGTCGCTTCACAAAGAAAAGCCGCAAGTAGGTAAGTGTTGCTGACTTTTATTTGAACCTGAAGGGAAGTACGAAGCGCTTCTGGAGATTACCGGACCGGAGGCGCAGCCGTGGCCACGCAGAAGATGCTGAAATTCGTGACGCTTGGCAGGGAAATGCCCGAAAAGCGGGATGCATCTTCGCGCGCAAGGGATTTCCATGAGATTTACCGCGAGTACGCGGACGCCAAGGCTGCCGAACAGGCCAGCCGCTGCAGCCAGTGCGGCGTGCCCTATTGCCAGACCCATTGCCCGTTGCACAACAACATCCCGGACTGGCTGCGGCTGACCGCCGAAGGCCGGTTGCAAGAAGCCTATGAGCTGAGCCAGGCGACCAACACCTTTCCGGAAATCTGCGGCCGCATCTGCCCGCAGGACCGGCTCTGCGAAGGCAATTGCGTGATCGAACAGTCCGGCCACGGTACGGTCACCATCGGCGCGGTCGAGAAATACATCACCGACACGGCCTGGGAAGAAGGCTGGGTCAAGCCGATCCGCCCGCACACCGAACGTCCCGAAAGCGTGGGCATCGTCGGCGCCGGGCCGGGGGGGCTTGCGGCGGCGGATGTGCTGCGCCGCGCGGGCGTGCAGGTCACGGTCTATGACCGCCATGACCGCGCCGGCGGGCTGATGACCTATGGAATCCCCGGCTTCAAGCTGGAAAAGGACGTGGTGATGCGGCGCAACGGACAATTGCGCGACGGCGGCGTGCAATTCGTGCTGGACTGCAACGTCGGAACCGACCTGACCTTCGACGCCATCCGCGGCCAGCACGACGCGGTGCTGATCGCCACCGGCGTCTACAAGGCGCGCGACATCGAATGCCCCGGCGTCGGAGCGTCTGGCGTGGTGAGGGCGCTGGACTTCCTGACCGCAAGCAACCGCAAGAGCTTTGGTGATGAGGTGCCCGAGTTCGACAACGGAGAGCTGAACGCCTCTGGCAAACGGGTGGTGGTGATCGGCGGCGGCGATACGGCGATGGACTGCGTGCGGACGGCGATCCGGCAGGGCGCATTGAGCGTGAAATGCCTCTACCGCCGCGACCGGGCCAACATGCCCGGCAGCCAGCGCGAAGTGCAGAACGCCGAAGAAGAGGGCGTGGATTTCGTCTGGCTGACCGCGCCCAAAGGCTTCACCGGCGGAACCGAGGTGGATGGCGTGATCGTGCAGAAGATGCGCCTCGGCGCGCCTGACTCCAGCGGTCGGCAATCGCCCGAGCTCATCGAGGGCGCCGACTACACCGAACCCGCCGATCTGGTCATACAGGCGCTGGGGTTCGAGCCCGAGGATATTCCGAAGCTGTGGGGCGTGCCGGACCTGGCAGTAACCCGCTGGGGAACGATCAAGGCGGATTTCCGGACCCATGCCACCAGCCTGCCCGGTGTATATGCGGCAGGCGACATCGTGCGCGGTGCCAGTCTGGTGGTCTGGGCCATCCGCGACGGCCGAGAGGCGGCGGATGCCATCCTGGGCTATCTGGCGCAAACGGGTGCGGTGGCGGCGGAATAGGCGGCTGCCCCGCAAGGTGCGAACATTGGAATGCGGTTGGTACGGATGGTTGACGTGATCGGGAAAGCTGGAACAGCGATGCGAATGATCCTTGCCCCATGCCTGATTGCAGGCCTTGCGCTGCCTGCGGGGGCCGAGGCCGACAATCGCCTTCTTGTCGTCGCGCCCTTCGAGATCCTGGAGAACCGCCCCGATTGCACCGGCCCGGGAAAGGTTCCGTTTCAGGTGGCTTTTGACCTGAAGGATGCCAAGGCCCGCTTTGGGCTCGTCGATCAGAAAGCTGCCCGGACATGTTCGATCAGAACCCGCCGGGGCAGTGAGGTTCAGGAAATTTCAATCCCTTGCCCCGATGCGACGGAAGACCCGTCTTCCAGCGCCGGCCTTGACGGGTTTCCGACAAGCGTCAGCCTGTCGGGACGCATCATTGCCTGCATGGAAATCGGCGGGATCGCCGTTCTTGACGGCAGTTGGGCCCTGTCGGCCTCTAGCCCGATGGGACCGGTCGACACCAGGGGCGATCTTACCACCTCTGGCGTTGCGGCGGTTCTTGACGGACCCATATCGGCCCCAAAGGAAACCGATTCAACCATCCGCCCCCAATCGGCCAAGCTGACGATCCTTTGGGATGCGGTGGACACCGAACTGGTCACCAAGACTGGCGCCAGCATCCGTGCGACAAGCTATGTTGTTCTGGTTCCATCCCCCGAACAGCGCAAGACCTGCTGGACGGCTGGATGCAAATCCTCCGACTTTGAGGCGGGCTGGCTGCTTCGTCACTATGGCGGACGCCAGGCCTACGATGTTTTCGGCTTTGTAGAGGGGAAGTGAAGATGCCGCGCCGTCTTTTCAACATGATCCGCCCTGCCGGGAACGGCACCGCGGCGCCTGGCCGCAACCCCAATCTGGCCGATCTGAATCCGCTTCTATGGCTTGCCCTCTTCCTAATGCCTGTCCCTGCCCTTGCCGCCACCTGGACCGCGCCGCAGGGCTGCGAGATCTTCATGACGGTGCAGGCCAAGGCTTGCCGGGTGTCGAACTACTACACCTGCGCGGCGGACGATCCGGGCGACCAGTGGCGGGCCGACTTCGATCAGGAAGGGCTGTTCTTCCAGAGCCGGATCAACCGCGAGGCGGAATGGGTGGAAAGCTATGACAGCAGCCCGACGGTGCGCCAGACGCTGGATCCGAACCCGGCAGACCCGGCCAGTTTCAGCGAGCTTTTGTCCAGCGGCGTCGACACCTTTGCCTTCGAGCTGAGCCGCGATGACGGCGGCCACAGCAAGGTGACGGGGTTTGACCGGCTGACCGGCAAGACCGTAGTCATCGACGGCGTGACGCTGCAGCAGACCGAGTTCGACTACACCGAGACTGACGACTACGGCAACGTGATCAGCCGGGCGCATGGCAACGAATACATCAGCCGCGAGTATCGCACCTTCTTTGCCGGGCCGGGAGAGACCGACCTCGGCGACGGGATGTGGCGGCCGATCGACGGCAGCCCGGTGGATTTCGTCTTTCCGGGCGAGCCGGGCTTTGCGGCCAAGCAGCCGATCTACGACTGCGACGAGATCATGTCGCTTGCGCCTGAAGGGGTGACCCATGTCCGCTACTGACGCCATCGAGGGCAAGTGCCTGTGCGGCGCGGTGACGATCCGCATCGACGGCCCGCATGATCCGCGACCGGGCGTCTGTCACTGCCGGATGTGCCAGCGCTGGTCGGGCGGCGCATTCATGGCGTTCAACGCCAGTGCCAAGGCCGTGACCATCAGCGGCGAGGTGCGGCTGTTCCAATCGTCGACCTTTGCCGAGCGCGCCTTTTGCCCGGTCTGTGGCAGCCATCTCTATTCCCGCGATCTTGACAGTGACACCTACGAGTTGATGCCGGGCCTGTTCGACGCGGCAAGGGACTGGCCGCTGCGGTCGGAAATATACACCGACCAGGCCTTGGCATCGGTGCAGCTGGGGGGTGCGCATAATCGCGCCACCGCTGCCGAATACGAAGCAAAGAACAAGTTCGTCGAAGGAGAGACCCCATGACCCGTTACGACGCCGCCTGGGTGAAGGCCGAAGAAGCAAAGCGCGCCTTTGTGGATGCGAACGGGCTTTACAGGGCCGAGGACGAGCATTCGTCCTGCGGGGTGGGGCTGGTGGTGGCGATCTCGGGCAAGCCCAGCCGCAAGGTGGTGGAGCACGGCATTTCCGCGCTGAAGGCGGTGTGGCACCGGGGGGCTGTGGATGCCGACGGCAAGACCGGCGACGGCGCGGGCATCCATGTGCAGATCCCGGTCCGGTTCTTCTACGACGTGGTGCGCCGGACCGGGCATGAGCCGGATGCGAAGAAGCTGATCGCGGTGGGCCAGGTCTTCCTGCCGCGCACGGATTTCGGCGCGCAGGAGCGGTGTCGCACGATCGTCGAATCCGAAGTGCTGCGGATGGGGCATTACATCTATGGCTGGCGCCATGTGCCGACCGACATCAGCGTGCTGGGCGAAAAGGCCAGTGCGACCCGGCCGGAGATCGAGCAGATCCTGATCCGCTGCGAGAAGGACATCGACCACGAGCAATTCGAGCGTGAGCTCTACATCATCCGCCGCCGGATCGAAAAGGCGGCCACGGCGGCGGGCATCCAGGGGATGTATCTGTGTTCCCTGTCGTGTCGCAGCATCATCTACAAGGGCATGATGCTGGCCGAGCAGGTGGCGACCTTCTACCCCGATCTGCTGGATGAGCGGTTCGAGAGCGCGTTTGCGATCTATCACCAGCGCTATTCCACCAACACATTCCCGCAATGGTGGCTGGCGCAGCCCTTCCGCATGCTGGCCCATAACGGCGAGATCAACACGCTGAAAGGCAACTCGAACTGGATGCGCAGCCATGAAATCCGCATGGCATCGAACAATTTCGGCGAGGCGGCCGAGGATATCAAGCCGATCATCCCCGGCGGCAGTTCCGACTCCGGCGCGCTGGACGCGGTGTTCGAGGTGCTGGTGCGCTCGGGTCGCTCTGCGCCCATGGCCAAGACGATGCTGGTGCCCGAGGCCTGGTCAAAGCAGACGGTGAACATGCCGAAGGCCTGGGCGGACATGTATTCCTACTGCAATTCGGTGATCGAGCCCTGGGACGGCCCCGCCGCGCTGGCGATGACCGATGGGCGGTGGGTCTGCGGCGGGCTGGACCGCAACGGGTTGCGGCCGATGCGCTATGTCGTCACCGGCGACGGCCTGCTGATTGCGGGGTCGGAAGCCGGGATGGTGCCGGTCGATGAAACCACCATCCGCGAAAAGGGCGCGCTGGGGCCGGGGCAGATGATTGCCGTCGACATGGCAACCGGCAAGCTGTTCCACGATACCGAGATCAAGGACAAGCTGGCCGCCGCGCAGCCCTATGGCCAGTGGATCGAGAAGGTCACCGACCTGAACAGCCTGTTGCGCGACGTGCCCGAGCAGCCGCTGTTCTCCGGACCCGATCTGCGCAAGCGCCAGATCGCCGCCGGCTTCACGGTGGAGGAACTGGAGCAGGTGCTGGCGCCGATGGCCGAGGATGGCAAGGAAATGGTGGCCAGCATGGGCGACGACACGCCCGCCGCAGTGCTGTCATCGGTCTACCGGCCGCTCAGCCATTTCTTCCGGCAGAACTTCAGCCAGGTGACCAACCCGCCGATCGACAGCCTGCGCGAAGGCCGGGTGATGAGCCTGAAGACCCGGTTCGGCAACCTGAAGAACGTGCTGGACGAAAACTCCAGCCAGACGGAAATCCTGCTGCTGGAAAGCCCGTTCCTGGGCAATGCCGAGTTTGATGTCCTGGCGAACCGGTTCGGTGACCAGGTGGCCTTCATCGACTGCACCTTCCCGGTCTCGCCGGGGCTGGACGATCTGGGCCGCGCGCTGGAGCGGATCCGGGCCGAGGCCGAAGATGCGGTGCGGTCGGGCGCCGGGCAACTGGTGCTGACGGATGAACACCAGGGGCCGGAAAAGGTGGGGATGCCGATGATCCTGGCCACCTCGGCGGTTCATAGCTGGCTGACGCGCAAGGGGCTGCGGACCTTCTGTTCGATCAATGTGCGGTCGGCGGAATGTATCGACGCGCACTATTTCGCAGTGCTGATCGGCTGCGGGGCGACCACGGTGAACGCCTATCTTGCGCAGGATTCGATTGCGGATCGCGTCAGCCGGGGCCTGGTTGACGGCACGCTGACCGATGCGATGCGGCGCTATCGCGATGCCATCGACGCGGGCCTTCTGAAGATCATGTCGAAGATGGGGATTTCGGTGATCTCCAGCTATCGCGGCGGCTTGAACTTCGAGGCGGTGGGCCTGAGCCGCGCCATGGTGGCCGAGTACTTCCCCGGCATGCACAGCCGGATCAGCGGCATCGGTCTGCACGGGATCGAGCAGAAGCTGGAAGAGGTGCACGCAAAGGGCTGGCTTGGCGGGGTGGATGTGCTGCCCATCGGCGGGTTCTACAAGGCGCGGCGATCCGGCGAAAAGCACGCCTGGGAGGCGCAGACGATGCACATGCTGCAAGCGGCCTGCGAGCGGGCATCCTATGACCTGTGGAAGACCTATTCGGCGGCAATGCGGGCGAATCCGCCGATCCATCTGCGCGATCTTCTGGACATCAAGCCGCTGGGCAAGCCGGTGGCGATCGAAGAGGTGGAGAGCATCACCTCGATCCGCAAGCGGTTCGTGACACCGGGGATGAGCCTTGGTGCCCTCAGCCCCGAGGCGCACAAGACGCTGAACGTGGCGATGAACCGGATCGGGGCGAAATCGGATTCGGGCGAGGGGGGCGAGGACCCGGCGCATTTCCTGCCAGAGCCGAATGGCGACAACCCCAGCGCCAAGATCAAGCAGGTCGCCTCTGGCCGCTTTGGCGTGACGGCGGAATACCTGAACGCCTGCGAGGAGCTGGAGATCAAGGTGGCGCAGGGCGCCAAGCCCGGCGAGGGCGGGCAGTTGCCGGGCATGAAGGTGACGGCGCTGATCGCGCGGTTGCGGCACTCGACGCCGGGGGTGATGCTGATTTCACCGCCGCCACACCACGACATCTACAGTATCGAGGATCTGGCGCAGCTGATCTACGACCTGAAGCAGATCAACCCGCGCGCCAAGGTGACAGTCAAGCTGGTTTCTTCTTCCGGTGTGGGCACGATTGCGGCGGGGGTGGCGAAGGCCAAGGCGGATGTCATCCTGATCTCTGGCCATAACGGCGGCACCGGGGCCTCTCCGGCGACAAGCATCAAATACGCCGGCCTGCCGTGGGAGATGGGTCTGACCGAGGCGCATCAGGTGCTGTCGATGAACAACCTGCGCGAGCGGGTGACCCTGCGCACCGACGGCGGCTTGCGGACGGGCCGCGACATCGTGATGGCGGCGATGATGGGGGCGGAGGAGTTCGGCATCGGCACCGCCGCGCTGATCGCCATGGGCTGCATCATGGTGCGGCAATGCCAGTCGAACACCTGCCCGGTGGGGGTTTGCACGCAGGATGAAAAGCTGCGGGCGAAATTTACCGGATCGGCCGACAAGGTGGTGAACCTGATCACCTTCTACGCCCAGGAAGTGCGCGAGATTCTGGCGCAAGTCGGCGCGCGGTCGCTGGACGAGATCATCGGGCGGGCCGATTTGCTGACGCAGGTCAGCCGTGGCGCGGCGCATCTGGACGATCTGGACCTGAACCCGCTGCTGATCACGGTGGATGGCACGCAGAAGATCACCTACGACCGCTCGAAACCGCGCAACGCGGTGCCCGACACGCTGGATGCCGAGATCATCCGCGATGCCGCCCGATTCTTTGACGAGGGCGAGAAGATGCAGCTGTCCTATGCGATGCGGAACACGCACCGCACCGTCGGCACGCGCGCCTCGAGCCATATCGTCAAGAACTTCGGGATGCGGAACAACCTTCAGCCCGATCATCTGACGGTCAAGCTGACGGGCTCTTGCGGGCAGTCGCTGGGGGCCTTTGCGGTGCGCGGGCTGAAGATCGAGGTGATGGGCGATGCCAACGACTATGTCGGCAAGGGCCTGTCGGGCGGCATGATCGTGGTGCGGCCGCAGATGGCCAGTCCGCTGAAGGCCGAGGACAACACCATCATCGGCAATACCGTGCTTTACGGCGCGACGGATGGTCTGCTGCTGGCCAGTGGCCGCGCGGGAGAGCGGTTCGCGGTGCGCAACAGCGGGGCCAGGGTGGTGGTCGAGGGCTGCGGGTCGAACGGCTGCGAATACATGACCGGCGGGGTGGCAGTGATCCTGGGCCGGATCGGGGCCAACTTCGGCGCCGGGATGACCGGGGGCATGGCGTATGTCCATGACCCCGCGGGCGTGGCCGAAGATTCCATCAACCCTGAATCGCTGGTGACCTGCGCCGTCGCGCATCCGCATTGGGAGGCGCAACTGAAGGCGCTGGTCGAGGCGCATGCGGCCGAAACCGGGTCGAAGCTGGCGGTGCGCATCCTGGCGGACTGGGCGGTGGAGCGGGCGAATTTCCTTCAGGTCTGCCCGAAGGAAATGCTGCCTCACCTGGCACATCCGTTGTCGGACGAGGCAGAGCGGATGCCGGCGGAATAGCGGCGGTTGACCTTGGCCTGAAACCGGGGCCTATGCTGCGCCATGGCTGAGGCAGGCGAAAAGACCAGGCGTTCGCGGAAACGCAAGGCGGCGAAGGATGCGCCGCGACGGCTGTCCTTGCGCCGGCGGGTGCTGCGCTGGGCGGGGCGGATCGTCGGGGGGATTGCCGCGTTCTATGCGCTGCTGATCCTGCTGTTCAGCTTTGTGCCGCCGCCGATCAATCTCTACCAGATCGGCGAGGCCTGGCGGCTGGGCGGGATCGAGAAGGACTGGGTCGGCTGGGACGAGATTGCCCCGGTGATGGGCCGGGCGGCGGTGGCGGCAGAGGATGCGAACTTCTGCAACCACTGGGGCTTTGACATGATCGCGATCCGGGCGGCGATCGAAGAGGGCGGCAATCGCGGCGCCTCGACGATCAGCCAGCAGGTCACCAAGAACGTCTTTCTGTGGCAGGGGCGCAGCTGGCTGCGCAAGGCGCTGGAAGCCACGCTGACCCCGGCGGTGGAACTGGTCTGGACCAAGCGGCGGGTGCTGGAGGTCTATCTGAACGTGGCCGAGTTCGACGAGGGCGTATTCGGGGTGCAGGCGGCGGCGCGGCATTACTTTGGCGTCGATGCAAAGGATCTGAGCGCCGTGCAGGCGGCGCGTCTGGCGGCGGTATTGCCGGACCCGAAGGGGCGCGATGCGGCAAAGCCGTCGGATTTCGTGCGCAAGCGGACACGGGCGATCCTGGCGGGGGCGGAAACCATCAAGGCCGACGGAAGATCCGCCTGTTTCGACCGATAGCGCGGCGCGGGGATTGCAACCCGGTCGCGGCATTGGCTAGGAAGGGAGGAAGCCGAGGATCCGCACCGATGAACCGCCTGTATCATGTTCCGCTGTCTCCGTTCTGCCGCAAGGTGCGCCTGACGCTGGCCGAGAAGAAGATCGAGGTCGAGCTGGTGGAAGAGCGGTATTGGGAGCCAAGCCCCGATTTCCTGCGCCGAAATCCGGCGGGCAAGGTGCCGGTCCTGCGGATGGACCACCGCACGATGAGCGAAAGCCAGGCGATCTGCGAGTATCTGGAAGAGGTTGTGCCAAGCCCGGCGCTGATGCCGCGCGACCCGGATCAGCGCTATGAGGTGCGGCGGCTGTGTGCCTGGTTCGACGACAAGTTCCATGGCGAGGTGACCTCGAAGCTTCTGTATGAGCGGGTGAACAAGAAAATCACCGGGCAGGGCTATCCGGATTCGAAGAACGTCAAGACCGGGGCGAGCCGGATCAAGTATCACCTGGACTACCTGGCCTGGCTTCTGGATCAGCGGCGCTGGCTGGCGGGCAACGAGATGACGCTGGCGGATTTCACCGCGGCGGCGCATCTGTCGTCGCTGGACTACATCAGCGATGTCGACTGGAACCGGCATGCGGTGGTGAAGGACTGGTACGCAAAGATCAAGTCGCGGCCGTCGTTCCGGACGCTCCTGGCCGATCAGGTGCCGGGCTTCCTGCCGCCTGCGCATTATGCCGACCTTGATTTCTGATGGAGAGACCGGGGGCCAGCCCCCGGACCCCCGGAGTACTTCTGCCAAGATGAAAGAGCTTTTGCGGGAGCGGGCCCTTGCCGAGGGGTTTTCGGGCATGGGCGTGTGCCGGCCCGATGCGGTGCCGGAGGCGGCGGGGCGGCTGCGGGCGTATCTTGCGGCCGGGCGGCACGGGCAGATGGGCTGGATGGAGGCGCGCGAGGGCTGGCGCGGGTCGGCTGCGGCGCTGTGGCCCGAGGCGCGATCGGTGGTGATGCTGGCCGAGGTCTATTCGCCCGATGGCGACCCGATGGCGGGGCTGGTGCAGCCGGATCGGGGGGTGGTGAGTTGCTATGCGCAGGGCAGGGACTACCACGATCTGGTGAAGCGGCGGCTGAAGCGGCTGGGGCGGTGGCTGATCGACGCCCATGGCGGCGAGATCAAGGTCTTTGTCGATACCGCCCCGGTGATGGAAAAGCCCCTGGCGCAGGCGGCGGGCTTGGGGTGGCAAGGCAAGCATACCAATATCCTGAGCCGCGATCTGGGCAGCTGGTTCTTTCTGGGCGCGATCTTCACCACGCTGGAGCTGGAGCCGGACGCGGCGGAGGTTTCGCATTGCGGAAGCTGCACCGCCTGCCTGGATGCCTGCCCGACGGGCGCTTTCCCGGCGCCCTACCAACTGGATGCGCGGCGCTGCATTTCCTATCTGACGATCGAGCATGCCGGGCCGGTGGACCTGGAATTGCGGGCGCTGATGGGCAACCGGATCTATGGCTGCGACGATTGCCTGGCGGTCTGCCCGTGGAACAAGTTCGCCGCCGCGGCGCGGGAGATCGGGTATCAGCCGCGGGTTGGTCTGCCTGAACTGGCCGAGCTGGCAGCGATGGACGATGCTGCGTTCCGGGCGCGGTTCGCGGGGTCTCCGGTCAAGCGGATCGGGCGGGGGCGGTTCGTGCGCAACGTGATGTATGCGGTGGGAAATTCGGGATTGCCCGCGCTTATCACGGTGGCCGAGGCGCGGCTGGGCGACGCCGATCCGGTGGTCGCAGAGGCGGCGGCATGGGCGGCGGGGCGCTTGGCGGACACAAAGGATTCTCGCCGTCGTTGAGAATCGTGCTAGGGTGGCGGTCCACTTTCAACTTGGGAGGACCCCCCATGAGCAAGCATCTGGCAGATCATCGCAAGGCCCCGACAGAGACGAAGGTGAAGAACTTTCTGCGGCTGTCGAGGGAAAAGCGCGACACCTGGCACCACTCGCGTCCGGCGGCGGGCAAGTCCCGGTTGCTGCAATTCCTGCGAATCGCGCGCGGGCGGACGGTCTGAAGCGGCCTAGGGCGTGACGCGGGCGTGACGCCGGGCATTGCGCCACTGCCGCCAGAGGAAGGCCAGCAGGAAGGCGCCTGACAGAAGCAGGATAATGGTCGCGGCCGGGTCGCTGTCGAGGAAGAACGACAGGTAGACGCCCCCCAGCATGGCGGCGGTCGTGATCGCAAGGGCTGTCAGCATCATGCGCGGGAACTGCCGGGTCAGCAGGAAGGCGATCGCCCCCGGCGCGATCAGAAGGCCGATGGCGAGGATGAGCCCGACTGCCTTGAGCGTGGCGACGATGGTCAGCGAGATCAGCGCCAGCAGGCCGTAGTGCAGGACGCCGGTCGGCAGGCCGATGGCGCTGGCCTGCGCCGGGTCGAAGGCATGCAGCATCAGGTCCTTCCATTTCAGCACCAATGCGGCGGTGACCGCCAGCCCGACCAGGCCCGCCGTCCACAGATCGGCCGGGCCGATGCCAAGGATGTTGCCGAACAGGATGTGATCCAGGTGCACATCGGTCGGCACCCAAGTGTAAAGCACGATCCCCAAGCCGAACATGCCGGAAAACACCACGCCCATCACGGTGTCCTGTTTTACCCGGCTGTTGCGGTGCAGAAAGCCCACCGCCAGCGCACAGCCCATGCCGGCCACAAAGGCGCCCAGGATCAGCGGCAGGTTCAGCACGTAGGCGATGACGATGCCGGGCAGGGTGGCGTGGGAAATCGCGTCTCCCATCAGCGACCAGCCCTTCAGCACCATGAAGCACGACAGAAGCGCGGCAGGCGGTGCGATCAGCAGCACCACCAGGAAGGCATTCTGCATGAAGGCGAACTGGAAGGGGGAGGACCAATCCATCATTGCCCCCCTTGCAGCGTGGCGGCGGCGCGGCGGCGGGCGGCCAGGTAGCCGTGCTTCGGCGCGAAGGTGAAGGCGGCAAGGAACAGCAGCGTCTGCAGGCAGATGATGACGCCCCCGGTCGCGCCATCAAGGAAAAAGCTGAGATAGGCGCCGGTAAAGCTGGTGACCGTGCCGATGGCGACCGACAGCATCAGAAGCCGGGGGAAGCGGTCGGTCAGAAGGTAGGCGGTGGCGCCGGGGGTGACGACCATGGCGATGACCAGAAACGCCCCCACGGTCTGCAGCGCGGCCACGCAGGAGGCCGAGAGCAGGATGAAGAACACCAGCCGCAGCAGATCGGGCCGCAGCCCGATGGACCGGGCATGGGTTTCGTCGAAGAAGGCCACCATCAGGTCCTTCCATTTCATCAGCAGCACCGCCAGCGAGACAAAGCCGATGATCGCCAGTTGCAGCGTGTCGGAGGGCGAGATGGCAAGGATATTGCCCATGATGATGGTCTGCACGTTGATCGGCACCGGCGAGATTGAGATCATGAACAGGCCCAGCCCGAAGAAGGCGGTGAAGATCAGGCCGATGATGGTGTCTTCCTTCAGCCCGGTGCGCTGGTTCAGGAACAGCATCGCCCCCGCCGCCAGCCCGCCCGACAGAAAGGCCCCCAAGGCGAAGGGCAGGCCGAGCATGTAGGCCCCGGCCACCCCCGGCACGATGGAATGCGAAAGCGCGTCGCCGATCAGCGACCAGCCTTTCAGCATCAGGTAGGCGGACAGAAAGGCGCAGACCCCGCCGACCAGTGCGGACACCCACATCGCGTTCAGCATATAGCCGTATTGAAAGGGGACCAGAAGCTCGCTCATTCGGCGCCCCCACGGGTTCGGGTCTTGTCGGCGTAGGTGACGAAGGGGCGTTCGTCATCGGTGAGGGTGGTGATCTTGCGGCTGTCTTCGTCTTCGTGCAGGTCGGCGCCGCCGAGGACGAAGTGGCGCAGGACGCCGCCAAAGGCGTGTTCCAGGTTTTCGCGGGTGAAGGTCGTCTCGGTCGGGCCATAGGCCAGCACGGTGCCATTCACCAGCACGGTCTGGTCGCAGAATTCCGGCACCGAGCCCAGGTTGTGGGTGGACACCAGCATCACCCGGCCTTCGTCGCGCAACTCGCGCAGCAGGGTGATGATGGCCTCTTCGGTCTGCACGTCGACGCCGGTGAAGGGTTCGTCCAGCAAGATCACCTGGCCGTCCTGCGCCAGCGCGCGGGCCAGGAAGACGCGCTTCTTCTGACCGCCCGAAAGTTCTCCGATCTGGCGAAGGCGATGGTCGGCCATGCCAACGCGGGCGAGCGCCTCGGTCACCGCGCGGCGGTCGTCGGCCGAGGGGGTGCGCATGAAGCCCATGCGGCCGTAGCGGCCCATCATCACCACATCCTCGACCAGAACGGGGAAGGACCAGTCCACCTCTTCGGCCTGCGGCACATAGGCGACGCGGCCGGCCTTCAGCGCCTCGCGGACGGGTTGGCCGAGAATGGAGATTTCACCCCGCGCCAGGGGCAGAAAGCCCATGATCGCCTTGAACAGGGTCGATTTTCCGGCGCCATTCACACCGACCAGCGCGGCAATGGAGCCGCGCGGGATGGCGAAGCTGGCATCATGCAGCGCGGTCACCCCGTTGCGATATGTGACCGAGACGTGGCTGGCGGACAGACCGGCATCGGCTGCTTGCAACGGCGCCTGCATCATTCGACCCCTTCGGTCAGGCCGCGGGCCACCGTTTCGGTGGTGACGCGCAGAAGGTCGAGGTAGGTCGGCACCGGGCCGCCGGTCTCTGACAGGCTGTCGACGTACAGCACGCCACCATAGGCCGCGCCGGTTTCGCGGGCGACCTGTTCGGCGGGGTCGGTGTTGGCGGTGCTTTCGCAGAACACCACCGGAATTCCGTTGTCGCGCACGGTGTCGATGACGCGGCGCACCTGTTGCGGCGTGCCGGTGGAATCGGCGTTGATCGGCCAGAGATAGGCCTCGTGCAGGCCAAGGTCGCGGGCCAGGTAGGAAAACGCGCCTTCGCAGCTGACCAACCAGCGCTTGTCCTCCGGCACGGCGGCAAGGCTGTCGCGAAGCGGCTCGATCTCGGCGCGCAGGCGGGCCTTGTAGGCCGTCGCATTGGCGGCATAGGCGGCGGCATTGTCCGGGTCGGCGGATGACAGCGCGGTGGCGATGTTGTCGATGTAGATCATGGCATTGTCGAGCGACATCCAGCCATGCGGGTTGGCCTTGCCTTCATAGGCACCTTCGCGGATCGGCAGCGGCGTGATGCCGTCGGACAGGGTGGCCGAGGGGATATCGCCGAGGTTGGTCAGGAACTGCTCGAACCAGCGTTCCAGGTTCAGCCCGTTCCACAGGATCAGATCGGCGTCCTGTGCGGCGACAAGGTCGCGCGGGGTTGGCTGATAGCCGTGGATCTCGGCCCCCGGTTTGGTGACGGAAACGACAGTGGCATGATCGCCCGCCACGTTGCGGGCCATGTCGGCCAGAACGGTGAAGGTGGTGACGACCTTCAGGTTCTCGGCGGCCAGCGGAGCGGCGGACAGGATGAGGGCGGCAAGGGCAGCACGAAACGGCGGGCGGGGCATGTCCGGCTCCGGTTGGGGACTCGTGATGAGAATGCGAAACATTCGCAGAAGTCAACAGGACAAAACGTGCTCGCATGGATGTGCGCAACGGCTTGCCGTCGGACCCACGGCGCGACTAGGCTCTGGCCAGCGCAAGCCGGAGGACCCATGACCAACCCGCATTGGATCTACACCCAGACGATAAAGACCTTCGCCGCCGGGGCCGAGCCCGCCTTCGAGGATGAAGGGGAGTTGGAGGCGACCTGGGGCCGGGTCTGGGGGCTGGACAACGATGTCGGGCGCATCCGCGATATCCTGATGCACCGGCCGGGGCCGGAGATGGCGGTGGTGGATCCGCAAAAGCGGCTGGCCGAGATCGGGTCGTTCGGCGATCCGGCGGTGGGCTGGTATTTCCAGTCGGACACGCCGCCGGACATTCCCCTGATGCAGGCCCAGCATGACGGCTTTGTCGCGGCCTTGCGGGCCGAGGGGATCACCGTGCATTTCATTCAGGGCGAGGCGGGGAACCGGCTGAAGCAGGTCTATACCCGCGACCCGTTCATCATGGTGAAGGGTGGTGCCATCGTCTGCCGGATGGGCGCGCGAATCCGGCGGGGCGAGGAACTGGCGGTGACGCGGACACTGGCAGGTCTGGGCATCCCGATCCTGCGCACGGTGAATGGCACCGGC
This sequence comes from Rhodobacter sp., assembly GCA_016704435.1. Taxonomy (GTDB): domain Bacteria; phylum Pseudomonadota; class Alphaproteobacteria; order Rhodobacterales; family Rhodobacteraceae; genus Pseudogemmobacter. The sequence continues at coordinate 55,332 of JADJAB010000001.1, read as the reverse complement.
GTGATGGAGGGTGGCAGTTTTGCCTGGCTGAACGAGACGACCTGCGCGATCGGCGTCGGCGTGCGGGTCAACCGCGACGGCGCGGCTCAGGTCGGCGAAGTGCTGGCGCGGCAGGGGGTGGAGTTGCTGGTGGTGGAACTGACCGGCTATGACATCCATCTGGACGTCAGCTTTCTGATGATCGACCGTGATCTGGCGATCCTGAACCCGATGGGGCTGCCCTATTCCTTCCTTGAGGAGTTGGGGCGACGGGGGATCAGGTATATCGAGACCGATCCGGGCGATGACCCGTGGATCGTCAATTCCCTGGCAGTGGCACCGGGAAAGGTGCTGATGCCGGAAGGGGCGACGAACCGCACGCTGGACCGGCTGGCGGCGGCGGGGGTGAGTTGGGTGACGCTGCCCTACGCAGCGGTGCACAAGAACGGCGGCGGGCTGCATTGCTCGACCACGCCGCTGCGGCGCGACAGCCTCTAGTATCAATCCCATTCCGGCTATGATCGCCCACACTATCTTGGGGTCGGCGACTGGCTTGGACCTGTCTCTAGTGGAGAACAAACAGAGTCCTCTCGACTCAACCTCTGAAATATGGCAGATGTGAAAGCACCGGGGGCATGATGCCCTCGGCGCTTAAGCCGCGTTGCCGCAGCGGAGTGCTGTTCAGGCACGATCCTAGACTCGCATGGAACGTGTTACTCCGTCAAGGCGCGTGGCGAAGGCCCATGTGGATCGGCGCAAGAGATTGCGTCTGATAATAGGAAATGAAAATGTACTACAAACTCTACCAAGATGGGCAACAGCAATGGCGATGGCACCTCAAGGCTGCGAACCACAAGATTCTCGCAGACTCGGCTGAGGGCTATTGGAACCGGGCCGATGCCGAAGAAGGCATCAAACTTGTGAAAAGCGCATTCAGCGCACCCATCTATACCTAGCACGACAACGAATGATCGGGCGGGCCTCATGCCCGCCCTTTCACTTCAGGCCCGCACCAGCTTTTCATACTCGCTGGAAACCCGCTTGGTCAGGTCGCCGACTTCGAAGTTGTAGTCGCCGATCTGCCCGACAGGCGTGATTTCGGCGGCGGTGCCGGTCAGCCAGCACTGCTCGAATCCTTCCAGTTCTTCGGGCATGATGTGGCGTTCGTGGACCTTGATCTGCATGTCTTTCAGCATGCCGATCACGGTCTGCCGGGTGATGCCGTTCAGGATGCAGTCGGGCTTCGGAGTGTGCACCTCGCCGTCCTTGACGAAGAAGATGTTGGCGCCGGTCGCCTCGGCCACAAAGCCGCGGTAGTCGAACATCATTGCGTCGGAGCAGCCCTTCGCCTCGGCGGCGTGTTTCGACATGGTGCAGATCATGTAGAGACCGGCCGCCTTGGCGGCGAAGGGGATGGTTTCGGGGCTGGGGCGCTTCCACTTGGCGATGTCAAGCTTGGCGCCCTTCATCTTGGCGTCGCCGTAGTAGCTGCCCCAGGTCCAGCAGGCGACGGCCATGCGGATCGGGTTGTTCTTCGAGGCAACGCCCATGTCGGGGCCGGCCCCACGCCAGGCGATGGCGCGGATATAGGCGTCGGTCAGGTTGTTGGCCTTGAGGGTGGCCTCTTTCGCGGCGTTGATTTCTTCGACGCTGTAGGGCAGCGGCATGTCGAGCAGCTCGCCGGACATGCGCAGGCGTCGGGAATGCTCGGTCGATTTGAAGATCCTGCCGTTGTAGCAGCGTTCGCCCTCGAACACCGAAGAGGCATAGTGCAGCGCATGGGTCAGGATATGGACGTTCGCCGCGCGCCAGTCCACCAGCTTGCCATCCATCCAGATGAACCCGTCACGATCGTCATATCCAGTCATCGCAGCCTCTCTCGCTTTTCGAATGTTGCGCAGGAAAGGTCCGAAACGGACAGATTCTTGCGCGAAATCGGCGGATTGGTACGTCTTGTGACTTGGAATGTCAACAAGGCTGACGTAAATTCCGGATGAGAGCGGAGGGTGACAATGGCAGAGCGTGCGAGCGGCGAGACCCTGCTTTTCCTGACGGACGAGCAGTTGCGCAAGGGGATCGAGGCGATGTTCTTCGCCTATCGCGGGTTCACGGCTGACCCGGACCGTATCCTGCAGGGGATGGATTATGGCCGCGCGCATCACCGGGCCGTCCACTTCATTCACCGCAGCCAGGGCACCACGGTATCCAATCTTCTGGCGATCCTCGGGGTGACGAAGCAAAGCCTGAACCGGGTGTTGCGGACGCTGATCGACGACGGGCTGGTGCGCAGCGAAAAGGGACGCAAGGACGCGCGGGAGCGGCATCTCTACCTGACCGCAAAGGGCGCCGAGCTGGAGCGTGCGCTGTCGGATGCGCAGCGGGCCCGGATGCGGGCAGCCTACCGTGCGGCGGGGCCGGCGGCGGTGGCCGGCTTTCGGCAGGTGCTGGAGGCGATGATGGACCCCGAGATGCGGCTGGCCTACAACCGCCTGAAAGAGGGCGGGGCATGACGGGACAAGAGGCGCATCTGCTGGTCGTCGATGATGACGAGCGTATCCGGGGGCTGTTGCAGAAATTCCTGATCCGCAGCGGCTTTCTGGTCTCGGTCGCGCGCGATGCGGCGCAGGCACGCAAGCTGCTGGCGGGGCTGGAGTTCGACCTGATCGTGCTGGACGTGATGATGCCGGGCGAGGACGGCGTCAGCCTGACGCGCGATCTGCGCAAGCGGATGCAGACGCCGATCCTGCTGCTGACCGCAAAGGGCGAGGCGGCGAACCGGATCGAGGGCTTCGAGGCCGGGGCGGACGACTATCTGGTCAAGCCGTTCGAGCCGAAGGAATTGTTGTTGCGGATCAACGCGATCCTGCGCCGGGTGCCACAGGTGAAACCGGCCGAGCCGGTCCGGCAGGTGCTGCACCTGGGGGCCGTGCGCTATGACATGGACCGGGGCGAGTTGTGGCGCGGCGATGCGCTGGTGCGGCTGACGGCGACGGAGGCGGCCCTGATGCGGCTGTTCGCGCAGGCGCCGGGGGAAGCGATCAGCCGGGAAAGGCTGGTCGGCGATCTGGGCCGCGAGGATGTGGCGCAGGAGCGCGCGGTGGACGTGCAGATCACCCGGCTGCGGCGCAAGATCGAGGACGATCCGAAATCTCCGCGCTATTTGCAGACGGTGCGGGGCGAGGGGTATCTGCTGGCACCCGATTGAAGGTCGCCCCGCACGGATTGCCGGTTCAACGGGATCCGCCGGCCAGGCCAGACTGGTATCGGAGCCGCCGGAGAAGCCGTGCGTGTTCCGCCCTGCATCCGGGTCCGGCTGCCCATCGAATTGCTCGACATCCCAAGACCGGCGGTCAGGAAAGGCGTCGCATTCCCGACCGAGTCGAAGTCGCAATCGCCGGTCGTCCCGAGAGGGAGGTGACGAGAAGTGCCATGTCGTAAGTTCCGCGTGGGTAAACGCTCTGATTTCCTCAATTATTCAATGCCGCCCCATTTGCGCAGCATCCGCATGCGATTGAAGATCGGGAAAGCGGGCCACATCCAATCGGTCCAGATCGCGGTTCCGGAACCGGCCTGCAAGAAATCGAGCCTTGGAACGCGGTTTTCGACATGGCAGCCTTCGGTGATCCGGGCAGAGGTGATCCGGGAGGGAATCGGGGCGAAATGGGCTTTATCGTCTTTGGGCACGATGACTGCCTGGCGCATGTGACGCCTCCGGGGCATCCGGAGCGGGTGGAGCGGCTGCGCGCGGTCGAGGCGGGCCTGACCGGGCTGGCGGTGGAGCGGCGAGAGTGCCCTTTTGGGGATGAGGTGGATGTGTTGCGCTGCCATCCGGCGGGGTATCTGGCGGCGGTGAAGCGGGCTGTGCCTGCCGAAGGCTGGGCGCAGCTGGACGCCGATACCTTCCTGGCGCCGGGGTCCCTCGCGGCGGCAATGCGGGCTGTCGGTGGCGTCTGCGCGGCGGTGGATGCGGTGGTGACGAATGGCGGGGCGGCGTTCGTGGGCTGCCGCCCGCCGGGGCACCATGCCGAGACGGCGAAGGCGATGGGGTTCTGCCTGTTCGGAACAGCGGCGATCGGTGTCAAGCGGGCGCTGAATTTCCACGGGCTTTCCCGCGTCGCGCTGGTGGACTTCGACGTGCATCACGGCAATGGCAGCCAGGACCTGCTCTGGGATGAAGAGCGGTGTCTGTTTGCCTCCAGCCACCAGATGCCGCTGTTTCCGGGCACTGGACGGCCGGAGGAGCGTGGCGCGCATGGCCAGGTGCTGAACGTGCCCTTGCGGGCCGGTTCGGACGGGCTGATGATGCGGGCGGCCTACGAGCGGCTGGTGTTGCCGGCAGTGGCCGACTGGAAGCCCGATCTGCTGCTGGTCAGCGCGGGGTTCGATGCGCATCGGGCCGACCCTCTGGCGGGGTTGGAGTGGGAGGCAGAGGATTTTGCCTGGCTGGCGACGCGGCTCTGGGAAGTCTCGGCCGGGCGGGTGGTCTCGACTCTGGAAGGCGGCTATGATCTGGATGCGCTGGCGGTATCGGTCGCGGCGTATGTAGGCGAAATGGCAAGGCTTTCGGCATGACAGAGAAAACCCCGTCGGAGATGAGTTTCGAAGAGGCGATGGCGGCGCTGGAAGCGGTGGTGTCGCAGCTGGAAAAGGGCGAGGTGGCGCTGGAGCAATCCATCGCACTCTATGAACGCGGCGCGGCGCTGAAGGCGCGCTGCGACGCGCTGTTGAAGGATGCCGAGGAGAAGGTGGAGAAGATCCGCCTGGCCGAGGGGCGTGCCGTGGGAACCGACCCGGTGGAGGGGATGTGAGCTTTCCCGACCGGCTGGCGGCGGATGCGGCGCTGATCGAGGCGCGGCTGGATGCGGCCTTGGCGGGGTTCGCCGATCAGCCGGTGGTCGAGGCGATGCGCTATGCCCTGCGGGGCGGCAAGCGGTTGCGCGGGTTTCTGGTGCTGGAAGGCGCGCGGATGCTGCGGGTTCCTTCTGAGCAGGCGATGAGCGCGGCGGCTGCGGTCGAGGCGCTGCACGCCTATTCCCTGGTGCATGACTATCTGCCGTGCATGGACGACGACGACCTGCGCCGCGGGCAGCCGACCGTGCATGTGAGATGGGACGAAGCCACGGCGGTTCTGGCAGGGGATGCCTTGCAGACGCTGGCATTCGGGTTGCTGTGCGATCCGGCGCTGGGGTCCCCGGAGGTGCGGATCGCACTGGTGGCCGGGTTGGCGAAGGCCAGTGGTGCCGAAGGGATGGTGCTGGGGCAGGCCCTGGACATTGCGGCTGAAACCGCAGGCCGGGCGCTGACCCTGGACGAGATTACCGCGTTGCAGGCCGGCAAGACCGGCGCGCTGATCGGCTTTGCGGCCGAGGCGGGAGCGATCCTGGCGGGAGCCGACAGGGGGCCGCTGCGCGCCTATGCGGTGGCGCTGGGGCTGGCCTTTCAGATCGCCGACGACATCCTTGATGTTACCGGCGATGCGTCCACCACCGGCAAGCGCGTGGGCAAGGATGCGGTCGCGGGCAAGGCCACTTTCGTCTCGCTCATGGGGCTGAAGGGCGCAAGGGCGCGGGCCGCGGCCCTGGTGGAAGAGGCAGCGGCGGCGCTGGCGCCCTATGGGGCGGCGGCAGGGAACTTGATTGCGGCGGCGCGGTTCTCTATCTCGCGGGACAATTGACAAGGACGCCCTATGGCCGACCGACCCACAACCCCGCTTCTGGACCGCATCAGGCTTCCTTCGGACATGAAGGCGCTTGATGACCGGGAATTGCACCAGCTGGCAGACGAGCTGCGGGCCGAGACGATCTCGGCCGTGTCGGTGACGGGCGGGCATCTGGGTGCCGGCCTGGGCGTGGTGGAACTGACGGTGGCGCTGCATGCCGTGTTTGACACGCCGCGCGACAAGCTGATCTGGGATGTCGGGCACCAGTGCTATCCGCACAAGATCCTGACCGGGCGGCGGGACCGGATCCGCACCCTGCGGGCCGAAGGGGGCCTCAGCGGCTTCACCAAGCGGTCGGAAAGCCCCTACGACCCGTTCGGGGCGGCGCATTCGTCAACCAGCATCAGCGCGGCGCTGGGCTTTGCGATGGCGGCCGATCTGGGCGGCGATCCGGGCGACGCGATTGCGGTCATCGGCGATGGCGCGATGTCGGCGGGAATGGCGTTCGAGGCGATGAACAATGCGGGCCATCTGAAAAAGCGGCTTTTCGTCATCCTGAACGACAACGAGATGAGCATCGCGCCTCCGGTGGGCGCGCTGTCGGCGCATCTGAGCCGGCTTTATGCCGAAGCGCCGATGCAGGACCTGAAACAGGCGGCGAAAGGCTTTGTCAGCCTGTTGCCGGGGCCGTTGCAGGAAGGCGCCAGGCGCGCCAAGGACATGCTGAAGGGCATGGCGGTGGGTGGCACCCTGTTCGAGGCGCTGGGGTTTTCCTATGTCGGGCCGATCGACGGGCATGATCTGGATGCGCTGCTGCCGGTACTGCGCACGGTGAAGGCGCGGGCCACCGGGCCGATGCTGATTCATGTGCTGACCAGGAAGGGCAAGGGCTATGCCCCCGCCGAGATGGCGGCCGACCGGGGCCATGCAAGGGCCAAGTTCGACGTGGTGACGGGCGAGCAGAAGAAGACCCCGTCGAACGCGCCCAGCTATACCCGCGTCTTTGCCGAAAGCCTGATCCAGGAGGCCGAGCTGGACGACAAGATCGTCGCCGTCACGGCGGCAATGCCGGATGGCACCGGGCTGGACCTGTTCGGCGCACGGTTTCCGCGCCGCACCTTTGACGTCGGCATTGCCGAACAACATGCCGTGACCTTCAGTGCGGCCATGGCGGCGGGGGGGATGAAACCGTTCTGCGCGCTCTATTCCACCTTCCTGCAGCGCGGCTATGACCAGGTCGTGCATGACGTGGCGATCCAGCGGCTGCCGGTGCGCTTCGCCATCGACCGGGCAGGGCTGGTGGGGGCCGATGGCGCGACCCATGCGGGGGCGTTTGATGTGGCCTTCCTGGCCAACCTGCCGGGCATGGTGGTGATGGCTGCGGCGGACGAGGCCGAGTTGCGCCACATGGTGGCCACTTCGGTTGCCTGGGATCAGGGGCCGATCGCCTTCCGCTTTCCGCGCGGCGAAGGCGTCGGAGTGGAATTGCCCGCCAAGGGAGTCCCGCTGGAGATCGGTCGAGGACGGGTGATGCGCGAAGGCAAGCGCGTGGCGCTGCTCAGCTTCGGCACGCGGCTGGCCGAGGTGCTGAAAGCCGCCGAGGCGCTGGCCGCGCGCGGGTTGGCGCCGACCGTGGCCGACGCGCGCTTTGCCAAGCCGCTGGACCGCGACCTTGTCCTGCGACTGGCGGCAGAGCATGAGGCGCTGATCACCATCGAGGAAGGCGCCGTGGGCGGCTTTGGCAGCCATGTCGCGCAGCTTCTGGCCGAAGAAGCCGTGTTCGACCGCGGGTTGAAATTCCGCAGCATGGTGCTGCCCGACATCTTCATCGACCAGGCCAGCCCCGAGGCGATGTATCGCGTGGCCGGCATGGATGCCGCACAGATCGAGGCGAAGGTCCTGCAGGTTCTGGGCGTATCCGTGGTGGGCAAGCGCGCCTGACTGGTCCAGCGCACTGTCGGTGGAACCGCCGGACGCCTCCGGCGGGAGTATTTCTGCCAAGATGAAGGCGAACGGGGCTTCATCTCGGAGAAAATACTCAGATCGACGCCGGGGTCAGAGACCAAGCCCGGCGAGCGCGGCATCCAGCGGCGCCCAGTCGTCGATCTGCAATCTGACTACCAGGGTCAGAACCCTGGGCCGGAACCCGGCCGGCAGGCGGGCGGCGTCCTTCTCGGTGGTGACAAGCTCGGCGCCGAGGCTGCGGGCGTCATGCTCCAGCCGCCGCAGAAGCGCGTCGGAAAAGCGCTGGTGATCGTCCAGCGCGACGCTGCGCAGAAGCTGCGCGCCTTCTGCCCGGAGCGTGGCAAAGAACTTTTCCGGGTGACCGATGCCGGCAAAGGCGACGACCCTTTCGCCGCGCCAGTCCATGCCCATCTGCAAGGGCGCAAGATGGCCGGACAGTCGCGGCAGGGTCAGGGTCTGGCCCCAGGTGGCACGAAAGGTCTCTTGCGCCTCGGGAGGTCCGATCGACAGCAGGATGTCGGCGCGGGCAAGGCCAGCCGCAACGGGCTCGCGCAGGGGTCCGGCGGGCAGGCATCGGCCGTTGCCGAAGCCGCGCAGGGCATCGACAACGATCAGCGACAGGTCCTTGGCGACCCCGGGGTTCTGAAAGCCGTCGTCCAGCAGGATGACGCGGGCGCCCGCCGCCTCGGCGGCCTTCACGGCGGCGGCGCGGTCGCGGGCGATCCAGGTGGGCGCAAAGGCCGCCAGCAAGAGCGGTTCGTCGCCGGTCTGGGCGGCGGTGTGGCGCAACGGGTCCACAAGCAGCGGCCCGGCCTCGCTGCCGCCATGGCCGCGGCTGACGATGTGGACGGCATGGCCGCGCGCCACCAGTCGTTCGGTCAGGGCGATGGCGGTGGGCGTCTTGCCAGTGCCTCCGGCATTGAGGTTTCCGATGCAGATCACCGGGACGGTGGCGCGGTAGCCGGGGCCTTTTGCCGCCCGGCGTGCGGTGGCGGCCGCATAGGCCCAGCCCAGCGGTGCCAGCAGGCGGGCGGCCAAGGCGGGTCTGTCGGGTGGGGAGAACCAGAAGGCAGGCGGGCGCATCGGGCTCAGCCCTCCAGACGGCGACGGATGTACTGCAACAGCGCCTCGGTCACCTCGGCGCCGTCCGAAGCCACGGCCCAGGCGGATTGGGCCAGCCGTGCGGTGCGATCGGGGGACAGGAGATCACCCAGTGCATCGGCAAGGTCGGTGGCCGACGACACCGCCCGCGCCGCGCGTGCCGCGCCAAGGCGGCCGAAGGCCTGGCCGTGCACGCCGGCGCGCGGCCCATGCAGGATCGCCGAGCCCAGCGCCGCAGCCTCCATCGGGTCGCGCAGGCAGCCGGTTCCCGACAGGCTGCCGCCCAGAAAGGTGATCGGCGCCAGTCGATACCACAGGCCGATCTCGGCCGGATTGTCGACGATGAAAAGCTCGGTCTCCGGTTCCGGCTCCTGATCCTGGGCGCGGTGGGCGACGGCCCATCCCTCGGACTGGGCAAGTTCCGACAGGGCCTGCGCGCGGGCAGGATCTTCCGGCAGGATCACCAGCAACAGCCGGTGTGCCTGCCGCAGCGCGCTGCGGTGGCCCGAGAAGACGGCCTCTTCCTCGGCCTCCGGCAGGCTGGCCGCGAACCACAGCGGGCGGCTGGCGAAGGTCTCCGCCAGCGCGGCGCGTTCCGCCTCGTTGCAGGGCAGGGCGGCCGAGGGTTCCTCCAGCCGTCCGGTCACCATCAGCGCCGAGGCGGGCGCCCCGGCGCGGCGAAAGGCGCGGGCGGCCGGCGCGTCCACCGCGTTGATCTGCCCGAACGCCGACAGCGCGCCCCGGATCAGTCCGGGAAACCAGCCCTCGCGGTCACGCGGCAGGCGGGGCGCGCGGCCGTCCACAAGGGTCAGCGGCAGCTTGCGGCGGGCAGCCTCCTCGATCAGGGCGGGCCGCAACTCACCCTCGGCGAAGATGCCGAAATCGGGCCGCCAGTGGTCCAGAAACGCCCGCGACTCGGTCGGGGTATCGGGTGGCGGCAACTGGGCGAGAACGCCGTCGATCGGCGGCAGCGGGTCCGAGCAGGTCAGCAGCACAGCAACGCCGTCATCGGCAACCAGCCGGCGGGCCAGTTCACGCAGGCCCCGCGCAACGCCGGCATCGGGCGCATGCAGCCAGATCAGCGGTCCGGTCATGCGGGGCGGGCGGGGGATGTCCTTGCCCGCCTCGCGCCGGTGGCCAAGGCTATAGAGCGTGAGGCCGAGTTTCAGGGCCATGGGTCAGGCGCCTAGCATGGGAGCCGGGGCGATCACCCCAGCTTCTCGGTCGCCGAGCCGGGCTGTTCCTCATCCCGCAGGCGATGGATATGGGCGATGAAATAACGCATGTGGGCGTTGTCGACGGTGCGCTGGGCCTCGGCCTTCCAGGCCTTGTAGGCGCTTTGATAGTCCGGAAACATGCCGACGATATGAATCTGCGAGACGTCGCGGAAGGCGTTCTTCTGCGGGTCTTCAAGCTCTCCTCCAAAGACGAGGTGCAGGCGTTGGGTCATGATTTCCTCTGGCTGGTGGTTCGCGGCGCAGGGTAGCCCGAAGGCACGGCGGGCGAAAGGTGCCGCAGGGCGCCGCGTGTCAGGTTGCGGGCAGCCCGGCGACATGGCGGGCGGCGGCCCGGGCGGCGGTCTGCGCCGCGACATGCAAGGTTGCACCACGAAGAAGCGCCGCGGCGAGGGCACCGATAAAGGCATCGCCGGCGCCGTGCGAAGAGACCGTGCGGACGTTTTCGGCCGGAACAGAGACTGTTTCCTGACCGGACGCCGCGGCCAGACCCTGCGCGCCAGCGGTAACGATGACGTTGGCGGCAAGTGGCGAAAGCTGGCGGGCCGCGGCGCTGGCGGCGGCCAGGCTGGTGACGGGCGGGGTGCCAAGGCCCTCGGCCTCGACCGCGTTGACGATCAGGTGGGTCACGTTGGCCAGAAGGTCGGCGGGCAACGGGCGGAAGGGAGCGGCATTCAGCAGCACGGGAAGGCCTCGGGCACGGGCTTCGGTGGCGGCAGCGCGGTTGACGGCTTCGGGCACTTCGTTTTGCAGGATCAAGAGGCCGATATCCTTCCAGAGCGCGGGGGCCGCGAGTGCCGCAACGTCGATCTGCAGGTTCGCGCCCGAGACGATGGTGGCGGCGTAGTCCCCGGCAGGGTCGACAAGTGCGACACTGATGCCAGAGCCGGTTTCCGCAATGACAGAGACGAAATCCGCATCAACGCCCTCGGACTGAAGGTGCGCGCGCAGGAGGCGGCCGAAGTCGTCGTCGCCGACGGCGCCCGCCATGCGTGCAGGCACGCTCTGGCGGCGCGCGGCCACCGCCTGATTGCCGCCCTTGCCGCCGAATTTCGGATACCAGCGGCTGCCCACTGCGGTTTCGTCGCGGCGCGGCAGGTGCGGCGTTTCCACCATGATGTCGTAGTGGAGAGAGCCGACGACAAGGACTGTGGCCGTCATGTCCGGGCTTTCTGCAGGGCGGCGAGCCAGCGCTTGAAGGCGGCGTCGCGCTGGCGGGCAAGCTGGATGGCGCGCGCCGGGGTTATCGCGGTGAAGACCAGGTGTTCGCCGGGGCGCAACTGGGCCAGCGCGTCGGTGTCGTCATCAAGGATCGTGGCGATCTTCGGGTAACCGCCGGTGGTCTGGTGGTCGGCCAGAAGGACGGTCGCCACGCCGTCGCCCGCCACCTGCACGGCCCCCCGCGTGACCGGTTGCGAGGGGATGCCCAGTGCGGCTTCCGGGACCAACGGCGGGCCCGACAGCCGCATTCCCATGCGGTCGAAGGCGCCGGTCAGGCGGAAGGGCGAGGAGAGGAACGCCCCGATCACCTCGGGCGCGAAGAGGGCGTCTTGCGGGCCAAGGGTGACGTTGATCCGATGGCGCGGACGGGCCCAGACCGGGCAGGGTATGGCGCGCTCGTCCGTGGGGTGGGTATCGGTCACGGTGATCTGCTGGCCGGCAAGCAACCGGCCCCCTCCAAGACCGGAGGCGGCATGCGTAGAGACGCTTTTCAGCCATGTTGGTGACTGCACGCCGCCGGCGAACGCGACGCAACACCAGCTTCCCCAGGGACCGGGGCGGATAACCAGGCGGTCCTGCGGCCGAAGCGTGAGCGTTGTCCAGGACCCAAGCCGGGTGTCATTGCGGGTAGCGATGAAACCGCCCCCTGCGATGGCCACACCGACGGGGCCGTCCTGACAGAGCAGCGAAAGGCCTCCGAACGACACCTCGACGCCCGTGGCGCCGGGTGGATTGCCAAGGGCCGTGTTGGCAATGACCAGCGCCTTGCGATCCATCGCGCCAGAGGCCGGCACGCCAAAGCGCATCAGGCCGGGGCGACCGGCGTCCTGAAACGTGACATGAGGGCCGGCCTGCAGGATGTCCAGCCGTGCGGTCATGGCGTGGCCCGAAAGCGGATGCGGTCGCCAACATCGAACAGGAAAGGGTGATCTGGGTCGTCAGTCAGGATGCGGGCGGTGCTGTGGCCGATGATCCACCAGCCGGTTGGCATGGTCAGTGTGGTGATCAGGCATTGCCCGCCGGCAATGATGACGCTGCCCGCTGGCACGTCGCGGACCGGGCTGGGCTTGCGGTCGAGGCCCAGCGCCACAGGCAAGCCGGAAAGATAGGCATAGCCGGGGGCGAAGCCGTACATGGCGACCTCATACCCGCCGGACTGGTGTATTTCGGCAATATCAGAGACGGCATGGGCAGTGCGGGCCGCAACCTCGGGCAAGTCGGGGCCGTCATAGGTGACAGGAATCGTGTGGGTTCGCGCGGCGGCCTTCGCGGGCCTTGCATGGGACAGAAGCGCGCGAAGATGGCCTTCGGCCTGCGCGTGGTCGGCGACCAGCGGGTCGAAGGCGACAAGCAGGGTCACGAAGGCGGGGACGGCCTCGGCAAAGCCGGCAAAGGGGGCGGCGGCCAGCGCGCGGTCCAGCGACAGCACGGCGGCATGCGCGGCGGTGTCCAGCGTGGTGGCAAACTCCACCATCAGGGCGCGGTCAGCGACAGGCAGGAAGCGCGGAGTCATGGAAGAAACGGCGCAAGCGCGATGCCGCGCGCCGTCAGCCCGTCGCGGATCGTGCGGGCCATGGCAACGGCGCCGGGGCTGTCGCCATGGATGCAGATCGACCGGGCGGCAAGATGGATCGGCGGGCCGTCGATCACCGGCATCAGACCGGTCTCCAGCACCGAAATCAGCCGTGTCAGAGCCTCATTCGCGTCGTGGATCATCGCCTGCGGATGGCTGCGGGGGACCAGGCGGCCGGTGGCCAGATAGGCACGGTCGGCAAAGATCTCGGCATCGGTGGGGATGCCGGCGGCCTCTCCCGCCGCCTGTAGCTCGGTGCCGGAAATGGCCAGCAGGGCGAGGCCCGAGGCACGGGCGACCGCAGCGATGGCATCGGCGACGGCGCGGTCATCGGCGGCAAGGTTGGCAAGTGCGCCATGCGCCTTGATGTAACGGACCCGCGCACCTGCCAGCGCGGCCACGCCCTGCAAGGCGCCGACCTGGGCCGCCACCATGCGGGCGATGGCATCCGGCGCCATGGGAATGGCGGTGCGGCCGAAATTCTTGCGGTCCGGATAGCCGGGATGGGCGCCGATCGCCACGCCCCGGTCAGCGGCCAGACGCAGGGTGGCGAACATCAGATCAGGGTCCGAAGCGTGACCGCCGCAGGCGATGTTGGCCGAGGTGACAAGGGACAACATCGCGGCATCGTCTCCGACACCCTCGCCAAGGTCTGCGTTCAGGTCGATACGGGTTGCGGTCAATGGGCGTTCCTTTGTGGCCAGTGGACCACGTAGGACACAAGGGATTCAAGACCCGCCAGAAACCCGACAAGCCTTGCGCAGATGCGCAACTGAGGCCAGATTGTCGGCACGGCCCGCTAAGGGCTATTTTCGGCAGGAGGCCAGACATGAATTTTCAGAGCATTCTTGGCGGGAACGCGGTGTTCCTTGCCATTGCCGTCTTCATCATCATCTCCATCTTTCTTGGCGTGCGGATCGTGCCGCAAAGCGAAAAGCATGTGGTCGAACGCTTCGGCCGGCTGCGTTCCGTGCTGGGGCCGGGCATCAACTTCGTGGTGCCGTTCCTGGACCGGATCGCGCACAAGGTTTCGGTGCTGGAGCGCCAGCTGCCGAATGCCAGCCAGGACGCGATCACCGCCGACAACGTGCTGGTGAAGGTGGAAACCAGTGTGTTCTACCGCGTGACCGAGCCGGAAAAGACCGTCTACCGTATCCGCGACGTGGACGCGGCGATTGCCACGACCGTGGCGGGCATCGTGCGCTCCGAGATCGGCAAGATCGAGCTGGATCAGGTGCAGTCGAACCGCGCCCAGCTGATCGAGCGGGTGCGCGAGCAGGTGACGGCAATGGTCGATGACTGGGGCGTCGAGGTGACGCGGGCCGAAATCCTCGATGTGAACCTGGATGAACAGACCCGGGCCGCGATGCTGCAGCAGCTGAACGCCGAACGCGCGCGGCGTGCGCAGGTGATGGAGGCCGAGGGCAAGAAGCGGTCGGTCGAGCTGGCAGCCGATGCCGATCTTTACGCCGCCGAGCAAGAGGCCAAGGGGCGGCGGATCACCGCAGATGCCGAGGCCTATGCAACCAGCGTGATAGCCGTGGCGATCAAGGAAAACGGGCTGGAGGCGGCACAATTCCAGGTGGCGCTGAAGCAGGTGGAGGCGTTGCAGGCAGTGGCCGTCGGTCAGGGAAAGCAGACCATCCTGATTCCTGCCAATGCGCTGGAAGCCTTTGGCGATGCTTTCAAGATGCTGAAAGGAAGGGCCTGAGATGCCGGATCAGATCTGGACCGTGTGGTGGGCCTGGGTCGTTCTGGGCTTTGCCTTGGGCGTGCTGGAGATTCTTGTCCCCGGCTATATCTTCCTGGGATCTGCGGCCGGCGCCGTCATCACGGGCGTGGTCGCGGGGCTGGGACTGACGGCTTCCTTGCCGCTGGTGATCCTGATCTTTGCCGTTGCCTCGCTTGTGTCCTGGCTGGTGCTGCGCCGGGTTATGGGCGTGCGCGCAAATCAGGTGAAGGTCTGGGACCGCGACATCAATGACAGCCCGTGAGGGTGGGCACCTCGATTTCATTGGCGCGAAGGCGGCCTTCTTCCATGCGGGCCGCCTTTTGACCTATCTGCGCGACGATAGCCCCGACCTGCCCTGGCCCGCGATGTGGGACCTGCCGGGCGGCGGGCGCGAGGGCGGCGAGACGCCGGAAGACTGTCTCTTGCGCGAGATGGATGAGGAATTCGGGCTGCGGTTGCCGCCCGACCGGCTGACCTACCGGCGCGACTGGCCGTCGATGGCGGGCGGGCCGCAAAGCGGCGTCTTTTTCGCCGGGCATCTGCGGGCCCATGAGATTGCGGCCATCCGCTTCGGCACCGAGGGCCAGAACTGGCAGATGATGGAGACAGAGGCCTTCCTGAGCCATCCGCGCGCCATTCCGGCGCTTGTCGCACGGGTGCAGGCCGTGCTTCGGCTGCCGGACTTCGGCTGAAAGGCTCAGTCGGCCTCGGCCTCGCGGATCAGGCTGCGGGCCCAGCGGGCGGCGGCCCAGGTGGCGGGCAGCGACAAAGGCAACGACCACCACAGCGCCGTGACGGGCGCGATGTTCGGCCATCCCGCCGATCGCAGGATCAGCCCCAGCAGAAACAGATTGATCGCCACCGCCCCGGCAACAAAGGGCCAGAGGATCGCCCCCAGCTTCCACAGCGATTCAGTGAGAGGTGCCGTCTTCGAAGGTGATCTTGTTCCAGACATTGTATTTCCCCGAAGGCTTGACCATCGGCAGCCGGGAGATTTCCTTGAACGTCGCCGCGTCGTAGACGATCACCGCGCCGTCCATTTCCCAGATCGACACCAGCGCGAAACGGCCGTCCTTGGTAAACTCGGTATGCGCCACGGTCTTGCCCGGTTCCGGTTCAAGCACCTTGACCACCTCCAGCGACTGCTTGTCGATGATGTGCATCTGGCCCTTGTTCGGCCCGGTAAAGACATCGGCCCAAAGATAGGGCGTGCCGGCATGGCTGCGAAGGAAAAAGCCGGGGCCGGAAGTCTCGATCACCTTGACCTGCGACCAGTCGGTCATGTCGATGATGCTGATCCGGCCTTCGTTCAGATGCGGCACGGCCATCACCCGGTGGCCGTCGCGCATCCAGCTGATGCCAGAGCCCAGGTGCGGCATGCCGGGCAGGGGCAGGGTCGCAATCTCGCGCCCGACATCCAGATTGACCACCACGCCGGTTTCGCCCTCGCGGTTGGCGCCGATCAGGTTGCGGTAATCACAGCCCTTCGGAATAGGGCCCGCCGTCTTCGTCGGTGGCGATCTCCCAGATCTCGGGCACGTCCTTCAGCGCCAGCACGAAGGTTTCGCGCTGCGGCGCCTGGTAGACGGCCGAGACGCGGCTGGGGGTGCCCCTTCGGTCGGCGACCTCGATCACCTTGGCCACCGACAGATCCGCGGCGGAAAGGATGGTCAAGGTGGTCGGCAGGTAGTTGGCGACCGCCAGCCACTTGCCATCGGCGCTGATCGCGATGTTGCGGCTGTTCAGGCCGGCGCGCACGCGGCCCACCTCGGCCAGTGACCAGATGTCGTATTTCTGCACCCAGCCGTCGCGCGACATCACGAAGACAAAGCGCCCGTCGGGGCTGAACTTCGGCCCGCCATGCACGGCGAAGGGGGTGTCGAACCGGTCGAGCACGGCAAAGGTGTCGCCGTTCAGCACCGAGATGTGGCTGTCGCCGGTTTCCACAACCAGGGTGATGTTCATCGGGTCGGCATCGAACACCGGGGCCTGTGCCACCTCGTAGCTGTTCAGTGCCCGTGTCGCCTCGATCTCGGCCTGGCCCCAGATCGGGGGCGCGGACAAGGGCGTTGCGACATAGGCGGCGACGGCGGCGATTTCCTCGGCCGACAGGGTGGCCTTGAACGCCGGCATCTGCGTCATGGCGCGGCCCTCGGCGATCACAGCCTCCAGCTTTTCGCCGGTCAGCCGGCCCAGGCTTTCGGGGATCAGCGCCGGGCCGGTGCCGCCCAGCCGCGTCTCGGCGTGGCACGAGGCGCAGAGATCGACAAAGATCGTCGCCCCATCCGGAGCCGCCTGCGCCGCCCCAGCCGCAATGGCCAGAGTCACCGCCAGAATGCCTCTCCGCGCCATCACGAAAGCCCCTTCATCTTGGCACAAATACTCCCCGCGGAGCGTCCGACGCCGGCCACCGGCAGACCACCCGCCTGTCTTACAGGAAGCGATGCGCAGGATCACGGCTTTTCCCCCGGAACGGCGTGACGGTCAGCCGCGCGGCCTCTTCGATGCCGATCTCGGTATTCGACAGATAGCAGGCGGGATCTTCCGCCCAGGGGTCGCCCGAGACTTGCAGCGCCCGGATCCGGGTATTGCCGCCGCAGACCGCCTGGAAGGCGCAATCGCCGCAGCGGCCCTTCAGCGGGCGCGGGCGCTGGCGCAGGGTGGCAAGGATGGCGTCATCGCCGGTCCAGAGCGTGCTGAACGGTACCTGCTTGACGCTGCCGACGGTATAGTCGGACCAGTAGGTATCGGGGTGGACCTTGCCCTGCGGGTCGATGTTGGCCACACCGAGGCCGCTGGAATTGCCGCCCCAGGCCTCCAGATGTGCCCGCACATGCGCGGCGCGGTCGGCGTCGAAGTTGGCCTCCACCCAGCGCAGGAAATAGACCGCGTCGGCATCGTTGTTGCCGGTGACGATTTCCAGTGGCTGCCCGCCGGACACCGCGGCCCAGGCGCGCTCGATCAGCTGGTCCATGGCGTGGCGGGTGCGCGCGTGTTCGGTATCTTCGCCACGATGCTTGTCGCCGCGGCCGGCATAGACCAGATGCGACAGGTAGAACTTGTCCACCCCTTCGGCATCGCACAGGTCCATCATCGCGGGCAGCATGGTGGCGTTGTCCTCGGTGATGGTGAAGCGCAGGCCCACCTTCACGCCCTTGGCCTTGCAGGCGCGCACACCGGCCAGCGCATCGGCAAAGGCCCCGTCAACACCGCGGAACCAGTCGTTCATCGCGCCGATCCCGTCCAGCGAGATGCCGACATAGTCGAACCCCAGATCGGCGATGCGGTCGATGTTTTCGGCCAGTTTAGTGCCGTTTGTCGACAGCGACAGGTGGCGAAAGCCCAGTTCCTTCGCGCGTTCGGCCAGTGGGAAGAAATCGAACCGGCTGAGCGGCTCGCCACCCGACAGGATCAGCGCGGGAATGCCGAAGGCCTTCAAGTCACCCAGCACGGACATCGCCTGGTCGTGCGAAAGCTCGCCGGGAAAGGGCACATCGGCGGATGTGGTATAGCAGTGGCGGCAGCGCAGGTTGCAGGTGCGCGTCAGGTTCCAGATCACCACCGGCTTGACCGGACCGTCACGGCGGCGCACCGGGGTCGGCGCGACCAGTTCGTGCATGTATTGTGTCAGGCGGAACATCAGCCTTCTCCCGTCAGGCGCAGCCCGGTCTTTTTCAGGATGCGCGTCGAATACAGAATGTCGTGGCCGTGGCAGGCATCGCCGAGAAGGCGCAGGACGTCGGAGCGCTTTGCCTCGACCTCGGCCCGGTCGTGGCCGTGCAGCATGGCAAAGAGGTTGTAGGGCCAGGCGGGCAGGGCGCGCGGCCGCAGGTAGCAATGGCTGACGAACTCCAGCGCGCCGACCTTCGCGCCCAGGGTCTCGGCTTGGTCGTCGGCGACGTCCCAGACGCTCATCCCGTTGGCGACCAGACCCAGGGCGTAGTGGTTCGGCGCCAGCGCCACCCGGCGGATCACGCCGGTCACCTGCATCCGTTGCATCCGCCGCATCACCTCGGCCTCGGTCAGCCCCAGCCAGCCCGCCACCTCGCCATAGGGAGACGGCGTCAGCGGCAACCCCCCCGATGTGGCGGCAATGATCTTGCGATCTGTGGCGTCGATGGTCATGCGGCGACCCGGAATCCGATGAAAAACTCTTTCAGTTTCGGGAACAGCAGGACCTTCAGCCCCGTTTCCCGTTCGATTCGCGCCGCTGCCTTGGAAATCCCTTCGGGCTTTTCGCAGGCCAGCACGAACCACATGTTCAGCTGATGCGCACGTTCATAGTTATGCGCCACTTCCGGCATTGCATTGACCAAAGTCACGGTGTCTTCAAAGCGGTCCTGCGGCACCTCCATGGCGCAGAGGCAGAAGGCGCCGCCCATCGCCTCGGCGTCGAAGAACGGACCGAAGCGGGTGACGACGCCGATCTCGCGCAGCCGCTCGATCCGGGCGATCAGGTCGGACTCGGTCAGCCCCAGAGCGGCGGCCGCATCGGCAAAGGGGTGTGGCGAGATCGGAAAGCCGTCCTGCAGGGCGTTCAGGATGGCGCGGTCGGTCCTGTCCAGCATTTCGGGGTCAAGGGGGGTACGGCGCATCAGGCAGCCTCCGAGAGCAGCGCGCCCGTCTGCTTGAAGCAGCGGGTCGAGAACAGGGGCTTTGCCTTTGCCCCGGCCAGCGCCGGCAGCGCGCGGGCGCGGTCCAGCACGGCCAGCGCCTCGGCCCGGCTGCGGCCGTGGATCATGGAGTAGAGCGCATAGGGCCAGACCCCCGGCACGCTGCGGCGCTGGTAGCACAGGGTTACCCCCGGCAAGGCGGCCAGCGCTGCCCCCGCCACCGGAATCGCGGCTTCGGGCAGGTCCCAGACCACCATGGCGTTCGAGGTCCAGCCCAGAGTGCGATGGCGCACGATCACGCCCAGCCGGGTGATGACCCGCGCCTGCAACAGTGCCTTGAGGCGCGACAGCGTGGCCGCCTCGTCTGCGCCGAGGGCCGCGAAGGGCCGCGGCACAAGGGAAAGGCCGCGTGACAGGTGGGACAAGAGCTTGCGGTCATCGTCAGTCAAGGCGATGCTTGCGGCCCCCGCATCCTGCGCCATCGGCTGGCGTTCGCCGGTCAGCCGAAAGCCAAGGTCGATGTTGAAGGCGCGGACCAGCCGCAGGTCCAGCACCCGCAGCCCGGTTTGTGCCTCGATGCGGGCCAGGCTTTGGTCCAGCCCTGCCGCATCGGGCGCAGTGGCGACGAACCACAGGTTCCAGTTGTCTTCGCGCAGGTAGGAATGGTTCACCCCCGGCTCGGCACCGATGATCGCCGCGACCTCGTCGACCCGCCCCTCCGGCGCGGCAACGGCAGCCAGGGTAGAGGCCCCCGCCGTGTTCGGCCGCACCGTCGCCCCCACCCGCGCGATGGCGCCGGTGGCCTTCAGCCGGGCCAGACGGTCGATCACCTCGGCCTCGTCCAGGCCCAGCGCGGCACCCAGCGCGGCAAAGGGCTGCGGCACCAGCGGCAGGTCGCGCTGAAACTCGTCCAGCAGGCGGGCGTCGATCGGGTCCAGCCGTTCCATCGCCTATAGCCCCGTCCGATGTGCGCGGGCGGTGAAGAAGATGCCGCTGGGGCTGTCGGCGGCGATCTCGGCCACTTTCTCGCGGGTGCGGGTATCGTAGATCAGGATCTTGTTGTCATCGCGAGAGCTGATCCAGACCTCGGCCCCGCGCGGCGCGAACTCCATGTGCAGGATGGCCTTGCCGGGGGTCAGCGTGGCCACCACCTCGTGGCTGCGGCTGTCGACCACCTGCACCACGTCGTTCAAGGGCGTGGCGAAGTTGACCCAGACGAAGGGACTGGCGGGTTGCGCGATGACGAAAACCGGCTGGCCATGCATTTCGGTCGTTGCAACCTGTTCCTGCGTGGCGCGATCGACCCACAGGAGTTGGTGCCGGCCAACGGCGGGCAGCGCATATTGCCCTTCGGTAAAGGCCCAGCCCTGCAGGTGCGGCATCTTGTAGACCGGCATGTCCTCGCCTTCGCGGCCGTAGTCGGTCAGGAATTTTTCGGGCTTGGGCGCATCGTCCCAAAGGTCGAAGGCAGTGACGCCCTTTTCACCGAACAACCCGACCAGATAGGTATGGGCATCATCGGTCAGCACGGCGTCGAACGGGTTCACCCCGGCATTGCCGATCATGGCGATCAGCGGCTCGGCACCGCTGAAATCGCCCAGGAACACCTCGCCGGTATCCCAGACCGTCCAGGCGAAACGGCGGCCGGGAACGTCGACCAGGCCGATGGTCTTGCCGGCGGCCGGGATGTCGGCGACCAGCGCCAGCGTCTCGGCATCGAACACCTTCACCCCGCCGGGGTCATAGTTCGACACAGCGACCAGTTTGCCGTCATCGCTGATCGCCCCGCCGATGGAATTGCCCGCCTGCACGGTGCGCGCGACGACCGTTTGGGTCAGCATGTCGACCTTGGAAAGGCCGCCGTCGCGGCCGAAGACATAGGCAAAGCGTTCGTCGGGCGAATAGGTCAGGCTGGCGTGGGAAAGGTCGCCCAGGCCTTCCACCCGGCCAATGGCGGCGCGATCCGAACGGTCGATCACCAACAGGCTGCCGGTGGCGCGTTCGATCACCAGTCCCAGATCACCAGTCGCGGTCAGGTCGTCGGTTCCCGCCCAGAGCGGCGAGGCCAGAACGGCCAGGATAAGGGCGGCGCGTTTCATGGTCTTTCAGTCCTTCTTCAGGTAATCGGCGATCCAGATCGCCTCTTCCTCGGTGATCAGCGGACGCCAGGGCGGCATCGCGGTGCCCGGCACCCCGTCAAGGATGATCAGCGCCAGCCCTTCGGCATCGGCATGCGCCAGGGCATCGGGGGTCAGCGCGCTGCCAAGGC
This sequence comes from Rhodobacter sp., assembly GCA_016704435.1. GTDB lineage: Bacteria > Pseudomonadota > Alphaproteobacteria > Rhodobacterales > Rhodobacteraceae > Pseudogemmobacter. Next base: position 33,985 of record JADJAB010000001.1, on the reverse strand, counting down.
CGCCCTTGCGGGTCAGCCCGTGGCACGAGCCGCAGTCCTGCAGGACCAGATGTTCAAGCTCGGCGGCGCGGTCGGGCGGCACTTCTGCCGCCGCCGGAAAGGCGACCAGCAGCAGGGCCAGGGCCTTACGCATAGGCCGCCATCCCCGGCCCCTCGCACAGGGCGGAATCGGCGGCGGAAATCGCGTCATACATGCCCGCGACATGGCCGATGATGAACAGTACCGGTGCCTCTGGCTCGGCGCGCGCCACATCGGTGCCGATCTGGCCAAGGGTCGATGCCAACCGCGTCTCGCGCGGGGTGGTGGCCGAGGCAACCGCCAGCACCGGCAGCGCCGGCGGCATCCCGTGCCGCATCAGCTGCAAGGCAATTTCGGCAATGTTAGAGACACCCATGTAGACGACCAGCGTGGTTTCCTGGCAGGCCAGCGAGGCCCAGTCCAGGTCCAGCGCAGCGTCGCGGGCCCGGTGGCCGGTGACATAGCGCACGCCGGTGGCCAGGCCGCGATGGGTCAGTGGCACGCCCGTGCTGGCCGCCGCCCCCTGGGCCGAGGTGATGCCGGGAATGTAGGAAACCGGCACGCCTGCCACACGGCAGGCCTCGGCCTCTTCGCTGCCGCGGCCGAAGATCATCGGATCGCCGCCCTTCAGGCGGGCGACGCGGTGACCGGCGCGGGCCAGATCGACCAGCAGCGCATTGATTCCCTCTTGCGGGACCTTGTGGAATTTCGGCAGCTTGCCCACGTCGATCCGGCGCGCGCCCGCGGGCACCAGCGCCATGATCTCGGGCGACACCAGACGGTCATGCACCACGACATCCGCGCCTTCGATTGCCTTCAGCGCCTTCAGCGTCAGAAGTTCAGGATCGCCCGGCCCGGCCCCGATCAGGTGCACATGGCCCGTTTCCCGCGAGGCGGGACGGTGGTCAGAGAGGTCTTTCATGGCTCACCCGGTCGGCTGGCTTTTCGGAAAGGAAGCGGGGGGCCCAGACAGGCCCCCCGCCGTCCACGCAGGCGTCAGTAGACGTCGTCGCGGGTGTTCAGGACGTTGAACTTGCCGGTGGGCGTGATCAGGCGCGGGTCCTTGATCACCGTCTTCAGTTCCAGCGTCTTGTCATCGACGACGACAATCGCGCTTTCCTTGTCCTTGGCGTTCCAGACCGAGAACCAGACCTCGGTGCCTTCCTTGTTGAACTCGGGCTGCACCACGCGCGGCTGGCCGTCGGCAATCCCGGCCCACTCGCCAATCGGCAGGGTGGTGTATTCCGGGTCAACTTCCGGGTCGCCGCCCATCGCCGTGATGTCGAACACCGCGACCGAGGCCGAGGTTTCCGCATCGGGGTTCAACGGCGCGTCGACGTAGAGGTGCGTCGAGTTCGGGTGGGTCTTGATGAACAAGGACCCGCCGCCCAGACCGTAGAAGCTGTCGACAACCTTCCAGGCCTGATCGGGGTGGCCTTCGGGGTCAGTGCCGATCAGCGCGATCGATTCGTCGCCCAGGTGCGAGGTCGCCCAGACCGGCCCATAGACCGGGTGGGTGAAGTTCGCGCCACGCCCCGGGTGCGGGGTAGCGCCACCGGTTTCGATCAGCGCGGTCAGCGTGTCTTCCTTGGTGTCGACGACCGCGATCTTGTTGCGGGCGTTGGCTGCCACCAGGAAGTAGCGCTTGGACGCATCGAAACCGCCGTCATGCAGGAACCGTTCGGCTTCGATCTCGGTGATCTTCAGGTTCTTCAGGTCGGTGTAGTCGACGAAGAGGATCTTCCCCGTCTCTTTCACGTTCACGATGAACTCGGGCTTGTAGTGCGATGCCAGGATCGACGCCACGCGGGGTTCCGGGTGGTAGGTCTGCTCGTCGTAGATCATGCCACGAGTCGACACGATCTTCTTCGGCTCCAGCGTTTCGCCGTCCATGATCACGAACTGCGGCGGCCAGTAGGCGCCGGCAATCGCCAGCTTGTCTTCCCAGCCCTCGAACTTCGAGGTCTCGATCGAGCGCGCCTCAATCCCGATCTTGATCGAGGCGACCGTGGCCGGCTCTTCCATCCACAGGTCGATCATGTTCACCAGACCATCGCGGCCGATGACGAACAGATAGCGCCCCGAGGCCGAAATGCGGCTGATATGAACCGCATAGCCGGTGTTGATGATGGAGCGGATCTCGTAGGTGCCGCCGTCGATCAGGGCGATCTGGCCGGCGTCACGCAGCGTCACCGACATCAGGTTGTCGATGTCGATATCGTTCATCTTCTCGGTCGGCCGGTCCTCGGGCTGATCAGCACCTTCCAGCTGGCCATCATTTCCGGCATCCCCCACTCGGGCGGCTGCGGCGGTTCCAAGAGGACGTAACGGGCCATCAGGTCCACGTCTTCTTCGGTCATATCACCCGAAGTGCCCCAGTTGGGCATGCCCGCAGGAGAGCCATAGGTGATGAAGCTCTTGATATAGTCAAAGCCGTTTTCCCGCGTCACGTCGGGGGTCAGCGGCTTGCCCGTGGCGCCCTTGCGAAGCACGCCGTGGCAGCCGGCGCAGCGCTGGAAATAGATCTCGGTGCCACGCTGGAATTCTTCCTGCGTCATTACCGGATCATCGGGTCCCAGACCGGGAATCTCGACCTGGATTTCGGCCAGCGTCGTCATCGACGGCTCATAGGCGGCGGCGGGGCCGTCGGCGTGGTCCTTGGGTTTCTCTTCCGCCAGCACGGGTGCGGACAGCAAAGACAGGAAAAGTGCAGCGCTGCCTAGCAGGACAGCCCTGGCGGGTTTGGCTCGGGGGGTCATTGAATTTCTCCGTTCAGCTGGTGAGGCTTCGTGCATCATGCGACAAACGGTCAACTGCGGACCTTGACTTAGGTCAACGCCGGCCTGCGACAGAATGCGCAGGGTCCGCGTCATGGGCCGGCTTTTGCAAATCCTTCTGGCGCTGTGCCTCATGGCGTTGCCTGCCCTGGCGGGCGGGCCGCTGATCGCCGACGCGCCCGACCCGCGCCCGCCTACGGCGGCCGAGGCCGCCACGCTGCTGTCGCTGCAAGGTCCGGTGCAATTGCGCCGCGAAGAGGCGGGCGTGCCGGGGTGGACTGTGGTCTCTGGTGGCAGCACCGTGGGCCATATCGGCTCCACCTGGGAAATCGCGGGGTCGGTCGGCTATTCCGGCCGCCCGCTGGATGTGCTGGTGGCCATCACGCCCGATGCCCGCATCGCAGGCGCGCTTTTGGTGCAGCACAACGAACCGGTGCTGACGCTTGGCATTTCGGATGCCGACATCGCCGCCTATGTCGCGGGGTTTGCAGGTTACGACCTTGCCGCCACCGGCCCTGCCGCAGCGCCGCAGAACCTGCCCGACGTGATCAGCCGCGCAACGGTGTCGACCGGCGTCATCCGCGACGGCATCCTGCGCAGCGCCCGCACCCTTGCCATCGGCCGCGGCCTGCTGGCCGGCGGCGGCGGCATCGACCGGCTGACCTTCGCCCCCGCCAACTGGGACGATCTTCTTGCCACCGGCGCGCTTGCAGAGGCCCGCGTGACGATGACCGAGGCCGCGACGGCGCTGGCGGGTGCCAAGGTGCCGGTCCAGCCCGGCGATGGAGATTTCCTGCACCTCTGGGCCGGGGTGATCGATCCGCCCGGCATTGGCCAGAACCTGCTGGGCCAGCAGGATTTCACCAATGCCATCGGCAATCTGGGCGCCGGAGGATCGGCGCTGGTCGTGATGTCATCGGGCCTTCAGTCGCACCGCGGCACCGACTGGAAGAAGACCGGCACCTTCGACCGGGTGACCGTGGTGCAGGGCGAGACGCGCTGGCAGCCAGGCGAAGACAGCTATCAGATGCAGAAGAAGCTGGCCCTGCACGACGCGCCGCAGATGAAGGAAATCTCGCTTTTCGCCTTGCCGTCCGAAATCGACGCGACCAAGCCGTTCACGGTCGAAATCACCGCCCTCCGCCCGACCGAAACGGGCGAAGTCGTGATGACCATCGCATTGCCCTATCAGTTGCCCGCCGCCTTCATCCTGCCCCCCCCGCCCGAGCCGGAGCCGCTGTGGATCTCGGCCTGGAAGACCAAGCAACCGCAGATCGCCGTGGTCGCGCTGATGCTGACGGTGCTTACCCTCATCCTTTTCGCGCAGGAATGGATCACCCGTCGCCCGCGGCTGTGGCGCATCGGGCGGCTGACCTTCCTGGCCTCTACCTTCCTTGTCCTGGGCATGGGGCTGAACGGGCAATTGTCGGTCGTGCAGGTGGTGGCCTTCCTGCATTCACTGCTGACCGGCTTTCGCTGGGAAACCTTCCTGATCGAACCCATCATCTTCATCCTCTGGGGCTTTACCGCACTGGGAATGCTGTTCTGGGGCCGCGGGGTCTATTGCGGCTGGCTCTGCCCGTTCGGCGCGCTTCAGGAACTGACCAACGCCGCTGCGCAAGCGCTTGGCGTGAAACAGATCGCCGTGCCGCAGGCGCTGCATGAACGGCTGTGGGTGATCAAATACAGCCTCTTCATGGGCATCATGGCGCTGTCGTTCTACTCCATGCACGACGCGCTTGTGATGGCCGAGGTGGAGCCTTTCAAGACCGCCATCTCCTTGCGCTTCATGCGTGCCTGGCCCTTCGTCCTTTTCGTCCTCGCCCTCCTCACCGCGGGCCTTTTCATCGAGCGGTTCTTCTGCCGCTATCTTTGCCCGTTGGGCGCAGGGCTGGCGATCCCGGCCAAACTGAAGATCTTCGACTGGCTGAAACGCCGCCCGCAATGCGGCCGCGAATGCCGGATGTGCGAGACGAAATGCACCGTCGGCGCCATCGACGCGATCGGCCGCATCAACGCCAACGAATGCGTCCTGTGCCTGCGCTGCCAGATCATCATGAACGACGCCGTGCAATGCCCCGTCCTGAAACGCCGCGCCCGCGCCGAGGCCACGCCATGAACCGCCGCCGTTTCCTTTGCCTTACCGCCGCCGCGCTGGCCCTGCCCGGCCGCCGCGAAACCCTTAGCGAATGGCAGGGAACCGGCCTTGGCACCACACTGACGCTGCGCCTTGTCGGCGCGACCGAAGCCAGCGCGCGCCGACTGTTCCATCGGGTCGAGGCCGAGATCACCCGCATTGAAACCCTTGCCTCGCTTTACCGCGATTCGGCCCTGACCCGGTTGAACCGCGATGGGCGGCTGGCTTGGCCGGGCGATGACCTTGCGGGCCTTCTTGGCCTTGCGGGGCAGGTTCACGCCGCCACCGGCGGCGCCTTCGACCCCACGGTCCAACCGCTCTGGCGGGCGCTTGCGACCGGCCAGGACACCACCGCCGCCGCCGCCCTGATCGGCTGGCACCGCGTCCGCGTCGCGCCACAGGAAATCCGACTTGCCCCCGGCCAGCAGCTTACCCTGAACGGCATCGCGCAAGGCTGGGCCGCCGACCGGATCGCTGCCCTTCTTCGGGCCAATGGCTTTGCCAACGCCCTTGTCGACATGGGAGAGACCCGATCCATGGGCCACCGCCCCGATGGTGCGGACTGGCAGGCGCAGATCACCGATGCCAACGGCATGCCCCTGGCCAGCCCGCGCCTGACCAACCGTGCGCTGGCAACCTCGTCGCCGCAGGGCACCCTGATAGCAGGCCAACCGCATATCCTTGGCCCGACAGGCCAGCCGCCGCTGTGGCAGACCGCCTCTGTCAGCGCGCCCTCCGCTGCACTGGCGGATGCGCTGTCGACGGCCTTTTGCCTGATGCCGCGCCCAGCGATCGACGCGGCGCTGGCCGCCTTTCCCGGTGCCAGACTCGAAGCCCTGGCCTGACCTCCCGGAAGGGCCGGAATGTCGCACCTCAGAGTTGACTTATGTTAAGGCCAGCCGCCGCACCACGCATCACACAGGCGCTATCTGAAACGGCTACGGGAAGGATTCCGCCATGCGCGAAGTCATGACCAAGAGCATGGCCCGCAACATCTTTTACGGCGGATCCCTGTTCTTCATCATCATCTTCGTGGGTCTCACGGCCCATTCGCACCGCTACATCACCACCACCTCGACCGACGTCGCCACGCTGACCGAAAGCGTTGCCGAAGGGAAAAGGCTGTGGGAAAAGCACTCGTGCATCAACTGCCATACGCTCTTGGGTGAGGGCGCCTATTTCGCGCCCGAGCTTGCCAATGTCATGACCCGTTGGGGGATTGAGCCCGGCGACCACGAAGGTTCCTTCACCGCGCTGAAAGGCTGGATGGACGCGATGCCCACCGGCATCGAAGGCCGCCGCCAGATGCCGAACTTCGGCCTGACCGACGAGGAATACCGCCAGATCGCCGACTTCCTGCTGTGGACCAACACAATCCGCGCGCAGGACTGGCCGCCGAATGATGCGGGCTGAGGAGACCAAGCCATGAAATACAAAACGCAGAAAATCGCGCTGGCCTACTTTGTCGTGGCCATGGCGCTGTTCGCCGTGCAGGTCTCTCTCGGCCTGATCCTCGGCTGGGTCTATGTCGATCCGAACTTCCTTGCCGAGATCATGCCCTTCAACGTTGGCCGCATGCTGCACACCAACAGCCTGATCGTCTGGCTGCTCCTGGGCTTCTTCGGTGCCGCCTACTACCTGGTCCCCGAGGAAGCCGAGCGCGAGATCCACTCTCCCATGCTGGCCTGGCTGCAACTGGGCATCTTCGTCCTCGGCACCGCGGGGGTCGTGGTCACCTATCTCTTCAACCTGTTCGACGGCAGCTTCCTGTTCGGCAACGAAGGGCGCGAGTTCCTTGAGCAGCCCCGCTGGGTCAAGGTCGGCATCGTCGTTGCCGCGCTGATCTTCCTCTACAACATCTCGATGACGGTGCTGGCCGGCAAGAAGACCGCGATCACCAACATCCTGCTGCTGGGCCTCTGGGCCCTGTCGCTGCTGTTCCTGTTCGCCTTCGTCAACCCCGAGAACCTGGCGCTGGACAAGATGTACTGGTGGTATGTCGTCCATCTCTGGGTCGAAGGCACCTGGGAACTGGTGATGGCCTCGATCCTGGCCTTCCTGATGCTCAAGCTGACCGGGGTCGACCGCGAGGTCGTCGAAAAGTGGCTCTATGTCATCGCCGCGCTGGCGCTGTTCTCGGGCATCCTGGGCACCGGCCACCACTACTACTGGATCGGCACGCCGGGCTACTGGCAGTGGATCGGCAACATCTTCTCTTCGCTGGAGATTGCGCCCTTCTTCGCGATGATGTCCTTCGCCTTCGTGATGGTCTGGAAGGGCCGCCGCGACCACCCCAACAAGGCCGCCCTCTTGTGGTCGCTTGGCTGCGCCACGCTGGCCTTCTTCGGCGCCGGTGTCTGGGGCTTCCTGCACACGCTGCACGGGGTGAACTACTACACCCACGGCACGCAGATCACCGCCGCGCATGGCCACCTGGCCTTCTACGGCGCCTATGTCTGCCTCAACCTTGCGATCATCACTTATGCCATGCCCCATCTGTGCGGACGTGACCCGTTCAACCAGGTGCTGAACATGGCCTCGTTCTGGCTGATGTCGGCGGGCGTGGTGTTCATGACCTTCACGCTGACCTTTGCGGGCACCATCCAGACCCACCTACAGCGCGTCAACGGCGACTATTTCATGGACGTGCAGGACCAGCTCTGGCTGTTCTACGCCATGCGCTTCGGGTCTGGCGTGGCCGTGGTTCTGGGCGCCATCCTGTTCATCTACGCCGTCATGGTCCCGCGCCGCGAGATCGTGATGCCCGGCCCGCTGGAACAGGATCGTCTGGCGCGTGATCCCGACCACATGGCCGCGGAGTGATGAAGATGGACGGTTCCCACATCAAGATGGAGGGGCGGCTGACGCCCCCTTCTACCTGCCTCAGGCCGATGAGGTCGCGGTCTTCCAGGCCGCTGCCGCCCACCGCCTGCCGGTCTTGCTGAAAGGCCCCACCGGTTGCGGCAAGACCCGCTTTGTCGCCGCCATGGCGCATTCCCTTGGCCGCCCGATTTTCACTGTCGCCTGCCATGATGACCTGTCGGCGGCTGACCTGATCGGCCGCTACCTGCTGAAAGGCGGCGAGACGATCTGGGTCGACGGCCCCCTGACCCGCGCCGTGCGGCAAGGCGCTATCTGCTACCTCGACGAGGTCGTCGAGGCCCGCAAGGACGTGACTGTCGTGCTGCATCCGCTGACCGACGACCGCCGCATCCTGCCGATCGACCGGACGGGCGAAGAGCTGGAAGCGCATCCCAATTTCATGCTCGTGGTGTCCTACAATCCGGGCTACCAGAACATCCTGAAAACGCTGAAACCGTCGACCCGCCAGCGTTTCGTCAGCCTTGAATTCACCTTCCCGCGGCCAGAACACGAAATCCCCGTGGTCGCGCGTGAATCCGGCCTGCCCGAGGCTCAGGTCCAACCCCTTGTCCGCCTTGCAAACAAGCTGCGCGCGATGAAGGGCCAGGACCTGGAAGAAGGCGTCTCTACCCGCCTCGTCGTCTATGCCGCCACGCTGATCGCCGGCGGCATGGGCGTCGAGCGCGCAATCCGCGCCGCCATGATCGAACCGCTGACCGACGATGCGGACGTCAAGGCCGGGCTCCGCGATCTTGTGACCGCCGTTTTCGGGTGAGGCCGGCGATGTCACGGATCGAGTTCGAGCCATGGGAACCCGAAGAATCCGTCGGGAAACTGTGGCATGCCTTCGCCAGCCGTCTGGACGCTGACCCCGTCCACGACGGAGCCCGTGTCCTGCTTTCTCAAGTGGGCGGACGGCTGGCAGTTCTTTTCCGCGGCCTTGGTGGCGACCAGGCCGTGGAAATCAAGCCGGTGGCGGAAGAAACCAGCCACCACCGGCTGTCGTTCCTGCGCCGCCTCGGCACCTGGCGCGACACCACGCCCCGCGCCAGCTTTGACGGTGCCACCCTGCGCCTGCCTGAAAGCCTGGCGATCTTCCCGGCGGTCGAAGCGAACGCAGCGCTTTACCTCTGGCTTGCCGCCGCTGCCTCCGCGCTGCAATCCCAGCCCCAGCCGGACAGCGACGACCCTTTGCAAGCCGACCTTGCCGCCATCGCTACCGCCGAGGCCATGACCGAAGCCGCGCTGCAGAACGCCCCCGGCCTGCGCAGACTTCACGCCGATCTTGCCGCTGCCACCCTCCTTTTCCGCCGCACGGCCGCGCTGCCCCCGGCCGAAGCCGCCGTCGAGGCCCGCATCCGTCGCGCGCTGGGCGACGACTGCCCGCTTCCCTCGCTGCCGGCAAAGACTCCGCGCGGCTACCGTCCCTTCCGCCCCGTTCCGCTCTGGCCCGATCTGAGCCCGCTGGCCCGCTCGGAGGCCACCGCGGTCGAGGCCCGCGCCACCGAAGGCACCCCCGAGGAATCCTCCGACGAAAAAGCCGCCCGCCGCGCCCGGCGCCGCAAGGCCGATCAGGCCAACCGCCCCGACAGCTTCATCCTGCACAAGTTCGAAGCCATCCTGTCGATGACCGAATTCCTCAACCTCAACCGCCGCGTTGAAGATGACGATGACGACAGCGCCAAGAAGGCCGCCGATGACCAGGACGAAATCGGACTTGGACAGATCTCCAAGGCCCCTGCCACCCGGCTGAAACTGCACCTCGACCTCGCCCCCGAAGATGTCGACCGCGAGGCGCTTTCCGGCACCTCTCTCTACCCCGAATGGGATGTTCGCACCAATTCCTACCTGCCAGCCCATGCCCGGGTGCTTCATTCGCGCGCCGAAGCCAGCGATGCGACACCTACCTTTCGGGCCGATCCGCGCGCGAACGCGCGTATCCGTGCCGTCCGCCGCCAGTTCGAGGCCTTGCGTCCCAGCCTCGTCTCGATCCCCGGCTACCCGGATGGCGATGTGCTGGATACAGAGCGAGCCGTTCGCGCGCGGGTCGAATTGTTGGCCTGCGGAACCGGCACCGACAGGGTCTGGCGCCAAACCCGCCCCGAACGCCGCGACCTTGCGGTGTCGATCCTGCTGGACGTGTCGCGCAGCACCGAAAGCGCCATTCCGGGCCATGGCCATGATGGCCGCAGCGTGATCGACATCGAACGCGAGGCGCTGGCCGCGCTGGCCTGGGGCCTGGATGCTTGCGGCGACAGCTTCGCGATCCATGCGTTTTCGTCACTGAAACGCCAGCGCGTCTTCCTGCAGGAAGTCAAATCCTTTGCAGAACCGATGTCCGACGCCACGGAACACCGCATCGCGGCCCTGATGCCAGGCCATTACACCCGGCTTGGCGCCGCCATCCGCCACGTCTCGGCCGGGCTGACCCGAGAGGCGCGCAAACGTCGCCTGCTTCTGGTCATCACCGACGGCAAGCCGAACGATCTGGACCATTACGAAGGCCGCCACGGCATCGAAGACAGCCGCATGGCGGTGCAAGAGGCCCGTCGTGCGGGGCATTCGGTCTTTGGCATAACGGTCGACCGGGACGGCAAGAGCTGGTTCCCCCGCCTTTTCGGCCAGGGCGCCTTTGCCCTGATCGCCCATCCCGAAAAACTCACCCAGGCGCTGCCGCAAATCTACCGCCAACTGGTCACCGGATGACCGAGGCGCAGGGCGAGCCAGTTCCGGGCCAACTCCCCGGCGAGCTGATGATGTGGGTCCTGATCATTTCGGAACTTGCGGTCTTTGGCGCTGGGCTGGTGGCCTTTCTGGCCGTCCGCATTTCCGATCCGGCCGGCTTTGCCGATGCGCAGACCCACCTGCACCGCACCGGCGCCGGGGTGAATACCATCGTCCTTGTCACCTCCGGCTGGCTGGTGCTGCTGGCCACCCGCGCCGCCGAGGCCGGAAAGACCGGACGCCTGCGGGCGCTACTTGCCCCCGCCATTGCACTCGGGGTTGTTTTCCTGGTGCTGAAAGGCAGCGAATATGCCGATCTCGCGGCCGCCGGCATCGGCACCGAGACGCATGCCTTCTTCACCTTCAGCTACCTGCTGACCGGCTTTCACGCCGCCCATGTGCTGGCCGGAATGATCCTGCTGGTCCTGGTCGGCTGGGTTGCCACACCGCGCGCGGTCGATACCGGGGCCGCCTTCTGGCATATGGTCGATCTGGTCTGGGTGCTGCTGTTCCCGGTGATCTACCTGCTATGAGCTTTGTCCACCCTCATCCCCGTCCGAAGGCAAGCCCATGACCGTCGCGACCCGCGCCTGGGTGGCTCTCATCGCATTGTCTGTCGCGTCCACTGGCCTTGCGGCTTCGGGCGCGCGGGGGGCCGGGTTCGTCCTGGTGGTTCTGGCGCTGGCCGGGCTGAAGGCGCGGGTGATCCTGTCCGCCTACCTTGGCCTGTCTGCTGCGCCATCCTGGCAGCGCGGCTTCGATCTGGTCCTTGCGCTGTTGCTGGTCCTGTTCGCGGGCCTTGCGCTGGCTGCCGGCTAGGCCCGGAAGGCTGCGGCCAGCGCTTCGGGCAGCTTGAACTCGGCCAGAACGCGCACCCGCCCCGCCGCCGACATCTTTCGCGCTGTCTTTGCGACGATATCGAGAAGTGCTGCGTCATCGCGCCCTTCGGCGAATGGAGCGAAATACCACTTCAGGAAGACGAAACAGATGACATCCTCCAGCGCCTGCACCTCCGGGTCGCGTTTCAGCGCCTCCTTGCGCAACAGCACGCCGACGCGAATGCAATCGTCGGGCGCGAAACCTGCCTCGGCCATGATCCCCGCCACCCGTTCGCCATGCCGCCGCCCCTGCTCGCGCCGCCAGGCGTGGTAGCCTTCCTTGCCCTCGGGGTAGTCGCTGCGCGGCAGGAGCCAGCGTTCGACGTGCTGCCCGCGCGCCGCGACCTGCAAGACGTCGGAAGCCTGCGGGACCAGGCGCGCCAGTTCCGCGCTCATCCGCTGGCCGTAGATCAGCGCCTCGCCCTTCGGATCCGCTGCATTGGCCGCGTCGATCGTGGCCAGCGCCCGCGACAGCGGCCCGGTCAAGGTTTCGACCAGGCCAGTGCCGGGTCCTCTTCGACATAATCCTTCAGCGCCGACAGATCGCGGATCACCGCCTGGTTCTGCCGGATCGTCACGCCCTGTTCCTTCAGCCGCCCGAAGGCCCGGCTGAGGCTTTCCGGTTTCATGCCGAGGCGGCCGGCGATCAGCACCTTGTCATAGGGCAGCGTCACCTCGCATCGGCCGTCCTTGCAGGGCGCCAGTTCCAGCAGGAATTCGGCCACCCGCTGTGCCCCGGTCTGCGCCTTCAGCGCCTCGACCTGGGCGACCAGCGCATGCAGATGCGCAAAGGTGGCCGACAGGATCGAGATCGCGATTTCCGGGTTCTCGCGGATCATGCGCAGCAGGACTTCCGCCTCGATCCGGACCAGCATGCAATCGGTGACGGCCTCGGCCGCGACGGGATAGGTGCCATGCTGGAAAGCCACCGCCTCGCCAAAAGAGCTGCCGCGGGTAAAGACGCCTACCACCGCTTCGGCGCCGCTGGGGGCGATACGATAGAGCTTCACCCAGCCCTCGGCGACGATGTAGATCGCGCGGGCGCGCTCTCCTTGCAGGAAGACCGTGGCGCCGCGGTCGAACTGCCGCGCATGCGCCGAGGCCAGGACACTTGCAGCCGCTTCTTCCGGGACCGAGGCGAGCAGCACCGACTTGCGCGCCAGCGCCTGATATTCGGGTTTCACGGCTTGCCCCCTTTTTCCGAGCGCAGATACCCCGCAGGTTCGCAAGGGACCGTCGACGGTCGGCATGGCTTGCGGGAAAACCGCCGGTTTCGCAAGGGGCCAGTGCCTGGATCGCCGGCATTGAGAGATTCCGGTCGCTCTGCTAAGGACAGGGCCGACATGTGATTGGCGCTTTGCGCCGCCAGGACAGCAGGAGTTCGAAATGGCCGAAGAAACCGCAGCAGGCAACGGCGCTGCCGCAGCCCAGGTGCGCATGCAGGTTCTTGCGCAGTATATCCGCGACATGAGCTTTGAAAACGTGGTGGCCCAGAAGGGCATGACCACCGGCGAAGTGCAGCCCGATATTCAGGTGGCCGTCAGCCTGGATGCCCGCAAGCGTCCGGTGGATCACCAGTATGACGTGATCACCAAGTTCAAGATCACCTCGAAGAACAAGGCCAATGGCGACAACCTGTTCCTGATGGAGCTTGAATATGGCGGCACATTCCAGATCGAGGGCGTGCCGGAAGAGCAGATGCACCCGTTCCTGCTGATCGAATGCCCGCGGCTGCTGTTTCCCTTCGTGCGGCGGATCATCTCGGACGTCACGCGCGACGGAGGCTTCCCGCCGCTGAACGTGGACAGCGTGGATTTCCTGGCGCTTTACCGGCAGGAACTGGCGCGGCGCGCCCAGGCGACAGCGGCAGCGCCCGAGATCGCGAACTGAGGTCCGTGCCGGCAGCCCCGAGCGATCAGGGCTGCGGCACGATCAGCACGATTCCGTCCAGCGCCGGCCCCATCTTCAACTGGCAGGGCAGGCGCGAGGTCGCCTTTCGCGCGGCATCGGCCACGTCCAGCATCGGATCCTCGAAATCGCCGGCCGATCCGGTTCTGGTGGCCCAGTCGTCGGCAACATAGACATGGCAGGTGGCGCAAGACAGATTGCCGCCGCGTTCGCCGTGCGCCAGGGCGTTGTGATCCTTGCCGTCGGTGAAGGACAGGTTGACATGCAGCCCCGAGCCGCCCTTGCCCGTGATCGGCTTGGGAAGGAATGACAGCAGGATGCCGTGATCCCAGGCCACCTCGCGCGCCATCTGGCGGAAAAGAACGACGGTGTCGACGTGTTCGACTGCCGTGTCGAAGGTCAGGGTGAATTCGAACTGCGGCGTGTCATATTCTGCGGTGATCAGATCCGGTGGCAGGCCGGTTTCCTGCGCCTTGGCCCAGATCGCATCGGTAAAACGGCGCGGGTCGGTGAAATTGCCGGTGCCGTAGACTACGCCGCCGGCGTTGTCATAAGGCACGATCCGGCCATCTTCATTGCGGATGAAGGCATAGGCCTCCAGCTCGATCCCGACCCGCGGCGTCAGGCCATGCTTGTCCCAGGCGGCGACAGCCCGTTTCAGCGCGCCGCGCGGGCACATCGGCAAGGGGGTGCCGTCGCCCTGGCAAAGGTCGCCCAGAACAACCTTGGTTCCCGGCCCCCATCCCGGGCGGATCTCATGCCCGATCCAGCGCCGGGCCATGTCGGGAATGCCCTCAATGCACAGGGTTCCCGGCGCCTCCAGCAGCAGATCCTTGTCGTAGTGCACGCTGAAGGTGGGCTGGGCAAAGCGGCTTTCGTCATCCTTCATCTTGTAGGACGGCAGGTATTTGCCCCGCATGATCGACAGATGAGCGCAGAACATGGCGCGCAGGCGCTCGGACATCGGCTTCTCCCTGGTTCGCGGTCTGGCGCCGCCTAGTGTCGTGTGACGTGGACGGGCAGTTCCTTGATGCCGCCGATGAAGTTTGACCGCAGGAACCTGTGCGCCCCGGCAGGCTCGACGGACTTGATCCGCCTGGCAAGTTCTTCGAAGAGGACGCGCACGTCCAGCCGGGCCAGCCACATGCCGAGGCAGACGTGCGGCCCGCCCTGCCCGAACGCGACACGGCGGTTCGGGTTGCGGGCGAAGTCCACGCGAAACGGCTCTGCAAAGGCGTTTTCGTCCCGATTTCCGCTGTTGAACCAGTAAAGCACCGTGTCGCCTGCCTTCACCTGTTTCCCGTGATAGTCAAAGTCGCGCGTGGCGGTGCGGCGGAAATGGCTGGTGGGGCTGGCCCAGCGGATCACGTCGTCGGCCATGGTGTCCCAGACCTCGCCAGCCTCGGCCTTCTTGCGCATCAGCTCCTTGCCATAGACGAACAGCATGGCCCCGGCCGGAGAGTTGAACGGCATCATGCGGAATTCGTCGGTGGTCATCTTGTCCAGCACATGCTGCGTGAAATCCGGGTCGGTGTTGGCGATCAGCGCATCGCCCTTTTCCACCAGCCAGGGCAGGTCTTCGTCCGGCGTGTCAAGGATACGGCCCAGCATCCGCATCGGCAGCAGGCGGGCGATTTCCTTCGTCGCGTCGAAGGTGCCCTTTTCAAGCGCGGCATCCAGGATCGGGCCGCAAAGCGCGCGGATCACCGGCTCGAACTGCGCCATGACGGGTCTCGAGAAGGCCTTGGCCACCTTCACCCGTGTCAGCATTTGATCGGGCGCGTCAGTTTCCTGAAATGTGCGGCGGACCCTGAACGAAGGTGTCGTGGCTGGAAAGATCGGCGTGCCCATCGTCGGTAGAGGTCCAGACCGTCATGCGCGCATCTCTTGCCAGAAGCTGAGTTGTAAATATGCTAAACATGTTCATAAATATGTAAAGGCCACGGAAGCTGCATACCGCGATCCTCATGGCGAACACCGACGAAAGCGAATTCGCCCAGGCGCACCCCAAGAACGGCGAGAAATTCACCAACCTTCTGGCGCCTTTGCGGCCGGATTGGCGGTTCAGTGTGCTGTCCGTGAAGGATGGCGCCTTCCCCGAGGATCTTTCGGCCTGCGACGGCTTCATCATTACCGGCGGCCCGGCATCGGTGCATGACGACGCGGCTTGGGTCGACCGGTTGATGGAGGTGACTTGACAAATCCGCGCGAAGGACCGCCCGGTTTTCGGCGCCCGTTTCGGGCATCAGGCAATCGCAAAGGCGCCGGGCGGCACGGTCGAACGCAATCCGGGCGGCTGGGTCTTCGGTCTGGCGAAGATGGAAGTGGAAGGTCGGCCGATTCGTCTCTATGCCGCCCACAATGAACAAGTGACCGCACTTCCTGCCGGTGCAGAGCCGCTTGGCGGCAATGCCGCCTGCCCGTTCGGGGCCTTCCGGATTGGCGGGCACATCCTGACCACGCAGTACCACCCCGAGATCACACCCCACTTCGCGGCCACCCTGGCTGCGGAATATGCCGACAAACTGCCGGCCGAAGTCGCGGGGCGGGCGCCTCGTTGGACCGGACGGCCGAGACGGATCGCCTCGCGCGGCGGATCGTCGATTTCTTCGGGGCGGCCTAGGACAGCGCCGCCAGCAGGTCCATCGCGGTGATGTGGTCGAACTGCACGTGGCGCAGCATCATCGCCTCGGCGTCAGCGGAATCTCGGCCGATGATCAGCCCGGCCAGCGCCCGGTGTTCCTTGGCCGAGGCGGCGATGGCACCGGAATAGCGATAGCGAGCGCAGTAGTAGGCCAAGAGCTTGCGGGCGTTGGTCTTGATGCTGTCGGTCAGAAAGGGATCACCCGCCGCCAACGCCACGGTTTCATGGGACCGGAGATCCAGCTGGTAGTAGGAATCCGGCTCTGCATCGCCCCTTTTTCGCGGAATGCGCCTCGCGGGTAGCGACGATCCGTTCCAGCGCCTCGGCGCTGTCCTTCGACAGCCGCCGCGCGGCCAGGCCGGCGGCCATGCCTTCCAGCTTGGCGTGCACTTCGAGGATGGCCAGGAACTCCTCCAGCGGCGGCCGGAAAACGGTGGCCCCCTTGCGCGGGTTGCGGCGGATCAGGCCCACCGCTTCCAGCTGCAACAGCGCCTCGCGCACCGGGGTGCACGAGATGCCGAATTCGGCCACAAGCGCGGCCTCGTCGATCGCATCGCCGGGGTTCAGCCGCCCGATGTCGATCCAGGTCATGATCGTCGAGATCAGGGTTTCGGTCTGTCCTGCCATGCCCGAGGCAAGCCGGATCAAACCGGCTCTGTAAAGGCGGAAATCAATGAATCCGTTGCCCGCCGCGCCAGACTCCCCGCAGGGCGAGGCCGGAATCCAGATGGATGAAGTCCGCCCGCGAGCCCGGCTGCAGCCGCCCGACATCGTGCCGGTTCAGGCACGACGCCGGGATCGAGGTTGCCATGGCGAAGGCGCGGTAAAGCGGCACGCCGACTTGATGCGCCATCACCCGGATCGCCTGGGGCAGGCTGAGATCGGCCCCGGCCAGGGTGCCGTCCTCCAGCGTCAGCCGACCGTCGCGACGCAGAATGCGGCGACCGCCCAGCAGGAATTCGGTGGCATCTGTGCCTGCGGCGGCCATGCAATCGGAAACCAGAAAGACGCCTTCCGGCTTGGCCGATATGGCGATCCGGATCACTTCGGGCAGGACATGGATGCCATCGGCGATCAGCCCGGCAAAGACCGGCGCGGAAAGTGCTGCGCCGACCAGACCGGGTTCACGGTTGCCGAGCTGGCTCATCGCGTTGAAAAGATGCGTCACGCAGGTGGCCCCCGCGGCAAAGCTGCGCCCCGCGGTCTCCATCCGGCAATCGGTATGCCCCAGGCTGACGACCGCCCCGGCACTGGCCAGCGCAGCTATCTGCTTTGACGAGGCATTTTCCGGTGCCAGCGTCACCATCAGCGACGGCAGCTGCCGGGCAGCGTCGCAAAGCCGGTTCAGGTCCGCGTCCGTCATCTGCCGGATCAGCGCCGGATCATGCGCGCCCTTGCGGCGGGGGTCGAGGTGCGGTCCCTCCAGATGCAGGCCAAGAAAGCCGGGCAGGTTCTGTTGCACGGCCTGAATGCCCGCCCGGATCACCGCATCAGTCGCCTCGGCAGTGTCGGTGATCAGCGTCGGAAGGATGCCGGTCGATCCAAGCCGGGCCTGCGCATCGCAGATCCGGTGCAGGTCGGCCACCTTGGTCTGGCCGCAAACCATAAGCCCGTCGCCACCATTGACCTGCAGGTCCACGAGGCCGGGCAGGATGTAGCCGCCGTCAAGCCTGACCGTTTCGCCAGCACCGCTGTCCATCACGATGCCACCTGCAATGTACAACTCGGCGTCCGGGTCCAGCGAAGTGCCGTCGAATACGGCCGCCCCGGTGAAGGTGGTGCCCATCACAATGTCTCCGTCACCTTGCGCAGGTGCGGCGGAGTGTCCGGATCGTAACCGCGCCGTCGCGAAAGCGTCTCTACAAAGGCATAAAAGGCCACAGCCGTCACCAGCGGATCCACAAGCGGGTGCAGGGCGGGCGCCGCCGGAAGGGTGGTGGCCCCGGCCGCCGCGGCACCGGTCACGAAGACATCGGCGCCCTGGGCGGCCAGCCGTTCCGCCGTGGCGACGACATGCGTCTGCGCCGCGTCTTCGACCGCCAGCGCCAGCACCGGAAACTGCGCCTGCACGATGGCCGACGGCCCGTGAAGAACCTCGGCCGCCGAATAGCCCTCGGCATGCAGGCCGCAGGTTTCCTTCAGTTTCAACGCCGCCTCGGCCGCGATGGAAAAGGCCGGACCCCGGCCCAGAACATAGGCCGATTGCGCCCGCGACAGCCGGGCCGAAAGCGGCGACCAATCCAGATGAAGCGCCTTTTCCATCGCATCCGGCAGCCGGCCGATCGCATTCAGCAGGGCTGTATCCTGTTGCCAGTGCGCGATCAGGCAGACTCCCGCCAGAATCGACGTCACAAAGGTCTTGGTCGCCGCGACCGACTGCTCGGCCCCCGCGCGCAAGGGCAGGCAGAAGGCCGAAGCCTGCGCCATCGGGCTGTCGGCGAAGTTGGTCACGGCGACGGTCAGCGCGCCACCCCTGCCCGCCGCGAGCATCATCTCGACGATGTCGGGGCTCTGGCCGGATTGCGAGATGCCGATGCAGGCGGCGCCTCCCAACCGCAAGGGTCGGCGGTAGATCGACGCGACCGAAGGGCCGACCGAGGCCACCGGAACGCCTGCCAGCAACTCGACCACATATTTCAGATAGGTCGCCGCATGGTCCGACGACCCGCGCGCAACTGTCACCAGCAGCGAGGGATCGGCCTGCCGCATCGCCTCGGCCGCAGCCTGCACGTCGCCGGCCGACAGCTTCAGGAACTGTGCCGCGGCGGTCGGGATTTCGGCCACTTCGCGGGCCATGTGTGACGTCATTTTCCTTCTCCCTCGACTGCCAGCTTCAACTCGACGGCAAAATCATAGGCATCGCCGCGATAGAGCGAGCGGGTGAATTCCACCACCCTGCCCGATGGCAGGTAGCCGATGCGCTCGATCTTCAGTCCCGCGGCCCCCACCGGAACCCCCAGCAAGGCCGCATCCCGCGTGCCGAGATTTGCCGCCGATATGCGCTGAACGGCCCGGACGGGCCGCTGGCCCAGCGCCTGCAGAACGGCATAAAGCGAGGCTTCCACCCTTTCCGGATCGGGCAGGACCGCAGCGGGGATCGACGCGCGCTCGATCGCCAGCGGAATGCCATCGGACATCCGCACCCGCTCCAGCCGCGCGACGCGGTCGCCGGCGCCAAGGCCGAGCGCCATCACCTCTTCGGGGGCGGGCGCGTCGATCCGGCGCGACAGCCAGCGTGAATCGACAGTCTTGCCGCGCCGCGCCATGTCTTCGGTGAACGAGGTCAGCAGCGACAGTGCCTGTTCCAGCCGTTCGACCCGTGGCGCCACGAAGGTGCCGGAGCCGCGCCGCTGCACCAGCTGCCCGCCCGCGACCAGCGCCTGCACCGCCTTGCGCACCGTCACCCGGCTTAGGCCGGTCATCGCCGCCATGTCGCGTTCGGCCGGCAGGCTGTCGCCGGGTTTCAGGCGGCCCAGGGCGATTGCATCGGAAATACGTCTCTGCAATTGCAGATAGAGCGGTCCGGCGCCGGTGTCATCGAAGCGTCGGGGAGAGAAGATGTCCTCCATCAGGCGACCTCGGCGGCAAGGACAAGGGCGCCATCCAGGGCGCTGCCGCGGGCGGGGTGGACTTGCCAGCGTCCGTCCAGGCGTTGCTGGTAGAACGCGCCAAGACCGCCAAGGAAGACCACGGGCAACGGTGGATCGGGCTGCAGGAAGGCGATGATTTCGGCTACCTCCTGCGCGAAGGCCCGTCGGATGTCTTCCGCTGCCGGGTCTTCCGCCTGAAGGACGCGCGGCGCAAGGGCGGCAAAATCAGCGGGGGTCGCTCTGGTGGCGAAGCTGACGATTTCCGCTGTCGACCCCATGTCCTGCAAGACCGCGGCCAGCAGCGGTGTCGCGGGCAACCGCCCGTCCGCCATTTTCACGACGCACGCCAGCAAGGTGCGCCCCATCCGTGCGCCAGATCCCTCGTCGCCCAGCGCAAGCCCCCAGCCGCCAACCTGGCGCAGGTGCCCGCCGCGTTGGGCCACGAAAACCGATCCGGTTCCGATTGCAGCGACGATGCCGTCGTCGCGGCCGAGCGCCCCCATCGCGGCAGTGGTCGCATCGGTGGTGATGCGCATCCGGCGGAAGGGCAGAGCATTCGCCAGCGCGGTTTCGACCCCGGCGGCGTTTGCGCCTGCAAGGCCGAGGCCCGTCTTCAGGTCGCCACAGTCAAGATCAAGGCCGGCCGCATCCAGGGCTGTCCGTGCCGCTGCCAGAACGCTGGCGATCGCGCCGGAAACCGTGGTGGCGACATTGGCCGGGCCTGCCTGCCCCATGCCCAGAACATCGCCATCCGGCCCGACAAGCGAAGCCCGGCAGGCGGTGCCTCCTCCATCGATTCCCAGAAGGTAGGTCATGACGATTCCTCTATGAAGCATAGCATACCAAAACAATACCAAAGAGAAAGAGGTATTATCCTGGCCTGCCAAACGGCCCTAGATCAGCCGGATCGGAAACCAGGGCTTTACAATTGGTATTCTTTTGGCATTGTTATTGGTCAGGGGGAATCAGATGTCGCAACGGCCGACCGAATCCGTGCATTCACAGTCTGCCGGCCTGCATGCCGCAAAGGGGCCCGTGGTTCTGGCCCGGTTGCTGGATGCTCAGGCGGCGGCGCTGCAATCCGTGCGGGCGGCCATTCCGTCGATCGAGGCTGCTGCAACGGCGGCGGCCGGTGCGCTGCGAAGCGGTGGCAAGCTGGCCTATGCCGGAGCGGGCTCCTCGGGGTTGATGGCCTTGGCCGATTGCCTGGAGCTGTTCGGAACTTTCGGCATCCCGCCCGACCGCACGCCGATGCTGTTCGCCGGCGGTGCGGGAGCATTGCTGCGGATGGAGGGCGCGGTCGAGGACGATCCCGACCTTGCGATGGCAGATCTGAAGGCGGCTGGGCTGACGGCAGGGGATGCGGTGATCTGCCTCTCGGCCTCGGGGCGCACGCCGTATACCCTGGTGATTGCGGAGGCCGCAAGACGGCAGGGCGCCACCGTGATCGGCATCGCAAATGTCGCCGGGTCGGCGCTGCTGGAAAAGGCGGATATCGCGATCCTGCTGGACACCGGCCCCGAGATGATCGCCGGATCGACCCGGCTGGGCGCTGCGACCGCGCAGAAAGTGGCACTGAACATGATGTCCGTTCTGCTGGGCATCTGGCTTGGGCATGTGCACGACGGCCATATGGTCAATGTCGTGGCTGACAATGAAAAGCTGCGCGACCGGGCGGGGCGGATCGTCTCGGCGCTGTCAGGTCAGCCGATGGAGGCTGCGCTGCGGGCGTTGGGCCTTGCCGGCGGGTCGGTCAAGGCGGCGGTTCTGGTCGCGAGGGGAAAAAGCCCGGATCAGGCCGCGGCGGACCTTGCCCGAACCGATGGCCATCTGGCGCCGCATCTGGAATAGTTTGCTCAACAGGGCCAGAAGGCGCCCGAAACCAGGGAGAAGACCATGAAAAGAACCTTTCGCGTGGCATTGCTGACCAGCACGCTGCTGGCCGGCCCGGCGCTGGCCGAGACGACGCTGACCATCGAAAGCTGGCGCAACGACGACCTGACGATCTGGCAGGACACGATCATTCCGGCATTCGAGGCGGCGCACCCGGACATCAAGGTGGTCTTCGCGCCGACCGCCCCGGCGGAATACAACGCTGTGCTGAACTCCAAGCTGTCGGCCGGATCGGCGGGCGACCTGATCACCTGCCGGCCGTTCGACGCCTCGCTGGAACTCTTCAACCAGGGCCATCTGGCCGATCTGTCGGGTCTGGCGGCGATGGCGAACTTCTCGCCGGTGGCCAAGTCCGCCTGGCAGACGGATGACGGTGCTGCCACCTTCTGCGTGCCGATGGCGTCGGTGATCCACGGTTTCATCTATAACGCCGATGCGTTCGAGGCGCTGGGCATCGCCGTGCCGACCACGCGGGACGAGTTCTTTGCTGCGCTGGACACGATCAAGGCCGATGGCACCTATATCCCGATGGCGATGGGCACCAACGACCAGTGGGAAGCCGCCACGATGGGCTACAACAACATCGGGCCGAACTACTGGAAGGGCGAAGAGGGCCGTCTGGCGCTGATCAAGGGCGAGCAGAAGCTGACGGATGAGGGCTGGGTTGCCCCCTATGCCGAACTGGCGAAGTGGAAGGACTATCTCGGCGACGGGTTCGAGGCGCAGACCTACCCCGACAGCCAGAACCTGTTCACGCTGGGCCGTGCGGCGATCTATCCGGCCGGGTCGTGGGAAATCTCGGGCTTCAACGCGCAGGCCGGGTTCAAGATGGGCGCCTTTGCGCCGCCGGTCGCAGCTGCGGGCGACACCTGCTACATCTCGGACCATACCGACATCGCCATCGGCATGAACGCGGCGTCGCCCAATGCCGAAGCCGCCAAGGTGTTCCTGGAATGGGTCGGATCGCCCGAGTTCGCGGCGATGTATGCCAATGCCCTGCCGGGCTTCTTCAGCCTGAACTCGACCCCGGTCGAGATGGCCGACCCGCTGGCGCAGGAATTCGTGTCCTGGCGCGGCAAGTGCCAGTCGACGATCCGCTCGACCTACCAGATCCTGTCGCGCGGCACGCCGAACCTGGAGAACGAGACCTGGAACGCCTCGGCCAACGTGATCAAGGGCACCGATACGCCGGAAGATGCGGGCAAGCGTTTGCAGGAGGGTCTTGCTTCGTGGTACGAACCGCAGAAGTGATCTGAACCGCCGGAGCCGGGGGGCCGTCTGCCCCCCGGACCCCCCGAGAGTATTTCTGCCAAGATGAAGGAGGGGAAGGACATGGCTGCGCGAAAGCCTGTGCGATGGCATATCGCCGTGTTTCTGGCCCCGGCCGTGCTGATCTATACTGCCGTCATGATCATCCCGCTGTTCGGGACGCTGCTGCAATCGCTTTACAACAAGGGCGAGGGCGGGGCGCGGGTCTTTGTCGGCCTGCAGAACTTTGCGACGCTGTTCGGCGATGCGCTGTGGTCGGATGCGTTCTGGAATGCGCTGGGCAACAACGCCTGGTTTTTCCTGATCCACATGCTGGTGCAGAACCCGATCGGAGTGGCGCTGGCGGCCATTCTGTCGACGCCTCGGCTGCGGATGGCGGCCTTTTACCGAACCGCGATCTTCATTCCGACGATCCTGAGCTTTGTCATCGTCGGCTTCGTCTGGAAACTGATCCTGTCGCCGATCTGGGGCATTGCGCCGGGGATGCTGGATGCGGTGGGGCTGAAGATGCTGTTCGCTCCCTGGCTGGGCAAAGAGGAATATGCGCTGACCGCGCTGGCGCTGGTGTCGGTCTGGCAGTTCATCGGCATTCCGATGATGCTGATCTATGCCGCCTTGCTGAGCATTCCCGACGAGATCCTGGAGGCCGCCGAGATGGACGGCATCACCGGGATGAGCCAGTTCTGGAAGATCAAGCTGCCGCTGATCCTGCCCTCGATCGGCATCATCTCGATCCTGACCTTCGTCGGCAACTTCAACGCCTTCGACCTGATCTATGTGGCACAGGGCGCGCTGGCGGGGCCGGATTACGCCACCGATATCCTGGGCACGTTCCTGTACCGCACTTTCTTTGGTTTCCAGTTGCAACTGGGTGACCCCTACATGGGATCGGCGATCGCCGGGGCCATGTTCGGCATCATCCTGATCGGCGTCTGCGTCTATCTGTTCGGCATCCAGACCCGTTTGCGGAGGTATCAGTTCTGATGGCCAATGCCCGCTTGTCCACCGGCCGCAAGATCGCCGCCCATGCGGTGCTGCTGGGCTATACGCTGATCGCGCTGTTCCCGGTCTTCGTGATCGTCATCAACAGCTTCAAGAGCCGCAAGGCGATTTTCGCCGACCCGCTGGCGCTGCCCCTGCCCGGCAATTTCGACTTCGTCGGCTATCGGACCGTGATGAAGCAAGGCGATTTCTTCCTGTATTTCCAGAACAGCCTGACGGTGACGGTCGGCAGCCTGTTCTGCGTGCTGCTGTTCGGTGCGATGGCGGCCTTTGCGCTGTCGGAATATCGGTTCCGCGGCAACAGCCTGATGGGGCTCTATCTGGCGTTGGGCATCATGATCCCCATTCGTCTGGGCACCGTCGCGATCCTTGAACTGATGGTCTCGGCCGGGTTGGTGAATACGTTGACGGCGCTGATTCTGGTCTATTCGGCGCAAGGCCTGCCGTTGGCGGTGTTCATCCTGTCGGAGTTCATGCGCTCGGTCTCGGACGATCTGAAGAACGCCGGACGCATCGACGGGCTGAGCGAATACCGCATCTTCTTCAGCCTGGTCCTGCCGCTGGTGCGCCCCGCAATGGCGACGGTGGCGGTGTTCACCATGATCCCGATCTGGAACGACCTGTGGTTCCCGCTGATCCTGGCGCCGGCAGAGTCGACCAAGACCGTCACCCTGGGCGCGCAGGTCTTCATCGGCCAGTTCGTCACCGACTGGAACGCGGTTCTGGCGGCGCTGTCGCTGGCCATCGTGCCGGTCCTTGTCCTTTACCTTGTCTTCTCGCGCCAGCTGATCCGCGGGATCACCGCAGGAGCCGTCAAATGATCGCCAAACAGATTCGGGTCGTGGTCGCCGGGCTGGGCAACATGGGGCGCAGCCATGCGTTGGCCTATCACCGCAACCCGGCCTTCGATCTGGTCGGGTTGGTCAACCGCAGTACGCCGCGGCTGGACCCGGCTTTGGCCGGATACGCGGTCGAGCCTGACTTCAATGCGACACTAAACCGGCTGAAACCGGATCTGGTCTGCGTTTCGACCTATTCCGACTCTCATGCCGATTTCGCCGTGGCGGCGATGGAGGCCGGGGCGCATGTCTTCGTGGAAAAGCCGCTGGCGACCACGGTGGCCGATGCCCGCCGCGTGGTGGATTGCGCAAAGGCGAACGGCAAGAAGCTGGTCGTCGGCTATATTCTGCGCCACCATCCCAGCTGGATGCGGCTGATCGCCGAGGCGCGGGCCCTGGGTGGGCCATATGTGTTCCGGCTGAACCTGAACCAGCAGTCCAGCGGCCCGACCTGGGACACCCACAAGCAGTTGATGCAGACCACCTCGCCGATCGTGGATTGCGGGGTGCACTATGTCGATGTGATGTGCCAGATCACCGATGCCGCCCCGGTCGAGGTGCGCGGCATGGGCCTGCGCCTGTCGGACGAGATCGCGGCCGACATGTACAACTACGGCCATTTCCAGGTGCTGTTCGATGATGGCTCGCTGGGCTGGTACGAGGCGGGCTGGGGCCCGATGATGTCGGACACCGCGTTCTTCGTGAAGGACGTGGTCAGCCCGAATGGCGCCGTGTCGATCAAGATCCCGGAAGGCGCAAAGTCGGATGACCATGAAACCCATGGCAAGCCCAACCTCTTGCGCATTCACCGCGTCGGCCAGCCGGATCAGGATCTGAACATGGCGGATGAGCCCGGCCATCAGGAGTTGTGCGAGCGTGAGCAGGCCTTCGTGGCCCGCGCGATCCGCGAGGATATCGATCTGACGCGGCACATGGAAGATGCCGTGCAATCCCTTGCCATCTGTCTTGCCGCCGACGAAAGCGTCCGGTCGGGCAAGCCCGTGAAACTGTGAGGCCGCGATGGGCGCACTTGAACTGAAATCCATCACCAAGAGCTTTGGTGCAACCGAAGTCATCAAGGGCGTGGATCTGACCGTCAACGACGGCGAATTCTGCGTCTTCGTCGGGCCGTCGGGCTGCGGCAAATCCACGTTGCTGCGCATCATCGCCGGGCTGGAGGATGCAAGCACGGGCGATATCCTGGTGGACGGGCGGCGAATGAACGACGTGGCGCCGGCCAAGCGGGAACTGGCGATGGTGTTCCAAAGCTACGCGCTCTATCCGCATCTGAACGTGCGCGACAACATGGGGCTGGCGCTGAAACAGGCCGGAGTGGCAAAGGCCGATATCCGGGCCGCCACCGACAAGGCCGCCGCGATGCTGTCGCTGGAGCCGCTCATGGACCGTCGCCCGTCGGAGCTGTCGGGCGGGCAGCGGCAGCGGGTGGCGATCGGCCGTGCCATCGTGCGGACGCCCAAGCTGTTCTTGTTCGACGAGCCACTGTCGAACCTGGACGCCGCGCTGCGCGTGGCGACACGGATCGAGATCGCCCGGCTGCACCGCGACCTGGGTGCGACGATGATCTACGTGACCCATGACCAGGTCGAGGCGATGACGATGGCCCACCGCATCGTCGTGCTGCGCGCCGGCAAGGTCGAACAGGTCGGCGCGCCGATGGAGCTGTACAACGACCCGGTCAATACTTTTGTGGCGGGGTTCATCGGCAGCCCGCAGATGAACTTCCTGAAATCCGCTGCGCTGGGTCAACAGGGCGAAACGACCGGCATCCGGCCCGAGCATCTGGCGATCTCGCGCCGGCAGGGCCCGATCATCGGCCGGGTCAGCCATGTCGAAAAGCTGGGGGGCGAGACGCTGGTCTATATTCGCACGGACGACCACGGCATGCTTTCCGTACGGCTGTTCGGCGAACATGACTATGTCTTCGACGAAGAGGTGCGGCTGACCCCGGACCAGGCGCGGTCCTTTCATTTCGACGCCGCCGGACTGCGGCTTCGCTGACGTAACGTCAACAACCACTGGTTGACCCGGCCCGCCGGAAAGCCTGCATTTCCGCAATTTCTGTTCGATTTCTGCAATAGCTTGACCCTGAAATATCAGTTTCTTCACATACCCACTAGAAATCACATCAAAACCTAGTTATCCGTGACAGCAATAGAGGTCGCAAAGATCTCGGTTACCACATGTCGGGCAACGGACCGGCAGCATGAGGCGGAGTAGTACAATGGTGAAGGCGATTGATTTCGCTGTCCGCGATTCTGCGGGCGGTTTGGTGCGGGGTTCCGTTGCCGGTGATGGCAGCAATTTCGTGCAACTGGGCGCGGGCGAGGAAATCTCGCTGAACCTGGCGCGGGAAAGTGTCGCGGGGTTCGTCCAGACGGCAGCGACCTTGTCATCACCCTGATCGACGGGCGGCAGATCGTCCTTTCCAGCTACTTCAACGAAACCGGTGAGGCCAACCAGCTTTACCTTTCGCAGAACGGCGAAGTCATCGCGTTGGAATTCAGCGCCACGGGTGACGGCACGCTGATGGCCGCCTATGGCCCAGCCGAGGGCTGGGACAAGTTCTCGACCCTTGACGACCTGCGCTTCGCCCAGGGCGACGATCTGGCGCTGGCCGCCGGCGCAACCGATGAGCCGGCCGGAATGGCGGGCTTCGTGCCCGGCCTGGTGGGCCTGGGCGGCGGCGCGGGCATTATCGCCGGTGCCGGCGTGATCGGCGGCATTGTGGGCGGTGGTGGCGGTGGCAGTGGCGGCGGTGGTCCGGCAACCCCGACAGTGGATGACCCCGACAGCAGCCAGACCGTCATGACGGAATCCGAAGACCAGACCATTGATGTTTCGGGGCACCGGTGAGCCAGGCGATGAGGTGACGGTTCACATCGGCGACGAAACCCGGACCACCACCATTGGCGAAGACGGCACCTGGTCCGTTGTTTTCCCGACCGACGGCCTGCCGGCCGATGGGACGCATGAGACCGAAGTTGTGTTCGAGCATGGCGATGGCAGCTCGACCCAGCTGGACGGCCCGACATTCATCATCGACATGACCCCGCCGGACGTGGTGGTCACCGAAGGTGCGCAAAGCACCGGCGATGTCGAGAATGCGGCCGAGTATGCCAATGGCGTGACGATTGCGGGCGAAGGCGAAGTGGGCGCGGCGATCGTGGTGCAGGTGGGCGAATTCACCCAAAGCACCACCGTTGGCGCGAATGGAACCTGGTCGGTGACCTTCCCGACCAGCCAGGTCGAGCCAGGGGAATATCAGATCCCCTTCACCGTTACCGCCACCGATGCACTGGGCAATGACACGGTGCTGAACGAAGTGCTGGTGGTGGATACCGTGCCGCATCCGATCGGCTTCAACCCGGTGACTGCCGACAACACGGTGAATGGCACGGAATCCTCGGCGGGCTTCCAGATCAGCGGCACGTCGACGGCCGGTGCCACTCTGGCCGTGACGCTTCAGGGCATCACCAAGAACGTTACCGTGGGCGCCAATGGCAGCTGGACCGTCAGCTATGCCGCGGGCGCCCTGACGCCTGGCGAATATGACGCCACCGTCACCGCGACCACCATGGATGCGGCCGGCAACGTCAGCAATTCCAGCCATACCTTCCGGGTCGACACCATGACCACGGTCGCCTTTGCCCCGGCGCAGATCGCGACCGACGGCATCGTCAACGCGACCGAAGCGGCGGGCGGGGTGATGATGACCGGCTCGGCCCAGCCGGGTGCCACCGTGCAGGTTGCCTGGAACGGCGCCACGCTGCCCGCCACGGTTGCCGCCAACGGCAGCTGGAGCGTGACCTTCCCGGCGGCAGGAATTGCCGCGGGCACCTATGCCACCACCGCCACCGTGACGGCGACCGATGCCGCCGGCAACACCGCCACGGCGACCCGCAGCGTCATGGTCGACACCGAAACCCAGGTCAGCGTGAACCCGGGCCAGTCGGGCGGCGACAACATCGTGTCGGGGGCCGAGCGGACCTCGGGCCTGTCGCTGACCGGCCATGCCGAAGCAGGCGCCACTGTCCGGGTCACCTTTGAAGGCGTGACCCGCACGGTCACCGCCGACGGGTCGGGCAACTGGACCGCCAGCTACGGGTCGGGCGACTACCGCGCCGGCACCTACAGTTCGACCGTGCAGGTCAGCGCGACCGACACCGCCGGCAACGTGGCCAACACCACGCACAGCATCCGCGTCGATACCGAGGTGGTGCCGTTCCAGCGGCTGACCATCGCCACCGGCGCCGATGACATCGTCAACGCGGCAGAAGCAGCCGGCGGGCTTGCAGTGACCGGCGTGGTCGAACCCGGCTCCACCGTCATGGTGCGCTTCGGGGCTGGCGGAACGCAGGTTCCGGCTACGGTCGCCGCCGATGGCAGTTGGAGCGTGACGATCCCGGCCGGCCAGATCCCGGCGGGCGAGAACATGGTCGCGATGACCATCACCGCGACCGATGCGGTCGGCAACACCTCGGTCCTGAACGAACAGGTCCGGGTCGACACTGTGGTGCGCAACCTGGCGCGCACCGGCGGGGATATCGCCGGTGACGGCATCATCAACGCTGTCGAGGCCCAGGCTGGTGTCACCTTCGCCGGCACGGTCGAACCCAATTCCGCCGTGGTCGTGCGGCTGTCGAACGGCCAGCAAATCGTCACAAACTCGGGGGTTTCGGGCACATGGTCGGTGACCTTCGCAGAAGGTCAGCTGCCCTCGGGCGACGGAAATGCTTCGGTTACCGTCACCGCGACCGATGTGGCGGGCAACACCGCAAGCATCACCGAAAGCTTCGCCTATGACACCGAGGCACCCGGTGCGCCGGAGCTGACAGACATCCTGCGCAACGCAGGTGCGGTCAGCGGCGTCGTTGCCGGAGTCGACGATGGAGAGCTGACCTTCCATCAGGTCGCGGCCAACGGGGTGGCAACCGACCTGACAATCACGGGCAGTGCGCCCGTGGGCGGGGCCGAGCTTTTCCTCTTCGGCAACGGCGGAGTGCAGGACGGCAGCTATCTGGTGATCGACGCCACCGATGACGCCGGAAACAACTCGTCCACCCTGGCCATCGTGAACAACACCAACACCGTGACCGTTGACCTGCACCGCGCCGGCTTGACGGAGTTCGATTTCACTTCGATCGACCTCTCTTTCGCTCCGGAGGCGCGCCTGACCCTCAGCGCAGCCGATCTGCAGGCGCTGACCGGGCCGGACCATGAACTGATGATCAAGGGTGCCGGGGACGACTCCGTATCGCTGGCCTCGGCCACCGCGACCGGCCAGACCCGCGAGATCGACGGCCAGACCTACGATGTCTACAACCTCGGCACCGGAACCGTGCTGGTGGACGAGGATATCCAGACCACGATCATCTGACCCTGCCGGAGGATCGGGTGATGCCCGAAGACCGAAAGCACAGGCCAGGGGCAGGGGGCATCGCCCCCGCCCTGGCGCTGGTGACGGCAGCGCTGCTGGCCGGATGCACCGATGGCGGTGGTCCGTTCGCCACGCGGTCGGCGACCACGGTGGGCGATCCGGCGGTTGCCGGGACCGTTGCGCCGCGGCTGGACAACAAGGGGACCGTGCAGTCCAATCTGATCGCGTCGCTTCTGGCGCGGCGCTCGGTCCTGCCGGCGGGAAGCAGCTTTGCTACCGTCGCGGCTTCGGTGCTTGCCGCAAGCTCCGGTGCGGCCGAGGCCGAGTTGCGGGTGGCGCGGCTGACCGCCAAGGCGCGGTCGAAAAACTGGCTGCCGTCGATCGGCCCGAATGTCAGCCTCAGCTCTCTGGGCTCGCTTGCGGCCAGTCTGATCCTGGATCAGGCGATCTTCGACAACGGCCGCCGCAAGGCAGAACGCGCCTTTGCCGCCGCCGATGTCGAAGTGGCCGCCGTGACGCTGGCCAGCGACCTGAACCAGAGGGTCTACGAGGGGCTGAAGCTGTATATCGAGGCCCAGCGCGCGGATGAGCTTTCTGCCGTTACAGAGACTGCATTGACCCGAATGCGCGACTTTGACCGGATCATGTCGGTCAGGGTCAAGGGTGGGCTGTCGGACCGTTCCGAATATCGGGTCATCGCGCAGAAACTGGCCGAGATGGAGGCGATGCATTCGCAAGAGCGCGAGGCAGCGACGACTGCGCGGGCCGAGCTCGCCGCGATGACGAAAGGCGGTCTTGACGGTTTGTCAGGCCTGACCACCCTGCCGCCTGACCCCGGCGCGCCGGAGCCGCTGAGCGTTCTGGCCGCCCGCGGCGAGGCGGCCCGCACCAGGGCCGAAGTCCAGGTGGCGCGTGCCGGGTTGCTGCCCGGTTTCGGCGGCAAGGCGAGTGTGGACCGCGGCGGTGACCTGGACGGCGGCCTGGCGCTGGATGGCGAGGGCCTGGGCTTTGGACGAAAGGACAAGCTGCGCGCGCTTGAAGAGGCGGAAATTCACCGCGCAATACAAGGCCGGCCGCCGAACGCTGATAGAGCTGGTCGGACAATTCGAAAGCTACACCCGGATGCAGCGCGACCACGCCACGCTGAAATACCGCATCACACTGGCGCGGCTGGAGATTGCGCGGGAAAGAGGCGTATTGGTGGACGGGGCCGCGATGTGACGGATGACAGGGTCATTGCCTTCGACATGAACGCCAGCCGCGTCGCCACGGCTTCGGCGGCCGGAAGCCTGCGCCCTGCCCCTGCCGCCCGCACGCCACGCCCGCGCCATGCCAACCGCGCGATGAACCGCGCGCAGCTTGCCTCGGTCTTCGCGGGGCTGCTGGGCGCCGAACTGGCCGCTGCCGACCTTCTGGAGCATATCCAGCTGTCGGCCGGCGCCTCGGGTGGCAAGCTGGGCTTGGGCGAAATGGCCGCCGCGCTGAAGGCGATGGGCCTGGTCGTACGCGTGCTGCCAAGAAAGACCCTGTCCGCCGACGGTTGGCCGGCGCTGGCCGAAATGGCCAATGGCCAGGTCGTGCTGGTCCTGGGCCTGGGCGATACCGGCCCCGAGCTTTACGACCCGACGACCCAGGACAAGCGCGCCGAAGTGCCGATGGCCGAGTTCATGCGGGTCTATGCAGGCAGAATCCTGCACGCCCGCACTACTATGGCCGAACTGGAGTCACGCCACGTCGACGGCAAGCCCGCGCCGCACTGGTTCTGGGGCGAATTTCGTCACTACAAACGCCAGTATGTCGAAGCGGCGGCCGGTTCGCTATTCGCCAACCTGCTGGCGGTCGCGGTCGCGCTGTTCTCGCTGCAGATCTATGACCGGGTCATCCCCTATCAGTCCGAGCCAACGCTGTGGGTGCTTGCGCTGGGCGTTCTGCTGGCCGTGATGCTGGAAGGATCGTTGAAGGTCGCGCGGGCGACCCTGATGGACAACACCGGCAGGAAGATCGAACTGGCGGTCCAGGCCCGGCTGATGCGGCGGCTTCTCGGCTTGAAGGCCGAACCCGGAACGAGCCGCCCGTCCGAGGTCTTCGCGGCGATGCGCGATTTCGGTTCGGTGCGCGAGTTTTTCACCTCCACTACCGTGGGCACGCTGGCCGATCTGCCGTTCCTGATCGTGTTCCTGGCGCTGGTCGCCTCGATTGGCGGCAATCTGGTCTGGGTGCTGGTGCTGGGTGGCATTCTGATGGTTGCGCCGGGCTTCCTGATGCAGAAAAGGATGATGGCGATCACCGCTTCGACACAAGGTGCGTCAACCAGGGCGGCGCGCCTGCTCTACGAAAGCGTGTTCGAGCACGAGACCATCACGACCCAGCGCGGCGAAGACCGAGTGAAGCGCATTTGGGCTGAATTGGTGACGCTTTCCGCCGCAAAAGCAGCGAGCAGCGCCGCCTGACCTCGATCCTGTCGTCCTGGGCGCAGGGCATTCAGCAGGCGACCTATGTCTCGGCGGTGGTGGTCGGCACCTACATGGTCTTTGCCGGCCAGTTCACCGTCGGCACGATCATCGCAATCGGCATCCTGACCGGGCGGACGCTGGGCCCCTTGGCGCAGGTGTCGTCGATGATGGCGCGGTGGAGCCAGGTGAAGGCCGCGCTGACCGCGTTGGAAGCCGTGGCCAACGCCCGCCAGGCCGAGGAACAGGGTCGCAAGTATCTGCGCCGCGAAAGGATCGTCGGCGCGTTCGAGTTGCGTCATGTCGAATTCCGCTATGACCCGCAGGCCGCCCCGACGGTCGAGATCAACGCCGCGTCCATTCCGGCCGGCCAGCACGTCGCGGTTCTGGGGGCGAACGGGTCGGGCAAGTCCACCCTGCTGCGGCTGCTGGCGGGGCTGCATGATCCGTCCAAGGGCCGGGTGCTGGTCGACGGGGTCGATCTGGGGCAGATCCATCCGCGCGATCTGCGGCGCGGCATCGGCTATCTGGGCCAGGAGGTGCGGCTGATCGCCGGGACCATCCGCGACAACCTGAACATGAGTCAGCTGGAGCGCGATGACGACCGGCTGCTGGAGGCACTGGATTTCGCCGGTCTGGGGCAATTCGTGCGCAACCACCCGCGCGGGCTGGATCTGGAGATCCGCGAGCTGGGCGAGGGGCTTTCCGTTGGCCAGCGCCAGTCGATCGGCTGGGCGCGGCTCTGGCTGCAGGATCCGCAGGTGGTGCTTCTGGATGAACCCACCGCCGCGCTGGACCAGACGCTGGAGACCACGCTGGTCAGTCGGCTGAGAGGCTGGTTGCAAGGCCGCACCGCGATCATTGCCACGCACCGCGTGCCGATCCTGCAGCTGACGACACGGACGCTGATCCTGCAGAACGGCCGGCTGGCCGTCGACGGGCCGAAGGACGCGGTTCTGGCACACCTGGCCAAGGCCCAGGCCGGAGGGGCGGCGCAATGACCACCTGGGACAGCGAATTCGACAGCCGCACCGGTCGCCCTTCGACCGTGATCTGGATGATCGGTCTGACGATGGTGCTGTTTGTGGTCTGGGCCTACTTTGCCTGGGTCGACGAAATCGTGCGGGCCACCGGAACGGTAGTGTCGTCCTCGCGGCCGCAGATCATCCAGAACCTGGAAGGCGGGATCCTGGCCGAACTGAAGGTCTCGGAAGGCGACACGGTCGAGCCGGGGCAAGTGCTGGGGCGGTTGCAGTCTACGCAATACCAGGCCGCAGTTGATGATTTCCGCGACCAGATCGCCGCGCTGGAGATCCGCAAGCTGCGGATCGAGGCGGAGATGCGAGGCGAGGCGCAGTTCCATGTCCCCGAAGACCTGGCCGCAAGGGTACCCGAAATCATGTCTTCCGAGGCCACGCTCCTGAAGGCCCGGCAAGAGGATTTCGAGGCCCGCAAGTCCGGCGCCCAGGCGGTTCTGGACCAGGCTGCGACCGAACTGGACATCTTGGAGCGGATGTATGCCCAGGAAGTCGCGCCCCTGATCGACGTTACCCGCGCCCGAAAGGCGCATCGGGATGCCGAGAACCGTCTCTCCG